>JBGSYF010000001.1:0-30746 GCA_041751015.1 Chitinophagales bacterium
GCTCCGGCACCCCGCTCGACCCTGGCCTCGGCACCCCGCTGGGCCCTGTCACCCGGCTCGGCCACGGACCACAAGTCCGGCTCCGGCACCCAGCCCTTGCCCCGGCAACTGGCCTCGTCCTGCGCACCCCGAGCCGCCCCACTGCCCGCAAAACTTCTTTATCCACAGACGCTCCGTGAACAGCGGAGCGTTTGTGCATGGTAAGCAGGGTATTTTTACGCTTATTGTTTTACAAGCCTTTTAACTTGTCCAAGACCACTAAATCGCGAAAGAAGTCTTCATCGGCCCGGCACTTTGTCGGGCGCCTGCGCTCATTGAAGTTGCCGGCCTGGATGCTGAATCGCTATGTGGTGGTCAGTGTTGTGTTTTTTATATTTATAACATTTATAGATTCTTTCAACATATTAGATAGACTAAGCCTTCAAAAGGAGCTCAGAAACGCCCAATCAGATTTGGATTATTACCAGTCAGAGATCCAGGAGGTCACCCGCCAACTGGATGAGTTGATGCAGGACGACCGCCGTGCAGAAAAATTTGCCCGGGAGCGCTACCTGATGAAGCACTCCAATGAAGATGTATTTGTAATTCAAAAATACGAGCGCTGAAACCCTCCAGCGCACTTCACGCAGCCGTAAGCATCAGTACCCCCCCCGCCATTTGCGCAGGAACCATTCGATACTCAGCAAGCCCAGCAGCACAAAGAAGATCAGCTTGAGGTTGATCACCGAGCGCGTCTTAATGCTCTCGTGAAGCAGGGGCTTCATGGAAGGGTTTTGCAAAAGACTGTCCTGCAATGCAGCCAGCTCATCGGCCGCAAAGAAACTCCCTCCGCTGCCCGAACTCAGATTGGCCAGCAAGCCGTGATTGGCCGTCAATTCCAGGGCTTCCAACTGCAGCGGAACAACGGTAAAGCGCCCTTCCACCTGAAAATCATTGCCATCGAGTGCAGTGCTGGAGCGGTAGCGGTACGAACCCGGTGGCAGCGAACCCGCGTTGAGCACATAGCGCGTGCCTTCGCGATTGAAGCGAAACTCGTAGCGCCGCCCATCCTCACCGATCACCTCAAAGAAGGCGTCGGGGGTGTTGAGGGGCTGATAGCTCTCGTCGTACAACTCGGCCTGAACCGAGATGATCTCCTTTTCGGTAAACAAATTCCTGGGCAGGAAAGTCTGGAATTGCCGGCGATCACCCTTGAGCGCCAGGTACTGCAGAATGCGTCCCACCAAATCTTCAAATCGCTCGTGCTTGCCCGTCTCCATAAAATCGTACATGCGCCAGCGAAACAACCCTTCAGCAGCCAGCACCGCGCGGCGGGCGCCCTGGCTCTCCCCGAAGAGCAGCAGAGGATAACCGCTTTCCACCTTGCCGATTCGCTGGTTCAACATGACCCTGGCCTGGGGCGAAGGGCGGTAGTCCCCGAACGGAGCAAAGAGGGGGGGGAATTGCCGTATGCCATTGCCCAGCGCTTCTGAATACTGAAACAGGGCAAACTCCTTATTCACGGTGGCCTGAACTTCGTTTACCGCCCCACCCGCACTGCGTATGCGCAACAAATCCTGACTGCGGTTGAACTGCTCCAGGTCGCTGCGCGATCCCAGAATGAACCAGGAGGGCAGGCCCTGTGTGTTGATCTGCGCCATCAATTCGCTGAGCGGATAAGCAGAGGAGGGCAATTGATGCAGCAGAACCAGATCCCAGCCGCCCACAGCGCCATCGAACTCCCGGGCCATCTTCAGCTCCACTTCGTAATTGCCCTGATTCTCCAGAACCTGGCGAATGGCCGCCAGATCGGGATGCGGAGCGTGGGCCAGCATCAGAATCCTCTGCCGAGCATCCAGCACTTCCACAAAGACATCCACCTGATTGTTGCTCCTGCTCAATTCGCCCTGAAGAGGCCCGAAGTGCAGACGCAATTGCATCAGGCCCGCCTTTGCAGCCCGGACCACAAACTCCTCCGAGCCCGAAAAAGGATCCTTGTCCAGTTGAACCGTTCGGGAGTCCAGCAAAGTGACCTGAGACCCTTCCACCAGTTCAAGTCTGAGCGGAGCGCTTTCTCCCTGCGCGTGAATCGCCGAAACATCTACTTTGAGATTGAAGCGATCGTTGAGGTAAACCAGGCGGTTGACATAGGTGCGGTCTATGCGCAAATCGCGGCGTCGGGTGGTGTCGCCAAAACCGATGGTGTAAACAGGCGCGCCCAGCCCTTCTGAGCCATAGGCCGGATTGTTGCCCATGTTGTAGATCCCGTCGCTGGCCAGCACTATGGCCCCCACATGGCGGTTGGCGAAACGGCTCTGCAGGCTCTCGAGCGCCGCGGAGAGGTCGCTGGCCGGCTCGTCAAAGGCCGGAGCCGGGTCGGCGTCCAACTGCTCTTCCATCCCCGTTCCAAAGCGAAACATCCTGACTTCGTAGTCCTGCGCCATCGCGCCCTGCATCCTTTCGAGCTCAGCCACAAAATCCGCGGCCTTCAGCGAATCCGTGCCCAGGAGCATGGAGGAACTGTTGTCCAGCGCAAAGAGCAAAAGGGGTTTCTCCGTCTCCAACTGCCGCTGTCTCAACACGGGGTCAAGCAAGAGCAAAGCCAGCAGGGTCACTCCCGCAAAGCGCAGAAATGCCGGTATGAACGAGGGAAGGATGCCGCTGCTTCCCGCAGCAGCCAGCTTGTGCTCTTTGTAGTACATCGCCCCGGCGTACAACGCGCCGATGAGCAAGGCCAGAACCACAAAGATCAGGGGATAGGAAAAAGTCATGAATCAGCTCGCTGCACAGAATCGGGCTATGGCAAAATGCCTCCAGGTGCAAAGCGCAGAAAGCTCAGTCTCAGCACCTCAGGCAGCGCTATAAAGTTGCTTCTAATTCAGCAATTCAGGGCCCCGCAAACACTGATCACCTGGCCGGAGACATAGGCAGAGCGATCCGAAGCCAGAAACAACGCGACATCAGCAATCTCTTCCGGCTTTCCAAAGCGCCCCAGGGGAATCTGCTTGAAATAAGCCTGCGCCGTCTCGGGGGCCAGGGCGGCGGTCATATCGGTTTCAATGAATCCGGGAGCAATGGCGTTGCAGCGTATGCTCCTTGAGCCCAGCTCCTTGGCCACCGACTTGGTAAAGCCGATGATGCCGGCCTTGGAGGCCGCGTAATTGGCCTGCCCGGCCTGCCCAATCATTCCAACAATAGACGTCATATTGATGATGGAACCGCTGCGTTGCTTGAGCATGGGCCGGGTCACGTGTTTGGTCATGTTGAATACCGACTTGAGGTTGGTTTGAAGCACCTCATCCCATTCGGCCTCGGACATGCGCAAAAGCAGATTGTCGCGGGTGATTCCAGCGTTGTTGATGGCCGCATCAATGCGTCCAAAGTCCGCGAGTACAGCATCAACCAATTGCCCGGCCTGCTCGAAGGAAGCGGCGTCGGAGGCATAGGTTCTGACCTCTGCTCCTGCGGCCGTCAACTCCGCTACCAGTTCTTCCGCCGGGGCCGCTGAGCGCTGATAGGTAAAAGCAACCCTCGCTCCAGCCGCAGCAAAACTGCGCACCAGAGCTGCGCCAATTCCCCTTGAACCGCCCGTGACCAGGGCAACCTTTCCGCGTATGCTTTCCATAACTGCTTATGATCTGGCCAAAGCGCTGAGCGCAGAAGCCATGGTTTCACCAATAACCGCGGGAGTTTGCACCACGTGGATGCCGCACTCCTTCATGATGGCCATCTTGGCCTCAGCCGTATCCTCCACGCCGCCAATGATGGCTCCGGCATGGCCCATGCGCCTGCCTTTTGGAGCGGTGCGCCCGGCGATGAAGCCCACCACCGGCTTAGTGGCGTGGTCGGCAATCCAACGCGCCGCATCGCTCTCCATCTGACCGCCGATCTCTCCAATCAGGATGATGCCTTCCGTACCCGGATCATCCATCAGCAGTTGAACCGCCTCCAGAGTCGTAGTCCCGATGATGGGATCGCCGCCAATTCCAATACAAGTGGACTGCCCCAAACCGGCCTTGGTTACCTGATCAACTGCCTCATAAGTCAGGGTACCCGAGCGCGAAACAATGCCCACCGTACCCGGCCGGTGTATGAAACCCGGCATGATGCCCACCTTGGCCTCCCCGGGCGTGATCACCCCGGGGCAATTTGGCCCGATCAGGCGCGTACCGCGATCGTCGACGTAACGCTTGACCTTGACCATGTCCTGAATGGGAATGCCTTCGCTAATAGCCACCACCAGTTCAATCCCCGATGCTGCGGCCTCCATGATCGCATCGGCGGCAAAGGCCGGCGGCACAAAGATGATGGAAACATTGGCTCCTGCCTGCTCCACGGCATCCTGAACGGTATTGAAGATCGGTCGGTCCAGATGTTGTTGCCCGCCCTTGCCGGGCGTGACACCGCCGACAACCTGAGTTCCATATTCAATCATCTGTGATGCGTGAAAAGTACCTTCCTTACCGGTAAAGCCCTGCACGATCACGCGCGAATCCCTGTTCACCAAAACGCTCATAAGTGGTCTGAATTGAGGCGCTAAGTTAAGGGAACTTCCAAAAACGCCCCTCGATAAAGCGCAAAGAGGCTTTCTGCGGTTCAGGCCTTGAAGAGTTCTCTACTACAGCCCATCAAAAACGATCAAAAAAAAGCGCCGCCTCCGCCCGCCTAATACGGCCCCAAAAAAAGCGCCGCAGCTTCCGGGTGGAAGTGCGGCGCGGCATCATACGTGTCGCTGGGCTTACTTGCAGTTCAGCGTGTTCTTCTTCAGGTCGAATTTGCACTTGTTCTCGTCCAGCAGGCGCTGTCCGATCACCAGATTTTGCGGCATGCGCGGGTTGAGCTTCACTTCTACATTCCTGATCAGGTTACTACCCAATTGCAGGGAACTCAGCATGAAGATATCACCGGGAGCTACCGTGCCATCGGCGAGGGTAACGGAGGTGCTGTTCTTGTACTCGGTGATGGTTCCGCTCTTGTGCAGACGGCTATACAGATCCGGGCCCATAAAGACCACCGGACGGCGGGCATCGTACATGTACTGCACTTCTTCCAAACCATTGACCATGGCTTGCCCAAAGATCATGGTTCCCTTCACTTCAATGGCTGAGCTGATGGCGGGCAGACTCGGTTCAGCGGGCTTGGCGGGTTCAGTCACCTTCTCTTCTACTATTTCCACGATGCTTTCCGCGCTTTCGGTGCTCTGTTCAACGGCCCGGTCAATCTCACCACTGCCGACTTCTTCTTCAATCTGTTCCAGCTCGCCTTCTTCCATCAACTGCTTGATGCGGCTGTCCAGACCACCGCGCTCGCGCTCCAGTGCGCGCATCGCATCAATCGTGGCCTTGTCATAGGTGACGGTGGTGCCGGGCACCTGACCCAGAATTCTAAACTCGGTACGGCGGTTGATCTGATGCTCCTCCTCGGTGCAACGAACACCATCGGCGCACTTGTTGAGCAACTTGCTCTCTCCGTAACCCCGGGCCACCAGGCGATTGGTCGGCACACTCTTGGTATTGACCAAATAGCGAACCACCGATTCGGCACGGCGCTGGCTCAGGTCATTGTTGTAACTATCGCTGCCCCGGCTGTCCGTATGGGAGCTGATTTCAATCTGTATGGTCGGGTAAGTCATCAGGATGCTGTACAAGGAGTCCAGACCCTTCCTGGATTCAGGTCTAAGGTCAGCCTTGTCCAACTCGTAATAGATGTCTTTGATGGTAATGGAGCGCGTGGTGTCAATGGGCTCCAGATAGAAGTCAACGTAGAGCGTATCGGACTTGAGCAATCCCATGGTGGAGGTCGTTGCCCGGTCTCCGGTATAACCGGCCTTGTTGGCTTTCAGTTCAAAGTTGTCCTGAGTAGTGCCCAAAAAGAAATCGTAAGGTGTTTCCAGCACCGTCATGGTACTGTCCATGCGGGGCTTTTCCTTGCTGCCCAGCTCGACAAAGACCCCTTCAATCGGAGTCTTTTCCGGAGCTCCTTTCAGATAGGCCTGGCCCATGATCACAAACTGAGGCGGAAAGATGTACTCAAAGGCAAAGATATCATCGCAGCAAAAGGCGCTTTTCAAGGAGATAGCCCCTTCGCGATTGGAGACCAGAAAGCCAGTCTCCCCATTAGAAGCAGTGACGTAGTAGAAATCGTCCACATTGGAATTGACCGGATAACCGACATTCAAAGGAGTCTTCCATGTTCTTTCGCGCCCTTCTACCTTGAAGATATCCAGACCGCCAATATTGATGTGGCCATTCGAACTGAAATAAAGCAACTCTTCTTTGGCGTTCCAGAACGGGGTGACTTCATCCTGTTCAGTATTCAACTTGGGACCGCAGTTGCGGGCAATGCCGTGGCTGCTGCCATTGCCGCTCACTTCAGAATACCACAAATCCATTCCACCGCGGCCTCCTGGTCTGTCAGAAGAAAAATATAAGTACTCCTTGCCTTTGACGGTGGCCAGCGTGGGATGTGTTGTGGTGTAACCATTTTCATTCACCTCGCTGATCTTCTTGGATTTACTCCATCCGCCGTTGAGATACTCCGCCATGTAGATGTCACAGAGCATTTTTGAAACATCTTCGGCGGGATTACAGACCGTGAAATACATCCTCTTGCCATCGGGACTAAAAGTGCCATTTCCCACATGACCATTCATGGCATTGAGGCTCTCATCGTATTCCTTGGCCTCAGACCAGGAACCTCCGCTGCGGCGCGAGGTATAAAATTTAGACCGCATGGTGGTCTTGCGGCTGGTTCCCATGACCACTACAGAGTCCGTTCTCAAGCTGGCGAAAACCAATTCATCGTTGTTGACCGGAAAGGGCGAGAACTCAGTATAGGCCGCATTGACTTTGGGTCCCATGGGCTCAATATTCATATCGATGGGTTCACCCATGATGAGTTTGGCCAACTCGCAGCCCTTGGCTTCATCTCGAGCATTGCGTTTCATGATTGCCGCATCAGCACCCCTGACGTTGGTATTCTTTCTAAAGGCCTCAAATTCTGTGGCGGCTTCGTCATAGCGGGCGTTCATCTTCAGGCATTTGGCATAGTAGAACTGCGCATCCGGATAGACGGTCGGAGCTTCTTTCCACACCTTGCCATACCAGATCAGCGCATTGGGATAATCGCGGCTCTGGTAGTAAGCATCAGCAATCTGCCAGGCCAATTCCGGGCTGGCCTTGCTGTTGTACAGCTCCTGAAACAGATCGTTGGCATTGTAGTAGCTGCCCGCGGCCATTAGGGCCTCAGCCAACTCTTTCTTTTTAGCATCGCTCAGAGGCTTTTCCGCTTTCTGGGCCTGAAGGAATTGGGCCGAGAAGAAGAAGAAGGCGAAGAACAGGATAGAAATTCTCATATGAGGATTAAGTGCTTTTCAATTTGGATGTCCGGGCTTCAACCGGCATAGGCCATGGAAATCGGAGTGGAAGGATGGCAAAACGTCAGTGCTTTCCGCTCAACATGCCCCTCTTAGTAACGCGGGCAAGGCATGATGTATTCTTTGGGAATGATCGGCAGCGAGCAAGCGCGATAGATCAGGCTCAGCTCAAAACCGCCTACCCCCCCGTTGACCGCATTGGTCAGTGATGAGGTTGTAATGTCATAGCTGAAGCCAAAGCGGAAGTTCTGGTAGTCCAAACCCACAACGGCAATCACGGCATCGTCAAAGCGGTAATGCGCACCAATGCTGGCAGTGCCCATAAACCCACCGCTGTTGATCTGATAGCCGAAATCAGACCCGGCTATCATTTCCTGTGCCTTGCTCTGGTTCATGTAAAGCAAAGAGGGCATTACGCTGAACTTGTCGTTGATCATGTAGATGGCCCGGGCATGACCCAGGTAGCGCATACCCAGTTCATTTTCTTCCCCTGTGGTCAGGAAATTCTCCGTTGGAGTGGTGAGATGGAAAATCGTTCCACCCGCCTCATAGGCAAGGCGTCCATCCAGTGCGGAGGACTTAAACATCAAGCCAACATCTATATTAAAATTACCAAAGGATGTGCCATCGACAAAGTTCTCTCCGCTGCTCTGCGTGGGATCAAAGCCGTCACCGGTCCACTGGCTGCCCCAGATCAGGCGGCTTTGGTCCAGTCGCTTCTGCATAAAACCCAAACCCACGCCCAGCGAAAGACGGTGTTGGGCATTGGCTCCAAGAGCCTTGTGGTATGCCCCGTTGAGCACCACCTGAAAATTGCTCATGATGCCCTCTCCGGCGCGGTCGTTGAAGAGGTACAGACCTGCGCCAATCTGATCTCCTTCGTCAAAGCCACCCACATTCTTGAGCGGCATGTCGAAGAAACCGGCATAGGTTACAAAAGGAGAGGCCACACTCGCCCACTGATTTCGGTAATTGACCCCCGCGCGGAAATCGCAATCGAAATTGCCGGTCTGCGCCGGGTTCAGGGTCAGGGGTGAGGCGTTGTACTGGGAAAAGTGGATATCCTGAGCCCTTAAGCCAAAGCTCAGCAGAACCAGGATAGCCAGAATAGAGGCGTTGAAGTGCTTCATGGTGGAGGTGATGACGTTTAGCGCAGCAGCGTTACATTGCCCGTCAGGGTAAAAGTTTCTCCCTGACGGTCGGTTCCGACAAATATATAGACATAAGACCCGATTTCCTGATGAACACCCTGAAAAGTGCCATCCCATCCCTGATGAAGATCATTGGACTGGAAAACGGTTTCGCCCCAGCGGTTGAAGACTCTGAAATCCACTTCGGTACCCTCGTAATCGCGGGTGACTACAGGGCGAAGCAGATCGTGCAGGCCATCTCCATTGGGCGTAAAAGCATTGGGAATGATCACAGTAGGCGGTTCAATCACGATGATCAATACAGAGTCCCTGGTCACACAACCCGCATCCGAGGTGGCACTGAGTACATACCAAGTGCTTATGTCCGGAGTGGCAAAGGGGTTGAGTATGCCGGGATTGTCCAAAGTGGACTCAGGCGACCAAATGTAGTTGTTTGTTGCCGAACCGTCCAACTGTACACTTTGCCCCAGATCGATGATCACCTGTTCACCGGCTTCTACACTCGGAAACACATCCACCCGCACACTGATGTAGGCCTCACTGGCACAGCCGTAGATATCCAGCACCTCCACCGTGTAAAAGCTGGTAATGGTTCCCGTCAACACCGGATTGGCAATAGAGGCATTGTCCAGTCCGTCCGGAGGGCTCCAGGAATAAGCCACCCCTCCTTCGGCCAGCAGGGGAAGCTCTTCACCCGGGCAGATAAAGGCCTCTACTGGAGTGACGCTGGCCACCGGAAGCGGTCTGATGGTCACTACAGCCTCTGCCGTATCCGAGCAACCAGAGGCATCGGTCACAACAAGGGTATAGGTAATATCCACTACCGTATTCGTAGTCGGGTTGGGGAGCAGAGGATTGTCCAGTGACGTAGTTGGTTCCCACTGATAGGTCAGGCCACCGCTGCCGTTCAAGGTTGCCTCCGAGCCAATGCAGAGATCTATATCCCCTCCTGCGTCCGCCACAGGGGGTATCACCACTTCCACAAACACCGAATCGATCTCCGAGCAGGAACCCAATTCGGTCTCCACGACATACCAGGCACTGACTGTCGGGAAAATCAGGGTGTCAGAACCCACAAATCCGGGCCAGTCCCCTCTTGGGGGCCAGGTGTACACCACAGCGCCTTCCGCACTGATCAGCACAGGTGCTTCAGGGCATACCGGGGCATCGGGATCAGCTAAAGCCTCTAAGTATATGCCGTCCTGAATATACATAACTGCTGAATCTTTCGGCAGTCCGGTACACTCATTCAGCAGATAAATAACAACGGTTTCCAAACCCTCCGGGATAGCGTCAACATAGGGGATGATGTACAGATCGTAAAACTCCATGCCTGGCAGTAGAACAATGCTGTCGGCAATCTCCACGTAGTCCACACCATTGGTGGCCGTTCCTCCAATCTCAAAATGCAACACAAAAGTGTCCACTGGAATTGGGTTGGGCGTGAAAGTGATGATGCCATCTACACAGCCTTCGATCGCATTCTCAAAACCTTCAGCAACCGTCGTGCGGGAACTCAGCGATATGCCTTCGCTGGAAAGGCTGCCGGCTTCGATGAACACTCCCGAGTCGTAGATGCCGTCAAAACCATCGGCAATAGCCAGCTTGAGGTGATAGGTTTCGCAGGGAATGACATTTGCCCGCGCTTCCATCACCACGGTCATGCCGTCGTATTGCACATATCCCGCATCGGCTGAATAAGGCGGAGTAAAGCCATCGCCGTTAAACTGATAATACGCGGAGAACGTAATGTGGTTAACGTTGTTGATGGCCACGGGAACAGCTGTTCCCGGTACAATGGCCATGTTTTGCGGCACCGGAATACCGGGGCCATCAATCCAAAAGGCAAATACATCATTGTAGGATGAACCGACAAACTCCTGATACTCCTCTGAACCAAAGATGTAATTGAACTTGAGGGTATCAGCAGAGACCTCCACATCAAACTCCAGAATACAGGCATCGTAAGTCGGACCGCCCGAAAAAGCCGTCAGTGCAGGATCCCCGGGGCGAAAAAGATCGGTGCCGGCGCTCCCGCTGTTGTTGGGTCCGATGGCTGTAGTGGCCAGACCGGTCGATAAGATGATACCGCTATCCAGAGGCAGGTAAGTGGCGGTACCGTCAAATGAACCCGATCCTCCGACACCGCAATTCAGGGTAGCTCCCGAGATCACCACACCCGGCCCGGCAAGACTCTGAGCCAATTCTGAGGCCGTCAGGGTATTGTCCACGCTGAGTTGAGCGCGCGTCAAACCCATGCCTGCGATCACAAACACAAGGGTGCAGAACAAGGGATTTTTCAAAGCGTTAATCAGCATTTGCCATTTATATTAACAAAATAAATTATATGATTAATGTTTTATGTGTAGCTATTTGAACTGAGCGCAGGCCGCCAAACTTAAAAGTAAGGACTATCCCAAGGTTAACCAAACCCTTCAAAGGGAATTTGCCCATGATCACGCCCAAATCACGACCCGAAATTGTCCTTTTCATCGCAGTAAATGCAGGGTTCCCCTTCGCTCAATCAGGACCCCGTCCGGATCGCGACCGAGAAAGTAGTATACATAAGCACCCACATCCTGAGCCTGGCCTTTGTACGTGCCATCCCAGCCCGCATCGGCGTTCAGCGACTCAAAGACCAATTCGCCCCAGCGATTGAAGATCCGGAAGGCCTCCACGTTGACCGGCCCGCGCACAATGACCATGAACTCGTCGTTGAGCCCGTCTCCATTGGGCGAAAAGGCGTTGGGGAACTCCACGATGGGGTTGTAGATCACAGACAGGAGCATCGAATCCAGGGAAACACAGCCAATGGGCGAAGAGGAGCTCAAAACATACCAGGTGCTCTGCTCTGGTCCGGCCATCGGATTGGCCAATGCAGGATCGCTCAGTCCGGTCGAAGGGCTCCACATCAAGAAGCCGGTCCCCGATCCGTTGAGCTGCACCGTTTCGCCCAAAAACACCAGAGTATCCAAGCCCGCATCCACCTCGGGAAAGTCTTCGGTCAACACCTCAATAGTGGCCTCAGCAAAGCAACCATTGGCATCCGTCACCAGGACGCTCAGGCTGAGCGGCCCTTCCACCGTCAACAGGGGGAAGGGGCTTGCCGGGTCGTCCAGGCCGCCTTCGGGGCTCCAGGCATACAACACCCCCCCGCTGGATTCCAGCCTGATCACCGAACCCGGACAGACCGTGGTATCGGGGCTGGCCTGAGCATCGGGAAGAGGAAAAACCGTCACGGTCACCTCATCAATTGAGATGCAACCCGCTCCGTCGCTGGCCGTCATCTGATAGGTAGTTGTCAAAAGGGGAGATGCCAAAGGAGAAGCGGAAGACGGATCGTCCAGTCCATCTTCGGGCAACCAGCTATAGCTCACGCCGCCGCTTCCGTTCAGCGTGACTTCATCACCCGCACAGATGCTCACATCATCTCCGGCATCCGAGTCGAAAGGCGGTGAAACATCAACCACAACTGAAGCGGATTCCGAGCAGGTGCCCAGAGTAGTGGTGACCGTGTAGGTAGTGGTCAGTAGCGGACTGGCCAGGGGAGAGGCGCTCGTAGCATCGTCCAGACTTTCCGCAGGACTCCACAGATAGTCCAAACCTCCGCTTACCGTCAGCAACACACTCTGACCCGGGCAAATGGTACTGTCCGAAGAGGTGCTCAGATCCAGCATGATCTCGTCCTGAATGTTCAATGTCACGCTGTCCAGGCGCACATCGGCGCAGGCGCTGACCAGGTAGATGGTCACCGTTTCAATGCCCTCTGGTATGGCATCCAGAAAAGGGCTGATGACCAATGAGGCTGAAGCAGAGTCAGGTGGAATGCTGATCAGGCCCGGCAAAAAGGGGTAGTCCACTCCATTGGTGGCCGTTCCTCCAACCTCATAGTTGATGTCCAGCGCCGTGCTGTCCACCACAAGCCGGGTAAAGGTGATCAAGCCGTCCACACAGCCCTCAATGGCGTTTTCAAAGCCAAAACCCACGCTGGTGCTCGAACTGAGCACCACGCCGGATGAGGTCAGACTGCCGGCCTCCAGAAAGACACCCGAGTCCCATACGTCGTCACCGGCATCGGCGATGGCCAGCCTGAGGGTATAGGTATTGCAGGGAATCACTGCCCGTTTGGCCTCCAGCACCGTGGTAAAACCATCATACTGGATGTAAAAGGGATCGGTGCTGAAGGGTGTTGTAAAGCCATCTCCATTGTCGATGTAGTATTCGGAAAAGGAAAAGCTATTGACATTGTCTATGGTCACCGGTGTGGAGGTGCCTGGAATCAGCGCGATGTTTTCAATTCCCACTATGCCCGGACCGCTGATGCCAAAGGCAAAAAGATCATTGTATCCTGAAAAAACAAATTCCATGTATTCTTCAGATCCAAAGACATACCTGAATGAAAGCGTATCCGCGAGCGGTACCACATCAAAAGTCAGCACGCAGGCATCGAATGTGGTTACCGAACTGATGGCATCGAGCAGAGGATCGCCGGGAGCGCCGTTTCCCAGGCCCGCACCCGAATCATCGTTCGGCCCCACGGCTTCAAAGATGGATCCGGTAGTCATGATCACACCGCTGTCCAGACCAAGATTGGTGCTCACTCCGACGAATCGCCCAATAGCAATGCCCGGGCAATCCATGATCACATTGGACACCGTCACTCCGGAGCCTACCAAACTTTGAGCCAGTTCCTCCGGGCTCAGCGCATTGTCCACCAAGAGCTGAGCTTTGACCGAGGCCCCGCCAAAACAAAGGGCCATAGCCATAAAAAGCATGATCCAGCTTTTTCTGTCAGAACCGGCAGTCCGCTGCCCGGTATTCGCCCCATGCTGCTCAGAGGCGAAAAAAGTTTTAAACATGCCTTAAATGTAGGGAGAAAGGACTTGAATCAGAAGCTATTGTGGTTCAGAATTGCCTCTTTATTGGGTTTCAAGGAGCTTCTAAACCGCCTAAAATGCACTAATTTAGCTGCTCATAAACTATGCATGTGGCCCTTTTCATGGGCCGATTTTTTATTATTTGTCCCTAAATACCTCAGTCTCTGACTCCCAGGTGACTGTGGCCCTCCATCCTTCCTAAGCCCATCATCATGTCCGATAACTATTCGCTGTACAGCGCTAAACTTCGCGAGATAGCCGATCTGAACAATGCCGCAGCCGTATTGGGCTGGGATCAGGAGGTCTATATGCCTCCCCAATCCGCAGCGACCCGCAGTCGTCAGCTCTCCACCCTCTCGGGATTGGTCCACGACCTTTTTTCTTCCAAAGAACTCGGGGATTGGCTGGAGCAACTCGAGGCAGACGGCTCTTTGGATGTAGTGCAGCAGGCCAATGTGCGGGAATCCCTTCGCGACTACCGAAAAGCGCAGCGCTACAACCGCGAATTTGTCGAACAACTCAGTCAGGCCCGCTCCGATGCCTTTGTCATGTGGCGAAAGGCCCGGGATGCCAACGATTTTGAACCCTATCGCCCGGCATTGGAGCGCATGGTGGAGCTCAAGAAGCGCGAAGCCGATTTGCTCGGCTTTGAGGACCATCCCTACGATGCCCTGATGGACGCCTATGAAAAAGGCGCACGAACCGCCCATCTCAAGGAATTGTTCGCCGGGGTGAGGACCCGTCTGCACGAGTTTGTGCAGCAAATTCAGGCCAGACCTCAGGTAGACGACAGCTTTCTCAGAGGCCATTTCCAGCAGGAAGTCCAGTGGCAATTCGGCATTGATGTGCTCAAAAGCATGGGCTATGATTTCAACAGGGGCCGTCAGGACATCAGCACCCATCCCTTCACCACCTCCTTCGGACCGAACGATGTGCGGGTCACCACGCGGGTGAGTGAGGCCAATTTCAACGAGATGCTCTGGAGCTGCATCCACGAAGGCGGACACGCGCTGTACGAACAAGGTCTGCCCATTGAACAGTACGGCCTTCCCGCCGCAGAAGCCACTTCTTTGGGCATACACGAGAGCCAGAGCCGTCTGTGGGAGAACAATGTAGGCCGGGCCCTGCCTTTCTGGACCTCATTCTACCCCGAATTGCAGAAGCGCTTACCCGATGCCTTCGGCGACGTAAGTCTGGAGCAGTTCTACCGAGCCATCAACAAGGTCAAGCCCTCGCTTATCCGCACGGAGTCCGATGAGCTCACCTACCACTTCCACGTCATGATCCGCTTTGAGATCGAAGTCGGGCTGATCGAAGGCAGTCTGGAAGTCCGCGACTTGCCGGAGATCTGGGCCGACCGCTACAAGACCTTCCTCGGTCTGGAGGTTCCGGATCAAAAGCGCGGTGTGCTGCAGGACATCCACTGGTCTCACGGCAGCATTGGGTATTTTCCAACCTATTCACTGGGCAGTTTCTACGCCGCCCAACTCTATCAGCAAGCCACCAAAGACATTCCCGGGCTCGAAAAGCAGCTCAGCACCGGTCAAAGTTCTGCGTTATTGGCCTGGTTGCGCCAGCACATCCACGCGCACGGCAGGCGTTTCAGTTCAGAAGAGCTCTGTCTGCGCATCACCGGACAGCCCTTGCAATTTGACTGCTTCATGGACTACGCCCGGCGCAAGTACAGCGGTATCTACGGCATCGAGGTGCCCAAGGTGGCTGAGGCAGGAGCCTGAGCCCCCCCCCTTACCCATGCCTCAATTGAGGCTGCAGCCAGATCCCCCCCTTGGGGTGAAGGGTGATGAGGTGTTCCAGTGCAGGATGCTGCTCCCGGCTGTTGACGAATCGCAATTCACGCAATAGAATAGGGAGCAGCAAGTGCATCTCCATCCAGGCAAAATTGAGGCCGATGCAGATTCTGGGTCCGCCGCCAAAGGGGAAGTACGCGTACTTGGGCAGGGATTTGACCCTCTCCTCATCGTGGCGCTCCGGCTTGTAAGTCAGGGGATCGGGCCAGTATTCCGGATTTCGCTGTATGCTAACTGTGGGCATCAGCACATTGCTCCCCTTAGGAATTAAGTGACCAGCTATATGATCATCTTCAATGGGTTTTCGCCCCACAATCCACGCCGGTGGATAGAGCCGCAAACTCTCTTTAGCTACCAGTCTCACATAGGGTAGCCCCATGGGATCAACCGCTGCACTCCCAGCCGCATCAATCTCGGCCAGCAGCTTTTCTTCAACCCTTTGATTGGCCGAAAGGGCATACAGGGTCCAGCTCAGCGCGTTCGCTGTCGTCTCGTGACCAGCGATGAAGATGGTGGCAATCTCGTCGCGCAACTGCTGATCGCTCATGCTTTCACCGGTATCCGCATCCCGGGTTTCCAGCAGCAGGCTGAGCAAATCCGTGCCGCGCTCCCCGCTCTTCCGGCGTTCCGAAATTAAAGCGTGAATGATCTGATCCAGATCGCTCAGGGCTTTGCGCACCTTGAGATTGCCCGGGGTCGGCACATACATCGGCAGCGTGATGGGCTGTTGAATGCGGTTGTTGGCATCGCGGTTAGCCACCTCCAGCGAGGCGGCAATCCGGTCCATGTCACCGGGCACCACCATCCCCAACATGCTGCGCGAAACAATGGCCATCGTAACACGGCTCATTTCGTTGGATATGTTCACCACTTGCCCAGCGGCCGCAGCGGCCTTCAAGCGATCAACGCAGCGCTCTGCCTCCTCGATCATGATATCGACATAGCTCTGGATGGCCGTTTTGTGAAAGGAAGGCTGCATCAGCCGCCGCTGCCGCATCCAGAAATCCCCTTCGCTGGTCAATAGGCCATTGCCCAGAAGAGGCCTCAGCAAATCATATCCAAAACTTTTATGATAATTTTTCTGATTCTCTGCGAGAACATACTTGATCCACTCCGGATCCATCAGGATGATCACCTTCCGAATCCGCGACATCATGGTCCAAACCGGTCCGTAATCCTTGGAATAGCGATTGATGTAAGCCACCGGATCACGGCTGAATTCCCGACCTGTTCCAACCAGCCAATGGCCGGGAGGGGAGGGGGGCATTCCAGAGGGAACACTTAGTTGCAACATGCAACTAAACTAAGCATTCATAGAACAACTTGTAGTTAAAGGGGAGTTAAAGCCGCCACAGCGCAACCTACTCAAGCTCCCCCAACCTGATTCTTAGCCCTACGCCAGGTGTAGGTCATAAACGCCAGCCCAAACAGAACAAATCCAATGGCGATAAACTCCGCCTGAGTCATTCCGCCAAAACTATCGTAGGCTGTATTTATTCTTATTTTTTCTATTAAAAAACGCTCTATACCATTTAGAATAAAGAACACACCAAACAACATACCGGGGGCGCTCAGTCGTTTGCCCAACCACAGCAAGAAACCCACGATCATCAGTGACATGATGATCTCGTAGATGGGCGTGGGGAAGACCGGCTCAATCAAATACGGAGTTTGTGCAAATGAACACACAGGCGCATCCGGCCCAGGTCCGGTTGGGCTGCACCAACCATTCACATTGTTGGGATAATTATAAGCCCAAACCCAATCCGGTGCCCAGCTCAGCCAGCCCGGTTTGGGCGCATTGTTGACGATGCCCCAATCCCCGTCGCCCGAAACATGACAGCCCAGGCGGCCCACCGCATAGGCCAGCATCAGCGCCACACCTCCGGCGTCACCCATGTGAAGAATGTTGATTTTTTTGCGCCAGGCGTAGAGAATCACCGAGGGTATGCCCAACAGCAAACCCCCGTAAATGCTCAGGCCGCTGAAGAAGTTCTCCCCGGGATTGCGCAGGAAATCCCGGAAGCCACCTTCCTCCATCATAGACAATCCGCGGGCACCCAGAATACCGGTGATCGCGGCAATGGTCACGATGTCCCCGATGCGCTGATGAGGCCAGACCGTAAAGGTCTTCCACTCCGGTTTCTCCAACTGTTCGCGGCGCTTCTCCCACCACTTGAGCCCGCCAACGGCCAGAGCACCTATGATGCCTGCGACCGCACTTCCATTTGGGGCAAACAAAAACTCTTGCGGGTTTTCGGCAAAGGCCGACCACTGACCAATAATCGGAACAATTTTATATCCGATTAAAAGACCTATAAAAGCGTTGCTCAACAGTTCCCAGGGCGTAGCCGGAGCACCCACCAGGACGCGCTCCGTACCCGGGGGCATCAAACCCGCGCGCTCCTTCTGCTTGAGCAGATGCACAATCATCCAGGCACCCGCGCCAAAAGCCAGCGCCACAAAGAATCCAAAACTCTGAATCGGAAGATTGATCGAAGTGCCGAACCAATCGTTGATCAGGTCGGAAATCTTGGGGTAACAGGTCATCGGTGGAATTGGTGTATTTCAGGGCGAATCAAACTGCCTTTGCCCAATAGTCTTCCGCTGCTCAAGCCTTCTGAATCCGGCCCGCCGAGTTCAACCCGGCAAATGCTTCCGGCCACTAGATGGTCGAAGGGCGCTCGAACCTTGATGTAATTGTCGCTGAAGCCCTGCATCTCTCCGTTGTGATCCGCGTGCTCAAAGAGCACGGCTCTGATCTGCCCTTCGCATCGCAGGTGCAAAGCCCTTCGCTTTTTTGAAGAAAGCGATTGCAGGACCCGGCTGCGCTGCATGCGCTCGCCCTGATCCACGGCATCGGGCAGGTCAACAGCGGGCGTATTTTCCCGCTCCGAGTAGGGAAAGACATGCAGATAGTCCACGGCAAGCTCATCCAAGAAGCGCCAGGTATGCTCAAACTCCGACTCCCCTTCGCCCGGAAAGCCAACGATCACATCAACGCCAATGGCCGCATCCGGCATCAGCGACCGAATCTGCTCCACCCGGCTCGCATACAACTCCCGACGGTAGCGCCGTTTCATCAGGCCCAGAATCCGATTGCTCCCACTTTGAAGCGGTATGTGGAAATGCGGCACAAAACTCCGCGAGCCCGCCACAAGATGAATGATCTCATCGTCCAGCAGATTGGGCTCAATCGAAGAAATCCGGTAGCGCAGAGGAAGCTCAAGCTCATCCAGAGCGCGGATCAGATCTGCAAATCGCTCCTGTCTCCGAGGCTTGACCTGGTTCTGGACCCGCGCAGGCTCCCGCCCAGCGGCGGACAGTTGCACAGCTTCCCGCCCGGCGGCTCCTTGCCCGCCCGACCCGCGCCCAAAGTCGCCGAGATTGATGCCGCTCAGCACGATCTCGCGCACCCCTTCTCTGGCCAGTTGCTCCGCCCTTCTCAACACCCCGGAGATGCGCTCGCTGCGGCTGCGGCCCCTGGCCAGCGGAATGGTGCAAAACGAACAATTGTAGTCGCAGCCATCCTGAACTTTCAGGAAGGTGCGGGTGCGATCCCCCTGCGACCAGCTCGGCACAAACTGATCCAATTGCCCGATGTCGCCGCAGTGGTACTCGCCCGATGAATTCTTGCTCAGGTCTTTGAGGAACTCCGCAAGCCGAAACTTCTCGGCAGCGCCCAGCACCAGGTCCACCCCGGGAATGGCGGCAATCTCCGCCGGTTTGAGCTGTGCGTAACAACCCAGCACCACCACAAAAGCCCCGGGCGAACGCCGGAGCGCCTGTCGCACCACGCTGCGGCACTTGCGGTCGGCGTGCTCGGTGACCGAGCAGGTATTGATCACGTAAACGCTCGCTTTCTGGTCGAAAGGCACCGGAACAAAGCCCTCCTGCACCAGCATGCGGCTGAGGGTTGAACTCTCTGAAAAGTTCAGTTTGCAGCCCAGGGTGTGAAAGGCGACGCTCCGATATTGGCCCTCGTGGTTCACAGGGCGCAAAGCTAAAGCATTTCTAAAGGGTCAAGCGCCAGCGCCAAAAGCGCATATCACCGCTGTTGAAAAGCCCTTTTGAAGCGAAGCCGCCCGGCCCTTCGACCCGGAAAAAAACCACCAAAAGACCCTGGAAAAACCAGGGTAAAACCCCTGAAAACTTCCACAAAACCCCGCGCCGCCCTTCCACCTAAAAAAAATTTCTGCTTCGTGTCCTTTTTACACTATCAATTAAAAATCGCCTTACCTTAGACCCATGTCAACTCCTACTCCTGAAAACATCTTTTCCACAGCCCGGCAGGCCGCAGCGGCTGCCGCAGTAGCCCTCCTTTTCTGGATGGCCCCGGCAGATGCGCAGGTGCACACCACCTGGCTCTGGCACCTGGAACAGCCCACTTATTGGCCCGAGATGAGTCAGAGCAATCCCTACCGTTACCAGATGGTCAAGGAGAGCCAGGATCTCAAGTTTTCGGGCGGAAACGTCTATTCCGACGGACTGGCCCACCCGCTCAACGACCTGGAGGAGATCTTCTCCAAGGCCGACCGCGTGGCGGTTTACCAGTGGCGAGCCAAGGACGCGGTGCAAACCCTGCTGGGCTATCCCGAAGCGGGAGCTCAGGTCAACTATTCCGGCGATCTGATTGAGAACGTCAACTCGCTGGCCGACGCTTTTCAGTGGGGCTACAGCCCTTCGTGGAAGAACAACTACCAGACGGCCAGAAGCTGGACCACCCCGGCGGGCAAACCCCGCATGGACCTGACCGGCTTTACCATGCACCACGCGCTCAGCCCGCTGATCAGCGATGCGGTTCTGCGCAAGCAGATCAGGGCACACAAAGTGGCCTATGCCGCCAACTTCGGCACCAATCCCAATTACTCCAAGGGCTATTGGCCGGCGGAGTGCTCTTTCTCCGAGCGCAACATCAAGGTGCTGGTCGAAGAGGGTTTTGAGTGGAGCGTAGTCGCCGGTGCACACATTGCCCGCACCCTTGCGGACTACCCGCTGAGCTTTGGCACCAATGTCTGCAACTACGATCCCCCCAACCGCGCGGACATCACCTCCATGACCGGCAACAACTGGTGGAATGGACAGATTGACGGCCGCGGGGGAGCTTTCGCCGCCCCGATCTGCTACCTACCCCATTACATGCGCTATGTGGATCCGGCCAGCGGTGCGGAATACAAGATGATCGCCGTTCCCATGGACGATCTGCTGAGCTACAAGGACGGTTACTCGCCGATGGGCACCGGAGAGATCACCGCCAATGTCGCGCCCTATCAGCTTCCCGGCCGCCCGAGCCTGGTGCTGCTGGCCCACGACGGCGACAACGCCTATGGGGGTGGTTTCAGCTACTACATGGAAGACGTGCCCAACTTCGCCGCAGCAGCCAGTGCAGTAGGCATCGTTCCCACCACCATACAGCAATACCTCAACGACCACCCGGTTCCCCCTTCGGACATTGTACACGTCGAAGACGGTTCCTGGGTCAATGCGGAGAACGATTGGGGCTCTCCCCAATTCCTCAACTGGATGTGGCCCCAGTTCAATCCGGCAACCCACGAATTTGACCCCAACGGATGGACTGAAGATGTGCGCAACTGGGCGGTGCTGACGGCCGCAGAGAATCACGTTCAGATGGCCGAAGATCTGAGCCCGGCGGTCAACATGAACCGCGTGGTCTATCCCGGTCCCAGTTCCACCAATGCCGAACTGGCCTGGCATTTCCTTTTGCCGGCTTACAATAGCGGTTATATGTACTATGGCGCTTCCCTGGACATGGAGGTTAAGCAGACCCTGGCCGGCAACCGCGCCATCCAGTACGCCAATCTGGCCATCGCCGCCAACCCCGGCGTGGACAACACGCCCCCTTCGGTCTTCATTCCCCAGCGTTACCCTTATAATCCGGGTGGAACGGGTTTTGGTCCCAATTACGGCTACACGCAATTTTCCAATCCTTCGGACTTCACCGTGTGGACCATGGCTTACGACGTCAATGGCCTGAGCCAGATCCAGCTCGCCTATCGCATTGATGCCGATGGGGTCAATCCCATGGGCAATGACGAGAATGAGACCTATGCGGGCGGTCCCGGAGTAGGACCCTGGCAGTTCATCGATATGGATGAGCGCATCATGCCTGTCGGCAACATCACCGGCAATCCGGAGATCAACTTCTTCATCCTTCCCGATCAAATCGCCAATCAGTACTACGCCAAGATTGAGGGTCTGAGCGAGACCCTGGTGGACTACTACGTGCGCGCCATCGATGCTTCGGGCAACATCACCCAAACTCCTATACAGCATGTCTATGTGGGAGAGAGCACGCCTGTTGGAGGCGGCGGCCCAGGCAGTGGTTATGCCGTTTCCTGGACTCCCCCCAGCCCCGCGCTGAGCGATGTGATCACGGTCAACGTGACCGCGGCCAACCAGCCGGCCAAGCTCCATTGGGGTCTTACGGTTGGGGGTGTTGATTTTACCCGCCCCATCGCCCCTTATCGCCCACCCGGAACCACGCTTTGGCCTGGAAGTGGTGCGGTGGAAACCCCGTTTGCCGGACCGGATTCCAGCGGCAACCTCAGCCTGCAGATCGGTCCGTTCAACAATGCTTCGCAGGAACCCGCTGCTGTTGATTTTGTCATTCACTTTGACAATGACACCTGGGACAACAACGGCGGGGCCGATTACCGCATCATTCTCAGCGGCGGAACCACTCCGCCCATCGGAGTGAGCTGGGCACCTTCGGCACCCAATGCAGGGCAAATGGTCACCATTACCGTAGGCGGAGCTACCATGGGTGCCAACCTGCACTGGGCTGTTCGCAGCGGAGGCAGCAATTGGCAAACCCCCATTCCGGCTTACCGACCCACAGGCTCCTTCTTGTTTGGGGGCTCCGGTCCGGCGGTGGAAAGCGCCATGAGCGGGCCCGATGCTCTGGGCGCGCTAACCATAACTCTGGGCCCTTTCAACAACGCAGCCCAGGCAGTTGAGGCCATCAACTTTGTGATTCACTATGACAACGATACCTGGAACAACAACGGCGGGGCCGACTTTTTGATCCCCATCAGCCCGGAGCCGGTTTGCAGCCTGCCAACAGGCCTGAACAGCACCGTGCTGGCGCCCAACAAGGCCCAGGTCTCCTGGAATGCCGTCAGCGGAGTGGATCAGATCATCCTCCAGGGCCGCAAGGCCAGCGGCTCAGGTGCCCGCCAGATCATACTTCCGGGCAGCAGCACCGGTCGGGTCATCGCCGGGCTGGAACCGGGCACTGCCTATGAGTGGCGCCTGCAAAGCGTCTGCAGCAGCGGAAGTTCGGAGTACAGCGCTCTGCAGGGTTTCAGCACGCCCTCTTCGCGCGATTCCGACGTTCGCATGGATACCTGGCCCAACCCCACTACCGACTATCTGAACGTGCAACTCCGCGGGGCTGATATCGGCCTGGTTCCACTTGTGCTGTATTCAGCCGATGGAAGGGCGGTTTACCAAACCCAGACCAACGATGCCGGAATGGCCACTATTCAGGTCGAAGGCTTGTCCTCCGGTTACTATCTACTGAGGGCTGCAGGGGAGTGGAATGCGGTTCGCTCGGTAGTGATTGAGTAGTTTAGACGCAAGATTTTGATGTACAGAAGGGTCAGAATCATTTCACCATTTCACAGGGAATGAGCACAGCGTCGGGTTTAACGCCCGGCGCTTGCTTTTTTTGACGCTTCTGCTTTGGGCCAATTCCCTGACTGGCGCATGGCGGCTACAGGGCAGGGCTCATCGTCGCGCTAAGGGCTATTTGCCTAAATTTGGGCCCTAAAGCGCAGGGCGTGATCAAAACAGGGGTACTGGGTGTGGGGCACCTGGGCAGGATTCATCTATCGCTATTACAGAAACTTCCGGGTGTGGAGCTGCAAGGCTTCTACGACCCCGATCCCAAAAACGCGAGCAGAGCGGAGACGGAGTTTGGCTTGCCGCTCTACGCCAGCGCGGAGGCTCTGATCAGCGCCTGTCATGCTGTGGTCATAGTTTCCAGTACTCCGGCACATTTCGAACTGGCCAAGGCAGCCATCAGCAAGGGTGTACACGTATTCATCGAGAAACCCCTCGCCGCCACCCTGGAGCAGGCAAAACACCTGCTTGATCTGTTGCCGGAATCCGGTGTGATTGCCCAGGTGGGTCATGTAGAGCGCTTCAATCCCGCCTTCCTGGCTCTGAGGGACTACCCCATGGATCCTATGTTCATCGAAGCTCACCGTCTGGCCGCCTTCAACCCCAGGGGAACCGAAGTTCCTGTGGTCATGGATTTGATGATCCACGACATCGATCTGGTGCTCAGCCTGGTGCGTTCCCCGGTCAGTCAGGTCAGCGCCAGCGGGGTCTCGGTGATCAGCGACAGCCCCGACATCGCCAATGCCCGCATAGAATTTGTCAACGGTTGCGTGGCCAATCTGACCGCCAGCCGAATCTCTCTGAAGACCATGCGGAAGATGCGGCTCTTCCAGCGGGATGCTTACATCACCATGGACTTTGCCGAGAAGCGAGCCGAGCTTTTTCGCCTGAGCGATCAGGGTCAGGACAACGGCCCCTACATCGAAGTCAACACCGGGGATCGCTACGCACGACGCTACATCAATTTTGAGGCTTTGCCGGGTCCTTCGGTCAATGCCATAGAGGAGGAATTGAAGGCTTTTTGCCATGCCATACAGTATGGTACGGAAGTTCCGGTATCTCTTTGGGATGGGTATCGCGCCCAGGAGCTAGCCCAGCGCATACTGGACCGCATGAATCGCAACCTGCTTCTGGCCGGGGGCGATCCTTCATCAGGTCAGCAGGATACAGGCAGCAATCAGGATGAAGGTTCCGCACATAACTTTTATCATGGTTCCTGAGATCATCAAAAGGTCTTTTATTCCGATGCAGTATCGCATTTCACCATTGTGGCCTCCGGTTTTTTTTAGGAAGGGTGTACTGCCGCTGATGTTTGCGCTGAGCTATTTGCCCTTTCTGCCCGCCTGCAACATCATCAACCCTCCGGAGATCGTACCGGCTTACATCAAAGTTGATACCATCACGCTGACCGGAAACCCTTCCACCCAAGGCTTTCTCACTCACAACTTTGGCGATGTCTGGGCGGTGCTCGACAATGAGATCAGCATTGCAGCCTATGAATTGCCGACTGTCTTTCCGGTTTTTGCCAATGGGGAAACGACCATCACCCTTTCGCCCGGTATCAGGCGAAACGGCTTCAGCAATGCCCGGGAGGCCTATCCGATGATGAGCTTCTTTGAAGTGCAGCGCAATCTTCAACCCCTGGACACCGTGTTTCTTTCGCCTTCGGTGCGCTATCTGGACGATGTGGTCTTTGCTTTGCTGGAGAACTTTGAGACCGGTAATAATTTCACCGTCTCTACCGGGAGCACCGGCAGTTTTGCCATCACGAGCGAACCCGATCAGATCTTTGAAGGCAATCGCAGCGGACTGATCAGTCTGGAGGGCTCTTCTCAGGCCATAGAATTGCGCAGCACCACCATGGTCCTGCCCGATCAGGGGGGCAGACCGGTCTATCTGGAGCTGGACTACCGCTGCAATCTGCCCTTTGATATCGTAGTGCGAAGTACGCCGACCGGAAGCGCCCTGCCGCTCAACAGCTATGTGGTCACCGTTGCGCCGCGTGCCGATTGGAATAAGATTTACATCTATCTAACCGAGCAGCTCGGTCTTCAGGTCGGTGCCTTGTATCAGGTTTCTATACAGGCCCAGGGCAGTGACAGCCCGGCTCAGGGCGAGATACTGATCGATAATCTCAAAATTCTTTATCGCTAAGGCCCATGCGGCAGCGCAAGCGAATAGGATTGTTCAGCTATGTGCTCTGCGATTTCTTTGCAGCAGCTCTGGCCTGGGCTATCTTTTTCATGTATCGCAAATACGTCATGGAGGACTTCAACTCCATGGCCGAATTCAGCGCCCATCTCGATCCAAAGTTTTGGTATGGCATCAGCCTCATACCCCTCTGCTGGCTGCTGCTGTATTTCCTGGCCGGAACCTATTCGGACATCTACCGCAAGAGTCGCTGGGCCGAGCTCAGTCTCACGTTGTTCTGCACCCTTATCGGGGTGACGGTATTGTTCTTCGCCCTGCTCCTGGACGACTATGTCAGCTCTTACCGCGATTATTATCTGAGTTTTTTGTTTTTGTTCAGCGCGCATTTCGGGCTGACCACCGTGTTCAGAATGGTGCAGCTCACCCGCGCCAAAAGGCAGCTTGAACGGGGGAAAGTCGGCTACAATACCCTCGTGATCGGAGCCGGTCCGGAAGCTCTGCAACTCTATCGGGAATTGAGTGAGCGAGAGCGCTCTCTGGGCTTTCGCTTTGTGGGATACGCGCACGCCAATGGAGATACCCATCACTCGCTGAGCGAACGACTGCCCAATCTGGGCAAACTGGACGACCTGAACCGCATCATCGACGAGCGCATCATCGACGAAGTGATCATCGCCCTGGAGGACAAGGAGCACGATCTGCTGGAACAAATTCTCAACGATCTGGCTACCCGCGATGTGGTCCTTCGCATTCGGGCCGATGTCTATGACATCATCTCCGGATCGGTGCGCATGAACCATGTGCACGGCGCCATTCTCATTGAACTCTATCCGGATATGATGCCCGCCTGGCAACGGCACATCAAGCGGGGTCTGGACATCATCGCGGCATTGATGGTGTTTATCTTGTTTTGGTGGTTATATGTTTTTATTGCCTTTAAAGTCCGCCGTTCATCTTCTGGTCCGGTCTTTTACCGTCAGGAACGTCTGGGTCTGTATCGAAAGCCCTTTCGCATTGTCAAGTTCAGGTCCATGTATGTCAACTCAGAGCCCGAAGGCCCTTTGCTTAGCTCCGATGACGATGCCCGCATCACCCCCTGGGGCCGGGTCATGCGCAAATGGAGATTCGACGAACTTCCGCAGTTTTATAACATATTAGTAGGTGATATGTCATTGGTCGGCCCGCGCCCGGAGCGAAAATTCTTCTACGACCGCCTGG
Organism: Chitinophagales bacterium; assembly: GCA_041751015.1. Taxonomy (GTDB): domain Bacteria; phylum Bacteroidota; class Bacteroidia; order Chitinophagales; family BACL12; genus WGOA01. The sequence continues at coordinate 26,204 of JBGSYF010000001.1, forward strand.
TCAAACGCGCCCCCGCCTACCGCCACCTGCACAAAGTCAAACCCGGACTGACCTCCTGGGGCATGGTCAAGTTCGGTTACGCCTCCACCCTGGACGAGATGGTGCAGCGCATGAAGTACGACCTGCTCTACATCGAAAACATGAGCCTGGGCATAGACTTTAAGATCATGCTCTACACCCTGCTCATCATCTTTCAGGGGAAGGGCAAGTGAACGCCTGGCTTACATGGGATCGACATTGATGGCCAGTTCCACCGACTTGAACTGGGGGTGAACCGCCAACTGATCCAGAACCTGTCTCAATTGCCGGCGAGCCAGTTGGGCAACCTGCGGAGACTTTTCCAGCTTCAGCAACAACTCTTGCAGATAGCGACTGCGCACCCGGCCCACCGGCGGAACCGCGGGTCCCAGAACCCTTTTTCCCAGGCCTTTTTGCAGGGCCGTGGCTACAAATCGGGCCGCATTGCCCACCTTCTCTGCATCCCGGTGCTTCAGCGTCAGGCGGATCAGACGGCGGAAAGGCGGGTAGGTCCAGGCCCGGCGCTGAGCGATCTCCGCCTGATAAAAAGCCTCATAATCGTGGCCAATCACCTGCTGGAAGATCACCCTACCGGGCTCCCAGGTCTGAATGAGCACCTCACCGTGCCCGGCCCGCCCGGCCCTTCCGCTCACCTGGGCCATGAGCTGAAAGGCCCTCTCTGTTGAGCGAAAATCCGGAAACCACAGCAGCGCATCTGCGTTCAAGATGCCCACCAGACTCACCCCCGCGAAGTCCAATCCCTTGGTGACCATCTGCGTACCCACCAGCACATCGACATCTCTCTGCTCAAACTCGCTGATCAGGCGTTCGTGATCCCTTTTTCCGCTCACGGTGTCCAGATCCATTCGGGCTACCCTGGCCGATGTAAACCTCAGGGCCAGTTCGTCTTCAATCTTCTCGGTACCGAAGCCCTGGTAGTGCAACTGCCCGCTTCCACAGGAAGGACAGCTACTCAGTCCCGGCTTGCGATACCCGCACAGATGGCATCGAAGCTGATCGCTGTTTTTGTGATAAGTCAGACTCACATCGCAATGCACACACTGTGGCACCCAGCCGCACTGCCCGCAGCGAATCGTGGGCGCATAGCCCCGCCGGTTCTGGAACAGAATGATCTGCTCCCCCCGCTCCAGCGCGCTGTTCATCTTCTCGATCAGCGTATCGGATAAGTGCCCGCTGAGCCGCTGTTTGTGCTGTTCCTCCTTGAGATTGACCACCTGCACATCGGGCAACTTCTGCCCGCTAAAGCGTTCACTCAAACGCACCAGGCCGTACTTCTGATCCAGCGCATTGGTATAGCTCTCCAGACTGGGTGTAGCGCTGCCCAAAACGCTCTTGCCGCCAAACTGATGGGCCAGATAGATGGCTGCATCCCGCGCGTGGTATCGCGGCGCCGGATCGTGTTGTTTGTAGGACTGATCGTGTTCTTCGTCAACCACCACCATGCCCAGATCTTTAAAGGGCAGAAAGACCGCCGACCGCGCCCCGATGATCAGGTCCAATTCGCCCTTGGCCACGGCCTGCCAGATCTCCACGCGCTCCGAAACGCTGAATCGCGAGTGATAGATGCCCAGCCGCGGCCCGAAAACCGCTCTGAATCGATTGCTCAATTGCGTGGTCAGAGCAATCTCCGGCACCAGCATCAATGCCTGCCTGCCCTTCGCCGCACACTGGGCCATCAGGTGCATGTACAATGCCGTCTTTCCGCTGGACGTGATGCCGTGCAGCAGCACGCTGTGGTGCTTCTCGTGCTCTGCCTGAATCTCTTCAAGAGCCTGCAACTGAGCCGCACTGAGCTCGGGCAGTACCCCCTCGCTGTACTCGCCCTCCAAGCGGCTCACCCTCTCCTCCCTTTCCTCCAGTATCCCCTTGTCCAGCAGGGCCTGATAGGAGCTCAGTGATACCCCCGTTCGCTGCAACAATTGTTTGCGATACACCGGCAGCCCATCTCTCGACCCGTGCATCCAGGCCATCAACAAAGACAATTGCCTAGGCGCTCTTTTCTCTAATTGGTCGAAAAGCTCCCGCAGCTCATCGCTGTCGTTCAGCTTGCCCCCGGCATCGGCATAAGCCTCCGCCGCCACCACCACCCTGCGCATCTTGGGCTTGTAAATCGGACGCAATTCCTCCTGCAACTGGGCAAAGCCCGCCTTGATCAGGGCCTGAATGACCGGCTGAACCGTCTTTCGCTGCAAGATCTTCTGTATCTCCTTCAGACTTAACTCGCGCTGAATGGTCAGGGCCTCCGCCACTAAAAAAGCCCGGTCATCCAGAGCGCTATAATCCTCACCCGCCTCCGGGTGCAGCGTGATGCGCATCTCCGAACTCAGGCGATAAGGCGCAGGAAGAGCCGCCGCCATCACCTCGCCCAACGGATGCAGATAGTACTCCGACAACCATCGCCAAAAGCGCAAATGACTTTCGCCAATCAAAGGCTCCAGCTCAATGACACTGATGATGGGCTTGAGCTCAAAACCCTCCGGTTTATTTTGATGCAGTGCCGCCACCAAAGCCGTGTACAATTTGCTCCGCCCGAAAGGCACCTCCACGCTGCTGCCCGTGGTCAGCCCTTCGGCCAGGGCCTCCGGCACCTCATAAGTAAAGGTGCCCGGCAGAGGCAGGGGCAGGATGACATCGGCGTAGAGCATGGCGAGCGGAAAGTTCGGCAATTTGCCGGGCCGGGGCGCTGAACCCATAGCCGGTTCCGGGCTATGTGGATAAAATGTTGCGGTGTTGGGGCCGGGTGCGGGGCATGATCCAAACAGCTTGCACTGGCTATGGACAATGACGGAGATAATAGGAAAGACTGATTATGATCACTTTTTACGGGAGATAAATACCCCCACCTTGTAAGTTAGAACCAGCTTGGTTTCCCTGCTTTAACTCCTGTAAAGTTGTTTTGAAATGCTAATTCAATTGTTTCGCTATGCTCTTTCAGCGCTCATCGCGCTTTCATTGTTGCAGCCGCTGAAATCGGCAATGGCCGATACGCTGACGGTCTTTGTCTTTAACAATCAGTTCAGCCTCAACGGACCGGGCAATCCGGTAGTCAGCAATGCCACTATTTTGGAGGGTGACTACATCCGCTGGGAGTGGCTCCAGGGAAATCACACCACTACATAAGTTATGGGTAGTTCTGAAATGTGGGATCAACCACTTAACAGTTCCAACGTATCCTACACCAGGGTTTTTAACACAGCCGGAACATTCTGGTACTATTGTATCCCTCATGGTAGTGACAATATGGACGGCACAGCCAGTGGAATGGCAGGCTCCATTCAGGTATTGCCGTCAGGGACTGGGGCTTGTTGCCTGACCGATGGCTCCTGCATCAACACTGATGCTGGCTTTTGTGCATCCGAGGGTGGAACTTTTTCTGGGGTGGGCAGCAATTGTGCTACTACTGCCTGCCAATACACAGTAGAGATAGTGGCTACTCAAGACAATGTTTTATACCAAAGTGCAACGGGCACGATCAGCAATGCCTTGGGCAGTCATTTGTTTGCTGGGAATAACACTTCTGGAGTACGGCGGCCAATCCTCTCTTTCGACCTGACCGGTATTCCTTCAAATGCTCAGATTGATGCTGCTCAACTGAGATTGTACTGTACCAGCAATTCAGGCGAAGGATTTCCGATGACTCTGCATGAAGTATTGGAAAGCTGGACAGAAGGCAGTTCTATAGCGGGAGGAAACGAAACCAGCGGAACTACAGCACTTTTAGGCGATGTGACCTGGCTGCATCGGACTTACAACACCCTTCTTTGGAGCCAGCCAGGGGGTTCGTTTAACTCGGAAAGCCTTACCTCAACGATTGTCAATGCTCAGAATCAGAGCTTTATCTGGACTTCTGAAGCACTCCGCCAGGTGGTAGAGCATTGGGTGCATATGCCCATGATGAACCGGGGTCTTCTTCTCAAAGGCAATGAGAGTGCCACCAACAACACCAAGCGATTTGCCACCCGACATGTAGCAACCGTATCTCAACGACCTACATTGCTGGTCACTTACAGCATACAGCCCAGCGGTGCCTGTTGTCTGGCAGATGGAAGTTGTTCAGATCTAACACCGATGCAGTGCAGCATGGCAGGGGGCAGTTATCAGGGTGATGGAAGCCTCTGCAGTACTTCGTCTTGCCCTGTTTCCCTCACACCCTTCATCGATCCATTGCCAATTCCCGGTGTAGCAGCACCTACGACCGGAGTGGCCGGAGGGGCGGCACACTACGATATGTATATTACGGAGCAGTTCCAAACCTTGCACAGTCAGTTACCACCGACCCGGGTATGGGGGTATAACGGTTCTTATCCTGGCCCAACTATTGAAGCCTTTCGCGACCAGCTCGTCACCGTGCAGTGGCATAACGACAGTCTGTCTATCTACCCCTTCGCTATATCCTCTCCTGCACCCTGTGATCTTGCAGCAGCCATTATTCTTCCCCGCTCAAAAATCCAAATTATCTCCAACACAACGGTTGTGAACTGATCAATAAGGCGTTGATGAAGTT
>JBGSYF010000002.1:0-84507 GCA_041751015.1 Chitinophagales bacterium
CACTAGTGTCCGGTTAAGCGTTTTTCACTTCGCTCTAAATTATTGATTTTCAGGATTTTCCAGCAATTTTCTATTGTGAACGATTTGAAACCGGAATTACCCTTTAAACTTCGTTGGCCAATCATGAGCCACGATGAACAAGGGGAAATATGTTTTCGCACAGTTGATGAGTTTTGTCTATCCTGAGGAGTTTAATCGCTGCGTTGAGAAGTACAATGGACATTATAGAGTACGAAGTTTTAGTTGTTGGCATCAGTTCATTTGCTTGAGTTTTGGTCAACTGACTCATCGGGAGAGTCTTCGCGATTTAGTACTATGTCTCCAAGCTCACCATACTAAACTATATCATCTCGGGTTGAGTAGAGGCATAAGCCGAACAACTTTAGCTGATGCAAATGAAATGCGTGATTGGCGCATTTATGCTGATTTAGCTCAAGTCTTAATCCAGCGGGCACGTTTATTAAATGTCGGGTCTGGTCTGGAGGATGTTGATTTAGACAACACGGTCTATGCGTTGGACTCAACGACGATTGATCTATGCTTGGAAGTTTTTTGGTGGGCTAAATTCCGGAAACATAAAGCGGCAGTGAAACTGCACACTTTGTTCGACATTCGATGCCAAATCCCTTGCTTTATACATGTTTCAGACGGCTTGTGTCATGATGTTAACTTTCTGGATATATTGGATTTTGAGAGTAATGCATTCTATGTAATGGATAGAGGCTACATTGATTGGATTCGTCTACATCGCATACAAAGAAGCGATGCGTACTTTGTTACCCGTGCAAAAAAGAACCTTGCCTTCGTTAGAATTTACTCTAATGCGGTTGACAAGTCAACTGGAATAAAATGTGATCAAACTATCCGGCTCAAAAACTTCTACGCAGCAGCAGAGTATCCTGAACACCTCCGACGAATCAAATACTACGATGAAGAAAGTAACCGGACCTTAGTTTTTCTAACCAACAATTTTGAAATCGAGGCGCAGCAGGTTGCTGCCCTTTACAAGTCGAGGTGGCAAATTGAGTTGTTCTTCAAATGGATAAAGCAACATTTACGGATCAAAGTGTTTTGGGGCGAAAGTGCAAACGCAGTAAAGAGTCAGATTTGGGCTGGGGTTTGCACTTATGTACTTGTTGCAATCCTAAAGAAAAAATTAGATATTTCCATGAGCATGAACGAAATTCTACAAATTTTGAGCGTGTCGCCTTTTGATAAAACTCCCGTAAATCAGCTACTTTCAAGCGAGAACAACCGAAACAGCAACACAGACAATCCTAATCAACTGATTATCTTTGACTTATAACCGGACACTAGTGCCAGGATATAACTCTTCATTCCATAGTCATCGGCCTGAAGACGGCCGGCCAGCTCGGCATCGTAGTTGGGGTTGTTTTCCTGTGAAAAACAAAATGAATAATTAAATATAATAATTAGTAATAATAAGTATTTCATGGGAAGGGCTATTTTACCGCCATTGAAGTTAAGCAACCTTCATTTGATGGAAAAAGGTCTAAACCAAACCCCAGCTCCCCCCTTCCACCAAAAAAACAGCCCCGGCTCAACTCCTGAACCGGGGCCATGACTGCTGTACCGAAGGTGGGACTCGAACCCACACAATGTTGCCATTACTGGATTTTGAATCCAGCGCGTCTACCAGTTCCGCCACTTCGGCAAACAAAATCCTGCGAGCCTTTTCTAAAGCTTAACCACAGCTCCAAAAGCGGAAGGCAAAGATACAAAAGGGCGTGGATTCAAAAGGGCATTCTGCATGCCGGAAGAAAACTCAGCGAGCCGGCTGATGAGTCATCGGATTGGGCAGGCCGCTGACCACGGCAGCCGAGAGCGCCGGAAAGGCCCTGGACATGACCTGGTAAAGATCTCGGGTGTTGGAGGCCACCACTACGGTGACCACATTGCCCGCCAAAAGCTTACCCTGAAGATCGTATATGGAATAGTGCACCGACACATCCCGCATGAAATTCCCGCTGGCCCGGTCGAGGCAGTGCTCGTAAAGGGTCTTGATCTCCATCTGATTGACAAAGAGGAACAAATCTGTTCCATAGCGCTGATAGAAGTACTGCAGAATATCGGGATTGGTCAGCTCAGCGTGCAGAAAACGCTGACCCATCTGCGGACCGCGCAACATACCTTCCGAGAAAGATGGGTCGGGTTGATCCTGGTGTATGGCCTGCTGCTCTGCCCCCGTCTTTTCGCGTATCCACCGCTTTAGCCCCGCACCGGGCTTCTCCGTTGACGTTCGGTCCAGCTCAACCGGCCTGGCTCCTATGGGTTCCGCGTAGCGATAGCGCACAGACCAGTACATCTGCATCAAATCAGGGTTGGCTTCGGGAAGGGTGTCCAGCAGGATGCGGTGGGCGTTGTACATATCCACCACGGATGCCGCCACATGACCGTCCAATCCATAGCGAAGGGACTGTTGTATGTCCCGGAGCGATTTATCGTTGTATCTCGCTAACTCGTGATCGGCATCGCTCAGATAATAAGTCATGTCGAAGGGGATGATCATCACCCTGCTGAATTGCGGAACCAATTCAGCGCTGGCGGAATCCCCTGAAACAAGAGCTGTTTCGGCAGAACTTGCCCCAAAACCCTGTTCTCTCAAAGAACCTTCTTGCGCCTGAAGCCACCCGCCCAGAAACAACAGCCACAATATGGCTGGATACCTGCAACAGCTAAGTGGCTGAGACACCATTATTTGCTTCCGAAGCGCTCCTGTATGATTTCAAAGATATCGCTGCCAAAAGCGAAGACCATAAGGGCCAATATGATGACCATGCCAAAGACCTGAGCCTTCTCCATGAAACTGTCCGGCAGTTTGCGACCAATGATGGACTCAATGAAGATGAACATGATATGCCCACCGTCAAGCGCAGGAATAGGAAGGATGTTCATGAAGGCCAGAATCATAGACAAGATGGCGGTTAGCCACCAAAATTTAGCCCAGTCCCACTGCGGCCCGTAGATGCGGGCAATACCGATGGGGCTTTCAATGGACTTGGAAAAGGGCACATCACCTGTAAAGATCTTGCCCAGCGCCCGGGCGTTGAAGTACAACCAATTCCAGGCATCACCCGCTCCATAGCGCAATGCGGTGCCCGCCGTGTAAACGGTAGAATCCGAATGCACCAGGCTGATCTTGGGTACAAAACCAATGCGGCCATTGCTGTCCACGGCCGTGCTCATCTGCAATAATTGCCCGCTGCGATCTATGCTCAGATAGACGGAATCCCGCTTATGCCCGGCCAGGGTCTCATACATTTGACCAAAAGCGAAGAGCGGCTCTCCGTTGATGGCATCAATTCGGTCTCCCGGCATAAGACCTGCTCTGGCCGCGGCAGACTCCTCTGCCGGTGGAACCGAATCTACATAGACCTGATTGCGCATCTCCAGAAAACCGGGCAAGCCCTCCCGGACCCGGTCAAAGTGGCTGGAAGGAATCTCAATGGTCTTGCGCTGTCCGTCTCGTTCCACCACCATTTCGCCACCAAAAAAGATGCGAAAATTGGCCAGGTAGTCCTCGAAGCGATCATAGCTCTTGCCATTGACCTCCATCAGTTTATCACCAGTCTGAAAACCGTACTCCCGGGCCACTTCATAGGCGTAAATACCCTCTTTGTTGAACTCGGAACGGGGCACATAGCTCTTTTGATACTGACCCAGATAGAATGCGTACAACGCAACCCCCAAAATCAGGTTCATCACCACCCCGGCAACCATGACAATGAACTTCTGCCAATTGGGCTTGGAGCGAAACTCCCAGGGTTCGGGCTCCCTTTTGAGCTGCTCCTTGTCCATGCTTTCGTCGATCATGCCGGCGATCTTGACATAGCCTCCAAGGGGAAACCAGCCCAGACCGTACTCCGTGCCGCCGCGCTTGATGCTGAAGAGCTTGTACCCTCCAAAGTCGAAGAAGACGAAGAACTTTTCAACCCGTATGCCAAAAGCACGGGCGGCCATAAAATGGCCGAGTTCGTGGATAAATACTAAGATGGAAAGGGCCAGGATGAGCTGGCCGGCCATGATCAGTGTTTGCATACAGCAGTGGGCGTTCGGTGCTTAATGAATCCCGCGGGATAATTTTTGCGATACGGCTGCGAAAATACGCTTTCCTGCACGCTTACTCTTATCGCAAAAGCGGGCCGCGGGCTCTTTTAGGAAATCTTTAACGTTAAATCTGCTATATATGTAAGAGAGACGCCCCCTTCCACCCAATCCAAAAGCCCGATGTTTAAAGATGTTCAACCCTGAAGGAAAGGCAGCAGAGCATCGGCGATGTCCCGGTGGTTGGCCAATCTGGCCACTTTGTTCTGCCCGCCCAACTTGCCGGCCGAGCGCTGGTAATCCCTGAAACCCCCTTCCCTGACGGGATAGATAGCCAGGGTATCGAGAATCCGGCCCTTGACCAGGTCATCGTAGTAACTGTTCCGCTCTCTGAGGGCTTTGTCCAGCAGATCCCCTGCCTCTTTCAGCGTCTCCTGGTCGGGCTGCGTCTTAAACTCCACGAACCACTCGTGCCGTGGCATACGCTGCCCATCTCCCATGCGGGGAGCCACCGTGAATTCCACCACATCGAGTCCGCAGGCCTGCCGCATGGCTTCCATGGCCCCTTCCACCTCTTCAGCAATCACGTGCTCTCCAAAGGCCGAGATGAAATGAGCCGTGCGCCCACTGACCACTATTCGGTAGGGCTCCAGGCTGGTAAAACGTATGGTATCGCCCAGTCGATAACCCCAAAGACCCGCGTTGTTATTGATGATCAGGGCGTATTGCACCCCCATTTGAACATCTTCTATACCCAATCGGGGCGGATCCGGCTCGTTGTAGCGATCCATGGGAATGAACTCAAACCATATACCCGAAGCCAGATTGAGCAGCAGACCCTCCGCGTCCAGGCGGTCCTGAAAGGCAATGAAGCCCTCCGAAGCCGGATAGGTCTCCAGCACATCCACCTGACCGCCAATCAGTTCGTTAAGACGGTTCGAATAAGGTCGGAAATTGACCCCACCGTGAATCAACAGCGAAAGATCCGGGAACAACTCCTTGATGGTACTGGCCTTGCCCAGTTCCAGCAGGCGTTCGAAGTACATGATCAGCCAGGGCGGAATTCCGCTGATCAGGGTCATGCGCTCCTTCAGTGTTTCGCGGCATATCGCATCAATCTTGCGCTCCCAGTCTTCGATGCAATTGGTCTCATAACTGGGCATGCGATTGCGCAACAGGTAGCCCGGAACATGGTGATAGACCAGCCCCGAAAGACGTCCGGTGGCAATCCCGCCGGTCTGACTGAGGACCGGACTGCCCTGCAGGAAGATCATCTTACCATTCACAAAAGCCGAGCGCCCGCTGGAATGGATATAGCTGCTCAGCAAACCCCGCGCGGTGCCGATGTGGTTGGGAATGGAATCAGCGGTCAGGGGGATGTACTTGGTGCCCGACGTAGTGCCAGAAGTCTTGGCGAAATAGGCCGGTTTTCCGGGCCAGAGCACGTCGGACTCCCCGCTCTTGATGCGCTCAATCCAGGGTTTTAGTTGCTCGTAATCCCTCAGGGGAATGGCCTGGCGAAATCCGACGGGCTCAGACACCTGATCCAAACGGTGTTCCCGACCGAAACTGGTTTGGCGAACACCTTTCAGAAGCTGTTCAAAGACAGCCCTTTGTGAGGCGAAAGGCCTTGCGCTCCAGCGCCGGATACGGGCCGCATCCAGGGCTGCAAAGGGTTTGGCCAACAGGGACTTTAAAGCCACAGCGCAAAGATTTTTTTGGGCGAAGTATTTCGCATTGGCTGCAAAGATTTTTAATTTTGCCGGGTTCCACGCAGCCGTATTCTTTAGCCTTTGTTAAGCCTCTGTTATCCGAATGTTGATACAATGTTCGGTGAGGGTGTTTTTGGCTAAAAAATTGCTAAATTTGCACGTTCAAAAAACCAGCCTTCCCCATGTACGCTATTGTAGAAATCGCCGGTCAGCAGTTCAAGGTCGAGAAAGACCAGGAAATCTTTGTGCACCGGCTGGATGCCGAGGAAGGCGCTAAAATTGAGTTCAGCGAGGTGCTGCTCAAACACGACAACGGCACTGTTACCGTGGGCACCCCAACGCTCTCGTCTGTAGTCTCGGCCACCATTCTACAGCACCTCAAAGGCGACAAAGTCATTGTTTTCAAGAAAAAGCGCCGCAAGGGCTACCGGGTCAAGAACGGACATCGCCAGTCCCTGACCAAAATCAAGATTGACGGTATCTCCTGATCAGGGCTCACAAATCATTGTTCAGCAGCCGCAAAGGCTAATTTTCATCGATATGGCACACAAGAAAGGCGTAGGCTCCTCCAAAAACGGACGCGACAGCGAAAGCAAACGACTCGGCGTAAAGATCTACGGAGGTCAATTGGCCATCGCAGGCAACATCATCATTCGCCAGCGCGGTACCCAGTTTCACCCCGGCCTGAATGTGGGTCTGGGCAAAGATCACACCATCTACGCCCTCACCGACGGGGTGGTTAACTTCCGCCGCGGTCGCAAGGACCGCAACTTCGTCTCCATCCTTCCCTTTGAAAGCGAAGAATTGGCCGCTGAATTACAGGCGCCTGCCGCTCAGGCTGAAGCGCCCAAGGCAAAGGCCGCCAAAGAAAGCCCCGCTCCAGAGGCCAAGGCTGAGCCAGCCGCGGATTCCGCTGCAGACGAAAACGCCGGGGATTCTGCAGAGTAATCCCCTGAGTGTTTGACCTTAAGCGGCTTTTGCCTGCTTTAAGCATCCCAATCAACCCTTCAAAGACCCGCTCCATCCGAGCGGGTCTTTTCTGTGGAACGGCTTCATGGTTCATTTCAAGCACCTCGTCATACCTGGCCAAAAAGAGCCGATGCTCCGCGGCTGTTGCTCACTTCAAAACGGCTACTTTGCTGCCCATTCGGCGATCGCCCTGTTGCAGGCTCAGCAGGTATAGGCCATTTGGATGGGCGCCCAATTCAATCTGAGCGGGGGGGTAGAGCTCTCCGGATTGCACCAGTCGGCCGTTGAGGTCAAAGACCTGATACTGCCAAAACCCCGCAAGAGAAGGTTCATCCACTCTGACCTGCACCGGTCCATGGGTCAGGTTGGGTAACACCGACATGCCATCGAGATGCAGTTGCTCCAAACCCTCATATAAATTCCAACAGTGATACGCTCTTCCTGTGGGCTTAAGCGTAGAATCCATACCTCCCAGCAGATAGTAGTCTATTGGGCTTATTCCAAGATATCCGATGACCGCCATACCCCGCAGATCCATCACCGCCAAATCGGTAGGAAGCTCATGAATACTGAAAAATGTATCGCAGAGAAGAATCGATTTGCAATCGATAAAATTCAACGTTTGGGGAGCCACGGGGCCACTGCCATCATAAGCCAGACCGTCAAAATTGTAGGTCTTGGCTGAACCGCCTATGATTCGGTGAAACATGTTACCTCCATATTCACTGCCCTGATCGGCAGCAGCCCGGTAACGACCCGCCAAGGGATGCTCGTAAAAAGTCCACGTGATCATGGTAGCATCCTCCGAATCGATCTGTCCTATACGAACGTAGGGGGCAATGGGGAAATTCAAACCCATCCTCGCGCCACCGGAGTAAACAATCGTCCCTGTTCCGTGTATCATGGCCCCGCTGGCTCCAAAGGCCATGAACTGATTGTTGGCCGGAACGGGAGTTCCAAATTGCCAACTGTCCAAAGCCGGGTTGTAGATCTGCACATGGGGAACATTTCCCGTATTACTCCAACCCGTCACCACATAAATGAGAGAATCCCGATACACCACTTGAACGTGGTCGTCAACCGGCACAGGCATATTGGCTCCATCATCCATCCAGGTATTGCTGAGCACATCAAAGACATGCACCTTGTTGGAGCTGATCTCCGCCCCACTCTCCAGCACGTGATAGCCGCCAATGACATAGATTTTATCCTTTACCGCGCTGGCCGCCATGGCAATCTTGCCCAGGGTATCCGGAACCGGAGGAAGGGTCAACCATGTGCCTGCACTTGGATTAAAACGGAAAGCCTCCCGACTGATACCCGACCAGCTCAGGCTGCTGTCTATTCCCCCAAAGGAATAGGCGTGATTGCCTGAGCCGGTTACCGCATTGTTGGTCAGCGCTGTGGGCATGGGCTCACCAAAGGCCTTCCATTCAACAAAATATTGCCCATATGTAATCAAGGGAAGAGTTAAGAAGAGCAGGCCAAGGCAAAACCCTTTCAGGAGGGCTGCGTTACTTTGCTGCAGCATCCTTGAGAAAGAACTCTGGTTCAGGACTGAGGGGAGTAATGAGTTCATAAGAACTTCTGTTATGCTTAAAAATAGTGAAATATCTGCCCGTTTTAAAATGCTGGGGCAATTGATGGAACTCCACGGCGAAAACTCATTCAAAGCCAAGTCCTACGAAGGCGCCGCATTCCGGCTCAAAAGGCTGGAGCGCCCCCTGGCTGAAATGAGTGAACAAGAGAGAGCAGCTCTGCCCGGAGTTGGTCAGGCCATACAGGCAAAGATTGCAGAGTTACTGGAGCATGGTCATTTGGCAGCTTTGGATGAGCTTCTGGAAAAAACCCCGGCTGGTGTGGTCGATCTCTTGCGCATCAAAGGTCTCGGGGCGAAGAAGGTCGGGACCATCTGGCGGGATCTGGAGGTGGAAAGTCTGGGGGAACTGCTCTATGCGTGCCGGGAGAACCGCCTGGCGTTGCTCAAAGGCTTCGGTGAAAAAACTCAGGCTCAAGTCATGGAAAACATCGAATTCCTGCAAAGTCAATCGGGTTTGTTTCACTACGCTCAGTTGGAACCCCTTGCAAAGAATCTGGGTCTTGCATTGGAAGCTGTTTGCGGGCGGGTTGAGCAGTGCGGTGCGCTCCGGCGGCGCGCTATTGTACTGGATACCATAGAATTTGTTGTGGAACACCCCAAGCCTTTAGCCCTGGCGGAGTTGTTGGGCCAGAGCAAGGGCGTCACAGAAGTTCAGGTACAACGCGCGGAAACAGAATCGAAAGGGGGGAGTGAAGCTTGTGATTGTATAACAGGGCGATTGGCAGAAGGCATTCCCTTCACCCTGTATGTACCCGATCCCAAAGCCTTCGAGCGCTGTTGGTTTGAACGCAGTGCCAGTGTGGAACACCGCAAAGCCCTTCCCCCGAACATAGATCTCAAGGCCGGAGATGAGCAGGCGATCTACGCCAGCGCGGGGCTGAGCTGGATAGACCCCGAGTTGCGCGAAGGGCGCTCGGAGATTGAGCTGGCTGCAAAAAACAAACTACCCACACTAATCCTTCTCAGCGACATACGAGGTGCGGTGCACAACCACAGCACCTGGAGCGATGGGACTGCCAGCATAGAAGCCATGGCCAGGGCCTGCATGGCTATCGGGCTGGAGTATCTGGTCATCAGCGACCACAGCCGCACGGCGGTTTACGCCGGGGGGTTGAGCATAGAGCGGGTAGAGGCTCAGGCCAGGGAGATCGATGCCCTGAATGAGCATTTAGCTCCCTTCCGCATCTTCAAATCCATTGAATCCGATATCCTCGCTGACGGCAGCCTGGACTATCCCGATGAGGTGCTGGCCCGCTTTGATCTGGTGATTGCATCGGTGCACAGCGGACTTAAGATGGACAAGTCCCGCGCGACACAGCGCCTGCTCAAAGCCATTCAAAACCCCTACACCAGCATACTCGGGCATCCGAGCGGGCGCCTGCTCCTCTCCCGCCCCGGCTATGAACTGGACTACCCGCTGATCATTCAGGCCTGTGCAGAGAACGGGGTGGTCATAGAGCTGAACGCCAATCCCTGGCGTCTGGACATGGACTGGACCTGGATAGAACACGCAAGGAATGCCGGAGTGCTCATCTCCATCAATCCCGACGCGCATTCGACGGATGGGTTGCATGACATACATTATGGTGTGTTAGCGGCGCGCAAAGGCGGAGCAGAGAGCAAGGATGTGCTCAATACCTCAAATCTAGAGGAGTTCTCCGCCTGGATCACCCAGCAGCGGATGAGCCGATTGGAACTCGCCAACAACACTTCATCCCAGTCGCTATGAAGAATTACCTGAGCCTGGTCAAGTTCAGCCATACGGTCTTTGCCCTGCCCTTTGCCCTGATCGGATTCTTTCTGGCCGTGCAGCGCGATGGCTACCCCTTTGACTGGAAAGTTCTGGCTTTGGTGCTGCTCTGCATGATCACGGCCCGAAATGCCGCCATGGCCTTCAATCGATGGGCGGACCGCGGCATTGATGCGGGCAATCCGCGCACGGCCATTCGCGAGATCCCCGCTGGCATCATCGGTGCTGACCGGGTGCTCTGGTTTATATTGATCAACTGTGCCTTGTTTGTCCTTTCGGCCTACCTGATCAATCCGCTCTGTCTGGCTCTTTCACCCGTGGCGCTCGCTGTCGTGCTGGGCTACAGCTATACCAAGCGCTTTACCGCATTGTGCCATCTGATCCTCGGTCTGGGACTGGCCATAGTACCCACTGCGGGATACCTGGCCGTTGCGGGTCGCTTTGATGGGCTTCCCTTGTTTTTCTCTTTTGCGGTGTTGACCTGGGTGAGTGGCTTCGACATCATCTATGCCTTGCAGGACGAACAGTTTGACCGGCAACACGGCCTTCATTCTATACCCGCCTGGCTGGGTAAGAGCAGAGCGCTCCGGGTGAGTATGTTGTTGCACGGGTTCAGCGCCGCTGCACTGATCTCCGCGGGCCTTTACGCCGGCTTTGGAGCCTGGTACTGGGTGGGAGCCGCTTTGTTTTGCGCTTTGTTGATCTATCAGCACAGTCTGGTTCGCCCGGATGATCTGAGCAGGGTAAACCTGGCCTTCTTTACCACCAACGGTCTCGCGTCCGTGCTGTTTATGGGTTTTGTGCTGCTTGAGTTGTTCACCGGGACAAGAGCTTTTAGCTGAGCAGCGCAACATAATAGCGTAATTTTGCGCGATGTCCCGAATAATGGCCTTCGATTACGGACTTAAGCGCACCGGAATAGCCGTGACCGATCCAGGACGGATCATCGCTACGGGTCTCGCCGGCGTGGATACACCTACCCTGTTTGAGTTCATCAGCCGCTATCTGGAACGCGAAAGTGTGGGAATGTTCCTGATTGGTTTTCCGCTTGGACTGGATGGAAAGGCCACGCACAGCACCCCAGCGGTGGAGCGATTCATTCAGGAACTCCGCAAACGATGGCCGGGTATTGAGTGCCGAACCGCCGATGAGCGTTACAGTTCGAGGCAGGCCATGCAGGCTCTGGTCCAAAGCGGAGTGCGCAAGAAGGCCCGCCGGGATAAACACCTGCTCGACGAAGTCAGCGCTACCTTGATTCTACAGGAGTATTTGCAAAGCATTGATCTATGATATTGCCCATCATCGCCTATGGCTCAGCCGTTCTTCGCCGCCAGGCCGATCCCATTGATGCCAAGTATCCGGCCTTGCCGGAACTCATCAGCAATATGTGGGAAACCATGTACAATGCGCATGGAGTGGGTTTGGCGGCACCCCAGATCGGGCTGAGCATTCGCCTCTTCCTGGTGGATTCCGTTCAACTCGAAGACGATGAAGAGCGGGATTTCACGGGAACCGGCATCAAAAAAGTCTTCATCAATGCAGAGCTCCTGGACCTGGATGGAGAACCCTGGATGTACGAAGAGGGTTGCCTTTCCATACCCGATGTGCGGGCTGAAGTCAGCCGACCCGATCGACTGCACATTCGCTACCAGGACGAAAACTTTGTAGAGCACACGGAAACCTTTGAGGGCCTGAACGCGCGCATCATACAGCACGAGTACGACCACATCGATGGCAAACTGTTTACCGACCGGATCGGCGCCCTGAAGAAGCGCTTGCTGAAAAATCGGCTGGACGACATCAGCCGGGGAAAGGTGGACGTTCGCTACAAGATGAAGTTCCCCAACCGCTGAAAAGGCCTACTTCTGCTTTTTGAAATCGCCGCGCTTCCAGGCCTGGATGAATTCCTGCCAGGCGAATACATTGAAGAGTTGAATGGGTGGCGGCTGCCCGGCATAGTAATACTTACGCGCTTCCTGTCTGAAGAAAAAGTCGGTGGCCTCCTTCCCGTCGAGAGGCATGTTCATCCCCAATTCCCGCATGCGCTGCCGCTCCAGATTGGCCCTGGCCCGGTCGAGATAATCTGTTGGCAACTCCAGGGCCAGAAAGGCTTCCTTGAACTCTTCCCTGCTGGGCCAGGGATAAATCACCGTAGCCGGAAGATGAATGGTATCGGTGGTCAACAACTGTATGATGGAATAGCGGTTGGCTTCCAATTCAGATGGAATGCGATAACCCCGCCCTTTGTATCCCACACAGGAGAAGTAGATGCTATCGCCCGGTTCAGCGATGAGGGAGAAGAATCCCTGATAATTGGTGATGGCGCCTCTCCCGTTGCGGGTATTGAGCACCGTGGCATAGGGGACGGCCCTTAGGCTGTCGGAGGACATGACCACCCCGCTGAATTGAATCAGACCGGAACGGGAATTTTGAGCGCTTGCCATTGCGCTGAGCAACACCAGGACCACGAAACAGCCTGTTCTAATCACTGCGACTAAAATACGCCAAATCCAAGCCTGATGGTCAGCGTACTCCTATCATAAAACATTGTTTTAAAAGGGAATGTTCTGCAAGAACTCAGGGATAAAGGATAGCAAAATCCTTTAGGGCAGGATCCTCCTGTCCTAGTGGTGCGCTCAACCATGCAGCGCTTTTGACCAGGCTGGCCGGCTGAGGACTTGTCGCCTGAACTTTGGGAAGAGACCCAGACTCATTCGCCTGATAACTAAACACCGGGGCAACCATAAACTTCAGGGCCAGGTGTAAAAGAAGAATCAGGGGGAAGGCAGCAGAGAGTATAAGCTTTTTCATGGCCGGGGCTTTGGGGTTATACATCGAAAATACCCGGCCTGTTATGGATAAAAAAAGACATATTTTGAGCCTTGCCAAAGCTGCTGGTTAAGCCAAATACCTGATTTCAGCGCTAAAAGTGGGCTCCTGATTTAGCGAGTTGCTGCATTGTAGACCTGACACAAAGGCTGTTCCACGGAAAACAGGCCCTACGACCAATTTCACTCTCTATGGATGCCGCCGGGAGAATCTGACAGAAAAGAGACCTTGCCGAAGTTTTGCAAGCAATTCTGCATGTGGATCAATAAAAAAAAACCGCCCGGACAGCCGGGCGGTTGAGTATTCTTGAAGTCTTAGGAAGATTTAAGGGGTGATTCTCACCTTTCGAACAACGCGATCCTCCTGATTGTGCACGGTAACAAAGTAAACACCCGGGTTGAAACCACTGAGTTCTACGCGGTGATTGTCGAGCTTGCCGCTGTAGTGGTAAACTTCCTTACCCATAAGGTTGTGCAATGTGATATGCACGTCGTCCTCCGTTCCAAAATTGAGTTGTAGGAAATTCGACGCCGGATTGGGATAGATGTCCATCGTCAAGTCAGCACGAGTTGGCTGGTTGGGTTGTCTGTTGGGGTTTTCTTCCCCGCTCCCTTCCACCTCAGTGGACCCATTACCTTCACTGCCGTCCTGACTTGTCATTCCCATTTGGAAGTTAACCAGGGTCGGATCATCGCGCAGGCCAGAGATGTTATCTTCTTCAGGCCGATTGCGATTCTCTATGCTAGTGCGCAAATCCTGTGCTAAAAGCTCTGCGGAGCTCAGCGCAAAGACGGCCATCCAAAGAAGCAAGTGACGGTATAAATCCTTCATATACAGCGAGTTATGCTGAAATAGTAAATGGTGTTAAGGCCTTTGTTAATCTCGGGCCCTCAAGAGGCTTCGTTTGGACTCAACCCCTACTATACAGACCACCATTTGCCAAAAAAGGTTTCAGCGATTCTAAAATACAATCAATTTTCGGGCCACATAGCATCAAATGTTTTACTTTTTTGAGCACTTGCCGGATAGATTTTTCAATATCTTAGATAAAAACCGTTTTATTAGCAGCACATTTACTACATCTTGTTTGCCAAATGGTGGTATTTTTTAAAGGGTTTTGTCGCCGCAACCGTGACCAAGCTTCAAAAAACAGCAGACCTATAATGTTTACGTTTAGCCGCCGACAATAGCGTCTTGCAGTCATCTAACCCATCATATCATAAAAATCTGCATAGAAGCGTACGTGCACCAAAGCAAACCCATACTGATACTTCGAACTTTTTCCACGGCTGAGTGGAAAAAGATGGGCGATTTTTTAGCCTCACCCGCTCTCAATCGCCACGAGAAGCTCTCGGAAGTCTTCGCGGTTCTGGCCTCCGGCAGAGATGTCCCTGAACATGCCGCCTGGGAAAGACACCGTTTCTTCAGCGAGATCTTTCCCGGCGAACCCTACGATGACAAAAAACTTCGCTATGTCCTCAGTGACTTGAGTAAGGCTCTGGAAGATTTCATGGTGTGGTCCGCCTTTAAGCAAGAGCCCTTTGAACACGACCGCCTGTTGTTGAAGAGCTACCGCCAGCGCAATCTGGACAAGTTTGTGCTCTCTGCTTTGGGCAATATGGAGAAACGGATGAAGGATCATCCATACCGGGATGCCACCTATCAGGGCATGCGATTTTTGACGGAAGAAGCCCGCTTTCAATTCAACAGCAGTCGAAAGAGCCATCAAACCGAAACCAATCTTCAACAAGTCGTCGACAGTCTGGATGTTTACTATCTGTCCAACAAACTCCGCTACAGTTGTGAAATTCTAAACAATAAAGGAGTAGTCAATGTAGACTATGAGCTCTTTTTGCTCGAAGAGATTCAGCAATACCTGCGGCATCGCAATCTGGATCGCTATCCGGTCATCGCCATCTACCATCAGATCTTGCTGACTTTGCGCGAACCGGACGATGTGGCTCACTATCACGGACTGCTCCAATTGCTGGAGCAAGACCGACACTTGTTTGGTCCACAGGAAGTCTTTGACATGTATGTTTATGCAAAGAATTATTGTATAATAAAAATCAACAAAGGCAATGTCGGCTTCACCCAGGAGCTCTTCGAGTTTTACAAAGTCATGCTGAAGAACGGAATACTGTTCAAAGACGGACACCTTACCCAATGGGATTTCAAGAATCTGGTTTCATTGGGCCTGAGACTGGATGAATACACCTGGACCAAGAAATTCATGGAGGATTATCGGCAGTATCTCCAGGATCATGTACGCGAAAATGTCTGGTCCTTCAACATGGCCAATCTGGAGTTTCATCTCGGGCACTATGACAATACCCTGAGCCTGCTTCAGGAAGTGGAGTTTACCGATCCCTACTACCATCTGGATTCCAAAGCTCTGTTGCTCAAAACCTATTACCATACCTCAGAATGGGACAGTCTGCTGTCCCTGATTGATGCGTTTAAGGTCTATCTGAAAAGAAACAGGCACATATCGGTTTACCAACGCACGGTATACGGCAATCTGGTTCGCTTTGTGGGAGCTCTATTGCGCTTCAAGAGAGGGCGCAAGGTCAATCTGGAGCAATTGGCAGCAGAAGTAGAGGAATGCCGGGAGATTGCCAACATCGTCTGGTTGAAGACGGTCATCGAGCGCGAGAGGACTTTGGAAAAAAGTACCTGAAGCAAGGCTTAAACTGACCTGGCTCATCTCCATTAGCGCTTGCGGAAGTGTATTTTTAGGCCCTCAATTCAATCCTTATGTCCCTTCCAATTACCGACACTTTTGCCTCCCGTCACCTCGGTCCGGGACAAAATGAACAGGCGGAAATGCTTCAGTATCTGGGGCTCAGGAGCCTGGAAGAACTCATCGACCAAACTGTTCCCGGCAGCATCCGACTCAAGCGCCCTTTGGAATTGCCCGAACCCCTTTCGGAACACGACTTTCTCCAGCACGCCCGCTCGCTGGCATCGATGAACAAAGTGGCCAAATGCTACATCGGGCTGGGCTACCACCCCTCCATTACACCGGCCGTGATTCGCCGCAATGTCCTGGAAAACCCGGGATGGTACACCCAATACACCCCCTACCAGGCCGAGATCGCCCAGGGCAGACTCGAAGCCCTGTTGAATTTCCAGACCCTGGTTTCCGACCTGTGCAGCCTGCCCATCGCGAATGCATCCTTGCTGGATGAGGGCACTGCTGCCGCGGAGGCCATGCTGATGTTCTTCCACGAAAAGAACAAGCGCAATACAGAGCGCCCGGTTTTCTGGGTCGAAGATCAATGCCTCCCGCAGACCATTGACGTGGTCCGCACCAGGGCTGAACCCCTGGGAATCGAGATTCGCGTGGCATCCATGGAGGCCATTGAACCGGATGAACTCAGTTTTGGCGTCCTGATTCAATACCCGGGTCAGGATGGGGATCTGCGCGATCCACAAGGCCTGATCAACAAAGCGCGGCAAGCCGGAGTCTTTGTGGTGATGGCCTGTGACCTGTTGAGCCTTGCGCTGCTCAAGGCGCCCGGAGAGCTCGGTGCCGATGCCGCTGTGGGCAATGCCCAGCGCTTTGGCATTCCCATGGGATTTGGAGGTCCGCACGCCGCATTCTTTGCCACTACGGAGAACTTCAAACGCCTTTTACCGGGTCGCATCATTGGGGTTTCCGTGGATCGATCGGGCAAGCCCGCCCTTCGCATGGCCCTTCAGACTCGCGAACAGCATATCCGCCGCGAAAAGGCCACCTCCAACATCTGCACCGCCCAGGCCCTTCTGGCCATCATGTCGGGTTTCTATGCCGTTTATCACGGCCCGGATGGCATACGCCGAATTGCCGCCAAGGTACACGAAGCCGCCCTTCGACTCGATACGGCCCTGACAGCTCTGGGCTACGAGCAGAAAAACAGCGCCTACTTTGACACACTCCGCCTGGGTCCGGGAAGGACTGGGCACAATATGGAGGCTCTGGCTGAAAAGGCGATGGAGCAGAACATCAACCTGCGCTACTTTGGCAATGGGGATGTGGGCATCAGTTTGCACGAAGCGGTGAATACTCAGGATCTGGCGGAATTGCTGAGAATCTTTCACGCCAGCCGTCACGATGATCCCGATCCGGTGTTTCCCCAGGACAATCCGGGTTCGCGCATCCTGGAGGTCCTGCGCCGCGAAAGTGATTTTCTGACCCATCCGGTCTTCAGCACCTATCACAGCGAGACCGAGATGATGCGCTACATCAAACGTCTCGAAAATCGCGATCTGAGCCTGGCTCACAGCATGATTTCACTGGGCTCCTGTACCATGAAACTCAATGCGGCTGCTGAACTGGAGCCCTTGAGCTGGCCGGAGTTTGGCGGAATTCACCCCTTTGCGCCTGCTGTGCAATCCGCAGGCTATGCGCAAATGATCATGGCCTTGGAGAACTATCTCTGCGAGATTACCCGCTTTGATGCCTGTTCCCTTCAGCCCAATTCAGGAGCTCAGGGCGAGTACTGCGGTCTGATGGTGATACGCGCTTATCATCTGGATCGCAAACAGACTCAGCGCACCAAGGTATTGATTCCATCTTCTGCTCACGGCACCAATCCCGCAAGTGCCGTTATGGCGGGCATGGATGTCGTGGTGGTGGCCTGTGATGAAATGGGCAATATCCGGGTCGATGACCTTCGTCAAAAAGCCGAGCAACACCGGGATGCGCTGGCCGCGCTGATGGTCACCTACCCTTCTACACACGGGGTTTACGAAAAGGCCATCTCGGAGATCTGCCAGATTGTGCACGACAATGGGGGTTTGGTCTATATGGACGGAGCCAACATGAATGCCCAGGTCGGTCTGACCAGCCCGGCCCATATCGGTGCGGATGTATGCCATCTCAACCTGCACAAGACCTTTGCTATTCCGCACGGAGGCGGAGGTCCGGGCATGGGCCCTATCTGTGTGAATGAGAAGCTCGCTCCTTACCTGCCCGGGCATCCTCTCGTGCCCACCGGTGGGAATCAAGCCATAGGCGCGGTCAATTCCGCCCCCTGGGGCAGCGCGTCGATTCTGTTGATTTCCTATGCCTACATCAGGATGCTGGGGGCGGTAGCCTGCACCGATGCCAGCAGGGTGGCCATCCTCAACGCCAATTATCTGGCGGGCCGGCTCTCTGAACACTACCCCATTCTCTACCGAGGTGAAAACGGAAGAGTGGCCCATGAGTTCATCATCGATCTGAGGCCCTTCAAAAGTCTGGGCATAGAAGTGGAAGATCTTGCCAAGCGACTGATTGACTTTGGATTCCATGCTCCAACGGTTTCCTTTCCGGTGGCCGGCACTATGATGATTGAGCCTACAGAAAGCGAATCTATGGCCGAGCTCGATCGCTTTTGCGAAGCGCTGATCGCCATTCGCGCAGAGATTCAAGCCATTGCCGATGGCAAGATGGATGCCAAAGACAACCCGCTGAAAAACGCTCCCCATACCTTAGAGGAACTTACGGCTGATGACTGGGCGCACAGCTACAGTCGCAAGCAGGCCGCCCAGCCCCTGGAATGGGTCAAAGAACGCAAGTTTTGGCCCTGGGTAGCCAGGATCGACAACAGCTATGGAGACAGGAATCTGATTTGCACCTGCCCGCCAATCAGCGAGTACGCCGAAGCAGAGACGGTCTAGACCCTATTTTGTGGTTCTGGCAAAACCGACTGATTAGTCAATCGGGTGTGTTTCAAACATCAGCGATTGATCAGAACCGTTTTCGATGCATAACTCCCCTCATCTCCGTACCAGATTACATGGTAGGTTCCGGGAGACAGGGAGCGAACATCCCACTCTATCCGTTCAACGCCTTGCTCATGGCGCCGGCTATCCACTTTCCTGCCCTGGGAGTCATGTAGAGCAAATTGACCGGAGGCCACTTTAGACAGCCCTTCAAGGACGAGAGAAGTCGATGCGGGCTGGGGATAGATGGTCCAGGAAGCTGAGCCAGACAGTGGGGGCACTGCGCTCAGTACAGCGCCGGGAACGACTGTTCGGGTATGAACCACACAGCCGTCATCACTGCTGATCCGGGCGTACAACAAACAAGTCTCACAATCTTCGACCTGAATGATGCTGTCGTTGACCATAAATACTTCTACAGGATTGCAGATTGCGGGTGTTATGGCCATTGAGGTATCTACCAGAAACCATTCCACCACAGCATCCGGATTGCCCTCTACCCAGTACTGGGTGGAATCGCTGCCCTCATATCGCTGCCCAATCGTATAAGTTATATCAGAACATTTTTCACTGATTCTAAAGATCTGTCCGCTGCCCAGGATAGAGCAAAACAATTCTCCGGCTGCATTCTCCCCGAAGCTGGATACCAGGGTGCGCAAAACACCCAGGGGGTGAACAGCCCACAATCCTTGACAACTGTCTCGCTGAATGGTCCACCAGCGACCGGTTACATAATCCGCCAACAGGTAATGGCCCTGAAGGTTGTAGTCTTCCATTCCCCGGTAAACAAAACCCCCGGTCACCGAAAATCCACTTGGATGAGCGTAAGTAAACACCGGTGCATCATAGGCCGCGGCAGGGCTGCAATCGGCGGTGTTGTAAGGGGCATTGCCTTCGTAGCAGCGCCAGCCCCAGTTCTCTCCACCTCCGCTGCTGGCCCTCTGCAGATTGATTTCCTCAAAGGCGTTCTGCCCCACATCGGAAATCCACAGATCGCCGAGAGTACGGTCAAAACTGTAGCGCCATGGGTTGCGAAGTCCCATGTGCCAGATCTCTGCAAGCGTATCGGGGATGCCCACAAAGGGATTGTCCGGGGGAATGGTGTAGGCACCCGGTTCACTGACATCAACGCGCAGCATCTTACCCAGGAGATTGGTCGGGGTTTGAGAGCGGTCACCGGGATCCCCACCTGAACCCCCATCTCCGGTGCCGATGTACAACATACCGTCGGGACCAAACTTGAGACAGCCTCCATTGTGGTTGCTGAAGGGTTGTATGATGGTCATCAGGATCTCTTCTGAACTTTCATCCGCTATATTGGGATCAGGGCTGGTTTGAAAACGCGAAATGCGGGTATGCCCGTCGTTGCCGGTGTAATTGACATAGAACAGCCGATCGGTCACGTAATCGGGAGAAAAAGCCAGGCCGAGCAGGCCTTGCTCAGAGTTGATGGAGCGAACCCTGTCGTCAATGTCAAGAAAGGGCGTGCCGATTACTGAGCCATCAGGTTGCAGGATGCGGATGAGGCCGTCCTGTTCGACAATGAAAAGGCGCTCATCTCCCGCATGGGCGATGTCCACAGGTTTGCTGAAACCAGAGGCAAACTCCAGCAACTCAAGTTGAGGCGGACTGATTGGAGGCGGGATGGTCTGGGCAGATACCCTGAATGGCACAGTGAACATCGCGAATGCAAGAAGTAGTGTGTTTGATCGGAGGCAGCGCCGGTAAAGTGAATGTGACCGTTTCATGGAGGTGAAGGGTGAACGGGAGTCGATGGGCTCCACTGGGGTTACTGATGGAAGACAGAGATCGAAAGATAAGCTTCTTAGAGGGGTCTTAAGGAGTCCTAAAATGCAGAATATGACGGACTTATGACCATAAATGAGCATTCCTTCCACATGGCTTTGAATTTCTGAATGCAATGCTTATATTTAACCATCCTTTACCTCATTGAACCAATGAAACGCATAACCCTATTCGGAGTGCTTGGCTTTGCATTGCTGGCCATGACCTCATGTGAGCGAAACAACCGCATTCCTGGATGTGCCGATCCATTCGCCATCAACTTTGACTCCAAGATTCAAATTTCGGATGACGATGGCTCTTGCGTTTATCCGCCCGAAGTGCGCAAAGCCCTTCTCTACAAAGCAACGGCTACCTGGTGTACCTTCTGCGGAGATTGGGGGGCCAAGGAGTTTGGAAAAGCTGTGGAGGAGAACAAAGGCAATGCCGTGATGATGGAGATTCACGCCTCCGGAGATCCGATGCACAATCCAATGACCGAAGAGTTGTTAAACGATTATGGAATCGGCGGCTATCCAACTCTTGTAGTCAACCACAGTGCAGAGTTCAATTCCGCAGGAGGCATAACTACAGCCGTCAACTCCTTTATCACTGAGGATCCCGAAGTATCCGCCATCAGTATCTTAGAAATCCAGAACAACAAGGCAGTGATTACAGCCCAGACCCGCTGGTTCACCGAGATGAGCGGTCAGTTCTACTGCGCTATATATCTGCTTGAAGACGGCATAAACGAATCACAGGCTACGCCTACCGGTTACATTACTGATTATGTGCACAACTACGCTTTCAGAACCTCTGCCAGTGGCACCATGTTTGGCGATGCTGTTCTGAATGGTACTTCATGGGCAGGCCAGACCGAAAACCTGAAGTATGAAGTGGAGTTGGATCCCAACTGGAAAAAGGAAAATCTACACGCGGTAACTGTGTTGTGGAGACAGGGAGCTGACGGAAAGGAATTCATCAACGCCTACAACAGCATCAAGCGCTGATCTAGTCTATAGGATGTAAGATTTATCAACACCCGGCTTTGGCCGGGTGTTCTTGTTCTAGGCATAGACCATTTTCTTCAATAACCAGGCGGCAGATGCATGGTGGGAAAGCGCATCTCAGCAGTCCCTATCGTCCTGAGGTACAACTGAATGGTGTTTTCCATGCCCATATACAGGGCATCTGCCCAAAGGGCATGACCAATAGAGACTTCATGGGTCTGAGGAATACGGGCGCACCAATAACCGAGGTTATCCAGGTTTAGGTCGTGCCCGGCATTGATGCACAGGCCCAGTTTCCCGGCGTGAATGGCAGCATAGCGATAGGCCTTAATGCTTCGCTCAGCTTCAATGTGATAATTGGCGGCATAAGGTCCGGTATAGAACTCAATGCAGTCTGTGCCAGTTTGAAAGGCCGCATCGACCAGGTCCTTGTTGGGTTCAAGAAAGAGAGATGTACGGCAATTTGCTGCCTTCAAACGCGCAACAACTTCCGTAAGGAAGGACTGATTAGCTACCGCATCCCAACCCTCACTCGATGTCAGGGCATCCGGCGCATCCGGGACCAGGGTGACCTGATGCGGGCGGATCTCTTCCATGAGTCTCAGGAATTCTTCCGAGGGATAGCCCTCAACATTGAACTCTGTGCGAACCAATTCCCGCAGGCGATACAGATCGTCCCGGCGAATGTGGCGCTGGTCTGGTCTTGGGTGAACCGTAATGCCCTGAGCCCCAAAGCGCTCGCAATCCAGTACAACCTGAGACAAATCGGGCAGATTACCGCCCCGAGCATTGCGCCATAGAGCAATCTTATTGACATTGACGCTAAGACGGGTATTGCTCATATAAAGGCCAACAATCGAAAACTGAAAAGAATCACAAAGCTAAGCGTGAAATTGACCCTTTACGCCGCAATATAGCTGATCCTGCTCTTTTCTATAAGCTGGAAATTTGTATCTTTCCCGGTGTTACCCATTTGATCACAAGAAACTGATTTATTGAATTTTCTATGAAAAAAATTCTACATAAACGACTGTCTTCCTACTCCCGTCTGGCTGCCGCTGCAGCAGCAGTCACACCACTAGCCAGCACCGCGGGTATAGTGTATACTGACGTTGACCCCGATGAAACTCTTGGTGTCAATGAATTCTTTGAGATTGATTTCAACAACGACGGTGTCATTGACATGGTGGTGGGTATTACCACCGCAACTGGAACTTATGGAGGGGATCCCCTCTATTTCCAGGGGGCCTTTGCATCCGGAAATGGCGCTGGTTCCTTTGCCGGTTCGGTTCAGTACTTCGGTGGTAGCCCTTTCTACTTCCCGGAAGCCTACAACGCGGGTGCAGCAATTGATGAGACCCTCACCTGGCAACCGCCGGGGGGCTTTGGTTCAATGAATTACGTTACTTCTATAGGTGCAGTACCTCTATACACTGGAGGTAACTGGCTCAATCAGAGCGACAAATACCTTGCTGTGCGTTTTATCCTTGGATCTGAATTCCATTACGGTTGGGTGAGAATGGACGTAGGAGCGCCGGGAACATCCAATTCTGTAGTGGTCAAAGGTTTTGCCTTTGAGGCCGTTGCCGATGAAGGGATTGAAGCAGGACTGGAAGAGGGCGGAGTAGTTCCTTCCGGGCTGAGTGCCCCTGATTTCAGCGAGCGCTTCAACTGCTTCAGTTTTGGAAACACGGTTTACCTGCAAAGCCTGGATGCCGAACATCAGGGCGGTAACGTGGAGATCTTTGATATGGCTGGAAAGCAGGTTTACGCCGGCATCATGACCGATGTCAATACCCAGATTCAGCTAGCTGATGCCCGGGGTATGTACGTTGTGCGCATTCGCCAGAGCGATGCCCTTATGAGCCGCAAGATCTACCTGAACAGCGAACGTTGATCTTGTCTGCAGGCTCCATAAAGCCTTGACTGTAGTCATAAAGAAAACGGCCTGCCATCTTGCGATGTGCAGGCCGTTCTTCATTTAAGGCTGCTCTACACCCTGATGGAAAGGGATGTAAAAGAGATAATTTCTCAGTAGCGGTAGTACTCGGGCTTGAAAGGTCCATCGACCGAAACGCCGATGTATTTGGCTTGCTCGGGGCTGAGCGTCTCCAGTTCTACACCGATCTTGGCCAGGTGCAGGCGAGCCACCTTCTCGTCGAGGTGCTTGGGCAGCGTAAAGACCTTGTTCTCATAGCTCGAACCGTTGCACCACAACTCAATCTGAGCGAGGGTCTGGTTGGTGAAGGAGTTGGACATCACAAAGCTGGGGTGTCCTGTGGCACATCCCAGGTTGACCAAACGCCCTTCGGCCAGAAGGAGGATGTCCTTGCCGTCAATGGTGTACTTATCCACCTGGGGCTTGATGTTCTCATGGGTGTTGCCGTAGTGCTGCTTGAGCCAGGCTACATCAATCTCGTTGTCAAAGTGCCCGATGTTGCAGACGATGGTTTTGTCTTTCAACTGGCGGAAATGCTCACCGGTGATGATGTTCTTGTTGCCGGTTGCCGTAACCAGAATATCCGCCTGAGGGGCTGCTTTGGCCATGGTGGTGACCTGGAAGCCGTCCATAGCGGCCTGCAGAGCGCAAATCGGATCAATCTCCGTGACAATGACCCGGGCTCCTGCACCCTTGAGGGAGGCTGCTGAGCCTTTCCCTACATCGCCATAACCCGCGACGACGGCCACCTTGCCGGCCATCATGATGTCCGTTGCACGGCGAATGGCGTCCACCAAAGACTCCTTGCAGCCGTACTTGTTGTCAAACTTGGACTTGGTCACCGAATCGTTGACGTTGATGGCGGGCATAGTCAGCGTTCCGTTCTTTTCGCGCTCGTAAAGACGCAATACCCCGGTGGTGGTCTCTTCGGAGATGCCTTTGATGCCCTGGGCGAGTTCGGGATAGCGATCCAGAACTACATTGGTCAGGTCTCCCCCGTCGTCGAGAATCATGTTCAGGGGCTTGGACTCATCGCCGAAGAACAAGGTCTGCTCAATACACCACTCGTACTCGGTTTCGGTCAGGCCTTTCCAGGCGAAGACAGGAATACCGGCAGCGGCGATGGCAGCAGCGGCGTGGTCTTGTGTTGAGAAGATGTTGCAGGAAGACCAGCGAACTTCGGCGCCGAGTTCCACAAGGGTTTCAATGAGCACGGCGGTTTGAATGGTCATGTGCAAACAACCGGCAATGCGGGCACCGCGCAGGGGTTTGCTCTGGCCAAACTCTTCGCGCAGGGCCATCAGACCCGGCATCTCTGCTTCTGCGAGGCGAATTTCCTTGCGGCCCCATTCGGCCAGTGCAATGTCTTTAACTTGGTAAGGGAGGGTTACATCCACCTGGA
Organism: Chitinophagales bacterium; assembly: GCA_041751015.1. Lineage (GTDB taxonomy): Bacteria > Bacteroidota > Bacteroidia > Chitinophagales > BACL12 > WGOA01. Next base: position 24,750 of record JBGSYF010000002.1, read on the forward strand.
GCATGTTCAGTAGGTTAGTTTTTTAATGCTGCAAAATTAAGGCTAATCTCAGACCTTTAAACAGGTTTGGAGCCCTATAGTTCAGGGGCTTTTTTCCCCATTTTCCCGCTCCCGGCCTGTGCTTCAGGTCTTTAGCTGCCGCACAGGGCGTATCTTTGGCCAAACTTTGAACTGATGTACCCTCCCGAATTGGTCGCTCCCATGAAGAACGACCTGACTACTGTCGGATTTCAAGAGCTGGACAATGCCCAGGCGGTCGATTCCGCTCTTCGCGATGCTAAAGGAAGCACCTTGTTGGTGATCAATTCCGTTTGCGGTTGCGCCGCCGGCAATGCACGACCGGCTGTTAAGGCAGCCGTACAGAACGAAAAGCGCCCGGATAACCTGGTGACCGTCTTTGCCGGAGTTGACGCTGAAGCTACCGCTCAAGCCCGCAAGTATCTGGCCCCCTATCCCCCATCTTCCCCAGCCATTGCCTTGTTTGTGGATGGTAAACTGGTGCATTTCATCGAGCGCCATCACATCGAAGGGCGTCCTGCACACATGATTGCCGACAACCTGGCGGCAGCCTTTGAGGCCTACTGCTGAGAGCGCTTCGGCGGTTTTAGAAACCTGATTCTTGCGCAGCACCCCAGGGTGCTGCGTTTTTTTATGCTCTGGGCTCGGCGGTCAAAAGACCCGTATTCAGTGCGTACAGAACCAATTCCTGACCAGAACGAATACCCAATTTTTTAAATATATTTTTTCTGTGGGTATTGACTGTGTGCGGACTCAGATGCAGGGATGCGGCTATGTCTCTGGTTTTGGTACCCGATGCGATGAGCCGTACAATTTCCGCTTCGCGCAGGGTCAGGCTGCTGGGTGCACAGTTGTCCCGGCTATCCTCGCGAACAGAGTCAATCAGTATGTCCAATACCTTGTTGCAGAAGTACTTCTCTCCCTTGACCGCGGCGCGAATGGCACTGACAATTTCCTCTTCGTCACAGCATTTGGTCAGAAAAGCATTGACCCCTTTTTCGAGCAATTTGGTGATTCTGGCGCGCTGCTGATCCTGCGATATGATCAGGACCCGCTGAGTACTGACGAGCTTGAGCCATTGCTCCCACTGATCTTCCTGCTCAAAGTCCATGGTGTCATGGTCTATGATGAGCAGGTCGGGTTTATGCTGCTGCAATGCCTCAAACAAACGCTCCGGAGATGCGCTCTCTCCAACTACCTCCATATCTGATTGCGCGGCCACAATGGTCTTGAGACCTTCGCGGATCAGGAATTGAGAATCAGCCAGCAAAACGCTTATCATGGGGCTCGAGATCGCTAACGTGAATTTAGATTAATTCTAAACAATGCGAAAATAGGCTAAACAGGGCAATTTTCAAGCGATCGCCTGGCGTGGAATATGCCCGGGCAAGGCGATGAACAAAGTGGGATCAGCCTTCAGGCATGTGGGACTTTGTGGACCTTTTCGCCATAAAAAAGCCCCGCTTTGACGGGGCAAAGCAGGGCTGTTGTGGTGGGAAATACTGGATTCGAACCAGTGACCTCTTGCGTGTGAAGCAAGCGCTCTAAACCAACTGAGCTAATCCCCCGGAAATGGAAGATGGAGGGCGATTCGGATAGCGATGGTTGTCGGAATAGCGCTCTAACGAAAAATCAACCTTCTGTGGGCAGTGAGAGACTCGAACTCCCGACCCTCTGGGTGTAAACCAGATGCTCTGAACCAACTGAGCTAACTGCCCGGGAGCGCAAAGGTAGATTCAAGACCTTACTTATGCAACGGATTTAGACTCAGCCTTGCTATCTTTTCGCCTCCGTTATGGGCTTGAGGGGCCGTATGCCTAACTTTCCCGGGAGAGCAGGGGCACTGCAGGACTTCATTTCAACATTGGGCTGGAAAATGTCATCGCCAAAGGAAGTTTGACGCATAAGGACCTGCACGGAAGCGTTGAAGTCTTTTATACGCTGCGAAGATGCGCTCAGTCAGAGCGAAGGACTTTACGGGAAACACCGGGTATAGATTGATCTATGGAGTTAAAAAAGGGGCTGCGGTACGCGCTTTGGACGGTAACTACGGTTTTGTTTCTTCTGCTCAGCACCGGGCTATTGCTCAGTTTTGTCTTTGACGAGCAGGTCAAAGAGGTTGTCATACGGGAGTTGAACAAGAATCTGGCCGTTCCTGTGCGGGTCGATCAGGGAGATATCCGCTTTTCGGTATTCAGGGACTTTCCCGATGCTTCGCTTTCGTTTGGCAAGCTGAGCATTGCCGAAAGTCTCAAAGACTCCGAAGAGGATTTTCTGAGCATAGATCGACTAGCCCTCCGATTCTCCATGCGGGATGTCGTTCGGGGACGCTATGTCATTCGCCGTATTGCGCTGGAAAACGGTCAGGTCAACCTCCGGCGCCTGCCCGATGGTCAGGTCAACTACAAGTTCTGGAAGCAGGATCCCGATGCGGGGAGTCAGGAAGTAGAGTTGAAGCTGGAACAGGTGCTGATGCGCAACGTGCGCATTCGCTACCACAAAGAGGCTTCCCGTGGGACGGGTCCCACACTGATTGATCTGGAGGTGAAGAAGGGCTCGCTCTCTGGTGAACTCCTCGATGATGACTATGAGGTTCAACTCGATCTGCTGGCTCTTGTTCACGCTCTGCCGAGTGGGCAGCGCAACCTCTTTGCCGGTCGGGAACTGCAATTGCGGGGTGGTCTTAAGGGTCAGATCAGCGAGCGTCTGCTGGAATTGAACCAAGTCACGGTGCAATTGGGAAGCAGCCGTTTGCTGATCAGCGGACCCTTTCAGGGCGGTCCAGACAGCCACTGCGAGCTGAACATCAAGGCAGAGAATTGGTCGGCGGCTACGGCCATGGAACTGGCCGAATCGCTGGGCTGGAAACTACCGGCTGCACAAAACAAGAAGGGGGGCACCTGGAAAGGCAAGGGTCGTCTGGCGCTGGAAGGCAGTTTGAGCGGTGCTCTGGGCAAGGGCAAACGACCCCTGCTCAGTCTGAGTTTCAGTTTGCAGGATGGGGCCCTCTCCCATCCGGCGTATGGACTTCAATTGGATCACCTGCGTTTCAAGGGAAGTTATGACGGTCAAAAGGGTGGAAGACTGGTTCTGGATCAGCTCGAGATGCGACAGGCCGGCGAGATGTTGAAAGCGGATTTTCATCTGAGCAATTTCCGCGATCCGTCCATCGATCTTCAGGCGAGTGGTCGCATAGCTCTTCCCTTCCTCTCTCTTGTACTGCCTCAGCAATTCAGTCAGCCCAGAGGCTCCGTAGAAATACAAAATGTTCATATAAAAGGAAGGATTCGGGATTTAAAGGAGAATCCCGCAGCGAAAGCTATCGCTACCGGTCAATTGAGTCTGGAAGGGGTTAGCGTGGTCTGGCGCGCAGAAGAGTGGAGCATTCCTTCAGGACGCATCAATCTGGATGCCGACCGACTGATCTTTGAAGAGCTTCAGATGGAGGGGGCGGGTTCTGCTGTTCTGGTCAATGGTCAGTTGAGAAATGGCCTGGCCAATCTCTTTGCGTCCGGGGGGGGGACTCCCCTGCCTCGTCTGGAGGGTCAGGTCAATGCGCCGGTTTTTGATCTGAGCCGCCTTTTACAGGTATTGGCTCAGCGAGAGGAGAACATTGCCCTGGCAGCTCAGTGGGAGGACGTGAATGCTGTGCGGAAGCGGAGTATGAAATTGCCCAGACTCGCCGGGGAACTCGAAGCCAGTGTGGGTGAGTTTAGATACGGCGATGTGCGCTTCAACGAGCTTCGATCAAAGTGGCGCTTTACACCGGGATACTGGCGCACGGAGAACATCAAAGGGCAGGCTATGAGCGGGGTTTTACAATTGCAGGTTTCGCTGCGTCAGACCCCTGAGCAGGGTTTGTTGTTGGATGCTCAAGGTCAGTTGCACCAAATTCAGATTGAAGAATGCTTTAGACAGTTTCGCGATTTTGGTCAAAGCGAACTCACTCACCGGCATCTTCAGGGGCGCTTGAGCGGAACTCTCCACCATGTACAACTGGAATGGGACCGCCGTGGACAGTTTCTGCAGAACGAATTGCTCTTGCACAGCGATGTGGAAGTGAGAGACGGCGCTCTGCTCAACTACGCTCCCGTGGAAGCACTGTCCCGGTTCATCAATATTGAAGAGCTGAAACATATTCGATTTTCAACCCTAAATAACAGCATTCGAATTATAAATAAAAAAATAAATATTCCACTAATGGATATTGAGTCCAGCGCACTCAATCTCTCATTGACAGGTACTCACGATTTCTCAGGCTATGTAGATTATCAGGTCAAAGTGAGTTTGTTTGAAATTCTGGGCAAGAAATTTGCTCGCACGCAAAACCAGAATATGCCTTTTACGGAAGGAGAAAAAAGCGGAGGATTGTCCGTATATGTTTCTATGAAGGGTATGCCCGACCAATTGCAGATGGAATACAATCGCAGGGAGTCGAGGCAAACCTTTAAACAAAATGAGTCTGCTCGGGAAAGACGGCCTCTCTTTAAGCCGGGCAGAACGGATAAGAGCCCGGGAAAGGAAAAGCCGGGGGATTTACCCGAGTTGATGGATTGGGATGAAAATGAAAATCAACCATGAGCCATTAACTTGCGGGCAATGCGTTAATTCGGGTTTTCATGAACAACAAAGACTCCGCCCTTTACCGCTACAAAGACCGCTTCAAGAGCGTTTTGTTGTTCATGGGCACGGCCATCATCGCGGCAACGGTCTGGTACACCGGTCGAATTGCGGACCAGATCAAGGACGAAGAGAAACGCAAGGTTGAGCTGTTTGCCAAGGCCCTGGTAACGGCGACTCAGGGTCCGGATGAGCAGTCCTTTGGTTTCATCCTGGACGTGATCAAGTCCAACGAAAGTATACCTCAGATCCTGGTTGACCAGCAGGGGAACATCGTTGAATACAACAACCTGGACTCTGTCCGGGCCGAGCGGGATCCCGGTTATCTGGTTGGCAAGCTGGCTAAGATGAAAGAGTACTCGGCACCGATTGTCGTGCCCCTGGACGTTGATCTGGAGCAGTATCTCTACTACCGGCACAGTGCTTTGTACGATCAGGTGCGATATTTCCCCCTGCTTCAACTGAGCATCATCGGTTTATTTCTGGGTGCTGCCTATACCCTTTTTTCCACGTCGAGGAGGGCCGAGCAGAATCGGGTCTGGGTGGGTATGTCAAAAGAAACCGCCCATCAGTTGGGCACGCCTATATCATCTCTGGTTGCCTGGGTGGAATACCTGAAGGAAAGCGACAAAGCCGCCGGTCTGGGCGAGATCCTCGAGGAAATGGACAAGGACGTCAACCGTCTGGAGACCATCGCCGAACGCTTCAGCAAGGTAGGCTCTGCCCCGGACCTGCACCCCATAGACCTCAGGGAAGCACTGGCTGAATCGGTGGCCTATATCCGCCGCAGAAGCAGCGAGGCCAAGGTAGAGTTTAAGGTGGAATTGCCCGGGGAAGCCCTGATGGTTCAAGTCAATACTCCCCTGTTTGCCTGGGTGGTCGAGAATCTGCTCAAGAATGCGCTCGACGCCATGGATGGCTCAGGAAAGATTGAGTTGAGTATGGGCCAAAAAGGCTCTATGGCCTGGTTTGATGTCAGGGACAATGGAAAGGGTATTCCAAAAGGCCGCTGGAAACGGGTGTTTGAGCCGGGTTTTAGCACAAAAAAGCGGGGCTGGGGTCTCGGTTTGACCCTGACGCGGCGAATTGTGGAGAACTATCACAACGGCAAGGTCTATGTCCGCGAGTCTTCTGCTTCAACGGGAACAGTCTTTCGGGTCGAATTGCCGCTGGGCCATTGAACAAGGCGCCCTTCCACCGAGATGAACTGTTCAAGGAATCAGCGTCATGGTGCCAGAGCTGGAGCGCGTGCGGCTTCTACCTTTGTCGCTGAAGGTCATCTCCAGACGCCAGATATAGGAACTCAACTCTTGTATTTTTCCCTGATAGGTTCCATCCCAGGAGAGATTGGGGTCATCGCTGAGAAAAACCGTTTCGCCCCAGCGGTTCCAGACTTGCATGCGGTAGCGCTCTACCGCGCAGTCGATGACGGGTTTAAAGCGGTCATTCAGCCCGTCATTATTGGGCGTAAAGGCGTTGGGCACCGTGACCACACATCCGCAGGGCTGGAAGTCTATCTCAGCAGAGGCAGAGGCCTCGCAGCCGTCTAAACTGGCAAGTACGGTGAAGGTACCCGACTCGCTGACGCTGATCTGGGCCTCGGTGCTTCCGGTGTTCCACAGGTATTGCCAGCTCTCCGGTCCGGCTGTGAGCAGCAGTTCTTCGCCCTTGCACAGCACGCTATAGGCCTCGCCTAAATCGGGTTCCGGAACAGGTTTACTGCTCAGGAATACAGAGTCAATGCCCGGGCAAAATCCATCGGCGAGCAACCAATACCAGCCGGGTTCAGAGACGGTGATGGAGGCAGAGTTTTGACCGGTGTTCCAAAGAGGCAGATCTACCGGAGTGGCCGGGCTGAGCTCGATCTGCTCCCCTTCGCAATAGCTCAAGTCCGGACCTAAATCGGGGGTCTGAGCACTCAGAACTTCAATGCTTCCAAAGGCCGTATCCCGTCCATTGGCATTGCTGACCACCAGAAAATAGGAATAAGTTCCAGGAGCATCGTAGCAAACCGAGCTGATGACCGGACCGGTAAGAGCCGGGCTTGTGGAACCGGGAAAAAACCATTCCCATGTACTTGGTGCTCCAAGGCTGGTGCTCACCGCGCTCAAACATGCACCGACGCAAATTGAGTCGGGTTCGGCTTCGAAGGAGGCTATAGGTGGTTCTTGTGTGGTGGAAATGCCAAACATGGACCTCCAGGTATTGGAGCTGCCCGCAGCAGCCGATGCAGAACCCGTGTACCAGGTGCTGGAGGTACTCAGATCACCATAGAGCGGAATGGCATAAGATGCGGAATTCAACTCGATGAAGATGACCAGATTGTCTGTGCCATTGTAGACAAAAGCTGTCGTCAGGTCTATGCGGGTCCATCCCTCTTCTACGACGGCGAAAGGACCTGGGCTAAAATTCAGTGTATAAACGGGCTCGTCCAGACAGATCAATGGCGGGCTCAGATCGAAATTGTCCAGAAAGTCCGGGACCGGAGCCGGGAGGCTGCTGTGGCCTATCTGAACCTTGAAATCGGTGTAGGTCACCGTTTCAGGTGTGTTGGAGCGAAACCAGATGCTTTGTATGCTGTAGGGAATGGCGGGAGTTAGCCCGGCGTTGGCCCACTCGAGTGCGGTATAACTGAACACAAACTTCTTGCAAACTCCTCCGTGAAGAAAGACATTGTTCACCCCGGAAGGACCCGGCTCGTGAATCCAGATGTCCGGAGTCTGAGCCCAGGCGCTACCTGGCGGGATAGGCAGGGATAGCACCAACATCAAAAGGCCAGAAAATGAAGAAAGTAAGCGAAAGGAGTTTGCTGTGGGGTGCATAAAATGCCTTGAAAAAATCTGTGCTGCAAAGATTCTCTCTCTGTGAAAATATACGGCGAACAGGACCCTGATCAAAGAGATAAACAATGAACAATCAGTGCATTGTGTACTAAAAAACAGCCCGTCTGCAGAATACAGACGGGCCGTTGAATGTTGTTCTCTATCGGGGAAGCAGCGGCTTAACCCCGGATGCCTTGTTGACCAATACTCCGGTCAGGCAGGGGTATAGATTCAGGCTTTCTCTGCCTCGCTGTCGCCTTCCTTCTCGCTGTCGCCAGCTTCCTTTGAGGCCTTTGGAGTGGATTCCTTGCTTTCAGGAGCATCAGCACCGGGCTCTGCACCAGCATCAGCGCTGCTTTCTGCACTGGCATCTGCGCTGCTTTCTGCACTGGCTTTGGCACTGCTCTTCGCCTTGCTCGTCTTGGCCTTGGGTGCAGCAGGTGCTTCAGTTGCTTCAGTCTCCGCCGAATCAACAGTACCGGCCTCCGTTGAAGATGCTTCAGGAGTTTCGCTCTTGCTCGCTGCTTTGGCCGTTGACTTCGCCGCGGGCTTAGCTGCTGCCTTGGGTGCTGCAACAGGGCTTTCGGTGGCTTCCAACTGGGCCTTGAGTTTGGCCAGGGCGTCCAATTCGCCAAAGGTTGACTTCTCTACCTTCCGGTTCACCTTGCTGAGAGCATCGGGATCGGCGGATTGCCTGGACTGAGTTCCGGCGGCGCGCTTGCGGGGGCTGGCAGCTTTTTCAGTGCCTGATCCGCTGCTGCCTTCGCTCTGCTGCTTTTCGTCTTCGGGCATCTCAGAACCGGCTGGCGCATTTTCGCGCTCCAGATCCTTGACGTAGCGATTGTGCGATACGACGATGCGCTTGTCGTTGCGGTCAAACTCAATGACCTTGAATGGAAGCACCTCATCGAGCTCGGCAGAAGCCTTGTTGTCAGCCTTCTTCAAGTGGCGATTGGGCACAAAACCCTCCAGACCGTAGGGAAGTGCAACAATGGCTCCCTTGTCTTCCTTGCGGATGACGGTTGCCTCGTGCACAGAACCGACGGGGAAGATGGTCGCGAAAGTATCCCAGGGATCTTCCTCGATCTGCTTGTGTCCAAGGGATATCTTGCGGCCTTCGTGGTCGATGTCCAGGACCACTACGGGCAATTGCTCACCCACTTTGACGAACTCCGAAGGATGCTGGAATCGCTTGATCCAGCTCAGGTCGGAGATGTGAACCATGCCACCGACGTTCTCGTCCAATTCGACAAAGACACCATAAGGTGTGAGGTTCTTCACCAGACCGGAATGCTGACCGCCAACGGGGTATTTCTCGGCAACATGCAACCATGGATCATCGCTTAACTGCTTGATACTCAGTGACATCTTGCGCTCTTCGCGATCTATCGTTACAATCACGGCCTCGTACTCTTCGTTCACCTTGAAGTACTCCTTGGAGTTGACCGGCTGATTGCTCCAGCTCACTTCGGAGATGTGAATAAGCCCTTCGACCCCGGGAATGATCTCGAGGAATGCTCCGTAATCTTCGATGTTGACGATGCGGCCTTTGACCTTGGAACCGGGCTGTACACTCTCTTCGAGGACATCCCATGGATGCGGGGTGAGTTGCTTGAGACCCAGGGAGATCCGCTTCTTGGCATCGTCGAAGTCCAGCACCACCACATTGAGATTCTGGTTGAGTTCGAGCACTTCTTTGGGGTGGGAGATCCGTCCCCAGGAAATGTCGGTGATGTAGAGCAGACCATCCACTCCACCCAAATCGATGAAGGCACCGAAATCGGTGATGTTCTTGATGGTTCCTTCGAGCACCTGACCCTTTTCGAGCTTGCCGATGATCTCCTGGCGCTGAGCCTCCAGGTCGCTTTCGATCAGGGCTTTGTGGCTGACCACGGCATTCTTGATGGCCTCATTGATCTTGACCACCTTGAACTCCATGCGCTTGTTGACAAAGGCATCGTAGTCCACGATGGGCTTGACATCAATCTGAGATCCGGGCAGGAAGGTCTCCAACCCAAATACATCGACAATAAGTCCACCTTTGGTTTTACTAATGACGGTACCGGTAACGACCGTATCATTTTTGTAGGCATCGACGATTCCGTCCCAGGCTTTGAGCAGTTTGGCGCTCTTGCGGGACAAGACCAACTGGCCTTTCTCATCTTCTTTGGAGACCACGAACACCTCTACCTGATCGCCGATCCGCAGGTTGACCAGATCGCGAAACTCAGAAGTGCTGATCAGGCCATCGGATTTGAACCCGATATTGAGCACCACATCGCTTTCAGTAATCGCCATTACGGTGGCTTGAACAATCTCGTTGTCGTTGAACTCCTGGAAGGTGGCGTCAATCTCCTCGGTCATTTTGTCCATGACCTCCGGGCGGTATCGGGATACCGCTTTGTTGCCGCCTTCCCAGTCGAAGTCGTCGTGCGCCTCAACAATCTCCTCTTCGGGGCTTGCGAGTGTTTGAATGTTTACGTCTTCCTGCTCAATGGCAGAATCCGTGTTGGTCGTTTCCTTTTCCGTCAAGTGGTAAAAGGTTTAAAGGGTTAAAAATTGGATTGGCCTGCAAAAGTAGGACTTTTGAGCCATACGAGGCAATTTTCCGGGGAATTTCCATAGAAAGGCCGCTCGAAAAATCCTTTTGTCTACTGCCTCCTGCTGTTGCCGTTCCTTCAGATCGGTCCAAATCGCTCCTCAAAGGTCAAAATGGCCTTTTGGAGCACCTCATTCGGACTCAAATCCGAGGTATCAATCAATACCGCATCGGCTGCCTGTCTGAGCGGGCTATCGCTGCGCGTAGTCTCTTCCCTATCCCTCATCAGCAGATTGTCCAGCACGCTTTGACGCTCCACCTGCCCTCCCCTGGCGCTGAGCTCTGCCATCCGGCGATCCACCCGCACATCCAGCCTGGCCGTGACAAAGAATTTCAGTTCAGCCTCCGGAAAGACCACCGTGCCTATGTCCCGCCCATCCAAAACCACCCCGCCTTCCCTGCCCAGTTCCCGCTGCTGTTCCACCAGGCGGCGGCGCACATCGGGCAAAGCGGACAACTCACAGACTTTGTCGGAAATCAGCATAGTGCGAATGGCCAATTCCACATTCTGACCATTGAGGTGGATGTCCTTATTTGTATTATCAGATTGACTTATAAATTGCAAATAAATGTGATCCAGGGCATTTCTCACCGTAACCGGATCCTCCCAATTCAGTTCCTCCTGTAAAAAGTAAAGCGTAACCGCCCGGTACATGGCCCCGGTATCGAGGTAGATATAACCCAACTCTTCAGCAAGCCGCCGGGCCAGGGTACTTTTTCCACAGGCCGAATAGCCGTCTATGGCAATCTTAATCCGGGGGAAGGGGGGCATTACGGCTGGCAAGTTACAGGAACTCCGCCTATTGTGCAGCGGCTTAAAAGAGCCCGGAGGGAAAGCTCTGGAAGCAGAACTCGCTCAATGGCGAAAGGCATTCATGTCCACATTGAGGGTCAGCATGTTGTTCCTGCCGCTGATGTGTGTGATGGCATGGGCATAGTCCAGCCGGAACTGCCGGACCCGAATGCCAAAGCCCGTGTTGAATCCCGTAAGGCCTGGGCGAAAATCCGGACCCAGTTCAGCCCGGGTCTGATGATCGTAACCAAAACGAACCCGCACATTCTGCCCAAAGTAAAACTCCCCTCCAACTGCGACATGCCGAAAGATCTTGTCGGCCAGGTAGGTTCTGTCCTCGGGTTCATCGGGAGAGAAAATATTGGTGACCGCAGCGATGTTGGGGTCGTCATAGCGGATGTCGGGGCGCTGCAGATCGTGGATGTTGAGAAAGAGACGGAGCGGCAGATAGCGCAGGCGCTGGGAGATTCCGAGATTGACCTGAAACGGAAGGGGTTCTGCATCGCCGGGAGTATAGGCGCTCAGTTGCCAGCCTATGTTGCGCATGACCAAAGCGGCGCTGAACAGGGACGTTGTGTCGTCGTAGACAACGCCCAGATCAAAGCCCATACCCGTGCTGGAGTAGGACTCGAGTTGGGAATAGAGCAACTTGGCGTTTAAGCCGAAGTGAAGCTTCTCTCCCCGGTAGGCAGTTCCCGCCTGAATGGCGTATTCAGAAGCGCTGAAACCGGGTTGCCAATTGCCCGCTGCATCCCGACCCTCAAAGCGACCATAGGTGCGGTACAACACGCCCCCTCCAAAAGTCAAATCGGACTTCTCGGCATGTCCGGCATAAGCTACATAGCCGTATTGTGTTCCGCCGGGACCGAATCCATGGGTGAAGGCCATGCGGCCACCCATCTGGGGATTGTAGAGGGCCGGATTCTGATAGCCCAGCGTCAGATCATCATCATAGAGCGCCAGAGCGTATCCCCCAAGGGCCATAACGCGGGCCGAAGGAGGCAATTCGAGATAGGCATAGGTATAACTGCCCCCGATCTGAGCCCGGCTCTCTGACATGCCCATCAGGACTGTTGAGAGAAGAGCCAGTGCGAAGCGTTGAACAACTAGCCGATAAGCGAAAATGCTGCATAAAGCTTTGCCCATATCTATGCTGCTGAACGCAAAGAAAGCCCATTTAGTGCCAGCAACAACGCTGTACAAAGCCGGAAGCTGCCTTCATTGCGCCAAAGCACAAAGGCTTAGCGCAGGGCATTTTCCAGCACTTCATCCATACTGTGAACGTAGGTAAAGCGCAGACCTTTCAGGTACTGGGGGTCAATCTCCCCGACATCTTTGCGGTTCATGTCGCAGAGGATGATGTCCTTGATGCCGGCCCGGCGGGCGGCGAGAATCTTCTCCTTGATTCCGCCAACCGGCAAGACCCGGCCTCTCAGGGTGATCTCACCGGTCATGGCCAATTGCGGTTTGACCTTTCGACCCGTAAAGGCGGAGGCCAGCGCGGTCAGCATGGTCACACCGGCAGATGGGCCATCTTTGGGAATGGCGCCCTCGGGCACGTGGATGTGGATGGAGGTTTTCTCGAAGCGCTCTGCACTCAGGCCAAATTTGCCGGAATGTGCCCTCAGGTAGCTCAGGGCGGTGGAAGCGCTCTCCTTCATCACGTCACCGAGATTGCCGGTCAGGGTCAGCGAACCCTTGCCTTCGCTCAGGCTGCTTTCCACAAAGAGGATTTCGCCCCCTACTGCCGTCCAGGCGAGACCGGTGGCTACTCCCGCCGGACCCGGTTCGGAATAAAGCTCCCTGTCGTACTTGCGAACTCCCAGGATGGGTTCCAGATCATCGGGACCCAGGCTGGCTTTGTAGTCGGCATTCTCCGCCACTTCGGTGGCTATAGAGCGCATGACGGCGGCCAAAACCCGGTCTAGCTCCCTTACTCCACTCTCCCTGGTGTAGTCTTCAACGAGTTTGCGCAGCGCCGGCTGTCCGATCTTGACATGGCTGCTCTTCAGACCGTGGGCCTCGCGCTGCTTGGGCAGAAGATGGCGGCGGGCAATCTCCACTTTCTCTTCGGTGCTGTATCCGCTGAGTCGAATGATCTCCATCCGGTCGCGCAAGGCGGGTTGAATAGAGGCCATATCATTGGCCGTGGCTATGAAAAGCACCTTGCTCAGATCGTATTCCAGCTCGAGGAAATTGTCGTAGAAACTGGTGTTCTGTTCCGGATCCAGCACTTCCAGAAGCGCCGATGAAGGATCGCCGCGAAAGTCCTTGCCCACCTTGTCCACTTCATCGAGAATGAAGACCGGATTGGAGCTCTTGACCTTCTTGATGTTCTGTAGAATACGGCCTGGCATGGCCCCGATATAGGTCTTGCGGTGACCGCGGATTTCGCTCTCATCGTGCAGACCCCCGAGGGACATACGCACATACTTTCGACCCAAAGCCTCAGCCACCGACTGGCCCAGTGAGGTTTTACCCACTCCGGGAGGTCCAACCAGACAGAGTATGGGAGATTTCAAATCGCCCTTGAGCTTGAGTACAGCCAAATACTCCAGCAGGCGTTTCTTGACTTTTTCGAGACCGAAGTGGTCGCGGTCCATGATCTTTCGGGCCCGCTTAAGGTCGAAAAGATCCTGGGTGGTGGTGTCCCAGGGAAGATCCAGCATCAACTCCAGATAGTTTCGCTGTACACTGTATTCAGCGCTGGCCGGATTGATGCGCTGCAGTTTTTCAATCTCCTTGGCAAAGGCTTTGGCGGCTCTCTCCGGCCATTTCATCTTCGCCGCGCGCTCCCGGAGTTCCTTGAGTTCAACTTCATAGGAGTCCCCACCCAATTCCTCCTGAATGGTCTTGAGCTGTTGATTCAGAAAGTAGTCTCGCTGTTGCTTTTCAATCTCGACCTTGACCTTGTCCTGGATCTGGGATTGCAGTTCGAGCATCTGAACCTCGTCGTGCAGAAAGCCCAACACCAAAGCGGCCCGTTCCTGAAGGGTATCGGTCTCCAGTATACGCTGCTTGTCGGCAATCTCGCGGTTGAGGTTGGAGGCGATAAAGTGCATGAGAAACACGGGGTTGTCCATGTTTTTCACCACGAGTTGCGCCTCCTGGGGAATGCGGGGTGAGAGCTGTATGACCCTTCCGGCCAGATCCTTGATGGAGCTGATCGTGGCCAGAAACTCCTGATCGTTCTCGGGTTTGACGTCTTCGAGCACAGCGATCTTGGCACTGAGAAATGGCTTCTCCTGCAGAACATCCTGAATTTGAAAGCGCTGTTGCCCCTGAATGATCACCGTGGTGCTGCCATCGGCCATGCGCAACTCCTTGACGATGCGGGCCAGAGTCCCCACACGGTGTAACTCCGAAGGCACCGGATCCTCAACCGATTCGTCCAGTTGGGCCATAACCCCGATCTGCCGGCCCGCTTTGATGGCCTGACGCACCGCCCTGATGGAGCGATCTCTGCCCACCGTAATGGGCAATACAACCCCGGGAAAGAGGACAGTATTGCGCAGGGGAAGTATGGGCAAGGCATCGGGTACCGCCCGTTTCTCGCCCTTGTCCTCTTCATCAATGGAAATCATCGGCATGAACTCCACCTCTTCATCTACACTCTGTCCTTCCAGGTCGGGGGGAATCCAGCCAGATGAGGGGTTTTTGGGATCCTGAGCGGTCATAATCTTCAGTTAACACCCTCTTGGGGGCGGGGGGTACAAGTTATTTAAATGTAAACGCCAAATCAGCAGTAAACGACTGATCTGGATTTATTGAAGCCAGACTTAGCCCGGGGAGAGTCTGTTGGGGTTTGCAAAGCACCCTTTACCAAAACAGACAGCTTGTCAGGTTCAGCGAGAAAAATGGCTCGGTGGAAAAGTAACAATCCCCGTGCCATTTCTATATGTGGAGAAAAACAGCGCGACTTTCCGGCAGTTCACTGGTCGATAAGCCCTACAGGCCCGCTTTGCGGGCCTGTGCGCGGTCAATATGGCAGAGTGCTTGAGCTCAGACTTTCTCGGGTTTGCTCTGGCGAAAGATCACACCGTTGTGGTCAAAACGATCCAGCTCTATGGGCTGCCCGGCCTTGAGCGTCCCGGCGAGAATTTGTTTGGAAAGCTGATTGATGAGCTCCCGCTGAATGACTCGCTTCAGCGGCCTTGCCCCGAATTGGGGATCAAAACCGGCGTCGGCCAGGTACTCTACCACTTCTGGGTTATAGGTCAGGGGTATTTGCCTCCCGGCGAGCTGAGCCACCAGCATATCCAACTGCAGTCGCACGATCTGAGCAATTTCGACCCGATTCAATGGCTTGAACATGATGAGCTCATCAATGCGGTTGAGGAACTCGGGGCGAATGCTTCTCTTGAGCAACTCCATGACTTCGAGCCGCGCTGTCTCTGTTGCCGCGAAGAGTTCTTCATCGCTGCTCAGGCCTTCAAAGCGCTCCCTGATGATCTGTGAACCCAGATTGGAGGTCATGATGATGATCGTGTTCTTAAAGTTGACCGTCCGGCCCTTGTTGTCCGTCAAGCGACCATCGTCGAGCACCTGCAACAGAATGTTGAAGACATCGGGATGGGCCTTCTCAATCTCGTCGAGCAATACCACACTGTATGGTTTGCGGCGAACGGCTTCGCTGAGCTGCCCCCCTTCGTCATAACCCACATAACCGGGAGGAGCCCCGATCAGGCGGCTGACGGTGTGGCGCTCCTGGTACTCGCTCATGTCAATCCGAATCATCGAGGCCGGATCGTTGAACAAGAAGTTGGCCAATGCCTTGGCGAGCTCGGTTTTGCCAACGCCTGTGGTTCCCAAAAAGATGAAGGAACCTATGGGGCGCGAGGGATCCTGCAGTCCGGCGCGGCTTCGCCTGATGGCATCCGACACGGCGGCGATGGCCTCGTCCTGACCGATGACCTGTCTGTGGAGCTCGTCTTCCAGCCTCAGAAGTTTGACGCGCTCGGATTCGAGCATGCGCGAAACCGGTATGCCGGTCCAGCGGGCAATGACTTCGGCAATGTCTGCCGAGTCCACATCTTCCTTCATCATACGACTGGTGCCCTGCTTGGACTCCAGTTCCGCCTCGAGCTTGAGCACAGCTTCCTGAGTCTGGGCGATCTTGCCGTAGCGCAGTTCCGCCACCCGGCCAAAATCTCCCTCGCGCTCGGCGCGATCGGCTTCGAGCCTGGCCTGCTCGATCTCTTCCTTGCGGGCATGTAGGGAATCCACCAGATTCTTCTCGCTCAGCCAGCGGGCCTTGAGCTCGTCGCGCTGGCTGCTGAGTTCGGCGATTTGTTTGATCAGCTCATCGCTTTTTACCTTCTGCCCTTCGCGCTCTATAGCGGCTTTTTCGATCTCGAGCTGGCGAATCTTGCGCTCGAGCTCATCGAGTTCCTCGGGCAGTGAATCCATCTCCAGACGGAGCTTGGCCGCCGCTTCATCGATCAGGTCTATGGCCTTGTCGGGGAGCTGGCGGTCGCTGATGTAGCGGCTGGAGAGTTCAACAGCAGCGACAATGGCCTCATCGAGTATGGTGACTCCGTGGTGATTTTCATAGCGCTCTTTCAAACCGCGCAAGATGCTCACCGCATCCTCCAGGCTGGGTTCGTCAATAAGGACTTTCTGAAAGCGCCGCTCGAGGGCTTTGTCTTTTTCGAAGTATTTCTGATACTCGTTTAAAGTGGTTGCCCCGATGGCCCGCAGTTCGCCCCGGGCCAGAGCGGGCTTGAGTATGTTGGCGGCATCCATGGCGCCTTCCGATGCTCCGGCGCCCACCAGGGTGTGGATCTCATCGATGAACAGAATGATCTCTCCTTCTGCCTTGACCACTTCCTTGACCACGGCCTTGAGCCGCTCTTCAAACTCACCTTTGTATTTGGCACCGGCAATCAGGGCTCCCATATCCAAAGAGTAAATAGTCTTGGATTTGAGATTTTCGGGAATGTCGGCTGCGACGATGCGGTGGGCTATGCCCTCAGCTATGGCGGTTTTACCCACACCGGGCTCGCCCACCAGTATAGGATTGTTCTTGGTCCTTCGGGTGAGTATATGCAAAACGCGTCGGATCTCTTCATCGCGGCCGATCACCGGATCGAGTTTTCCGCTTCTGGCGCGCTCGTTGAGATTGACCGCGTATCTCTCCAGAGCCTGATACTGGGATTCGGCTCCCTGATCCTGGACTTTGCTGCCCTGGCGGAGTTCATCAATGGCTTTCTTGAGATCAGCGGCATTCATGCCTTGGGAACGCAGCAATTTGCCCGTGGCATCCTGCCCTTCGACCAAAGCCAAAAGCAAGTGCTCTACAGCGACGAATTCATCACCCATGGCCTTCATGGCACTCTGGGCCCGGGTCATGACCGCGTTGGCCTCACGGGTGAGATAGGGCTGAGCATCACCGCTCACCCCGGGAATCTTGTTCAACAGCGCATCTACTTCGGTTACAAGCTGCTCGGGTCGCACCCCGATCTTTCGAAACAAGTAAGTGCTGAGTTCTTCCTGCTTGCTGAGCAGTCCTTTGAGCAAGTGGGGGCTATCAATGCCAGGGTGCTGTAGCGCAGCGGCTATCTGCTGGGCTTCGACAACGGCCTCCTTGGCTTTAAGGGTGAATTGGTTGAAGTTCATAGTCAGGGCTTTTGGGCAGGGAAAGAACATCAAACACTGAACCAGCACCATTTTACAGCTCTACACCTGACACATTGGCCAGAATATGAGCAAGAGAGCTGGGTTGAAATGACAGAAATTCCGATTTGTCCTCTACAATTCGCTTAAATCTGCCAATTTGGACGATGGCGCAATCGCCTGTATTTTAGAGACTTCTAAAATCCCATCATCTTCTCATGCATAAAAAACCTTACCCTTCCACTATGCACAGTTCTCTGAATTCACCTTTTTCAAGCGGCTCTTCCAAGGCTGCTGATGACTCCCGTTGCGGCTGGAGGTCCAGATCGATCCCCATGCTGGCGCTGCTGTTTTTGATTAGCGCACTGACCGCCTGCAAGGATGACGACAAAATGCCTGAAGGCGGAGATCCTGCTTATCGGGGCGAATTAATCTCCTATGAACTGACGGAATCCTGGACGGTTGCTCAGGTGGATTCGCTGTTGGGCACGGTTGGGGTGTCTTTTCCGGTATCGAATGGCATCAACATCTACAAAGTGCTCTACTACACGATCGATGCCCGGGGTGAAAACCGCACGGAGGCTTCTGGAGCATTGGTGGTTCCCAATGGAGTGGACGGACCCTTTCCCCTTTCGGCCTATATGCATGGAACGGTTCTGCTTAAAGAAGAAGTGCCCTCCAGAGGAAGTTCAGAGATTGCCATCGGCATCATTTTCTCGGCTACCGGATACATCACCGCTCTGCCCGATTACCTGGGTCTGGGCGATTCCCCGGGACTGCACCCCTATGTACACGCCAAATCAGAGGCGACCGCAAGTCTGGATATGCTCCGCGCGTCGAGGCATGTTCTGGAGGAGTTGAACGTGGATGAGAATGGGCAGCTCTTCTTGTTTGGCTATTCGCAAGGCGGACATTCCTGCATGGCTTTGGTTCAGGAGATTGAAGCCCGTCATATGGATGAATTCACAATAACAGCGGCAGCACCGATGTCTGGCCCATACGATCTGGCCGGTGCGCAGACCGATATGCTCTTGCTGGACGAACCTTATGCTTCGCCCTTCTACTTACCATATGTGATGTTAGCGTATAATTCAGTTTATGATATGTACCCGACTCCTGCCGATTTCCTCAAGGAGCCCTGGGCCACGACCCTACCGCCCCTGTTCAACGGTTTGGTCAACTACGGGGAGTTGAATGCCGCTGTTCCCGCTGTTCCAAAGAACATCGTGCGCGATGATGTCTTTGAAGATTTCCTGAACAATCCGAACAACCCTTTCCGCCTTGCCCTGGAGGACAATTCACAACTGGACCGGGCACCGCAAAGCCCCGTGCGCATGTACTTCTGTACGGGTGATGACCAGGTTTCGTATCTGAATGCCGTCAATGCGCGCGCTGCTTATCTGGAGCAGGGTGTGGATGTTCCAGCGGTGAATGGGGAAACCTTGTTCGGCCCGGGTCCACTCGATCACGGGGGATGTGTACAACCCTCGCTGCTCAGTGCGCAGTTGTGGTTTGACAACCTTCGCCAATAAGCCCTCCACAACAAGGACTTATTCTGCCTAAAATGGCTTCTGGGCGTGCCGGTATGATCGCGATTTACGCGGTTGGCCAATTTGGCTGGTCTCTGGCATCATACGGGGTGTTGAATCTGTTGGCGTATTTCTACATGCCCTTGAAGGGGGAAGGGGCTGAATCGCTCTTTCCCCCTTTTGTCTTTCAAGGCTCCGTGTTTGCGGGGCTTACTCTGATTGGCTTGATCGGGGCCAGCGGAAGGCTTTTCGACGCTTTTACCGATCCCCTGCTGGCCAATTGGTCCGATCGCACGCGCTCCCGATTGGGAAGGCGAAGGGTCTTTCTACTCTGCTCGGCACTGCCCTTTGCCTTGCTTTCCGCTGCTGTTTTCTTCCCCCCCGCCCCGGCACCGGGCTGGCTGAATTCAGTGTGGCTGGCCTGTAGCATCACCTTGTTCTATCTGGCCATGACGGCCTATGTAGTTCCATATAATGCCCTGATTGCCGAATTGGGGCACAGTGCCAAAGAGCGTCTGAATCTTGCGACCGCTATCTCCGTGACCTGGGCGCTCGGATTTGCTCTGGGCTCCCAGATCTATATGGTTCAGGATTTATTTGAACAAAATATGAATTCTGTTCAGGCATTTCAGTGGAGCATCGCGCTCTTTGCCGGGTTGGGGGCAATGGCCATGCTGGTACCGGCCCTCTTTCTGGATGAGAAACGCTACACCAGTGCTGCGGATGATCAATCTCCTTCAGACAGCCGGGCCTCCTCCAAGGGCCTGTTTGCCGCATTTGCTCAGGTCTGGAGCAATCGGAATTTTCGATGGTTTGCGCTCTCTGATTTCCTGTACTGGCTTTCGCTCACCTTCATTCAGATGGGGGTTGCCTTCTATGTGGTGGAGTTGATGGGGCGGGACAAGGCCTATGCGAGTGTGTTCATGTTGATCGTCTTTGGTTTGAGTTTTGTGTTTTATGCCCCGGTGAACTGGTTGGCTTCTCGCTGGGGGAAGCGGCGGGTGCTGCTGGCCGCCTTTTTGTTGTTTGGAGGGGCATTTGCTCTCACCGCTTCCTTTCGCGCGGACAACGGAGCTTCATTGATGGCCCTTGGCGCATTGCAGATCTTTGCCGCCTTTGCTCTGGCCTCTTTTGGCATCCTTCCCAACGCGATCGTAGGTGATCTGGCAGAGGAACACCGATTGCGGGAGGGACAGGCCGTAGCCGGAATGTATTTTGCTGTTCGAACACTGATCATGAAAGCCGGCACCTCTGCGGCCATGCTGATCTTTCCAACTTTCCTGCTCTGGGAACAAGGGGGAACCCGCGCCAGTGCCATAGCCGCGGTGCTCTTTTGTCTTCTCGGATTTCTGGCCTTCCTTCGATACAAGGAAAGACCTGATGCTCAATAATTTATGCTGGCAATCTGAACATTTTCAGCACTGTCCTGTTTCAATGCCTATTCCACTCAAATGATGCAAATTACCCCGGAGCGGCAATGGTCAAGAGCTATCCTGACCACGGCGGCTATGTACCATCTCGGATGGGGGCTAATCGCGGCCTTCATTCCCGGTAGACTTCTGGCCTGGATGGTTTCAGGTAGTCAGGTCAATGCTTTCAGTCTTCAGATCGTTGGCATCGTCACCTTTTGCTTAGGTATTGCTTATGCCCTGGCTTCCTTTGATCCGTTCAGACAATGGGTGGTCAGCACAGCGGGCTTCATCTTTAGTTTGCTTTGCTCATTGGCCTTTTGGGTTGGACTTCAAACAGGCACTGCCGATCCGGCTTTCCTGCCGGTTGTGCTGACCAACTGGATCATATGGGTTCCCATGTTTTCCATAGTGCTTTATCTGATTTACCTGAATTCATACCGCACGGACGATCTGTTGATTCAAACCTTTAGCAGTAAGGAGTATTCACTGGATTTGTTTGACACCACCAAGGGTGAAAATCTGCTGGATCTCACCAAGGAAGGCAAGGTGTTGTTGGTCTTCCTGCGTCATTTCGGCTGCCCCTTCTGCAAGGACACCATGGATCATATTGCCGACGTTCGAAAGGAGTTTGAACGATGCTCAACCCGTCTGGTATTGGTTTATATGGTCAGTCCCGAAGAGGGACAAGAACATTTGCAGGCCCATGGTCTGGACGATCTGGATCAGATATCAGATACTGAAAGTATTTTATATAAAAAATTTAGATTAAGAAAGGGGCGGGTCTCTGAACTCTTTGGTGCCAAGGCACTTGCGCGCTTTGCCAGTCTGCTGCTTTCAAAAGGCTATACCATAGGAAAAGAGGTGGGTGATTCCATGCAGATGCCGGGGGTGTTCTTACTGCATCGCGGCGAAATTCTCAGTGGATTTGTGCACGAATCGGCCGCGGACCTTCCGGATTACCAAGATCTCCTGAAAGTATGCTGTCAGGAGCATGAGTCAGGATAAAAGAGCTGCCTCTTAGGCTCGAAGTCCATCCCATAGACTCAACTTATCTTTGAGCGTATGGGTACTGAAGAAAAGCTTGTGGTCATCGCCGGAGCTTCCGGTCTTATTGGTGGTCATTTGATCATTGCGCTTCTGGCGCAGGAGGACTTAAAAGTGCTTTCCCTGGTTAGACGCCACTCCGGGCTGGAGCACAAGCGCCTGAGCGAACACATCGTTGATTTTGCAGATACGGCAAGTTTTCCCGCAGTGGAGAAACCCAGGGCGGTGTTCTGCTGCCTGGGAAGCACCATGAAGAAAGCGGGGAGCCGCGAGGCCTTTCGACAGATTGATCATCAGTTTCCCCTAAATCTGGCCACCTGGGCAGCCCGACATGGGGCAGAACAATTTCATCTGGTCAGCGCTATGGGAGCAGACCCTTCTTCGGGCATATTCTACAATCAGATCAAGGGCGAAACGGAGCGGGATATAGCCCAACTTCCATTGCCCACTGCGGTGTTCTACCGCCCTTCCCTCCTCCTTGGACAAAGGGATGAGAAAAGAACCGGCGAAAAGCTGGCCCAAATCAGTATGCCCATCATCAGTCCTTTCATGCTCGGACCGCTCAAGGCCTACCGACCAATTCAGGGCAAGACCGTAGCTTCAGCTATGCTGAAGGCTTTCCGGGAGCCTGTGATGGGTAAACGCGTGTTGAAGAGCGATCAAATTCAGCAACTTTCACAACGCCCATAGCGACGTGGATCTGAACCCTTCGCGCAGGGCCCTGCTCATCAAACAACTGGCCAGCAAACACGGATTTAGTTTCTGTGGAATTTCTAAAGCGGAATTCCTGGCCGAGGAAGCTCCGCGACTGGAAGCCTGGTTGAAGCGCGGCATGCATGGTCAGATGGGTTATATGACCAATTGGTATGACAAACGCCTGGATCCGACCTTGCTGGTGCCCGGAGCCCGCTCGGTCATCAGCCTGATGTACAATTATCACAATCCGGACAAAGCCCGGGACGAAGATGCGCCCCGCATCAGCCAATACGCCTATGGAAAGGACTATCACCATGTGATCAAAACCAGATTGCGCGAATTTGTTCAGGACATTGAATGGAAGATTGGCTCGGTTCAGGGAAGGGTTTTTGTGGACTCCGCACCGGTACTGGAGCGCGCATGGGCCAGCAAGAGCGGAATAGGATGGATGGGCAAGAACAGCAATTTAATCCATCCCAAAGCCGGCTCCTGGTTCTTTCTCTGCGAACTGATTTGCGATCTGGATCTTGAGGTAGACGGTCCCATCAAAGACTATTGCGGAACATGCACGGCTTGTATGGACGCCTGCCCCACCGATGCCATTCCCACTCCCTACGTTGTGGACGGCAGTCGTTGCATCTCCTACTTTACAATTGAGTTGAAAGAGGAGGTCATTCCGGCGGAGATGCAGGGCAAGTTCGGAAACTGGGCCTTTGGCTGCGACATCTGTCAGGAGGTCTGTCCCTGGAATCGCTTTGCCACGAGGCATCGCGAGGCTGATTTCGATGCCCCTGAAGCCCTTTTGGAGATGAACCGGGAACAGTGGGAAGAGATGAGCGAGGAGGTCTTTCAGAACCTGTTCCGCCATTCAGCGCTCAAGCGAAGTGGCTACCGGGGACTGAAAAGAAACCTGAGATTTCTGCGCCTGCACTCTGAGCCCGACAGCGCTGAGGTTCCACCAGAGGAATAACGCTTGAACTTCAAAGGGAAGTGATGCCTTTGCTCCATGTATGCGCCCCCGGCTTTGGACTTCGGGTGGAAGTGATGCCTTTGCTCAATGCATGCGCTCTCCGCTCAGGCTCAAGCTGCCGATGATCTCCGCTTCGATCCGCAACCAATCCGCCCATCGCTCCGCGCACAACTCAGATCCGGCGTACTCCCTGGCGAGATCCAGAAACAAGCGGTAATGCCCGGCCTCTGAAACCATGAACTGATGATAGAATTCCTGCCACTCCGGATCGGGCAGGTGCAGGGATAGTAGCCGGAAACGCTCGCAACTGCGGGCTTCAATCAGACCAGCAACCAGCAGACGCTCCAGAAGAATCTGCTCTTTGGACAAGCCTTTCGGCATGGCTTGTTGCAGGCGATTGACGTATTCATCCTTGCGCTGCCGGCCCAGGGCGATTCCCCGGCGATCCATCTCGCGGAGTACTTGTCTGAAATGTCCCCATTCCTCCGTTACAATAGGTGCCAGTTCGCGAACCAGTCGGGTTCGTTCGGGATAGAGTTGAATCAGAGAGATGCAGGTTGAGGCTGCCTTTTGCTCACAGTAGGCGTGATCAGTTAGAATCTCTTCGAGGCTCTTGTGTGCCAAATCAACCCATCGCGGATCCGTGGGCAACTTTAATCCCAACATAAATTAAATATAATTTTCTAACCTTAAAAACCCGGCCAAACAAAGGCAAAAAAAGCCGGTTCGCTGTAGAAACAGGAACCGGCTAAAATTAATGGTCTATGTGGAAAACAAGAGGATCATACCTCTTATTCCATCGTCAAGCTTTAGCGGACAACATGGAAATTGCTGACCACGCGCTCACCATCCTGAATCATCTGCACGAAGTAAGAGCCGTTGTTGAGCTGGCTGACGTCGAGCTGAACTCGTGTCAAACCACCATCTACAGCTACTTGCTCTGTGCGCACAATCTGGCCGAGCAGGTCAACAACAAGCAATTCTGCACTGCCTGATTTCTCGCTGTTCAGGTCGATCACCAGATGGGTCGAAGCCGGATTGGGGAACACATTCATGGCCAGAGAGCTCACCCCAAAACGGGATGCTGGCATGGTAAAGCTCTGAATGGCGGTATAATCTGAAGTTCCCAAAGCACCGCAATTGGAGCGCACTCTCCACTCGTAAGTGAAATTGGCTTTGAAGATGTTGAAATTGCGTCCGGTTCCGGAAACCAGCACATCGCGCCAGGCACCTCCGAACTGACGGCCCTGTACGGTGTAGTTGATGGCGGCATCAACCCCAACCCAGGAAACCCTGGCCGTGGTAGGCGCTGAGAGAATAGCCGTAGAAGGCATGGTTGGAACATCGCAGGTAGGCACTACCGAAGAACACTTTGTGGCCGATGCATTGGCTGCAGAAGCCCGTGAACCACCGGGAACCAAAGTAGCGCGCATGCGGGCACCCTGACCGGCGGTGAACATCACCATACAAGCGTCATTGGTGTAGTCCATGTAGTTCTGAACGTTGTCCAGGGAGGAGCAACGAGTGGAAGAAAGTGGGCAGCCATAGTTGGGTGAGCTGGAAAGAGGGGTATCGGCAACTCCATCGTCTACAGAGCAACCTCCATCGCCCCAGATGTGGCGAAGGTTGAGCCAATGGCCTACTTCATGGGTCAGGGTGCGACCCTTGTTGTAGGGAGACAATGGACCGGAAGTCCAGGAATCACGACCTACATAGCGATAGTCCACCACTACACCGTCTGTGTTGGCAGGACCGCCGGGAAACTGAGCAAAACCGAGTACACCACCGCTCAGGCGGCAGACCCAGATGTTCAGGTAATCCGCGCGCGGCCAGGCGTCCTTTCCTCCTGAAGAGTTGAACTTCATACCATTGCCGGTGTAGGAGAAACTGCTCACTGAAGTAGCCGTGCGGGTGATGCCTGTTGTCGGGTTACCGCTGGGATCCACCGAAGCGAGGCAAAACTGAATGTCCGCATCGGCGTAGATGCCGCTGAATGCGGGAATCACCGTGCTGATGTCCACGTTATAGGCGCCAAAGTCTTCGTTGAGCACGTCCAACTGGCCCAGGATGACGTTGTCAGGAACATTCTGTGAGGATCCGTTGTAAATGACGTGAAAAACAACAGGGATGGTATAAGTGGCCGATGCAGAGCGCTCGGTGGCACCGTTTTCCAAAACCTGACGGGTATGCTCCTCAATGGCTGCCATTTCTATAGCCATTTCGGGATGCTGTTGCATCATGACATCCATGTACTCTGTGCTGTGACAGCGATCTTGCGCCGAAAGCGCCGAACCAGCCAGCATAGCCAATCCGAGACATGAAACAGTAAACAAATTTTTCATAAATGTAAAGGAGGTGTTGAGAGGGTTTGGAATGATGATTTAGTGAGGGAAATCTATAACCTGAGGGAAATCAGATTCTCTGATCAATGAACTAAGGTAATGGAAATCAGGGAATTTTGTAAGAGCATTAGCCATTTTTACAAACCTATTTAGTATTTGACCCAGCTTGAGCCGAATCGCGTTGATTTGAAGTGCAACACAGGCATTGCTGCCCTTGCAGTTGGTCTATATGCGGTCAAAGCTGCTTTTTTTTCCATGCGTGGAACAAACAGGATGTATACCTTAGCAGCAATTGTGGAAAACTGCTCATTTGTAGACCGGACGGATAAGGCTGAGGTACGATCAATATAAAACGGTGAAAGTTCTTGTTATTCGCTTCAGCTCCATTGGCGATATAGTCCTGTGCAGCCCTGTGTTCCGCTGCCTCAAGGAGCAGGTTAAGGATGTGGAGATCCATTTTGTAACCCGCTCGGGTTATGTGCCCCTGGTCAGTCACAATCCCCATATTCACAAAATTCACGTTCTCGAGGAAAAGGCCTCGCTGAAATCCCTGATTGGCGAAATCCGAAAGGAGAAATTCGACTTTATCCTGGATTTGCACCACAACTGGCGCAGTGCATTGGTCAAGCTCGGTCTGAGCGGAGTACCTAGCAGTACCTTCTACAAGATGAACCTCAAGAAGTGGCTCTACGTCTATGCCCGCAAAGATTGGCTGGGCAATCAGCACGTGGTTAACCGCTACCTGGAAACCGCCAGTTGCCTGAATGTACTGGATGACGAAAAGGGCCTGGAGATGCACCTGAGTCCTCAGGCCATGGAATGGGCGGGGCAACATCCAGCGGCCCTTCGACAGGACTTTGACGCCCTGATCATCGGAGCCAGACAGGGCACCAAGCGCCCCACGCCTACCCTTTTAGAGAACATTTGCAAAGGAACCAATAGACCATTTGTACTGATTGGGGGAACCCAGGATCGGGCGATGGGAGAAGCGCTGGAGCAGATTGATCCGTCCCGTCTGTGGAATTGTGCCGGACTGGCCGGGCTGCAGCAATCCGCGGCGCTGATCAGGCTGTCCAGGAGGGTGATCAGCCCGGATACGGGCATGATGCACATCGCCAGCGCTTTTGGGAAGCCCATTTGCAGTATTTGGGGTAATACCGATCACCGCCTGGGTATGTTTCCCTATTTCGGCTCGGCAGACTTGCTGAATACCGCTCAAACTCCCCGGGATGCATCCCTGAAAAAGCTCAGTGCTGATGAGGATCACTCTTCAGAGCCCGACTTGCTGGGAAACTACCTGAACAGCGGAGGAATGCTGGCCGAAGTCAACGGGCTCTCCTGCAGACCCTGCGCCAAGATCGGTTTCAAACGCTGCCCCAGAGGACACTTTCGCTGCATGAAGGATCAAAACAGCCAGGCTATCCTCGATTGGTTGCACAGGGAATGACCGACAGTCCGTATTCTCGTACAAAGCGCTCATGAACACCTGTGTCTAACTTGTGAAAAAGTGACTATGGTCTCAAAAGTATTGTTGTTAACTTTCAAGTGAGTAGGCAGGAATGTATTAACTTAATTTACATAATTATTTTACTCATAAAACACATGAGGTTCAGCCTTCCATTTTGTACATCTCAGAGAACCCGATGGAGGGTAAAAGGCTTTTCACTCGTGAATTGCATACTCCCGCTTGTATGCATCCTGGTGCTGTCGGGAATAGCGAAGTCCAGTAAAGCCTCCCACGCTATGGGGGCCGATTTGACCTATACCTGTCTGGGCGGAAGCACCTATGAGATTCGTTTGACCTTGTACCGCGACTGCGTGGGTATAAGTATGCCGTCGGAGGTGAGTGTAGATGTGAGTTCGCTGAGTTGTGGAATGGACTTTGGCCTTTCGCTCTTACCCGATACCCTCTTCACCGGTTTGGATACCTTTATGTTTGGTGAAGAGATATCGCCAATTTGTATCCCCTGGCTCGAGCTCTACGGCTCTACTTGCGGGACAGGCGTTGCTCCTGGCGTGGAAGTTTATTCCTATTCAAGGATAATTAATATGCCCATGCCCTGTCCGGATTGGAAGATCTCCTATTTCTTGTGCTGCCGGAATGAAGCCATAGACAATTTGCTCTTCCCCGGCTCTCAGCGTCTCTATGTTGAAGCAAACATCGATGCTATAGCAGGTGGCTGCAACAGCTCAGTGAAATTCACCCAACTTCCCGTAACATATATTTGTAATAATCAACCCTTTAGTTTCAATCACGGTGCCATCGACCCGGAAGGAGATTCGCTGGTCTATACCCTGATCAATCCGCTGACCACTATGGCTTCGCCCATTAGCTTCGCGCCGGGCTTTAGTCTTGAAGTTCCTGTTTTTACGACCGATGGAGCCTTTGATTTGGATCCCATCAGCGGGCAATTGAGTTTCACTCCGGGAGCAGAGCAGTTTTCTGTCGTCACCATTCGCATTGACGAATACCGCGATGGCGTGTGGATCGGAAATACCATGCGCGATATGCAAATTGTGGTCACCGATTGTCCCGGAAATTTCAACCCACAACAGTTGGGAACTTTCCATGCGCTGGAGGGCGCCGTTGCTCTTGACGAAAACTCGCTTCGCTCCTGCCCGGGAGATACCATAAGTTTTGTTCTGCAGTTTGACGATCTCAACCCCGCAGATATCCTGAGCCTGAGTACCACATTGCCCCTGGTTCTCCCCGGTGCAAGTCTGAGCATCAGTGGCAGCAACCCCATCAGCCTGAACGTCAGTTGGGCCACCACACCGGCAGACACCGGATTCTTTCCCTTTACCGTTTCTGTGCAGGACGATGCCTGTCCGGTTTTCTCCAATCAGGTTTTTGCCTTTGATATTCAATTGTTGTCCGGTCTTCGCGCGGGACCTGATGGCGTCTATTGCCCCGGAGGGATTCCCTTTCAACTGAGCGCCAGCTCTGGCGGCAGCATGTTCAACTGGACGCCCGCTGCGGGATTGAATGACCCGGGCTTACAGAACCCTCTCGCTTCTCCGGCGGTCAGCACCTTGTACATCGTCAGCAGCGATCTTCCGCCCCAATGCAAAAACCAGGACAGTGTGCTGATCAGTGTTGTGCCACCTTTCAGCTATACCCTCAGTCCGGGAGATACTCTGTGTCGATTTGACCCGGCGTTATTGATTGCCCAACCCGACCCTTCTCAAGGCCCCTACCTTTACCAGTGGCAGCCCATCGACGGACTGAGCCAGCCCGATTCTGCGATGACCGCGGCCTCTCCGGAGGAAAGCACCTGGTATCAGATCTTCATGGAATCGGCCAGCGGTTGCCGTATGCTGGACAGCATCCCCCTGGTCATCAAAGGCACAACGCCACTGTGGGCCATTGCCAGTGATAAAACCCTGCTCTGCCCCGGCACCTCAGCGCAGTTTGACCTGACTCCCTCCTGCGGCAGCGATGCCCCACCCTGCCCGGCACTGAGCGATGTTCAAATCGGGAGTGGCAGTTTGTCGACCGATGGTCCCACACCCTTCAAAGGCAGTTATTCCGATGCCAGAATTCAAATTCTGTATACTGCAGAAGACTTGAGGGAATCCGGGTTCTACGGCGGCGTGATCGAGGAAATTTCCCTGCTGGTCACCGATAAAAACAGCAGCTTGAACTACCGCAATTTCAGCATAAGCCTCAGTTGTTTCAGCGCTGCAGAACTGGGCGTAAGCTTTGAGGAAGGCACACAGCCATTCTGGGGACCGGCTAACTACAGCAGCATTGCCGGCTGGAATACCTTTAGCCTGGACCGGACATTTGCCTGGTCCGGTGATGAGGGTATACTGCTGGAGATATGTTTTGACAACCTGGATGGGGCATACTCCTCGGATGATGCAGTGGCCTATACCCTGGCCTCTTACCCAAGCACGCTCGTTGATGTTGCACTGAGCGGAAGCGGTTGCAGCCTCAATGCCAGCCCGACTTTGTCCAACCGAAGAGCCAATCTGCGACTGGGATATTGTCGCCCGGACATTCCAGCGGTGGACATCAGTTGGACACCGGCAACGGGATTGAGCGACCCCGGAATTCAACAGCCCATTGCCTCTCCGCTGAGCGGGCCTGTCACCTACACGGTTGTGCTGGATGACAATGGCTGCTCCAGCAGCGATAGTTTGACCCTGGATGTGGACGCCAGCTTGCTGCTCGATGCCGGGGAGGATCAATTCATCTGTCTGGGGGAAAGCGCCGCTCTGAACGCCCTGGCACTGGGTCCCGAGCCCCCCGGCGGATTTCTCTTCCAATGGAGCCCCTTGCCGGGTCTGAGCAATCCCGCTATCGCCGATCCGACGGCCTCTCCCCTGTTGAGCTCCCTCTATACGGTATCAACCCTAAGCATCAATAACTGCCCTTATCAGGACAGCGTATGGATAGAGGTATTGACCTTCAACGCCACGATCAGCGAGGACGGCAGCATCTGCGCCGGAGATGAACTGTTGCTGGAGGTGGATGGTGGGCTGAATGTTAGCTGGACCCCTGCAGAGGGTTTAAGTTGCATCGATTGCAGCTCGACCCTGGCCTCTCCGGGCAGCAGTACCCTCTACACAGCGGTGGCCAGCGATATGAACGCCTGTCAGGACACGCTGAGGGTGCGCGTAATCGTGCAGCCCCTTCCCTACCTGGAATTATTTTCGGACACCACCATCTTTCAGGGCGAAAGAGCCCAGTTGAGCAGCTCAGAGGGCCTGAGTTATCTCTGGAGCCCTTCCACCGGATTGAGTCATCCGGAAAGCCAGTTCACCGAGGCAGCACCGGAGGAAAGCACCACCTACACGATGACCCTGACGGATGCCAACGGCTGCAAGAGCAGCCGGGATCTGACGGTAACCGTGCTGGAACTTTTAGATATTTTTTTACCCAATGCCTTTAGCCCCAACGGCGACGGGAACAACGATGTGCTCATCCCGATAAGCCGCGGTCTGGCCCAACTGGATGAGTTCAGCATCTACAACCGCTGGGGCGAAATGCTCTTCAGCACCACCCGACTTGAAGAGGGTTGGGATGGCACTTATCTGGGCGTGGAACAGGAGGTGGGTACCTATCTGGCCGTCTTGCGGGCACAGAGCCTGACGGGTCGCGCTCTGCAAAAAAACCAGGCCGTTCAACTGGTTCGCTAAAGGAGTTTTAGGGAAGTTCCCTATATTTAGCGTTACTGCGGTTCTGTAGAGCCGATTAGGGGGCTATCGGAAGAGGTCCGCAGATCAACTGATTGTTAACCCACCGTTCCGGCGGATTGACCCCATCTGCTATCCGGAACCGGTCTGAATTCCGAGTTGATTATGCATCCCAATGATTCAGCGCTCATCAAGAATGTGGCGCTTTTTGGCCACCAGGGTTCCGGCAAGACCACTCTGGCGGAAACCATGTTGTTCGAAGCGGGCGCCATTCCGCGCAGGGGCAATGTGGATGATGGAAACACGGTATCCGATTACAATTCCATCGAGCAGGAAAGGGGAAACTCGCTCTTCTCAACCCTGATGCACCTGCACTGGAAGGATGCCAAGATCAACCTGATAGACACTCCGGGTTTTGATGACTTCGTCGGGGAGATTCACACCGCACTCAAGGTGGTGGATACCGTAGTCATGGTGCTCAATGCGCAGTATGGGGTTGAAGTTGGCACAGAGCTCATATGGGAGAATACCCATGATGCCCACAAGCCCACCATCTTTGTGATCAATCAGCTCGACACCGAAAAGTCAGATTACGAGCGCACACTGGAGCAGCTCAGAGAGCGCTTCGGCAAACAGGTCATTCCAATTCAATACCCCCTGAACGAAGGCAACGGCTTCAATCAGATCATTGATGTGCTGCGCATGACCATGTACGAGTTCGGTCCGGAAGGCGGCAAGCCGGAGAAAAAACCCATTCCCGAATCCGAGGCGGCGCGAGCTGCTGAGTTGCACAATGCGCTGGTGGAGGCCGCCGCGGAGAACGATGAGGGTTTAATGGAATTGTACTTTGAAAAGGGAACCCTGGACGAAGAGGAATTGCAAAAGGGTATGCAGATAGCCCTGAGCAAGGCCGAGTTCTTTCCGGTGTTCTGCGTTTCAGCCCGCCACAACATGGGCAGTGGAAGGGTAATGGGATTCATTCACGACATCTGCCCCACAGCAGCCGATATGGCACCTGCGGCCATGGCCGATGGGGGAAGCATCAGCGCCGATCCCAAGGCTGAGCCTCTGGCTTTTGTGTTCAAGACCGTCAGCGAGGCGCATCTGGGCGAGATGAGTTTTTTCAAAGTCTACAGCGGCACGCTCAAATCGGGCATGGATCTGTCGAATGTGCGCAAAGGACATTCCGAACGGCTCAATCAATTGTTTGTCATCAACGGAAAACACCGCGAACAGGTGGATCATCTGCTCGCGGGTGATCTGGGCGCGACCGTCAAGCTCAGGGACACCCATACCAATGACAGCCTGGGTCCCAAAGGGAGCAGCAAGGCCATTCGACCTATTGTGTTTCCCGAACCCCGGATTCGCACAGCGCTGGAGACCCTCAACAAAGGCGATGAAGACAAGCTGGCCAATGGTCTGCACCAACTCACCGAGGAAGACCCGACCTACCGGATTGAACACTCGGCTGAACTGAGGCAGACCATCGTACATGGTCAGGGCGAGTTGCACCTCAACATCCTCAAACAGCGGCTCGAAGAGCGATTCAAAGTGCCGGTTCAGTTTGAGATTCCCCGCATACCCTACCGCGAAACCATCACCCGCTCGGCCAAGGCGGATTATCGCCACAAAAAGCAAACCGGGGGCGCGGGACAGTTTGCCGAAGTGCACATGCTCGTTGAACCCTGGACCGAGGGCATGGCCCCACCAACTGGTCTTACCGTCAGAGACACCCATGAGATCAAACTGGACTGGGGCGGAAAGCTGGTCTTCAACTGGTGCATAGTTGGCGGCGCGATTGACACCAAGTTCTCGACCGCCATCATGAAGGGCATCATGAGCAAGCTCGAAGATGGTCCCTTGACCGGAAGCTATGTGCGCGATGTGCGGGTGAGCGTTTACGACGGCAAGATGCACCCGGTGGACTCCAACGACATGGCCTTCAAGACGGCCGGCGCCATGGCCTTCCGCAATGCCTTCAGAGAGTCTGCCCCCAAATTGCTGGAGCCCATCTATCAGTTGGTCATAAAGACCCCGGCTGAGATGAGCGGGGATGTGATGAGCGATCTGCAGACCCGCAGAGCGCAGATCTTCGGCATGAACAACGACGGCCACTATCAGATCATCGAAGCGCGAATTCCCCTGGCCGAACTGTACAAGTATTCCTCAACCCTGCGTTCGCTGACCCAGGGCCGTGCCAAGGACTCCCGGGCCTTTGTGGAGTACGCTCCGGTTCCCGCTGAATTGCAGAGCCAGTTGGCCTCCCAGCACAATGAGGTGTTGGAAGAAGCTTGAGTTTGAAAGGCTGAAAACTACAACAGGCCGGGTATAGCCCGGCCTGTTCATACAGCAATGCTGTGTGTTTAACATCAGTGAAAACCCGCCATCGCGCTTAGGCCCGATGGCCTGGGCGGCATACCATGACGCCCTCAGAGATGCTCAGGAGTTCTGCGAAACGATGCGCTTGGCAAGCTCCAGGATAGCGGTGTTCTGAATCTCGACCAGACCACCGGCAGATCCCTTTTCAAAATGGACTCCGGGAATGGTTGTTCCCTGCTCATAGTGATCTCCTCCAAAGTAGTTTCTCACTGTGTCGGCTTCAATGCCCAGTTCATCGGCAATCCTTTCAATGCTGCCCGCTGGCATGCTGTCCTTGATGTGCCGAAGTTCTTCAAAGCTGATTACCATGTTCCTGTAATTTATTTAAAAAATACCTGTTTAATCAGGCTTGCTCTCCTTGTTCCAAATTTAAAAAACTATTCGACATGAACAACAAAATGAGGGGATAAATCGATGACTACTGTAACTTTCCTTCATGCTAAAGCCCCCTTTCAAGCTTTTGGGAGAAAGCCGTCCGGGCGACTTCTCTGCTACCTTTCTACTCTCCATTGGCCTGCTCCTGGCCCTTGCGCTCGCCGCAATGGGGGCTTGTCAAAACAAGGAGCATTCCGCTGACCTGATTCGAATCAGCAGCAATTCCGCAGGCTCAGAGCATCTGGATTTGCAATCCAACCTGGTCCTGCGCTTCAATACCCGGCTGGCACCCGATTCGGCGCTACAGCGCTGGGAAAACCTGCCCTACCTGCTCATGGATCCGCCCGTCGAAGGGCGCTTCCGCTGGATCTCGGGACATGAGCTGGAATTCTCCCCTTCGCGAAGCTGGGCCCCGGCTACCCAGTACAGCATCAGCATGGGCGAAGCGATCCGGCGCTTTGGCCTGAGCGACAAGCTCCTGGACCCCAAATCGCGCATCAGCGTGCGCAGTCCGGAGCTGAAACTGGAAAATGCCAATGTCTTCTGGACCCGGCTGGGTCCCGATTTACCGGTCCAACTCCAGGCAGACCTGAACTTCAATTTTCCGGTCGAAGAGCAAATCCTGCGCCCCCTGCTCATCATGTACTCCGGCACAAATCCCCTGCCTCTTCGCTGGCTCAGCGAAGGGGAGTCGGCAAAGCAATCCCTGCTCATTGATGAAGACGGGCACATCTCCAACTCGCTAACGGTATATGTTGAGCCGGGCCTCAAAACGCGAAATGGAAACCTGCCCAGCAGCCATCCCCAAAGACTCATTCTGGATCTGCCCCCGCCCGATCTGCTGGACGTACGAGAGTTGCTGGCCCAACACGACGGCAGTCGCGGTACGGTGGAGATCCAATTCAATCAAAGTCTTCAGACGGATATCGCCAAATCCCTGATCGGAATACAGCCCGCAGTGGAATTCTTCACCGAGATCATCGGCAACAAGCTCCTGCTGAAAAGTTCGGATTTTGCCCCGGACAAGCTCTACACCCTCACGCTTAAAAGCGGCCTGGGCGGCGATTTAGGAGGAGTGCTCAAAGAGGATTTTCAGCGGCAATTCGGCTTTGGTCAACTGGAACCCTCTGTTCGCTTTATAGCCGAAGGCAAGACTTATCTGGGTCGAAGCGGGGGCCGGAATCTGGCCGTGGAGATACACTCGCTGGATGAAGTGGAAGTGAGCATCTCAAAAATATTTGAAAATAATATACAAAATTTTTTAAGACAAGGTGAGCGGCACGGATGGGACTACTTTGAAGAAGATGATGATTATTCATATCACAACTACCGGTACTACGAAGTTGACCTCTATGGGGAAGAGATCTACAGCGCTGTGCACAAGACCAAAGAGCTTCCCCGCAGCGGACACAACCGCCTGCTCAAAGTGGACCTGGCCGACAAGCTCTCCCGATTCAACGGCATCTATGTGGTCAAAGTCAGTTCACGGGATCGGCGCTACCTGACCGACAGTCGCATCATCGCCCTTTCCGACATAGGACTAATGACCCGAAAAAGCGCTGAGCAGGTTATGGTGTTCGCCCATTCTCTGCAGAGCGCCAAACCCCTGGTCGGCATTGATGTGCAGTTCTTCTCCACGCA
This sequence comes from Chitinophagales bacterium, assembly GCA_041751015.1. Taxonomy (GTDB): domain Bacteria; phylum Bacteroidota; class Bacteroidia; order Chitinophagales; family BACL12; genus WGOA01. The sequence goes on from JBGSYF010000002.1 coordinate 59,747, forward strand.
CAATCAGCTCATGTACAGCACCACAACCGATGCCGGGGGCATAGCTACCTATAACTGGCGCGAAGGGCAGCCGCTCTTTGAAGCGGGCATGATCAGCGCCCGAAGCGGAACGGACTACAACTTTCTTTCGCTGGAGAACTCAAAGGTTGATGCCTCCCGATTTGGGGTGGGCGGTTTCAACACCAGGGACATTACCTATGACGCCTTCCTCTATGCCGAAAGGGATCTGTACCGGCCCGGCGAGCAACTGAAGATGGCCGGCGTGGTTCGCGGAATAGAACTCTGGGAAAATCCGGGCTCCATTCCGGTGATTCTGCGCCTGACTCAGCCCAATGGTCAGGTCTGGAAAACAGCCCGACAATTGCTCAATGATCAGGGCGCTTTCGAGTGGAGTGTGGACATGCCGGCCAGCCTTCCCACCGGGCGCTGGACCGCCCATCTGTACAGCGGGAACAATGTGCATCTCGGCGAACTTCGCTTTTCACTGGAGGAGTTCATGCCCGATAGGATTCGTCTAAACACTGCGGTTCCGCCGGGGCCATACCGCCCCGGAGACAGCCTGCAGGCGGTGCTGCAAGCCCTGAACTTCTTTGGCCCTCCGGCCGTGGACCGCAATTGGCAGGGGCAGTTGAAACTGCGGCGCAAAACCATCGTCTTCAGCGATTTTGAAGGCTATAAGTTCGATCCCTTTCAAACCGTTCAGCAGGACTTTACTCAGGAAAGCCGAACGAATGAGCAAGGTGAGGGATTCTTCAATCTGCGACTACCCCAATGGGAAGAGCGGGGTTTACTGGAAGGCCAACTGAACTGGACGGTCTTTGATGAAAGTGGAAGGGCGGTTTACGCCGAAGATGTCCTTGAACTGTGCACCCAGGAACGCTTCTGCGGCATAGGCCCCCTCCCGGACTACAGCAGCACCAGGACTGCCCTGAGCATTCCCGTTGCCGCCTGTGATGCACAGGGGAAAGGCCTTTCCAACCAGGCCCTGATCATGCGGGTGATCAAGGTGGACTGGGAAAACCACCTGGTTCGAAACGGGTCCATCTACCGCTATGAAAGCCGAAAGACCGAACGCGAAATCAGCGCGACCAATCTGTCGGTCAGCGGAAAAAACGTATTCTCCTTTACACCCATGCAATCCGGGCAGTACAAATTGCGACTCAGCTTTCCGGGCAGTAATGCCTGGGTAGAGCGCGATTTTTACGCCTACGGTTGGGGGGACAGCGACTCGCGATCCTTTGCCGTGAGCAGCGAAGGGCAGATCATCATTCAGGCCGACCGCGAGCTTTACCAGGCCGGAGAGCAGGTCAAACTCCTGTTCAATTGCCCCTTTGACGGGCGGCTGTTGATCACTGTTGAGCGCGACAAGGTCTTACGGCACTTTTCAGTGGAGACTTCGGCCCAGTCCGCTTCGCTCAATCTTGCTCTTCATGCCGATTGGCTGCCCGGGGTGTACATCAACGCCACCCTCATCCGGGCTGGGGATGCTTCGTCAATTCCTCTGACCGTTGCACACGGCTACAAATCCCTTCGCATTGAACACGAGCGGCACAAAATTCCGCTGACCATTCAGGTCGAAAAACAGAGTCGCTCCTCCCGGACTCAACAGCTCAGGATCAAAACTCAGCCCGGCGCCCAACTGACTGTAGCGGCGGTGGATCAGGGGATATTACAGGTCTCTGGCATGAAGGACCCCGATCCTTTCGCCCATTTCTTTCGAAAACGAGCCCTGGAGGTTGAATCGGCAGATCTCTATGCTCAATTGTTTCCCAACCTGAGTGGCAGCGGAGTGCTCAGCGGTGGCGGAGATGCCTATGAACTCGAGTCCCGGCTCAGCCCGACGGGCAGCAAACGCGTAAAACCCGTCTCTTTCTGGAGTGGAATTCTTCAGGCGAATGACCAGGGTGAGCTCAGCTTCAGCGTGGACATTCCCGAGTTTTCGGGGGAATTGCGCTGGATGGTCGCCGCCTGGAAAGGCTCGGCCTTCGGAGCCGCTCAAGCCACGACGACCGTCGCCGACCCCCTGGTGATTTCCACGGCACTGCCCCGCTTTCTCAGCCCGGGCGATGAGGTGGATGTCAGGGTTATGCTGAGCAATACCAGCGATCGCAAGGCTGCCGGAAAGCTTGCTTTGGTCCTTGAAGGGCCGCTGGAGATCATCGGTTCGGCAGAGCGGGAGTTCAGTGCAGAGGCCGGCCGCGAGAGCAGCGCGAGTTTCAAAATCCGGGCCCTGGCGGGCATTGGCCATGGGCAGGTGACGGCGAAGACTTCCATTTGGGGCGAAAGCTTCAGCCAGCGCACGGAGATTCCCGTGAGGCCGGCCTCCGGTTTGCAGCATCTGGCTCAAAGCGGTCGGCTCGAAGGGGGGCAGTCCCTCGATCTGCCCAGGCTGTCCACCCTGGACCATGTGATCGGCACCAAACTCTCTCTGAGCCGCTCCCCTGCCCTCTTGCTCAGCCGCGATCTGGAGGACTTGATCCAGTACCCTCACGGCTGTTTGGAACAGATCATCTCTTCGGCCTTCCCACAGCTCTACCTCGCTGAACTGAGCGCCTTGCGCATAGCAGAGGGTCAAAACTCTGCCGCCTTCGAAGAGATTTCCAGACATATAGAGCGCGCCATGTTGAGCATTCAGCAACAGCAAATCAGCAATGGCGGGTTGACCTATTGGCGCGGTGCGGGTGAAGCGGCCTGGTGGCCCAGCGCCTATGCCGCTCACTTTCTCTACGAGGCTCAAAAAGCGGGTTACCCCATCAATGAACAAGTGTTCAACAGGCTCTGCGACTACCTCCGGCAACAGCTTCGTCGTAAAGACACCTTTTTGTACAGATACAATTCAAGTATGAGTAGAGAGGTAGCGCGAAAAGAAGCACCTTACTCCCTGTATGTTCTGGCGCTGGCCGGTAAACCCGACATCAGCACGATGAATTACTACCTCAGTCACCCTGCCGAACTCAGCCTGGATGGGCAATACCTTCTGGCGGTCAGCTATGGCCTTTCGGGAGACATGAGTCGCTTTGAGCGTTTGCTGCCCCCGGCCTTTGAGGGCGAAGAATCCAATCCGGAATTCGGGGGCAATTTCCAATCACCTCTCCGGGACCGCGCCCTGGCCCTCAATGCTCTGCTGGACATACAGCAAGACCATTTGCAGGCGGATGCTCTGGCCCGCTTCCTGAGCGAACAACTGGAGCGATCCAGGTATCTCAATACCCAGGAAAAGGCTTTCAGTCTGCTCGCACTGGGCAAGATAGCCGCCCGGGATGCCGGTTCAACGGTGCGGGCAGAGCTCTATAGCAAGGGCAAGAAAATCGCCACTATGGACGGCGAGCAGATCAGCCTGAATCAGGAGCAATTGGGGGAAGGGCCCCTTCGCATCGAGAGCAGTGGCAGTGGAAAGCTCTACTACCTGCATGAGCAGAAAGGCTTCTCAACGGACGGTCGCTATCTGGAGGAAGATCGCTTCATTCAGGTACGTCGCAGGTTTTTCTACGCCTCCGGCAAGCCGGTCAGCGACCTGACCAAACTGCGCCAGAACGATCTGTTGCTGGTGGAGGTAGAATTGAGGAGTCTGGTGGGTGGTCGAATGGAGAACATCGCCATAACCGACATCCTTCCCGCGGGCCTGGAGATTGAAAACCCCCGTCTTCGTCGCGCACCCCTCCCCGATTGGGTGGAGAACTCGGCTCAACCGGATCATATAGACTTCCGGGATGACCGCTTGCTGATCTACACCAATTTGGGAACCCAACCCCTTCGCTTTCACTATCTGGCGCGTGCGGTCAGCCCGGGTCGCTTCCGCATGGGGCCGATTCAGGCCGATGCGATGTATCGGGGTGAGTACCACTCCTATCACGGTGCTGCTGACATCCTCATCAGCCCATAACCATGCTGGCTGCGTGTTCACAACACCCTTCGAACCGCGCGTTAAAAACCCCGGGAGCGACGGCGCTATCATAGGTAAATAATTTGCTTGTTATAAATAATCATCTGTGTCAACATCTCTGCACTACCGAACCTGTCCTTTCTGTGAAGCCATGTGTGGGCTGGAAGTTCGAATGGAGCAGGGTCGGGTGAGCAGCATTCGCGGCGATGAGCTGGATGTGCACAGCAAGGGCCATATATGCCCCAAGGCCATGGCATTGCGCGATGTGCATGAGGATCCCCTGCGGGTGCGCCAGCCGCTGCGCCGGCGCGGGGATCAATGGGAAGTCATCTCCTGGAAGGAGGCCTTTGACACCATAGAAGAACGCATAGGCAAGATTCAGAGGGAGCACGGGCGGGATGCGCTCGGTGTATACACGGGAAATCCCACGGTACACAATACAGGAACACTTTTACATTTATACGATTTTTTTGACGCTCTTGGAACCCGCAACCAATTTGCCTCTCACTCCCTGGATCAGTTGCCCCTTATGCTGGTCTGCGGGGAGATGTTCGGGCACCTGGCGATGTTTCCGGTTCCGGATCTGGCCCGGACTCAATACCTGCTCATGCTGGGCGCCAATCCTATGGTGAGCAACGGCAGCCTGATGTCCACACCGGGCATCTCCGCCACCCTCCGAGCCCTGAAAGCGCGCTCCGGTCGATTTGTGGTCATAGACCCCATGCGAACCAGGACGGCTGAACTGGCCGATGAACACTTGTTCATCAGGCCGGGTACTGATGTGTTCTTTCTTCTGGCCATAATTCATGTTATGGTAAAAGAAAGGCTCTGTAAACCGGGAAGACTGGAGCAGTTCAGTGAACATTTAGAAGAGCTCTATGAGCGCTCCGTTAGCTGGACAGTAGAATGGGCGGAGGCAGCCTGCGGTATTCCGGCATCCGATATCGAGCGCATAGCCCGGGAATTTGCAACCGCGGAACGGGCTGTGGCCTACGGGCGATTGGGAGTTTCGGTGCAGGAGCACGGCACGCTCTGTCAGTGGGCCATCGTGGTCATCAATCTGCTCAGCGGCAATCTCGATCGCGAGGGAGGTTCGATGTTCAGCCTTCCGGCGGTAGACTTTCTGAAATTGCTGGCTTCGGAGTCGAAGAGCCGGCGCTGGCACAGCCGGGTCAGAAAACTCCCGGAAACCGGGGGCGATTTGCCCAGCGCCGCTCTGGCTGAAGAGATTCTGGAGCCCGGCCCCGGGCAGATCAAGGCCATGATCACCATAGCGGGAAATCCCCTCCGTTCCGCTCCCAACAGCGCGGCGCTGGAGCGTGCATTCAGCAGCCTGGACTTCATGGTGGCTATAGATCTCTATCGCAATGAGAGCACCCGGCATGCGCACATCATCCTCCCTCCCCTGAGCGGACTGGAAGTCCTGCACTACGGCCTGGCCCTGCATCTGGTCAGCCCCTCCAACCACGCCCATTTCAGTGAGCCCGCTCTGCCGCGCGCAGAGGGCTCCTGGTATGATCACGAGATTCTCCGCGAGCTACAGCGCCGTTTGGGTAAGCCTTCTTTGAAAAATTTTCTGAGCCGGCAACTCGGGCCGGAGCTCAGGCTGGATCTGGCTCTTCGGACCGGACCTTATGGAGTCTGGTCTGGGCGCTTTCTGCGAAAGGACGGCCTGAGTCTGCGCAGACTGAAGAAACACCCGCACGGGGTGGATCTCGGAGCGCTCAAGCCCCAGCTGCCCGGGCGTCTGTTTCAGCAACCTAAGCGCATTCCTTTGCTCACGCCATTGATACGAAAGGCTCTGGATGAACTTAAGCCATCGGCAATGGATTCCGAATGGCCTTTCCTGCTCATCGGTCGCCGTCACCTGCGCAGCAACAATTCCTGGATGCACCACATGCCTTCGCTGCAAGGCGGCAAGAAGCGTTGCACCCTGTTGATGCATCCCGGCGATGCGGCTGCGCGGGGTTTCGCAGCAGGCCAGATGGTTCGGGTCCGTTCGCGAAGCGGTCAGGTTGAGTTAGAGCTGGAGATTGCAGAAGGTATTTCGAATGGCGTTCTGAGCATTCCCCACGGCTGGGGACACGAGCAACACCCGCTCATTCCAGCCAGCGAAGCCACCCGGAATCCAGGTGCCAATGCCAATGCGCTGACCGCGGATTCCAAGTTAGATGAACCGAGCGGCACGGCAGTCTTCAACGGTGTTCCGGTCAGGGTTGAGGCTCTGGAATGAAGCTTGTTTCTGTCTACTTATCCATTCGCTCCAGGACCTCGGCCTCCTTGAGAATGTAGTACAAACGCTGGGGATTGTCGGCGTTCAACTCCAGCGTTCCCCTGATGAGCACCAGACGATCTATGGCAAACCAGGACTCTGTCTTGATCAGTTCGAGTTCCATGACGCTCTCCGGTCCGCTCTTTCCGCAGAAGAAGCAAGTGGCAAAGGGATTGGCCGAAAGGGCGTAGAGCTTACCCCGAACGTCCATGGGCAAGAGGTAACCGATCAATTGCACCTTCTGTCCGGACAACTTGCGCACATCTTTGGAGAAGTCGGCCACGGCAAACACCGTTCCGCTCTCTTGTTGGTACTCGTCCTGAAAACTTACCTGGGACAAGGTCTGCCAATTGATGATGGTCTGGGCACAAACTTCGGGCGCGATACAAAAGAGAACACTCAAAACAAAGAGCCTACAAAAAATACTATTTTTATATATTGAAAACAATTTCATCTCAAATTTTATATTATACTATTTCTACAAATTTTTTCAAGTTCCCTCTTGTTGTGCATTGGAAGAACCAGTTTTCCCTAATGGGTTTCTAAGACGCTCCTTTCTGATGGCGGCAATGCGTTTGGCACGCGCCCTGACTTCTTCCTGCCTGATCTCATGAAGCTTCCACTGTTGTATGTTCACCTCATCGGCCACCATATCAATAGATTCGGTGAGCATACTGCGAACCGTTCGCTCCAGGCGTTCATCATCTTCCTCAAACAGAATAGCATCAAACAACACTCCGGATAACTCATCAATGACCACCTTATTGTTGCTGGAGGACAAATCCTGAACAATATCGTCCACCACCCGAAAGACAATGTCAGCTATGGCTCTCTCCAGCGTGTGGCGAATGGTAGAGCCCACAACAGGAATGGCCTGCAGGGTGCTGATTTCCTTGTTTGCCGACACCGCCTGCTCTATGCGCTCATCAACATAGTCTTTTAAGTCTGGGCGATAGTGTCCGTAGTGATCGCTCAAGACCGTCTGCAGGCGATCGCTGAGCCATTCCACCAGATCAGCCTTGCGCGGCTGCACCACCTCATTGAGGATGCGACCGGTCAGGGGGCTGCCCTTGCTTACTTCATCGCGCATACCGCCGAGAACATTGAGCACAACCCGGTCTGAGACCTCTTCGACCAGGATGCGATAGTACTTGACCGCCTGACGATAAACATAAGTTCTACTTATATCTATAATCTTATTGCGCTGCAGTCGGTAGGCGATGGAGACAAGCCGCAATATCCTCAAAAATCGGAATGATCCTACCGGAATACATCCCAGGGTGTCGTACCAATGAACAAAGGGATAGAACCACCATTTGTGGTAAGTGCCCCTCCAGGCCGCTATAAACCAGCGAATGAGCAATTCGGTAACAAAGGCCAGTACAAACCAGGAATCATAAAAAGAAAAATTGCGGTGTATGGGCATGTACCACTGGTGGAAGGGCTCTGCATAGGTGGCGAAGAACTCCTGTATCATGTGGCTGGAGTAGAATCCGTCAAAGAGGATCCAGCCCAGGTTGACCAGGATGAGCGCCAGCATGAGCAAATCCACCGCGAAGGCGAGCAATTCGGAGCGCTTCATTTCGATCAGCCGCATGCCATAAAATTACGGGCTATTGTAAAAAGAACTCCCGCCAGGATTTGCCTGGCGGGAGTCCGATCTGGAGTTTTAAAGACCGCTTAACGAACCAGTTGGAAGGCCTCGCGGTGTACTATTCCCTCTCCAAAGACTTCGGAGCGCACTACAATCACATAGGTGCCCAGAGGTTGAGGAGTGCCGCCAATGGTTCCATCCCAACCGAAAAAGCGATCTTTGGAGATGAAGACCAGCTCACCCCAACGGTTGTAGATTGAAAAGTCAATCAGGCGGCGATCCGGGGTAAGGCCGATGATAATGGGCGCATAAGTATCGTTGATGCCGTCTGCATTGGGAGAAAAGGCTGTTGGCAGGAATACTTCGTAAAATCCGATAACATTGATAGTAATGGAATCGATGTTGGTGCATCCATTGGCATCGGTAACCGTCACGTAATAGGTCGTCGTATCAGAAGGCTGAACCTCAACGGAAGAACTGTTGGGATCGGTCAGGATGCCATCCAGTGGTGTCCAGGAGTAGTTTACCCCACCGCTGGATAAGGCAGTCAGGGTGGCTGATTCCGGCACAGGAAGGGCAACATCAATGGTTGTCTGGGATGCAGAGGCACTGATATCGGGCTGCGGATTGACGAAAACTTCAACCTCTGCGCTGCTGGAGCATCCATTGTCATCCGTTCCCACTACTACGTAATTAGTGGTTATGGTTGGACTGGCTATAACGGTTTCTCCGCTTGTTGTATTCAAGCCTCCTGACGGTGTCCACTCATAACTGATAGCGCCAGTGGCAGAGAGAGTGACCTCGTCTCCTCCGCAAATGGTCACATCCAACCCGGCAAAGACATTTGGAGGAGTATAAACGGTAACGGTCACCTCATCCGTTTCTTCACAGCCGTTGCTGGTTTGCGTTGTCAGGGTATAGGTTCTGGTAACCGAGGGATTGGCCAACGGATTGGCAACATTGTCTGCACTCAAACCAAGGGATGGTTCCCAGAGGTAGGTAAATCCTCCGCTTCCTTCGAGCATGACCTCTTCACCCGGGCAGATGAATTTATCCGGACCAGCATCGGCAAAAGCATCGCTGTCCACAAACACGGTGATCTCGCGCTCAACATCTCCACAAAATGATCCGGTACCCGAAACGGTATAGGTGGTCGTAACCAGGGGAGCTGCCAATACTACATTGCCGGTATCGACATTTAATCCGGTTGACGGAGACCAGGTCCACTCATAACTCACATCGCCAAAAAGCTCCAGTAAAAGTGTATCACCGGAGCAGACCACGGCTTCACCCGTAGCAGAGATGTCCACACCATTGGCTGCAATCCCAAAAGAGCCGGTGGCATCCAGGGCCTCGGCCAGATCGTCTTCATTCAGGATGTAGGCAAAGGCGAAGCAATAGCACTCACCAACGCCAAAAGAGGGAATTTTGTAGGCAATGGAAATGGCCTCATCGGCCACATTAACCCCCGATCCGCTATAACCGCTCAGAAAGTTCCAGACCTGATAAGGGTTGCCGGTGGCAAAATTGCCATAGGTCACCCTTGCGTTCGGATCTCTTGAGCCTAAGCCGAGAAAACAGCCAAGAGTCAGGCCTTCTGCTTTGACCAGTGCATCGGGATCAGCAGGAGGCTGTGATACGATGGTGTTGCGGGTCGTAAAATCCCCGGTCCAGGGCTGATCGTTGTCCGGGTCAACATTGCGTGCGTAGTAAAAGTCGGTGATCGGAACCGTTCCGGTGTTACAGAAAATCAGACGGGTTACGAAATAGGCCTTTCCCACCGGTTGAATGGTCTGCTGGGATACGGTGACCACCTGACCACCAGGCCAGGTGGCTGTTCCCTCCCAGTCTGCCGAGCGCACCGTACCCGCATCGGTATAATCGGTGATGATCCCCGGTACTTGAAAAGTACCGCAGTTCTGATCGGTATTGATCTTGAGATTGGCTCCCAGGCTACCAATGGTTATACCCCAGCCTTCAACCGGTGAACCCGGAACAAAGTAATCTCCGCAGTAAGGGGGAGAGCCCGTGGTCCAGCCATCCATGTCTGAATCAGCAACAAAGCCCAAACCGGTCAATCCGGGGTTGGGATGGTAAGGACCCAAAGGCCCTGGTGCAGGAAGGGCATTGCTTCCATAAGCACCACAGCGGTTAACGCCAACTTCGACAAAAGTGCCTTGAAGAAAGGCATTGGTACCGGCAATCTGAGCGCTCAGCGACAGCGGTAGTAACGCAATCGCCAGCGCTAAACGAATGGGGAGTGGAGACAAAGGAGTAATTTTTGGTGGCATGGCTGGTAATCTGTCAAGCTTTCAGGTGATCAAGAAAGCCTGGAAAAGATGGAGATTAACGAATGATGGTGGTAGTTCCGGCAACCTTCACCGGATTTCCTTTGGGATCTTGAATGCGAACAACGACCACATAGGTAGCAATTTCCTGCGGAATTCCCCGATAGGTGCCATCCCAGCCACTGCTTCGCTCGGTGGAGTAAAACACCAATTCGCCCCAGCGGTCGTAAATGGACACATCCAGCATTTGGATACGGCCAATGGTCACCACGTGGAACACATCGTTCAGACCATCCCCGTTGGGGGTAAAGCCATCGGGAATGATGACCGTGTAATCATCGAGCACCGTTAAGAGCAAGGTATCGGTGTTAATGCAACCATTGAAATCCGTCACTTCAAGCACATAGAGCGTGGTTTCTTCCGGCTGTGCAAAGGGATTGGGAATAGCTGGGTCATTCAATCCGGTAGGAGGAATCCATAGCCAGTTGACCGCCCCTGGTGCGGAACCGAGGAACTCTGCAATCTCGTTCTTCGCCAGGTTGATGGTCTGATCCTCTCCGGCGTTGACCATCGGAAGTGGATTCACCCGCACGGTGAGTGTGTCGTAGTTCACACAACCGTTCAAATCGGTTCCCATAAGTACATACTCGGTCGTTACTTCAGGAAAGGCCAGGGGATTGTCAAATCCGGCGTCATCCAAGAAGTCAACCGGCAACCATTGATAGGTTAGCGCTCCAAATCCAAAGAGTTGTACGCTATCACCAAAACAAATGACCGTGTCCTGAATAGCGGCTACAGCGGGTAGTGGCAGCACCGTAACCAAAACGGTATCATAACCGGGACAGCCAAAGTCAGAGGGTGTGCGCAAGACATACTCCGTAGTCACTTCAGGCCAAACCAATGCCGTCAGGTCATTGACATCGCTGATGTTGTAGTCAGGCCACCAGGTGGAAGGGCCTTCGCCTTCCAATTCAACGCCTGCCAACTGAATGGTATCTCCGAAACAAATGGTCAAATCCATACCTGCGTCAGGCTCTCCCGGAGCTTCTGGAATCACCAATACCTCACGGGTCAGGTCACCGCAAAATCCATTGGTGCCCACCGCAGTGTACAGGGTAGGTTCTGTGGGAGATGCCCATACCGAGGAGCCGGTAACGCTGCTCAATCCCTCTGCAGGGGACCATGACCAGTCGTAATCATCAGAGCCAATGATGATCAAGTTGGTGGAATCGCCTACACAATATCGAGTCTCTCCGATAACCGTGATGTCCAGTGTATCCGCAAACAGGATAACGGAACTCGTAGCATCAAGGGCTTCTTCCAAATCAGCGGGATCCAAAATATATGCAAAAGCTTTACATACGCAAGTATTTGGTGCAAAGGAGTAAATGCGAAAGGCCAGAGACACGGCTTCATCGGCAACATTGGTTCCTGAAAGGCTGTAACCGCCAAGGCCATTCCATACCTGATAGGGTGAGCCTGTGCCAAAATTTCCATAGGTAACCCGCGCATCCGGATCCCTGGTTCCAAGGCCCAAGAAACATCCATAGGTCAAGCCAGAGGCCGTAACCAATGCTTCGAGGTCTGCAGGAGGCTGAGACACAATAGTATTCAGCGTGGTGAAATCTCCTGACCAGGGTTGATCGTTATCCGGGTCAACATTGCGGGCATAATAAAGATCCGTGATGGTATCTGAGCCGGTGTTGCAAAAAATCAGCCGGGTGACGAAATAGCGCTTGTCCACCGGAACAATAGTGGTTTGGTTGACGGAAACGGTGTGAGTGACACCGCCGACAGCCGCTGTATACGTGCCATCCCAAACTCCGGCGCGTGTAACGCCTGCATCGACGTAACTGGAGATAGCCCCGGGAACGTTAAAACTTGTGCAGGTTTGATCGGTATTGATTCGCTGAGTAGCCATAACCGAACCCATCTGCATGGACCAACCCTCAACCGGCGCTCCGGGAACAAAGTAGTCTCCGCAATAGGGTGGAAATCCAACTGCCCAGCCATCCATATCAGAATCAGCAACAAAGCCCAAACCCGATAAACCGGGGCTCGGATGATAAACACCAATCGGTCCCGGCACCGGGGGTAGAACAGAACTCCCAAAGACTCCACAGCGATTCAATCCCACCTCGACAAAGCTTCCCTGCAGATACGCATTGGTGCCGGCAATCTGAGCTTGAGCAGAGAGAACGCAGAAAAGAGAAAAGACGGTGCCAAAGCACACTCTATATTGAAAAAGACGCATTTTCATATTCTCTGCTTTGTTGTGGTACCGGAGCATCTTGCTTTTGCGGGTAAGTTCTATCGGATCAGCGTCAATGAGGAGTTTCTATCCACAATCTTTCCGTGTTGATCGATGAGGCGAAGCATCACCACATAGCTTCCAAGAGGTTGAGGTTTTCCCTGGTATTGACCATCCCAGCACTGCCCTTCGTCCTGAGCGTGAAAAACTAACTCTCCCCAGCGATTGAAGATACGAAGATCGAGGAAATCCATATCAACAGGGCTGCCTGCTCGGAAGCAATCATTGAGCCCATCTCCGTCTGGTGTGAAGGCATTGGGAACCACAAAACGCTGATTGACAAGGGCATACAAAGTCATCTCATCTTCTCCCAGGCAACCGTTCAAATCGCGGCCAACGAGGGTAAAGACGGTGGTGTCCAGCACAAGTGCCTGGGGATTGGCTACCGAAGGGTAGTTCAAAAGATTGGCCGGGCTCCACTGGTAATCCACGGCTCCGCTGCCTTCTAGCGAGATGCGCGTGCCAATCACCCCGACTTTGTCCGGTCCGGCGCTAATTTGAGCCTCTGGATGCACCGTGACGATCACCACATCTTCAGCAGCACAGCCCTGTGCATCGCTGGCGCGAACGTTCAGGGCAAAAACGGCATTGGCCGTATCCGGGGCAAAAAGGGCTGCGGCTGAGTTGGGATCGCTGACCCATAGGGCCGGTGACCATTCCAGGCTCAATGCGCTCAAATCCACCCCACCATTAAGAGCAAGAGGCAAACCTGGACAGATGGATTGATCGGGAATTGAAGCCAACAAAGTAGCCGATTCACCCAGATCAACCTGAAAGTTAAAGGCGATCTCCAGACCACAGGGAACAGCGCTGCTGACACTGTAAACATGAGGGGCATTGGGTTTAAGCCAGCCGGAAAGGGGGCTGTCGGCGCTAAAGTCACCGAAGTGATTCCAGTCCCAGGTGTAATTGTCGCCGCCCTGAACCTCCAGATACACCGAATCTCCGGCGCAAAGACTGATTTGGGCGATGTCCATACCCTCTTCGACCTGAACGGGAATGCCGTCTGCCAGCAAAACCGGAGCTGTGGTAGCCATCAGCGCCTCTTCGAGCTCTTCTTCATCCAGAATGTAGGCGTAGCTGAACGTCAGGCTTTTACCCGGCTCCAGGCGCGCGAAGTAAAAATTGACCCCTATGGCGTCATCGCTGGTTGCCGAGCCACTGTGGCTATAAGGGGAATTGGCACAGTAAGGATCCTGAGCATTGCCGATGAAAAAGCCTCCGCGGCTGACCCGACTGGCAAAATGGCGGGCACCGAGCCCCAGATAGCAACCCATCGTGCCCTCTGCACTGACCAGTGCATCGGCGCTGGATTCACCCGGTTGAGAGACAATGCGGTTGAAGGTCGGAAAACCTCCCCCCCAGGCCTGATCGTTGTCGGGATCCACCTGACGGGAAAAATAGATGTCCTGAAGGTTTGCGCTGCCGGTATTGACCAGGGTCACTTCACCGATGAAATAGCGCTTATTACGGGGGAAATAGGTGCGGATGGAGAGCCGGAAGCCGTCGGTATGCACACCTTCCCAGGTGGCCGAAAGGGTGTCACCGGCGCTGTAGTCCACGATGGAACCGGGAATCTCCTCTACTCCGCAGATTCCAAAACCACTGGAATTGTTGTATCGACGACCGTCTATATTCATTACAAAACCCTCTACCGGAGAACCCGGAAGGAAATAATCACCACAATAAGGAGGAGAACCTACTTCCCAGCCATCCATGCCGGCATCGGCCACAAAGCCCAAACCGGTTTCGGTGGGGTGATAGACTGTGCCGGCAGCACCGATAGCTGGCGGGGCCTGCGCGGTGCCATAAGCTCCGCATGCAGCAATGCCTATCTCCAGGTAATCACCTTGGAGAAATGCCGCTCCTCCCTGCATCTGAGCGATGCTGAAGATGGGTGAAAACAAGAATGGCAGGAGGAGTAAACGGGCATGGGTATGCTGCATAGAAGGGGCTGAATGCTATTCATTCATGCGCCTGCGGTAGTCGTTAAAACGATCCTGCTTTTTAGCCAGGTACTCGTTCCAGTCTTCGCGGGTCCAGATTTTCTGGCCCAGATTCTGGTACTGCAGTCGCATGATAACTTGTGTCCCCTCTTCGTTTGCTTCGAATTGAACCAGGTTATCAGAAACGCCGCCAAAAAAACTCCTGGCGACTTCGGCATTCTTAAATCCAATGCCTGTGATATCGATCTCATAGGCGTAAGGCAGGTGTTCTGCCTCTGGGAGAACCAGCAACATCTCTTCTGAGAAACTGGCCTTTTGTGAGTAGGTTGAGCTCTCCGCCTGTTGGGCGCTCAACAAACTGCCAAATGTCAGAAAGCTGACGAAGAGAGCAGTTTTGATGTTTTTTAGATGCAACATGGAGGTGTAGGGTCTTTGCCGGGATGAAAAATGCGAATTGACGCACCTTTTGACTGTTCTAAAGTAAATCAAAAAAGCAGTGCTTCAAAATCTTTTTCTTTCAAAGCTCAGCCATTTTTTCGTTTCTAATGTTTACGTGACAGTAAAACGGAGGGAAAGATGGCCGTTTTTGACCGGTGATTTGCACAACACATTGAGGACCAGACGCTCACAATAAGTGACTGGCCCATATGCGCGCTCAGATCTCCAGCTTTGGTTGTGGTGGCCAAAGGGGTGGATATCGTCAACTTATGCACATCATGTTGAATACCATTCGACACTTCAGCCCCTTTCGGCATCCCAGGAGCATCTTGCTGCTCTTTGGCCTGTTGGGTATCTGGTCGGCCTGGTCGGCCTCCC
The DNA here is from genome assembly GCA_041751015.1 of Chitinophagales bacterium. Classification (GTDB taxonomy): domain Bacteria; phylum Bacteroidota; class Bacteroidia; order Chitinophagales; family BACL12; genus WGOA01. The sequence continues at coordinate 74,857 of JBGSYF010000002.1, forward strand.
AACTGACCTTTCGCTTCGATTTTGAGCAGTTTTTCCCTTCGGGAGACCCCGATCTTGAATTCTTCCTGGATTTCCGGGAGAAGTTCGAGGGTGACGACAATTTCCTGCTCATCGGCCTGCCCACCCGCGGGCGCTTCTTTGAAGAGCAGTTTCTGCGCGATCTCGACAGCCTCAGCAAGAGCTGTCGCCGTCTCCCTCATGTGGAGGCCCTCAGTTCCCCTACCGCCTACCGCTACCTGGTCAAGTCGTCATTTGGCCTGTTTGACTATCCGGCAATTCATCTGGATCAACCCGAGCGATGGGCCGCCGACAGCGCCAGGCTTGCCGGAGATGAACGCGTTGCCGGTCTGCTCTTCAGCCGGGATTTTTCGACGGCGGTAATCGCCATCAAGACGCCCGACCAGATTGATCTGCCCCGCTCCGATGAGCTGATCGCCGCGCTGAACACTACCCTGGAGCAATCCGGTTTTGACACTTATCACTTGTTGGGTCGGGCTAACTTCCAATCGGTTCTGGTAGCCCAGCAAAAACGGGAGTTCATCTTTTCAACCGCCGCCTCTGGATTATTAGTTTTTATTATTTTTATTATTTTGTTTCGAAAGCCGCTCGGAGTGGTCATCGGCCTTTTCTCGGTTTTGTTGTCGATGTTGATCTTCCTGGGTACGCTGAGTGCCATGGGACGGCCTCTGGATTTCATGGCTATGCTTTACCCCGTGCTGATGATCATTGTCGGGGTCTCGGATGTGGTTCACATATTTACTAAATTTCATATAGAACTTCGCTTCGGAAAAAGTCCGGCACAAGCCCTGCGCATCACCCGGCGAGAGATCGGACTGGCCACCCTGCTGACTTCCGCGACTACAGCCATCGGCTTTCTGACCCTGGTCAGTTCCAAGATTCCCCCGGTGCGGCACTTTGGGTACTCGGCGGCTATAGGTGTGCTGATCGCCTATCTGACCGTGATCTTCTTCACCACCGCATTGTTGCAACTGGCGCCTGCAGAGAAACTCGTCGACCTTCGACATACCGACCGATTCTGGAAGGCTTTGATGTTCAGAGCCTATCGATTTGGAAGGGCAAAGCAGGCCCTGGTAGCCCCTGCCCTGCTGGCCGTATTGCTTCTCTGCGCCTGGGGAATCTCGCTGGTCAGCACCGACGTGCGCATCGATGACGGCCTGCCGCGCGGACTGCAAATCACGGAGGACTTCCGCTTCTTTGAACGGGAACTGGCCGGCTTTCGACCTTTGGAGATAGCCGCTATTGCCGCGCCGGGAAGGCGGGCTGACGAACTGGAAGTCCTGAGAGAGATGGACCGCTTTGAGGAACATATGCGAACTTATGATGCATTGGGGCCGCCGAGCAGTCTGGTGATGGTGTACAAGAGCCTCAACCGGGCGGCGGGAGGAGATCGCGCCTCGGCCTATCGCCTGGCGGACAGCGAGCGGGAACTCAGGACCCAGCAACAATGGCTCAAGCGCCTGCCCGATCAGGGGAGCAGGGCGCTGATCAGCGAAGACGGGCGCTACGCCCGCATCTCCACGAGCATTCTCGACCTGGGCAGCGACAGCATACAGCGCATCACCAGTTCTCTGGAGCGCTTTGCGCTGGAGAACACCGATACCACCTTGCTGAGTTTTCGGCAAACCGGAACGGGCATCTTGTTTGACAAGAACAACGAGTACCTCCGGACGAGCCTGATCAGTGGCTTAGGGGTGGCCTTCGTGGTCATAGGATTGATCATGGCTGCCCTCTTTGGCAATTGGCGAATGGTGTTGATCAGCGCCCTGCCCAATGTGGTTCCCCTCCTGGCGGGTGCTGCCATGATGGGTTTTCTGGGCATTGCCCTGGACGCCTCAACCGCCATCATCTTTGCTATTTCCTTTGGAATAGCGGTTGACGACACCATACACTTTCTGAGCAAATACAAACTGGAGATGGCAAAGGGAACTCCGGTAGAAAAGGCTCTTTACCGATGCTTCACCGAAACCGGAAAGGCCATCACGCTCACTTCCATCGTCCTGTTTTTCGGCTTCTGCATCCTGCTGTTCTCCTCAACCCCTGGTACGGTTTATGTGGGTCTGATGATTGCCCTGACTCTGTTCAGCGCATTGATCGCGGATCTGGTGATCATCCCCTGGATGATCAGATGGAGCATCTCGCAAGAAAACAGAAAAATCATCCGCGCAAGCTCCGGATCAGCAGCAATAGACTCAGCAGAGCAGCCAGTATGAGGGCTCCAAGACTGAAGAGGGGAATTCCCCAGAGGCTGCCCATGGAACTGGCTGCGGGGGCCATCAAACTGATGGCTGAACTGAGCAGCAAAAAGCCGATCAGCACAGCCAGAACGACCCGGGCTCCCAGATTATCCCACTGCCGGTGAATCTCATGGCGGTCGGCGGAATGGGTTTCGAGTTTCAACTCACCTTTCCGGATTTGACGCAGGATGTCCAGCATCTCCAGGGGAAGGTCGCTGAGCAGTTCGTCCAGATTGGAGATGCGCCAGCTAAACTCACGAGCCAGATTGTCGGGAGAGTATTGCTCCCTCAGGAGTTTGCGGCCATAGGGCGCTACCTCGGCATAGGCATTCAGGTGCGGATGCAATTGCTTGCCAATGCCCTCCAGTATAGCCAGCGCTCGCAAGACCAGAAAAACCGAACCCGGCATCTTCATCCGGTAATCGTATATGACTTTTTGAAGTCTCAAGGCTAATTCTCCTATATTTCCTTCAGCGATGTCCATGCCCGCAAAATCTTCGATCAGATGTCCGAGATCCTGTTCCAGTTGCTGCCGGTCGCGCACCTCGTGCTCTGAAGTGAGCCTCACCAGATTGGCGGCCATCTTTCGGGGGCTCTCCTGAGCCATGCCGATGAAGATGCCGGAAAACACATAGCGATCCGAGTCGCTCATCCTGCCCACCATGCCAAAGTCAATCAGGCAGATTACGCCATCTTCTCGCAGGATGATGTTGCCCGGGTGGGGGTCGGCGTGAAAGAGACCGTGTTCAAAGATCTGACTGAGATATATATGTAATCCTTTCAGTGCTATCTCCGGGGGCTTTAATCCCCAGCGCTGCATCTGCTGCTGATCGGTGATGCGGCAACCGTCGGCAAACTCCTGCACCAGAACTCTTTCGGTGCTCAGCTCCGGATAAGCTTTGGGCACATAGAAACCCGCCTCTGCAGCATAGCGCTCTCTGAACTGCCGGATGTTTCGAGCCTCATTGCGGTAGTCCAGTTCGCGCTGCATGGTCTTTTCCAGGGTCTCCAGAATGTCCATGGCCGCGCTGATGCCGTTGCGCTCCAGGTAGTTTTCAGCTCGTATGGCGATCTCCTTGAGAATGGCAATATCCGTCTCCACCGTGGGTCGCACTCGCGGCCTCTGCACCTTTATGATGATCTCTTCTCCGCTGCGCAAACGACCGCGGTGAACCTGCCCGATGGAGGCGGAGCCCAGGGGCTTTTCCAACAGGTATTCAAAGAGCTCATCCACGGATTTGCCCAACTCGCGTTCAATCGTGCTCTTGACTGTGCTGAAGGGAATGGGCGGGACATCGCTTTGCAGCTTGACGAACTCTTTGATCAGGCCCTCCGGCAAGACGTCCGGTCGATTGCTCAACACTTGAGCAAATTTAATATAAGTTGGGCCCAATTCTTCCAGCGCCATCCGGACACGCTCGTACCGCGAGTACGCGAACACGGGTCTATTCTGCCTCAGCCAGCTCAATTGCCGGCTCCGCGGAACCAGGTTGCGCAGGGTGGTTGAGGTGATGGCGTCTTCAAAACCATACTTCACCAGAACCTGAAGGATCTGGCGGAGTCGGTTGAGGTTTTTTATGGTTTGATTGAACAGCACGTTGATCGGGGCACCTGGTGATCTGTAGAGCCAGGTTTAATGTCAAATCCGGACTTGACGAGCAGTCTGAGGCTCGCTTGAATGCGCGTAAAAATAATGGTTGGGAATTTGGCGGAGGCCAGGGCTAAAACAGCAAAGACCGAACCCATGATGGATCCGGTCTCTGTTCTTAGTGAATACACGGTTCAAAACTCTGAAGAGCACTTTTTAGCAGTGCGGCTTCACGAGCACTTTACTTGGTGCTGGTGTTTGAATCATCCGCAGTCTTGGCGGGCTTAACCGGTGTGGCTTTCTTCACCAAAGGACGGGTGCTCTCTGCTGACTTGGCGGCACGGGCGGCTTTCTCAAGCTTCTCGACGCGCTTTATCAATGCCTGGTAGTCCTTCTTGGTGGGAAAGTCAAACTTGTCCACGATGCCCTTGACAGAGCTCTTGAAGCGATCTTCAAACTCTTCGCGACGGCCTTCGCTGGTCTTCATAAAATCTTCAACGTACTTGCGTCCGTCTTCAGCGGGAATCTTTCCCTTTTCGACCAACTCGTCCATCGTCTTCTGCAACTTTTCGGTGGCGGTAGCTGCAATACCAACCCCGGTATAGACCAGAGTTTTCACCATTTCTTCTACACTGTTCTTTTTCATGGCTTTTAAAATTGCCGGCGCATGAGCCAAATGTTTTCTCCCCAAACTTGGTTCGAAGGGCCTTTGGTCTATGTTGCCGAGGGTTTTCTAAGGTGTAATCTTTAACTTAAAACACTCGTTAAAGTGCAGTAAGTTCCGATGACAAGACAAAGATAAGACAAAACTTTCAGAAAGTATTGAAAGTTCAGAAAAAAAATTTCGGTGGCCCTGATAGCCTGAGGAATTCGGGTTCAGCAAAGGCAGAAAGGCCTCATAAGGGACATCTATTCTGGAATCTGCCGCGAATACACATTTTTGTTAGTGTTAAAACTACACTTTGCCAGTGCATGCCGTATATTGTGTAGCTAATAATCCGATCACCCAATCCTGATAAACCCATCATGATACGAACGTTTATTCTTGGAACAGCTTTGGTTTGTGCAGCCTCTGTTTCCGCCCAGCAATTTCTGATGCAAGGGTGGTACTGGGAGTTCCCCAAGTCGGTGAGCTCACCTACCAACTTTGCCGTTACCCTCAACAACCAGATTGAACAGCTCAGCGATGCGGGCTTCACCGACATCTGGTTGCCTCCCCTGAGCAAAGGCTCAGGAGGCGGATTCAGCGTTGGATATGATGTTCGGGATCTCTATGATCTGGGCGAGTTTGGCTCCGGCGCAACTGGTTTCGGAACCCGCGCAGAGTTGGATGCAGTCATCAGCAACATGGAATCCCGCGGCATGAACCCGGTGGCCGATGTGATCTACAATCACCGCGATGGCGGTAAGTGGGAGCACAACCCCGGTGTCCAGGGATGGATTTACAACTTCTCCTTCAGCCAGGCGGCCAACAACAATACCCCCTACCCCAGCGATCGCTGGCGCTGTATTCTTCCCCTGGGGGGCGCTTCGGGCAACACCGAGGGAGACTATTACTTCAAGCTCAGCTCGGCCTCCCAACACCCCAATTTCCACGGTCATACCTACAAGATCTATATGTACACCAAGCGCAAGCCCACAGCGGGTTTGCCCGATCAGTTTGAAGTAGAGCCCAACGGCGGAGGGGACTGCGGCCAGCCCTTCAACGACATTCAAGTCGGAAGAGGAATGATCGCAACCATTGATGCTTCGGGCTGCACCGCCGACGAATTTCGTCTGCCCCTGGGTGTCAATGACTTTTTCGCAGCTGGTGACACCCTCTATATAGAATTGCGCAACCTGGGCGGTTACAGCGACCACCGCATCTACGGTCTGTGGAGTGCGGTTAAAAGCGCCGATATCCAGCCTGAAATCAAGGTTCAGACCTCCACCAACCACATGAGCCTGCCTTCGGGAAGGGGTGGAATGGATTGGAGAAACTTCAAACCCAACGGAGCGCCCACCACTTTTTCGGGCGATCTGGACTATCCATGGTTCTTCTATGACTACGACAACAACGTAGCCAGCACCTTTGACACCTTGCTGGTCTACACCAAATGGTTGTGGGATAACGCCGGTGTCCGCGGTCTTCGACTCGATGCAGTCAAGCACTTCCCGGCCAACTTCCTTGGGGGCATTCTCAATGAGATGCACAATGAGGGCTACAACCCCTCTATTGTCGTAGGGGAATTCTTTGACTTCAATCCATCGGTACTGAACAACTGGGTCAACTTGGTTGAAGGCAGCATGTCTTCCAGTGCGCGCTCGGCTATTGATGTGAAAGCCTTCGACTTTGCCCTGCGCGGAGCGCTCAAATCGGCATCCGATGCCTTCGGCTACGACGTGCGCAATGTCTTCAACAGCGGCATGGTCAACGGAGCGGGCGGTTCGCCCTTCAAGGCGGTCACCTTTGCCAATAACCACGACTTCCGCAGTCCGGGAGAGTCGGTGCAGAACGATCCAAAACTGGCTTATGCCTATATCCTGACCAACAACTCCATCGGAGTGCCTTGCGTTTACTACCCCGACTACTTCGGGGTTGCCCGCCCGAATGCACCCACAGTGAACCTATCCAATGACATCAGCAAGCTGATGGGAATTCACGACAATTTTATCGTGGGCTCGGCTTCTGCTGACTATCTGAACCGCTTTGGCACTCCCTATGCCAGCAATTACATCAACGGTCAGGCGAGCACCACCCTGTTCTACCAACTGGGCAACAATCCGGCCGGGGTCAGTATCCTGGTGGCCATCAACTACAACGGCGGGGCCTTGCGCATGAACCACAACATCAATACCGGAATTGGTGTCAGCCCCGGAGATACGCTCTGGGCTATCGGTGGAAATGCCAACAACAGCTTTGCGGTGGTCAACGGAAGCAGCTCAGTTTACATCGACGTTCCGGCCCGCTCTTATGCGGTATACGTCAACTGCGATCGCCCAACCAAGCCCCAAAATCCGCAAAGCGCAGCATATTGCCCCAGCGATCCCATTCCCGCACTGAGTGTGCAGGATGATGGAGGGCGCTATGACTGGTATACGGCCGCTTCTGGCGGAACCCTGGTTCAGCAAAACAGCGCCAGCTACTCCACCAGCACGGCAGGCACCTATTGGGTCGAAACGGTAGGGGCCTGCGGAAGCTCTGAACGCGTTCCCGTAAGCCTGACGCCCGATGTGAGTGCATGCAACTGCGCCCTTCCGGCCAGCATCAACCAGGGTGCTATTCTGACCACCTCGGTCGTGTTGTTCTGGGATGCCGTTGCCGATGCCGTGGGATATCAGGTGCAGGGCGGACCTCTGTCCGGGCCCTTCCGTTCCTTGCAGGTAGCCGGCACCACCAAGAACATCAACATTCTCAGCCCCGGTACCACCTACCAGTGGAGGATGAGAACATACTGTGGCGGAACCACCTTCTCGGATTGGTCCACACCGCGACAGTTCACCACCATCTCTCCGCGACTGGGCGAAGATGGCAGCTTTGCCGTCTATCCCAACCCCGCTGTTGACCGGGTGAGCATCAACGGTTACAACCACAGCGAGCAAGCCGCAACGATTGAAGTAGTGGACATGCTGGGCCGCAGCCGCATGATTCGGGAAGTCGGCAAAACAGCCGGAGCCTTCACGCTGGAACTGGGCCTGGAGCAACTCGAAACGGGTATGTATCTTGTCATCTACCGCCAGGGCGAGCGCATGGAGCAGAGCAGTCTGGAGCTCATCCGCAACTGAGGTTCAACACGCACATATAGGAATTAAAAAGCCCCGGGAGCTATGGCTTCCGGGGCTTTTTCTTTGGGGGAGCTTTCAGCCTGAACTCCTAAGCGGAGATTGAACCCCCTTTCAAGAAGGTCTCAGAATGCTGCGGGCTGCACCTTGTTTCCACCGTTAAAGCGCATATCAACACCTAGGCCAACCAGCAGAGCATTCTTTTCAAAGCTCAGTTCGTTGCTCAGATTGTTGTTCTCATTGCCCCCGAACGCATGCGGGTACTCCCCGCTCTCGGGCACAAAATAGGTGAACATAAAGCCCAGGTTAACGCGAACCCGGTCATTGACATCATAGGCCCCACCAATTGCACCGGTATGTCCCGGCAGGCGAAAATCGGTCTCCGATTGAAAAGCCGTGAGTACCTGAGGCCTGTTGAAGGTGTATCCCCCGCTGATCAATATGCGTTGCGAAATGGTGTACTGCCCGCCCACAGAGACTTCGTAGTAATTGGATTCGATCAAGCTGTCCCGGCCGTCCCAATCCGACTGGGTATCGAGCATATATCTAAATCCTATACGAGTACTGAGCTTGGGAAACAGCTTGTAATGCACGCCGATGGTGGCAAAGCCGGGAAGGTCAGCCCGGATCTTTTCCCCATCGACAAAGCGACCGGCAGCGTCTTTGCCCTGTCGGATGCTGGTTCGCATACTAACCGCGGTATTGTGCTCATAGCGCAGGCCCACATTGACCTGATTGTTGGGCCTGATGGCCACACCTATGATGGGGGTCAGGCCAAATCCGTACTGAGACATGTCCAGTTCAACCGGAGCCAGATCAGTGGCAAGGCCTTGAGAAACAGCTCCCAAAACCGGCACATAGACCGGGTGCCCTACCAAAGAGGGGTCGTTGGCCATCATCAGCAGGTAATCCGCAGGAGCATACCAGCCTCCCTGGCCCTCATTGTACACTTCTACATTCTCCAGGGTACTGGTGGCAAACACAAATTGTTGTATGAATCGCGCGCCAAAGGAAACAGCAATAAGCTTGCTGGCCTGATAGCTGATTCCCGCCTGCAGACCCGGAGAAAAGCCCACTCCGGTGGAATTGAAATCAAAGCGGTAATCGCTCAGATTGGCATAACCCGGATTGCTGCCCGTTTGGCCATTGATGTAGGCGTCTATTTGATTGAGCGGTGCCAGTTGCTTCATCAGGGGAATGACATCGGCAATGCCCGCATCGGCTTCGGGCAGATTGTCGTATTGTGCACCGCCCGAACCTCCAACCATCATGATCCCAAAGGAGTAGGCCAGCCGACCCTTTCGGTAAGCGCCATAGATGCTGGGAAAGATCAGACTGGCGGCCACGCCCCGATATTCGGTAGGCACTTCGCGCAGAAACTGGTAGTTGGAACTGACCGTGGATTCCTGGCGCAGAAACTGATTGTTCAGCGAGAGGTGAAAGCCCTCATCCAGCTCGACCAGGCCGGCGGGATTGTGGAAAACTGCATCGATTTCGGTGCTCGATTCCCGGCTGGGCATTCGGATGAAATGCGCGCTTTGATTGGGAATCGTGTACAAATTCGCCGTCTGAGCCTGTGCTCCAGGTGCCGGCAAAAAGGCCATTTGCAGGAGCAAAATCGGGCCGAACATAGCCTTTCTCCCCAAGTTCATGCTAAGGTGTTTGAGTGTAGGGCGAAAGGTCGCCCGGCTTCCCCATGGAGCTATTGCAAGCGAAAAATAAATCAACTTGGACAGAAATGCCTCATTGTGGGTCCTTGGGCGGTGTTGATGGAGGGCCTTCCTGCCGTCTTTCTCCACCCTCTCGCTGTCCTCTGTGCGGGACGGAACCGCCTCTGCCTTGATCTTCGCGCCCTGTCTGGTTGTCGTGGCGGCCTCCGCCGCCGTTGTTTGCGCCCCTCTGGCCTTCGCGCGAGCCGGCACCGCCGTTGTTGGAGCCACCCTGCCCTTCGCGGCGGCCACCGCCGGAGCGAGCAGCACCTCCACTGCCACCGCGATCGCCACCGCTTCGACCACCACCTCCACTGCCGCCGCGGCCTACGCCGCC
>JBGSYF010000003.1:0-57267 GCA_041751015.1 Chitinophagales bacterium
CGCGCAGGCAAAAACTACCGGGAATTTGAGGCGTCACAAGGGGCGCACGGCATGTACAGAAATCAGCCTTTTTGCCCGCTTTTCGGGCCTTAGCGCCGATTCAACAGTGATGTCGCAAAGGGGAAGGGAGTGTAGAACGCCACCACAGCCGCAGCAAAGGCGGCAAGCCTGCCCCAGGCCGGCAGCTCTTTTCCACATTCGTCAAATTCGAAGCCGGCTAAAGGGCCCTTTCCACAAGGATTGCCGAATTTTGCCAACCCATTCCTTTGACCGGGCTCTGCGAAGCCCCATTTCGCCTTATTCTATGGACATCGTCGTCAGCGGAACCCGACCTACCGGCATCCTTCACCTGGGCAATTACTTTGGCGCAGTGCGCAACTATGTGCGCCTGCAGGATGACCCCACAGTGGAGCAGTCCTACTTCTTCATCGCCGACTACCACTCGCTGACCACGCACAACCAGCCGGAACTGCTCGACGGTCTGGTCAAGGAAACCGCGGCCACCTACCTGGCCGCTGGCCTGGATCCCGAAAAATGCTGTCTGTACATCCAAAGCGATGTGCCAGAGACCACCGAACTCTATCTGCTTTTTAATATGGTGGCCTATAAAGGAGAGCTCGAAAAGGTGCCCACCTTTAAAGAGAAGATTCGCAAACAGCAGGAAAACATCAACGCGGGTCTGCTCACCTACCCCGTCCTCATGGCCGCGGACATCCTGATCCACCGGGCCAGCAAGGTGCCAGTGGGCAAGGATCAGGAGCAGCATCTGGAGATGACCCGCAATTTCGCCCAGCGATTCAATCAGAAGTTTGGCCGCGAATACTTCCCCGCACCGGTGGCCTACAACTTTGGAAAGGAATTGGTCAAGGTTCCCGGTCTGGACGGTGCCGGAAAGATGAGCAAGTCCGACAGCCCCAACTCGGCCATCTTCCTCAACGACTCCGATGAGCTGATCCGCAAGAAGCTCATGAAAGCCAAGACCGATACCGGCCCCAGCCAGCCCGGTCAGGAGCGATCCCCGGAAGTCATCAATCTCTTTGCCCTGATGGAGCTGGTCAGCCAGCCGGACACCTTGAAGCATTTCGAAATGGCCTATGACCAGGCCACGATCCGCTATGGGGACCTGAAAAAACAGCTCGCCGAAGACATGATCAGCTTTGTGGCGCCCTTAAGAGAGCGGATCAGGGAAACCCTCAGCGACCGGCAGCGTCTCAACTCCCTGCTCAAAAGAGGGGCAGAACAGGCGCGCGTGAGCGCCCGGGAAACTCTGCGCAACGCGCGGGAGATGGCCGGGCTTAAATATTATTGAACAGAATACACAAACTTGCTCAGAGTCGGGCTTGCATTCCCCCTAGCAGAATAAGCCCAATCAACGGAATGTCTATCTTAGTCCTCCTCGATCAACCGGTATGGCAAAAAAAAGCAGCACAACATCGGCAAACGCAAAATCTGCCGAATCCCTGAGCCAGGACTTGGCCGCCTCTTCGGTCAAGCACATCGCTATTGCCGGAAACATCGGTTCGGGCAAAACCACCCTGACCAAACTGCTGGCCAAGCACTTTGGCTGGGAGCCGCACTATGAGGACGTAGAGAACAATCCCTATCTCTATGACTTCTATCAGGACATGCCCCGCTGGTCCTTCAACCTGCAGATCTTCTTCCTCAACAGCCGCTTTAGGCAGATGATCGACATCCAACAAGGAACTAAAATTGTTATACAAGATCGCACCATTTATGAGGACGCGAGGATATTCGCGCCCAACCTGCACTCCATGGGTTTGATGACCACCCGGGATTTTGAGAACTACACCCGCCTTTACGAGACCATCAGCTCCCTGATCAAGCCACCGGATCTGGTGATCTACCTCAAGGCCGGCATCCCCACCCTGGTGAGCCAGATTCAAAAACGGGGCAGAGACTACGAGGAAAACCTGCGCCTGGAATACCTGCGCCGCTTGAACGAGTACTATGAGGCCTGGTCTTCCAAATTCAGCGAAGGCAAACTGCTCACCATTGATGTGGACAATTGCAACTTCGCCGAGAAGAATGAAGATCTGGGCGAGGTGGTCAATCGGGTTCAGGCAGAGCTTTTCGGCCTGTTCAAGTAAGCCCTGGCAAGAACGCAGCTCAAGCGCCGCCAACCCCGACTGAAGAAGTCAGGCCTTTCGCCTTTACCACAAAAAAAACTGCTCTGCCCAATAAAGGACAGAGCAGGAACTTATCTCTTTACAGCCGGTTTTCAAAGACCGGCAGCGAATCAAATCATCGTGGCAATCACCAGCGCGATGACCGACATGAGCTTCAGCAGAATGTTCAGCGAAGGACCGGAAGTATCCTTGAATGGATCGCCAACGGTATCGCCAACCACGGCAGCCTTGTGGGGCTCGGAGCCTTTGTAGTACATGGTACCGTTGATGTCGACACCCTCTTCAAACATCTTCTTGGCGTTGTCCCAGGCACCACCGGCATTGGACTGGAAGATGGCCATCAGCACACCGCTCACCGTAACACCGGCCAGCAATCCGCCCAGCATCTCCGCACCACCCAAAAAGCCTACAACCACCGGAGCGGCAACCGCCAGCAAACCGGGCAGCACCATCTCGCGGATAGCGGCATTGGTCGAGATCTCCACACACTTGCCGTATTCGGCTTTGCCATCGGCAGCCTCAAAGGTCTGGCGATCCGCCGCGCTCCAGTGCTCCATTTCCTTGCCCTCATTGCGGCGCATCACTTCCAGTGCAGCCGTCAGCGCGGGAATGGTCTTGAACTGGCGGCGAACCTCTTCGATCATGGCCATCGCCGCGCGACCCACAGCCTGCATCGACAAAGCGGAAAAGAGGAAAGGCAGCATGCCTCCAACAAAGAGTCCGGCCATCACCGTGCTCTTGGAGATGTCAATAGAGGTGATCTCCGCGGCGGTCATGTAAGCGCCAAAGAGCGCCAGGGCCGTCAGCGCAGCCGAGCCAATCGCAAAACCCTTGCCGATAGCTGCGGTCGTGTTTCCAACAGCGTCCAGTTTGTCGGTGCGCTTGCGCACTTCCTTGGGCAGTTCCGACATCTCGGCAATACCCCCGGCATTGTCTGAAATTGGACCGTAAGCATCCACGGCCAACTGAATGCCCGTGTTGGAGAGCATCCCCACCGCAGCGATCGCAATTCCGTACAAGCCACCGAAGTGGAAAGCGCCGATGATGGCCGCGGCAATGATCAGAATAGGAATACAGGTGGAAATGAAGCCCACCCCGATGCCGGCGATGATGTTGGTGGCCGCACCCGTTGAGGATTGACGGACAATCGACATGACCGGACCCTTACCCGTCCCCGTGTAGTACTCGGTGATCACACCGATCAGCACACCAGCCAGCAGGCCGATCACCGTAGCGAAGAACACGCCAAGGCTGGTCATTTCGCGCATCATCGGACCTCCATCCGGACTGCTATACAGCGGATCGGCAAAGGTCCAGCTCGAAGGCAGCATCCAGTTGATGATGAAGTAAGAAGCTACAATCATGATGCCCGAAGAGCCAAACTCTCCGATGTTCAGCGCCGTTTGTGGGTTGCCGCCCTCTTTGACCTTGACAAAGAAGGTTCCGATCACTGAAGTGATGATGCCCACACCCGCCAGCACCAGAGGCAACAATACCGCACTCAGCCCGCCGAAGTTGTCGGTGAAGCCGGCGGCCATAAAGGCCGATCCCAGCACCATGGTGCCGATGATAGAGCCCACATAAGATTCAAAGAGGTCAGCGCCCATTCCGGCCACATCACCCACGTTGTCACCCACATTGTCAGCAATGGTAGCGGGGTTGAGGGGGTGGTCTTCCGGAATACCGGCCTCCACCTTGCCCACCAGGTCAGCGCCCACGTCAGCGGCCTTGGTATAGATGCCGCCGCCCACACGCGCAAACAAAGCAATCGAGGAAGCGCCGAAGGAGAAGCCCGTGATCACGTTGAGCACCCGGGTCACGTTGTCGGCCGTTTCCAACCCAAAGAGGGTGCTGTAAAAGAAGAACAGGCCGCCCAACCCGAGAACCCCCAGGCCAACAACGCCCATACCCATCACAGAGCCACCGGCAAAAGCCACTTCAAGGGCTTTGCCCAGACTCGTTCTGGCCGCATTGGTGGTGCGAACATTGGCCTTGGTAGCCACGCGCATTCCAATGAAACCAGCGAAAGCCGAACAAAAGGCACCTAGGACAAAGGAAACCGCCAGCAGCGGAGAGGACTGATCCCCCTGAGCGTTTCCGCTGATGCCCAGCAGAATAGCCACGCTGGCCACAAAGATGATCAGGATGCGGTACTCAGCCCGCAAAAAGGCCATGGCCCCTTCCGAAATAGCGAGAGCAATCTTCACCATTTTCTCGGTTCCGGGGTCCTGCCGGCTCACCCAGCGAGAGCGCCAAACGGTATAGAGCAGGCCGACGATCCCCAACAGGGGAACGGCAATCAGGATGTTCTGAACATTCATGAGAGTACTTACCAGATTTATTTACAAGGCGGCAAAGATAGAAAGTTTCCACAGCTTCTTAAAAGCCCTCCGAAAAGGAGAATCCCAACCCGGAGCACGGCCTTTTTTGCGCATCGCGGGCCCTAAAATCCCGCTAAACCATGAAACTTTTAGCAGGCATGATCGGCCTTTGGCTGCTCCTGCCCTATTCCGGCGCCCTGGCCTCCGATGCTCATGCTTTCGGGGGAAGGGCGGCCGCGCTCGGCCAATCGGTGCTCACGCTCTCCGACCCCTGGGCCCTGTTCAACAATCCCGCCGGAATGAGCGGCAACCCCTCGGCCAGCGCTGTGCTGGGAGCCACCCGCTCCTTTCTTCAGCCGGGCATGGATCGGCAGTGCATAGGGTTTAATCTGCCCTCCGAACTGGGGCATTTCGGGCTCGGAGCCAGCCAATTCGGCTACAGCGCCTTTCGCGAACAGCATGTAAGAGGAGCCTATGCCCGCGAGTTTGGAAAACAACTGTCTTTGGGCATAGATGTGCACTACCTGGTTCTGAGCATTCCCGGATACGGCAGCCGACATACCCTAACGGCGGGCGCGGGCGCGATCTACCACCCTATTGAGCAACTCCGGGTGGCCGCGCGGGTCTTCAACCCCTTCCGCATGGCCTTGAGCGAAGAGCCCAGGCAGGAACTTCCGGCCTTCCTGGCCCTGGCGCTCTCTTATCATCCGGGCGAAGGGCTGCTGTTCACGCTGCAAAGTGAGCAAAGTCTGGATCAGGGTCTGCTGATCCGCGTCGGAATGGAGTACGCGATTCTCCCTCAACTCAGTCTTCGCGCGGGGTACAGCTCCGAACCGGGTTCCTTCCACGGAGGCCTGGGCTTTGAATGGCAGAGGGTGTCCGTTGACCTGGCCAGCAGTTTCCACCCGTTTTTGGGCGTCAGCCCCAGTGTGGGCATAAGCTATGCGCTGGGCTCCAGAAAAAGTCATCCCAAAACGAAAGCAGCGCCATGAAAGATCATAAACAAACCATGTGGCATGGTATGTTACAGTTTGGGTCAGGCAGGTCCTTTCTGGCGCAGAGGGTGCTGTCGCTGCTGGGCTTTATGCTCAGCGCCTTGC
The DNA here is from genome assembly GCA_041751015.1 of Chitinophagales bacterium. Taxonomy (GTDB): domain Bacteria; phylum Bacteroidota; class Bacteroidia; order Chitinophagales; family BACL12; genus WGOA01. The sequence goes on from JBGSYF010000003.1 coordinate 5,569, forward strand.
CCTGCTCCGCTCAGGTCAGCAGCAACCCGGAGGAGCCCTTCCGCGAGATTCTTGAAAGCTCCGTAGAGGAGCAATTCAGCGAGGCGGAGGAAAATGGCGCGGCCCTCGATGCGCTTGAAGAGCTGTGGGAACACGAGCGCAGCCGAAGCATTCCCATCAACCGCGCTGGCTATGAAGAGCTCGCCGCTTCAGGGCTCTTCAGCCCCGAGCAAATCCAGGCCATCCTCGATCACCGGCAGCGCTTCGGCCCCTTGCTGAGTCGCTATGAGCTGCAGAGCATTGCGCGATTTTCCACCGAGGAACTTCGATGGATCATCCCCCTGGTCAACATCGGTCACGCCGAGGGTCGCTCCACCGAATCCTGGCCCCGGCAATTGTTTGGAGGATCGCGGCAAATGCATATGCGATATGGTCAATTGTTGGAGCGGCAGGCTGGTTACCAGCGGCCCGATACCCTGAACCGATATCTGGGCAATCCGGCCAGGGTCTACCTGCGCTATCGCTATCAGTTTGGGACCAGGATTCAGTATGGGATCACCGCCGAGAAAGACCCCGGTGAGCCCTGGTTCAACCGCCACCAGCCCCGGGGATTTGACTTCTACAGCGGGCATTTCATCGCCCGCGATCTGGGTAGAATTCAGGAGCTCTGTCTGGGCGATTACCAGCTCAATCTGGGTCAGGGTCTGGTCTGGTGGTCGGGATTTGGTTTCGGAAAAAGCGCTTCAGTCCTGAGTGTTCAAAAGGCGGGCCGCCCCCTGGCGCCCTACACTTCGGTAGATGAAAGTCGCTTTCTACGGGGTGCCGCTGTGCGTATGCTGCTCGGGCGGCATCCCTGGTCCTCTTATAAAAAACGCAACAACACCCAAACGGAGCTGACGATGTTCCTCTCGCGCAAGAAACTACATGCCAACCTCCAGGTGCCTGAACCGATTGAACCCGATAGCCTGGAGCTTTCGGGGGAAGGATCCGCCCTTCCCGCACCGGCCTTCTCCGCCTTCATTCAGGACGGCCTGCACCGCACTGAAACCGAACTCAGCAGAAAACAAAACATCAGGGAACATATGGGAGGCGCACACCTTCAATTCAGGCATACCGGCCGACAGCACCAGTTCAGAGTGGGCTGGCTCGCCTCCCATATCCGCTACAACGCAGTTCTGGAGCGCAGCTCTGCGGTGTATAACCGCTACAGCTTCTCATCGGATCGCCTGAGTCATTCCTCCATGCACTACAGCGGCAATTGGCGCAACATCAGCTACTTTGGCGAAACGGCCCTTTCCTGGGGCGGAACCGCAGCGCATCTTCAGCCCGCTCAACCCATGCAGCAAGGACCACAAGCCTGGCAAAGCAATCCTCTATACTCCTGGCCCGGCGATGATGCAGAGCCTGCTTCGCGCAGCTCCGGACCCGGTCCCGGCCTGGCCGCTGTTCACGGAGTTCTGGCCAGCCTCCACCCCAGGGCCGATATGAGCCTCGTGCATCGGTCTTACAGCAGACACTTTCAGGCTCTCTATGCCAGCCCTTTCGCCGAGCAATCGGAGGGCCGCAATGAGCGGGGACTCTATCTGGGCATCAGCCTCAGACCCATCAAAAAGAGCACCTTGCTCCTGTACGCCGATCACTACTACCATCCCTGGCTGCGCTTCCGGGCCGATGCGCCCAGCCGGGGAAGAGACTATCAGGCCCAGTTCAATTATCAGGCCACTCGCCACGGCGCCTTCAGCATCCGGGCAAAGTATGAGATCAAGGAGGAAAACGCACCGGCCAACATCAGTATAATTGATGAACTCGTGCCCTTCAGGCGCAGCGGACTGCGCTTCAATGTACTGTCTCGTCTGAGCCCGGAACTTCGCCTGCAGAGCCGCCTGGAATGCACCTGGGCTTCGCGCAGCGCTCTGCACCGGCCCTACCCGATGCAAGAGCTGGGAACTGCGGGCGTTTTGGGAGTTGGGGGCAGCACGGGCAGCTCGGGCGCTGCGGGCAGCTCGGGTGTTGTGGGCAGCTCGGCCCCGCCATCGCCCCACCCCGATCCCCCTGCTGGTGCAATACCCCAAAGGGGATATCTGATCTTTCAGGATTTGAGCTGGACGCCTTTCGACCTGCCATTTACGCTCACGCTGCGCTACGCGCTCTTTGACGTCAACGGATTTGACGCGCGGATCTATGCCTTTGAGAACGATGTGCTGTACTCCAGTTCCATTCCTTTCTTCAACGACCGGGGCAGCCGTTATTACATCCTGACGCGCATTAAAGCCACGCGCTGGCTGGACTGCTACCTGCGATTTGCCAGAACCCATTTCAGCAACCGCGAAACCCTGGGCACAGGTCTTGATCTGATCGAAGCGCCTCACAGATCGGAGATCAAAGTGATGCTGCGCTGGAAGATCTAAATGCTCTAAAACAGCGAAATGCGGATCAGCACCCAGAGCATCATCAAGCTAAAGATGAGATTGGCCAGCATGGCACTTTGGGTCATCTTCCGCTGCCGCTTTTGCTTCAATCCCGAAAGACCAAAAGCAAAGCCCAAAGCAAAAAGGCCCAGAAGCATCCAGGCCAGCATCGTGCTCAGCCCAGCATACAAAAAGCCGGCATTGAATAAAAACAGAATTCCAAACAAGCCAATGACCCCAACCAAAAACAAGTAGATTGAGATCTTTCCGCTTTGATTGTCTTTTCCCTTTTCAGGCTCCTGATCCAGTAGACGATCGCTCATAGGCAGGTATCGGGCAGGGCCATCATCATCTGGCCTTCACCACAATGGTACCATTGAGTTTGTCGTGCATGGCCAGTCGCTGATCATTGAACAAAGCCAGGGCAAAGCCCCCAAAAAGCGGCAGAGCACTGAGCCATTTACCAAAATAACGCACAGATGCCTTTCCGGCAGAGATCTTTTCGCCCTGGAGCGTTCGCACCCGAAGCCCAAACAGCAACTTGCCGGGTGAAGCTCCGGTGGCCGCATAAAACAACGTAAAGATCAACCAGGGAGCCAGCAGAATGATGGGCATGGCCACAGAACTCTCCGCCTTGATGCCCTTGAAAAACAAGGCCGGCTCGGGCTCATTGTCCCGGAAAGAGTCCAGCGTATAGCGAAACCACTGTGGAATCCCGGTATCTCCCCGCTCGTAGTGAATATTGTGGTCAAAGGCTCGTTTCGTTCTAACTTCTTCCTGTAAAAACAGCAAGACCACCACCAGCAACAGACCAATGATGACATCAATCTTGAACGCCAAAATGCGCTTGAACATGGAAGCAGGCTGTTGAGCACTCATAGACTTGACCGTTTCTTGCCAAATGTACGGGTTGTCCGGGAAATGTGTTTCGAAGCAATTTGCCGGCAAATGCCCTTAAACTAAAAGCAGAAACTCATCGAATCACCAGGAGTCGGTGCCGCTCGGTACTCTCTCCTTCCCATGACAGAGTGTAAATCCCTTCCGCCCAATCCTGAACGAAGAGCTCAACCCGGTTCCAGCCCTCCTCCAGCGCTATGTTCATGGCCTTTCCTGAAGAGCCATTCAGGGATTGAATCCGGAGTGTTCTCTGAGCCGCGTGTTCTGAATACAGCTCCAAAATACTTCGTTTTGAAGCGGGATTGGGGTAGAGGCGCTCCGGGTGTTCTTTTTGTTCCGCAGGGGTCAGGCTCCATCGGGCTGAAGAAGCACCCGATACCACAAAAACATAAGGTGTCGTATAAGAAGACACACTCATGTCAGCACAGCGAACCCCTACCCTCGCCTCATAGATCTGAGTCGTATCCAGATGGTTCAAAAGCAGACTGTTGCCGGAGAGCGATCTGCGCAACCACGCACCCTGGCTCATGACTCTGCCCTCCAGTCGATAGCCCATGTGCCCCGGTACCGCATCCCAACTGATGCTACCCGCTCCGTCCCCCAGAGGCTCAAAACTGAGATTGGCCGGTGCACTGCACCCAGAGTTGCAGAGAGTGGAAACCGATGCTCCAAAAACGAACGAAGCCCCGCTGTGCTCCGGAGAAACAATCTCCACACTCAGCTCGGATACATCCCCCGGGACATTGCGCAGCAACAATTCCACGATCCGGAACAAACCATTTCGGTCAGAGCGCGACACCAGAACCGAGTCCTGCACACTGCCCGCTCTGGCGTATACCATCATCTGGCGATCGTCAGGCGCAAGGCCGGTGACCGGAATACTGATGCGCACATCGCGCGAAGAGAGCGAAGGCCTGAGCGCCAGGGTATCTCTCCACACTCCATGCTGCAAAAAGGCATGGGAAAAATGACCTGCGCTGCTCTCCGCAGCATGACCTGTACCCTGCTCATTGCGGAAAACATAGACCACCATGCTCCAGGTTTTATGTGGGCTCGGGGTCTGGGCGAAGACCTCCTCAGAGGCGGCCAGGGTTCTCTGGTAGATCCTGACCTGCTGGCTCGCGCCTGCCGCGATCTCCAGATCAGTCCCGCTGACCAAAACCGCGGGCTCCGTCTCCGAACCTATCATCACAAAGTCGGGAACTGCACCCAGAGCGCTGGCAATAACCTGCACCACTATGCTGTCCACAGAGGAGGGATCAGAGATGCTCAAAACGGCATCGCTGCGCCCGCCAAATCCGATACCGCTGATGTCCGCCTGGCGCTGAGCATCGCAATCAAAAGCCCAGTCAAAGCCCGCATAGAGATTCGAATACCCTTCGAACTGCGAAGCAGAATAAAAGCCCGTTTGAGCGGCATCTATCGCCACCAGGCTCTGACCCGTTTCGTTGTGCACCAGCAAACCCTTGACCAGATAAGGGCCATTGACCCCCGCCTGCCCAATCGCCTGCCCGTCAAAGGTCAGGCGAAGCAAAGCCGATCCTTCCGCGAAGTACGCCGAGCCAAAGTCAAAGTCCAGCAGATTGCCCGAAGCGTCCTCCAGGTTCGCACTCCATTGATAGCTTCCTGAATGCTCAAGCGACACACCGAAAATCAGCTCCAGATGATCAAACAACCCGTTTGCGTCCGGATCAACTCCGCTGTCTGAGAAGTAGCCATTCAAGGCAATAGGTCCCGGGGCTTCTGTTTCAAAATCGGTGCTCAGATAGGCCGCCGTAGCCGCGGGATAGGAGAATTGGCTCAACAGGGCGAAGCTCTCTGCCTCGCGCAACTCTACGACCAGACTGTAAGGACCGTTGAGCTCCATAGTTCGAATGGCCTTTCCGTCAAAGAACAGCACTACCGCCTCCAGCCCACTGGCCGAACTCTGCCAAAGGGTATCGGTGTAGAGCTGTGCAGCGCCGCTGCCGTATGTCAGACTTGCGCTCAGCCGGTAGTTCAAACCGGCCGGCATAGCAAGTGAGCAGGTCACCTGAAGCAGGTCAAACAATCCATTCCCGTTCAGATCGATGCCGGCATCCACCGGAGCAAAAAGCGAGCGAAAGACCGCATCAAAGGAACTGGCCGCATAGGGCTGGGTAAGACCCTCCACATCATCCACCAGAGCACCGGAGGAAGCTTTGGTCAGTTGAAGATGGTAGCGATAAGGGCCATCCAGACCTGAATGGGCCAGGGCCTGGGCATTCAGGGGAAAGGTAAGCGAATGAAGACCAGGAGTTGAGAAGATCACAGGCATGCTCTGGCTCAGCAGAACCGTCTCCGCGCTGGCATCGGTCAGAAATGCACTTAACATATATGAACCTGGACCTCGAACATCCACATCAACGGACATGCGAATCAGGTCGTTCAAACCATTGCCACTGATGTCCTGCGCGACTTCAGACTGCAGCTCAAGACTCGCGCCCAACTCGCCAAATTCCGTGTGCAGAACAGCGGGACTGCTCAGACTGATAAGGTCTGAGCCCTTCTCCCCTAAAGCATAGCCATGAAACTGGTAGGGTCCATCCAGGGCCGAGCGCAAAATCTGCTCCCCGGAAAAGCGAATCCTGACGCTGTGCTTGCCGGGTTCCAAAGCACTCAGGCTCTGCGATGAAAAATGCATGCTTTTAAAGTCGGGTCGGCTGGCTATGAGCACATCGTCCACGCTCAGAAATCCAAAGACCTGATATTGACCAGGCTCGAGAATCTCCAGCTCAAGCTCGGCCAGAAGGCCTTCTGCCATGCCATCCGAATCCAAATCCTGTGCGCTGAAAGAAGCAGGGCCGCTGAATCGGACAGCTCCGCCAGCGGGAGTCGATGCCGCTGCGGCAGGCTCGCCGGGCATGGCATACTCAAAGCTGGACCACTCGCCCGGTAAGCTCACGGAGCTCATGTACAACCTGACCCCCTCCTGAGCCGGGAGATAAAAGCCCTTGTCGTCGTATCCAGGGGCCTCGTCCAGCAAACTCAAGTCCACCAGTTCATCCAGAGAATGATACACCTGATTAAAGGTCGGGTCGAAGAAAAGCCCGGCCTTGCGCAAAATGCGATGGGAACTGAAAGCGTATCGCTGCTGAGCACCCGGTTCAACAGGCAGGACATTGCCTCTAAAGCTCGGGGAGAGGACCAGGCCCGGCTGGGTCAGAAATCCCCGGGACTCCTCGCCCTGAACCAGCTCAGACTCCAGGCCCGCGATGCCCATTACGGCAGCCATATGCTCGTACAGCCCGGACAACCCAAAGGCATCCGTGAAAGAGCAATCCTCAGGCTGCAGAGCCATCTGGCTCCAATGGGAGCAGGCGGCCTCTTCGTCAGCACCAGAAGAACCGAATTGCCAATGCTCTGCCACATGCTCAAACTGCGCAGCCATCAACTTTCGCAAGACCCCCTCCTCGCTGCTTTCGCCGCCAGCCCAGTCCAGAGCCAGCTCCAGCAATTCCAACGACGGGGGTCGCACTTGTGCCAAAGGCTCGGCCCAGGTGAGCAAAACCTTTCGAACGATATGACTTTGGAGCACACCATTGAGGTACAGCTCCAGATTCAGCGCATACGCACCCACTTCAGCCGGCATGGGTATGGACAAGTGCCCATAGGAACCCGTCCATTCCGCCAAACCGGAAAGCCCCGTTCCCCCTATAGACCAATGCAGGGTCACCACGGCATTCTGGTCAAAGACCGGACAGGCTTCCAGGGCTACCTGAATACCCAGGGCTTCATTCACGCTGGCTGTCAATGGGAACAGGTCGTAATCGGTCTTTATATCGGCCACAGAACAATCCGAACCCGAGTTGATGATCTGTTGCTCCCAAAAAATCTGGTTGGGATTGCCGGCAATTGGATATCCTGTAGCGTTCATCGACGCCGAGACATTAGGGCGAACCGGGATGATGATGGCCACCCAGTCTATCGCGGCACACCAGCGGGCGGTGGACAGCACATCGATGATGATGTCAATCTCGTTGATGGCCGGAGCCGCTCCTGGAAAGGCGGGAAAGCGAATTCTGCTGATCTCTACCATAAAGGAATTCAGGAGCCAGAGGTTGTTCTCGCCCGTCAGCAGACCCAGGTAGTGCCCGTTCAGGTAGACCTCGTCGTGCTCCGGCGGCGCAGGACCGAAGATGTCCACATCATAGGCGGGCATCGTCAACCTGACCAACTCTGGAAGCACACCCGCAGCCACCAGCGATTCCGGATCGAGCAGATACCCCTCCGCATCCACCGGACCTACGTAGCGGTCAATGGCCAGGCTGATGTGCAGCGGATGATCGGGGCTGGTGTTATAGGTACAGCCCGTATCAAGCCCTTCCCCCACGTCAGCCACAAAGGCATCCGCGACCGGAGGATCAAAGGGCGAGCTTCTGATCTCACTCACTCCCCCCGCAAAACTGCCCGGCATATCCTGGGCAAAGATGGACGCGCCGGGAATGGCCAGGCATACCATAAGACAGGTTGTGATCATCAACTTTTTCATAAAAAATATTATTACATACCATACTGTACTGTATTGTACCTAATGCAAATGTAAGTCACCAAGGCTACAATTTAGGTGCTCCACACACGAAAATGAAACAATGGAAGGCCGCCAGATTAAAAACATCATTTATGTTTAATGGAAAACCGTGAGTGGGCATCCCTGAAAACACTGAGTCTGCTCTGTTAGAAGACCATACCATATGGATTGTACGGAAATCCCCCTCGCATCACCCAAAGCCGCAGAGTAAACTCGCCTTCATTCGACTTATGACTCAGGCGCAAAGAGCCCAGCCCCCCTTCCCCATTCCGGAAAATGCAGTACTTTAAGGGGCCCTAACAGAAACAGGGCCGGGAAATCAAGTTATTCCACCTTCAAAACCCAAAAAACATGAGCGCTCAAAACCCCGTCGGTTGGTTTGAAATTGCCTGCAGCGATCTGGATCGCGCCAAAGACTTTTACACCAAGGTCTTCAACAGCAGCTTTGAATTTGTGGATATGCCCGATGCGGCCATGTACATGTTTGCCTCCGACCATACTGCACCCGGCTGCAGCGGAGCCCTGGTCAAGTCCAAAGACAATACCCCCGGCACCGACGGCACCATCATCTATTTCAATTGCGAGGATGCGTCTCAGGAGGCATCCCGGGTAGTGAGCGCCGGTGGCAAGTTGCTCATGCCCAAGACCTCAATCGGTGAGTTCGGTTTCATCGCCATGTTCATCGACACGGAGGGCAACCGTCTGGGCCTGCATTCCATGAAGTAATCTCCGGCGGAAAGGCGGCGGAGATTCCCGTCTGCCAGTCCGCTGTCAGGCATGCATCAAAAGGGCGGCAAAAAGTTCGCAAGTCCTTGATAATCAGGTGTTAAAAGCTATACCGGAACCCATCCGGGACACCTGATTTTGCCGTACCTTTGCCCGACCGATGAAGCACATTCGCAACTTCTGCATTATTGCCCACATTGACCACGGCAAGAGCACCCTGGCTGACCGCCTGTTGGAAAACACCAAGACGGTCTCCGACCGCGACATGCAGGCACAAGTTCTGGACAATATGGATCTGGAAAGGGAGCGCGGCATCACCATAAAGAGCCACGCCATCCAGATGCTGCACGTCCACGAGGGCATGACCTATGTGTTCAATCTCATTGACACCCCCGGTCACGTGGACTTTTCCTACGAAGTGAGCCGCTCCATCGCCGCCTGCGAAGGTGCGCTCCTGCTGGTGGACGCCACCCAGGGCATACAGGCACAAACCATTTCGAACCTCTATCTGGCCATTGAGCACAATCTGGAGATCATTCCGGTGGTCAACAAGGTGGACATGGAAGGGGCCATGATTGAGGAGGTCAAGGACCAGATCGTGGACCTGATCGGCTGCAAGCACGACAGCATTCTGGAGGCCAGCGGCAAGACCGGACTGGGGGTTGAGAGCATCTTCAAAGCCATCATCGAGCGCATTCCATACCCGACGGGCAATGAAGAAGCCCCGCTTCAGGCCCTGATCTTTGACTCGGTCTTCAACTCTTATCGGGGAGTGATCGCCTATTTCCGCATCTTCAACGGCACCATGCGCAAGGGCGACTGGGTGCAGTTTGTCAACACCGGAAAGTCCTATGAAGCCGACGAGATCGGCGTGCTGAAGTTTGATCTGGACCCCCGTCCCGTGCTCAAGGCCGGCGATGTGGGCTATATCATCACCGGCATCAAACAGAGCAAGGAGATCAAGGTCGGCGACACCATCACCCAGCGCAACAACCCCTGCGACAAGGCCATCGAAGGCTTTGTGGACGTGAAGCCCATGGTCTTCGCGGGCATCTACCCCATCGAGAACGAAGACTACGAAGACCTTCGCGACAGCCTGGAAAAACTCCAGCTCAACGACGCTTCGCTGGTCTTTGAGCCCGAGACCTCCCTGGCTCTGGGCTTCGGTTTCCGCTGCGGCTTCCTGGGCCTGCTCCACCTGGAGATCGTCCAGGAGCGACTCGACCGCGAGTACGAAATGCCGGTCATCACCACGGTGCCCAACGTGTCCTACACCGCTTTCACCCGCAAGGGCGAAAGGCTGGATATCCACAACCCCTCCGATTTCCCCGATCCTACCATGCTGGAACGGGTCGAAGAGCCATACATCCGCGCCCAGATCATCACCAGCCCCGAATTTGTGGGGTCCATCATGAAGCTCTGTATGGAAAGGCGGGGTACCCTGCTCAATCAGGTCTACCTCACCCCTACCCGCGTCGAGCTCAGCTTCGATCTTCCCCTGGCCGAAATTGTCTTTGACTTCTACGACAAACTCAAGTCGCTTTCCCGCGGATACGCCTCCTTTGACTATGAACTGATTGACTACCGCCCCGGCGATCTGGTCAAGCTGGACATCCTGCTCAACGGCGAAAAGGTGGACGCGCTTTCGGCCCTGATTCACCGCAACAACGCCGCCGACTTCGGGCGCCGGTTGTGCAAGAAACTGCGCGAACTGGTTCCGCGCCAGCAGTTTGTCATCGCTATTCAGGCGGCCATCGGCGCCAAGATCGTGGCCCGCGAAACCATCAGCGCCATGCGCAAGGACGTGACCGCCAAGTGCTACGGCGGTGACATCACCCGCAAGCGCAAACTGCTCGAGAAACAGAAGAAAGGCAAGAAACGCATGCGTCAGATCGGCTCGGTCGAAGTGCCCCAGCAAGCCTTCCTGGCCGTGTTGAAAATGAACGAGTAATGCAGATACTGGACGGAAAGAGCCTGGCCGAAACCATCAAATCAGAGATCGCCGCTGAAGTAGCTGAACTGGTAGCCGACGGCGGAAAGAAGCCCCACCTGGGCGCTGTTTTGGTGGGCAGCGACGGCGCCAGCGAGACCTATGTGGGCAGCAAGGTTCGCTCCTGCGAAAAAGCCGGCTTTGACTCCACCCTCATTCGACTTGAAGAAAACTGCAGCCAGGCCGAGTTGCTGGCCGTGATTGAGCGCCTGAACAAGGACGCCGACGTGGACGGCTTCATCGTGCAACTGCCCCTGCCCGAGCACATTGACGCGCAACTGGTGCTGCAGAGCATACACCCCGACAAAGATGTGGACGGCTTTCACCCCGTCAACGTAGGACGAATGGCTTTGGGACTTCCCGCCTACATTCCCGCCACTCCCCTGGGCATTTTGAAACTCCTGGAACGCTATGAGATCAGCACTTCCGGCGCACATTGCATTGTTCTGGGTCGAAGTGCCATTGTGGGCACCCCGATGAGCATCCTGTTATCCCGCAACACCAACCCGGGCAACTGCACCGTGACCCTCTGCCACAGCCGCACCCGCAACCTGGCCGAGCTCTGCCGCCAGGCCGACATCATTGTTGCGGCCATCGGCACGCCCAACTTCCTCAAAGCCGACATGGTGCGCGAAGGCGCAGTGGTCATCGATGTGGGCATCACGCGGATTCCTGACTCCACGAAGCGCTCGGGCTACCGCCTGGTCGGTGACGTGGACTTTGACGCCGTTGCGCCCCGCTGCTCCTGGATCACCCCGGTACCCGGCGGAGTTGGACCCATGACCGTTACCAGCCTGATGCTCAATACCTTGCAGGCCGCTAAACGGGAGGTTTATCAGGGTTGAAAGGGGCGAGATAGATTATACCGGCGTGTAAGTGTGTACAGAAGAACTTTTCTGTGCAAAGTGGATATTTTGTAAGCTTTTGGGGCAATTGAACAACAGAAAATTACCCATTCAGCGTCACCTTTGTAGGATAAATAGATTTTTTATTAAAGTAATTGCTCTGTGCATTAGGGATCAGCAGTTTACAATGTCTGTATCTGTAAATCCTTAATTCTATATTAAATGAATAATTTATTCAGAGGTATTATTGCTGCTTTTACAGCAAAAAAATTAGGTGGTGGCTGCCTGGGAACGATTGTAGTATTCATCATCATCTACGTTCTTCTTGGACAGTGTTAAACACCAGATTCAATCACATTCTACCAATTATTTCTAATTTTAAACAATATTATAATGGAAAATTCAAGAAATGACAGCCAAGGACTTGATAAGCGCACATCCGGCTCCAGCAACAGGATGCTCACTGGCATGTTCCGCGACCGCGAAAGCGCAGAAAAGGCCTATGAAGCCATCCACGAAAGAGGATATTCACAGGATGACATCAATCTGATGATGTCCAAAGAGACTCAAAAGAAGCATTACAGCGAAGAAGGTGATGACAGAACTGAAATCGGCACCAAGGCTGCAGAACACGCTGGCAAAGGATCCGCCATCGGTGGCACCGTCGGCGCTATTGTCGGTGTAGTTGCAGCTATTGGCACCAGCATCGCCATCCCGGGCCTGGGTATTCTGGTAGCAGGACCTATCGCCGCAGGACTGGCTGGAGCCGGAGCCGGTGGACTGACCGGTGGTGTGATCGGAGCCCTTGTCGGCTCAGGCATTCCAGAAGCCCGTGCAAAACTGTACGAATCAGGAATCAAGGAAGGCAATGTGGTCATCTCGGTCACGCCCAAGAACGAAGAAGATGCCAAACACCTGGAAAGTAATTGGAGAGAGAACCGTGGTGAAGAAATTCACTATTAATTTTCCAAGAACTCAGGATGCGGAGGATGATAAGTCCTCCGCATTTTTTTTGGGGTTGTGGGATGTTCATTGGGTTCAGCCCCTGAGAGTAGGTTTCAGCACTATGCTTTACCCGAATCCTGAAGTTGTGCATCACCTTTATTGACCCCAATCCTCATCTTCTCCAGATCTGTAGATGCGGGTCCATTGATCACCTTGCCTTCAGCGGTAAAGCGCGATCCGTGGATTGGACAGTCAAAGGTCTTTTCATCGGCATTCCACTGGAGTATGCCACCCAAATGCGGACAAATGGCGGTGCATGTATGCAGAACATTGTTTTCATCTCTATACACGGCCATCTTGGTTTTCAAGTCCGCAGAGAGGATGGCGCCTTCCCCAAGACCTAACTCGCTGACCCGCTTTTTATCCTCTGAAGAGAACCAATCGGCATACTGAGCAAGCATATTACCCACTTCATGCAGATAGTCCCCGGTTGATTTCATGGTTATGCGGGAAGGGCTATACATCTTCGCCCAAGGATTTTCCCTGCCAAAGATTAAGTCTGTGATGATTAAACCGCCCAATGTTCCATGGGTCATGCCGTTGCCAGAATCACCTGTAACAATATATATATTGTCGTTACCCGGATTTTTTCCGATGTAAGCCAGTGAATCATTGGGCTCCATGACTTGTCCACTCCAGCGGTGTTCAATGTTTTCTATTGAGGGAAAATGTTCTCTGGTCCAGGCCTCAAGGATAGCATATCGGTCTTGTTCCTTAACTTTTTCATCATCCGCTTGGCCCGTGCGATGGTCTTCGCCACCTGAAATGAGAAGATCATATTGATCATTGAATTCCTCAAGGCGAACATAGTGATATGGCTTAGACATCCATTTAGAGTCCTGGTCACCTGTGTCCCACCACAATGCATAGGGCAATGACCCCTTGGGAACCCTTGCTGCAATAACATAGGTGCGATACGGCCACTGCTTGGTGTGCATGGTCACAAAATCATTAACCGGTGTGTTTGTAGCGACTACAACGTGCTTCGCCCTAATAGTGAAACCATTTGCCTTTGCTCCCTCATTTGTAATGTTCTCCGCCTTTGTTTGCGTATAGATCTTACCCCCGGCTTGCACAAAGGCGTCGGCCAGTCCTTTCATATACATCATGATGTGGAATTGGGCCTGATTTGGATACCTGATGCACAGCTTAGCTTGAGAGGATGAGATGGATGGAATACCCTCCAACATCTCTGTGGGCAACCCGGCGCGTTGCGTTGCCTTAAACTCCTCTTGCAAGGTCTTAGAAGAATCAGAGGGATGTGCAAACAAGTATCCATCCACTCGCCTAAAATGGCAATCAATCCTATGCTGCAACACGGTCTCAGCGATCCACTCAATAGCTGCCGAATGACTGTCGGCTGCCAGCTTTGCGGTGGCGCGATCAAAGATTTTCTCCAGGCGGGAGTAATGGTCATCGAGCGCGTTCGAAAGGTGCGCCGTTGTTCTTCCGGTTTCGCCGCTTCCGAGATATCCATCTTCTACCAGAACTACGCCAAGCCCCTCCTTTGCGAGGCAATAAGCTGTGGTCAGTCCTGCTATACCTCCTCCTACTACTAAAACATCAGTCTCTACATTTCTACCTAATGTTTCATAAGCCAATGGCTGTTCAGTAGATGAAATCCATAAAGATACGTGGTCACCTGATGTGATGTTGGCATCGGTGAGTTCTCGAGAAGACAATTTTTGGGGAGTATTCATCCAAACAATTTATTAGTTTATTTTAATAATTATTTTACTTATGTCTATATTAATGTCTTCAAGTTCAAGAGACCATTGATGACAAGTCTACTAAAGATGATGTACTTAACAATGGCGAGTGTTGCAAAAAATTGCATAGATGTTGCATTATTCACACATAGAAATGCATCGAAAGCCATACCGTATGATTCGTTATGTCCTGCTGAACTATCATGATGTTAAGCTCAGGATGAGTGATTTAAGAAGGGATACTGCATGTAAGGGTTAAGGATAGCATTAACCTATAGAGAACAACATCAGCCTTTGGCATTTTGAAATATGGAATACCAAGCATACATTCAATCTTAGATGCATGTATCTTGCACGATAGCGGGATAAAACTATACCTATATGGACTACGCGTTTGCACCGGGCACAACAGAATATGACGCTCTGATGAGAGATCTGTTTAGGCACCGTGCCAATACCGCGCTTATCCATACTTCAGCAGTATCCCGGGTTGATCTTTTTATCAAACATCTGGAAACAGATGCGGGCGTGACACGGCCTGTAGAAGATATCATCATTGCCTCGCATGCCAATGATCAGGGCTGGATGGAGATCCAGTTCGGTGATATTGATGCGGATGGCAATGGTAGTCCGGATGTCAATACAACTTACGAGGTCCTCGAGATCGCCGACAATGATGGAGTAGCAGACATCCCGGCGACAGTGAGGCAGGCAACATCCACTTTCCATGTAAAGGGATGCAAGATCGGGCAAGCCTTTGCTCAACCTTTCGTGCAAAAGCTGAGAGACGCCCTTGGTGGAGTGGTTCCGGTTACCGCACCAAAGCATTTTCACGAGGTTTGGGAACGAACTGATCTGGGCATTGTGGAATACCTGGGTTATGACTTCAGTGTGGCCAACAAAACGGCCTTTCCCAACAGGAATGCGGTCATCGCAGCCTTTCAGGGAGCGGGCCTCAGGTTCATCGACGGCAGCGTCATCCCGAATGCCAAATGGACCACCTGGCTGCCGGCCAATGTGAGCCATGGCCGGAGGAAGGCGAGGCCCTTCACGGTAAAATTGAATCCAAGCCTGACACCCAACAGCGGAAGTGCAATCAGTTCGCTCCGGCTTTCGGGTGACACAGATTTTCGCCACGATATAGAGTCCCATTCGTTCACCGTAAACTATGGTACAGGCAGCCCGCCAAGCGCGAAGGCCGCTCAATTTGCAGACATGAAAACGAGCATGGCTGGGGTAAACATCTATACGTCAGCCCATCCATACCCCATGTTCCAGCGCTATGAGTTCAACAATCTAAACGACTTCATAGATGGCTTTGAATGGAATTGCACGCCCGACGGCCATCTGCTGCGATGCGTGGGCTCACGGCGCAAATACACGCTCATCATGCCCATCACCGATCCGGCCAATGACAACATGTTCTTCAATTTCTATCCTTATACTACCAACACCACTCCAGCGCATACCGGATTGCCCACCACGGACCCCCGCTTCTTTCTCACATTGTGATTACCTGATGAGCTAACCCAGTCAACCTATTGCTATGGCCGAAAATCGCGAAACACTGGTCGTCCTTGCCGAAGAGATCGCTTCCGTTTTCGTGCCCATAAAAGACGCACTTGAAAGCCCGGGGGCTTTTGCAGCCTTCATGGCCGAGATGGGCTGGGATATCCTTAGCATCCCGGCACCCATCCAAAACATGGGCAGCAAAGTGCAGTCCATCATCGACACGCTGGATGCAGATAACCTGGACAGCAGCAACGTAGCAGGCCTTATGGCCAAGATCACGGCACTGGTGGGCGACATCAATAACCTTTCGTCCATCGGTTCAGTGCCCGCCACCGTTGACCTCAACGCGTTTAAGAATGAGTTTCCCACGCAATTGGTGCAGTTCCTTCTGGTGGAATACCTGGAGGGGAGCCAGGCCAAGACAGGCGCAGTACTCCGTGCCGTCGGGGTTGTCCGCAGCACGTTCAAAGCTGCTGATCCGGGCAAAAAACGCCTTCCCTATTATAAAAAAGAGATCGCCTTTCAGGATCTCAGCAACTTCTTTACCGACCCGACCGCTGTTTTCACCAACGCCTATAAGTGGGGCGCAAACGACTTTAAAGGGGATGATTTCTGGCAGAATTTCTACAAGCTCGGCTCGGCATTCGGCTTCAACATAAGGCAGGATGCCCTGCACCCGGCTATAAAGGCGGTGTTGACCGCCGGAGCGCTTGACCCCAGCAGTGTAAAACCCCTGCAGCTCAAACTCATCATCCTTGAAGACAACTCATCGGCGTTCAAGTACTCCACCGGTGTGTCGCTGTACCTCCTTCCACCGACCAGCAGCAAGAAACCGGGCATTGTCTTTCTGCCCTTTGCCAGTGCATCGGTCAAAGAGGACATCGCCATCACCGATGAGCTGACATTCCTCATCAATGCCAACGCTGATCTGAGCACTGGCGTAGGACTCATGATCCGTCCCGATGAAATCAAGATTGCCACCAACCTGATCGGGGGAACCACCCCACCTCCATCCAGCCTCAAGCTCAAACTCGGACTTCAATATGCCACTCCGGGCAAACCCACGGTACTCCTCGGCCAGGCCGATGGAAGCCGTCTGGAGATCGGCAGCGCAGCGATCAAGGTCGGCGCTGCCGTAGCCAGCAACGGAGAGCACGAGATCCTCGCCGAGCTGGAACTCAAAGAGGGCAAGCTGGTGGTCAAGGCGGGGGAAGGGGACAGTTTCCTTCGCATCATACTCGGAGAGAATGGGATCGAAGGCAATTTCGACCTGTTGCTCGGATGGTCCAGCAAGGAAGGGATCTACTTCCAGGGCAGCGGGGGCCTGGAGATCGCCCTTCCCACGCATATTTCACTCGGACCCATCGAAATTCAGGGCATTACCATCGGAGTCAAGCCGGAAGCGGGCAAGATTCCGATCTCGCTGGGCGTAGATGTGCAAGGCAATCTGGGCCCATTGACGGCCATGGTTCAGGGAATAGGATTCAAAGCCGTGTTCTCCTTTCCCGACGACAACAACGGCAACCTCGGGCCGGTCAACTTTTCACCAGAGTTCAAATGGCCAACCGGCGTTGGATTGTCCATAGACGGAGGCGGCTTCGTCGGCGGGGGCTTCCTCATGCTCGATGTCGACAAAGGAGAGTATGCCGGCGGCATGGAACTCGAGTTTCAGAGCACCCTCGCGCTGAAGGCAATCGGCATCCTCAACACCAAGATGCCGGATGGCTCGGAGGGCTTCTCCTTGCTCATCATCATCACGGCTGAGTTTGTCCCCATTCAACTGGGATTTGGATTTACCCTGATCGGCGTTGGTGGCCTGCTCGGTATCAACCGCACGATGGAGCTGGAACCCCTGCGCCTCGGCGTCTATGACGGCTCGGTCAACAGCATCCTCTTCCCCACGGATATCGTGGCCAATGCCAGTCGCATCATCTCCGATATCAAGCGGATTTTCCCTCCGAGGGAAGGGCAGTTCGTCTTCGGCCCCATGGCCAAACTCGGTTGGGGAACCCCTACCCTGGTCAGTGTGGAGCTGGGCCTGATCATCGTGGTTCCCAATCCGGTTTTGCTGGCCATACTCGGGGTGATGCGCATGAACCTGCCAACGGAACAAGTAGCGATCGTATATATTCAGATCAATTTTGTTGCCACTATAGATTTCGAAAAGAAGCAGTTCACGCTCGACGCATCCCTCTTCAATTCCCGGATTCTGACCTTCGCTCTAACGGGCGACATGGCCATTCGAATTTACTGGGGCGACAATGCCAATTTCCTCTTTACTGTGGGTGGCTTCCACCCGGCTTATACACCGCCGCCGATGGGCCTGCCTTCGCTTCGAAGACTGGCCATCATCATCTTCAGCGGCAATCCAAACTTGCAGGCGGAGAGTTACATCGCCATAACCAGCAATACCTTCCAGTTTGGCTGCAAGTTATCGCTCTCCGCAACGGCCGGGCCAGCCTCCTTAAAGGGCTATCTGTCCTTTGACGCCCTGATCCAGTTCAGCCCATTCATGTTCATCGTGGAGATCGGCGCCATGTTGGCCGTTCGCATCTTTGGGGAGGACATGCTCAGCATCAGCCTCCGCTTCGTCCTGGAAGGCCCCTCACCATGGCATGCCTTTGGGGAAGGCAAAATCTCGATCAGCTTCTTCTTCTTCGATGTCAACATCACGGTTCATTTCGATGTCACCTTCGGTGAGGACAGACGCGAGACCCTTCCCCCGCTGGAGGTGTTTGATCCGCTACTGGAAGCTCTGCGGAAGAGCGGCAACTGGAGAGCTTCGCTTCCGGCCAATACCAACCTGCTCATCTCGCTAAGGGAGATTCCGGCCGAAGAGATGGCGGACAAACTGATTCTGCACCCATTTGGCATTCTGGAGGTTACCCAGAAGGTGGCTCCGCTGGACATGGACATCAACAAGTTCGGCGCCAATGCACCGCTGGAAGAGCACCGTTATTTCAATATAAGATCTCTGCTAATCGGGGCAGAATTGTTTGATGCGGCCAAACTGGATGTGATCAGGGAACAATTCGCGCCGGCTCAGTTCCGCGAGATGAAAGATGCGGAGAAGCTGTCGAGTCAGAGTTTTGCCCCCATGGCCGCCGGCGTGCGGATCAAGGGCTCCGAAAAGCTGAAATCCAGTTATGTAACGGCGCTCGAAGTGGTTTACGAAGTCATCTACATTCCAGAGAAGCGGCCCAAAGGTCTGTTCAGATTCAATGATGACCTTTTTAATATTTTAATAAGGGGAAATGCGACAGCAAAATCGGCTATGGCCTACGAACCGAAGAAACCCTCTGTAAAAGATGCTCCTCATGTGAAGGTCAATCAGGAACAATTCGTCATTGCAAACGCGGACACCATGGATCTGTACTCGGATGATTTAGTCTTTGCAACCGAAGCGGAAGCCAATGTGGCCAAGGCAAATCTGGTGGCAAAAGATGCCAAACTGGCTTCTGTGCTTCAGGTTGCTGCGGCCTATCAAATGAATTAGCAAAAAGAACGATCATGGCTATTGCCCGATATTCCTTCTTACCCTGGCTGCGCCGGGGCATCGTCAACCAGATCAGCGCAGCAGCAAGCGCTGCCCCAAGGGCAGAACTGAATGCCGTGCTCACCCTGGAGACCCGGAAATCGAAAGGTAGCCAGGAACATGTACACAGCGATACAGCCACCCAGACCGTTCGCCTGATAGGCCCCGGAGACATCATTGGGGTCAATTCCAGGATGGTGGTGCGCACAGAACCCCGCAACTGGATCACGGATTTTGAGCCCAATTACCTAGCCTTCATTGAATTCTATGATGAAGATTTCCCCTGGCGCTATTCCCCGGTGCCGCCATCCGGCCACCGACTGAGCCCCTGGCTGGCACTCATGGTCCTTCGGGAAGATGAATTTGAGCGAGTTACCATGCCGGGAAGGCCGCTGATGTCCATAAAACTCAAGGGCGCCAACTGGCAGAGCTTCATGCCTTCGGCCGATAAAACCTGGGCCTGGGCGCATGTGCACATCAACGAGATCATCAACAATGCCGCCCTCGATGACCACGACTTCTCGGAAGCCGACCGCAATGCTCTCGAAAACATATTGAAAAACAATCCCGACAAGGGGATTTCCCGCCTGGTTTCGCCGCGCCGCCTTTCGCCCAAAACAGGTTACCATGCATTTGTTATTCCCGCCTTTGAAGTGGGCCGAAAAGTCGGGCTCGGGATCAACGTTGCCGAAAATGAGCCGGGCAATGCGTCTTCGTGGACTGCGGCGCAAACAGAGTTTCCGGTTTATTATGAATGGTTTTTCAGCACGAGTGAAGCCGGTGATTTCGAGACGCTGGTGCGTCGTTTGATCCCGCGGGACATGGATCCCCGCGTCGGTATCCGAAACATGGATGTGCAACAACCCGGGTACGGCGTAGACGATGTGCACACTCAGTACACGGATGTGGAAAAGGGGATCACGCATCCCCTCGATGTGGTGGGCCTGGAAGGGGCGTTAAAAGCACCCAGCACGCGCTCTATCCCTCTCTCGGACGACAGTGACTTTGAGGAGAAACTGGAGCCGGTGGTCAACCTCCAGTTTGAGTTGGAGGAAGAAGGCGGCGTGATGCCTGTGGATGATCCGGTCATCGCGCCTCCTCTTTACGGGCACTGGCACGCGATGGTCAAAAGGATGAGCCTTCAGGCGGCCGATGCGGGTTGGGTCAACGATATGAACCGCGACCCGCGCTGGCGCGCAACCGGTGGAATGGGTACCCTGGTCATCCAGAAGAACCAGGAATCCTACATGCGCCGAGCCTGGCAGCAGATCGGGGACGTGATCGAGATGAACCGAAAGATACAGTACACACAGCTCTCTATGTGGGTCACGCAGATGATGTATGACAAGCACCTGAAGAGCAATGTGCCGGAAAGGGTCTTTCAGATCACCACGGCGATGCACTCCAAGATCAAGGGCAGTCCGTTCACGATCCGCTATCTGACCAAAAACAGCAGGCTGCCCTTGGCGGTCAATTCCGGCCCCTTCCGCAAGCTGGCCAGCCCCAGAGGCATGCTCTCCCGGCGTTTGTTACCAGAGGGAAATGCGGCACAACATATAGCCAGCCTGATCCGGCAGATCAACCAAGGAAAGATCAGCGCCGCGCCCCCCCTCGAACTGCCCAAAGACGCTCCTACTCTCGGTGGAATCTCTGAAGGCTTGAACGAAACAGCCAATGCCGTTCAGCCAACCTGGCTTGAGCGCTATGCCCTGTTGCTTCTAATATTATTATTATTTATAATATTTTTTACAATCTGGTCGGCGAACAGCACAGTCATCACTGTCATTGGTCTGGTCCTGGGAATGGGGGCTATGTGGCAGTACAACAAATTCAGAAATTCGAAAAGCGTTGCGCCTCCCTCCACACCTTCAAGCGGCTCTTCTCCCGGCTCTCCACCACCTCCCGGCACCGGTCCCGGGTCCAGCCCCGCTCCCAGCCCCCAACAAGCCGAAGAACTCTCCGGCGTCGCAGCGAATTTTGAACCGGCGAACATGACGCCCGAAGCAGCAGCAGCCATTCCCCCCAGGGCCACGTTTGAGCTCGCCGTTCCCGGCACCGAGCCCGCGCAGATGTCCACACCGCTGCCGGCAGGCACACCTTCCACCCAGGAGGCAGCGCTGGCAAAGGAATTCCGTGATGCTCTGATTGAGTTTCACAGGGAAATCCAGGTCAGCGCTACGCCTCTCCCGGAACTGAAACCCCTTGACTTTGACAATGCCCACAGCAAGGTGATGGCCGCTGTCAACCCGGTTTTCTCCTTCCCAAAAAGGATGATTCCACAACTAAAAGTCGGTGAATTTTCCTATAAGAATTACATCGGTAAATATGCCGATAGGTGGAAATTTCAACCAGGTCCTGTACAGGAAATGGAGCGCATCGTTGAGGTGATGGCCTATCCGCATTTCAAAAATGCCATGTACGAGCCGCTCCGCGATGCCTCATCGGAATTGTTTGTGCCCAACCTGAATTTGATTCCCCCGAACACGATCTCCCTGATGGTCACCAACCAGCCTTTCATAGAATCGTATATGGTTGGTCTGAATCACGAATTTGCGCGAGAACTGCTCTGGCGCGAGTACCCCACGGATCAGCGCGGCAGCTATTTCCGGCAATTCTGGAATGTGGACAGCTATGTCGACAAAGAGAATCTGGCCCCCGAAGTGCTGGAAGAGAAACTACGGGACATCCCCGAGATACATCGCTGGGGTAGAAAGACCCGCCTGGGGACGCACAACCACCGCGAACAGGGCGGCGACAAGGAACAACTTGTTCTGGTGATTCGCGGTGATATTCTCAAGCGCTATCCCAATACCATAGTTTATGCTATGCGGGCGAAATGGGATCCTGACCCCGCCCACCCCAACAATCTGGTCATCTGGGACGAAAGCGGCCTGAACCTAAGCCTCAGTGAACCCAATATCCTATACCCGATTTACAAGGCTGAAGTCAAACCCGATATCACTTTCCTGGGTTTTGACCTGACGGTTGAGGAAGCCAGGGGGCACGTTGATTTGGAGGAAACGGCGCAAGCCAGAAACAGCATCCCCGCCAATGAACTGGGCTGGTTCTTTGTGATCAAGGAGGTTCCCGGTGAGCCGCGCTTTGGCCTCGACGAAGAATTGACCACGAACCCGAGTGAATCGAAATGGGACAACTTGTCCTGGCACAATCTGGGCAACAACGTAGCGCTGATTGACCCCACTGCGACGCTGAATCCCGTTCCTCCCGGCAACAATGACGACAATGTGAACTGGAACAGCAACTCCGCCGACCTGGCCTATATCCTCTACCAGAAACCGGTATTGGTTGCCGTGCATTCAAGGGAAATGTTGAAAAATTTAAATAACTCATAATGAGCGATTTAATTCAAATACAACAGCAGCTCAAAGGACTGCGCAGCGAAAGAGACCATCAGGAAACTCAGCTTCGCCGAGACCAGCAAAGTTTGCTGAAGCTTGACAAGCAGATCGCCATGCTGGAGCGGCAAGCTGCAGGAGACAACGCTCAGGGCATGCTTCAGGAATTGAAGGCACAGCGGGAATCCCTGCAGAGCGATATCAAAGAGAACAAAGTACAATGGCAGAATTCCAAATCAACTGCCTGGGGCAACCTCGCCGAGCTCATGCCAAGCCCGCCCTGGGAATTGGTCGAGCAGCTTCCGGACCACACGCCCTTCCTCCTGATGCCGGTCAAGATCGAAACCAAATTCGCCCGAAATGCCCAGGGTGGCCATGAGTTATGGGTCAGGATCTTCCCCGATGCCGTGGCGGTGAGCAGCCATGAAGAGGATTTGATGGACATAGAGCTCGAAGGTGGAAAGGCCTTCTGGACAAGCATCTGGGAGCAAGGAAACCAAGATGCCTCCAAGCTCGAAGAAGCTAAAAAAGGCGCCTGGAATGCCCTGGCCAACAGTTTCAGTGCCCAGCGCAGCAGTTACATCGCCTGGAAAACCCGCCCGCTCAACTGGAGCGATGATGTGGGCAATGTGGCGCAACTTCAGTTCCCCGATGTGGGGCCGACCAAGGCCGCCGGCTGGACCCAGGCGCCGCGCACCAAGGTATTGCCCGACCGTTTTGTGGTTTCAACCTTCACAAAAAACGGAGAGAGCTATTCAGAAGCACTGCCGCCCTTCGTCGGCAAGCATGTACCGGATACCCTGGCCCTGGGTCCCGACCCGGCACAGCTTGAAGAGAGTTTTAGCCGCGATAAGGAAAGCGGCGAGCTGAACCTGGATCCGGACATGGCCTGGTTGACGGACTTCGACAAAGCGGTGGACGTTGGCATGGGCATGAAGATTCCACTGAAAGCACCTTTTACCGCCAGCGGTTTTGATCGGCTCGTGGTGCTGGGGCTGCGCCTCTCCGACCATGCAACGGACAATGCGCGGATGCTGGAAGAGCTTCTCGAAGGACAGCGCTTCAGCAGCGGCGTGGCGTTCACGCCACAGGGCACAGCGACCAATAATTCAGAAGATGTTGGATCGGGCTTCACCTCCTTCGACCCGTCAAATGAACACAGTTACCTGGTCATGGCCAGTGCGGCGGACCCGGCGGAATGGCTGAATACCACGGAGCCGACCCAGAAGCCGGACGGGCAGCGATTTGCCGACGCGCTAGGGTTGAGTTACGCGCCCATTGCGCCCATCGAAAACTCAAATCGCGAAGACATCGCCGAAGCTATGGCCATGAATGCGGCGCTTTGGCCGGCAACAGGAGGCGAACATCTCAAGGAAATGCTGGGCCAGGCCTTTGACAGCGCCACCCGCGACAAGATAGAGCGATTCTTCCTGGACCACGTCAGCGGAAGGGGCTTCCTACCCGCTTTCAGAGTGGGCACCCAACCGTATGGCGTGCTGCTCAGCAGCTCCCTTGATCGCTGGCAGTGGAGCAAGCAGGAGACGGGGGAAGGGCTACCATTCCAGAACAAGCTCCTGCAACAATTGCGACAGCTCTCTTCGATCTGGAAAGACCTCGCCAAAGCCGTAAAATACGCCGGTGACAGCAACGAACCCTTCCAGCGCCTGCTGGACATCGTAGGGCTGAACGCCACTTCTGTGGAATACTTCTCGCGCAAAGCGAGCACGGACGACTATGTCTGGAACTACTACAATTTCCAGGGCACGCTCTGGCAATACTTCAATGTCACCTGGGTGGAGATGGTGAAACGCAAGATGAGCAATCTGAACGCGGTCGGACTCGGGGGGGTAGATGACCTTAAGCTCTGGGAATTGATGTTCCTCAAGGAACGGGAGCATTTGTACGGGCCGATTGTGGATGATGACCCCGATTTAGCGCTCTCTGAATTGGACGGAATCAGGCCTTACTATGAGGATGAAGTTTTGAATGAAAAACGAAATTATATAAATTGGCTCCTGATAAGTTCTCTGGACACCATTGAAAAAGAGAAATTCCTGAATAAAGCGGGCGAAGTTGTTCCCTCACCGAAAGCCTTATTGTACATGTTCCTGCGCCAGTCCCTGCTCAATCAGGTGGTTAGATCGGGAAAGGACTGGCTGGTATCGGAAAATCTTGCCACAGCTATTCCAGCCAATCCCAATCTGCTGAACATAAACGGGCAGAAAAACCTTTCGGGCAAGGATCTGCTGAATGTATCCGTTCCGGCCATGGCGGGTTCCCTGCTCGGGGAGAACATTGTAGAAATGGCCAGAACTCCTGCCGCTCTGAATTTCCATACCACCTGGTGGCCTGTGGCTGAAACGCGAAAGGCCATGGAAAGGTTAGCCGGTCTGCCCACGGCTCGTCTGGAGCGGCTCTTCGCAGAACATATAGATCTTTGCAGCTACCGTATGGATGCCTGGATCAATGGCGTCTTCCATCAGCGGCTGGAATCTCAACGCAAGGCCATTCAAATCAGTGATGTTGATGGCACAGGAGGACCCGGTCAACATCAAGGCATCTATCTGGGCGCCTACGGTTGGGTGGAGAACCTGAAACCGCGCAAATCTCCTCCGCAAGCGGTCAGCCTTGAATCTATTCCCGAAGAACTGCGCAAGCCGGAGAAGGGGCCTATCGTGAGTGATCCCGCCAATGGGGGTTTCATTCTATCCCCTTCGATGAATCACGCGGTTGCCGGGGCCATCTTGCGCAATGCCTACATCAGCCATGCCGACAAGGACCATGACTCCGCATTTGCTGTCAACCTTTCCAGCCGGCGCGTGCGCACCGCGATGAGCTATATGGAGGGTATGCGAAATGGGCAGAGCCTCGCCGCCCTGCTGGGCTACCAGCTCGAGCGGGCCCTGCACGACAATCCCGGTGGCCTGGAACTGGACCAATACATCTACACGCTGCGCGACCGCTTCCCCTACAGTGCCGGCAAACTGGCCGAAGTTCCGGAGGGCACGGCCGCGGAAGCGGTGGAGGCCAACAATGTGGTCAACGGCTACGACCTGCTGCACGCGGTCAAGGACAAGAGTTATCCCTATGGAATGCCGGTTCAACCGGGAAATACAAACGGACTTCCCGCAGCGGGCTCGGCTGAAGCTAAGGCCATCGTCAAAGAGATCGACCGACTGGCAGAATCACTGGATGCTATTGCCGACCTGGCCTTGTCGGAGAGTGTGTACCAGGTGGTGCAGGGAAACTACGAGCGAGCCGGAGGCATGCTGCAGGCCTTGGCAGAGGGCAAAGCGCCCCCGGAAGCCGATATCGTAAAAACTCCCCGCAATGGCAAGACGATCACCCAGCGGGTGGCTTTTACGCTAAAACCGGATGCCCCGTCCGTAGCCCCTGGTTGGGATCGCTCCACCCTGCGGGCTACCGCGAATGCTCCCGTCAATGATTTGATGTCCCGGATGTTGCCGGCTCGCAACAACATAGGTTTTGAGATTGATGCGAATGGTTCCAAAAAAGATATGAAATTATCTCAAGTCTTTGATCTGCAGCCCATTGACCTGGTGTTGATGAGTGGAAACAATCTCGGGGACCAGTCCAGTGAGTTGGAGCGATATTTAATCTATAAAATAAAAGTCTTAGAGTCACTTGGGGAATCTGATACCCTGACGATTGACTTCAGGAAGAAGGGAACTGCCGAGCACAACCTGTACTTGCTGCAACCCCTGCTCCGCTCCTTGCGCAGACTGATCACCGAATCCAGGCCCATGCAGGCGCAGGACTTGCTGACGGGAATTGAGGCCCAGAAGATCGCTCAGGACAATCCGAAAGGTTGGCTGGTCGATGTGAATGCCTTTCAGGCCAGGGTTCAGGCTATCTACAACAGAATCAAAACAGAAACCGACGAAACGGGTACGGGTTTGGCGGAGTTTTATGCTTCCCAGATCGCGACCCCTTTCCAGTTGTGGTTTGACGATCCGGATCATGTGATCGATGCGTCCTGGGAAGCGCGCCTCAACGCCATTCGAGATAAACTTCTGCCTCTACTGGAATTGGCCTTGCCGGAAGCTTTGCCCGCAACACGAAGTGGCTTCGACCGCCCTTCGCTGGAAGGACTCGTTTCTCAGGTTCAATCCGTATTGAAAGTTCTGAAAAAACGATTAAAAGAAGTGGACGACTCCCAACTGCTACAGCCCCTGGTCATTGATCCCTCCTGGAAAGCTGCCGATAAAGCAGGCGCGATTGACATCAGCATGAGCAACTACGGCAAGGCAGCACGGATTCTGATGAATCAGAGCTACATCGCCATCCCTTTCTTCAATTCCCACAATACGGCGGAATTGGACTCCTGCAAGGCTCAAAACATTGAACCCAAATCCCTTGAGCTCGAAAAATGGCTGCAGGGCATCGCCAAGGTGCGGGATAAAATGGGGAACCTGTGCACCCTTTCCACGACTTTCGAACTATTAAGCGATAAAGAACTGAACCTTCATGTCTTGCAACTTCCCTTTGATGCGACTGCAAAATGGGTTGGAAGGGAGTTCGGGGATTTTATGCCGGAAGATGATTCTACTTCCATAGTTCTTCATGCGGTGGAAGATCCGGATTTCTCTTCCCGACTGTGTGGTCTGTTGCTGGATGAGTGGACTGAAGTGATTCCGGAGAAGGAAGTGGATGCGGGAATCTCCTTCCACTTCAACAGACCCAATGCGATGCCTCCGCAAACCTTGCTCCTGGCCGTGACTCCGCAGATCAGCGGCAAATGGGAATGGGATGATCTGATGGCCATTCTGCACGAGACGCTGGAAAGGGCTAAGCTGCGGGCAGTTGAGCCCAATCAACTGCTGGCTAGCAATACCTTCCAGACCTTACCGGCGGTGATGACGGAGTTCACCAATTTTGATTTCAGAACGGTGCTGGCGAACAACACGATCACAAGGATAGCCACTTAGTAAAATATATAATCATGCCCTTCTACGAAGCTGTAGTCAATCTCATCCCCCTTCAACTGCAACCAAAGATCCGTCCGCTGATTCGGGGTTGGAACCGTTTGGAAGGCAATGCGCGCCAGGAAGATTTCAGCCGGAGTCTGCGGGCAGAGATCAGGGATCCCCTGTGGATGCTGGCGCGTCAATGGCAATTCGGAGAGTTTGAGGGAGAAGATGCCGGTTCGCCCATCAACGCGGATGTACTGACCAAGCACTATTCCCTGAATCGCTACGCCATAGACCGGAACGATGCCAGAGCTTACTCCGACGAACTGCCCCTGGAAGCCAAGGTTGAGCGGGAAACGATCCCATCCAGTCTCGACACCCAACTGCTCCTTGCCCGGTTCATGGTAAAACACCTTCGCAAGAATCTGAGTCCTGCGGAATTCCAGGCTGCGCGGACCTGGCTGCGGCAGGAGTACGCTATTGTGATCAATATCCCCACTCTTTTACACCGGGAGTCGGAACAGATGCATGAAGTGGCGATGGAAAAGTCCTTCGATGGATATGAGATTTTCAAGGATACACAGTCTGGAAATTTCGGTGGAAAGGTGGATGCTTCCTCACTCCTTCCCCCGGTAAAATCGGGCATCAAAGATGCCGGCACAGATCTTCTGAGATACTTTAACAGTCTATACACCCAGCCCCCCGATGAAGCGAGTGATGCCTGGAAGCCACCTTACATGGAGTACCAGTTCACGGCAGCCGCCGAAGACAAAGCCGGTGCGAAGACCTTGCTTTACGCGGAGCAATATGCGCAAGGGCATCTCGATTGGTACTCATTTGACATAGACAACAAGCAAGGTGCACAACTTACGGATCGAACCGGGGAATCCATTCCTGCCGGAGCCGAAGTAAAGACCCAGCTCTCCTTCCTCCCCGCACCGGTGAGTTTTGGCGGAATGCCCCTACCCCGCTACTGGGAAATGGAGAACTACAAGACCGAGTTCGCGGATGTGACCGCCAACACCACCGATGTAGCCAAACTCCTGCTGACCGAATTCGCTCTGATCTACTCCAACGATTGGGCCATCATTCCCTTCAAACTCGAAACCGGCTCCCTCACCGACATGCTGGGCCTGGTGGTGACCGATGTCTTTGGCGAAAGGCAGTTGATCAAAGCCGCAGGCCAGGGCAGCGATGAAGACTGGCAGCGCTGGACCCTTTTCAACCTCCACACTACCAAAGAAGGCGACCTGGCCGATCAGCGCCTGTTCCTACCGCCCACCATAGACAAATGGCTCGAAAGCGACCCCATTGAAAAAGTCAATTTCCTGCGAGATGAAATGGCCAATATGGTCTGGGCCGTTGAATCCGTGCTCCCCTCCCAACTGGGCCAAGGCATCAGCGGCTACGAAACCGCCCAAAAACTCAAGGATGCCGAACATCCAATACCCCTCGTCTTCAACCAAACCGAAGCAAAAGTCCGCTACGTCCTGGGCACAGAAGTCCCTTTCAACTGGATACCCTTTTCTCCCGTGCACAACCCCGGAAGCAACCGCCAAATCCGACTCCAGCGCTCAAAGATGCCTGGCCCTCAGCGTTTCCTCGGCCAGGTCCTGGAACACCCAGCCCCCTTCTTCATCCACGAAGAAGAAGTGCCCCGCTCCGGCGCCCTCGTAACCCGCTCCTACCAACGCACCCGCTGGTACAACGGCCGAACCTACGTCTGGATTGGCAAGCGCAAACAAACCGGCCGCGGCGAAGGTGCTAGTGGTCTGGAGTTTGATCAGGTGAGGGAGATGGGGGGATGAGGGGTTCAATGGTTTCAAACCTTTGAATTTAAATATGCTTGCCAATAAGGTAGATGATTTCTTATGAGCCCATTATGATTAGTATGAGCCCATTGTGAGCCCATTACTTTTTCAGGATATACGCTGTCCCATCATCACTTTGTCCCAGATTTCAAACAACTCATATTTTCCAGAAGGAGAACCAGAAACTCAAGGAGTTGCTTGCACAGGAGAAGCTGGAGAGCGCACTGAAGAACGATATTTTAAAAAAAAAAGTATCCCCATCTGAGAAAATTGCTTTAGCCCGGGAGTACAACGGCAAAGGCATCAAGCGCAACAGAGTGCTTGAACTTTTGGGTTTAAGCAAGCACCATTACTACTACAAGCGCAAAGGGGGACGGAAAGGCAGAAGTCCCTCCACGCAAACCACTAAGGTCAATGATGATGGGAGTAATCAGCCTGTAGACAATGAAACCGTGGCAGAAGCCATCGTGGCCATCAAGGAGAATCCGGAGACGGATTACGGGTACAAGGCCACCACTGCTGCTCTGATGTTGTTGGGCTACGTGATTAACCGCAAGAAAGTCTATCGCCTGATGTACGAATGGCAATTGCTTCATGAACGCGCTAAAAAGCCGAGCCGGCCTTTCGCCAAACATAGGAGAGTTGACCCAACCGAGCCGTTAACCGTTCTGGAGATGGACATCAAGTTCCAATGGGTCACCGAACATCAGCGCTACTCTTACATCCTGACGATCATCGACTGCTCTACCCGCAAAGTCTTGCACTGGCGCGTTGCCTAATCCATCAAGAAGAGCCAGGTGATCGGATATCGTCCAGTACCTTCAACCCCATAATATGCTCCAGAAAAACCTGACTATTGAAGTGCGCAACGATAACGACGGCCGCTTTGCTGCTCAGACGGTTCAGGATTTTATGCGGAAGAACTACTTGAACCAGGTCTTCACCCAACCCTATACCCCGGAAGAGAACGGGCACATTGAGAGCTTTCATGCTATTCTTGGCCGATCACTGGATAGACAATGCTTTGCCAATCTGATGGAGTTAGAAACGCATTTGCAAAACTTCTACTCGATCTACAACAAAGTACGGCTGCATGGTAGCCTTGATCACCTCTCTCCCGATATGTTTTGGACGGCCTGGCAACTCGGATTGATTAAATCCACCAAACAAAAAAACAAACCCACGAAACACAAGCTCACTGTTAAACATTACCAACTATCGGGTAATGGAAGCCTGAGGGCAGCATCTGGCAAAACAAAGATCTTACCTTTAACCAACAACTTTAAACCCCTTCCATAAAATGTCCGACTTATAAGGGGACAAACCACCCTGAATCGAAATGCCATGGAAATTTTTTAAAACAATTTTTCTTTTGGGTCGGATTTGCAAGCTCTTTGACAAAGCTTTGGTTTGCGTGTTGGCTTGTATGGCTTTGGCAATGTGCTTGCAATAGCGGTGGGCTTGTATGTTATGATGCAATCCCGATGCAATTATGGTGCAATTGATGCAATTATGATGCAATTCAAAGTTCATAGTATGAGCCTGCTCCTTTAGTTTCTGATGATTTTAAAATTCCCTTGTCAACCAACTCTGTCAAGTCCCTTGTAGCTGTCATTCTTGCAACTCCAAAAATCTCTTGATACTCTTTATTGGTAATTCTTCCTTTCTCTTTTACAAACAATGCAGCTTTTACTTGTCTGTCGTTAAGGCCAAGTTTTGCGAGTTGTTCGGATGTTAAATTGTCTTTGAAAAGTGTAATGATAAAACCTCCGTCTTGCTCATTCATTTCCGGTTCAGGAAGGTTTGCCTGTTTACAGGTGTCTATAATCTTGATAGTTCCACGACCCCAAGCATCAACGTAACCGCCTTTAAAACTCACATCCGCTATGATCGGGTTTCTTGGTCTCGATGAATGAGAACGCTTTAAAGCAGCCAAGGTCAGACCTTCA
The DNA here is from genome assembly GCA_041751015.1 of Chitinophagales bacterium. Classification (GTDB taxonomy): domain Bacteria; phylum Bacteroidota; class Bacteroidia; order Chitinophagales; family BACL12; genus WGOA01. The sequence goes on from JBGSYF010000003.1 coordinate 36,771, forward strand.
GGTAAAGATCCTTCATTCCAGATGCTTATTTTGTCGTCATACACCCGTATTTGTATGGGTGCACCCATATAGTTGCGATGCACTAAAGCATTTAAGAGCATCTCGCGAATAGCCGGTACAGGGTATTCTCCCTTTTCAATTCGGTGCATTCCTTCAAAATCTATAGGTCTTGTCAGGAACTTATGGTTAAGCTGGTTTAAAACCGCTTGAAGCAATACAATCAAATTTCCTTCTTCAATTTCTTGAAACTTAATGTCGGCATCGTCCTTCCCAAAGCGTCCAATTTTTACAAACGTGTTTGGATAGAATTTAGCAGGCTCTTTTCCGAATAGGATAATGGCAGCCCGTTTTAGCTGACCGTTTTCAGTAAGCCTGAGTTTTTCAAACAACTCAGGTAAAGCCAAACCTTCATTTTCCGGCAAGCGACCTGCCTTTTCTGATGCTTGTAGAAAAGTTGTAACCGTTTTCTCATTAATGTCGTCAAAGCTTGCTCTCGGTTCTATAACATCGTCCCAGGTCTTGCCGGACTTCTTCAAGAGGAACTCGTTCAATGAAGCACCCGTTAGCTCTTGTTTGGTGCTTCCGCTCCGGTAATAGTATCTTCCCCTTACCGAAATTGGAACAGAGTATGGATATGTAACGATTTCAATAAAATGCTTCCCTTTTTCTTCGTGTAGATTTACTTCTGCATAAATACCCATTGTGTTCCTGATCTTGTTGGGTAAGTCCTCCATCAGTTTTTGATAATCATCAACACCAACAATTTTTCCGTTATCGTCTTTTCCAATGAAAATCACTCCGCCCTGAGCGTTGGCAAAACCGCAAACCCATTTTAAGTACTCATCGTGCCAGCTTTGTTTGAATTCTATGTTTTGTTGTTCGGGCATTAAAAATCGTTTGTTTCTATTGTAAATAATTTATTTTTAACATTTTAATGTAGATAATTATTTAGTATATGTTTTTTATAGGTATTTTATCCTTTAATAATTGGAGGTCTGGGAAGACAAAAAAATTATTTTTATGCATTTCATTGCGCTTTGCGGCCACCTGAAGGAGGAAAGGAGCATTAATGACCTTCAACCCAAAGGTAAAAATGCAAGATAGCATTTAGCATTTTACCCTCACCCATTAAACGCAAATGCATCCTCGCAACCACTAACCTATTGTCTAGCGCCCAATCACCACCCCTCCATCACCACCAACCCTCCTAAAAGAACCCACCCCCCTCCCCCCGCAACTTTTCCACACAATATCCACACCCCAAGCACCTCAGTCACCCCGCACTCTCCCCCACCCTGTCACAAGCCCCTCCACGTATTCTTTACAATGAGCCGGGCCCGGGTTAAATTCCGCTCAAGGGCGCCAATCTGCCCTGGTTTATGCTCATCGCTTTAAGTTTATTTCTACTCCGCAAGCTTCTAATCGCCATTCGCGCCCAGCGCAATCAGCAAATTCAGCCCGCGCAGGCTATGGCGGGACCCTCTTTGGGGGATGGACCGCCCGGCTTTGAGACGGGTTTGGGCAGGGCTATTCAGGCCCGTTCGCCGTCAAACTGAGGGGTCGGGCAGCGCGGTCAAGCTGGCCAGCAAACGTATCTTTGCGCTGATTTTTGATCATGCGCACCCCTTCTCATGTGTCTTTGGGCCCGGGGCTGGAACTTCCGGTCATGGAGTCCTTTTATACCCTTCAGGGCGAAGGGTTTCACAGCGGCCGCCCGGCCTGGTTCATTCGCACGGGGGGCTGTGATGTGGGCTGTCATTGGTGTGATGTCAAGGAGAGTTGGGATGCTTCGGCCCATGGCATGCGCAGTGTTGCGGGGCTGATGGAGGAGTTGAGGCATGCGCCCGTGCAGTTGGTGGTGGTCACTGGTGGGGAGCCTTTGATGCACAACATGGAGCCCCTCACAAGGGCTATTCGGGCCGAAGGATTGCAAACCCATTTGGAAACTTCGGGGGCCTACCCCCTGAGCGGGCAATGGGACTGGATCTGCTTTTCGCCCAAGAAGTTCAAGGCGCCCCTGCCCAGCGTGGCCGCCCAGGCGCATGAGCTCAAGGTAGTCATATACAATCGACATGATTTCGAATGGGCGGAGCAGCACGCTCAGATGGTGAGTCAGGACTGCAAGCTCTTTCTGCAGCCCGAATGGGGCCGGGCCAAACAGATTACGCCGGTTATCATAGACTATGTGAAAGCCCATCCCCGCTGGTCTGTATCGCTGCAGACTCATAAATATTTGAATATTCCCTGAGCGAAATAGCGGCGTTTCCATTAAATTCAAAAAAATAAATGGTTCTATTATTTGTCTATCTTTCCCTAGCCCTGTTTGTTTCCTTTGTGTGCTCCATCAGTGAAGCCGTTTTGCTCTCCACCCCGCTTTCTTATCTCAAGGCGCTCAAGAGTCAGGGAAATAAAATCGCCATCGTCTTTCTCAAACTCAAGGAGGACATCGACAAACCCCTTTCGGCTATTCTTTCGCTGAATACCGTTGCGCATACCGTGGGCGCGGCAGGCGTAGGCGCTCAGGCCACCCTGGTGTTTGGTGAGGCCTACTTTGGCATTGTTTCAGCGGTGCTCACCATACTTATTCTTGTGCTCACGGAGATCATCCCCAAGACCATCGGTGCCAACTACTACCGGCAGTTGATGAATTTTACAGCCGTCGCCATTCGGGTCATGACCTTTGTGACCTATCCCCTGGTCTTGCTTTCGGCCTACCTCACCCGGTTGATCTCCAGTAATAAGGTAGAGATGACCACCAGCCGCGAAGAAATCTCGGCCCTCGCACACATCGGTATGGAAGAGGGCATCTTCCTGGACCGCGAAAACAAGATCATCCAGAACCTGATCAAGCTCAAGAGCTACAAGGTTGCCGAAATCCGAACACCCAGAATGGTGGTGGTTGTGGCGAATGAAGACATGACCCTGCAAGAGTTCCTGAACAATAAAAACTTTCTACACTTTTCGAGAATTCCCATATTTGAAGGGCATAGGGATAATGTAACCGGATATGTTTTCAGGGAATTGGTTTTCGAAAAATTAGCCGAAGACCAATTCGATTTAAAGCTAAGTGATATCAAAAGGCCCATTCTCGCTTTTTCCGAAACCACTTACCTGTTGAATGCCTGGGAGGAAATGCTCAAGAAAAAAGAACATATCGCCTTGGTGGTTGATGAGTTCGGGGGAATGGATGGCATAGTTACCCTGGAAGACATCATCGAAACGCTGCTGGGCTTTGAGATCCTGGACGAGAAGGACACGATTGAAGACATGCAACAATACGCCATGGAACGCTGGAAGGTCAAGCAAAAAAAATATAAGTTGCTTGAAAATATGGATGATTAGCGGATCGTGGAGCACCCCGCTTACATAAACTACAACCCTCCCATAGAAGCAGCGCCCCCCACAAAGCCCGGGCAAAACCATCCCAACCGGAAAGCACATAATTGCTCTAATCTTGCGTTACTTAGTACATCTCCGCGCCACGAGCGCAGTATTGCGATGCGCCAGGACCCTTCCCCTTACATTAAACTAAACCTGCCCCGCAGCTTTTCAGGACTGCTGTTCAGCGTGCTGATTGCGCTGCCCCTCTGCCTGACAGCCCAGAATGCAGAGCCCATTTACCGCAGCACAGCCCCCAAAAAAGCACTGCAAAGCTGGGAACAGGCCCTGGAGCAGTACAAGTTCAACAACCTGAGCAAGGCCCGCGAACTCGCCGAACAGGCCATCGCGCGGGAGCCCAATTTCGTAGATGCGTGGTTATTGCTGGGCGACATCCACGCCGGAACCTTTGACGACAGTCTGGCGCTAAAAGCCTTCCAAAGAGGCCTCGAACTGGATCCGGAGTACAAGCCCGCGGCCTGGTTGCGCCTGGCCACCCTGCACACCCGCCAAACCCAACTGCCCCAAGCCATAGCCGCCCTGGAGGAGTACATGCCCCGCGTCCCGGAGGAGCGCGCCCAAAGCGCGGGAGAGGAACGCGACCGGCTCATACGCCTGGATCTGGCCATGAAAAATCCGGTGCCCTTCGACCCGAAAAATCTGGGCCCGGAGATCAACAGCCCCCACGCCGAGTACCTGCCCTCCTTGAGTCTGGACGACAGCACGCTGATCTTCACGCGCCGCCTGGACGGCATCAACGAAGATTTCTACATCAGCCGCCGCAGCGCAGAGGGCTGGACGCCGGCGCAAAACCTGGGCCCGCCGGTCAACACGCCCCTCAACGAAGGCGCGCAACACCTGAGCGCCGACGGGCGCAGCTTGCTGTTCACCATGTGCAATCAACCCGATGGGCTGGGCAGTTGCGACCTCTATGAATCCATCTTTCAGGGCGAAGAGGGCTGGTCAGCGGCCCGCAACCTCGGTCCTTCGGTCAACAGCCCCCACTGGGACAGCCAGCCCTGCCTGAGCGCCGACGGGCTAAACCTCTACTTCGCCTCCAATCGCCCGGGTGGTCTGGGCGAAAGGGACCTGTGGAAGAGCACGCGTCAGGCCAGGGCTCCCGGCGGCGAGAGCACGCCCCAGCCCCGCTATACCGAGTGGTCCAGCCCGGTCAATCTGGGCCCGGTCATCAACAGCGCGGGCATAGACCAGGCCCCGTTCTTGCACCCCGATGGCGCTACCCTCTACTTCACCTCAGACGGGCACGGCTCGCTCGGGGGCACCGATCTCTACCTGAGCCGCCTTGGTTTAGACGGAAACTGGGGACCGCCCGAAAATCTGGGCTTCCCCATCAACACGGCGGAAAACGAAGGCAGCCTGAGCGTGAGTGCCAACGGCCGAACGGCCTGGTTCGCTTCGGATCGCAGCGAGGGTTATGGGCTCCTGGATCTCTACACTTTCGAATTGCCCGAACACCTCCGCGCCGCGCCCGTCACCTACGTCAAGGCCAGGGTGCGCGACGCGATCAGCGGTCAGCCCCTCATGGCCGCCGTTGAACTGGCCCGCCTGGACGGCGAAGAGTTGCTGAGCCGCTCGGTGACCGAGGCCGGAACGGGAACCTTCTTCGCCGTGCTGCCCTCCGGTCATGATTACTTGCTCAATGTCTTGCGCAAAGACTACCTGTTCTACTCCGGGCATTTTCATCTTCCGGCTGGAAGGGCGGCTGAACCTTTTGTCCTGGAGATTGAGCTTCAGCCGATTGTGGCCGGAGTGGAGAGCGTCTTGCGCAATGTGTTCTTCGCCAGTGGCTCGGCAGCCCTGGACCAGCGCTCCGAGCGGGAACTTCAACAACTTTTCCGCCTGCTGAAAGAGCAACCTTCTTTGCGCATACTCATCGGCGGCCATACGGATGATGTGGGCTCCGCCGCCGACAATTCCGTGCTCAGCGATGCGCGGGCCAAGGCAGTTCGGGACTATCTGATCAATGCCGGCATCAGCGCTTCAAGGCTGCAACACCGCGGTTATGGCGAAGACAAACCCGTTGTACCCAACGATTCCGAAGCCAACCGGGCCCTGAACAGAAGGACGACGGTTGAGGTGTTGGAGTAGGGCTTCGCGGGAGGATACCATATGAAATGTTATGGCGCATAGGCCGCCTGACCACTAGCCCGCCCGCAAAGCCCGCACCGGTCGCCTGCATAGCCTACCCGCACAGCCTTCCCTCTCAGCCCTTCCGCTCACCCCTCCTTCTCCTCCTCCAGCAACTTTTCATATTCGCGGCGAACGCTGTCGTCGGTCTTTTCCCCATAAGCGTCTTTGAAGGAGAAGAACAGAGCGATGCCCCAGCCAAACAAGACCCAGCCCGGCCAGAAATTGTCAAAGGCCGGCGGCCAGCCCTGCTGTTTGAACCAAATAACCATTAAAATTATATTCACAACAACATAGTAGGTCAGGTTGCGCTTGAGCTGAGCCCGCTTCCGGGCTACTTTCCATCGCTGACGTTCTAAAGGGGTGGGCATAGGCTTGACTTGACGTATAAATTTCGTCAATTTTTTAAATATACAAAGCTGAGCGCCTCTGAGCGCTAGTAAGCGCCTGTGAACACCGTCCCAGAAACGAAACAACACACAGCTCAGTACCCGTACCGGTCCTTCCAGCGCTCGCGCAACCAGTTGCGAATCTCGCGTTCACGCGGCGTGTCGCCCGGCTGATAGAAGACCGTTCCGCTCAACTTGTCCGGCAGGAATTCCTGCTCTGCGAAGTTGCCCGGATAGTCGTGGGCATAGCGATAACCCTTTCCATAGTCAAGGTTCTTCATCAGGCGGGTGGGCGAATTGCGCAAGTGCAGGGGAACGGGCAAGTCTCCTTGTTCCCGCACCGCCTGCTCGGCCTGCCCCATGCCGGTATAGCAGCGGTTGCTCTTGGTGGAGCCGGCCAGATAGGTAGCGGTCTGGGCCAGCACCAGCCGCGATTCGGGATAACCGATCAGTTTGACGGCCTGGAAACAGGAAGTAGCCAACACCAGCGCCGTTGGATTGGCATTGCCGATGTCTTCCGAAGCCAGCACCACCAGACGCCGGGCGATAAAAGCCGGGTCCTCCCCCGCTTCGGTCATGCGGGCCAGCCAGTACAGCGCCGCATTGGGGTCCGAACCGCGGATGGACTTGATGAAGGCCGAGATGATGTCATAGTGTTGTTCTCCGCTTTTGTCGTACTGGCGCATGCGCTGCTGGGCAACCTGCAGGACGGCCTCATCGTTGATCTCGGCTCCGACCTCCAGCGACTGAGCCGATAGCTCCAGCAGACTCAGCAGTTTGCGCGCATCCCCGCCGGAAAGTTGTAGCAATGCGGCGCTTTCCACCACGCGCAGCTTGCGGCTGCGAAGCCATTCGTCCTGCTCCAGCGCAAAAGCCAGCAATTGCAGCAAGTCCTCATCGCTTAAAGGCTGCAAAACGTAGACTTGTGAGCGCGAAAGCAAGGCGGAGATCACCTCAAAAGACGGGTTCTCGGTGGTAGCCCCGATGAGCTTGATGATGCCCTTTTCCACCGCACCCAACAGCGAATCCTGCTGGCTCTTGCTAAAACGGTGAATCTCATCGATGAACAGCACCGCATCGCCCTGCGCTTCGGCCCGACTGATGATCTCGCGCACATCCTTGACCCCGGCAGAGATGGCGCTCAAGCTGAAAACCGTCTTGCCCATGGCGCGGGCTATGATGTGCGCCAGCGTAGTCTTGCCCACACCCGGCGGTCCCCAGAGAATCAAGCTCGGCAACTGACCCGAATCAATGACTCGTCTGAGCACCTTGCCGGGTCCCACCAGATGCTGCTGCCCGATGTACCCGTCCAGGTCGCGCGGGCGCAGGCGCTCGGCCAGCGGAATATGCGAAGGTCCAAAGAGTCCGGGGTCGGTGTTCATCCGTTCAAAATTAGTCGCCCTGCTCCTAAGCTAAGCCCTCGCCCGGGCTCTGCCGCCTTTCCACCTATCTTTGACCTGTTTTTAACGGTTCGAAAGGGGGCGCAACTTCCCGCAGACTCGTCTTACCTCTTATGCTTTACCAGCGTCTCGCCCGGCCACTTTTCTTCCACCTGGATCCTGAACAGGCGCACTACGCCGCCATGGATTTGCTCGCAAGGGCCTGGGCTCTGCCGGGAGGGCGGGCAGCGATGCGGTCGCTTTTCGAACCGAAAACAAGCCCCTCTTTGGAGCGGAACCTGCTGGGACTGCCCTTCAAACACCCTATTGGTCTGGCGGCGGGCTTTGACAAAGATGCCCGCTGGCTCGGACCGCTCTCGGCGCTCGGTTTCTCTTTTATCGAGATTGGAACGGTCACTCCGCGGCCCCAGAGCGGCAATGCCAAACCGCGGCTCTTCCGCCTGCCCAAGGACAAGGCGCTGATCAACCGCATGGGCTTCAACAACCAGGGCGCTCAGGCGGCGGCCACCCGACTGGAACAGTATCGCAAAGGTCTTCGCGGTTCCATCGGTCCCGTCATCGGCGGCAACATCGGCAAGAACAAGGACACGCCTAACGAGCAGGCCACCGAAGACTACCGCATCGCCTTCCGCGCCTTGTACCCCTGGGTGGATTACTTTGTGGTCAATGTGTCTTCACCCAATACGCCCGGCCTGCGCGAACTGCAGGAGCGCGAACCCCTGACTCGCCTGTTGCAGCAGTTGCACAAAGACAACATCAGCCTCTGCCAGGAACTGAGCCTCCCTTCGCCCCGCCCAGTCTTGCTCAAGATTGCTCCCGACTTAAGCGAACACCAATTGAGCGACATCGCAGGCCTGATCCGCGAAACCCATCTCAAAGGTCTGGTCTGCACCAATACCACCATTTCGCGCGAAGGGCTGCAGAGCTCTGAAAAACTTTTGCAATCCTATGGCTCGGGCGGTCTGAGCGGCGATCCCCTCCGCGAACGGGCCACCGAAATCATTGCCCTGATGCGCCAGCTCTGCGGCCCCGACTTTCCCATCATCGGGGTCGGCGGAATACGAACGGCCGGCCACGCTCTGGAGAAGCTGCAAGCGGGCGCCAATCTTTTGCAGCTCTACACCGGGTTTGTCTATGAGGGGCCGGGGATAGTGCGTGCCATCTTGGATGGCATGGAAGATCTAAAGAAACATTTGCCCAATTTTAACTCAAACAATAACTAAACTTCAAAACTAATTCTTAAAACTAATCTTATATATTCAGAATCAATGCCACAACAGTTTGTGGATTCACAACTTTCGCATCGGGTAACAAACCTCTTTTCTTTTGTAACCGGATCAATAAAATCATACAATAAGTGTGCCTCATATTTATGCGGATACACAACAGGCAGAGCTAAGTGATGTATGATTCTATACTCCCAGTCTCCAAGTAACACATTCCTTATTGACCCTTCAGTATCCTTAATTCTGTCTGATATATAAAAAGGAAGATTTTCAGCGGTTTCACAATCATCCCAAAATGCTTTGTTGGCCTCATAATAATACATTAAGGTCCACGGATAAGGGACATAATTTTCGCTATCGCATGTGTTGTTTGATAGCAAATCAAGAGTGCCTGTTCCAATCAAATCATCACTAATTTCAATTGTATTATTGCATGAATTAGGGAATATTAATTTATAATTTTTAATCCTATTAAGCGGGTATGGACTTTTCAATTGACAATCAATAGGCAGTTCACATGTATACCTAAACTCTACTCCAACTGAGTCAATTTTTATGGTTTGATTTTTAAAATCCTCCCCACTTATAATATCCAAACATTCATCACTCATAGAATACTCTTCACTTTTACTCGCAGCAATAATATCCTCAATAGTCAAACTAAAGACCAGAGTACACTTTTCAATTACTCCCTCTTTCCTTATTAATACTGTGCAGGTTTTATCTTCAATCTCATCAATAGTTTCATCCTCGACATAACTGGTATCATCTTTATCATATCCATCATCTTCACCCTTATCGATACATGAGCTCAATATAAAAAGCCACATAAACATAAATAACAAAGCTTTTCTTCTAACAAATAAAAAATCATAAGTACTAATCACATCACACTTGAAATCCCCTATTGGCGCATAATAGTTAGACATTGGTTAAAGGTTTGCAGCTAAAATAAGGCATTTAAAACCATTTATAAAAAAATTAATTAGATTTAGTCTAAATAAAGATACATACATTTGTACTGATGCAATTTCTTTAACTTTATCGCAACGGTCATAATCACCCCCATGAAAAACCAAATCCTAACCGCCGCATTGAGTTCAGTGATCATGTTCCAGGTCAGCCTGCTGGGCGCTCAAAGCATTACCCTTCCCCCGAATGGAGACAATCAGCGCACAGAGACTACTCAGTATCTGGGGGCGATTGCCCATGTGAGCGTCAAGTACAGCAGCCCTGATGTTACCGGGCCGCGGGGTGAGGATAGAAAGGGGAAGATATGGGGTGGAGTGGTGCCCTATGGTTTGAGTGATCTGCAATTTGGAAGGGGGCCTGTTTCGCCCTGGAGGGCCGGAGCTAATGAGAACACGGTGGTTGAAGTGAGCCACGATATGCTGGTGGAAGGTCAGGGTCTTGCAGCGGGTGCGTATGGGCTGCACATCATACCTGAGGAAGAGGGCCCATGGACCATTATTTTCTCCAGGAATTCTCATGCCTGGGGCAGCTATTCCTATGATCAGGACGAAGATGCCCTGCGGGTTAGGGTCACTCCACAGGAGACGGCCTATACGGAGTGGTTGACTTATGACTTCATCGAAAGGCATCCGAATTATACCCTGATGGCCCTGCGTTGGGAGAATCTGCAGTTGCCCATTCGCTTTGAATTGCCGGATCCCAAGGGCATTTATGTCGATAACCTCAAGCGCGAATTGCAAGGGGGGCATGGCTTCTATTCCATCAATTACGCGGAAGCTGCTCAGTATTGTGTCCGCGAGAACACGCATCTGGAACAGGCTCTGGAATGGGCGGAAATGGCCTTGAACATGCCCTGGGTGGGCAGGGAGGATTTTACCAATCTACAAACCAAGGCTCAGGTATTGGCAGCGTTGGATCAAAAAGAGGAGTCACGGAAGTGGATGAACCGCGCCATCGAACACCCAAGTGCTTCGGCGACGGATCTGCATCAATACGGACGTGAATTGCTGGCGCAAGGCGAAATAGAGGAAGGCCTTCGCGTCTTTCGATACAATTTTGACCGTTTCAAAGGCGCATGGCCTACGCAGGTGGGAATGATGCGTGGCCTTTCAGCGAAAGGTGATTATAAAGCTGCGCTCAAACACGCTCGACTCGCCTTGCCACAGGCACCCAATGATCTCAACAAAAGCACGCTACAAACCGCCATTGAGCGGTTGGAACAAGGATTAGCCGTGGAGTAACGCTCAAAGGGGCTATGTTCCGATTATATGATGCTGTTTCCTCTGATCAGTCGCAGAATAATGGCAATCACCGCAATCACCAACAGCACGTGAATGATTCCTCCGGCGCTGTAAGCGAAGAAGCCGACTGCCCAACCAATGATCAAAATCACTGCAATAATATATAATAAATTTCCCATTTGTTTATAGAGGCACTTGTGTTTTACCTCTGCTGTAAAGATTCCATTTACTACCCTTCTAAGTTTACACAATTCAATCTAATCGCTACATAATTCACACTATTTAATTTATAATTTGGATAAATAAATAATTTTTTTTATAATCTAATCTCTGATATAAGCACTTGACTTTTACGCTGAACACCTTGCCATTGCTGAGTTCTAGTCAATAGCTCAGATGTTCTAATTCCTAAGTTCATAACCTCTTCTATGAGTATTGGAGCCAAAGATTGATCACGCAGAGCAAATCGCTAATTTCCTCTATAGTCTTAACCACGATTAACTTTGATTAGTATTGATCAAAGAATTAACGAAAAAGACGTAGCTTATAAACGCCACACTTAGTTAACCATTTAAAATATATATCATGAATACGACAGAAATGAAAGGCAACTGGAATGAGCAAAAAGCTAAGCTCAAGCAGAAATTTGCCCAATTGACCGATGACGACTTGAAGTACGCTGAAGGCAAGCAGGAAGAAATGTTTGCAAAGATTCAGAAGAAGCTCGGCAAGACCAAGGAAGAATTGAACCGGATCCTGTCGGATAAGTAAGTTGTTTTGATCGAGAAGATTTGGTTTGATTTAATGCAGCTTCAATTGCGAATTCGCAAGCTGATTACCCGCAAGTCAGTTGCCCAGCCTTACCCCAAAGTTCAGCGCCGAAAATCGAGCGTGTTCATATGGCGGCTTTAAGTGCTGAACAAAGGACTTGCGTTTAGTGACCCAAGATAGGATTGTGTATTGACCAGAGAAAGGATTGGTGACTGTGAACCCGGCCACCATCCTTTCTTTTTTTATAACTAATAACTGAACACGTAGCTCAGCAGGTTAGCGCCCATTCGAAGGGCCTGCTCCCGGATTTGAGGAGGATCGTTGTGCACCGCCTCATCCTCCCAACCATCACCCAGATCGCTCTCATAAGTATAGAAACAAACAATGCGGTCCTTGATGAACCAGGCAAAGCCCTGCGGGGGCTCTCCATCGTGCTCGTGAACCTTGGGCAAGCCCCGGAGAAAGCTATAGGGTTTCTGATACAAGGCGTGTTCAAATGGCAGCTCTACCGGTTCCTGATCGGGAAACACCTTGCGCATAGCCTGTCTCACGTAAGGATCCATTCCATAATTGTCGTCAATATGCAAAAAGCCGCCTGCACTCAGGTAGTTGCGCAGATTATCGGCCTCCTGATCGCTGAACACAACATTGCCGTGCCCGGTCATATGAACAAAGGGGTAGTTAAACAATTCCGGACTGCCCACCTCAACCGTTGCCGGTTCAGGATGCAGACCCATATCCAACTGACGATTGCAGAAACTGACCAGATTGGGCAAGGAGCTCGGATTGGCGTACCAGTCTCCCCCACCCCGGTATTGAAGCAAGGCAATGCGCACCGAACCGGGCATAGCCGGCATCATGTTTGGCGAAGGGCCGGGTGCAGCACCCAGTGCAGCGAGCAGCAAAACCATCATAAAAGCTCTGAACATAAGGGCAAATTGCGCCTTTTGAGCGGAATGGGCAACTTCAGGAAAGATCAGTCGAGCCCATCAAAGGCCCCCTGATGAATCAGATTGATCCAATGCACAGCGGCAACACCGGCGGTTTCGGTGCGCAGACGGGAAGGACCAAGATGAACCGGAACAAAGCCAGCCGTTACTGCCAGCTCCACTTCGGACGGATCAAAATCTCCTTCAGGACCTATGAGCATCAGGCTGTCCGCGCCTGGCCGGAGCACCTGACCAATGCTCTTTCTCAAGCCCTGACCGCAATGCGCGATCATGCGACATTCTTCGCCAGCATCTTGTATCAGCCGGGACAGGGCAACCGGCTCCCGGAGTTCCGGCAACCAACTGCGTCCACTCTGTTTCATAGCCGCCACCAGCACGCGCTCCATTCGCTCCCGTTGAACATGCCGCTTCTCGCTGCGCTGGGCAATAAGGGGAGTTATGGCCGAGACCCCAAGCTCTGTGGCCTTCTCCAGAAACCATTCCAATCGCGAAGGGTTCTTTAAGGGCGAAATGCCCAGGTGAATCCGGGCCGCTGGCTGGGGGCCTTCCTGAACGCTTTCCACCAGGGCTACCGATGCTTCGCGTTTGCCCTGCAAAACCAGATGTCCGGAGTATCGCCCCCCCCGCCCGTCAATCAGGAGAATGGGCCGCCCCTCTTCATAGCGCAGAACGGTGCGAATATGATGGGCCTCCGCGGTGGGCAGAAGGGTATTTCCCCCGGCTAAACCAGGCGCATAAAAGCACTCCATAGGGCAAAGGTAGGCCCCTCAATTCTTCAGGCAGCGCACCGAAAAACCATTGGTCTTGTTCGGCCGGTCCCGGTCGGCGGCCGTGAGGTCGTAGTCCATGCGCCAGCGGTAGGCCATGGTGCTGGTATAGGGCGTTGTGGTCCACCAGAAACCCCTTTCGTCCTTGATCAGATAGGCACCCAGAAAATTGCGCAAACCCCCGGGGATGGCGCTGAACCCGCTGCTGTTGGTGGCACCTGTGTTGGGGGCAGCCCACAATCCGGTGCCCGCGCCCAGGGTACCGGTGGCTTTTAACGCCCCGCCGGCATTGGCCATTCCACCCTGACCATTCACCAGTGTTGTCCACTCCAGATCATCGGGCACATGCCATCCCGTGGGGCAAAGGCCCCGCAGATCTACGGCGGCATACCAGTTGTACAAAAGGCCATAGCTGCTCACCAGAGTGGGATCATCGAGATAGATGCTATAGGCCCCCTCAGTGGTTGCTGTCCAGGCCCCATTGGACAAGCCCGTTGGTATGACATCACCATTCGCGTAGCGCGTCGTCAAAAGATTGGAAGCCATCCAGCATTGCGAACCGATCTGCACGGTTGGATAGGCATTGCCGTCCACATCCGTGATGGGATCTCCGCAGACAAAAGGACCCGAGGGTACCGTGAAGTTGTCGGGTGCCGAAATCGGGGTGGCCCCGTAGCCCGGCGGAACGGTGCTGCACGCAGCCTGCACGCGCCAGGTATAAGTACCGGGACTGAGCAGAGCGTTGGGGACCAGAAACTGAGTGCGTTCAAACCCGGCAATCCGCTGAGTGACGTTGGAACCCGAAGGCAGGGTTGCCTTGATCTGTATGCCCACACTTCCCGGAACCACGTCCCACTGCAACAATGCGCCCGATCCGGGCACATAGGTGGAACTCAGATTGACCGGAGCCATACTGGAATTACAAGGCTGAGCGAACAAATCGCCCGACAAACAGCACAGAACCAACACACCCGAAGCAAGTAATACTTTGTTCATAGCCAGGAATTTAGCTATACAAAATACGCGATTCCGCCTGGGAAAATAAATAATTTTTTACATATACAATTTAACTGCAATACAAAAGGCCCTCAAAAATACCCGGGCAGGAACTGTCTGGGCGAAGAGGCGCCCCGCTCGGCCTTGCGCAGGTCAATTCCCAGTAAAAACTCATGGGAACCGCCTGTCTGACCGCCCAGCTCATTGATCACCCAGTCATAGGAATAGCCGATGCTCAGGCTCGGGCTGGCCTGAAATTCGAAATAGCTGTCTATGGAGCCCCCGCTGCGGTAGCCGGCGCCCAGCCAAAAACGCTCCAAAAACAGGGTGCTCAGGTTGAATTCGGCCTGGAAAGGGTTGTTTTCCATGTAGCGGAAGAGCACAGCCGGGCGAAACTTGAGGTTCTCCCCCGCATCGATGACCACCCCGCTCATGGCGTTGTAGTGCCGCACCTGAGTGCCGCTTTGCACCCCGCTGATGGCCGTGGAACTCTCCCGCAGATCGTTGTCCAGCAGGCGCGGCGCAGCCACACCGGCATAGAAACGCTCGCTGTGGTAGTAGATGCCAAATCCCGCGTTGGGCAACCAGAGCTGCTGATCGGCGGTAAGAACCGGATCATTTCCATCTACAATGAAGGTGCCCGCCAGTCGGGTTCGGTAATAACCCGCACCCCCGCTCAGACCCAGGGACAAGGTGCCATTGCCGGCAGGGAGGCGATAGGCGAAACTGGCCCAGGCCCCCGTTTCTTCCACCACGCCCAGGCGGTCGTCCAAAAACTGCAGCCCCAGGCCAATGCGCTTGCCCACCGGAGTGTGCATGGCCAGACTCGCCGTCTTGGGCGCTCCCGAAATCCCCCTCCACTGATCGCGGTAGACCGCTGTGGCGCTGAAGCCATCGCGGCTGCCCGCATAGGCGGGGTTGATGGCCAGTTTGTTGAACTGATACTGGGTATAGAGCGCATCGCCCTGCGCATTGAGCGCGCTGAAATGGCCGCCACCCAGAACCAGCATGAGCATCATCAACGGGGCGAAGGGCCGCAGCCACGCTGTCCCGACCGCCGCCGTTGCAGGCCTTTGGAGATGGTTCAGTAGCCGCTTCATCGGATGATGTTTATCGAGCCGGATAGCACCCGGGCGTCGGCGTCATCGGGATTGAGCCTCAGCAAAAAGAAATAAGTGCCATCCGGCAGAGGCTCCCCATTGCCCTGGTTGCGCCCGTCCCAGGTATTGTCATAGCCCCGCGCCTGAAAGACTTTGTTCTCCCAGCGATTGAAGATGATCAGTTCGTTCTGGGGGTATTGCTGTATGGCCGGAATGACCAGAAAATCGTTGTAGCCGTCTCCGTTGGGCGAGAAGGCGCCCGGTACCTGCAACTGCACTTCGGGCAGCACCTCTATGCAGACCTGGGCCTGATCGAACACCGATTCGGTGGTATCGCAAACCGAGTAGCGGAAACAATCCGTTCCCGAAAAACCCGGATCAGGCGTGTAGAGAATCTGCCCTATCTCCAACACGACCGCGCTGCCATTGGCCGGCTCTGCATCAATCTGCAGGCAATTCGGGTCGGCATTGGGCGAATCATTGCCCAGCACATTCACCACGACCGGGCTCTCAAAGCCGGTCTGCGCCACATCGTCCACCGCGACCAGATCAATACAGGTCACCACAACAAATACCCAGGCCGAATCACACAGCCCCTGCAAGTCGCATACCTCGTAGAGCAGCGAATCGGTTCCACAGAATTCCAAATCCGGCCAATAGGTGAGCAGGGCAGTCTCCGGATCAAGGGTGCTCAGGCCATTCCCGGCATCCTGCAGGATCTGCACGCTTTCCAGATCCAGCCCCGCCGTTCCGGCCTGGTCATTGGCCAGAATGTCGATGGTAATCTCGGTAGCTTCAAAAGTAGATACGGTATCGTTGACTGCCAGCGGCGGAGCGGCCACCACGGTGATCAGCACTCTGGCGCTGTCACAGTTTCCGGGCAGGTCGCAGACCCGGTAGAAGAACGAATCCAGTCCGAAGAAACCAAACTCGGGGCTGTAGCGCACCGCACCACTTTCCAGGGGCACGGCTGTTCCATGCATGGCCGGAACAATCACGGTAACCGATGAGGGATCGATGTCCCCGTCCGGATCAATATCATTGGCCAGAACTGCTATATCAATGGGCGTACCAATGGTGGTGGTCGCCACATCGTCCACCGCAATGACCGGGTCGTCGACGGGCAGTATATTGATTACCACCAGGGCCTGACCGCACAAAGCGGGCAAGGGGAATCCGTCATCACAAACGCTGTAGATGTAACTGTCCGCTCCAAAGTAGTCGGGATCAGGTGTATAGGTAATCAAACCGCTGACCGGATCGGCCACCACCGAGCCATTCGACGGTCCGATGACAATACCAATGGTCGAAGGGTCGATATCGCTGAACGGAAAATCGAAGGGATCCGAATCGTTGTCCAAAACCGGGGTGCTCACCGGAGTATCCTCCAGGGTCTCATCGTTGTCGTTCAGGATCAAGGGCGGGTCATTGACCGGGTTGATGATCAGATCCACACGGGCCTGATCGCAGTAATCCGTCAAATCGCAGACCCGGTACACCAAAAAGTCGGTTCCGTGATAATGGGCCGAAGGGGTATAAGTTATAGCCCCCGTCAATGCATCCACCACGGCAACTCCATGACTGGGCGGGGTGATGATGCTCACCGAAGTTGGGTCAATATTGTCCTGGGGATCGGTGTCGTTGGCCAGAACATCCACCACCACAAATTCATCTTCATCCAGGGTAGCCATGTCGTCATTGGCGGTCGGGCTTTCATTGGACACCACAATGGTCAGCTCAGCTTGCCCGCAGAGGGCCGGCAGCGGAAATCCCGTATCGCAGATCTCATAGACCAGATTGTCCGTACCAGCGAAACCCGCATTGGGCACATAGCTGATCAGCCCCGTTGACGGCAGAACCGCAGCTACACCATTGGAAGGCCCGCTGATGATGATCAGGGAATTCAGATCCAGCCCTCCTTCCGGATCGGCGTCATCGTGATCGTTGATCAGCACATTGACGACCACGGGCGTTTCCTCCGGAGTACTGGCAAAATCATCCACCACCACCGGCGCATCGTTGACCGGATCAATGGTAATGCTCACCTCGGCCTCGGCACATTCCGGGGGAAGGGGCACGCCGGTATCGCAGACTCGGTAGCTGAACGCGTCGGTTCCGTAGTAATTCAGGGCGGGTGTATAAGTAACCATTCCCGTGATCAGGTCAATGGAAATACTGCCGTGTGAAGGAGCAGCGACAATGCTGAGCGTACCAGGATCAATCTCCCCTCCGGGATCGTGGATATCCGAATCGTTGGCCAGCACATCAATCTCCACGGCAACATCTTCCAGGGTCGTTGCCACATCATCACCCAGAACCGGAGGATCATTCACCGGCAAAACCGTGATGAACACACTGGCCTGGTCGCATGCTCCCTCGCTGTCGCAAGCCGTGTAGCTGAACAGATCCGAACCGTTAAAATGCAGATTAGGAGTATAAGTAATTTCGCCAGTTAAGCTATTGACCAGGGTGCTGCCATTGACCGGAGGACTGAGCACTGCCACCGAAGCCGGATCGAGTGTCTCGTCTTCCACATCAAAGTCATTCGCCAATACATCCACCACCACGGCATTGTCCTCCAGGGTGGTCACGAAATCGTCCACAGCAACCGGCGGGTCGTTTACCGGATTGATGGTGATCAGGACCGAAGCAGAGCCGCAGAGTGCGGGCAGTGGAATACCCAGATCACACACTTCGTAGATGAAGAAGTCCACCCCGAAAAAATCCGGAGACGGAGTATAGGTCACCGAACCGGTGATCAGATCCAACACCACTGAGCCATTCACAGGCGGGACAAGGATAGAAAGCGTTGAAGGGTCAATGCCCGAGCCCGGATCAAAAGGATCGCTGTCGTTGGCAATGACCACGACCGTGACCGGGGTGTCCTCATCCGTCATTACAATATCGTTGACAATGAGCGGCGGATCATTAACCGCTTCTATGGTGATGAATACCTGGGCCTGATCACAGAAACCGTCTTCATCACAAACCCTGTAGGTGAAAACATCACTGCCATTATAATGGTCATTTGGTGTATATAATATTTCACCTAATAATCCAACCGGAAGGGCCGTTCCGTTTATCGGTGGAACCACAACGGTCACCGAACTGGAGTCGATGTTGTTCTGGGGATCGGTATCGTTGGCCAGCACATCAATGAGCAGCGGAACATCTTCGAGCGTACTGACAAGATCATCTACGGCATTGGGTGCCTCGTTGGAGACCAGGATAACCACGGTGGCCTGATCGCAGAGCGGGGGCAGCGGATGGCCCACATCACACACGCGATAGGCGTATGAATCCACACCCACAAAACCAGGAATAGGAGTGTAAGTCACCTGCCCGCTGATGGCATTGGGTATGGCCGTGCCAAAGAGCGGCGGGCTGACTATAGTGACTGAGGTGGGATCAATTCCCCCTTCCGGATCGAAGGGATCGCTGTCGTTGGCCAGCACATTGGTGATAACCGCTGTGTTCTCTGCCGTCACATCAAAATCGTCCAGGGCAATGGGCGCATCGTTGACCGGAGCGATCAGCAAAAACACCGAAGCCACGTCGCAAAGCGGTGGAAGAGGTTCACCGGTATCGCAGACGCGGTAGCGAAATGAATCCACCCCATAGTAATGCTCATTGGGGGTATAGGTCGCCTGCCCGGTCAGGGGGCTGAACACGACCGACCCGTTGAATGGACCGCTGATGTTGATCACTGAAGCCGGATCCAATCCTCCGCCGGGATCAAATGGATCGCTGTCATTGGCCAGCACATTGATGATCATGATCTCGTCCTCCAGACCCGCCTTGAAATCATCCAGGGCTACCGGAGGATCGTTGACCGGCAGTATGGTAATGCTCACCAGGGCGCTGCCGCACAGCCCTTCGCTGTCACAGGCCTGGTAAGTGAGCGCGTCCGGGCCGTGGTAGTTGGGCAGAGGATCGTAGGTAATGATGCCGGTGATCAGATTCACACTGGCAAATCCGTTGCTGGGTGGAATGATGATGCTCACCGTTCCCGGCAGTGGACTTCCATCCTCTACATCAAAATCATTGGCCAGCACATCAATGAGCAGGGTTTCATCTTCGAGTCCGCTGACGGTATCGGGATTGATGACCGGAGGGTCATTGACCGCTGATATGCTGATGCGAACCCAGGCTGAATCACAGAGCGCAGGCAGGGGGAATCCCAGGTCGCAGATGCGGTACTGGAAACTGTCCACCCCAAAGTAATCTTCAAAAGATGTATAAGTAATTAATCCATCCAATGCGATGCTCAGCAGTCCGTTCACCGGAGCTGTGATTACGCTCAGTGAGGCGGTATCCAGTCCTCCTTCCGGATCGCGGTCGTCGTTGTCGTTGGCCAGCACCGGAATGATGACCGGAACATCTTCCGCTGTAATGCCCACATCATCCACAGCCACCGGGGGATCGTTGATCGGGGCGATGTTCACATACACCGAAGCCGTATCGCAGCCTCCATCCGAATCGCAAATCTGATAGACGTAACGATCGGCGCCGTAGTAGTCCAGGGAGGGGGTATAGACGATCTCACCGCTGATGACATTGACCAGGGCCGTTCCATTCAAAGGCGCTTCAAACAAACTCAAACCCGCGGGGTCCAGAACCCCGTCTTCCACATCCGTATCATTGAGCAGCACAAAAGTGCCCACGGCTACATCCTCATCGGTGAAGGCGGTATCCGGCATGGCCACGGGCAGGTCGTTGACGGAGTTGACCGTGATTCTGACCCAGGCCTGTGCGCAGAGAGCAGGCAGTGGAAAACCCAGATCACAGATGCGGTAGCGGAAAGAGTCCGGACCGAAGTAGTCCGCATTGGGCGTATAGGTCACTATACCGGGTGCAAAAGGACTGAGCACACCGTGCATGGGCATAATCGGAAAGCTCAGGGAAGCCGAGTCCAGACCGCCTTCGGGATCGCGGTCGTCGTTGTCGTTGGCCAGGACATTGATCTGAACCGGAACATCTTCATCCGTAACGGCCACATCGGGCAGCGCAACAGGCGCATCGTTGATCGGGGCGATGTTCACATACACAGATGCCGTATCGCAGCCTCCATCCGAATCGCAAATCTGATAGACGTAACGATCAGTGCCGTAGTAGTCGGTCGCAGGGGTGTATACGATCTCTCCGCTCGTGGTATTGAC
>JBGSYF010000004.1:0-137739 GCA_041751015.1 Chitinophagales bacterium
TGAAGTCTTTTCGGTCAACGCATACCCGAACCCGGCATCGGGCACGTTGATGCTCAGTGCAACCGGCGGTACGCTTAGCAGTCTGCAGGTTTTCAATGCTTTGGGCCAGCTTCAGTGGCGTTTGGATGATGCATCCCCGCAGCAGTCTGTTTCTGTTGAGGACTGGCCCCCGGGCATCTATACGATCGTGGCCAGGGCAAGCAGCGGGGCGCTGAGCAAGAGGCAGGTGATGATACAGCGGTAGCCACACGCTCAGCGATCCAGCCATTCCTGAAAGCCGTCCACCCGATCGCGACTCACCAGGACATCAAATGGCGGCACCGGGTGCAGATCCAATTTTAGTCTGCCAGAGAAGTACTTGTGTATGCCCTTGATGGCGCCGAGTGATACTATGCACTTTCGGCTGATGCGATAGAACTGCTCAGGATGGAGTTCCTGAGCCAGCTCTTCCAGGCTGCGTTCCACCAAATCGCGCTGTCCTTTGCGGTCAATCAAATGGGTCATGCCCTGTTCGGAATAAAGGTAGGCCACCTGATCAATGCCCACATAGTCGAGCCGTTCTCCGCGGCGCAGTAGAAAGCGCTGCCGGTAGCGGGGCTGCCCCCAGCCTTCGAGTATCTGTCGAATCATGCGCTCATCTGGCCCCTGCTCTGTGCGGCTTTTCCCCTGGCGCTCCAGAAACAGGCGTCTGAATTTTAACAGGGCTTCGCGGAGCCCCTGTTCTTCAACCGGCTTGAGCAGGTAGTCAATGCTGTTGAGCTTGAAGGCGCGAAGGGTGTATTCGTCATAGGCGGTGGTGAAGATAACCGGGCAGTCAACGGGTGTTTGTCGAAAGATTTCAAAGCTCAGCCCATCGGCCAGGTGAATATCGGCGAAGAGCAGATCGGGAGCGGGTTGCTTGCCAAAGAAAGCGAGTGCGCTCTCTATGCTGTCCAGCACGTCCAACACCTCCAGCTCCGGGTCGCAAGAGCTGATGAGGCGCTGCAGGCGATTGGCTGCGGGCAGCTCGTCTTCGAGGATCAGGGCTTTCATGTTCGATGGGCGATTTGAGCCAATTCCCCGGGATTCAAGGTGGGCACTACAACGGTAAAACTGCCGGCAGTTTCTGCGACTTCCAGCACCTGATTGCTCAGCAAACGGTATCGGTTGCGCAAATTGTTCAACCCTTTTCGGGTGGAAGTTTCCTGCTCCATGGCCGGTTGCTGCCGGGGCTGAAGATTGTTGCGCACCACCAGATCTTTTCCATTTTCGCTGAACACCTCTATGAGCAGCGGATTGGCGGCGGAGACCACATTGTGCTTGATGGCATTTTCAAAGAGCAGTTGCAGGCTGAGGGGAACAATATGCCGGTGGTAAAGGCTTTCCGGCAGGGCGAAGCGGACCCGTAACTTATCGCCGAAGCGGGTTCGCAACAGGTAGATGTAAGAGTGCAGAAAATCCAGCTCCTCCTGCATGGGAATCAGTTCGCGGTTCTGGATTTCTAGTACGTAGCGATAGACCTTGCTGAGTTCCTGTACATACTGCTCTGCGCGACGGGGCTCTTCGCTGATTAACTCGGCCAGTGTATTGAGGCTGTTGAACAGAAAATGGGGATTGACCTGATTGCGCAGCGCTTCGAGCTCGGTCTGCATTTTCTCGCGCAACAATTGCTCGCGCTCCAGTTGAACCGCCCGGTAGCGCTGAAGGAGGTAGATGCTTTCATAGATGCCGGCTATGGCCAGGGTGATGAAGCTGCTCATCAGCACGCTCTGCAGAAAGTTGGGATTCTCGTTGGGCGAGGCGGGTATGGAGTAAAAACTGATGGTGCAGGTCAGCAGGATGAAGGGGGTAAACAGGCCCGCCATCCACCGCACCCGGAGGCCGAGTTGATCGCCCTCCGGAAAGCGGCGATGCAGATGGATCATCAGCACCCTTGCGCTGAGCCAGTAAAGCGCTGTGTAAGCCGTGGATACGACTGCATTGATCCAATACTGGGAACCTTGCCCTATGCTGGCGCCACCAAAGACGATCGGGATCAGCAGACCTACCAGCGGTATGCCCAGCAGGGTAAAAAGCCGGTCATTGAAACCGATGTGGCGGCTGAATGCGAGCATGAGGTAAAGATAAGACCCACCTGATCGGAGGGTGTTTTTAAAACAGCACCCGGTATTGGATGTCCGGGAAGAAGCCCAGTTGATAGCGCGTGTTCAGTTCGCCCGTCAGACGGTTATAGCTTTGGCTGAATACGTTTTCCTGACCCGTGAGGTTTTGCAGATCTACCGAGAAGCGCTGGGTGGCCTTCTTGCCTTCCAGGCTATAGCTGATCTTGAAGTCCAGGCGGAAATAGGGATCGAACTGCTCGCTGTAGGCCAGGTTTTCCAGACGGATCTCGCGGCCCGCCGCGCGGGAGGCTTCCAGATCTATGGGGGTGAAACGCCGCCCTCCGCCCAGGGTGACTTTGCTGTCAAAGCCTATAGCGTGCCCCCGACCGAGCGCAAATTCCTTTCCACCGAGCACATTGAAGATGTAGTTTCCGTTGAATGCGGTGTTGCGCTCCACCCCATCGCTGGCCGTGTATCGGGCATCGTAAACGGAAGCGGTTCCCAGAAAGTACCAACCCCGGTTGAGGTAGCGCTCCAGGGTCAGTTCAACACCGATGTTGCGCCCGCTTCCCTGGTTGACCAGGCTGTCGTTATTGGGAAATCCAAAGTCGGCTCCGGCATTGAGCATCGAGAAACTGCTGGGTCGCATTTCCACAGCGGCATCAAAGAGATATTGGTAGTACAATTCCGTTTTGAGCCTCAGCCGCTCCCCGATCAGCTTGTCGTAGCCCGCAATGGCGTGAACACTCTTGAACAGATCCAGATCGCGGTTGGTTTGAGCGGTGCTTCCGTCGGGAAGCAGGGTTTCGGTGAAATAGACTTCCAGGGGTTGAAGCTGGCTGTGCAGTCCGCCGCCAAAGTTGATGCTCTGATTGCGCGGCAGGCGATAGCGAAGGCTGAGGCGGGGTTCGGCTATACCGCTTTTGTTGAGCAAAAAGTAGCTGCCGTGCACCCCGCTGTTGAGGGTGAGCTGGTCGCTGAAGCGGTGTTGCCATTGCGCCCAGGCCCTGATCAGGGTGGCGTTGCCGTCAAATGCGGTGACGGGCCTTTGCTGCGCTCCGAAAAGGGTGCGCTGATTCAGGTTCAGGCGAAACAGGTCTGCGCTTACCCCGCTGTTGAGCTTGTTCTTGGCATTGAACTTTCGATTGAGCTCATATCCGGCGGTATAGCGCATCTGTCTGTAGTCAAAGTCGGTCAGGTCCGTGAGTGTTTCCAGGTCTTCGGTGCTGATGGAGTCGATATCTCCTGTGCTTTCAAAGCCGGAAAGGGCCAGGTAGAAGCGCCCGTAGGTGTTGGGATTGAAGAAGTAGGTGTGATTCAGGCCAACCATGCCGGTATTGCTGCGGAAGACCTGATCCAGACCTTCATCGCCAAACACGGCTTCGGCATCTACGTTGTTCTGGCTCGAAAGGAATTCGATGTAACTCAGGCCTCCGAAGCCAAAGAGGCTGAAACGCCCGGCTTTTTCGGTGGGCAGATTGAGTTTGAAGGTCAGATCCTGGTATTGGGGAATGGACGAACCGGTTCCAAATTCAAGCCCCATGGCCTCCAGAACGCCCAGGGTAGAATAGCGGTAATTGAGCACATAAGAGGCTTTGTCGTTCTTGCTCAACGGCCCTTCGGCCCCCAGTTCAAATCCGTTGAAGCCCACCTGACCCAGGAATTCATGCTTTGCGGTGTTGCCGTTGCGCAGGCCCAGGTCAAAGACCCCGGCTGTGGCATTGCCGTATTCGGCGGGAAAGGCGCCGGTAAAGAAATCCGCATCGCTGAGGTTATTGGTGTTCAGGATCGTGACCGGGCCTCCGGTGGCTCCCAGGGTTCCGAAGTGGCTGGGGTTGGGGATGTCTATGCCCTCCATGCGCCACAGCACCCCGGCGGGCGAATTGCCCCGGATGATGATGTCGTTGCGGTCATCGCCGGGCGAGGAGACTCCGGCAAAGTTCTGGGCCATGCGCGAGGGATCGGAGCGCGTGCCGGAGTAACGGCGGGCTTCATCAACGGACAGCACCCGGGCGCTGACCGTGGCCATGTCATTGAGGGTTTCACCGGGGTTGCCGTTGTCTGATTTGACCACTACGGCGTCCAGAGCGGTGATCTTTTCGGTGAGGCTGACCTGCAGCACGCTTTCCTTGCCGGCGTTGACCAGCACGCCGGGCAAGCTGCGCCCTTCGTATCCGATGAAGCTGAAGGCCAGATCTGCGCGCCCTATAGGGACGTTGTTAAGCACAAAGCGCCCGTCAACATCGGTGGAAGTGCCGATGATGGGGTCAGAGCCAACGAGCACTACGCTGACTCCGGGCAGGGGCGAGAGACTTTGTTCATCCAGTACGGTTCCCCGGATGGTTTGCTGGGCGAAAAGCGCCTCAGTCGTTAACAACATCGCGAGCGCGAGCCATAGATGGTAAGAAAATTTCATGTTTGGGGGGATTTTTTTTCAGAAGCGGCAGGCTGGTTCGGCCCGTTTTCATGCTGCTAAATTCTGCGACTGGCTCTGGGATGAACAGGCCTTTCCCCTGAATGGTTGAAATGGCGTGTTGAATGGTTTGCCTGGCTTGTTGAGTAGGGTTTGTTTAGCGCGAGTGGCCCGGGTGCGGGCGCTGAGTAGGGCATGTGGGGCGCTGAGTAAAAAATTTCCCCCTTTTTTTTTCTCCATGGGTTGATTCTTTATGGAACGGCGGTATATTCGTAATCATGATTGACAACAGCTCAGGTACCATACTGTATTTTATGGAAGGGCGGGTTCTCTGAGTTTCTTATTGTTCTGCTGCGCTATTGGTTTTCACTCTTTGTCTTTTCGCCAATAGTCTATATTCTTCAGCTTCAGCAGCTTTTATCTTTTCGCTTTTAAGGTGCTTACTTTTTGCTGATAAGCTTTGCTGACAAGCTCTGCTTATAGGTATTGCTCAGTGCGCTGTGCTGTTCGTTTTGATCCATCAGCACCTTTATTGTTATCTGTTCGCCTTGTCTTATTGACGGATGCATTGTGCTTTTTGAAGCTCTTTAAACCAGACGATTGTGTCGTCCTTCTTTGGAGGGCGGCTAATCAGATGAATTTATTTTATAATTTTTTAAACAATTAAACCATGACGGATTACAAGCCTGACCCAACAAAACAAGCCACCGCATCGGAAGCTGCCTATGTGCACATTGTCTTCCTGCTTGATCGAAGCGGATCCATGAGCAGCATCCGGGAGGATGTTATCGGGGGGTGGAACAGCTTTCTGGAGAAACAGAAGGCGCTCAAGACCAAGGCCACCATCACCCAGGTGCAGTTTGACACGGGCAACCCCTATGAGCAAATCCTGAATTTTGTGCCCTTGCAGGAGGCCATTCCACTGAGTCTTGAAAACTTTCAGCCCAGGGGCGGCACACCTCTTCTGGACGCTATGGGTGAATGCATCACCAACACCGCGCTGGACATCAGCGCCATGCCGACCCATGAGCGGCCGGATGGGGTCACCTTTGTCTGCATGACCGATGGGCAGGAGAACAGCAGCCATCGCTACTCCCGCAAGCAGGTTAGAGAGCTCATGGAGCGCCTGGAGAAGGGGACCTGGGAGTTTGTCTTTCTCAGCGCGGATATGGGCGCTGTGGAAGAAGCCGCGGATATGGGTTTTGCGCACGCTCGCACCATGATGTTTGCGCCATCAACCCGGGGGCTGAGCAATTCCTTTGAAAGCGTGAGCCATATGGTCCTGCAAAAGAGAGGATACAACAGTGATCAAATGACCATACACCACGAGTTCCGCGATGAAGATTTGCGCGCTGCTATGGAACAGGACGCGGATGCGTCCGAGACGGCCGGGCCTGATCAGGTTTGACCTGCCAGGGCCGGGTATAGGGTCTGTTGTTCGTTAGCAAAGGGGGTGCCGCAAGCGCTGCCGCAAGCACGGCGCCGCAAGCGCGGCGCTCCCTTTTTTCTTTACGGTTCGAAGGGCCGCTCAGCGCCGCGGCCTGTTTTGGCTCAGGAGCGCTTGTTCAGTTCGTCCTGAAGTTCACGCTTGAGTTTTTGCTCGCGCTCAATAGCGCGCTTCTTGAACTGCTCAAACTCGTCCTGGGTCTCTTTGTGCAGTTTTTCGTAATGAGCGGTGACACGGTTTCTGCTCTGAAAGCGGCTGAAGAAGTAGGCTGTGCTGGCCAACAGCAGGGCGAGCAAGACCGCCACAAGGGTCAGAAAACTGCTCTTGCTGAAATTCACGCCCAGTGCGCGGATCTGATTCTTCTCCTGGTCCAGGCCGCTGATGTTCTCCCGGGCCCCGCTCAACTGCCCTTCGAGATCCTGCATCCTGGCTTCCAGATTGCTGAGCTCCTGCCTTATGCGCAGGTCCTCCTGGTTGACCAGGGCAAGGCTGTCTTCGAGCACCTTGCGGAACTGGGCCAGAGAGGTCTTCTTGATGACCTTGTACTCCTGATAGGAACCCGATCCCGAAACCATGCTCTCAAATTGGTTCGAAAGGGTTGGGGGCGCCGTGATGTCGGCAACCTGCTCCGCCTGCATGTCCGCCTGGGTCTCGGCCTGCGTATAGGCCTGCATCGCCGCTTGCGCGAAAAGGCTCGCGCTGCTCAGCAGCAGTGCAATAAAAAAGCCCAAGGGCTTGAAAACTAAAGAAGTACTCATTGCAGTAAAGATATCTATGCCGGGGCAATTCCAGCCCATATGCCCTGCGGGAATGCGTAAAAGAGGCGCTCTTTCAACGCTGGTTTAGGGGCGTACCGTCCTTTGGGTACGGCAAAGTTTACGATGAAAATGCCCGTAAAAAGAAAAAATTGCGTGTGAAAGGAGTTTTAGAAGTTCCCTATATTTGCCTTCCCCTGAGCAGGAGCTTATGTTCAGACGGTTTTGGTGCGGTAGCTCAGTTGGTAGAGCAATGGACTGAAAATCCATGTGTCGCTGGTTCGATTCCTGCCCGCACCACTTTTTGCAGCCCGCAAACTCTTGAAGACCAAGACTTTGCGGGTTTTTTCATCCAACTCGGGCAACGCTGCGGTCCCCCTTCGCCCGAAGATCACCACTCCAGCACCCAGGCAAAGATGAGCGGTGCCACGATGGTGGCGTCGGATTCAATGACAAAACGCGGGGTGTCGAGCGCCAGTTTTCCCCAACTGATCTTTTCATTGGGCACGGCGCCGGAGTAAGAGCCATAACTGGTGGTGGAGTCGGAGATCTGGCAGAAGTAATTCCAGAAGGGAATGTCCTCTTCGTCGCGGTCCTGCCGCAACATGGGCACCACGCAGATGGGAAAGTCGCCGGCAATGCCGCCCCCGATCTGAAAGAAGCCGATGCCCTTTCCTTTGCCGTTGGCGCGGTACCAGGTGGCCAGTTCCATCATGTACTCAATGCCGCTCTTCATGGTCTGCGGGCTCAGTTCGGCGGCCAGGCAGTAACCGGCAAAGATGTTGCCCAGCGTGGAGTCCTCCCATCCGGGACACACAATCGGGATGCCCTTTTCGGCCGCGGCCATCATCCAACTGTCGGCGGGGTCTATCTGGTAGAATTCCTCCAGTGCCCCGCTGAGCAGGGCTTCGTAGAGAAATTCATGGGGGAATTTGCGCTGCTTTTCCGCATCCGCTTTTTGCCAGAGGGGATAGATGACCGATTCCATGCGGCGAATGGCCGTGTCTTCGGGTATGCAGGTGTCGGTGACGCGGTTCAGTCCTTTTTCGGCCAGCTCCCATTCGTCCTGCGGGCTTAAGTCACGGTAGTTGGGCAGACGGCGATAGTGGTTGTGGGCCACCAGATTCATCAGGTCTTCTTCCAGGTTGGCCCCGGTGCAACTGATGATCTGAACCTGGTCGCGGCGGATCATCTCGGCCAGCATCTTGCCCATCTCTGCGGTGCTCATGGCCCCCGCCAGGGTGATCATCATCTTGCCCCCGTCCTGCATGTGGGCTCGATAGCCTTTAGCGGCATCCAGGAGGGAGGCGGCGTTGAAGTGCAGATAGTGATGTTCCAAAAAGCTGGAAATCACTCCCTTAGAGGGTTTGTATCGGGTCGAAGGGTTGCTGATCTCCTCCATGGGGCGATTGGTGGAATGGGACATACAGGGCTATTATGGATAGGGGAAAAAAATTTACGGCAACAAAGTTCTTCGCTTCAACCGAAGTAAAGCCGATTTAACGCAATTATCCTCTTTTTTTGCAGCATCGGAGCAAGCAATTCAGAAAACTAAAACTACCGCATCAGCAATCGAAAACATTCGCATCATCAAAACCCCGGCGGGCCTTGGCCTGATAGCTACTGAAACCATTCCAGCCGGGCGCACCGTCATTGATTTCACCGGACAATTGCTCAGGACCTCCAGGGTAACCCGCTTTCACCATGCCATGCAGGTTGGCCGCGACCGCTTCTTAGAGGCCGCCCCGGAAGCTCTGGACAATTTCATCAACCACAGTTGTTCCCCGACCTGCCGCGTTGATTTTGACGAACAGGCTCTGGTTTCCATCACCACCATTCCAGCCGGATGGGAACTGACCTATGATTACGAGAGCACCGAGTATGATTTGGAGAGCCAGGGTTGTGCCTTTTCCTGCAAGTGCGGTAGCTTGCAATGCCGCGGTCGCATCCGGGGTTTTCGTTTTTTGAAATTGCCGGTCAAACTCGCGTTGCGCTCCAGACTCTCTCCTTTTCTGGCCGAGCAATTAGATGCTGAACTGAGCAAAGCCGGAGACCGCAGCCTTTACCAGACCGGACATTGATCTACCGGGCATCTTAATCGAATACAACTGCAAGTATTTATGCCTTGGAGTGCAATGCCAACTTTGCACATTATTAGAATTTTGTCGGAAATTTCAAGAGCAAATCAGATTTTACCATCAAATTGGCGCAAGAAAACAACTACTGTTATGGAAGAGCGATACACAAAGACCGAATTGGAGGAGTTCAAGGCAATTATCGATGCCAAACTCGCCTCGGCAGATCAGGAATACAAAAATTTAAAGCAGGCTCTGGCAGAAGCCAATGAACAAACGCGTTCCTTCGATGATTACAATGAATTGAACGGGCAGACGGACAAAGAATACCTGGCCCAGATGATGAGCCGGCAGGCTCGTTTTATTGGAGACTTACAGGCAGCTTTGCAGCGCATTGCCCACGGCACTTATGGCATTTGCCGGGTGACCGGAAAGCTGATTGAAAAGGGGCGTTTGCGGGCGGTTCCGCACACGACTCAGTCCATGGATGCCAAGGTCAATCAGGCCAGCAAACAGGCCTGAGAACCTTTTAACCGCACAAGGGTATAAGGGCATATCGCCGCGCACATATTCCACCAAGCCAACCATTTGCTACCCAGCTCCGCTATGGCACAAAACTTCCTTCGCTCCTCTCAGGATCAAAGCGGCCGCATGAATGCGAGCCAGCGACGTGACGCATTCCTGAACTATCTGGAACAAACCCGCGAGAAGGAAACGCTCGCAGCGGATGTGCCTAAGAAGGTTCAGGAGGCCTATTCCAATCGCTACCCCTCCGGCGAAGCGGTCGGCTGGGTGAGGATTAACCGCGAACTCTACGGGGTGTTTTTCCTGGACAAGGTCTGGTTCAAATACGGGCGATTCAACGCCGTAGGCGCCTGGGAGGACACCCGCGTCTTTTCGCTGAGCCGCGAGGCCCGTCAGCGCACCACTACTGTGCTCAACAAGATCATCAAGGAGGATTTTGAGATCCTGCAACTCGAGAGGGTCATCAAGCCCTCCGGAGAGAAGCTCTGGGATGTGTTGCTGGAGTTGGACAGCGGCCTGATTCGCATTGTGCTGGACGAAAACGACAAGCTCATTGCCCGCTTTGAAGTGGAAAGCGGGGCGGCCACACCCGATGAGGATGGGGGCGTGATGGCCGGCGATGTGGAGGTTGACGACGACAGCGATGACGATGACGACGACATGCTCTCCTCCGATGACGACGGGGGCGGTGATGAGGATGACGAGGAGGACTGATCAGCGCACGCTCTGCCGGGCAGCCGTGCTTCTTCTGATGTAGTTGGCGGGCAGTTCGCGCAGCAAGGCCTTTCGAAAGGCGTGATAGTCTACCGTTATGGTGTGCCGTGGGGTGTTGATCTGCCGGTAATGGGGATTGTTGAGCTCGCGCTCCACCCGTTGGGCGATGTCGGCAGGGCGCTTCCACAAGCCGCTGAGTTCGCGCGCGATGATCTTGGACTGCAGCTCGGCCAGGGGCCAGATGCAGCCAAGGGGCTGAAATAGGCCAACAAAATATAAATCTTGCATCTGTGGATGCATCATCTTCAGGTACAGGGGAATGGGTCCCTGGCTGTAGTCAATAAAAGACTGCTCAAAGAAGGGGTGGCTGATGATGTAGCCGGTGCAGGCGATGATGCTGTCGTATTCCGCCGAACTTCCATCGATAAAGTGAACGGTCTTGCCCTCAAAGCGGGCGATGTCCACCCGCGGACCAACCTTGCCGTGCCTGATGCGATAGAGCAATTCGTCATTGACCGTGGGATGGGTTTCGGAGAAGGCGTGATCGGGCTCTTGCAGGCCGTAGAGCTGGTTGTCGCCCTGAATGAGTTTCAGCAACGCGGCGGAGAGTTTGGTTCTCAGGCCTATGGGCAACCAGGCATTTCTGGAAGCAAACACATCGGCGGGCTTGCCAAAGATGAATTTTGGCACGATTCGATAACCCCTTCGCCATGAGATATCGGTGCGCGCTGAAACCCTGCTGGTCTCCACGGCCACATCACAAGCCGAGTTGCCTCCGCCGATGACCAAAACGCGTTTGTCTCTGAAGGGCTCGGCCTTTTTGAATTGGTGCGAATGCAGGTACTCCCCGCTGAACTCGCCCGGGTATTTGGGCCAGCGGGGGTTCCAATGGTGCCCGTTGCAGATGACCAGATGGGTGCAACGCTCTATGGAGCGCTGCCCGTTTTGATCAAGCTCAAGCTCCCAATCGCATTCAGCCAAACGCTGTGCGCGCAGCACGCGGGTGTGAAAGCAAATGTGTCTCAGCAAGTCAAAGCGCTCGGCATAGTCCTTGAAGTAGGCGGCCAGTTCACGGTGCGAAGGGTAGTCTGCGGCCTGCGGGTTGCTCTCACTCCAGGGCAGGTCATCGTACTGGCTCAACAACTTGGACGAGATGATGTGCGTTGTTTCAAAGACGCTGGAATGACTTTCTTCCTCTTGATAAACCCAGTTTCCTCCCACCTGGGCAGCCGCCTCAAAACAAAGGGCATCTAGCCCTTCGTCCAGCAAATTCTTGAGTGCGCTCAACCCGGAGGGCCCGGCGCCGATTACCACAATGCGCTTTCCTTTCATATCTTTCGAAGCTAAATAAAAAAGTGACACCGCTGTCATTTTTTTCAAAGCGAGTTGCGGATTTTTTTTATGGGCAAGCTCCAGCAAAACAAGCAGGAAAACAGAGCCCGCATACTGGATGCGGCTTTCCGCCTCTTTGCCGAAAAGGGATTGGAGAACACGCGCATCAGCGATATCGTACGCCTTTCGGGGCTGGCGCGCGGCACTTTTTACAATTATTTCAGTTCAGTTGAAGAGATCTGGTTTGCGGTTACGGCCGAGTTTCAGGAGCAGGTCTCTAAGCTTGCCCAGGAGGCCCGACGCAAGGCCAGCGAGCCGCTTTCCTTCATTCAGGACGCCTATTTGATCACCTTCAACGTCTTCAGCTCCAGACCCGAAGCGCTGCAGTTGCTGGCCAAGAATCAGATGGCTACGCGCTCGGCTTTTCTGACGGGTCCCGGTGTTGCCAGTGTGCTCGAGTCGCTGGAACAGGATATGATCGAGAGCGGCTTTTTCCCCAATCTGAGCCCTGAGCAGATTGCCCTGGCCAGCTTTGCGATGGTGGGAGCGGCCTTTGAAGTGCTGGCCCAATGCCACGATCGCGGCATAGCCCTGGATCCGGAGAAGCTTTCCAGGGAGTTGGCTCAGTTGTTCCTCAGCGGTATGCGGGGAATGGATCAGACGGGGACTTAGAGTCTTTTGCAGCGTGAGTGGACTAATTACGCCCAAAGAAAATGGCCGCCCCCGAGAGAGGACGGCCATTTTTTCGTCTTGTAGAGAACTAAGCCGGGCTTAGTGCTTCACGTCAACCATCAGGCTGATGCTGGTGACATCACCGAGCAGTTGCACCAGGTAGCTGCCGTTGACCAGCTTGGAGGTATTCAGGGTCAGGTTGTTCATTCCGCTGACAGAGACCAAACTTTCGGTCATCATCAGCTTGCCGCTCAGGTCGTAGATCTGAACTGCGAGGGCTTCTTCGGTTTCGGCCTGGAAGCTCAGAATGGTCATCTCGTCAGCGGGGTTGGGGAAGAGTTGAACTTCGGCCAACTCACCAATGCGAGCTGCAGGTGTGCAGAAACCATCGGTGACCGACAGAGGAGAGGTGCTGTTGTCAACGCACTTGGCGCGGACAGCATACTCATAGCAGGTAGATGGATTGAGCTGACCTTTGGGGATAAACTTGCTATTGGTGTTGGACACACGGTTCACATAAGGACCGCCAACTGGACCACCGGTTATGCGGTAGCCGATAGCATCGGCAACGGCATCCCAGCTAAGGGTCACGCCAGCAGCGCTCACCATTGCATTGAGGTTAACAGGCTCGCTACACACAATAGGAGGTGCTGCTCCGCGCTCGTCGATGATCAGATCACCACAACCGGAACTGCCGTTGAAGCCAGCAATACGGATGTAGATGGTTGATCCTGCAATCGTGTCGAGACCGGCGCCGGTCAAAAGGAGGTAGGACTGGAAACTGCTGCCTCCGCAATTGCTTCCACCACCTGGGGTTCCGTCGTCGTTGCAACCCAGTTCATTACCGCCACAGGCATCCCACAGGCTCAGACCCGTGTCAAAAGTTGAACTGCAGGTGTAGATCAGGACGCTGTCCAGACCGCTGGGTACGCTGTAGGCAAACCAGACATCCAAAGAGTCGTTGCTCGTGCAACTGCTAATGTCGGTTCCTGTAGCTCCGGCAGAGACATAGAATGTGGTGCCTTCAGATACACTGGCTGCGCTTGCGCAATCGTCAGCATCTGTAGCAAACGCACATGAGCCATCGTCAATGGTAGCCAAAGCGTTGAAATTGCTTGCACAAGCGTTGGTACAGCCGGGTACCGGTTCGTTGATGCAAAGTTCCATTCCGCCAAAGTCATTGCTGCCAAAGTCCCACCAGCGGATGTACAAAGTTGCTCCTGCGGGCAAACCAGACAAGGTAAAGCCACCATTGTCAGCGTAGTTGCTGCAGGCTCCGAGACTGGCCAGAATACCGGCACCCAAAGAGTCGCAAGTACCGAGATAAAGTTCAGCAATGGATGAGAAGCCAGGATTGTCGGTAAAAACTACCTGAACAGCGCCGCTGGCTCCAATAGTGGTAGTAAACCAGATGTCAGCGGGGTTGGCTGCTCCGTCCACACATGTTGGGCTCACAGCGCCGTCTCCGGCCGTTGCACCAACATTGGAACCGACATAGCAGCTACCTGCGGGGATGTCGATGGCATCAGCACATGCATTGTTCGGGGCAGGCAGAATACAGCTTCCGTTGTCAATCGTTGCGCAAACATTGAAGTTTGACGCAGCGGGGTTGGTACAGCCGGCAATCGGTGCATCGGTCTGGAAGGTCACGCTCTGCTCCAGATCAAATCCTACGCAATTGTCGGTGCCATCACCAGCCACGCCGTTGTTGGGCGCGCCAGAGGCCAAAACGCAATCGTTGGACTTGATCTTGATGTTAAAGGTTCCGCCATTCCAACCATCACCCCAGTCATCAAAAGCATTGAAGGTGTAGGTCTGGCCATCATTCAGGCAAATGTCCTGTACTGAGCCACCTGATGTTCCGCAGGCTCTTGAAGCAACGACTGTACTGGTCACGTCATCAACCAATTCCCATACAATTTCCAGTGGGAAAGATCCTGGCGTTATGGTTATGGTGACTTCTGTTTCGCCGGCCGCGCACTGAGCGGAGGCATTTTGTGTACTTCCCGCCAGGAAAGCACAACAAGCCATAAGGGCAATGAGAAAATGTTTAGTTGTAGTCATGGTTTTGATTTGGTTACAAAAAGTCTTGTTAATCAGTGGGTCAACTAAGGTAGCAGTTCTGCTTCTAATGACCAAATATTGCCAACAATACTTCTTTTGTGACATACAAAGTGAAAATCATAGGATCGCCGAAACCTTTTGCATTTCTTGAGCGTAAAGGTTTAATGCAATTAGGATTTGCATCATTTGTGTCTCAGAGAAGGGAAGGAGTGACCACCTTCCCTTCTTTTTTAAGCTTTGTTTAAGTCCCTTGTGAGTTTTGTCCCTTAATAAAAACCAAATGTGATGCTGTTGGCATCTTTCTGGAACCCAGTCAGCAAAGGCTCATATGCTATAGCCCTTGCGTTGTTATGCCTGAGCACAGGGCAGCCAGGGCTTATGGCCAATGGCGAAAGGGTTACTCACGAAAAGGATAGCGCATCCTACACCTTTCAGTCTGACCGGGCTTTCTTCCACCCCGCCGACTTCAGGGGAATGACCTTTCACCCCTCTGAACACCGCTCCGGTGGGGATACAGACCGCATGCCAGCCGGTGCTTTAAGTATTTCTTTCAAGCAAACAGAGCTGAAAATCACCGGTGTAGAGGGCCTGGATAGCGCATACTACCTGGCGGACATCCAAAAAACCCAGGAGGGATTCATCGCGGAGATTCTGGACCGCAAACACCCTTCTGTGCCCTTTCACCTGCTCATTCACACCGATGAAGAGTCCTTTGTCAAGGGTTTTACGCTTTATACACTGGAGCAGGGCCGCCACGACTTCCTGCTTCCCGACCGGCCGGCCGTAGATCGCGCCCGTCTGGATGAACTCTATACTAAGAGAGAGCAATTCTTTCTGGAGACCTATGACAGCACCTTTTTCTTTGACTTTGTACCCTTTCTCTTTGAAGCCCACGTAGCCCTCCAATCCGGTATAGAGATCATGGATGGGGAAACACACTTTCTCTTCAGCCCGGATTCGGTCAGTTATCAGGGTGCGGAGGGCAACAAAAGCTATTCCATCAAAGAGATTGAGCACAGCATCTCCGGCGAGCCCGGGCAAGCGGGAACCCGCTACCGCGTTGGCTTGCACCTCAGAAGCGGCGGCAAGAAGGGCGAGAAGGTCTATATGGCCCTCTACATGGATGCCTGGCACCACCTCGAATACGTTGCCTGGGGCCCGTCCCGCTACTATCCAAGGCCTTAAGTCCGGCTTACAGACCTTGAACCAATCTGTTTTTCAACGGTTCGAATTTGAGCCTCCAACATGTCCAAACGCTTGGGCCTGGTGGCTAAATTCGCCATCATGCAAGCCAACTCATGGATCAGACTCTGGCTCTGGACGGGAATCTTCATGGTCCTGGTTCAGGTAGCTATCGGGGGCATCACCCGCCTGACCGACTCGGGCCTGTCCATGACCACCTGGGAGCCCATCACCGGAGCCCTTCCGCCGATGAACGAGGAGGCCTGGCAAAGGGCTTTTGAAGACTACCGCCGCTACCCGGAGTTCTACAAGAAAAACGCCGACTTCAGTCTGGCGGAGTTCAAGAGCATCTTCTGGTGGGAATACATCCACCGCGCCTGGGCCCGATTGATTGGAGTGGTCTTTGCCATCCCTTTCATTTTCTTTCTGGCCAAGGGCTACATCAACCGAAAACTGGGCCTGGGTTTGCTGGGGGTGATGCTGCTCGGCGCCGCCCAGGCGCTCATGGGCTGGATCATGGTCAAAAGTGGCATGATCGACAGTCCCTGGGTGAGTCCCTATCGCCTGACCATGCACTTGCTTCTGGCCCTGGCCATCTTCGGCCTTTTATATCGAATGGTGCTCGCGCTCGGTCAGAACTCGTCAGATTCGCCAAAACAGGCGCTTCAAGGGTCGAAAGGCGCGACGGCCAGGGATCAAACGGGCGGGTCAACCCGCAAACTTCGCCGCCTGTTGGGCGTTCTGAGCTTCTTTGTACTGATTCAGATTGCCTACGGTGGCCTGATGGCCGGCTCCGATGCGGCACGGCACTTCAATTCCTGGCCCACCATGAACGGGAAGTACATTCCCCAGGGGCTTTTCGCAGAGGGCTTGGAGACCCTGACCATCACGGAAAACCGGATTAAGCCCGGATTCATTGTCAATGTTCAGTTCATACACCGCTTTCTGGCCCTTGTGTTGCTGGGGCTGGGCTTGTGGCTGATTTGGTCAGTGCGAAAGGCCTTTGCCCAAGGAGCCATTGACGGTAGGCATGTGCAAGCGGCCAATTGGGTCTTGCTGGCCATTGCCCTCCAATTCAGCCTGGGCGTGGGCACTATACTCTTGTCTTCGCCCGCTCAGATTCACCTGCCGCTGGGGGTGCTGCACCAGTTCTTTGCCTTTATCCTGACCGGTACCCTGATCAGGCTGCATTTTCTGCTTCAGGATATGAGGGCCTCGTCAGGATCTCCGCCCCTGCGCTCGTTCCAGAGCAATACCCAGGCCGCCCCCAGGATCAAGAGCGCCTGAATAAGGAAGGCCCAGATCACCCCGGGCCCGGCAAAGAGCGGAAGCGCAAAGAGCCCGATCAGGGCAATTCGGCACAGCACATTGATGGAATTGAACACTCCGCCTACCCTGCCAATGGTGTCGTTGGGCACATGCCGGAATAGCCAGGTCACCCGCAGAATGCGGGTACCGGCATTGCAGGTTCCCAGGAGCAGAAAACTGAGGTAAAATAGCGGCAACCAGTGATTGAACATGCCGATCAGGAAGAAGGAAGCCGCCACAACCGAGAGAATCGCGATGGCGCGGGCTGCGGACATTCGCCCGAATAATCGGACGATCATGACTCCCGCAGCTACGGCCCCGAGCGAGAAGCCCATCTCCGACCAGGCATAGGTTGAGACCCCGGCATTGAGGTGAAACTCCACATAGAGGGCTTGCAGATAGAACCCCGTAACCAAAACGGTGACAAAGATGATGTAGCTGGCGCTGCCAAAGACAAAGACCCTCGGATGCTGCCGCAGCCAATCCAGGCCCACTTTCAAGCGCGTTTGGATATTGCCTATGGAAGGGGGGCGTACGGCAATTCGCTGATAGCGCATGAACAACAACAGCAGGCCCGAAGCCAGATAGGTGGCCGCGTCCAGCACCAATACCTTTTGCAGAGACCAGGCCTCTATGCGCATGTGCCAGCCCGCGGGAAGCAGCGCCCCAATTCCACCCGAAGCTCCACCTTGCAAGTTAACCCCCTCCAGCAGGACCGCGGCAATGGCTCCGGCAAAGGCATTGGTCAACTGTCCCTGAATCTCCAGATAGCTGGTGATGCGCCCGTAGTGATGGGCCGGTGTGATCTCCTGCGCAAAGGCATATAGATTGGGATAATGTATATTAAATATTAGTATAGTTACGGAAAAAGCCGCCGCCGCCGCCCATATGGGCATCTCGCCCTGGAAGTATCCCACAGCGGCCATAGCCCCGGACATCAGCGCACCGGCCAGGGAATTCAGCAGAAAGATTGTTCTCCGATCGTAGCGATCTACCAGAGCTCCGGCGTACAGGCCCCAGAAGAGTGAGGCGATGTTGAGGCACATATAAATGACCCCAAACAAACCCGGCCGCCCGATGATGGAGGCAAAGTACCAGGGAACGGCGATCAGCAGGATGCCCTGTGATGCTCCGGAGATGCTGTTGGCGGCAAAGAGGAAGTACAGCGCCCGGGAGTTCTTCACTGTGCAATGCTTTTGGCCTCCACGAGCCTGAGCGGGCACCCGGAGCAGCGTAAATTTACTCCGGACATGAAGGAATTTAACCCGATTTGGGCCTCGGCCTATGCCAGCCTTGCCCAGCACTGTTCCTACCGCGAGCGCAGCGCCGCAGAGCTGAGTCAGAAGATGGAGCGCATGGAGTTGGATCCCGAATGGCGGGAGCCCCTGCTAAAGAAACTCCAGGACGACGGTTTTCAGAGCGACAGCCGCTATGCCCGGGCCTACACCCGCGACAAGTACAGCCTTGAGCAGTGGGGTCGCATACGAATCCGGCAGCAACTTCATCAAAAAGGCATCTCCGAAGAGCTCATTGAAGAAGCCTTTCAGGGCATAGACCAGGAGCTCTACCTGGCCAATCTACGCCGCCTCACCCGACGCCACGCCGCAGGTCTGAAGGGTTTGGCCCCAAATGAACTTCGCGGGCGCATCTTTCGTTTTGTGCATGGAAAGGGTTACGAGCACGAGCTGATTCACCAGCAAATCCGCGAGTTGGAATCGGGCAGTACAGAAGATTGACTCCGCCCGACCTGATGGATTCAAGACAGAGCGCTGTTCAGACGTAACTTTGCCCTTCCCCCCGGAAAATACCCCTCATATGGCCGAAAACCACATCATAAGCCTCTATACAGAGATGACACCCAACCCGGAGTCGCTCAAATTCGTGCTCAACAAGATGCTCTTTGCCACCCAGAGCGCCGACTATCAGGAAGGAGACGATACCTCCACCAGCCCATTGGCCGCTGCGCTCTTTGCGCAGTTTGACTACATCAAGGGCGTGTTCATCATGAACAACTTTGTCACGGTGCGCAAAGACCCTTCCAGGGACTGGCACGAGATCAAACGCGAGATCGGGGAGTTCATTAAGAGCTGGGTCAGCGAAGGCAAAGAAGTGGTAGATGAAAGCGCACTCCTTCCCAAAAGTCCGGAACCCGCCGCCGCCGCGCTGAATCCCGATGACAGCGTTGAAGATCGCATTCGCAAGATGCTGGATCAGTACGTCAAACCGGCCGTAGAGATGGACGGGGGAGCCATTCAGTTCAAGGACTTTGACAACGGACGGGTTACGGTCATGCTGCAGGGCTCTTGCAGCGGATGTCCTTCTTCTACCGTCACGCTCAAGGCGGGCATTGAAGGTCTGCTCAAGCGCATGGTGCCCGAAGTGACCGAAGTGGTGGCCGAGGCGGTTTAAGCTTATCTGCCGCTAAACTTTGGTCTCTTGCTCTAAGCCCATATTTTCGCCAGTGTCCCTGTTTAAAAGAGGGATCCCTGCGCTTTGAACATACTGGGTATCTCCGCTTACAACCACGACGCTGCGGCTGCACTAGTGCAGGAGGGTCAGGTTATTGCGGCGGCTCAGGAGGAACGCTTCAAGCGGGAGAAAGGGTACGCGGGCTTTCCCTCCAGAGCAGCGCGTTTCTGCCTGGACTATGCCGGCCTGAAGACCAGCGATCTGGATGCCATCGTCTTCTACGACAAACCGGGCCGCCGATTAG
Organism: Chitinophagales bacterium; assembly: GCA_041751015.1. Classification (GTDB taxonomy): domain Bacteria; phylum Bacteroidota; class Bacteroidia; order Chitinophagales; family BACL12; genus WGOA01. Next base: position 19,282 of record JBGSYF010000004.1, read on the forward strand.
ACCGTTTGGTCAAGACCCATCTGGGCACAGCGCCATCAGGGTTCTGGCGTTTTGTGGGCTCAGCACCGGGCTGGCTCGGAGAGCGTGCCGGCTTTCGGCTTCGGCTGAGAAATCAGTTGTTTGCGCTGGATCGGGGGGGCTTGCCAAAACCGATCAATCTGCTCTTTGCCGAGCATCACCTCAGTCACGCGGCCAGCGCTTTCTATCCTTCTCCCTTTGAGGAATCGGCTATACTGACCATGGACGGGGCGGGGGAATGGCCCAGTGTAAGTCTGTGCCGGGCACAGGGCGAATCGATGGAGGTGCTCTCCGAGCAGCACTATCCAAACTCCGCAGGGCTCTTTTACTCCGCTTTTAGCCGTTTTTTGGGTTTCGACATCAACGGAGGGGAGTACAAGCTCATGGCCCTTTCGGCCTACGGCAATGAAAACTCTACGGTTTACAAGAAGTTCCGCGAACAGATCAGCAACAGCATCATCCACGTTCAGGACGATGGCTCCTTTGCTTTGCAATTGGAGTTCTTCAACCGCATTCACGATCCCATGCTGTTTAGCGACGATCGCTGGGAGCAGCTTTTCACGCTCAAACGACGCCGCCCCGAAGAGCCGCTCTTGAGAAGACACGCCAATCTCGCCCTGGCTGTTCAGCGGGTTTTGGAGGGCATTGTGCTGCGCAGCGCCAGGCACCTGAAGAAGCTGAGCTCTTCGCGCAATCTCTGCTTTTCTGGCGGGGTGGCCCTCAACAGCATGGTCAACGGACGTCTGGAGCGCGAGGGAATCTTTGACCGGGTTTGGATTCCCCCCGCCCCCGGAGACTCCGGCGGCGCCATAGGCGCTGCCCTGGCCGCCTACCACCTCCACTTTGGACGTCCGCGGGTCCTCCCCCCCCCAGGTGAACACCGCCCCGGCTCCTGTCTTGGACCGGAGTACACAGCGGAAGACATTCGACGCCTGAGCACCAGCCACGGCGCAGTCTTTGAGGAGCTTTCGACAGCCGAGATCATTGAGCGCAGCGCCGAAGCCTTGAGCCATGGCAAGATCCTGGCCTGGTTTCACGGCAGACTGGAGTTCGGCCCCAGAGCCCTGGGCAACCGCAACATTTTAGCCGATCCCAGAGACCCCAATGTCCAGCGCAAGATCAACCTCAAGGTCAAGTTCCGCGAGAGTTTCCGCCCCCTTTCGCCCCTGATCGGTGAAGAAGATGCAGAAGCCCTGTTCGGCAACGGCGAAACTTCGCCATATATGAGTTTTTCGCGAAAATTGCGGGAGCGCTACCGCCGACCTCTGCCCTGGAACTACGCCACGCTGACTATTAAAGAGAAGTTGCACACCCGCCGCTCCGATTTTCCGGCCATCACACTGGTGGACATGAGCGCACGCGTTCAAACGGTCAACCCTCTGGGCAGCCCGCGTCTGTACAGCCTGCTGCAGGCCTTCCGCGAGAAAAGCGGATGCCCTCTGCTGGCCAGTACATCGTTCAACATCCGGTCCAAACCCCTGGTCAACACCCCGGAGGAGGCCTTCCAGACTTTCATGAACAGTGAACTGGATGTGTTGGTCATGGAGAACTTCTACTTTGAAAAATCCCGACAGCCCGAGTGGGAATTGACGCCTTTGTATAACTTGTAGCATGCGCTGGAAGAAGCGATACACTCACCTGATTGCGGTGACCATTCTGGCCTTGCTGATCAGCATGCTGGCCCTTCACTGGCTCAAGCCCAAGCTCTTTATCGCGGCAGCGGCCATTGTTCTGCTCTCCATCCTTTCGAGCTGGTTTAGTCAGCAACTGGGCGGGCCGCTGATCCGGCTGGCTGAAGGGGTTCTGGCCTTGGGTATAAGGGTCATTTTGGCGCTGTTCTATCTGTTCATTCTCATGCCCTGGTCGGTGGTTTACCGCCTGGGTCAGGCGGCCAGGGATCGCCTGAACAAGAAGCAGCATTCCCACTACGTGCAGCGCCGCCACCAATACCAGGCCGCGGATTTCAAGCGAAGTTCCTGAGCACAGCGGGCTCAGTGTTGCCGCGCAAGACTGGAACAGAGCGCTTATTTGTTGGCCAACTGACCACAGGCCGCGTCGATGTCCTTGCCCCGGCTGCGCCTGACCTTTGCGGTCACCCGATGCCGGTGCAGGTAGTCCACAAACTGTTCGCGCCTAAAAAGATCGCTCTTGCGGAAATTGCCCAGTCCAATGGGATTGTACTCAATGATGTTCACCCGCGCTCCCGGCACCACGCGGCAGAGTTGAACCAGACGGGCCGCGTCTTCCTGACTCTCATTCAAACCGTCAAATAAAATATATTCAAAAGTTATGCGCCCCTTCGTCTTTTCATAGAAGTACTGAAGGGCTTCGGTCAGGGCTTCCAATGAATTGGAGTCGTTGATGGGCATGATGCGGCTTCTGGCTTCATCATTGGTGTGGTGCAAAGAGAGCGCCAGGTTGAATCTCACCTCATCATCGCCCAGACGGCGGATCATCTTGGCAATGCCCGCCGTCGAAACCGTGATGCGCCGGGCCGAGATGTGCAGACCTTCCGGCGAAGTGATCAGCTCAATGCCCGCCAGTACGTTGCGATAATTCAGCAGAGGTTCGCCCATGCCCATGAAGACGATGTTGGTCAGCCCTATCCCCTGGCTCTGCAGGGCGATGCGGTTGAGCATGAGCACCTGATCGTAGATCTCAGCCGGTTCAAGATTGCGCTTCAGACCCATGGTGCCTGTGGCGCAAAAGGAACAACTAAGGCTGCAGCCCACCTGTGAACTGACGCAAGCCGTCATGCGGGGAGATCCGCTGTCCTCACCCTCCGCCGCGGCGGGTCCATATCGGCCCTCCGTGGAAGGAATGAGCACCCCTTCGATGAAATGACCGTCGTACAGGCGAAAGCGGCATTTGATGGTGCCATCGCTGCTTCGCTGTTCGGTGTCCAGAACAATGGGCCTGAATTCCAGATGCTTTTCGAGCATATGTCGAAAGGCGGCCGGAAGATTGCTCATGCACTGAAAATCCGTTGCACCCCGTTTCCAGATCCACTCGTGAATCTGCCGCGCGCGAAAGCGCTTTTCACCGAATTGTTGAATCAGGGATTCCAATTCAGGCAGGCTCAGAGAGCGCACATCCTTCAGGGCAGAGGCCGCTTGCATCCGGCAAAGATACGGCAGTTGAAGCCCGGGCAATCCCTTTGGCAGGTGATTGCTGAAGGGGTTGCCCGCGCATGGCAGGAACGCGTAAGAACTTTAGTGATTGATCAGTCTTCCAAATCCGACCGCTCATCCAGACCAAAGGTTTCGTGCATGGCGATGTAGATGGACATGCTCGAAACCGGAATACTCACCAGCAAACCAACCAGGCAGACCAGGGCACCGGCCAGGTTCAATAGGAGTCCGGCCACGATGAAAAACCCAAACATTCCCCACCATTGGCGGTGAATGATGCGTCGGCTCAGGTCCAGTGAATCCCAGGCACCTTTGCCAAAGAAGAACAGGAAATAGGGCCCCCAGGCAAAGGCAATGGCCAGATAAACCCCGGGCAGGACCAGCAGAACCATGCCTAAAACCACCAGCACGAAATACATCACGTAGATCATGATCAACTCTCCGGCCATCTTGTAACCCCCGAACACATCGCCAAAAGAGTACTCTTCGCCCAACAGAATCTTGCGTGTCAGGATGGCATAACCGAGTTGAAGGGGAAGCAGGGTAAAAGCGACACCAATGGTCAGCACAAAACCCATAAATTCAGGGAGGGCAGTGGCGAACAACTGGGCTCCCAGATTGAGCCCCTGAGAGACCAGAACTAGTCCAATGAAATAGCCAGGCTCCTTTTGAAACACCTCCCAAGCCCGGCGAATCCAGCCGCCGATGTCCACCTGAAAGCCGTCCTGGATCAATTGTTGTGCTCGGGCATCGAAGTCCATTGCACCTCCTTCGCCGGGAGACGTGCGATCGAGTAAAGAGTCATTCATAAGCCAGTAAGGTGATTTTTGTCTTCGGTGGAAAGGTTTCTGAATTGCTGAGCCTGGGGCTTGGCAGCAGGACTAATAGGCGAATAAAAGTAATAAAGCAGCTTAGATTTATCCCTGTGCAAACCGAAACTGTCGCTTTTCGCGCCGGGCGCATCTACACGGGCAATGGGCAATGCCTCAGCGACTTTGCCATACGCCTGGATGCCCGAAGTGGCCGGGTGCTGGAATTGATGCCCGCTGATCAATGCCCCGAGGCTCGTTGGATGCCGGGCAGCCTTTCGCCCGGTTTCATCAATGCACACGGTCATCTTGAACTCAGCCATCTCGCGGGGCGTTTTGCCCCCGGCAGCGGCATGATTCCCTTTCTGAAACAGGTCACGCGTTACAGGAGCGAAGACCCGGACCAGATTCAACAGGGTATTGCCGGGGCCTTGAGTGAGATTCGCCGCCAGGGCATCGTCGGCATGGGTGATATCGTCAACACCACCGACACGCTGGCGCTCAAGCAAAACACCAGCTTGCGCTTCCACAACTTTGTCGAGGTATTTGGGATGGCCGCCAGCACCTGGCAGAATGGGCTTAAGCGGGCTGAACCGGTTCTGCAGGCCTTCAAAGCACAGGGCATGGCGGCTTCGCTGAGTCCGCACGCGCCCTACTCGGTGCACACCCAACTCCTTCAAGCCATAGCCGCACAGAGCGAAGGGCTCCCGATCAGCATTCATATGCAGGAGAGCCCCGAAGAACAGGAATTCTTCGCCAGCGGCAAGGGACCTTTTTGCGAATTCTACCAGAGTCTGGGCATTGACGCGGATTTTCCCCAGCCGGGTCAATCGCCGCTGAGCTATACCCTGAATGCTTTTAGAAGACCGCTTAAATTGCTGTTGGTGCACAATACCTGCTCCAGTGCCCGGGATCTGTCCTTTGCCATGTCCAGTGGGCACGAGATATGGTTCGCCCTCTGCCCGGGAGCAAACCGCTACATCCGGGGCCAGCTTCCCGATGTCTCGCTCTTCCAGGCCTATCCCCATCGCGTGACCATAGGCACCGACTCTCTGGCTTCCAATACGGAATTGTCCATTTTGGGCGAAATGATCCTGCTCCTTGAAGCGGACCCAGGTCTGAAACCCGAACGGCTGATTCAATGGGCCAGCGCCAATCCGGCCCGCTTCTTTGGCTGGCAGCACGAGCTGGGAAGTCTGGAGCCCGGCAAAGCTCCGGGCCTGCTGCACATCAGCCCTTCCAGCGATGGCAGGCCCATAGGTGCGGGGAGTAAGGTTGAGCTGTTGCTTAATCACGGAGCATAAAATGCATGTGTAATATCTTGTAAACTTTTTTATTCCAGAGCTTTTTAGCTTTTTATTTCGCTGATTAACAATTCTTTAACACATTTTAACAGCTCTTGTCATCCATTGCCTGTTTAAGCTTACAAATTTTTTTTCTCTTGCATGGAAACTTTTGATCGCCAAATTGTTTCCAACGTAACCGGCTGCTAACTTTGCGCCTCCATAGCCCTCAGCATGTCCTCCAGCGACTCAATCATACCTCAGCAAGATCAAATTCTGGAGCGTGTCAAGCAGCTCTTTACGACCTGTGGTGTGCGCAGTTTGAGCATGGATGACCTGGCTCAGGACCTCGGTGTATCTAAGAAAACATTATATAAATATTTTGTAAGTAAGAAGGATTTGGTCGAGCAGAGCATGCTCAGGCATGTGAGCGAAGAAGAGTGCTCCCTTGAAGTCATTACCGGACAGGCCGAGAACGCTATTGATGAGATGTTGCTGATCACGCGGCACGTAACAGCGCTTTTCGCCACACTCAATCCAGCACTGATCTATGAGACCCGCAAGTATTACCCGGAGAGCTGGGCCATCTTTGAGCAGTACAAAAGCCGCAGCATATACCAGCGCATTCTGCACAATCTGCGTCAGGGGATAGAGCAGGGTCTTTACCGCCCTGAAATTGAGGCGGAGGTGATTGCAAAAATTTATATTTCGAAGATGGATTTGTTCTTTGATACTCAACTCTTTCCACCCGATAAATACCGCACATCGGACATCTACCGGGAGTTCATGAATTACCATATCCGTGGCATTGCCTCCCGAAAGGGGGTCAATGATCTGGAGAAACGCATCAACCCTCAGCAAGAGCATGGCACATAAACTAAACGGGCGCATTGCCGCGCTGCTGCTTGCCTTTTTTATGTTGGGCGAAGTAAGGGCACAGGACACCCTGGTCTTAAGCCTTCAGCAGGCGCTCGACTACGGGCTGAAGAATTCCGTCAGCACCCGCGAGGCCCAGCGCGTGATTGCCGAAGCCGAACAGCGCAAGAGAGAAGCCCTCGCGCGGGGCTATCCCCAGGTCAATGCCTCTTTTGGTTACACCAATTACCCCTCGCTGCCCACCAGTCTGATCCCCGGAGAGCTGGTTGGTCTTCCATCGGGTTCTGAGCCGGTGGAGGTGCAGTTCGGCACTCCTCACAATGCTGCGGCCAGGGCCGAAGTCAGTCAGTTGGTCATTGACGGCGCGTATTTTCTGGGCATCAAGGCCACAAAGATGCTGGTCAATGTCGAAGTGGAGCGCACCCGTTTGAGCGAGATTGATCTGCGCCACAACATCACACAGTCTTATTACAGCGGCCTGATTGCCGATCTGCAGGTAAAAAGTGTGCAGCGCAACCTCAACTCAGTGAGTGAACTGGCCACCGAGATCAAAGCCCTGAAGGATGCCGGCTTTGTTGAAGAAATTGAATCCGATCGCCTGGAGCGGGCGGTGGCAGAGCTGGAGATCAGCATGAACAATGCGCTGCGTGACCGTGAGCTAACTCTGGACATGTTGCGCTACTACATGAACATGGAGGCCGGCCGTCCGATCAAACTCAGCGATCCCCTTGATGCCTTGCTGTTGGCCAATCCGCTGAGCGGGACAGAGCCCTTCAAGCCCGATGACCGCCAGGAGTTCAAACTGCTGCGCCTTCAGGAAGAGACCAATGAGATGAATGTTCGCTACAACCGCAATCTCTTCCTGCCCACTCTGGCCGTCTTTGCCAGTTATGAGCAGCAGGCCCAGCGCCAGAGCTTCAACTTTCTGGATACCGATCAGCCCTGGTTTGAGATAGCCGTGGTGGGTGTGGATTTGCGCATTCCCATCTTTGACGGCTTTTACAAACGCTCGCTTTTGCAGCAGGCCCAGTTGCGTCTGGAAGGAGTGCGTTTGCAGCAGGAAAGCGCCGCCAGTGCTCTTCAACTCGAAGTCAGCCGCGCGCGCTCCAACTATCTGAGCCAGATGGATGCGCTGAGCAATCTGGAGCAGAGCCGTGATCTGGCAGAGAAGATCTACAAGGTTACCCAGATCAAGTACCGCGAAGGCGTGGGTTCCAGCCTGGAGCTGAATACAGCTCTTCAGGATTTTCAGAACGCAGAAGACCGCTACATAGCCGGAATGTATCAATTGCTCATTGCCCGTTCAGACTACAACAAGGCGCTGGGCAAATACCCGACAAACAACCCCCGATGAAAGCTTCGAATGCACTAATGACCCTGCTGATCCTGCTGATGGCTTCCTGCGGAAAGAGCAGCGATCAGGAAAAGATCGACAAGCTCTATGGAAAGATCCGCGTGCAGGAGGAGAAGATTCGCAAGAGCAAGGCGGGCATAAACGAATTGCGCCGCGAGATTGCCGAACTGGGCGGAGATACTCTGCCGGTTCGCGATTCAATCTTCATCACCGTCACCCCTGTTGTACAGGAAGACTATGTGGAGTTTGTGGAACTGGCCGCTGTGGTGAGCAGCAGAGAAAACCTTATGGTATCTTCAGAACTCGGCGGGCGAATCACTCAGATGCACGTGCGCGAGGGGCAATCGGTGAACAAGGGGCAGATCATGGCCGAAGTGGATGCCGAGTTGATCGATCGCCAGATTGCCGAGTTGGAGACCGCTCTGTCTCTGGCCCGCACGGTGTATGAAAAGCGCAGCAATCTCTGGGAACAGCGAATCGGCTCGGAGCTCGAATACTTGCAAGCTGAAAATCAGGTTCAAAGCCTGGAAAAGAGCCTGGCCACCGCACAAACCCAATTGGACAGAGCCAACTTGCGGGCCCCAATCAGCGGCGTTGTGGACAAGGTCATGATGAATGCCGGTGAGATGGTCTCTCCAGGCCAACCCATCGTTCGGATCGTCAACCTCTCTCGTGTTCAGGTCAATGCCGACATCTCCGAAGCCTATTTGGGACAGATCAAGCGCGGCGATACGGTCAGGCTCAATTTTCCGGCTGCGGGAATAGTGCGCAAGGCTGCGGTCAGCGCGATAGGTCAGGTCATCGATCCCAACAACCGCACCTTTGTCATGGAGGTTGATCTGGACAACCGGGACGGAGCTTTGAAGCCCAATCTGGCGGGCACGGTCAGTTTCCAGACCTATTTCGAGCCGGGACAGATTCAGGTGCCCAGTCGTTTGGTGCAGAGTGGCTACAGCGGCAAGTTTGTTTACATCATGGACAGTGCATCTCATCTTGCGCTGCGCAGGCCGGTGGAATTGGGCAAGAGCTATGACGGCCGCTCGGTGATCACTTCCGGGTTGCGCGCCGGTGAATGGTTGGTGGACGATGGATTCCGCAATGTGATCGATTCCTCCTTCGTGCAAATCCACAATTTTTAATACGGTTTAAGCCCCCCCTCATGGCTAATCTGCAACCGCTCAAGGAAAAGTTCAGGGAGTTCAGGATCTCCAGTCTGGCAATTGACAACAAGACCAGTGTGCTTGTGCTGACTCTGCTTATCCTGTTCATGGGTGTCAGTGCGTACAACAACATGCCCAAGGAGAGCTTTCCCGAGATCACGCAACCGACCATCTATGTCGGGGTGATCTATCCGGGAAATTCCCCGGTGGACATTGAAAACCTTATCACCCGCCCGATTGAGAAGGAGATCAAGGGCATCAGCGGGGTGGACAACATTCAATCCACCTCCATCGAGGGTTACTCCACCATAGTGGTGGAGTTCAATCTGGATGTCAACGTGGACAAGGCCCTTCAACAGATCAAAGACGCGGTGGACAAAGCCCGGCAGGAGCTTCCTGGTGATCTGGACGAAGAGCCCAACATCTTCGAACTGGATTTCTCGGAGATGGCCATCATGTTCGTCAACCTCTACGGCAATCTCGACTTTGAGGTCATGCGCAAGTACGCCGAGTACCTTGAAGATGAGATTGAGAAGGTCGAAGCCATCTCTGGCGTTGATCTGAGGGGAGTGCTGGAGCGCGAGGTAGCCATCAATGTCAATCCTCAGGCCATGGCGGCCCGCTCGGTGAGCTTCTACGACATTCAACAAGCCGTAAGTCAGGAGAACCTGACCATGTTTGGCGGCAATATCCTGGAGGACGGCTACCGGCGAAATCTGCGCATGGAAGGGGAGTACAAAGACCCCCGAGAGATGGAGAAGATCATCCTCAGCCATGAGGCGGGTAAACCGGTTTATCTGGGGGACGTGGCCAGCATCACCTTTGACTATGTAGAACCGACCAGCTTTGCCCGGCTGAACGGCGATCCGGTGATCATTCTGGAAGTAAAAAAGAAGAGCGGGGGAAACTTGCTGGAGGCCGCCGCCGAAGTGGACCGCATCATCGAGAAGGCCCAGCGGGAGCTCTTGCCCAAGGAGCTGAACATCGTGATCACCAATGATCAAAGCACCCAGACTCAGCAGATGGTGGACAGTCTGGAGAACAACATCATCTCCGGGGTCATTCTGGTGGTTGTTGTGTTGCTGTTCTTCCTGGGTTTGCGCAACGCCACCTTCGTCGGTATCGCCATTCCTCTGTCCATGCTCATGGGCATCGCCATCCTGCATTTTGCCGGGGTGACCCTGAACATGATGGTGCTCTTCAGCCTGATTCTCGCCCTGGGTATGCTGGTGGACAACGGCATTGTGGTGGTCGAGAACATCTATCGCCACCTGGAGATGGGCAAGAGCAATGACCGCGCGTCTAAGGAGGGTGTAGGCGAAGTGGCCATGCCCATCATCGCCTCAACAGCGACCACGCTGGCGGCTTTTCTCCCTCTCATTTTCTGGAAGGACATCATGGGCGAGTTCATGAAGTTCCTGCCCATCACGCTGATCATAGTGCTGAGTTCATCGCTCTTTGTCGCTCTGGTGGTCAATCCCGTTCTCGCTTCCATGTTCATGAAGGTGGACAAGCCCGGCTCAAGGGCCCGGAGCACTCGGTTTTTCTACTTTACCATCTTCGCTCTGGTTGTTTTGAGTGTGTTGGGTTACTTCGTTTTCAAGAACAATACTTTAGGTGGAATCAGCGCCCTCATCGCACTGATGACCATGACCAACCGCTTTGTCCTCATTCCACTGGCCAGGCGTTTTCAAGCGGTCTTTTTACCACGGCTCGAAAGGGCTTATCACCGCGTCATCAGCTTCTCTTTGCGCGGGCTGAATCCGGTTTGGATGATCAGTGGAACCTTCGTTCTGTTGATTGCCTCCTTCATGATCTTTGGTGCCAGCCAGCCCAATGTCGCCCTGTTTCCCGAAAACTATCCTGCTTACGTCAACGTGTTCATCGAATTGCCCATCGGCACGGACATAGCGCAGACCAATGATTTTACGGAGAAAGTAGAGGAACGGATCAATCGTCTGCTGCTGAACAACACCCAGAACGGTGTTCCCTACATCGACATCGTTGAAGCCATCACCACCCAGGTGGGAGAGGGCACCAACGATCCCAACCAGGGCGTGACGGGTGAACAAAGCTCGCCCAACAAGGCGCGCATCAACGTATCCTTCCTGATGTTCAACGACCGTCAGGGAGTCAACACCTCCACCATCATGGCGGAGATTCAGAAGGAAGTGTCCGGGATTCCCGGCGGCCGTATCACCGTGGACAAGGATCCCGCGGGTCCCCCGGTCGGTTATCCCATCAATGTGGAGATCACCGGACCAGATGTGGACCACCTGATCTTTGAGGCAGAGAAATTGCGCAACTACATGGCCAGTGCCAGCTTGCCCGGCGTTGAGGAGCTGAAGCTGGACCTCGAAACCGGCAAACCCCAGATCCTGGTGCATGTTGATCGCGAGGCTGCCCGTCGATACGGCACTTCCAGCCAGTCCGTCATGGCCGACATCAATGCGGCCTTGTTTGGAAGGGAGATCAGCAAGTACAAAGAGGGCGAGGACGACTTTCCCATCAAGATGCGCTTTGCGCCCGAATTCCAGTACGACCTCAATGCCCTGCTCAACCAGCGCCTGACTTTTAAGGATCAGACTACCGGAACCACCAAACAGATCCCCATCTCCGCTATTGTTGATCTGGAGTACGGCTCCACCTACGGCTCGGTCAAGCGCCGCGATCTGAACCGCGTGATCACCGTTTTTTCCAACGTCAAGGAGGGATACAATGCCACTACTCTGGTCAATGAGTACAAGGAACTCATGTCGGAATACACGATGCAGGAGGGTTACAGCTTCAAGTTCACCGGAGAGCAGGAGGAACAGGAGAAGAGCACAGCCTTCCTGACCACGGCGCTGTTCATTGCCATAGGTCTGATCATGCTCATCATTGTATCGCAATTCAACTCGGTGCTGGTTCCGGCCATCATCATGATGACCGTGTTGTTCTCCACCATTGGGGTTTTGCTGGGAATAACCGCAACGGGAATGGACTTCATCATTCTGATGATGATGATCGGCATCATATCCCTGGCGGGCATTGTGGTCAACAACGCTATTGTGCTGGTGGACTACATCAACCTGTTGCGGCAACGGCGACGGGAGGAATCGGGTCTGCTTCCCGGCGAATACCTGCCCTATGATGAGGTGGTTGCCCTGATCATAAAGGCCGGGGAGACCCGTCTGCGCCCGGTATTGCTCACCGCCATCACCACCGTCCTTGGACTCATCCCCCTGGCTCTGGGCATCAACATCAACTTCTTTACCCTGCTGTCCGATTTCGACCCCGACTTCTACATCGGTGGGGACAGCGTGGTATTTTGGGGTCCCATGGCCTGGACGGTCATCTTCGGCCTGACCTTCGCCACCTTCCTCACCCTGGTGATGGTTCCGGTGATGTACTTCCTCTTTGACCGGGTGAGCATGCGGGTCATACGCTTTCTGCAGACCTCACCTCTCGATGATCCGCAGATGCAGCCCGACGGCGGAGGACCAAACAGACCAATGGTTCCCGCCGATTCGGATCAGGCGTCATAGGCGCAGGGTTACTGTCGCCTTTCCACCGGATTAGGAGGCGTTGGAGCTCTGCATGTGCACCGTGCGCTGCGGGAAGGGGATCTCGATGCCCGCGGCTTCCAGAGCCACTTTGCCATCTTCGAGCGTTTTGAAGTTGACGCTCAGGTAGTGTTCGGGCTTGCAGTAAGGGCGCACGACCAGATCTACGCTGCTGTCGTTCAGGTTGCTGACGGCAATGGTAGGCGCAGGATCTTGAAACACTTCGGGCTGTTGGGCCAATACCTGCCTCAGCACTTCTTTGGCCTTCTTGATGTCGCTGTTGTAGCTAATGCCTATGGTCATGTCAACGCGAATCATACCCGAGCGGGTGAAATTCACAATATTGCCATTGGCCATCGCTCCGTTAGGTATGATGGCGGTTTTGTTTTCAGGCGTCAGCATGATGGTGGTGAAGATTTGAATCTCTATAACCCGGCCCAGTTCTCCCTGAGCCTTGATCAGCTCGCCAACCTTATAGGGCTTGAAGAGCAGGATGAGCACACCTCCGGCAAAATTGGCCAGCGTGCCCTGCAGAGCCAGTCCAATGGCCAAACCCGCCGCACCAAGCACGGCGATGAAGGATGTGGTAGCCACGCCCAGCATCTGAACAACACTGATGATCAACAAGGCTTTCAAACCCCAGCCAATCAGGCTGGCCATGAATTTCTTCAGGGTTGGTTCCACATCGCGTTGATCCAATCCCTTGCCTACTCCGTTGACAATGAGCCTGATCAGATACAAGCCCACCCAAAGCACCAGCAGGGCCAGCAAAACGGTAGGTATGAAAGTCAAAGCTCTGTTAACGAGTTCAGTCCATAAAGCCAAAGATAGAAGATCCATGTAGTGAGTTTTTTATTATATAAAATTAGTGATTTTAAATGTTGATACGGATAAAATTAAAGAAAACAGATTGATCTCTTTCTCGACTCTTGTCGGGGTTGAGCGAGTGTGTGTTGTCAGATTATCCACATGGCGAATTTTTTTCCGCGGTGTTTTTGTGCGCGCTGTGCTACAACCCGTATTTTGTGTGTATGCAAAGCTCCACAATGCGTGCAGCCTGCGGGCTGCTCCTCGCAACGGTTTTATGCGCTCCAGGTGTTTTGACGGCACAGGATTCAAGTGCTCAGCCCGCCTATCGCGCTGATTTTGAAGAGGCATTTGCCATGGCCTATCAGTTGTATCCCGCTCTGCCGCCCGGCTTGCTGGAGGCCATTGCCCATACCCGCACCCGTATCCGACATGTTCAACCCGATCGGGAAGACCCGTCGTGCAGCGGACTTCCCGCCTATTGGGGGCCTATGGCATTGGTCGAAGATGGAAAGGGCTGGTTCCGCAACAGCCTGGAGGATGTCTCGCGCTGGAGCGGAACTTCTGCGGATGTTTTGAAGCGCTCGGCAGAGCAACAGATTCTGGCCTATGCCAGAGCACTGTACTTGCAGAGTCCTCCTGCTCTTGGGGGAAATGGGCAGCAGCCCGATCCACTGGCCTGGGACTGGTTGCTGATGCTCAACAGCGAATTGCCCTTGGGCAGTGATGCCGGCTCGCAGTTTGTGATGGACAGCTATCTGTATGGTGTTTACTCCAGCATGAACGACCCCGTGTTCCAGGGCGTCTTTGGAACACCCGCATACCAAATGGACCTGGCCGCATATTTTGATACCATGAGATATGGTATGTTAACGGCGCCACTTATGAGAATAGGCGGTCCCTGTTCCGACTACCCCGGTGTGAATTGGGTGGCGGCACATTCCAGCAACTACAGCTCGCGATCGGGCACGGCCATAAGCGCAGTGACGGTTCACACGATGCAGGGCTACTACGCCGGCACAATCTCCTGGTTCCAAAATCCTTCGGCCAATGTATCGGCTCATTACTGCCTGCGCTCCTCTGATGGACAGATCACTCAGATGGTATGCGAATCGGACAAGGCCTGGCATGTGGGCTCTGAGAACGGCTACACAGTAGGTCTTGAGCACGAGGGATTTGTCAGCGATCCCGCCTGGTACACCCCTGTCATGTACTCGTCCTCTGCCGCACTAACCCGGGATATTGCTGATGATTACGGCATCAATCCCCTGCGAACCTATTTCAAGGAGGCTACTTCGGGTCTGTTGACCCTGGGTGCCTGCACACGGATCAAGGGTCATCAGCACTATCCTGCACAGACCCATACCGATCCGGGCATCAATTGGGACTGGGCTCATTACTACCGCCTGGTCAACGAGCCGGTAACACCGACCATCCTCAGCGCCAGCTCGGGTATGGTTTACGATCCGGGCGGAGCCGGCGCACCTTATGGCAATGATCAGCGCGCTGTCACCGTCATACAACCGGTGGCTGCCTCTTCGGTCAACCTTAGCTTCAGTGCTTTTGATCTGGAGAACAATTGGGATTACCTGATGATCTACAATGGACCCAATGTGTTCTCACCCATGTTGGGGAGCTTTACCGGCAGCGCACTGCCCCCGGCGCTCTCGGCTTCCTCTGGCGCCATGACCCTGGAATTCCGCTCGGATTGCTCGGTTACCGCAGCGGGTTTTGCCGCTTCCTGGAACAGTTCCGGTTCTTCGATCTGCGCCATTCCCTCCGGAACATATACCGGACCCATCGGCTGGACCAGCGCGACGGTTAACTGGAATCCCGTACCTGGGGCTACGCAGTACCAGGTCCAGGGGCGCAAAGCCGGCACATCGTCGTGGCGAAGCTTGATTACACCTCTGAGCTCCAAATGGCTGGGGATATTCCAGACCTCCAGCACCTATGAATGGAAGGTGAGGGCCAGTTGCCCCGGAGTGGGCTTGAGCGATTGGTCGCCCAGCAACTACTTTACCACCAATACTCTAAAGGAGTCCGGATTTCAGGCGGATAGCTTGTCTGCGCAGAGCCTTAAGCTATGGCCCCAGCCCGCTGCTGAGTACTTGTGGGCTTCCTGGAGTACAGGAGATCAGCTTGAGGTGTACGATGCACAGGGGCGTCTGCTCCTGCAGGATAGGGTACAATCACCGGCTGAGTTGAATCTGAGTCAGTGGGTCTCCGGATGGTACTTGATCAGGGTGGGGGAGGCAGGATCCTGGCAACAGAAAGCATTCCTTATAGGACCATAGACGGGTTTAAGCATGTAACAATGGTGTAAAGGAGTTTTTGAGGCGGTCTAAACATGGGCGAGCCTGCTCTCAGCCATCTTTTTAGGCCAGCAGTTTGGTCACAATCACCTAGCGCTTCGTTTGTAGAATGGTCCATGGTCGCGACTACCTTATGGGTATGTCTGCACCTAAACGCCATCGTCTCTGGCTGCCTTTGATGATCATTGCCGCCGCTGCTCAGATGGCCTTTGTCCATCAGCGCATGCCGATGCCCCTTGTGGCCGACATGGCCCAAACGACGGAGAGCGCAGAGATCAATGGAGAGGAGACGAGCGCGGATGAGCCGTCCCGGAACGGCCTTGAAGGCTGGGCTCTACGGGTTCATGAAGCTGCTATGAGCTCAATGCTCAAGGCTCAGGAATCGAATTAATCAAGACGCTGTATATTTTTTTGGTCGGTCCCTGAGCTCAAAAGGGGAGTAAACATATAATGCCCTCTAAATCACATCTTCATAGATGGGAATATGACTTTAGGGTAAGGGCAAACTGCGATTGAACGGGTCAAAACTTCACATTTTAAAGGCAGATGTCCGACAAGATTCATCGATAAAACATTGATTATCATTATTTTGTGAAATTAAAACAGCACAATCGCCTCTCTTGCTTAGTTCGTGTATGCCTACAAAGCCCTTGATAGTGAAGGCCCTTCAGGCCTTGGTGCCCAGGCCAGTTTCCACAGTATTTTCCCACTGAACATCTGTATAAATTTCTGTTAAGCCCGTTTGAACCAAGGTTTTACACCCATTATTAAAATACTATGTGAGTAAACTACCCTGTCACTTTTAGGTCTCTACTGTAATCTTGTCTATAGCTTTGTTCAATAGCTTTGAAAATCAAGTCCATAAGGAACGTTTTTGGTCTCTAAAACTTCTCTGAAGACCTGATGATTCATGAACACCCGATTCAAAGCATACCAAACAAACCAGCAATCCGATGAGAGACCGGCAAACGAAAGGGAGTTAAATCGCTGGTCATGAATGAAAAAAGTTTAGTCCTCGCTTTGGAGATAGTCTTCATCCTGGCTGTTTGCCTGTTGATTTCATCTTTCCGCAACCCTGAAATCAGTCAGGGTGATCCGTTCCAGGAACAGGAAAGTGCAACGGTGCAAACAGAGCAGTTGATCCAGTAAGCTCTTGTTGAACAAGGGTTTGCGTTGGTAAGATATAGATGGAAGAGTTTTCCTGCCGCACGCTGTGCCTGGAGGCTCTCCTAAAGAGAGTTGTTTTCATGTTGATTGTTTTTTGTGCCCATTGGCAGAGCCCTGCCAATGGGTTTTTTTATGCCAGTCCATCAAGCCAAGACCGGCGAATCCATGAACTATCAGCTGTAAAAGCTCAAGCCACCGCTTCCATCCCAACAGGCACTTCGTCGTCCATTCGGCTTCTTTGGGCCAGCACTCCTGCTGCAATCAGCAGTTGGGCGAGCAAGTAAGTAAGCATGATGATGGTTCCTGCCGATTCAAAGGTTTGCTGAAAGCGATTCCAAGCGATAGTCGCATCGGAAAACAGAAAGAGCAAAGCCCCGGCGCTTACCAGATTGAAGCTGTTGAGCGGCACTTTCTGCCAGCGATTCAAAGCAAACAGGGCCATGGTGGCAATCACCGTTGCGTAAACCGCTACGGGCAGACGCATCTCGCCCAGTCCCGGCCAAATCGTGTAGAGCAACATCGCGGCAAAGACCATCACCGGAATAGCGGTCCAGAGAATGTTTCGAAGCCCCCGCACGGGAGCCTCCTCACCAAAGTTGGTTTTAGCGGCTAAAAATGGACCTTGTCTGAAAGCTTGGATATAGCATAAATGTCCAAAGAGAAAGGAACCCAAGCCTGCGATGAACCAATGCTCAGCGCGATCGCCAAAGAGCAGGAAGATGTCTCCGAACCAGGAAAAGACCAAAGCGGCTACCGTCCAGCGCTCCAATGCACTCTTTACGGAAGCGCTGCTCCAAAACCAGGCAATGAGCAGGGGCATGAGCATCGGCTTCACCACCATCTCCATTTCATCCCGACCACTTGCCTTGACAAAGATTTCTACCATGCTCGCAATGGTGAATAGATGCAGGAAGAGACGGGAATTCATAGCTTTAATTTTTATAGATTAAAGTGCAAAGTAAAAGCTGATTTTGCCAATGAAGCTAAGATAAGTTTTGCACCTCAGGCAGTTACACAGTCCGGCAAATCCATCCCAGTCTGCTCAACTACCTTTGTCGGATGAACGCTGAGCACAGTTTGCCTGGCCATGTTTTTACAAGGACTGATTCTTTGTTGATCCTGCTGTTCTTCGCAGTCGCGCTGTTGATGTGCAACTGCCGCGGTGGAGAATCCACACGCCCTTCGCCCGAAAGGGGAAACATCGCCGATGCGGGTATGGTGGTGAGTGCCCACCCTCAGGCATCAGCCATTGGAGCCTCTGTTTTGGCCGATGGCGGAAGCGCCATCGACGCAGCGGTTGCCGTACAATTTGCACTGGCCGTATGCTACCCTATAGCGGGCAATATTGGCGGTGGTGGGTTCCTGGTCTTTCGGCGCGAAGACGGTACGGCCATGACCCTGGATTTTCGCGAGACCGCGCCTATGGCTGCCCACACCGATATGTATCTGGATTCGGCAGGTCAGGTGATTGAAGGAGCTTCAACCCTTGGACATCGATCTTGCGGAGTGCCGGGTTCGGTGGCGGGCATGTGGAAGGCCCACCAACAGTTTGGGACCATGCCCTGGAAAGACCTGCTTCAACCGGCCACCGATCTGGCGGAGAAGGGCTTTCCCATAACAGCCATGCAAGCCCTGCAACTCAACGAAAATGGCCATCATTTTGAGCAGCTCAACCCCGGTAACACTTACCTGCGCAGAAGTGAGGGTCCCTGGCACGAGGGTGATACCCTGAGACAATCCGATCTGGCAAAAACCCTTAGTTTAATCAGAGATCATGGACCCGATGGTTTTTACCGGGGAAGGACGGCTCAGCTCATCCTGGCGGAGATGCGAAGAGGCGGGGGACTCATAGACAGCGCAGACCTGGAGGGATATCAGGCCATATGGAGAGGTCCCCTGGTCTTCAAGTACGACAGCTTTAGCGTGATCACCATGCCCCCTCCTTCCTCCGGCGGCATTGCACTTGGCCAATTGCTGAGCATGCTTGAACCCCTTCCCCTGAGGGAGTGGGGGCACAACCGCAGCAGAACCGTTCACTACCTCAGCGAGGCTCAACGCCGCGTCTATGCAGACCGGGCTACCCACCTGGGCGACCCCGATTTTTATGCGGTGCCTCAATCCGCCTTGATGAATCCAGAGTATTTGCAAAAGCGCATGAGTAGCGTATCTGCGCGACGGGCTAGTTCCAGCCGGGAGGTTCAGGCCGGTGTGTTACAACCTCAACCTGAGAGTCCCCAGACCACGCACTTTTCTATTGTGGACCGGGGTCTGAACGCGGTATCCCTAACCACCACCCTCAATGATGCTTATGGCTCGAAGGTCTTTGTGGATGGAGCGGGGTTTTTGCTCAACAATGAGATGGATGACTTCAGCAGCAAGCCAGGTACACCCAACCTCTATGGGCTTTTAGGTGGAAAGGCCAACGCCATCGAACCTGGAAAGCGCATGCTCAGTTCGATGAGCCCTACCATTGTGGAGAAAAACGGGAAACTCTACGCCCTCATCGGCAGTCCCGGTGGCTCTACCATCATCAATTCCGTGCTCCAGACTTTCTTGAATCTGGTGGAATTTGATATGAGCATGCAACAGGCCGTCAGCGCACCGCGGGTCCACCACCAGTGGTATCCGGACTCCATTCGCATAGAGCCCGGAGCTCTACCGGACAGTACCATAGCTCAACTCCGGGCAATGGGGCACAGCGTTTACAGCGCCAAGCCCATGGGCCGGGTTGATGCGGTGCTGGTACTGCCCGACAGAAGCCTGGAGGGTGGCGCCGACCCCCGGGGCGATGACCGGGCAATCGGAGTCATGAGGCAACCCGTTAAGAAAGAATCGGGCCTGCAGCCTTAAATCAGCACAATCAATAGCACGATAAGTGCAACCAGGGCCAGAACTCCAATCAGACCTACGGCAGAGATGACTTCGGTTGCAACCAGAATGACCAGGAGGATGGCCAGCAACACCAACAGGATAAAAAGAAAGGTGTGCAACCCGTTGTTGAAGTTGAACCCCTGCGCCGCACTTGCGGCAGGAGGCGCTATGGTCATAGGTCCAAGGACAGGCCATAAGGGCATGAATCCTCCTAAGCCGGATCCGGACTTTTCGCGTTGGGCCATGCTCTGAACCGAGCTGAGAAGTTCCATGGCTTCGGCGGATTTGAGGCCAACAGAGGCGGCTACGGATTGGGCATAACGGAGTCGGGCTTCGCGCTCGGAAAGGCTTTTCAGACGCTCTTCGGAGGCTGTCCGATGGCGGTTGTTTTCAGAGAACCCGTTATGCGCTAAGGAAGGCTCTTCCTGCATGTGCTTTCTTCTCGCCTCGCGAGAGTCTCGCTTGTGGCGAGTAGCTCTGGTTCGTTCTGCTGAAGAGCGCGTTGATGACCAGGCATAGGTTGTGTTATGGTCTTCGCTCATGCGGGTCTCAGGTCGGCTATTGAGCTTCTCCGTTTCGCGGGCGCTGGATTGCACTTGCTCTGTTGCGGATTCCTGGCCTTTGGCCGCACTGGGTTGTTGATAGCTGAAGAGGGTGGCGCCTTGATCTCCCGCACTTTCAATAGATTGGGTCGTTGTTTCAGCATTCTGCGCCTGCTGCTGCCTGTGTTTTGTGCTCAGGTCATCCGCCGGTAGAACACTGCGGTTGCAGGATGCACCCAACACTAGAATTGATACAACACAAAGAGAGGAAAAGAGTCTGGGAGTAAATTGAATGGGATTCATAGGGGGAATGTTTTTTAAAAATTACTGCCAAAGTGGAGAATACCTGTGAGGCTTGCAATCAATATGTACAATTCCCGTCAATTGAGTAAGAAATCTGATTTAATGTGTAAGGCTGCCAGTTAACAGGTCGGCAATACATACTCTGCTTTCAATACTTTTTGAAAAATTTGAATTTTCTGAACTATCTTTAAGTTCAATTATGACTGAAACTCCACCCCAATATCCCTCCGACCGCAAAGACGCTGAGCTGAGCGTCGAGGAGGCCCGGAAGCGCTTTATTGAAGCTTGGGGAAACTTTGGCAATGCCTGGGGCATCAATCGGACAATGGCGCAGATTCACGCTTTGCTCCTCATTGAGCCCGAACCCCTGAGCGCAGAGCAAATCATGGAATTGCTCAACATCAGCCGGGGCAATGTCAACATGAACCTCCGGGCTCTGATGGACTGGGGTCTGGTGGCCAGGCAGCTCCGTCTGGGAGAGAGGAGAGAGTACTTCGTAGCCGACAAGGACATCTTTCAGGTCACCAAGAAGGTGGTTCGAGAGCGCAAAAAGCGGGAACTCAGCCCGATGATCGAGCTTTTGGACGAACTGGGAGCGGTTGGCGCCGATCAAAAAGACCCCAAAGCCCGAGAGCTCAACCACTCGCTGACCCGGATCCGGCGCTTCGCCGGTTCGGCAGACCGGGTGCTTGAAAGCCTGATCCGAGCCGAGGAAAGCTGGTTTTTCAAGATCTTCATGAAGTTGTTCCGCTGAGACAAGCCGCGGTACCAGCTACGGGAGCAGCCTGCCCCGAACTTTAACAAACCATAACAAAAGGCACTTATCAAGCCCCGCGTCAGCGCCCCTATCTTTGAGCACCGCAGCAAGTATACGCCAGACTTAGGAATATACGTTTCCTGAGCAGGGCGCTGCCCTATGCGGTCCCGATTTATGTGCTTCAAACCCCACCCCAAGTTCTACCTGAGCCTATTGCTGCTCAGCGCCTGTTCCTTGTTTCTATCCTGCCAGTCTGATGCCTCGGGTGACAAGCCCATCAAGGTTCCGGTTAAAAATGGTCTGTTTGAAGCTACCGTAACCGTCAGCGGAGAGCTTAAAGCGCGAAATTCACTGGACATTCAGGGCCCGCAGGGCATGCGCCGCGCGGGTTTGTGGCAGGTTCAGATCACCGACCTCATTCCCGAGGGAACCAGGGTCAAGGCCGGGGACTACGTCGCTACACTGGATCGGACCGAAGCCTCTTCCAAGCTCAAGAGCCTGCAAGCTGAGCTGGACAAAACCATCACCCAGCGCACTCAGGCCGTGCTGGACAGCACCCTGAATCTCCGGGAAAACCGGGAGCAACTGATCACGCTGTACTACAGTCTCGAAGAGGCCCGCATCACCCTGGAGCAATCGATCTATGAACCACCGGCCATGATCAGGCAGGCTGAGATTGAGTTGGAAAAAGCCCAGAGAGTCTATGAACAGACCGTAGAGAACTACCAGATTCGCCGCGAGAAGGAAATGGCGCGATTGCAGGAGATTGACGGAACTCTGTCTCTGCAGCGCAGCGAGATCAAGGAACTGGTTGATCTCTTGGATCAGTTTGAGGTCAGGGCCCCGGCCGATGGCATGGTGATCTACGACCGCAACTGGGACGGTACCCGGCGGGCGGTGGGCGCCGCCATTTCGCCCTGGCAAAGCACAGTGGCGACCTTGCCGGACCTCTCTCAAATGATATCACTTACATATATAAATGAAGTAGATATTAGTAGGATTCGCGAAGGCCAGGATGTCTTGCTCGGCGTTGACGCATTTCCCAATCGCTCTTACAATGGGCGTGTCATAGAAGTTGCGAACATCGGGGAGCAGCGCCCCAACAGCGATGCCAAGGTCTTTGAAGTAAAGATTGTATTGCTCGAATCCGACACCACGCTCCGACCCGCAATGACTACGGCCAACAGCATCATCACGGCCCGATCGGATTCGGTTCTCTATGTCGCCTCAGAATGCGTCTTCAGAAACGATAGCATTTCCTATGTTTATGCAGATGCCGGACCCTCCGTGATCAGACGCGAAGTGATTACGGGATTGTACAATGAGAATGAGACGGTTCTGCTGGCCGGGGTAGAGCCCGGCGAGGAGCTTTACCTCTCCGTTCCGGCCTCGGCAAAGGACAGCAAGTGGGAATTGCTGGAGCCTTCGGCAAAGGAAACAGCCCTGGCCAGCAAGGAGCGTATGGAGCAGAAGAACGCTGCGGCAGACGCCAGGGCCAAAGAGCAGGACAAGGTAGCGCCCGACGGACTGAGGCAAAGGCCATCAGCCAGAGCACCCTCGGGCAGAGGCGGTAGATAGTCCAGAGGATCGGGCAGAGCATGAGTGGAGCATTCCAACAAAGAGCAGATTCCTACCGGGGTTCCGGCCACCCGATCAAGAGGGTTTGGTCCAATGCCTCTATTGCCCTGACCGCCATGTTGGGCAACAAACTCCGCTCCAGCCTCACCGGGTTGGGCATCATCTTCGGAGTCGCCAGCGTCATCGCCATGCTCGCCGTTGGCAAAGGCAATCAGGTCGAAGTGCTGCGCCAATTCGAACTGATTGGTGCGAATAATCTGGTCATCACCCCGATCTGGCAGGACAGGGCTGAAGCCGAGTCCCACGAGCGCCCCAAGTATTCAGAAGGTCTGGATCTGCGCGATGCCAGAAGCATCCTTCAGGTCATTCCCGCCGCTCAGCGCATCAGCCCGGAGATTGAGGTCGATACCCGCATCATGCGCGTCGGGCGCTCCGGGCGGGGCAAGGTAGTGGGCGTGAACAATGAATACTTCGACCTGAACAATTTTCAACTGAGCGAAGGGAAGTTGTTCAGCCCAACCCAGCTCGACCGGGGAGCCAGGGTTTGCGTGCTCGGCGCCAGCGTTGCCCGGCGCTACTTCGCTGAGGAGAATGTCGTTGGGCGACAGATCAAATGCGGCAATATATGGCTCGAAGTCATTGGCGTTTTGCAGGCGCGCAACATCAGTGAATCGGCTCAGCAGAATCTGGGCATACGGGACTACGATGCGGACATCTATGCCCCTTTGCAGACGGTCCTGCTGCGCTTTCAGAACCGCTCCCTGGTCACCAGCAGCAGCATTCAAAAGGCCAGCGGCAACGGCAACCAGATGATGGGTGGCCAGGAACAGGAAAAGGAGGGCAGTATCCAGCCGGTAAACTACCACCAGGTAGACAGGATTACGGTGCAGGTAAGCGAAGCGGACTACCTTTCCTCCAGCGCTGAGGTCATCGGCCGCCTCCTCGAGCGCCGCCACCAGGGCGACATAGATTTTGTCATTGACATTCCCATCGACAAGCTCAACGAGCAGCGCAAGGCCAAAGAGCGCTTTAGCATAGTGCTCGGCCTCATTGCCGGCATCTCCCTGGTAGTCGGAGGCATTGGCATCATGAACATCATGCTGGCCTCCGTGCTGGAGCGAATCAAAGAAATTGGCCTGCGCATGTCCATCGGGGCCACACGCCGCGACATCATCGAGCAGTTCCTGATGGAAAGCGTCTTCATCAGCGTCACCGGCGGCATGACGGGAATTGTTCTGGGCGTGGCCACCTCGGTCATCATCCAGCGCCTTTATGGCATCCTGACCATAGTCAGTCCTTCGTCTATCCTGATGGCCTTTCTCATCTCCGCCGGCATAGGTGTGGTGTTTGGTTTTTTACCGGCTCGAAGGGCGGCTTATCAGGACCCGATTAAATCGCTGCGCCACGAAAATTGATTCATGCGAAATCTTCTTCCACAACTTTTATTGTGTTTCTCAGCGGCCTTTATTGCGCAGCCATTGCTGGCCCAGCAGGTCATGAAGCTGAGCCTGAAAGAGAGTGTTCGCCTGGCCAGGAATGAGTCGGTTGATGCCCTCATTGCCAGCAACCGCTACAACAACGCCTTTTGGAATTACCGCTCCTGGCAGGCTGCGCGCCGTCCCGTGCTCTCGCTCAGCGGCACCCTTCCCCAGTTTGACCGAACCCTGTTGGCCATCACCCAGCCGGATGGATCCGACTTCTTCATTCAGCGCAACCAGATCTCCTCCGGGCTCAATCTCTCGCTCAGCCAGGAACTGGGCATCAGTGGCGGTCGAATCTTTGCGGGCTCCGGGCTTCAGCGCATAGACCTGCTGGGCGATTCCACCCAGATCTCCTACCTCAGTTCGCCCTTCTTCATCGGCTGGCAACAGCCCATCTTCCGCTACAACGACTGGCAGTGGAGGCGCATGATTGAGCCGCTCAGGCTCGACCAGGCCGACCGGGAATTTCTGGAGGATCTCGAAGATGCCTCCATTTTGGCAACTTCGCTCTTCTTTCAGTTGCACCTGGCGCAAATCAATCGCGAGATCTCCGCCACCAACCTGGCCAACAACGACACCATCTACAAGATCTCCGAAGGCCGCTACAACCTGGGGCGCATTGCCGAGAATGATCTTTTGCAGGTGGAATTGGCCCTGCTCAATGCGCAGGTGGCCCTGGCTCAGGCCGAGATTGACGTGGCCAACAATGAGGCCCGCCTCAAGCGCTTCCTCGCCATCCCCGACGAAATCGTGCTCGAGCTGGAAATTCCCGATGAGTTGCCAGAGCTTTCCATTGACCCAAACATGGCGCTTGAACACGCCAAGCTGTACCGCTCCGATGTCATCGTCTTTCAGCGCCAGCAACTGGAAGCCGAACAGCAGGTAGCCATCGTCAAGGGCAACAACGGCTTTTCCGCCGACCTCTTTGCCCAATACGGCCTGAACAACACCGCCACCATACTCGGCGATGCCTACCAAAACCCGCAGAGTTTCCAAAATGTAGGCCTGACCTTCAGCGTGCCGATTGTGGACTGGGGACGCGCCCGCTCCGAGCGCGAGATCGCTCTGGCCAACCGCGATCTGGTGCAATCCCAGATCCAGCAGAGCAACATCAACTTCGAGCAGGAAGTGGTCCTGCGGGTCCGCCAATTCAACCTCCAGGGCAATCAGGTGCTCATCGCCTCCAAAGCCGACCTGGTCTCGCGAAAGCGCTTCGAAGTAGCCAAGGCGCGCTACCTGATCGGCAAGACCGAGATCATCGACCTGAACATCGCCAACTCCGAACAGGACCAGGCCCGCCGCGCCTACATTGCAGCCCTGCTGTCTTTCTGGAATGACTACTATACGATAAGAAAGTTGACGTTATACGATTATCTGCGAGATGCGCCCATCGGTCTGGGCGAATGGGAGTCTTCGAGGAGTCAGTAGTATTTGGGAAGAGGAGTTTGGCTTGATTCAATCCAATGTTATTTCTGACTAATCATGTATAAGATACTTTCCCTAGTGTAACAACCATTAAACTGCCTTAGGAAGCGAAAAATCCACCTGCACTTTACACCAACCTACTCTTCCTGGCTCAACCAAATTGAAATCTGGTTCAGCATACTGACACGTGATGTACTCAAGGACGCGGTCTGGACCAGTAAAAAACATTTGGTTGATCAAATGATGCTCTACATCAAAAACTACAACGAAAAAAACGCCAAACCCTTTGCTTGGACATACGGCAAAGACAAACTAAATTAACTTAATGGGCGCTACACAAGATGCGGGTGGGAGTTGGTCAATTTTGCAGTTGTTAACCTTAAAGGAGCGCTTTAAGGATACCATACCATCGCTTGGAGGTCATGCCATTCTCCGCGAGTTTGATATGGTGATTGCCAATTCCGGAGGAAGTTTAGTTTTTTAAGCGTTTCATGGATAACGATGGGTTCAGACGTTGGCTGACGGATACGGTGTTTGGGATGACGTATGATAGTGGAACGGCGCCGCAGTTGGGGGCAGAGTGAAAGTTCACACGCTTATGTGAACGACCCTTATCGGAGTAAGCTGAGGACCTTCGAAGTCTGCAGTGTATCACGGACTTATAAAGTACACCCTAATCCATAACGGAGAATAAGGGGATTAATCCAAAGCTTAAACTCTTTTTTAAGCTCTTGATTACCGGTCAGTGGCGACAAAATGAATTTTTTTAGTACATTTGTCGCCAAGTTCGAGTTTACAAAGCAAAGAAACCATGGAGAAACTGATTGCAAACCGATTGAGTTCAGCCCGAAAAATGGCGGGGATGTCGTTGCAGGATTTGGAAGATAAACTGGCAAAGTATGTAACCCGCCAAACCCTTCATAAATATGAGCAGGGTTTATTGAAACCTGATAGTAAAGCACTGCATGCCATTGCCAAAGCGTTGAACGTGCCAGTAGATTACATTGTTTCCGAACCTGCTGTGCATGTAGAATTGGAAAGCGTCGAGTATCGAAAGTTTTCAACCAAACTTTCAAAAACTGAGCAGGTTGCTATTGAAGAGAGGGCGAAGGATTACTTTTCGAGGTACTTTGAATTGGAGCAACTGCTAAACTATGCTGAAGAGGCAGAATACTTTACCTATGAAAAGGTGATAAAGACTGCTGAAGATGCAGAAGATGCAGCTAAGGCGTTGCGTAAGCGCTGGAAGTTGGGTTATGACCCGATACCCGATGTAGTGGAAATGTTGGAAGACAAGGGTTATAAAGTGATTGAACTGGATGCACCCGAAGGGTTTGATGGCATGAAAGCAGAGATAGGCAACAAGAAAGTGATTGTATTGAAGAAGTTTATGGCAGAGGGTGCAGATGTGGTTCGTAAACGTTTGACTGCCTTGCATGAGTTGGCTCACCACTCGTTGGAGTTTTCAAAGGAGTTAACTCATAAGCAAGAAGAGAAATTGTGCCATGCTTTTGCAAGTGCTGTTTTATATCCTGCTGATATGGCTATTCGTGAGTTAAGTAAAGACCGTTTTCATTTTTACCAGAACGAATTGATGTTGATTAAGGAACGTTGGGGAATCAGCTACACCGCCGTCTTTGCCAGGGCTTTGCAGTTAGGAATTATCAGCGACTATATTTATAAGAAATTTAATATAGGTTATAAAACCAAAAAGCTGCACTTGAATGAGCCGGGTCGATTTATGAGTAGAGAGAAGCCTGTTCGTATGGAGCGATTGGTGTACGTTGCCTTATCAAAGGAAGCAATAACCGTTAACGAAGCTGCTTACTATTTGGGTGTTTCAGCTTGGAAATTCCGGGAACAACTTCATCAGATTGTATGAAGTTGCTGGTTACTGATTCGAGTGTCTTCTTCGATGTAATAAAGATACATGCGTTGTCGGAGTTCTTTGCATTAAAATATGAAATATGTACAACTGATTTTGTTAAAAACGAAATTCAGGAATCGGAGCAGCGAGTACAAATTGAGGCGTTTATTCGATCGAAAAAATTAACGGTTTTTGAATTGAATGGCGATGAAATTGATGAAGTAATCCGTTTTAAAACCACCAGAGTTTTTAGAACGCTTATTGACAAGACGGTATTGTGGAAGGCCAAGCAGTTAGGTTGCCCTTTGCTTACTGGCGACGGCAAGCTGAGAAAGGAAGCATTAGAGCAAGGCGTCGAAGTGCATGGGAGCTTGTGGGTGGTAGAGCAGTTCGTGAAACAAGAAATTGTGAACAAGAAGAGAGGCATAGAGTTTTTGGATCAATTGAAAGGGATTAATGACCGATTGCCTCTTGATGAAATCGATAGACTTATTAAACAACTAAAACAATAGGACTATGAGTAAGAAGAATCAACACGTTGTGCCTCACGGCAAAGATTGGGCTGTGAAAGGTGCAGGGAATGGTAAGGTAACTAAAGTTGTACCTACCCAGGCCCTAGCTATTGAAGTCGCAAGAGATATTGCGAAGAACCAAAGGAGTGAGGTGGTTATCCATCGCCCGAATGGTGTTATCCGTGATAAGGATAGCTATGGCAATGATCCCAATCCGCCAAAAGACAAAATACATTAAAATATTAAGTATCTTTGCAAAACCAAAATCTAGCCCTTCGCCAATACCTTCACTGCATTAAAATGCATGGCCTTCCACGCGGGCCAGGCGGCTGCCAGCAAACCGCAAAGCCACAAAGCGGGCAGCAGGCTGAGCTCTTGTGCAGATAAATGCCCCGGCCCGAGGTCCTGCTGCATGCGATCCAGCAATTGCCAGCGCAGGGCGGCCCAGACCATTCGACTTAACAGAAAGGCGGCTAAAGCGCCCAGGGTGCTGAGCAGCAGCCCTTCGCACAGCAAGAGCCAGGCGAGCTTGCGGGGCCCGGCGCCCATGGCTCTGAGCACGGCCAATTCATAGCGGCGGTCCTCCATGGCCTGGTAGATGGCGGCGAAGACACTGGCAGCGGCCACCAGGATGAGGATCCAGCCCAGCGCTTGCAGGGTCTGGGTTCCCGTGCCCATTTGCTGTCGCAGTTTGCTGATTTCGAAGGCGGGCACTGCGGCCTGCAGGCGTGGGTGTTGATTGATGTTGCCGGCCAGCATCAGGGTGCCCATGGGATTGCTGAAGCGAACCAGCAGGGCGGTGATCTCCAGACTGCTGTCGGACGCGTGGATTCCGTGCACTGTCCAGACGCTTTGTGTGGAACAAAAGATCATCTGATCCAGCACAGTTCCGCTGCTCTCCAGAATTCCGACTACCGTGAAGGGATGATCGGCGTGCTCGTGCCCGCCTACACTGCCGTGGCTGCCGGCAAAACGATCACCGAGACCGAGCCCGGTGCTCCTGGCCACAGCAGAGCCCAGGCAGACCTCAAAATCCCCTTCCCACAAGCGGCCTTCTTTGATGTCAATGCCATACCATGAGAGATGGTTTGCTGCGGTTCCCAGAATTCGATAGCTCTTGTAGTAGTCTCCATAGGCTATAGGAATGCTCTCCGATACCATGGGGTTCCGGGCGAATGGCTGCACGTCTTCGAGCAGAATATTGCCTGTTGGGTCATCAATGTGCAGCACGGCAGACATGATCAGTTGCAGGGCAGAGCCCTTGGCACCGATCACCATGTCCACTTGCCCGAGGTTGCGCTCGAAGTGATCGTCCAGGTTCTGGCGCATCGTCAGCAGAAGGGAAACCAGCCCTGCTCCCAGGGCAATCAGCAAGATGCTCAGGGCGCTGCTCAGCGGCCTTTGCCACAGATTTCTCCAGGCGATGTACCAGGCGCTCATGAGGTCACCTGGGTTTGATTTATCGGAACAAGCTGAATGATATTCGAAAATTGCTCCTTAACCCTGGCATCGTGGGTGACGATGATCAGGGCGGTCTGGTTGAGCTGGCTCTCGCGCTTGAGCAGCGCAATGACTTCATCGCAGCGGCGGTCGTCTAGGGCCGATGTGGGTTCGTCAGCCAGCAGGAGTTGGGGGGCCTGCATCAGCGCCCGGGCTATGGAGGCCCTCTGCTGCTCTCCCGCGCTTAGTCGGTTCGGAGTTTTCCTGAGGCTGTGTTCAAGATCAAGACGTTGGGCGATCTCCTTCAACTTCGCCCGATCACTGCTTTGAGAGGAGCACCAGGCGGGCAGCATCAGATTCTCTTCCAGACTCAGACTGCGAACAAAGTGCGGCTGTTGAAACACCAGGCCGATATGTCTTCCCCGCCAGCGGTCCAGAGCAGCGGAGCTGTAATCTTTCAATGGCGAATCTTTCCAATACAGCTCGCCGCTTGAAGGTTGCAAAAGACCGCCGAGCAAGTGCAACAACGTGGTCTTCCCGCTGCCACTTTCCCCGGTAATGAGCCAGTGCTCTGAGGCCTGAACGCTGAAGTCGGGGAATC
This sequence comes from Chitinophagales bacterium, assembly GCA_041751015.1. Taxonomy (GTDB): domain Bacteria; phylum Bacteroidota; class Bacteroidia; order Chitinophagales; family BACL12; genus WGOA01. The sequence continues at coordinate 49,124 of JBGSYF010000004.1, forward strand.
GGAGTTCAGCAGAGCCGGTATAGCGATAGCTGAGTTGACGAGTTTGAAGCAGCACCGGGCAAAGGTAAGCTGGTTGGGTGGGCAACCCGCGCAGTGATGACTGCTGTAGCGCCTGAGGACCTGAACCTTCTCCTGATTTGTTTGTATTTACGCCATATGTCCAGGAAGGTAATAGTCATCGGTTCGGGCTTTGCCGGCATCAGCGCGGCGGCGTATCTGGCCCAGGCTGGCTGCGAGGTTCAGGTGCTGGAGAAGAATGAGGGTCCCGGGGGAAGGGCTTCTGTTTACAGCGCAGAGGGCTTCACGTTTGACATGGGCCCCAGTTGGTACTGGATGCCGGATGTCTTTGAGCGCTGGTTCGCGGATTTTGGGCACAAGCCTTCGGATTACTACCACCTGGAGCGCATGGATCCGAGCTACCGGGTCTGGTGGGGCAAACAGGACTTTACCGATGTGCCTGCAAAGCTTTCAGAACTTTCTGAACTTTTTGAAAGTTTCGAACCGGGCTCCAGCCCCAATCTGGAGCGCTTTCTAAAAGAAGCGGCGCACAAGTACCAGGTAGGCATTCACGATCTGGTGTACCGCCCTTCCCGCTCGGTCAGCGAGTTCTTAGACCTGAGGCTCTTGACCGGCCTGTTCAAGTTGGACCTGTTCAAGAGCTACCGCAAGCACGTGGACAGCCTGTTCACACACACCCGCGTCAAGCAGATTCTGGAGTTTCCGGTGTATTTCCTCGGGGGCATCCCGCAAAACACACCAGCGCTCTACAGCCTGATGAGCTACGCCGACCTGGCCCTGGGCACCTGGTACCCCATGGGTGGTATGCACGAGATCATCAAGGGCATGGTTCGGGTGGCCGAAGAGCAGGGCGTGACTTTCCACTATCATCAGGAGGTGGATCGGGTTGCTGTTTCCGGACGAAAGGTCACGGGACTCCACACCACTGACGGCAAGCTCCACGCCGCCGACGCCGTCATTGCCGGTGCAGACTACCACCATGTGGAACAGCAGATCCTGGAGCCGAAGCACCGCCGCTATTCCCCCGAGTATTGGGACAAACGGGTCATGGCGCCCTCCTCGCTGATTTTCTACATCGGGCTGAACAAGCGGGTCGGGAATCTATTGCACCACAACCTGTTCTTTGACCAGCCCTTCAGCGACTTTGCCCGCGAAATCTACGATCAGCCTCAGTGGCCCAGCGAACCGCTGTTCTACGTCAATGTCACCTCGCGAACAGATCCCACAACCGCGCCGGAGGGCTGCGAGAACCTCTACATCCTCATTCCGGTAGCCCCCGCGCTCAACGACACTGAAGAGGCCCGCGAAGCGCAGTTCAACAAGGTCATGGATCGGATCGAAGGGCTGTGCGGAGAACGCATTCGCCAGCATGTCATCTACAAGCGCAGTTTTGCCCACCGCGACTTTGAAAGCCGCTACCACGCCTTCAAGGGCAATGCCTACGGGTTGGCCAATACCCTGATGCAGACGGCTGTTTTCAAGCCATCGCTGAAGAATCCCAAGCTGGACAATCTCTTTTACGCCGGGCAACTGACCGTTCCCGGTCCCGGTGTGCCTCCTTCACTGATCTCCGGGAGGGTAGTGGCTACAGAGGCGCTCAAGGACATGAGCTGGACTTAGAGTCCTCCCAGGGGGCAACAAGACCGCCATTTTTTCGAGTTGATTTCGCCTAAGTTTGTGCACCTTTTCCACATTCAGCATTTGAACTTTCTTTTTACCGGTTTGTTTAAGTAACCGTATGCAGATTGAATCTTTGAGCGGAAAAGCCCTCTTTCGTCAAGTGTCTTTTGAGTGCAGTAAAGTCGTAACAAGGCGCTACAGCACTTCGTTCAGTCTGGGCATTCGGTCCCTTGACACCCGTTTTCGCGATCCGGTTTATGGCATCTACGGCTATGTGCGCCTGGCCGATGAAATCGTGGACAGCTTCCACGGGCACGACAGAGGCGCCATGCTGGATCGCCTGCGCGAGGATACCTGGGTCGCTATAGACACAGGACTGAGCACCAATCCCCTGATTTGCGCTTTCGCCGAGGTGGTGCGCCGCTATGACATAGAGCGCACCCTGATCGAAGCCTTTCTGGATTCCATGCAGATGGATCTGCAGAAAGATCGCTACGAGCGCCACGGTTATGATGAGTACATATACGGCTCGGCCGAGGTGGTCGGGCTGATGTGCCTCCGGGTTTTCTGCGAGGGCGATGATGTGCGTTTCCGCCATTTGGTATCCCCGGCCCGGAGTTTGGGAGCGGCCTTTCAGAAAGTCAATTTTCTCCGCGACATGCAGGCCGATTATGAGCACCTGGGTCGCGTGTATTTTCCCGGTGTTGATTTTCAGCGCTTCAGCGACGGGGAGAAAGTGCGCATTGAGCAGGAGATTGAACAGGATTTTTCCAATGCCTATCAGGGCATAGTACAGCTTCCCGACGGCGCCCGCTTTGGGGTCTATCTGGCCTATATGTACTACCGAAAGCTCTTCGCGAAGATCCGGACCCTGCCGGCAGACCGCATTCTCCAGCAGCGCATTCGGGTTTCCAATTCGCGAAAAGCCCTGCTGCTGGCCCGATCCTACCTGAGCAATGCCGTGGGTTTGCTTTAGGGCGAATTTTGCTGTACCCCGGGCCGCCTTTCGAACTAAATCAGCCTTGTGAGTGCTTTGTATCTGTACATCAATCTGGCCGTGCTGGCTGTTCCGCTGGCGCTGAGCTTTGATCGCAGGGTGGCGTTCTTCCGGCTGTGGCCCTATGTCCTGCCGGCCATCGCCATCAACGCGGCGATTTTCATCGCCTGGGACGCGCTCTTCACGGAAAGGGGAATCTGGGGCTTCAACCCCGACTACCTGATCGGAGTGAATGTGCTTGGGCTGCCCCTGGAGGAATGCCTCTTCTTCTTCACTGTTCCCTATGCCTGCGTGCTCATCTATGAAACCCTGCGCGTTTACACTTCTCTGAATCCATCTTCAGCCTGGATCTGGCAAGCCAGCTCAATCGCGGCGCTGGTTTTGGCAGTGCTGGCCTTTGTGCACTACGATCGCTGGTACAGCGTCAGCGCATTGGGATTGGCCGCGCTTTTGTTGCTGCTCAGCAGCTTGATTCGCCCGCAGTGGATGGGGCGTTTTTGGGTCTTTTTCGCCGTGCAACTCCTGCCGTTTTTCGTGGTGAACAGCTTGCTGACCGGCGCCTTTACCCCTGAACCCATAGTCTGGTACAACCCCGATCACCACATTGGGCCGCGTCTGGGCACCATTCCCTTTGAAGATGTCTTCTATAGTTTCTCCATGCTCCTGATCCCCGTTTCTCTGTTCGAAGGGCTTAGGGCTCGTTCCCCTAAATTTGCGCTGATACCATGATCATCCTGCTTTGCATACTGGCTTTTTTGATCGGTTTTGCCGGTATGGAAGGGGTAGCCTGGCTTACGCATAAGTACATCATGCACGGCCCGCTCTGGTTCCTGCACCGCGATCACCACCAGCCCCACGATCACCCTTTAGAGCGCAATGACCTGTTTGCTTTCTTCTTTGCCAGCCCTGCGGTCTTGCTCATGGTCTTGGGTGGAGGGCCTTCAACACCCTGGTTCTGGATGGGCGCGGGCATCACGGGTTACGGCATTTCATATGTGATTTTTCACGATATGATAGTGCACCGCCGCATCAAGTTCAACTACAAACCGGCGAGTCGCTATATGAAGCGCATCATAAGAGCCCATAAAGTGCACCATAAATCCCTGGGCAAGGACGATGCAGAGGCCTTTGGCTTTTTGTTTGCGCTGCCGCGCTACGATGCCCGCGACTATGTGGGCAACAAGCAGCAGGCGCCGGGCAATTCCGCAGCGGCATCTTCAAAGCAAACGATCCAGATTGCGCCGGAACATCAGGGCAGATATGGTCATCAGTACCAGGCTGAGTCCAAGTAGGATTCCGGCGTTGTCCAGCACAGCGCTAAAGGGCAGATTGCGCCAGTAGATGTCATAGAAGCCCTGTATAGACCAGTAATTGACGGTTCCAAGGGCCAGTTTTTGCAGGAAGGCCGGCATAAAGACCACGGGCATCATGCTGCCGCCGATGGCGCTCATAGTCAGAATCAGCATCGTGGACATACCATCGAGCTGCTTGCGGGAGCGGGCTATGGAGGCCAGCAACATACCCAGCGAAGCGCAGACCATGGCCGTGCTGAAGATCATCAGCAGCAAAGCGGGAATGTTTCGACCCAGATCAAGGCCAAAGGCCAGGGCCGCAAAGAGAAACATCAACATAAGCTGAGCTATGGCGATGAGCAGGGACGCAGAGAACTTGCCTGTCAAGATGATCATAGGACTGATCGGGGCGTAGAGCAGTTTCTTCAGGGTGCCCGATTCGCGCTCGCTTAAAAGTCCAGCGCCCATTCCCGCTACACTGAAGAGAAGGAGCATCACGGCCGTGCCGGCAACGGCCTGAATCAGCGAAAAATCATTGTTGCGCTCGGCGGAGATTTCGCTGGTTCGAAAGGCGGGAGGGGGTCCTTCAGCACTGGCAGTGCCCATTTGCGCCAACAGACTGCTTGCGGTGCTTTCGTCCATGCCAAACTGCTGCATCATCTGCCTTTTGGCCCTTGCCTGACCCTGAATGGCTCCGGTGTAAGGGCTGATGCTCGCACTGAGCAACTGAGCGAGGATGCCCACCTCCATGGAGCGCCCGCTGTCGTAGATCAGTTCCAGGGCGGTGCCGCTGCCCATTTGCAGAGAATCGGCAAATCCGGGATGTATGATCAATGCCGCGGCCCGACGACCTTTGGCCACGGCATCCCGGCTGTTGGCTTCAGCCGTTTCCTCCAGGCGCAATCCGCGGAGGGTGTCCAGGCGGGTGACGAGCTCCCGGCTCGCCGTACTTTGATCCAGGTCAGTGAGGACGAGAGACAAAACCGGATTATTGCCTCCGCTCACACTTCCCCCAAAGGCAAAGTAGAAGATAGCGATCAGGGCTATGGGCAGCAGAAAAGTCAGGGCTATGGCTCTCTTATCTGCGGCGAAGAGCAGCAGGTCTTTGTGCAAGATGTTTCTCAGTCCTTTCAATGGGCGTCTTTGTGCTGATCAGTCTCGCAATTCCCTGCCGGTGAGTTCCAGAAAGACAGATTCCAGATCGCTCTGGCTGACTTCGAGATGCTGAATAGCCAATTGGTGCTCGGCGAAGAGCTGCATGAGCGCGCTGATGTCTTGTTGTATGCAGTCGGTCTGAAGTACAAGCGATCCCGCTTCCACTTGAATGCGATGAGCAAATTGAAGGCTCAGTTGCCCGGCGGCTTTCTGACCAATCGGAGCGCTGCATTCCACGCTGATCTTGCTCTGTCCGGAAACTCCGGCCCGCAGTTCTCTCAGGGAGCCCTCGGCGATGAGGGTTCCCCGGTCCATGATGCCGATGCGGTCGCAAAGCCGCTCGGCTTCTTCCATGTAATGCGTGGTGTACAGGATGGTCATGCCCTCGGCGTGCAGCTCTTCGATCAGCTCATAGATGTGGTATCGGCTTTGGGGGTCAATGCCCACCGTGGGCTCGTCCATGAACAGGATGCGGGGTTGATGGAGGATGGCCGCCGCGATGTTGACCCGCCTTTTCATGCCTCCGGAGAAGCTCTGCATAGGGTGGTCGGCCCGGTCCAGAAGTCCGATGCGCTGGAGAGCTTCGTTGGTCTTTCGCTTCAATTCTTCTTTGGAAAGGCCGTAGAGTCCCGCCCAGAAATGCAGATTCTGCCGGGCGCTGAGCTCCTCGTACAGGGCAATCTCCTGGGGAACTACGCCGATGATGGACTGCGTCTTTCGCTTCTGAGTCAGGGGGTCCAAGCCGGCTATACGTAAGGTTCCGCTATCGGGTTTGAGCAGTCCGCTGAGCACATTGATGGTGGTGGTCTTGCCGGCACCGTTCGGTCCGAGCAGAGCGTAACATTCCCCCTGCGCAATATGCAGACTGAGCCCCTCAACAGCCTTGATGGGGCCGTAGGCTTTGTGCAGAGCGGTGACTTGCAGCACGGGGCAAAGATAGGCTGGCTATGACGATGATCGCAATGTAGGCACACGGTCATTAGGCTGACGGGCGAAAGGCTTTATCTTAGCTCCAAACCCTCAAACGCTCTTTACCTATGCCTGAAAAGCCCAAAGAAAGCCCCGTTGATGCCAAACGCGTGCTCCAGGTGCTGGACTGGGACAGCCATTTTTTTGGTTTTCGCGTGGGGCGGTGCAATGAGCCTGACCTGCCTCAGGATGCTCTGGGCGAAGGGCTTCAGCAAGCCAGATCAGAGGGCTGCCGGGTCGTGTACTGGCCCGCTTCGAACCGAAAGGAGAATGAAGTGGCGGCTGCAGCGCTGGGTGGAAAATTGATGGACCAAAGACGCACCTATGTGCGCTCTTTGGAGGGCTTGAGCGCCGCCGATCTGGTGGTCAACTGGTTCATTGAGTCCTATCGCAGGTCTTTGCCCGATGCGGAGTTGGAGGAGTTGGCGTTGCAGGCTGGTGAGTACTCGCGTTTTCGGCGCGATCCGGGTTTTGGTCAGGAGTCTTTTGAGCGTCTTTACCGGGCCTGGATTCGAAATTCGGTTAGTAGAAGTATAGCTGAGGAGGTTTTGTTCATTGAGGACTTCGGTTTAAAAAGGGCTTTGCTCACGCTGGGTTTGCAGAATGGCCGGCCCGATATAGGATTGCTGGCTACGCAGACGGAGTATCGCGGCAGGGGAATGGCCGCTGATCTGGTGCGGGCATCGCTGATCTGGGCCATCAACCGCGATTACCAGGAGGCGCAGGTTTGCACTCAGGCCGAGAATGCGGGTGCGTGTGCGTTCTATGAGGCGATGGGCTATGCGGTGGAGCGCGAGGAGTGGATCTATCATTTTTGGTTGTGAGCGAACAACATTCGGCCCCCGGATCAGATCTGCCACTGATCACCGCTCGCGATCTGGCTTTGCGCAACGGGAGTGACCGCGAGGAAATCTGGGTGGCTTACAAAGGCCTGGTTTACGATGTCAGCGGCAGTCGATTGTGGCGAACCGGGCTGCACTACGGACTGCATTGGGCAGGTCAGGACTTGACCAAAGAGTTGGCCGACGCTCCCCACACTGATCAGGTCTTTGCGCGTTTTAGGGTTGTAGGAAAGCTGGAGAGTAGCCTCTGACTTGCTCAATGTTGCGTTGGCAGGTCTGCTCTATCCCCAGTTTCAGGGATAAGAAATATGGCTGAAAATGGTGTTCTGTAGCGCGGGAATTCCCCGGAAATTGACGTCATAATCCTGCCCTTGGGCTGGATTGTGGCCACATGAAACAACCGCTCAAGTTACTGGAGGACTCTTCGGTAACGTATTTGTACAACCTGGCCCAAAACAAGGGGCCTGTACCGGAGAACTACCTGGTTCTCGATCTGCATTTGGAGCAAATTCAGCGCGCCATGCAGACCATCCCGGGATTCGCCTCAGCATGGCCGGCCATCCGCGAGCATATCTTGCCCATTGAGGGGATCAGCCCCGGCTTGCTCAAATCCCTATTGCTTTTTGGACGGGGAGAAGCCAGTGCTCAACAGCTCAGATCATCTGCACTGGCGTTCACATCTTCGCGGGCTGCGCAAGATTTGCGCTGGGGAGCGTATCTCTGTCAGACCCCTGTGTTTGCCGCCTGGAGGCAGCGTGAGCATCTGCTCAAGGCCATGGTTTCTGAGTTGCTTGAGCAACGCGAATGGACCGATGTGCTCTACTGGCAATGCGGCCAGGCCGAAGACCTGCGTTCGCTTTACGACGAGCTGGATCCCTGGAGAGTGCGGACTTTGGCCATAGAGCCTGAACGCAACTTGTTGCAACAAGCCAGAAAGATTTGTCGTCACTACGGGGATGATTTGCGCTTTCGCAGTTGCATGGAGTATGTCCTGGAGCAGAAGGGCATGTTTGACCTGATCTGGGTTCCCTGGTGTCTGGAGTGGCAGAACACCGTCATGCTGGAAACCCAGCTCCGCCCTCTTCTGGAGAGAATTAGTCCCGGCGGTCGCCTTGTTTTCTTTCATATCCACCGGGAAAGGCGCTATCAGGCTGTAATGGATGTCCTGGGTCGCCCTGGATTTCAACCTCCTGAGCTCAGCGATAGCCACTCGATGATGCAGGTGATGCTGGGTAGAAGTTCGGATTTCAATCTCTCCACCCGTCGCGAGGAATACAACTGGTTGTTGGTGGCTGAGAGATCTCTTTGACGGTCGTGGCTCGCAATCACCTTTTTAAACTGTAAACCAATGAGCGCTCCATCCCTGATCAATGACGATTTTGTTATAAGTCGCTTCAGCGTCAGTGCAACAAGCGGCAGTTACCCATCCTCTGCGGTCTCAAGGCCCTTTGTTTGGGTCCATGACCGGAATGTTTCGCCAGTTAAGTATTACGTCTATCTCAAGTTCAGAGCCAAGAGCGGGCATAGTTTTGCCGCAAATTATACATATATTAATAGTTCAAATTATCCGCCCGCAGGTGGAAGTAGTGAATTGTTTCATACATTAGATGTGCTTTCCACGGGATCTGAAACGGGCAGTGATGAATTGATCCTCATCAGGTTGGGGTTAAATGTCCCTTCAACGGATCCAGAGCGTTTGCGCATAAGGCTGAACCTGCCAGACGAAAATGGTCAGAATCCGGCTTACATGGGAGGCACTACCATTTCGCTGCCTGAGCCCGACAGCGATCAAGCCTGACCCGGGTAGTGATACGGCCATCTTTGGCACAAGACAATTCTCGCAGAGTTTATGATAAAGCGTGCCATTTTACTTGGTATAGTCTTGAGCGCTTCAAGCGCAGCTTGGGCTGAAAAGCTCTCTGATCCGTCCGTTGTGGATATTAGTAAATTAAAAAATGATTTATATATTGATTCCATCCTTGATAGGGCCTTCAGCCTTCGGTATGACGATGCAAACGAGGGTATTCGCCTTTCTGCTCAAGCCTTCCAACTCAGTAGTCAATGGGGTTATGAAAAGGGGAAAATCTTAGCTCTCCTTCGCCAGGCTATGGCCTATCGCACCTTTGCCATGATGGATTCGGCTTCATACTGTACGGATCAGGCTTACCTCTTGGCCGAAGCACTGGAAGATGAAGGTCTGCTCTTAAAGGTGATATCCCTGAAGGCCAATCTCGCCAGGCGCCAGGAAAACTACCATGAGGCTTTGCGATTGGAAAAACGACAGATACGGATGTATCGGAAGGGGAACAATGCGTCTGGTTACTACAAAAGTATGAGCTCCATGGCCACTATCATGGGGCTAATGCCCGAGCCATTCATAGATAGTTGCCGATTTTATCACCTAAAGGTTATAAGCGAAGCGGTTGATTTTCCGGAATTACAGGCAGCTTCATTTTTTTCTCTTGGAAATTACTATGTGAGAGCGGACTCGGCTGCTCTTTCGTTGTCAGCGTTCAACAAAGCTTCCAGTATGTATCGCCAGGTGGGCTCTTTTACAGAGGCTCAATTAGTCCGCATTAGTTATGCCGTAGCCCTGATGAATTTTCAAGACAGCCTTTTGCGCTCTGAGAAATTACTTCTGCAATGCCTGAGCATGGGTCAGGAAATGGGATGGGAGGAAACCATAACACTTTGTCATGGCAACCTGGGAGCTCTGTACATATTGTTGGGCCGTTATTCCTTGGCCAGGGAGCATTTGGAAAACGCCTTTACCCGGGCCGAAGAGGTCAATAATCGGGCTCAAATGACAGATTTCAGTCAGCAATTAGCCAGGTTGGGCGTGCAAGAGAGTATTGAAGCGAGCGAGAGGCGAGGCAAGCCCGGATTGTTACCTTATTGATCTTCCTGAGCGCCACTCTCCTGCTCAGCAGTGGATTGCTCTTATATAAGAGCCGGCAGCGCAAGTTCAAGCTTCAATTGGCGCTGAGCCGGGAACAAATCAACCGCGAAAAGCAAGCGCTGATTGATGCACTTAAGGTACACGAAGATCATTTACTGGAAGCCAGATTTGAGGCACAACGAGCTGAGCGCAAGCGCATTGCCGGAGAATTGCACGACAATATCGGATCCCTATTGGCCAGCGTCAAACTCTATTGCGGGGTGGTTAGAAAGGAGAACCCACCCGCTAATCCGATAGCGGAGGGAAGTCAGCGCCGCCTGGAGAGTCTGGTTGATCAGGCTTGTAATGATGTTCGAAGCCTTTCGCATATCATGAGCGCCAAAGTAAGTATGCCCCAAAATCTTGAACAGGCCATAGCAGCACTCAGCAATACTGTCACCCGTTCCGGCCAGTTGCAGGTTGACTTCGAAGCGCATGGATTGGATCACGGTCTTCCCGATGAACTGGCCACCACCATTTACCGGGTCGTTCAGGAATTAGTGGCGAATACCATAAAACATGCCGAGGCAAAAACTTTACGCATACAAATAACTCGCTCTTTTAACAACCTCAATCTCTTGGTAGAGGATGACGGAAAGGGATTTAGTCGTGAAAATCGACATGCCGGCCTAGGCTTGGAAAACATACAGAATCGTTTGCAAGCTTTTGATTCTCAACTGTATATTGACTCAACTCCAGGTATGGGTAGCATTTTTATAGCCGACTTTAATATAGCTGCTTAGGCCAAGTATGCTATACCAAGGTGTAATAAATACACATTCATGCAATTTTTGTGCCAAGTTCAATTTTGATTGGCCGATTAGGATTAGTGTTTTTCTGTGGTTATGTTAGCATACTAAACGGTATGAAAAATGGGCAGAGTCATGACAATCAATTCTCCTCAGTATAATAATGAGGCATCAGGACACAACAGAACACAGACCATAAACATTGCCTTGGTTGACGATCATCAACTGGTTTTAGAAGGATTGCAGGCTTTGTTCAGGACAGAAGAGACCATGAAGATTGCTTTTACAGCAAACAGTGGCGCCCAATGTCTGGAGCATCTCAGCCATACATCAATAGATGTTTTAGTGCTCGACTATAAGATGCCGGTGATGGACGGCCTGGAAACCCTGAACCAAATCAGGCAGCGGTATCCCTCCCTTCCCGTATTGATTCTCACGGTAACGGATGATTCCAGTGTGATCATGGAATTGCACCGCGCGGGTGCTAATGGTTACTTGCTCAAGGATTCCAACCATGTGGAGTTTCTCGAAGCCATTCGGCAATTGAAGGAGGGCAAGACCTATTTCCACGGGTCTACAGCCAGAGCTATCCTCGAAAGTCTGAACCGACCGGCCTCAACCATTCCCAGAAATGGACACCATGTCACCCTGACTGTTCGGGAGAAGCAAGTTTTGAGTATGATCATTGATCAGTTGCGCACCCAGGACATCGCGGCCCGGCTGAATCTCTCTCCGCATACCATAGAGACTCACCGCAAGAATCTATTGGTCAAAACGGGTTGCAAGAACTCGGCCGGACTGGTTCGTTTTGCCATGGAAAACAACCTGCTCAACTGAGGCATCAGGGATGGTAAATCCATCCGCTTTCTCTTCCTGACGGTGTTTCATTAAGGCTTTGGCGCTGCCAAATCAACCATCCACCGGGCAGATCGCTGAGCTGGGCAGGTCCGGGTTCTGCAGCAGAGAACTGTTTGAGCAAACGCCCGTCAGGGCTGTAGAAGGTCCATTGCTGAACAACTGGATTTTCGCTTAAGCCGCGGAACAGGGCATTCAGGTCTTGAAAGTCTGTTTCCGGTGGAAGGGGGGCGGGAACTTCTCCAGACCTCATTGCGCTGAAGGCCAAAGTGTCAGAGGCAGAGGAAATCAGGTTCCCACAGCGGGCCTGAACATAGGCGGAGTACATAGTCGAAGGGCTCAAACCCGGCATCAAGGCAAAAGTGTCTTTGGTCAATCGCTGAGCAAGGCTGCCATCGCTTCCCGACAAGCGCAGCCGGTAGGCATCTGCACCACCGACCTCCTTCCACCGGTAATTTAATTTGCCGGCAGAGGGTGATTGAACTTCTAAATCCTCAGGAGCCGGACAGCAATCTTCCGGCAAAAAGCCCGCGAGAGAAGCACTGTACAGTCGAGCGGGTAAAAAGCCGAACAGGTTTTCATCGCTGATGATCAGGTTTTGAGCGTCCACAAACAGGATAGCCTCCTTTTGGGTCATGCCCCCGCTGATGGGAATGGTCCTCCGTTGTCCTTTCAGAAAACTGCGCCCATTCCGACAACTGAAGAGCCAGATTTTGTCATAGCCCAGAAGCACCAGATGTTCTCCATCCGGGCTGACATCCGCGCTGCTGACCCAATCAAACAGCGCCGGTCCGCTTCCGGTGAAGAAGGAGTCGAGCAGAGTTGCGCTGTAGCTTCCGGGGAGCTCCGGCAGGCGATAGATGCGGGTGTATCCAGTGAAAGGTTCGCTTTGGTTCTTGCTGAACAGATAGAGATGCCCGCCAAAGTGTACCATAGCCTCCATGTCATACGTGAAACGCTCCGCTGGGGGCGGAAATTCGGTCTGATCGGGATAGCTGAAGTGAATGATCCCGGCTTCTATGCTGTCCAGCGGCCAGATATCCGGGTTGGAGATGCGATAGATGCGCAGATCGGTGCGGGTATTGCTGTTGTTCCCAAAATCACCGATGTATAGATTGCCCGCTTTGTCGCGGGTCAGATCCTCCCAGTCCACATTGCTCGCGCCCTTGATGTGCAGGGTTCTGGTTATTGCACCACTTGAGTCAATTCGGTAGAGTGCGGGCTCCCCGCCCGAATCGTTGTGTGTCCAGAACTGACCATCAGTCGCCAGGGCCAGACCGGAATTCTCGTTCAGGCTTGGCGGCAGCAGAGCCAGGGTGTTCAACTCCAGACTTTGGGCCTGCACAGCTCCCATTCCCCCGTAGAAAAGGAGAAAAAAAAGCCCTGAGATATAAGATAAAACCGTGATTTTCAGGCTGATGTGCTTTACCTCAAGATACGCCTAAGTGAGGAAAACACCAAGATCGGAACACCAGTCAAAAAGCCTTTGCCAGCTCAGCCAACCAACTCAATATCCACCTGCACCAGGTCGATAAAAGCGTGCACGCGCTCTTCAATTTGGTTTTGGCTCAATTCATACAGGCGCTCAGGGCCAAACTTTTCCACGCAGAATGAGGCCATTCCCGACCCGAAGATGATGCCGCGCTTCATGCTCTCAAAGCTGATGTCTCCACTCCGCGCGATATGGCCCAAAAAGCCTCCGGCAAAGGTGTCGCCGGCCCCGGTGGGATCAAACACCTCTTCGAGCGGCAGGGCGGGGGCAAAAAACACCCGCTGTTCGTGGAAGATCAGGGCGCCGTGCTCCCCCTTTTTGATGATCAAATACTTCGGCCCGCGATCCATGATGGCCCGGGCGGCCTTCACAATTGAATACTCACCCGAAAGCTGGCGGGCCTCTTCATCATTGATGGTCAGCACATCCACCATGCTGATGACCTTGTCCAGCGGCTTGCGCGCAATGTCCATCCAAAAGTTCATAGTGTCCATAACGATCAGGCGCGGCCGGTTGCGCATCTGCTCAATGACCTTGATCTGCAAATTGGGGTCGATATTGCCCAGCATCAGGTACTCCGCCGCGCGATAGGAACCGGGCAATACCGGATCAAAATCCGCGAGTACATTCAGGTCGGTCACCAGGGTATCGCGGCTGTTCATGTCCATATGATAGCGCCCCGACCAGAAAAACGACTTCTGCCCGGCCTTGACCTCCAGTCCGCTCGTATCAATACCCCTGCGGTTGAACAGCGCAATCATCTCCGAGGGAAAGTCATCGCCCACCACCGACACAATGCCGATATCCTTGCTGAAATAACTCGCGGCAAGGCTGATATAGGTCGCCGAACCACCCACTACCCGCTCGGTTTTGCCGAAAGGCGTCTCAATAGCATCAAAGGCAACTGTTCCAACTATAACCGTTTTCATGGGCAAGAGAGTGCTCTATATTCGTTTTCAGGTCGAAGGGTCGCGGGAAGCCCTCCCGACCCCTGATTTTTGAAGCCCCAAAGGTACGGCAAAGCCCGGCCACCCAAAATCTTTTGCGCGCTCCGTTGCAGATAAGCTCAAGCCTGTTTACTTTTGTCCTCCCTTGCAAGCGCAAGGGGTTCGCAATCCTCAGTAGCTCAGTTGGTTAGAGCGGCGGACTGTTAATCCGTAGGTCGTAGGTTCAAGTCCTACCTGGGGAGCCTGATAGGAAAGCTCGGCAGAAGTGCCGGGCTTTTTTGTTGAGGGGCCTTCTAACCCATAGTGGATGATCAAAAATGATATACCTTTAGGAAGGGTATAATTATCTGTTAAAAATTATACAGGATGAAATATAGTATACTTATATTATTTATGTGGCAGCCATCAGCATTGAGCGCCCAGCTCTGCGATCCCGGTGTAGCACCTATCGGCCTGATGTCCTTTTACACACCCGGCATGGGAGCGGTGCTGGAGTGGGATGCAGTGCCCGGTAGCGTCGGTGTACTGATTCGGGCTACCGCGCCTAACGGCGCAACGGTGAGCCGGCGTGTAGTTGGTATAGAAAGAGACCGCCTGCTGGTTCCCGATGCCCTGCTCAGCCCGGGGATCTATTCCTGGCAGGTGCAGGCCGCTTGCAGCCTCACGCCTCCTTTCAATGTTACACCCGTTTCGGGGTCGGCTGAGTTTGTCAAGACTATTCAGGACTGCGGTATGGTCACGGACATTGACGGGAACAACTATTCAACTGTGGTCATAGGCAGCCAGTGCTGGCTCGGTGAAAACCTCAAGGTTGAACATTACCGCAATGGGGATGCGCTGGCCACGGGATTGACCAATGCCGTTTGGGAATCCACGCCGAATGGGGCCTTTGCCCTGTACGAAGACAATACGGCAAACAAGGCGGTGTATGGCCTTTTGTACAACGGCTACGCAGTCCAGGATTCCCGTGGTCTTTGCCCCAGCGGGTGGCATGTTCCCTCGGATGCGGAATGGACACAATTGTCTAACCAGCTTGGGGGAGATGCCCAGGCGGGAGGTCTTCTAAAGGCTGCAGGAACACTGGCTTTCTCAACCGGACTATGGAGTTTTCCGAATGCCCATGCTACCAATGCCACGGGATTTGCGGCGCTGCCCGCTGGGCACAAGAGCCAAAGCGGCAGTTTCAATCTGCAGCATTCGAATGGCTTGTGGTGGAGCAGCTCCACATTTACCATGTTCAACGGCTGGTACCGCAGTCTCTCTTATCTTAATGGGGATTTAGGTCGCTTCAGCCGAGATCTGAACTATGGGATATCACTCCGCTGCATGAAAGACTGAGACCCCCTCAAATGAGTAAGAGTTTCAGGGCTTGAGCATCCCCCACAACTCCTCTTCCCAACTCGGCATGGGCAGTTCAACAATGCGCCCGATCTCTTCTTCGTCCTTCATGACGATCAAAGTGGGCACATTGGTGATGCCATAAATCGTTTCAAGGCCGGAAGGGCTGCGCTTGAGTTCATCCAGACATTCCAGACTTATATGAAAACCCGGGGAAGGGCCCTGCGCCGCGGCACACTGATCCAACACATTGAACAATCGCGGAACCTGCTCGTGGCTGTCACTGCACCAGGTGCCCAGAAAGAGCAGAAGAGAACAGCCCTGCAGGGCCTCTCTCAGCGAATCCCGCAGTGCGGGATCCAACTCCTGATGCACAACAGCAAAGTCATCGCGAAAGGGCTCGGCCAGCAAAGCATCTCTGCTGCACGAACCCAGAAGCAACACGGGAACCCCGTTCCCCTTGACTAAGGTATTCAAATCTTGAGCATGGGAATTGAGCCCATTGGCCAGGCAAAGGAACAACAAGACCAGGGGGCGCATGATCATCAGCGATTGAGATAAGCGCTATACATCCAGACCAGCTTCTCCTGCTCGCGAATGTAGTCGCTCATCAGGGCATTGGTGCCCTCATCCTGAGCATCTTCTGACAAATGCAGAAGGTCTCGCTGAATGCCGATGATGACTTTGAAGGAGTTCAGAATGTTTGACACAGCCTGACCTCCGTCAGAGACTTCCTTGCTCTCCTCAATCCGGGCCAACTCCAGATAATGCGAGTAGCGGTGATTGGGAGCATGACCCAGAGTGAGCATGCGCTCAGCTACTTCATCAATCTTGAGGAAGAGGTTGTTGTAGAGCTCCTCAAACTTGACGTGTAACTCAAAGAACTTATCGCCCTTGATGTTCCAGTGGTAACCGCGGGTGTTTTGGTAGAAGATGGAGTAATTGGCCAGCAGTTCGTCGAGCTTTTCGGATAACTGAGCGGACTTTTCTGTGTCAAGTCCTATGGCGTTTTTGGATTCCTGTAGAGTTTCCATGGTTATGTTTAGTTTTTAGATAATATATGGATATCGGATAATCAATCTAATAACACTAAGATGGGCCTAAAAGTTCAGCCCGCAACCCCATTCGTCAGACTTGAGAAAAATTTTGTGCGATACTGTTGTTTATGCCAGTTTCATCGTAATATTGCAATGTACAAATACACACCCAACAATCATGAAACTATCCAACCTTAAGGAAGAACTCAAAAGCATGTCCGAACTCCGCTTCCAGGTCCAAAACGGATCCTGGGTACCGCCCCATTTCCACATAACCGAAGTGGGTCTGGTTACCCGTCACTTCATCGACTGCGGCGGCACCGTTCGAAAGGAGCGACATGTCAACCTGCAACTCTGGTCCGCCGAGGACCATGATCACCGATTGCAGGCCAGGAAGCTGTTGAAAATCATTGAGTTATCAGAGCGCACCCTCGGTCTTGAAGATCTTGAGGTCGAAGTGGAGTTCCAGTCCAATACCATAGGGCGCTATCGCCTTGGACTCGAAGCCGGTCACTTTGTCCTGATTCCCACTCTGACGGCATGTTTGGCCAGCGACAAGTGCGGCGTTGATCCGGCGATGGAAGCTGAGCCCGCACAGGCTGCTGCAGGATCTCGCTGTTGCTGATCACATTTGGGAATTCTCGCATGACTTCGTACATTGAAGGTTCGAATCATTTCTATGCGAGCTATTCCCGTCTTGTTTGCCCTGATCCTGAGCCTGCCGTTACTGGCCCAGTATCAGGAACAGCACATGTTCAGCCCGCTTTCCCTAACCCAACGCATCGACGGGCAGTTCGGCGAATCGGTGGCGGCGCTCGGAGCCGATGTGAATGGAGATGGCTTCCTGGATTTGCTGATCGGTGCAAGGGCTGAATATCCGCCATCGGACATCATCAAAAGTGGAAGGGCCTATGTGGTCAGTGGCGCCGACGGAGCTATCCTGCATACCCTGGTGTCGCCCAACCCAAAATTCTGGGGCTTTTTCGGCAGCCATGTCGAAGGGGTGCAGGGTGATGTCAATGGCGACGGAATAGCGGATTTGCTCGTAGGTGCGCCCTATGAGAATCCTGGCTCCAGCCCCACAGACGCCGGTCGGGCCTATGTGTTCAGCGGTGCCGACGGATCACTGCTGCACACGCTGGTATCGCCCTCGGAAGTCAGCGGAGGTCAGTTTGGAACGGTGGTCGGAGCTCTGGCAGGACCTGGAGTCAGCGGCGATGTAAACGGCGATGGCATTCCCGATTTACTGGTTTCAGCACCCTATGAATCCGCCCTTGGCGGACCGGCTTCAGCGGGAAGGGTTCACGTGTTCAGCGGGGCGGATGGCAGTCTGTTGTACAGCGTCATCTCACCAAACGAAGAGGCCGTCGGAATCTTTGGCTGGTCAGCAGCGGGCCTGAAGGCCGATCTGAACTCCGATGGCATTGGCGATTTCATCGTCGGGGCTTACCTCGAAGATCCGGGAAGCAGCCCAAACAACGCAGGCCGTGCCTATGTCTTCAGCGGAGCCGATGGTTCGCTGTTGCACACACTCATCTCGCCCAATGAACAGTCCAACGGTTATTTCGGACGCTCGGTTTCGGGAAGCGGCGGCGATGTCAACGGTGATGGCATAAACGATCTTATGGTGGGTGCCTTTTGGGAGCAGGAGGCAGGCAGTCCGGAACAATCGGGAAGGGCCTATGTCTTCAGCGGAGCAGATGGCAGTCTGATCTACAGCCTCCTTTCCCCCGAATCGCTGCTCAATGGCTGGTTTGGCTATGCCGTAGGTGGAACGGGCACAGATGCCGATGGCGACGGTGTTGTGGACTTGCTGGTCGGAGCTCCGCGCGAAGGGGAGATTGCCGGGCTTTATATAGAGCGCGGAAGAGCGCACCTGTTCAGCGGAGCGGATGGTTCGCTGATCCGCAGCTTTTCCTCGCCCAATCCCGAGCCGGACGGCTGGTTTGGCTGCGCTATTTCGGGTACGGGCGGAGATCTAAACGCCGATGGTATCGCCGACTTCATCATCGGCGCAGAGCGGGAAGACACGGGTTTCAGCCCCAACAATTCCGGCAATGCTCATGTCTTCAGTGGAAGGGGTTTGGTTTGCAGTGCGGCCTTTCCACCCGACAATCAACAGCACAGTTATCTGTCCAATCGGGTGCTTCTGAACTGGGATCCCCAGCCCGGAGCCCAGGCCTGCCAGATTCAGGGCAAAAGACTTCCCACAGGGCCACAGCCTTCACTCAACGTGCTGTCCGCGCCTTACAATTCGGCTACTGTACCCTATGCCCTTGCCGGTGCAGGCACAAGCTGGACCTGGAGGGTGCGCTGCGCATGTAGCTTGTCACCGCTTGTGGTCTCGGATTTCAGCGCTTACAGCGATACCTTTTCCATTCCACTTATAAGAGAAAGCTCAACAAGCCTCTCAGGTATTGAGTTTCACCCCAATCCCGCACAGGATGAGATCTTTGTATACATGAACTCTACCGACCATACCATAGAGAATGTTATGTTATGGAATGTATTGGGCAACTTAAAACTCACCAGATCCATTGCTCCACACGAGAGGAATGGAGTTATTACTCTCGACGTGTCCCATCTGAAAGAAGGTGTTTACTTTGTTCAGGCGGGAAATCAGCCCCCACAACAAATTCAAATCAAACGCTGATGCAGGCAGCACCTGACTTGCTCAACACTCCTTAATCTTCATCTAATCATCCCACAAATTTTTAATCTATGAAAAGACTACTTCTCAGTTCGGTCATTGTACTATGCGCTGCTATGGTTCAGGCTCAATTTTGGGTGACCAGTGTGATGCCCACTCCCGATCCGGCCAGCGAATGCGTGCCGGTTAGTCTGGCCATAGAGGGGCAGAAACCCGCAACCAACTACAATGTCACCACGGCGAGCGCCACGGTGACGGGTTCCACCATCAATGTCACGCTGGTATTGACTATGACAGGTTTTGGCCTGCCCACACTCACGCCCTTCAGCGGAACTATTGCCGTGGGATCTCTTCCCGCTGGGTCCTATACGGTTCAAGTAGACTACACGGCCAGCGGCAATGTCGAGTTATCCTCCTGGCCATTAGTGGTAGAAAGCTGCGGTTCTACCTGTACACAGGCTCCGGATAACCTGAGCTCTTCACCCAACCCAACCGGAAGCGTCACCCTGGGCTGGGATGCTTCCGAACCCTATGTTGCCTGTCGTGTTCGCGGGCGCAAAGTGGGCACTGTCAGTTGGGCGGTGACCTCTCCGGTCTTTGGTTCAACACCAACATCCTTTACGGTACCTTCGGCATTCCTCGATCCCGGAGATAACTATGAATGGCAAGTACAATGCGCTTGTTCGGTTTCTCCGGTTTCGTTGACTCCATGGTCTTCATCGGGATTCTTCACGGCACCCGTGCTCAGAACAGAGCAAGGCGCACTGGAGTCTGACATCAGCCTTTTGCCCAATCCGGCGACCCATCATATTCAGTTGAACGGCATCGAGCCCGGCTCTGATTACCGCATCATCGATATGACCGGGCGCGAGTTGATCAGTGATCGCTACAACAGCATGATTGACGTTTACCATCTTGCACCGGGATGGTATTCGGTCTTGGTGAACGGGCAATCTCTGCCTTTCATCAAAATGGACTGACGGAAACGAACCACGATGGGAGCTAAGCTGGCTGAGCGGATGCAACACTTCGGCTCAGAGCTTGGCTACCCTCAGGGGGCGCTCGCAGACCCAGATGCGCTTGAGTACGCGCAGTTGTTTCTGTGGAATGTCATCAGGAAGGTCCAGCGTGGTATGGTCTTCCTGTATGTCGATTTGCCCGATCCAACGGGCGGGTATGCCGCCCTCATTGGCCAGGGCACCGACGATATTGGCCGGTTGAACACCGTGCTCGCGACCTACATCCAGCCGATACCGGGCCATCCTGGGCATGCCCTGATCTTTTTTGCCCGCTTTGGCCTCCGGCGCTGAAGCCCAGGCGGCAAAGGCATCTTTGCCCTTGGCGGGGCGGGGCGGCTTCTCCGCAGCCTTTACATCATCCCGGCTGCGGGCAGTGGCCCTCAAAGCTTTGTCTTTAGCGGGAAAGTCCTCCCTGGTCCTTGCGGCCCTGGAGGGCTTTTCCATTGGGGCGGGTTCTTCCCGACCTCTTCCCCGGGCGGGCCTTTCAGCCATCTCCCGGCCGGGGCGTTCTTCGCGCTGCCGGACCGGGCGCTTCTCCCTTTCGCCCGAGGACCTGTCTCTGCTCTCCTCCTGTTCCCAGGCTGGTTTGCGCTCTCGTGGAGCATCGGCTTTGCTCTCCCGGCCCGTGCTTTTTTCGCTGCGCCCGGGGCCCTGCTCATCCAGGGGACCCATAGCCATGCCCACCAGGGCGGCGGCGATGTCCAGCGCGTCCAGGCCGCTTTCGGTCACCAGTTCCACAACCAGCCTCTGCTGCCATTCCTGAGTGCCGTTGCTGAGCGAGGCGATGATTTGATCCCGAAAATCCTGGAGCCGCTTTTCCCGCAGCATGGCGGGGCTCGGCAGTTTGTACAGATCCATGTTTTGCCGGACCGAGTGCTCTATACTCCTGAGCATACGCTCTTCGCGGGGCTTGACAAAGAGTATGGCCTCACCGCTGCGTCCGGCTCTACCCGTGCGGCCGATTCGGTGCACATAGGCCTCTGCGTCGTAGGGCATGTCGTAGTTGATGACATGGCTGATGCGCTCCACATCCAGGCCGCGGGCCGCCACGTCGGTGGCCACCACGATGTCTATTCGTCCCGATTTGAGCTGATCGATGGTGCGTTCCCGCTGTCGCTGAGCCATGTCGCCATTGAGGGCCGAGACATTGTAGCCGCGGGCATCCAGGCGCTCAGCCAGTTCAGTGGTATCTTGTTTGGTTCGGGCAAAGACCAGGGCGGCATCGAACTCTTCGGCTTCGAGCACGCGGGTCAGCGCATCGAGTTTGTGATGACCGGAGACCGGCAACCAGCGCTGCCGTATCGAGGCGGCGGTGCGGGTGCGCAGTTCTATGGTGACTTCTTCGGCTCCGCGAAGGTGCTTCTTGGCAATGCGTCGAATGGCCGGGGGCATGGTCGCGGAGAACAGGGCAACCTGTCGCTCCGGTGGGGTTTGGGTCAGAATCCATTCCACATCATCAATGAAACCCATGCGCAACATCTCATCGGCTTCATCCAGGACCAGACAGTTCAGGTTGCTCAGGTCAAGGGTGTTTCGGCGCAAGTGATCCATGATGCGGCCGGGGGTGCCGACGACCACGTGAACACCGCTGTCCAGTCGGCGGGTTTGGATGCCGTATTCCTGGCCTCCGTAAACCGGGAGCACCCGAAAGTTCTTGTTGCGGTGGGCATAGCGGCTAAAGGCCTCAGCGACCTGAATGGCCAGTTCCCGGGTGGGCACCAGAACCAGGCATTCGGGTTTGCCCGCCTTTCCCTCCAGACGCTCCAGTATGGGCAGGGCAAAGGCGGCTGTCTTGCCGGTACCGGTCTGGGCCTGACCGATGACGTCTTTCCCGCTGATCATAACCGGAATGATGGCGGCCTGAATGGCCGAGGGCGCCTCGTAACCCACATCGGTCAGCGTCTTAATCGTACTCTCTGAAAGGCCGAGTTCGGCAAAACTGATGGGCATCGATTGCTCCGTATCCTGACTCATGGTCTGCTTTTTTTTGGCTGCAAGGGCTTAAACAAGGCAGCTCCCCGCGCGGTAATCCGGGCTAAGGAATTGATTATCAATGCCCGGCCTGCAAAGCTAAGACCAAAAAATGGGCTGTAAATTATGGGGCTCTCCACCCTGCCGGCACCTTTTAAAGTCCGGGAAAAGCTCTTGGATGGGGGTCCCTGTCCTATTCGCAACACTCCCGGTGAAAAAATATTTTCACTCGCCGGCCTATATGTCTTTGATGAATGAAAAATTGCCCTTACGTTAGGCCCGTACTTGATGTGTTTTGATGGCATTGATTTTCCGGTTTTATCGTTTCGTATTGTTTTTATCCTGACCTCCTCCTCGGCCTTTTGATTTAATCATTCATAACAAACTTTCGATCCAATGAAGCAAAAACTACGCGTTTTTATGGCTCTGTTTTTTCTTGCCATAACATATAATATGTTAGGTCAAGAGAGAACCTGCGGCACCATGGAGCATCTCCAGCAGGAGATACTCGACAATCCTGCCCGTCAATCGGTTCTTGACGATATTGAAGAGCACACGAACCTGATTCTGGGCGGAATGGGGCGTTCGTCGGTCACGGGTGTTATCACCATTCCCGTTGTTGTCCACGTTGTACACAATACCACGGCAGAGAACATCTCCGACGCCCAGATTCTCTCGCAGATCAATGTGTTGAATCAGGATTTTCGCAGGACCAATCCCGATGCCAATGGATTGTGGTCTCAAGCCGCCGATACCGAAATCGCCTTTTGCCTGGCTACGGTAGATCCCAGCGGAAACCCCACAACGGGCATTACCCGAACCTATACCACCCGCACTTCATTTTCCTCTTCCGGTAACTACATGAAGTTCAACAGCACAGGCGGGAAGGATGCCTGGCCAGCCGGTTCCTACCTGAACATTTGGGTGTGTGACCTGAGCAGTGGCTTGTTGGGTTATGCCCAGTTCCCCGGTGGCAGTGCTTCTACGGATGGTGTGGTTTGTGATTATGCATATTTTGGCACCATCGGCACGGCTACTGCCCCCTTTAACCTGGGCCGAACCGCTACCCATGAAGTGGGTCACTGGCTCAATCTGCGCCATATCTGGGGCGACGGTGGTTGCAGTGTGGATGACTTTGTTTCGGACACCCCGGTTTCTGATGCGCCAAACTACGGCTGCGCCACGGGTCACGTATCCTGCAGCACGGTGGATATGGTCCAGAACTACATGGATTACTCAGATGATGCCTGTATGAATCTCTACACCGCCGGACAAAAGGCCAGAATGAGGGCCTTGTTCAGTTCGGGTGGTGCCAGGGCCAGTCTGTTGACTTCCGGCGGTTGCGGCAGCGCACCCCCGGCTCCAAGCTGCTCAGACGGTATTCAGAACGGCACAGAGACGGGAGTGGATTGCGGGGGATCCTGTCCTCCCTGCCCGACTGGCTGTACAACGAATGCATTGAATCTCTCTATTACCTTTGACAACTATCCGGAAGAGACGAGCTGGACCCTGCGCACGTCAGCAGGTGCAACGGTAGCTTCCGGCGGGCCTTATGGCTCTCAGCCAGACGGCTCTACGCTGAACATTCCGCTGTGTGTGCCAAACGATTGCTATGTGTTTACCATGTTCGATTCCTATGGTGATGGCATGTGCTGCTCCTACGGATCAGGCTCCTATACCTTGACCGGCCCAAGCGGCACCCTCGCTTCGGGAGGTACCTTTACCACTTCTCAGGTTACCAACTTCTGCCTGGGAACAACCCCACCCCCGACTTGCACGGACGGCATTCAGAATGGCACGGAAACGGGTGTGGACTGCGGCGGTTCCTGTCCACCTTGCCCGACGGGTTGCACCTACACCCCCATCAACAGCAATAACTTTGAATCCGGCTTGGGTATCTGGACGCTTGGATCGAACGCTCGCCGCAGCAGCGCTGATGCAGCCTATGCCAATGGAACTTTTTGCGTTCGCTTGCGCGGCAACACCTCTACTTCGGTGATGTCCACAAGTTCGCTAAACCTGAGCGCCTACAACCGGGTTAAGATTGACTTTAGTTTCCTCACCCGGAGTTTTGCCAACACCAGCCATGACTTCTGGTTGCAGGTATCCACCAATGGAGGCGCTTCCTATTCCACGGTAGTAGAATGGGATTATTCCACCGATTTCCTGAACAACGTCCGTTATAACCCGAGCGTCATTCTTACCGGAACATTTGGTTCGAATTGCCGCTTCCGGTTCCGCTGTGATGCAGGTAACACGAGCGATTTCGTGTACATTGATGATGTGGTCATTCAGGCCTGCAACAGCCCGGCACGTGAAGGTTTTGAAGATGCTGACTTCATCGTTGAATTGGACGGCAATATGATGGAAAGCCATACTGCCGTCAACAGCCTCAACCTTTACCCCAACCCAACATCTGATCAGCTCAATGTGGAGTTTGACCTGATGCAGGACGGTGAATGGGTGTTGGTGGTGGCGGACATCACCGGTAAAATGGTGAGGAGCGAATCGCAATTCCGCACGGCGGGTCGTCAGGTTATGCAACTGCAGACCAGTGATCTCGCTTCCGGAATGTATCTGCTCTACCTGACCGATGGAACCGAGCGTCTCTCGCGCAAGTTTTCGGTGCAGCGCTAGATGATGCGCCCCTGAAGCGTTCTCAGCAGCATCACTGATATGCGTTAAATAGATAAGATGAACTTCAGAGCCGGGTTGGTGAGCTACCAGCCCGGCTTTCTTTTTATTAGAATGATATCATTGGGTTAATATTCTCTTAACATAGCCGGAGTTATTTTGTGGAACCTTACCTCTTTGGGCTCTCTTTCCACTTCCTGGCAATCTCTTCGATTTGTGCAGCGCTCAGTTGCTGCAAAGACCGATCTCCCACTTCCACAAAGGGTTAATATTGTTGGATCTGATCATGTGTTTCAGGCCCTCCGCTACTCACGGAGCAAGAGCAACAGGAACTCCCCCATCGTTGTCGCCATCAACGGCTTTTCCGCTCAGGGGTACCGCGACAAGCGCATGCAGCGCGCGGCAGCCAATCTGGCCTGTGCCGGATTTGAAGTGTATCAGCCTATCCTGCCGGGCATAGAATCTCTCTGCCTTCAGCCTTCAAGCAGCGCCGAAACTGGCGCTTTTGTTTTGGCCCTTGCCGAAAGCCGGCAGAGACCTGTCGCGATTTTCTCGGCTTCTGTTTCGGCGAGTCTTGCGCTGGTGGCCTGCTCACAGCGCCCTTTGAACCGCCATGTCAGCGCCCTGTTTCTGATCGGTCCCTATGGCGATGTGCTCAAGGCGGTTGATCATGTGATGCTGCACAGCGCGGATGCCTATGGTCGCTGGATTCTCTGGCTAAACTTTGCCGAAAGGGTTTGCGGTCCAAACCCCGGCTTGTGCAAACTGTTTCGCACCGCTATAGACGATGAGGGCTGGATGAGGCAATTACCCCATCTACCCGCTCAACTCAAGCAGGCCGATCCCCACACCCGCGCCCTCTTCAAGCGCTTTATCCAGGATCCCACTTATAGCGAGTTGCACTGGTTGGAGGTGAAGAGGCAACTGCAGCAAGACAGCTCATGGGTGGCGGCTATGGATCCCCGACAGCACTTAAAGAACCTGCAGGCGCCCTTGTTTTTGCTGCATGGGAAGGACGATTCGGTCATTCCACCCAGAGAATCACAACGTCTGCAGGTGCAGATGCAACAAGAGGGAAAACACAGTCAACTCCTGCTCAGTCCCCTGATCAGTCATGCCGATTTAGCGTACTCCTGGAAGACCGGCATAGACATCCTGCTGCTCAGCCGGATGTTCAGCAATTTCTTCCACAGTGTACATCAGGCTCATTCGCTGCACTTGGAACAGGTTCCAGAGAGGGTGCTCATGCACGCGCCTCCGACTCGAGGATTGAGCGGAGAGGGGGGAGCGCTATACAAGATGCCATAAATGATGATGAACAGCACCCCCTCAAAGGCCTGGCCTGTACTGCGTATGGCCCAGTTAGAAGAGGGCGAATTGCGCCGCATCCCTTCCAAGGGAGGCGTAGTTCTGCTTCTGGATGCCTTGCTCAGCCCGGAGTCTGTGCTTTCCCTGTGGGAAAGCCTCCAGCGACGGCGCGCCGATTTGGCCATTGCCGGCATACCGGAGCGCATCAGCAAGTTGCCGGACTGGATGAGTGAATCGCTGAGTATGAAAAAGTACCATGTAGAATGGTATGATATAGTGAAGGCCGATCAGCACCTTCAACAGGGGGGTGCTCTGATCCTGTTTCCACAGCACAAGGAGAGCCAGCGGCCCTTTGCCCAGTGGGGGCCCTACCGCGGACGCTGGAAGAAGAAGTGGCTGCAACTGATTCGCAAGAGCGGGGCACCAGTCATACCGGTTCAATATCCGGAGGGCGCGAGGGAAGTTGCCGTACAAGCGGGAACTGATTTTGCAAAGCCCCTGCAAGGTAAACTTGCGCAAAGCCTGGGCTGCCTTAGAATCGGAAACCGGATAACAGCGCTGCAAGTCAGCCGGATTCCCGATGATCAACACCTCGACCGCCACCTGAGCGCGCGGCTGTACAGTCTTTCCTGCATAGCTCAGGTCAGCGAAGGGCAGAGCGCCTCTCCCTGGTTGCGGGTCATCCACACCCCTTTTGACCGGCAGACCTTAGAGCGGGAAGTAGCCGCCCTTCCACCGGAAAATCTCCTCTTGGAGCAAGGTTCATTCAAGGTCATTGAAGCGGGTGCTGCACAGATTCCGCACTTGATTCACGAGATTGGACGGCAGCGCGAGCTCGCTTTTCAAGCCGTTGGTGAGGGCAGTGCGCGGATGATTGATCTGGATCAGTACGATGCTCAGTACCGGCATCTCTTTGCCTGGGACAGCGAGAAGAACGCCCTGGCAGGAGCCTACCGCCTGGGGCCGGGCGATGTTCTGCTCCGGGATTTTGGAAAGCGGGGCTTCTACCTGCACAGCCTCTTCCACCTCAAAGATGAGTTTCTGCCTGTATTGGCGGCCAGCCTTGAACTCGGACGCTCCTTTGTCGCGCTGAGCTATCAGCAGCAGCGCCTTCCGCTTTTTATTCTGTGGAAGGGCGTTCAATGCTTTATCCGACGACATCCGCAATACCGCTGGCTGATCGGGCCGGTGAGCATCAGCAATCAGTACTCGGCCATCAGCCGTAGCGTGATGGTGCACTACATTCAGCGCCACTACTACGATCATCAGATGGCGGCATTGGTCAGAGCGCGAAAGGCCTTTGTTCCCAATTTTGGGGGGCTGGACGCCGACGCCCTGCTGGCGGGCAGCGATGCAAATCCGGCTACCGTGGACGCCCTGATCGCCGATATAGAGCCGGCGCAGTTCCGGCTGCCGGTTCTGCTCAAGAAGTACTTCGCCCAGAATGCCCGAATCATAGGTTTTAATGTGGATCCGGCTTTCTCCAATGCCCTGGACGGCTTTATGGTCTGTCGCATTGCCGATTTGAGTGATACGTTTCGCTGAGCGGGAACTTTGCTGAAAATAGTGCTGTGAACAGTGGGGCAAATGCCGGATATTGTGGCAAAGTTTCCCTCTCCATGCACCGTTCTCTCTTTGTGGCGCTTTTGGGCCTAAGCTCCTTTTTCTGCAATGCGCAAATGGATTTCAGCACCCGTTCGGTGCCGGATATCCGACTCTTTCCCTTCTTTCACGGCGTGGCTTCAGGCGATCCCCTTCCCACGGCGGTGGTCATCTGGACCCGAATCACCAGCGATGATCTGGGCAGCCTGTCGGTGAACTGGCGAGTGGCCACCGATACGGCCATGAGCAATGTGGTGAGCGCCGGCACCTTTGTCACCGGTGCTTCGCGCGACTATACGGTCAAGGTGGATGTGAGCGGCTTGAGCCCGGATACCTGGTACTATTACGAGTTTGAGTACCTGGGACGCCGCTCCCTGATTGGGCGCACGCGGACCGCTCCGGTTGGCGCGGTGGACAACGTTCGTTTCGCCCTGGCTTCCTGCTCCAATTACCAGGCCGGCTACTTCAATGCCTATGCGCACATGGCCAACCGCAATGACATTGACGGGGTCTTGCACGTTGGAGATTATATCTACGAGTACGAAACGGGTGGTTATGGTTTTGAGGCCTCTATTGGCCGCACCCATGAGCCCGATCACGAGATCATCAGCCTGGCCGACTACCGGCTCAGACATTCCTGGTACAAACTGGATGACGATTCAAGGGCAGTGCATCAGATGTATCCCTTCATCGCCATCTACGACGACCACGAGTTTGCCAATGATGCGTGGACCGGCGGGGCAGAGAACCACAATTCAGGAGAAGGTACCTGGGCCGATCGCCGCTCTGCAGCTTTTCAGGCCTGGTTGGAATGGATGCCGGTGCGCGATCCGGGTTTGCTGCTGCCAACCAGTGTTTACCGCAAGTTACCCTTCGGCGATCTGGTGGATTTCATCGTAGTGGACACCCGCGTGGAGGGCCGAAATGAGCAGAGTCTGTCCTCCTCATCCAGTCCCGGTCACACCTTGCTGGGCCCGGTGCAATTTGCCTGGCTGAGCCAGCAACTGACCAACAGCACAGCACAGTGGAAGGTGTTGGTCAATCAGGTTTTGTTTGTGCCTTTCAGCCTCTTTGGGGTGCCAGTCAACAGCGATGCCTGGGACGGTTATTCCTATGAGCGCCAACGCTTGATTGACACCATCAAGATGAATGGAGTGGACAATTTTGTTGTGCTGACCGGGGACATTCACACGGCCTGGTCCAACAATATTCCGGCTCCGGGCGGCAATGCTGGAGTGGAGTTTGTCTGCACCTCCGTTACCTCTCCGGGATTCGATCTGGGTGGGGCTTCGATTGTTCAATTGTTCAATCCCCATGTGCGCTACCTCAATCTGGTGGAACACGGTTATCTGGTCATGGACTTCAACACCGAGCGCGCTCAGGGCGATCATACCTTCGTGGCCACGCTGACCGAGCCTAACCCCAATGCTACAGTAGCCGCGAGTTGGAAAGTGAACGATGGTGCTGTGAGTCTGGTCAACGCCGGAACCCCCTCTACCCGCCCGGGTCCGGGACCTGCGCGCCCCCCCCTGTTGCCGGTCAATTCATGCCAGATTCCCCAGAACCCCACCACAACGGGAATTGGAGCCAACACCGCCACAGTGAACTGGACGGCCAGCCCCGGAGCCGTAGGTTACCGCATTCAGGGTCGACAGGTTGGCAAGCCAGGGGTGCAGTCCATCATTCAAACCGCGAACACCCGCACCCTGAACATCTTTCAGCCCGGGCGCAGCTATGAGTGGAGGGTTGCCGCATCCTGCGATGGCATAAACCAAAGCCCTTACACCGCCTGGAATCCTTTTACCACCAGCAGTATAGTGACCAAAGAAGAGTTCCCCGGCGAAACCGATTTGTGGCAGAACCCGGCTCCGCTCTTTATCGGGGTCTATCCCGTGCCCTTTGACGTCCGATTTGGGGTGCATTTTGCGGTCGAAGGCAGCGGAGATGTGCAGATTCAGCTCTTTGACCTACAGGGTCGCGAAGTGATGAATGCCGTTTTTGCTGATCTGTTGCCCGGTGCTTACTTCAGGGAGTTTGCTGTCGAAGGGCTGAGCGCAGGCGCTTATGTGCTGCAGATCTGCAGCGACGGCAACTGCTCGGAGAGACAGGTGGTTCGCCAGTAAGCACAAGACAGCAAGCCCAAGGGCGACAGGGTCACATCAGCTCCTGTAGCTTCATAGCCAGGCTCATATCGCCTTTGATCTTGAGCTTGCCCGTCATCATGGCCATCATCGGATTGAGTTCGCCCTTTCTCAGCTTTTCAATATGGCTGAGTTTGGTGATGATGGTGCAATCGGCCTCGCCCCCGTCCTCGTGCACAAGGGTCTTTTCACCCCGACCATCTATGGTCAGGCTCCCTTCCGGAAACTCAAACTTTATGGTCTTCCCAAACGGTTTGACCCGTTCAGCATGGGCGCGAATGCCTTCGGAAAATTGTGCAAAATCCATCGGGTTGTGCTCGTTTTAATATTCAGGGCGAAAGGCTGAGCTGCCTGATCCGGTGCAATGTCAGCAGATCCGGCTTCCGTTGCTCATTGCAATGATAGCTCAGATTGCCTACAGGTCAGGCTTAAGCCGACATCAGAAGGCATCGATCCCCTGAAATGGAGTAACTTTACCCTTCAATTTTTTTCGAATATCCTCTGTGGGGGCCAAAGCCTTCACGCCATCAACTTCAGAGAGAGGACAAAAATCATCCTTATGCGGATTGCGCAAAATGCCGTTGTAGCAATAGATTACACCCTGACCGATGATCAGGGAGCTATCCTGGATACATCAGACGGAAGGGAACCCCTGTACTTTCTGCAGGGCGTGGGTCAGATCATCAGCGGCTTGGAAGAGGCCCTGGAAGGTCGCACGGCCGGCGATCAATTTACCGTGGCCATTCCCCCGGAAAAGGGCTATGGCGTGCGCAACGATTCGCTGATCAGCAAGGTGCCCCGCGACCGCTTTCCCCAGGATGCCGAGATTGAAGAGGGCATGCAGTTTCGCGCCTCCTCACCGGATGGACCGGTTGTGGTGACGGTAACGGGCGTGAGCCTGGACTTTGTCATGGTTGATGGCAACCACCCGCTCGCCGGGCAGAACCTGAATTTCGCCGTTGACATTGTTTCGGTCCGGGAAGCCACAGAGTCGGAACTGGAGCACGGCCACGTGCACGGACCGGGCGGCGTTCACCATTGAGTGTTTTTGCAGCTCTGGTCTTCAGTCGGCTTTGATCAGGCTTTTGGTCCCATATCCGGGCACTTGCATCCAATACATTCCCGGGGGAAGTTCACTCAGATCAAGCGAGATCTGTTGGCTGAAACTGCCTTCGAGCACCGCGCGTCCCTGGCTTTGGTAGAGCACAAAGTTTCGCTCAAAGGGTAGGGTGCTGCTCAACATCAGATCTTGCCCGACCGGATTGGGCTGCATGGTCCAGCTCTCAGTCGCCTGATGAATGGAGGATTCGCCCAGGGGCAGACCTTCGGCTCCGGCATTGTTGGTGAAGGCAATCTTGCCGTTCAGGCCCACCGCCCAGCCGCGATTGACGTTGTCAAACCACAGGGCTTCAATGCGGGTCATGCCCGCGGGTTTGATTTGCTGATACCAACTCAGACCGGCATCGCCGGAGCGGTATATCTGGTTGGCGGCGCAATGGACATCATCGGCTGAGCGGGCAAACACAGCCACCAGATCATCATTGAAAGGCAGTTCCCGCGCTACCCAGCTCAATCCACCATTCTGAGTCAACAGGAATCTGGAATCATCACCAACGGCAAATCCGTTTAAAGTGTCGTAGAAGTGTATGGCTCGAATAGCCTGGCTTCCGCTGCTCACGATCTCACAGATAAAGGTTCCGGATTCCAGGCTGATGCGATAAATGCTGCCTGAGCTGGTTCCTGTGAAACCCAGTTCAGGGTTGAGGAACCACATGCTGCTGGCATCGCTGGGGCAGTTGATGTTGCTCACCGGGGTGGAACTGGTCCAGCCGTTGTTGCTGAAATGGATCCTTCCCAAAGAGAGAACATAACCCTCCAATGCGTTGAACATCTGCAAATCGATCAAGCCATTGAGGGCTGAAGAGGCTATGGTCATAACATCGCCAATGCACAGCCCGGGGCTACTCTCCCTGAACACGGCTCCTGCCCGGTTCGCGTAGTAAAAATGGCCGCCGGCATAGGATAAGGCGGTCAGATCTGGGTCCGCGGAGCCGGTTCCAGTCCAGTTCTCACCGAAATTGCTGGTGCAGAGCAGCACATTGCCCGCTCCGGTGATCAATCCCCTGCCGTCCGGGTTGACCTGTATGTCCAGGAGGGTATTGGTGGTGTGGAATTGGGCCTGATTCAACCACTGAGCAGGGAGTCTCGTTGCGCACAAAAAGGTACACAGCAGAAGGAAAGCGCAAAGTCCCGTTTGATTGGGGCGCGAAGTCGAAAGCCCTGCAGAAAGGGAAGCTTCAGGATGGCTGTTCCTGTGACCCTTCGCTGGAGTCAGGCATGGTTCTGAAGACCCGGTCCCATATGGTGGAACTGACTCCGAAAGCCCGGTCATTGTGCTTGTAATGGTGCATGGCATGGTGCTTCCACAGATTTCTGAGACCCTTAGGGGCTTTAAAGCGATGCATAGAATAGTGCATCATCGTGTAGAGGAGATAGCCATTGACAAAGCCGGCCGTAAAGACAAAGGCATATCCTCCCATAAACACATAAAAGATACCCAGAAAAACGGAAGAGATGATGGCTCCTGCCGTGGGCGGCATGAACAAGCGGTGGGAGTCGCGGGGATAATCGTGGTGGTAGCCGTGCATCAGGTAGTGAAAACGCTTACCCCCCTTGGATTCATAGACAAAATGAAAAACGTATCGGTGCAAAACGTATTCAAAAAAAGTCCAACATATGACGGCGCCAATGTAAACGAGCAAACCGCTTTGAAGGGTAGTAATCAGTCCAAAGTAGCGGTTGAGCACCAAAAAGCTCAAAATGATGGCGCCATAGGACACCACCGTCAGGGTGGGTGAACTTAAACTGAGAATTTCTAAAACAGGATTTCGAAACAGCCGGACATGGCCCTTGTTTTTAATCCTGACGTTTGGATCCGTTAGCGGAGAATTCATAAACGATAACTGCCTGAAAGTTGCCGTAAATATAAGGTTGCCAATACTATACAGGTGTAAACAGGAGCCGGTCATTTTCAACACCTTGATTTACAGGAACTAACCTGTGGAGTCGAAGATGACCGGCTTCAGCGTTCAAGCCTTGTAGAAGCGGCGTCAAAAAGCCTGATATCGCCCGTTTTTCAGCGCTGGATCAGCAGTTTTTGACGATCCAGTTGTCCCTGGCGACTGCGCCATTCCACCAGATAAAAGCCCTCGGCCCATTCGGCGACGGAGATCTGGAGGTAGATATCGGCCTGGTTGTGCTGATACACCGTTCGACCTGCGGCATCCATGACCCGAACAAGCCCACCCTGTGCCGGCATGTTGAGCTGAATGTGGTCGGAGGCTGGGTTGGGAATCAGACTAATACCTTGCTCCAGGAGCTCCTGAGCATCGCGCAGCGAAAGGGTGCTGAATTGCTGGATATCGGCAAGGGGACCCGGTTGCCCCGGACCTCCGGAGGAATTCGGGCAGCGCGGGCGCACCGTGTATTCGTAGGTGGTGCCCGGATTCAGCGGGCTGATCACCGTAGAGCTGACTCCGCCAACGGTCTTGCGGATGGCTGCTCCTCCCGAAACAGGTCTGGCCAGTACTTCGTGGGCCAGGATATTGGGGCTTCTACTCTCCCAACTGATCTCTGCGGAATTGCTGCTGATGCTGGCCACACTTACATTGACCGGCGAGAAGCAGGTCGGAGTATTGAAGTACAGCGGGTAAGACCAGGCACTGGTATCCGTTGCCATGTCCGTGCAAATGGCCCTGACCTGGTATTCATATTGCTGATTGGGCTCCAGACCGGGGATCTTGACCGTGTTTTCTACGCGTTCCCCGGAATTCCAGACGATCCCGGGCGTCTTCATCGATCGGGCCCGGAATTCATAACGCACAGCTCCAAACACCGGCTCCCAGCGCAACTGGGCATTGTTGCTGGCAATGCTCTCAGCGAACAGGTACAGTGGTGTGGTACAGGGCTGCCCGTCAAAGTCGGCGCTGTCAATCTGGATGACTACTTCTCTGCGGCGGAAACAGGTGCTGTCCGGGTTGTTGCCATAACGTACTTCATGTCGAATGGCGTAGGTGCCAGGACGGCTGTATCGGTGGGCAGCGGGTTTGGTTTCGCTATTGGTGGTGCCATCCCCAAACTCCCAGTACCGCGAGCGGGCAGAGCCCCCTTCGCTGAGCAATTCCACCTGAACCGCTGTGGGCTCGGTAAACTGCACCGAAAAATCCGCTGTAGGCGCATTGGATGCCGAAACGCTGATTTGCTCCAGGGTCTGATAGAAAACTCCAGTTGCGGTGTCCGAAACTCTGAGTGTTAAGGCGAGTCGCTGGCCGGTTCCCAAAAGAGCTGAATTGACCGTAGCTGAACCCAGGACAACTGAGTCACCGTAAATCGGGGCAAAGAATGCCGGGGAATTCCACTCGTAAACAAATCCCGCCGGCGCGCTGGTGTAAACCGCTCCATCGCCATCGGTGAAACGGGCCTTGACCACGTGATCGAAATTCAGGTTTACGACACAGCTCAGTTCATTCATTTGCATGTCTACCCGGGCTCCGCTCTGGTTGTACAGCGGACCTTCCGGAAGGTATTGAGCGAGGTATTCCTTGATGCTCTGGTAGTCCGGGTTGTCGGCGAGATTGAAGAATTCGTTGGGATCCACTTCGCGCTTCATGCCAATCTCGTAGAGCTCTTCCTGATAGCGACGGTTGACCAGATCGCAGACCTCAGCATCATCCTCCGCTCCATTGGTGAAATATCGGATATAGTGGAAACGCTGATCAAAGACAGAGTGCATGGGAAAGCAATAGCCATCCTGGTATTGCTTGGTCAATTCCGTGGCTACTAACACGGGTTTAGTGCGTGGCGCTTCGGGATCATCTAAAAGATAGGCGAAACTCTCCCCGTCCAGATAGCGGCTGCCATCACCCAGTTTGGGTTCGGGAGTGCCGGTCAGTTCCAGTATCGTCGGGAAAACATCAATCAGATTGATCGGGCGATAAGTGACCTTCTTCCCCGGCTTCCTGGGGTCAACGACCAGCATTGGAACGCGGGTAACCTGGTCCCAAAGGGCAACCTTTCCCCAGTGACGCTTTTCGCCAAGTGCATAACCGTGATCGCTGAACATCACGATGATGGTGTTTTCAGCCATTCCCGGTTGTGCTTCCAGAGCATCGATCACGCGGCCGATCTGCGCATCGACATAGCGGATGGCAGCCATGTAGGCAATGGCACAATTAGCCCGAAAAGACTCCTGCATGATGGCAATGCGAGCCGAATCGCTCAGGCCGGGATCGACCACAGGAGGCGGGCTTAGGGTATAGGGGTAGTCGAGGAAGTACTTTTCAGGGGCTTCATTGTGGCCATCAGCATTGATCTTGCCGATATACGGCAGATTCTGGTAATCCGGCATAGTGGGATCGAGCTGGGGTGCCATGATGATGCCATTTGGGGGAATGGCATTCGGCGGGTCGTTATAGGGCTTGCGATACGGAAGGAGGTAGGGATTGGGCTGATAGAATTCAGAGAAGTACTTCTGAGGGCTGAAAAAGGGCATATGAGGCCGGAACAAACCGAGGGCCAGGAAGAAAGGCCGGTCGCAGAAATTGCCCGGATTGGCGCTATAGGCCTGGAGAAAGTTAACGGCATTGGTGGTCGCTCGAAAATCGGCTGAAAGAGATTCCTGACTGCTCGGGTAAGCGCCCCACTCGTAGTTGTCATTCCAGCCAAAGCGATCGGCGGGATAGGGCTCCACGTCGGCTCCGCTGGAGTTGATCCAACGACTCCAGCTCTTGCCCCTGGCGCACTCGTCAGAGGTGCTTTCGTCCAGATCGGCATCGCTGTTGGGCAGGTTGTGGTTGCGGGTGTGGAAGATCTTGCGCACCCCGGCAGTGAAGTATCCCCCTGAATCCTTGAGCACCTCGGGAAGAGTGAAGACGGGTTGGCCCAGGAAATTGCCTCTGAAATTGCTGTTTTCATAAGCACCGCCTTCGTAGATGCCGGTATAGTCGGGCAACTTGCCGCTGAGCAGACTGGCCCTGGAAGGCGCGCATTGCGGTGAGCTGCAATGTGCATTGAGAAACACCGTTCCCCTGCTGGCCAGGCGATCCATATTGGGCGTGACCGATTGGGGGTTCTCATTCATGAATCCCACCAGCTCATTCAAGTCATCCACCATGATGAAGAGCACATTGGGCTTTTCTGCCGGGGGAGGGCTTTGAGCGTTTAGCGAAAGGTTGAAGCAAAGAAGTGAGCTGAGTCCTGATGCGAGCCAAAGGGATAAATTCTTGTGCATGTGTTTCAAATCAGAAATTCGGGGGAAAAAAGAGTTTGCAAAATACGGTTAACAGGCCGCAAGTCCTATGATTTTCTGCACTTTTAAGCACATTTCCTGAGGGTATTCGGTTTGTTATGAATTTGTTGTGAAATTTTAGTTTTATCATTTATTAAGCGTTGGAAAAGAGGCAAAATGCGTTTTGGAAACGGATTTGGCCGGAAAAACCCAGCATCTTGTTCCAGCATGTTGCTCTACATTCGTTAAACTCCGTTAAAGAGCCCCGCGAAAGCTTCAAAGCTGAGAACTTTAACATTATTTTGGTTTCCCCGTCCAGGCCCTTCCCCCAAAACACAATACGATAAATCATGTCATCTGCCTCCTACGATCTGCTCGAACAACTCGGAGACCCCAAATCCGTCAACGCGCTGAGACATCAGATCCAATCTAAGGCCGGTCAGGACATCGCCGGCAAACTCGATCGCATAGAGTCCGATATAGAGAAGGCTATTCAGCAGAATCGCCCGACGGAGGAAGTGGTTCGCGATATCATACAGGCCAATTTCGGCACCCTGAATCAGGACATTCAGAACACCGAGAAGGACCTCAATGAACTCATGTTGCACCTGCGGGCCATGCTGGATTCCTGCGGGGGTGAGTTTGCGCAACTACAGGAGCTCAACGATGAAGAAGAGGCCATCGTAGAGCGCGCCAAGGCCGCCTACGCCCATGCGGAAAAGGCGCTGTCCAGAGCCAAGGACATGCCCGATCTGGCCAACCTCTTGTTCGGCATGAAGAACCGCCGCATCAAGAAATTCAGCAAGGAGGTCGAAGATGCGCTGACGGAGATCAAGACTTCAGAGGAGGCCGCCAATCGCATGTACCGCGACCGCCTCAAGAATGCCGACATCAAGGACTCTCTGCACCGCATCATCAGCCAGGTGAGCGGCATGGTCAAGATCATCGAAGGTATGATCGGCGAAGTTGAGGCCCAGATTGAAGCTTTGAAGATTCGCAAGGACCTCGCCTTTCAAACCAAGGAGAAGGCCGCACAGGTCATGGAGGAGCGCCAGGCCGATCTCGAGACCCTGGAGGGAAAACTCAGGCAGGCCGAGTTGCAATTGGAGGAGCTGGAAAACGCCACTCCCGAGTACACCGAACAACAGCGCAAGATTGCCGATTTGCGCGAGCAGCGCGCCGAGTTGAAGGGGCGCTACAACATCGCCCTGGGCATATTCCACAGCAAGGAGCGCTTTGTCGATCAGATTGTGGTGCACTTAGAAGCCCAGACCACCACCAAGAACAACCTCAAACAACTCATCGGACAGTTGCGCTCCGATACCGAAGAGCGCATCACCACCTACGAATCCGGTTTGCAGCTCATCCAGTCTGCCACCGCGCAGGAAGCCGCTTCGATCTATGAAGACGCCGGAGTTAAAACCGATCAGCTCATCACCGAGATCGCCGCCAAGGTCTTTGTTTCGTCCGAGCGCGATCGAATTGACCGCATCAAAAAGCACCCCTCGCGCATGGAGCAATTGCACCAGGTTCTGGTTGCTCTGGCCCAGGCCACTCAGCGCTACAAGGAAGAAGACGCCAAACTCGCCGAAGAGCATCGCCGCAAATACGGCATAGACGTGAGCAAGGAGTTTTCCTTTCAGTACGAAAGTCGGCCCGCCTCTGCTCCAGGGTCAGATAAAGATGCTGAATCAGCAGAGGGCAAATCCGGATCTTCCAGCGGGCGAGGTGCTGCCGGGCCTACCGGCTCTGGCGGAAGCGCCGGCGGCGGCGGAACGGCCGGCGGAACAGCTGGCGGTATCGGCGATGTCAACACCCTGCTCGATTGAGCATGGCCTCTAAAAGACCGCAGACCCTGCCATGAGAAATACCGACCTGTTGCGCGAGCTCACGGCGTTGGACAAAACCACGCTGGAGGGTGGCGATGACTATATCGCCTACTTCGCCTGTTTGCAGGGCGTCTTTCAACAGCTCCTGGATTCCTTGCGCAAACGCACCGCAAAGGATCCGCTGGAGATCGAGATTCTGCAAAAGTTTGCCAGCCGTTTCTTGCACTCGGTGGAGTGTATGCGCATGAAGTACCTCTGCGAGCCGGAGCGAAAGCTGCGCTACGATCCCAGCGATTCCGGCTTTCCGAGCTTCATCGAATTCAAAGAGCTGGAGCACGATCTGGAGATGCGCGAACAAGTCTTGCGCGAGCTGCCCGCGGTGGACGTGCTCAAGCAAGCCATCCTGGACAGCCTGTTTCGCCACAAGCGAATTCCGCACGAGCTGTTGCGCCAACTCGGCCAGCGGGAGTATCACTTACTGCTCTCCCGATACAGCACCCTGGGCGGTTTGTTCAGAGTCTTTACTCCGGGGGAATGGCAGCCCCTTCAAAACCCGGAGGATAAAACTTCATTGAAATACTTATATTCTTGGGGAAGTTTCGATGTGCTGACCAACAGACCTCATGTCTATATGCTGGTGCTGGAGCAGCGGGCTGGCGCCAAACTACAACTCAGCAATCCGGCCCAGCGTCAGAACGTGGAGGCGCTCATCGCCAAGCTGAGCAACAACACAGCGCCCCTGCAGGTCATCGCCAGAGATCTGGACGAAGCCCTCAAGGAGCACGCACCAAAAATCCTGAAGCGCATTGAGCTCGGGCCCCTCTACAGCCGCTTTGCCCAGGGCGACAGTTTCTATGCCAATATCCTCCGCGAGCAGTTTGGACCGCTGGATCTGGTCTTTCTATTCTCCACAGAGATCGTCTTCTCTATAGGGGAAACCCGCTCCAAGAGTTTCATGAGCGCACCGGAATTTCTCCAGATCTTCTTTGTGGACAAGAGCAATTCCGAAACCATGCTGCGCAACGTCAGCGAATTGCAGCAGTTCATGATCGCTACTCATGGAGTGGTGCAGAACCTGCACGACCAGCACCCCGACAGGGTCAGAACGCTCACCCTTCCCCCGATTACCTTCATCCCAACAAGCCAATCAGCGGATGCAAAAAAGTGAAGTGCCCCTGATGCCCGTGAGCTGGCAGGAGATTCGCCACCACAAGGATGAAATGGCCGAGTACCTCAAGCAGGCCAACTGGAAACCCGACCGCCGCAAGACGGAGCAATCGGGAATAGACTTGAACTTTTTGATGCAAAGCAAGGCGCTCGGCCTGGCCCAGGAAGACAGCACCAGCATCATGAAGGAGGCGGTTCGCATCTCTGACGACCGCATGCTTTTGAGCAACTCAGTGGCCTTTGTGCTCAACAGCCTTCGCGACGGGCTATGCCTGGGCCGGCAACTGGCCAGGCTCTACGAGCAGAGCTCCGGACTGGAATCCCTGATGCAGCGCAACCGGCAGGGACAGCTCCACCACAGTGAGCAACCCGAATTTCACGACAAGCTCGAGGTGGCTTCGGCTATTGTATTGTTTGTCTCGGCCTATTACACCAACTGGTGCCTTTCCACCCACCGCTCCGAAGAAGTCAATCCCCTTTCGGTGGAGTTTGGGGGTATTCCCGAAGTGGTGCTCAGCCGCCCTTCCGCCGCGCTGAACAGCATGCTGTATTACTACGGTGCCTATCTGGAGCGCTCGGGTTCGGTGAACACGGAGCTGGAGCTTCTGGCCATGAGCCGGCGCTTCTTTGAGCGCATGGTGCAGGAGATTCAATTGCGAAAGGACGCACTGCGCTATGCCGATTTCTACACTCAGTACCACTACCGCCTGGAGCACACTGAGTTTGTGGTGCAGGGTTGGGAGACTTCATCGGCACAGGAGTGGAGAACCGTTTCCTTCAACCGCATTGACTGGTCGGAAATCGTGGCCAATCGCGATGCCAAACATATGTTTCGGCGCTTTGCCGAGCGCTTGCTCTGTTACGATCCGGAAACGCGGCGCAACCCCATCCGCGAATTGGGAGGCCTGCCTTCGGTCACCATGGGCGACGGGCGGCCCGGGACGGGAAAGTCCATGCTCATTGCAGCTACCGCCACATATCTTCAGGATATGTGCGATCTGATCGGCAGGAACTTTCTGTTCTGGCCCCTGCCGGAGAACATCATCTCCACTTATCAGGGCGGATCGGCCGAGCGCGCTGCCGACTGGTTCAAAGCCATGCAGGACCCGGGACGCATCATCTTCGCCCCGGTTGACGATGCCGAGAACAACCTTGAAGAGCGCACCCGTCAGGGCGTTTCGGCGGGTGTGCGCGAATTCATCGGGGTGTTTTTGCGCAACACTGAAGGGGCTTATGCGGTCAACAACGGCAACAAGATGATCAGCCTGTTCACCAATATACCCGATCAGATTGACAAGGCCGTTTTGTCCCGCATCCAGTACCGGGTGAGCATTGACGGAGCCCGAAGCCGCGAGGACTTCCTGGATCAGGACTATCTGTGGTGGAACAAGTACACGGAGTTGTTGCCGGGATTTGTAGACATGAAAGCGCCAGAGGGTTACAGTTTTCTGTCCGGCCAGGCTCCCCTGCGCTCCCTTTCGCAATTGCAAAAAGGCGAACACGAGTTTCAGCACGAGGGCATACAGGAAATATATGAAAAAACGGCCCGTAATTTTGACCCGGAGGAACATCAGTTCTTCAGTGAGTTCTACAGCGCCATCCTGCATCGCTACCCCTTTTTCTCGAGCCGCGATCTGCGCAACATTCAACAAGCGGTCGATGCGAGGGTCATGGATGTTGATTTTCCGGGCGAATGGATGCAGGATCCCGAGCTGTTCTTCCGCCGCGACTACGACAGCAAGCTCGCCATGCTGCGCGACTTGATCCGAAGCAATCTGGGTGAGCTCAGCTTTGCCCGTTTGCGCTTGCGCGAAGCCCTCAACTATCTGGAAGCCGCCTTACGCATAAACTCCAGCGGTCAGGAGCGCGAGATCGAACTGGCCAGGGAGCGCATGCACATTCAGCAGTTAGCAGCCGAACGACTGCGGCTAAACGCAACAGCCGACTAAGATGGAACTCCTCAAACAAAGCGGCTTGTTTGGACAGGGCCTCATACCGGTGGGGCAGTCCTCCCTGGTGGATCGCTACAATGCATGTCTCAGAGAGATTGGTTTGCTGCCCACCGGGCTAAAGAACTTTCAGGTGGACGGTTGGGGTTGGAGCCCTGAGATTGCCGAAGAGCGCGCTGATCCCTACTACCTCAGCCACGGTGGAGTCGCCAATCCCTATGCCATCATTCTCTCTCCCGAACAGCGCGAGCTCCCCATCTACTTCCCCTTCCACAGCTTTGACAAGCACCTGATGAAGGTGGTGTTTCAGGTGGCCTCTGCCCAGATCGCCGATCTGACCCTGTCTTCTGCCATCTGGATTGATCTGGATCAGGAACTGAGCGCCTACCGCGAGCCCCGCGATCTGCTCATGGTAGATGCCATTACCCTGCGCTTTCACGCCAGCGGAGGCCTGATTCGCCACGCGGCCGAACAGCGCGAGTTGGTGCACCGCTTCAACAATCAGCGCATGGCCTGGGCAGACCGGAACTTGCTGCAGGACATTGCTACCAGTGTCGATAAATTCGGAGACTTGCGCTTCCGCAGCCTGTTCATCCCCGACATTCCCTACACCAATACCCGAACCTTTTACACCCGGGCCTTTGATGGGCTCTACGTCTTCCGGGATCTGCCGGGCACCAAACCCATGTTGGTGATGTGTGATGCCGGGCGGGTCAGAGCCGATCATCAGCCCGGTCAGGATCATCTGGAGTACGCGCTGAACGATCCGGCCCTCTTGCCTTTGCTGTTTTCCGAAAGGCTTCTCGATCTGGAATGGAGCCTGTATCGCGAGCAACCCGCTGTGCTCCGGCGACTGCGGGAATGCCTGCTGATGCGCAGCCTTTCGGAACAGGATCCCGATGCCGACTGGTTGGCCATGAGCGAAGGCGAACTGCGGCGCAGAACCCAAATGCTCAGCAGTGGAGGTCTTTTACCGGAATTGTTTCACGAAGTGGACCGCCTGATCCTGCAACTTCAGCGCCAGCCTGGCTTGAGCCCCGAAAACCTTTCGCCCGAGTTGATGCTTGCCCTGACCCATCCACACCGCAGTCTGAACGAAACGGGATGGAACACCGTGCGTCAAATGCTGATCAGCCTTTCCTCCTACGATATAGCCCGGCTCTACGACTACGATAAGGCCTTGTTCTTTGAGCAGTACACACAATGGCCGCCTTCGTTCCGGAGCTGGGCAGTAGCTTTCCTCAAGCGGGAAGTCCTTCAGCAAAACTGAAGAGCAGCCCGACAAAACTTGTCGCTATGACCCTTGTCATCCAGGTTTTCCTGTTCGCTTTACTCGGCATGGCCCTGTACGGCCTGGACCGCAACTATGGCGCATCCATCTATCGCTGGTGGTACGACATGACCC
The DNA here is from genome assembly GCA_041751015.1 of Chitinophagales bacterium. Classification (GTDB taxonomy): domain Bacteria; phylum Bacteroidota; class Bacteroidia; order Chitinophagales; family BACL12; genus WGOA01. The sequence goes on from JBGSYF010000004.1 coordinate 91,334, forward strand.
ACCGCGATCCTTTGCCCGCGCATCAACGACGCTCTTTTGTCATCGGACGCAGCCAGAAGGAGCGATTGTTCGCAGCTGCTCAACTCAGTTTGCTCATCGCCCTGATCAGCCTGGCTTCAGGCAGCTTGTGGCGCGACCCTGCCGGAGTGTTGGTTCAATTGCTCTGCGTTTGGGCGGGACTCAGCCTGGGTTTGGCACTTGCACCGCCTTGGCTGAGCAAATGGTTTTCGACCCCTGCCAGGAGCGAGATCCCACAGGATCCGGATGTCTTGGCACAGGACTTACCCGCAGCCGAAGCGGACAACACAGCAGCGCCCTTTCCATCAGAGAGGAGCACTCCAAAAGCTGCTCAAGACGTAGACAAGCATCCGGATCAGGAGTCTCCCGGCACGGCTGACCCTAAAACCAATACCAGAGACACCGATCAGGATCCGGAAGACTGGCGCAAAGGCGTAGAGAAGTTTCTCAAGAAATAGTCCATTAAATTGCAGGCATATGAGCTCCTTTGACGACATCAAAAAACAGGTAGATGATCTGGACGAACGCCTGCACGGCAGCCATTCCGGCAAGGCTCAGGAGGCAGGCGGACAGGCCAAAGAGCGCAGCGGAGCATATTGGTTTTTCCGGCACAGCATGAGCCGCATGGGGGGCTCCATCCGGCGTGGATTTAGCAAGAGGCCCATGTTGAGTACCATTTTGTATGGTATGGTACTGATTTTGCTCTTCAGCTTCCGGGCCAGTTATCAGTTCGTCTTTATTTTTATTCGAAAATACTTCATCATTGCAGTCATTGTCCTGCTCTTGTTGATGCTGTGCTATTGGATCTGGCAGCGCAGCAGAGCTGTGGGAAAGATCATGGTAGTTCTTCTGCTCGGTGTCCTGGCTGTTGGAATGGCCTTCTATGGCGCGCCTATGATCAATTACCTGGCCCTGTACAACCACTATCAACAACTAGAGAAAGTAGAGCTCAGTCAATTGCCCCTGACCGGAAACGAGCGCATACATCCCCTCAACAGCGTCGCAACCCTGGTAGCGCAGGAAGCGCTCAATGAAACCGAATCGGCCAGCTCGCCAGATTTCATTCGCCGGGCAGACGGGCGATACGATTTTTCCATGGCCATAGGCCCTTCGCCCCAATACCCCTTACAGCGGCTCTTTCGCAATCTCGATCAGGTCATCTCAGTAAGCGCCGTGACACCGGCCCCCGATTTCTCCGGCACCAACAGGCACAACGTCAACTTTGATGTCGGCGAGCAGTTGTGGTTTGGCCGCAAGGTTGAACAAGCGGTGATTCGCCGTTTTGGGCTTTGGCAATACCTGAGCTATGAGCCCGATCAGGTTCGCTTCATGGAGAATAGTCAGGGCGAATGGGTGCAGGTGGTATCGCTGATCCGGTGGAAGGGCTTGTTCTTTCCGCGCCCGGTCTTTGGAGGCGTGATGGTGGTGGAGCAGCGCGAAGCGGGCTTCAACAAAGTGCTGGAGCGCAACTTCCTCGGAAAGGGTTACTGGGTCAAAGCCGAGCAGGTGGATGCTCTGCATTGGCTGCGCGGGCAGAATCTGCTCCCCGATCGGGCCAGTCGCTTTACGGCGGAGAGTTTCCGCTTTCTCCGCGGCTTCCTGGCGCCCTTCCCCGGTTATCACGAAGGGGACATTCGCATTCCCGATTTTCCGGGCGACCAGAATGACATGCCCTATGTAACCTGGTTTGATTTTGAAGGCGTCAGTCAGCGGGCCAGAACCGGGCTCTATGACTACTACGGCCTTGAGCCCTATCTGGAGGGAAAGTCGGGTCTGAACCTGAGCCTGTTTTTGCCGGGTGATGGAGAGTTCACGGCTTTCTACATCGATCACGCGCTTTTGGAGAGCGGATTGTTCGGGGCCAGTGCGGTGCCGGTCAAGATCAGAGAGAGTCGAAAGGAGTACGATTGGAGCGCGAGTTCGGCGGCTGAATCCCGGCCATTTATCCGCGACATGGCGGGAGAGCGGCGCTTTTTCTGGTTGACCACGGTGGTCACCAAAGCCGATGCCGAGGGCAAGACCTTTGTGGGCGGCTCCATGCCCGACCTGACCCTGACCGATGCCCTGGGCCGCCAGGTCATCTGGCTGGAGCGATTGCGTCTGGCGGATACCCGGCTCTGGGAGGAGCAGATTCTCAAGGAAGCCGGACCGGGCTGGGGCTATGTTGCGCCATCCGACAGCCTGCTGCAACTCATCAATACCGGTTCGGAGATCAATCAAGTGGGTGATGCCCATCCTCTGGCCCCGGAATCAGGTCCAGATTCAAACCAATCGCCTGATTCTCTGCGAGCAGCTCCCGCCGCTCCGTGATACTTTCCGTGCTTGCGGGTGCACATTCTTAGATTTGTCGCATGAAGAAGGGATGGAAGGCGATGTTTGGACCCTATCGGGAAAGCATGTTCAAGCAGCTTGCTCAGGATCTGAACGGACAGTTTGAGAAGCGAAACTATTTTTCGAGGCCCGCGGTCCGGCTCAAATCCGGGGCTTGGGAGATCCTGGTGGATGCCTATGACAACCATTCGAACAATTCCCATCAGAGCATAACCCGGATACGCGCTCCCTATCTAACCCGCGATGGCCTTCAGTTCAAGGTCTTTCGCGAAAGCCTGTTCAGCCGCATCGGCAAAGCCATGGGCATGCAGGACATCATCACCGGCCACATTGATTTTGATCGAAGCTTTGTCGTTCAGGGCAACCAAAAGGACAGCGTCTTCAGGTTGTTCAAGGATGAAGCGCTCAGGCAGGTGCTCAGCAAGACCACCCACACTGTGTTAGAGGCCAAAGAAAAGGAAGGGCTCTTTGGCAAGCGCTACCCCAAAGGGGTTTATGTGCTCCAGGCCAAACGCACCGGACACCTCCGGGATCTGGAAGAACTAAAGGCGATGATTGCCCTATTTCCCCTGGCCTTGCAGCAAATGGTTGACATCAGGGCCGCTTATGAACGCGATCCACAGTTTAGGCTTTAATGCGAACAACAACCTGAGTCAGGGTGAGTGCATGGTCCTTTACAAGGTCCTTTGAAGGGTTCTGCTCACTCCGGCCAATGGACATTCTCGTCTTCATCCACATAAGGTCCCCATTGAATTTCGGCCAGCTCATCGCTTTCCAGCCAGAAGTTCATGGAGATATCGTCAATACAAAGCAGCTTGTCTTCGGGCATGGTCTCCTCTGACCAATCGTCCACCACCACTTCGCCCAGGCCCATGCTGCTCAGGGTTTCCTGCAAGCTGTTGCGGTTCATGCCAATCAGGCTTTGGTCCTTCAGCAGGTAGGCGGGATCGCTCACGGCAATGCCGTTCAGACGCCAGTTGTCGATGGCATCAAACGAGAAAGAGGCGTTCAGGGCATCGTAGTGCCAGGCCTCGGTCTGATCCTCTTCATCTTCGCTGTCTTCGTAGCCAAACTGGTCCACTTCATCTGGATCGCCGAGCAGTTGGCGAACCTGATCCCGGGTCATACCGAATTTGATGATTCCCAGCCCCTGGCCGGGCACAATGGGCATGTTTTTCTTATCCATGATGGTAGGTTTCCGCTTTAACCCGCATTTGGGCTTGCTAATTCGGGTTAAAATTACACGTTGAAAGTTTGCTAACGCACAGGGGAGATCAGATCATCTCTCCCGGTCCATATGCAGGGAACGGGTTTTGATCTTGTGCGCCAATTCCAGCGCTCTTTTGATGCGGGTCTCCACCCGCTTGGCACTGGTGACGTAATAGGCCAGAGAGCGCTGCGTGCCCGGGGTGAAACTGAAGAAGCGCTCGGCTGCCTGGGGATCCTGGTCCAGTACGGCTTCAAACTCCTCCCCCAGATCAATGGCATCGGGTTCCGGATCCGGCTCCAGACCAACGCGAATGCGCTGCCCTGCTTTCAGTCCGAGCTCCCGCAGGATGGGCTGACCCATAAAAATATGCCTGTCCCCGTCTTTGGTGTTCATGATGGCCCTGCGCCAGCTCTTGCCGGCGGCGCTCAGAATGATTCTGCGCACCCCCGCCTCCTCAAAGGCTTTGGCCACTTCAGGGGGCAGCGGCAGGAAGTGCTGCTTCATGCTGCTGTCCATTCTCAACAGTACGCTCTCGAATTCAAACGTCAAGGACTGCTTCTTTCCCATGTTGCGGATACTGGAGGATGTGGAGTCAGAAAGGGGCAAACTTGCCCCTGAAGACAAAGTAAACAGCTCCGCGCAACATGTTGCAGCCATAGAGGCCTTAATGCAGGCCAGGAGCGTTCACCTGCTCGGGATTGCCCATGCGCCCGGAGCGGTAGTCCTCAATGACCCGCCTGATCTGCTCTTCGTTGTTCATCACGAAAGGCCCATAGGCGTACACCCGCTCCTGTAGCGGCTGCCCGCCCAGAACCAGAAACTCTGCTCCATCCGGGCTGAACAGATTGATCCGACCGGCCCCGCGCTCGTAGAGGGCGAGCTGATTGTCGATCAGCAGACGCTGCTCGTTTAACTCCAGACTGCCTTTGATGGCGTAGATGAAAGCGTTGTCTGCGGGCTTGACCGGTACATCCAATCGCGCACCGGCCTTCATGACAATGTGGTAGTAAAAAGCCGGTGAAAGAAGTTCCACGGACGAGCGGGCTGCGTCCCATTCGCCCAGAACCACTTTTATGGTATAGTCGGCGGTCTTGATCTCCGGGCGATCCTGTTCGCGGTGAACAGAAGTGCTCGGGTCGATGAATTTGTACGCGGCTGGCATGTTCAGCCAGATCTGAAAGCCGTGATAGCGGCCTCCTTCATCGTAGAGCTGCTGACCGGTTTCCTCCATATGAATGGCCCCCCTGCCCGAACTGAACAGCATTAAATCGCCTTTCCCGATCTGAAAATCGTAGTTCAGGCTGTCTTTATGGTGTCCGCTTCCGGAGAGGAAATACGTGGTGGGAATGACCCCGGCGTGAGGGTGGGCATCCACGCGAAGGGGGTCGCTGCCCGCCTGCAGGTCAACAGGGCCAAACTCGTCCAGCATGACCCAGGGCGAGACGTAGTCCTGATGATCACCGGCAAAGGCGCGCAAGATGGGCAGAGTGCCCACGGTGGTGCGGTCGGCGTTGAGAATGCGATAAACCTTTCTGGCGGCAGCCGAGCTGTACATGCCCGATTCGGCTTTGAGAACAACGGGGCTGGCCAGGCTGGCTCCCACGATAGCGGATCCTTTGATGAATTGTCTGCGCTTCATAATTACCTGCTTGAGCGGTGGTAAACTAAGCTACAAAAAATTCAACGTTTAAACATCGAATTCAGTTCCCGGCAAGCGTTAAACCGCAGAAACACTGTACTTTTTGCGCTGAAATCAGTTCTCCTTCTTTCGCGGGCCTCTGCTGTTCCGCCCCGAACTGCTGCCCTTGACAACGGCATTGCTGCTCACTTCTTTTGGGCTGATGATTTGGGGCGAAGGGCCTTTGGGCTCTCCCCGGCGCTTGACTTTGATGTAAACCGCGGTGTGCTGCCCGCCCCTTCCGGGCCGCTCCTCTACCTCAAAGAGCCCCGATGCACCGACCAGTCCGCTCAATCGGGCATAGCCGTAATTCCGCGAGTCAAACTCCGGACTCTGTTTGGCAATGTTGCTGCCCACAGAGCCCAGTTCCGCCCAACCTCCCTCATCAGCCGCGGCAGAAGCCGCGCTTCTAAGCAATTGCACCAAACGGCGATCCTGGCGCAGCTCGCTGCTGCTCTTGCGGCGAATACCCGCCTGACCGCTGCTGTCCTCTTCGTCGTCGTCGGATTTGGTGCTCAGCACCTCGTTGTAGATGAACTTGTCGCAGGCGGCCACAAAGGGTTCGGGGGTATGCCGTTCGCCAAAACCATACACCGTCAAACCGGATTCGCGGATGCGGGTGGCCAGCTTGGTGAAGTCACTGTCGCTCGAGACGATGCAAAACCCATCAAAGCGGGCGCTGTAGAGCAGGTCCATCGCATCGATGATCAGGGCGGAGTCTGTCGCGTTCTTGCCCTTGGTATAGCCAAATTGCTGTATGGGCTGAATGGAATGGTGAAGCAGAACGTCCTTCCAGCCTTTCAAACGGGTTTGAGTCCAGTCTCCGTAGATGCGTTTGACATGAGCTGTCCCGTATTTGGCAATCTCGGTGAGTAGAGCACCGGCCAGGGAGGGCTGGGCATTGTCCGCGTCGATCAACACGGCAAGCTTGTTGGTTTGGTTCATGGGTTGAAGTTCAGAGCACCTTTGATGCTGTGGCAGCACTTAGAAGAAGCCGAAGTTAGACCTTCGGGAGCCAAAAAAAATCCGGACAGCCTGCGCTGTCCGGATTCTCTGATGTTCACACCAGAGCGTTAGAAACGAACTCCGGGTATTGTAGTTGTTAACAGGGTGCAAGCAGGGATCACCAACGCGATCCGCCACCTCCGCCGCCGCGGTATCCACCGCCGCCGCCGTTACCACCACCGCCTCCGCGGTAGCCACCACCTCCGCCACCACCACCACCTGGGCGGGATTCGCGGGGACGTGCTTCGTTGACTTTCAGAGCGCGACCTCCGAAGTCCTGATCGTTCATGCCCTCAATAGCGGCGTTTCCTTCATCATCGTTGGGCATGGTAACGAATGCGAATCCGCGTGGACGACCGGTATCCCGGTCCATCACGACTGCCACATCCTCAACTTCGCCGAACCTTTCGAAGGCGTCGCGAAGATCGTTCTCACTAGCGGAGAATGGCAGATTTCCAATGTAAAGCTTCATGCAAGTAATTAAAGTCAAATGTTCCCGCGCTGTCTTTTTAAGATGGGAACACTCTGGATTGAACAGTAAAAGTACACCTTCCATATTATGATTGCTTGCACCATTGAGTACCTGAACAAATATTATTTTCTATTGGTAGATAAAACCTCCTGTATAAGTTATTCACATTATGCCAATTGTTCTGTTTTAGAAGAGTACACATAGGTTGTTTTCCCTCAATTTTTTCGTTCTTTGAATTCTGTTTAATGGGCTACAGAGGGCTTGCAAGGCATGATTTTATTCCACCTTACCACAGACTGGCTGCCCAAATTGGCGCATTTGGATTCCTCTTTGGAGGAATCGGAACGCTTTGCGCTGCAAAGCCACACGTCGCGCAGCACCGCTGCGGAGCAACTCGCCGCCTTTCCCCAAACCTGGTCTCTCGTGTCGCCGCCATCACCTGTGGAGAGTCAGCCCCTGAGCTGGTCCGAGGCCGAGCTGGAGCATCGCCTGGCCGATCTTGAGGCCTGTTTGCACAAAGGCGGGCTGGTCATGGGAGCCCAGGCTTCCGGCAAACTGGTCGCTCTGGCGGCCCTGGCCTGGCCCGAACACCCCGCGCACCCCGAATGGAGAAGGCTGGACCACTGCATCACGGACAGAGCCTGGAGGGGCAGGGGACTGGGTTCGGCCCTGATCAGGGCCATGAGCCGTGAAGCAAGCAGGCATGCCGTGGAGCGATTCTACATCCCTTCGCCCCCTGAAGTGCCCGTTGTGGAGTTTTGGATCAACAGGGGCGCCCGCCCTTTGGAGGGCCATCCGGAACCCTGGCTGCAGGGGCAGAACAGCCGCATTCCCCTGTTGCTGGACCTTGCAGAACAAGGAGTTTAGGCCACCTGTCTCGGGTGTGAGAGCCGGTAATTGCGGCTATATTTAACTTTGTCGTTATACGGGCGACCCTTCAATTTCTACATCTATGGACAACCGCAATCCCCTGACCTATGAAGCCGCTGAAGAGCAGTTGGCCCAACTCCTCGCTCAGGATCTGGAAGAGCGTCAGCAGTACGACCACTACACCACCGATGATATGTACACCTGGAGCACGGTGTTCAGCAATCTGTTTCACCGGGCCTGGCCCAACCGCGCTCATCCCGAATTTCTGGAGGGCATTGACCGGCTGCGCCTGATGTACCACGTCCCCAAGGTCAGTGTGCTGTCCAAACGCCTGAAAGAGCTGGTGGGTTGTGAATTGTACTTTGTCGAAGGGCATACCGATCCGACCACCTACCTGCTCAGCATCGCCAAGAACTACTTCCCCGTAACGGTCTGGTTGCGCAAACCCATTCAAATCGGCTACATAGAAGAGCCGGACATGGTGCACGAAGTGCTTGGTCACGCCGTCATGTTGAGCAACAAGCTCTACTTCGAGCACCACCGCCGCATCGCCCAGGTATTTCTGGACATCATGCAGAAGGAGAGCATGGATACGGTGGAATTGCTGGCCGAATGGGTGGCCCGCTTTTACTGGAGAACCATTGAGTTCGGTTTGACCCGAGACGATTCGGGCAGGGTCAGAGTCTATGGTGTTGGAATCCTGTCTTCCGCCGAGGAGACCATACGAAGTCTGGAGCCCGGAGCGGATCACGTCTATCTGCCCGACGACCCGCACACGGCCTGCCGCTTACTGATCGAAGAGCCCTATGAGCTGGATGAATCGGGCAACTATACCGGGAAAGGCGGCATGCGCACCTACTATGTGGTCAACGGATTCCACCACTTCCACACGATGGTCAATGCTTTAAAAGAGGTGATCGTGCAGAAACTGGCTCAACAGCGCGTGAAGATGGCCCCCGCAGGCTGAGGAGGCGGAGTCTCTGACCCAATGCTAACGGCCCCGGCAGACTGAGGAAGCTGAGCCGGTTTGAGCACTTGCTGTCATCCTTTCGGCGATAGAACTTCGCAGCATGCGGAAGATCGCTTTTTTGAGCATGGACAGCCTGGACAATTATGTCTGCTACGACGCCATGCTCGAACGGCCGCTTCGCGATCTGGGCTGGTTGGTCAGGAACCTGAGCTGGAGGGACAAGAACGCAGCATGGGATGATTTTGAGGCGGTTGTCATCCGTTCAACCTGGGACTACCAGCAGGATCCCGAAGCCTTCCTCCAGGTTTTAGAGCAAATTGATCAAAGCCAGGCCCGGCTGGAGAACCCGCTGGAACTGGTGCGCTGGAACCTGCACAAGGGCTACCTGCGCGACCTGGAACGCCAGGGCATAGCGATTGTTCCCAGTCTGTTCAGGGCAGCGGGAGAAGCGCTGATGCTCGATGATGCCTTTGAACGCAGCGGCGTGGATGAGCTGATCATCAAGCCCTCGATCAGCGCCAATGCCGAAGACACCTACCGCATCCGGGCGGGAATGGACGGGCTTGACAAGGATAGACTGGAGCAGATTTTCTCGAAGAAAGACGCGCTGATTCAGCCCTTTATGCCCGCAGTGGTCAAAGAGGGGGAGTTTTCGCTCTTCTACTTTGGCAGCGAATACAGCCATGGCATCCTCAAGAAGCCAAAGACAGGCGATTTCCGGGTGCAGGAGGAGCACGGTGGACAATTGACGGCCATAGATCCAGAGCCATGGCTTCGCCAGGCCGCCGATGAAGCCATAGCCGCCATTCGACCTATACCACTTTATGCCAGAGTGGACTTTGTCCGCGATACGGGCCTGCCCGGGGCCGGCGGAGACTTCTATCTGATGGAAATGGAGCTGATTGAACCCTCCCTCTACTTCAACATGGATCCCAATTCCGCCGCCCGATTTGCCGCAGTTATCCACGAGTGGATGGGCTGAACCGGGTTCGGGGCGTAACCCAGCATGGGTTTTAACGTACTTTTATTCGATCAAGCGATGATATTGATGCCAGGACAGGCTCCATTGAAAATTTACGCGGAATATTGGCATTAATTTAATATCTATATAATTCTTTTAAATGATTGAGCGCGAACAACCTGTTCTGATTCTCTTTGATGTGGATGGAACGCTGGTGAACAGCTATGAATTTGATACGGAATTGTTTGTCCAGGCGGTCAGAGAGGTCACCGGCATGGTGGTTTCAGGAGACTGGGGCAGTTACACCTTCGTGACCGATGGAGGCGTATTGCAGGAAGAGATTGCCCGGCAGGGATTGCAGGGCAATGCCGATGAATGGGAATACAAGGTCAAGGAGCGCTTTACCCAACTGACTCAGGAGCACCTGGGCAAGCTCAATGGCAATCTGGAAAAGCCCGGTGCTCGCCAGTTTGTTGAACATTTGCTGAACCGCAAGGATTGCGCAGTGGGAGTGGCCACCGGTGGATGGTCGGGCACGGCCCGTCTCAAGCTTCAGCACATCGGCCTGGGTTCCTACATCGCGGAGGGTCGCCTTGCCCTGGCCACCTCCTCTGATCACCACAACCGCTTGTCCATCATGCGCCTTGCAGAGCGAAGAGCGCGCGCTAATTGGATGCCCCTGCAAACTCAGCCTTTGAGTGCGGAGCCCGTGGTTCAGAACGCGCCATTGGCAGGGACTGAAGGGCAGGTTCAGGCCCAGCAAAACCAGCGGATCTACTTTGGTGATGGTCCCTGGGATCAGCGCGCCTGTGCCGATCTGGGCTACCACTTCATCGGAATCGGGCAGCGGGTTGAGCATCCATTCCGCTTTGATGACTTCTCGGATTCCGCGGCCATTCTGCGCGCGGCGGGCCTGGATTCTTAGCCGATCCGATATGCGGGTAGTTTTTCCACATTGACTTTTTTGGTGGAGACGCTGGATGGGCTTGCTGGGACAGGTCCCTACCTTCGCATCTATGGATAGATTGGGTTGGGGTGTGCTGGGCAGTGCCAGAATTGCGCGTAGAAAGGTGATGCCGGCGCTGATGGGCAGTCTGCGCGGGCGTTTGGTTGCACTGGCTTCCAGGACTGCAGAGGGAGCCCGGTCAGGTCTGGATGAGGCTTTGCAGGAAGCAGCTCTGCGCGGTATCAAACCCGCTGAGCGGCCCCGCACTTATGGGTCCTATGATGAATTGCTGGCCGATCCCGAGGTGGAGGCGGTATACATTCCCCTGCCCAATTCGGAGCATTTGCCCTGGGCAATACGCTGTTTACAAGCTGGAAAGCACGTTCTGCTGGAGAAGCCCGGTCTGCAAACGGCTGCCGAGGCCGATGCCCTGGCCGCGGTTTCTGCTGCTCACCCCGATTTATTGCTGGCCGAGGGCTTTATGTTCCGTCATCACCCTCAATGGGCCCTGGCCATGGAGTGGATCAAGGAAGGACTTTTGGGGGAATTGTCTTCGGTACACGTGCAGTTCTCCTTCTTTAGTGCAGAGGAACAAAACATCCGAAACAAGCCTGAAACCGGGGGAGGTGCTCTGCTGGATCTGGGTTGTTATGCCCTGGCGGCTTCCCGTTTGATCTTTCAGGCCGAACCGCTTGTCGCAAAAGCCAGGCAGTACCTGGGTTCTCAGGGAGTGGACTGGCAAAGCCGGGCGGAATTGCACTTTCCACCAAAGCAGAACACCAGTCTGGCAGGCCCGCCATTTTGTCATTTCCATACAGATATCCGGGCAGCCTATTTCCAGCGGCTCGACATCTCAGGAACCGAGGGTCGCATCGCCTTTGAGCGCCCGTTCAGCCCGATATGGTCTGATGCTGTCAGACCGCTGTTGTTCGGCAGGCAGGGCGAATTGCTGCGCGAACCCGAGCCGATGCGGGCAGATCATTTTTTGTTGCAGGCTGATAACTTTGCGGTGGCAATCGCGGGAGAGAAGGCGCTTGCCTTTGGATTAGAAGATTGTCTGCAGCAGGCGCGCATGATGGACCTCTTCCGGTCCTCCCTGTAAATCCGTTCAAGAGCATCCTTATGAAGAAATCCAGGAAATGGTTGATCGGTATCTTGGCATTGCTCCTTGTAATGCAGGTGATTCCTCTAAGCAGAGGCAGTCATACAACCCCATCAGAGGATGCTGTGGTCTGGGATCATCCCGACACGGAAGCACTTTTTATACGGGCCTGTGCAGATTGTCATAGTCATCAGACGGAATGGCCCTGGTACAGCAGGGTCGCGCCGGTATCCTGGCTCCTGAGCAATCATGTCAGGGAGGGTCGCGAGCACTTCAATGTTTCGCTGAGCGGCTCCGGGCTTGGGGATGCGGATGAGGCTGCAGAAGAACTTAGCTCGGGAGAGATGCCGCCTAAGATGTATATGTTAATGCACTCCGATGCGCGTTTGTCTGCAGCAGAAAAGGATGCATTGATTGCGGGTCTGGAAGCTACTTTCGGGAAGAGGGACAAGTGATAAGCAGGTCAGCCTTGTTGCGGCACGCTTTTTGCTTGACCAATATCTCGTATCTGGTGAGCAGAGATGTAAAACACGTAACAATTTTTAAGGATATTAGTAGAATAATCAATAGAGCATTAAAAAGTCCCAAAAAGTTGGGAAAATGACCAATTTTACTCTTACTTTGGTTGGTACTAGTATCAACATATCCTTCCGGTCTCTACCTCAATACCTATCTCAAAGTCAATACACCAACCTGCTCAATCACAGACCATCTATCCGTTTAGGAGCATCTCAAATAAATTTTTCCTTTACACAACAAAACAGCTCTGCCGCGCCCTGGCGATTTCCGCCCGGTAAGCGCGAGTAAAGTCAACGCTTTTAACTACAGCCTGACGTTCAGCCTTTGATCTACTTGTTAGCAAGCTCAATTCTGGCTGCAGCCAAAAAGCAAATCCATCCTTCTTCATTCCCGCCGGCGAGCAACCGGCTTTTCTGGTCATAAACAGCAAGAGATTTAGATGAATATTTTTGTGGCGAAGCTCAGCTCTTCCACCACCAACGACGACCTGCGCATGCTTTTCACGGAATTCGGCGAGGTCAGCAAAGCGAGCATCATTCTGGATCGGGACACCGGTGAACCCCGGGGTTTTGGATTCGTAGAGATGCCGGATTCGGCTCAGGCCATGAATGCCATCAAGACCCTGGATGGGGCGAGCATCAATGGCCGCAACATTGTGGTCAAGGCGGCTGAAGACCGCCGTCCCGCGCCCGGAGCTGGGGGTCCTGGTGGATTCCGCGAACAGCGACCCGGCTCAGACCGGGGCGAGCGAGGAGATCGCGGTTTTGACCGGGGTTCAGACCGGGGTTCAGACCGCGGTGCAGATCGGAGCTTCGATAGGGGCGAACCCCGCGGCGATCGCAGTGCTGATCGTGGAAGCGATCGCGGATCATTCCGCGAGAATGGCCAACGCCCGGATGCAGGACGCACAGCAGAACGGGATGGAAATCGCTTTTCCGAGAGGGCTGCGCCCCGGGAGCAGGATCGCAGTCGCGAGCGAGGTGGGACCTTCCCTCCGCCGTCTGCGCCCTTTGATGGAGATGCCGATTTCCGCAAGCCTTCACGCGGATCCAAATTCAGGGATCTGGATCGCAAGCGCAACGACTTTGAGAAAAAGGGTTCGCCTAAGAAGAGTGTAATGCCTCTTAAAAAAGTACCCAAGAAAGGTCGCAGCTTCGAGGATTTCGACGACGACTATTGAGTTCGCCGCATCCTTGCGCACTCCTTTAACCTGGAGTTAACACTAACAATACGTTGACATCATCTGCGGGTTGATTCTTTACCCCGCAAATGCGGTCCCTTCTCTCGCGCAAACTCGGCGATAGCCAGGGGGTGTTTTTTGCCCTCTACGCTACGCTTTCCGCCTTTCTTCTTTACAGTTGCATGTATGCCTTCCGCAAGCCATTTACGGCCGCGGAGTTTGCCTATTTACCGCAGATCGCCGGGATGTCTTACAAGGAAGCCCTGGTTCTGGCTCAGATCATCGGCTACGCCTGCTCCAAGTTCTTGGGCATTCGAATTGTGGCCGAATTGAACAAGGCGCGCCGGGCTTTCGCTCTGATTGGCTTGATGAGCATTGCCTGGCTGGCCTTGCTGGCCTTTGCCCTGCTTCCTCCATTCAAAACCATTTTCGCTTTTTAAAGGTGATGAACATGGCGACAGTCACGATCAAACTCAGTATCCAAAAAGCCCTGTAGCCATGGCGCCAGCCCAGTTCGGGCATGTGCTCAAAGTTCATTCCATAGACACCCACCAGAAAGGTCAGGGGAATGAAGAAAGCCGTGATGACCGTCAACACCTGAATGGTATTGTTCATTCTCTCACTGATCAGCAGGTGATGCCGGCCCTGTATGTCCTTGATCTTTTCCATGAGCAATTGCCCAATCTCCATCAATTGAAGGCTTTGCTGGTGCACATCCCTGAAAAACACGTGCACCGGGCTGGTCATCAGGGCGGATTCGCTCTTGATCAACGCGGCCAGGACGTCCCGCATCGGGGCTACGGCGCGCCTGAATTCGACGCTGGACTCGCGTAAGTCTCTGATTTTCAAAGGAATGTTTGCGGAGCCACCCCGCTCCAACTCATCCATCAGCTCTTCGGCACGTTCATCGAGGTGCTCGGCTACCAAAAAGTACTCCTCTGAGATGGCGTCGAGCAGCCGGTAGAACAGATGATCTGAGCCCCGCGCCCTGATCCAGCCAATTTTTTGTCGGAGTCGCTCCCGGACGGCATCAAAGTCGTCTTCTACGTGCTCCTGCAGAGAGATGACGTAGTTCTTTCCCAGCACCATACCTATTAATTCTGATCGTATATAATTATTTTCTCTTGATATAGTTCTGGCTGTCAGTAGTAAATGATTGTCAAACTCGTATAATGCCGGCCTGCGCCCGGCTACATCGTGGTAATCGCGAGTCAGGGGATGCAGGTCAAAGTGAGCGCTCATTTCCTTGAGAAAGTCCTTGCCGGGTTCTACAATATTGATCCAGTGGATGAAATTTTCCGGATCGGGGATCTGGCTAAGGCTTTCGAGCTCATTTTCCTCTATGATCTGCTCATTGTACCGAATCAGGTGGATCAACCTGGCCTGACTTCCTGCTTCCGGAATAAATAGTCCTTTTTTTTTATCCGCGTTCATGTTAACTTGACACTATTATGAAAGTATGGCGAACTTTACTACGCACTAAAGAACTGAGCGTAAGTCAGATATTGTACAATTGCGAAGCAATTTCCCTTTTTATGCCATATTAACCTGCTGCTTCTAATGGGAAACATCATCAATCTTGGCAAATTCAAGCGCTTTATTAAAGCCCACGAAGTCAGCGACTCTGTGGGGCCAAATTCTGTAACTCCAGTCCAAAGTAGAAGAAGGGCGTATGTATTGCGCCAATTCAGTAAACCCGGGACCTTTGTACGGGTAGAAGCAAAGCTGCTCCCTACCGAGTCAAGCGCCTTTGAGCGCGCCCTGCGTCTGCACGATCAGGACGATTTGAGGGCCAGGACCTGGTACAAACTGGCCATTGAATCCGGTGATTGTGTAGCAGATGCCTGGTGTAATCTGGGAATTCTGGAGTCAGGTGAGGGCTGGAAGAGCAAGGCCATTCAATGCTTCCGCAAGGCTATCCTGGTGGAACCGAGGCATTTCGAAGCCCACTTTCATCTCGGAAATCTCTTCTTTGACAGCGGAAATTTCTCCGAAGCCAGAATTCACTACCGTATAGCTGAAGACATCTCAGCCGATCACCCGCCACTCATGCATCAGCAGGCCATGATTATGCTGATGGAAAGGCAGTACGGTGAGGCCATAAACTTGCTGAAACGCTATGCCAACATGGTGGACGAAGCCAGTCGGCAGCGCGCTATGGGCCTGATCCAGCGGATCAGAGGCACCGTGGCCATGGACGGCACCTGAGTTGCCAAGCAGAGCACCAGAAAAGACAACCCGGGCTTCCCCGGGTTTTTTTATGCGCGGACTTTTTCTTTTCCTGCAACAGCCCTTCCCTAAAACGCCACCGCCCTGGATCTCTCCAGGGCGATGCCGTTCAGTGCGTATCGTTCAGTGCTGACACAAAAGAAGCTATAGAGTGCGGAGGGAACAAGTGTAAAATAAAGGCAAATACACCTTTTCAATGCCATCAAACAGCACCTATCTAATTGGTTATCAATGATTTAGGAGGCCTCAAAAAGCTGCTTTCTAAGACGCTATTCAAGGCTTCAAGACCTTAAATTTCATTCTGCCAGGCAGAAAAAATGCTTTGAAGGATGCTTAAAGGTCCTGAAGACTAAAAGTTGTCCTTACAGCGGACAGGCCCGCTGCAGAATCTGCCTGCACCTTGGTATTTTGCACCATGCGCATTCTCGGCATCACGGGCACTAACGGGGCGGGCAAGGGTACCATCGTGGCCTACCTGATGGAGCGGCACGGATTTCTGCATTTTTCTGTTCGCAGCTATCTGATATCGGTGTTGAAAAAGCAAAGATCAGAGCCCACCCGGGACAACATGATCGCGCTGGCCAACCAGATTCGCGCAGAGCAGGGCCCGCAGGCCATGGCCGAGATCCTCTATCGCGAGGCTGCCCGCCAGGGCGGGGCGTCCATCATCGAGAGCATACGCACGGTGGGCGAGATTGAGGCTTTGCACAGCAAGGGACCCTTTTGGCTAATAGCTGTAGATGCTGAACAGAGACTTCGCTACCAGCGCATCGTTCGGCGCAACTCCGAAACCGATCGCATCAGTTGGGAGCAGTTTCTGCAGGCAGAGCAAAAGGAGATGCATTCCGCAGATCCCAACAAACAAAACATTCAGGCTTGTATAGAATTGGCCGATTTTCGCCTGGACAACAACGGAAGTTTTGAAGAATTGCATCAACAGGTGGAAGGGGTTCTCAAAGCCCTTCGACCCGCTGAATAAACCCACACCAATTTCCTTGCACTATGGCCGATTCAAGCTATCAGCGCCCGAGCTGGGACCAGTACTTCATGACCGTCATGGACGCCATCTCCCGGCGCGCCACCTGCAACAGGGGCCGCAGCGGCTGCGTCATTGCCCGCGACCGGCAATTGCTGGTGACCGGCTATGTCGGCTCGCCCGTGGGCTTGCCGCATTGTGACGAAGTGGGGCATCTGATGAAGAAGGTCATTCACGTGGACGAGAACAACCGGGTCACGGAACACTGTGTTCGCACAGTTCACGCGGAGCAGAACGCGATTTGCCAGGCGGCCAGAAGGGGAGTGGCCCTGGAAGGGGCGACGCTGTACTGCCGCATGACACCCTGCCGGACCTGCGCCATGCTAATCATCAATTGCGGCATCGTGCGGGTGGTCTGCGAGCGCCAGTATCACGCAGCTCAGGAGAGCGAGGCTATGTTCAGGGAAGCGGGCGTTGATCTGGAGTACTTCCACGAAGAGGTGCAGAGCTACGAATGAAAACTTGAACCGGGGCTGCGCTCAGCGCCTTGATCAATGCCTTGTTCAGCGCCTCACGCAGCACCTCACTCAGCGCCTTGCGTTCCGCCATTCAAAGCAATCTTCGCGCTCTACCGGGTGGAAATAGTCACATTCGCTCAGCAGGATCTGTGCTGTGGTGTCATACACTGCGGCGATCTCAACGCGCACTCCTCTTGATTTGAGGTGCCTGATCAGTTCAACATAATCCGCATCTCCGGAGCAAATCACGATGCAATCCACCTTGTCGGCGATCTGTGTGGCGTGAATGGTCAGGGGAATGTCCGCGCTTTTGTGGCAGGGCACAACGGTTCCATAGAAGCGATCGTGAAGACGCTCGGCGAGTTTCTCAGAGATGCTGCGCCCTTCGCGGAAATACTTTAGCCGATTGAGCGAGCGCCCCCCGACCAGACGCGGAATCAGGGAGTCAAAATCAATCATGATGTTGGGGTGATTGTACACATTCTGCACACTGCGCTCAATATTGTTTCCGTCTACCAGGATGGCAACAGTCTGATTGATGGATACTTCTTCGCGACCCATATTCTAATTATTTTTAAATATTATGCAAACAAATCCTTCGGCTTCAAACGCGATTCGGGAGTTTTCCAGATCCTCCAGATCATCACGGCAACCCTCTATGGGTGGCCGGGCGCCAACAGGGTCAAGACACTGTATGCAGTAATCCTTGCGGCACCCCAGTGTCATCACACTCAGCAGGAGCAACAGAGCCATAGCCAGCCGGTTGTACATTCCGTCAAAGCTAAGCCCGTCAGGGGAAAGCTGAGCGGGGATTGCCCCCGGACCAGTGCCTCATCGCCGCTTCAATTCAGAACGACCCGCTCACTTGAACAGATCCTCGACTGCGTTGCGACCCGTTCACTTGAACAGGTCCTCGATCACGTTGCGACCGCTCATGGCCGATGCTGTGAGCAGGCCTCCCATCAGCGCCCCGCCTATACCACAGGAAACCACGTCCTGCCCGGTCAGCCACAGGTTTTTTACGCCGGTTCGGGGCCGCAGCAAACGCTCGGAAAAGCGTTCAGGCGTGTGGGCCAAACCGTAGATCTCCCCCTTGGGATAGGCCGCAAAATGGGCGGTAGAGAGCGGAGTGGACAATTCGGCCACTTCAATATGCCCCTTGACCTGGGGTTCGCGGCGGTACAGCTCAGCCAGCATGCGATCAGCCATCTGTGCTTTGTGCGCCTCGTAGTCCTCACCCCGGTGTTTCCAGCGGGTGTTCTCCCAGTGGGAATAGCGCTCCCAGGGCGCGAGGGTAATGATCTCTATGGTGGAACGGCCCGGATAGCGCCGCAGAAAATCGGGATCTTTGGCGGCCGGAAAAGAGATATAGGTCAGGGGAAAGGGGGCTGATTCATCGGCCAGATAGCGGGCAATATGGGCGTCGTGATCATAGCCTGGCGGATAGATCCAATAATTGGCTTTGGGAAGCTGAAGTTCCGAAGCTGTGGCATCCAGCCCGATGTACAGACTCAAATGAGCCGCCGATTGCCCGATCTTGTTCATTCGCTCCGCCCAGCCCTGGCTTTGAGAATCGTTGGGCAACAGACGCGAAAAGGTATTCCAGGCACCGGCGCCGCTGACCACAGCGCCGGCCTCGATCTCCGCACCGTCTTCCATCCTGACACCAACCGCCTTTCCCCCGCGAACAAGAATCTCTGCCACCGGAGCATTGGTGTAGATAGCCCCCCCCCGGCTCGTGATCTGAGGAGCGATGGTTTCAAAGATCCGCGCAGAGCCCCCAACAGTGAAGGCCCCCCCCTTGAAGTAGTGGCGAACCAACACCGCGTGCATGGCAAAGGAGCTCTGAGCAGGGGGAAGGCCGTAGTCGCCGTACTGCCCGCAGAGCACGGCAATCAGCTTTTCATTGGAGGTCAGGCTGCGCAAAAACTGCAGGGTGCTCTGCCGGGCGTAGCGCATGTATTTTCTGCGCATCCAGCCCCCGGCCAGGGTGCTGAGCAGCGGTGGCATGGCCTTTTCCATAAAGAAACTCCTGGCCGAGCGCGAAGCGTCCAACACCGCCTCCATGTAGCGGTCAATGGCTTTCTCTTCGCCGGGAAAATAAGCCTTCATCCGATCGGCAAAGGCCTTCTCGCCCTTGACCAGGTCAAAGCTTTCATCGCCGAAGATGATGCGGTCATAGACCTCACCCATGTCGGCCCATTCCAATTGCCCCTGGCTGAGTGCATCAAAGAGCTTTCGCAATCCAGAATTTTCTATATGAACTTCACCTATGTAATGAATGCCCACATCCCATTCAAAGCGCTTTCGCTTGAACACATGGGTAAAACCGCCCGGCGTATAGTGCTTTTCGAGCATCAGCACCTTCTTGCCCTGTCTGGCCAATAAAACTCCACAGACCAGTGAACCCAAACCGCTTCCGATCAAGACAACATCCCATTTGCCCTCCGGGCGCTTTTGCTTGTAGGATCGGGTCAGGGGGACATGGGTGTTTTCGGTCTGAGATGCCGTCTGTTGTTCTGTTATCATGGCAGTTTAATCCGGGCTCTAAGGCTCATTCGGACTTGAATAAGCGGAGAAACAGGCAATTTTGCACAAATAAAGCGAAGCAGGGCGGAAACCAAATCAAGTTCCCGGGCGTTTTATGTGGGTATAAAGGCAATTTACGGCGGGTTCATTATACCAGAGCCCGCTCCAACAGGAGAGAAATATGGGAATATTCGATAAACTCTTTTCGGGGGAAAGGGCTCAGCGCCATGCGCCTAAGCCTGCACACAACCCTTCCTTCTGGAACATCCTGCAGCACGCAGGGCAGTTGGACTCCATTGTGGAGCACAGCATGGACACGCCCTGCTTGCTCTTCAAGCATTCCACCCGCTGTTCCACCAGCTCCATGGTGCTGAGCCGGCTGGAGCGGGACTGGAATTTTACACCCACAGAGATTCAGGCCTGGTACCTTGACCTGATTGCCTTTCGGGAAACTTCCAATGCTATTGCCGCGCGCTTTGGCGTTGAACACCAGAGCCCGCAGTCCATACTCCTTTGGAAGGGAAAGGTGATTCATCATGCCTCCCACAGCGCCGTGAGCATCCAAAGCCTCCGAGAAGCGCTTCTGCAATCGAAGAACAGCGCAGGCAGCTCATCAGAATCCTAAGTTTGCACATACATTGACCTGCTGTTCCCGCCAGAGTCGGCAAAATTCAGCCGATATTTAAGGCATGATCAGCGTTAAAGTTTCGTCCGCAGGGCCTTTGGTTCTGCTGGCTTTTATGCTTGTGGGTTGTGGCCATCAACTCATGGCTCAATCGGTGAGTTTCAGCGAGTTGAACTATCACAGTGATGATGTGCGCGATTCGGGCGACTGGATTGAATTGTACAACTTCGGCAATAACCCCGAATTGCTCACGGGCTGGTATCTCAAGGACGGCAACCCTTCGAACCGATGGAACATGCCCCCCGGCACCACCCTCCAACCCGGTGCATACCTGGTCATCTCCACCGACATTGTCAAGTTCAGTTCGGAGTTTCCCGGCGTGAGCAATGTCATCGGGCAGCCCGATTTTCGCTTCAGCAACAGCGGCGAACGCATCACCCTGTACAATGCCGCAGATGTCGTGGTGGCCAGCATGGAGTACGCGGATTCCCTGCCCTGGCAGGAGGGCTCAGACGGACATGGGCGCACCCTGGAAGTGGTCGATCCCCGGGGTGATTTGGACGATCCGCAAAACTGGTTTGACGGTTGCATGTTCGGTTCCCCCGGACGGGCCTACACGCCCTGTGATCCCCCCCTGGTCTTCAGCGAGATCAACTACAATTCGCCCGCGGAACCCAATTCAGCCGACTGGCTGGAATTGCACAACCGCTCGGGCTCCTCCATCAATCTGGGCAATTGGGTGCTCAAGGATCAGCGCGACACCAACCTCTTTGTCATCCCCGCTGGCACAGTGCTGGCGGCCGGGGACTATCTGGTTCTTGCCCGAAATCTGGCCCAGTTTCAGTCCGTACATCCTTCGGTCAGCAATGTCATCGGGTCATTTGGATTCAACTTCAGCGGAAATGGAGAGTTGATTCGCCTCTTCCAGCCATCAGGGGCTATCGCCTTCAGCGTGATCTACAACGACGACCCTCCCTGGCCCAAACCCCCGGATGGATTTGGTCCCACGCTGGAATTGTTGGATCCCAGCGGGCATATGAACCGGCACTACAACTGGTTTGACGGCTGTCCACTGGGTTCTCCGGGCCAGGCTTTTGATCCCTGGTGCTGGGCCACCGCTGTTTCTGAAGCACAGGCTTTGAGTGTGAACTGGGGCCTTTCGCCCCAGGGCATTTCGGTGGAATGGCCCCACAGCCAGAGCGGGAGTTTGCAACTCTTTGATCTGTTGGGCAGAGAGCAGGGTAGAACAGCACTTCAACCCGGCGGCATGGGCAGAATTGACATGAGTCACCTGCCCGCTGGTGTTTACCTGTTCCGGGTCAACACTGAAGGCAGAACCACAGTGCTGAGTGAACGACTGTACTGGCCGGGTGTTCAGGCGGGCTTTAGTCGCTGATGACCAGTCGCAGGCTTTCCCGACCCCCTTCGAACTGCACAAGGACAGTATAGATGCCGCTGGAAAAGTCTCGCTTGGAAACCCGGCAGCGCTGAGCGTCTTCACAGCTCTGGCGCAAGAGGACACGGCCCCGGGTATCCATCACATTGAGGCTCCATGGGGCCTTCAGCGCAGAGCTCGAACGCACTTCGAATTGATCAATAGCGGGGTTTGGCACAATGCTGAACAGCGGGGAAGAATTCATCACAGGTGAAACAGCGGAAACTGCGGTGTCCACAAAGGCATAACGAATGGTCTGCGTACCGGACCAATTGCTGGTTGAGCTATCTGCACACACCGTTCTGACCTGCCAGAGATGATCGGTATCCGCATCGATTTGCGAAAAGGGGAGCTGGAGCGAGTTAGACTCTGAACGATAGGTTGTGCTGAGCCCGCTTATGGTGTTGATGACCTTAATCTGATAACCGACGTTGCAGGGAATTCGCATCCAGTTCAAGGTGAAGTAGGTACTCGTACTGTCGGAGTTCATCTGCCCTGGATAAAGACAGGCACGCATGCTTCCTGCCGGCTCATGCAATTCAAGGACCTGGCGGGCGGGTACATTGTAGAGCTTCTGTGTGATCCCCGAGCTCCATCGGATGATGATGCTGTCTGCTTTCTCCTGCTGACCCAGACCAAAATGGATGATGCGCTCGCTTTGCGCGTAGCGATTTTGGCCACCATGGGCGATTCGGGACTGCCTGAGCGTGTCGCTGTAGACTTCCACGATGCTGCCAATGGCCTCCAGCGGACTGACCGTTCCCCGCAGTCTGATTCGCAACCACGCATTGCTGTTGCCCTTGTTTCTCAGAAGGGTATAAGCGCCGCTGATGCCAGAACCGTTGCCTCTTCCGTTTTCCAGAAAGAGATCTAAAAATCCGTCCCCGTCAAAGTCAACTATAGAGGGAGTGCCGCCGCTGCCGCTGCTGGGACCTTCGGCTCCTCCGGCCATGGCTACGGCCTGAAACTGTCCGTTGCCGAGGTTTTCATACAGGAGATTGGGTTGGTTTTTCTCCAGCAGGCCACAGGAGAGAAAGAGGTCCATGTCTCCATCGTTGTCAAAATCCGCCGCAATTCCCGCTATAGAATGGCTCGGCAAATCCAAACCAGCCCAGGCAGTAGACTCTTCATAATCCTGTCCATTGCTGAGCAGAAGTACATCCCTGAGCAAGACGGGATCAGCGCTGAAATGGCGGTAGTTACTGACCTCTAAGGTATCGGTGCTGAACACCTGCAACTCGACTCTCTGATCAATACGGCGAGTGTTGAAGGTCAACACCCACTCATCGCTTGCTGGTTCGTAGTGGATGTATAAATGATAATTTGCTCCCGGGCTGAACGGATGGCTTCCCCAGGTATCCGGATCGCTTTTCCGCAAGTGGATGCGGGCTGGATTGGACGGATGTAGCCCCGTGGAGCCTATGAAGATGCTGTCTGCGGGCAATTGGTAAACCGGACTCGACAGAACCAGCAGAGAGTCGCTGTTGCTGCGAAGGCTGAAGCCTTGAAAGAGTGTATCTCTGGGATAGAGTATGATTCTGCCGGAGTGGCGGAAGGGATGCACCAGTTCAGGCAAGGGTATGCTGATGGATGAATCAGATTTAACGCTGAAAACCGGGGGAGAGCTGGCAGGAGGTAAAGGGTCAATCTGAAAACTCAGAATCATGAACTGAAAATTGCCCAGGCTGTCAAAGACCTTGATGACCAGAGAATCCGCACCGCTGAAGGTGGGCATAGGAGTATAGATCAGGTTTCCATCGGGTTCTATGGAAGCTGTGCCGTTGGGTGGATGCTTATGTACTATACTGAGCTGTGGATTGATCAGCCCAATTCCAAAGCTCTCTTTGTAATTGACCGGGTAGTTGAGGGCGACATTGGCCTGTGACAGGTCTGCCCGGATTGCCAGAAGGTCGGTCTTTCCATCGGCGTTGAAATCAGCCGCAATCACTTGCTCCAGGAAGCTCACATCCCTGCGGTAGTGCTCCTCCAGCGGAAGGCAACCCGGAATGGACCAGAAGATCGATTTTTCGGTGAACATACCCAGTTGGGTCCAACCTGTTCCCCAGGGGTCTCCAATCATGGCCCCGGTTCCCACCACTCCACCGATAAAAGAGCTGCTGTCCACCACCGAACTGCGGAAGCGATCCCCGTCGCGAATCATCAGGGTATTGCGCCTTTGTTCCGGCAAAACCGGATTTCCATGGGTCGAAAAAAGATCGAGCAAGCCATCGCGGTTTACATCAAACCAGACCGGGGTTCGTCCACGGGCATTGCTCAAGCGCAATTCCCAGGCATCGGTCTGGTCGCTCAGGTTGCCGGCACCATCGTTGATCAACAGCAAATTGCCGGCCGTTCTTCCGGTGACCACATAGAGATCGTCATCGCCATCGCCGTCAAAGTCCATCCAGGTTGAGCCGTGCATGTCTTTGACAGAGTCGTATTGAGGAAGCGTATCCGGAACAAAGAATTCCTCGTCCTGATAGAAGATGTACGGAACATTGTTGTCTTTGACCCGGTAGTGATTGGTCAGGAACACATCGGGTTTGCCATCCCCATTGGGGTCGCCCCAGGCGCTTCCCCAACTGTAAAAGGAGGATCCAAATCCCTTTTCCACGCTGATGTCTTCAAATTGGTCCATCGCCATCTGAGCGCTGGATGTCGCGGAAGTCATGGCAACACAGAGGAACAAGACGGCAGGAACAGTGTGCCGCATAAAAGCCTTATAGCCTTTCCACCAAGAGTGAAACGCAATCATATTAACATTATGGAGAGTGAAGATAGAGCTTTCCATTAGGTTGCTGAAGTCGCCCTTTTATCTTTGCGTCATGAAGAAAAGCAGTCTTGTGATTTTAGCTGCGGGCATGGGGAGCCGATATGGTGGCCTCAAGCAGCTCGACCGTGTAGGACCTTCGGGAGAAGCCATTGCGGACTACTCCATCTTTGATGCCAAGCGCGCGGGATTTGACAAGGTAGTTTTTGTCATTCGCAAGTCCCTGGAGAAGGACTTTATAGATGTGTTTGCCAAGCGCTGGGGCAAAGTAATTGACATTCAATTTGCTTTTCAGGAAATGGACACGGATGTTCCCGCCGGTGTGGATCATCAGTTGAGAGAAAAGCCATGGGGAACGGCGCACGCGGTACTCGCGGCCAGAAAAGTGGTTGCCGAACCCTTTGCCGTGGTCAATGCCGATGATTTTTACGGCTCCAGCGCATTCAGCCTGATGAAGGATTATCTGGATACACGGGTGTCTGAAAAGCGCTATGGCCTGTTGGGCTATGTGCTGGAGAACACGCTGAGCGAACACGGCGGTGTATCGCGGGGAGTTTGCCGCACCAAAGATGGTCTGCTGGTGGCCATTCACGAGCGCAAGAAAGTGCGCAAGGAAGGCCAGATGGCCGTGGCGGATCCCTATCCCGGAGAGCCGGATTCTTTTGACCTGCGCTCACCGGTTTCCATGAATTACTGGGGCTATCCGGCCCAGGTTTTTGAACCGCTGTACGAAAGTTTTCAACGCTTTGCGCTCGAGAACAAGAACAACCACAAAGAGGAAATGCTCCTTCCCGGCATTGTTCAGGCGCGCATGGATGCCGGAGAGATCGTTGTGGATGTGATCACTTGTGAAGAGCACTGGATTGGGGTGACGTATAAAGAAGACAAGCCCATAGTAGAGGCAGCTTTGCGCAAACTGGTAGCCGAAGGGCGCTACCCGCAATCAGTTTTTCCAGACTGAAGGCATGATTAAGCCCAGTTCGTGGGTGGCCAGAGCGCTTGTTTTTCGGTTCGAAGGGTTTGGCGTCTGATCCCAGGCAAGTGCTTGTGAAATGACATATGAACAGATTGCGCAGACGCGCTCAACCAAAACCCCTTGTCATGAAAAACTATGCTCTTTCACTCAGCCTGGGTCTGCTCCTGCCGGCTCTTTCGCTCAACGCATCTGGCGGCGAAAAGGAATCAACCGAAGCTGTACAAAGCTCAGAAGCCGCAGAGCCTTTGGCTGCCCTTTCCCCCCGGGATCGGGACAGGGAGATCGAACCCATCCTGTTCTCAAAAGGTGCTCTGGCCATAGGTCTGGATGCCAGTTACCATCGCAATGGCGGCAAGACCATCTTTGACAGCGCAACGCCTGATCAACTCAGCACGGTCAACACTACCTACATGCTTCAGCCCTGCCTCTCGTATTGGCTCAGCGACCAGATGGTGCTAAACACCGGATTGTCCTACGCAAACACGGTCTCCACTCAAAGACCAAATGAGGACGATCGATATCATCAGGGAATAAATCAGTACGGCCTCATGCTGGGTGCAGAGTACTTCCACCCCTGCTTTGATCGCTTTGGACTTTCTGCTGGTGCTGATCTTGGATTTTGGATGGGCAGCCAGTTTGACCGGGCTGTTGTAGGCAACGACAAGATTACCAGGAAGAACAATTTTTGGGAGTTTCAACCCAGCGGATATATCGGGGCCTGGTATGCAAAAGACCGCTATCTCGTTTCCGCCAATCTCGGTTTGATCTCTTTCCGTCATCGCAACACGCGGATTGAGGAAGACGAGTCGCCTTTTACCGAACCCGAATACAACATTGTGGACAACGACTTTTTCTTTGGACTAAACACCAAGCAATTCGGTTTGGGTTTGCGCTATTTGCTGAATGCCAACCGATCTGATAATACTGATTTATAAGTATACGATATATTTATATTTAGCTTGTAAGTTACCATATTTTTAAGGGATTTTCGAGATAAACATTCTCGAAAATCCCTTCTTTTTTGGTTGGAGCGAAAGGCAATTAGGGGTATTATTGACCTGTACAGCTCGATAGAGGACTGTTGTAGTAACAAAATGCAACTCTATAACTAATTGTAATTCAAGGGTATAGAAAAAGATGCCCATAGATAACTGCTTGTATGTCGGTCTATTACGCCAAAATGCTCCATGTACTCTGGTACGCTTTATTGCCCTGTAGCCAGGGAATGAACGCAAGCCATACTCAGGAGGAGCTTGACAAGATGGCAGGTCATTCTGGCAGAGATCTGATTCGATTTATGATGTGTGAATTGTTTATTTATAATTGTTTGTTTATTAAGGAATTGAGGGGCATTTCGAGACTTAGTTTGGCAAGAGCTGGCAATCATTCACTCTTTTATTCACCAATAACTCACCCATGATGCAACTCGATTTTGAAGAACTCTACCTGCAAAGCGAGCAGGCGATCAAAGACGGTGATCTCATCCGGGCCAAGAGCCTGATTGAACATATGCTGATGGAGGACCCCAAAAGCGCCATAGCCCATAATTCCATGGGTTGGTTCTACCGGGTTCAGTTTGAAGACTACAAGAAGGCGGAGCGACATTACCGCGCCGCCATTCGCTTTAACCCAGATTACCCACATGCCTATTGGAACTACGCCAACTTGCTGATGGATTTGGAGCGTTTTTCCGAGTTGGAGGAGCTGATGAGCCGGGCCATGAAGCTGCCGGCCCTCAACAAGTCCATGATTTACAATCAATTAGGGGAAATGCGTGAGCTGCAGGGGCAGTTTTCCGAAGCCATTGTCCTGTATAAGACGGCCATCAAGCGCTCGGTGAAAAGCGAGCAAATAGATCAGTTCTACGAAAGCATAGAGCGATGTGAGGACAAATTGCGCATAGACGAGCCCCGGCACAGAGGCAGACATCGCGAAGAAGAAGAAGAAACCGTGTTTTGAGACTTTGCACCCGGACAAAGAAAAAGGCCACCAGATCTCTGGCGGCCTTTTTTGTTCAGCTAAAATTTCCTCATTAACGGTTCACAGAAACCGGGATGGATTCTGCGCTGTCATTGGTCATTACGCGAACCAGGTACAGGCCATTGGTCAGTCCGTTGAGATCCCAGCTCACAACAGAATAGTCAGCCAGCCCATTGAACAGGTTGCTCAGCATTCTGCCGGAAGCGTCAAACACCTGGACATCCACTTCCTGACCGGCGTAGGCGCTCAGATCGATGAACACCTGCTGTGCCGCTGGATTAGGAAACACACTCACCTGTGCAGCAGGTTCGGGCTGACGGGCCAGGGCAGCACCACCAGCGAGTTTGCCGGGAGCACCAAGGCGTGGGGAGGGGCAGATTCCAACGCGACCAATGCCTGTCCAGGTTCCATTGAGACCGCAGTTGTTCACCCAGGTACCGGAAAAGTTTTGACCAATATTGTTGCCGTTGCTGGTGAACTCATCAGAATAGAAGGTGCAAAAATCTGGAGCGGGATTGACGGCGGTCAGTTCAATAGAGCTGGATGGTTTGGTGTAAGAACCACTAACATCCCAGTTTACCGGGAGATCGGTCGAGCTCAGAAAGCCGTCCAGAATGAGCACACCGCCTGGAGCGGAGCCGACCACCTGTAGATTCCAAAAATACAGGTAGACGCCTGGCGTGCCTTCTCTAAGGCAGAGATTGGTGACACCGGAGCGCAAAAGGGCATCTATCTGTTCTTCAGATAAATCCAGGAACTCCTGCATGCTCATCTCGAGTACATCCTTTTGGGTAAGCTGCTCCACATCACCGGCAAAGGCTGGCAGGCTGATCATGGCGCAAAGGCCTAAAGCAAGTAAAGTTGTTTTCATGGGTGAAAAGGTTTTGGTTATCTCACAAAGTAGAACAATTTTTCCAATACCCAAAAAAAATGGACAGCTTTTTTAGGGCTGTCCATTTTTGCAAGTTGGAGCAATTGTTTAGAAACCGCTGTGCTCAATATGGATCGGTATGGTTCCAAGACCATTGGCCTCAATTACACGGAGCTGATAATGACCTGAAGGCAAATCAGCCGTATTCAGAGAAAAACTCTGTACGCCGGATTCAGCATACTCCATGGTACGGAGGGCAATGCGTCCCAGCATGTCCACCAGTTCAATCGTGATTTGGCCGGATTCAAGGGATTCATATTGAACCTGCAGTTGCTGATCGGCGGGGTTGGGGAAAGCGCCCATTCGATCACTCCAATCGGCTGATCTGAAAACGGGAATGCTGAAGTTGTTGTAAGCAGAAAAAGCCGTTGCGGTCAACGGGCTAAGGCTGCAGGCGCATCGCACCCTCCACTGCCAGGTCGTTCCGGAGCCGAGCAGGCTGAAAGGCAGAATAGTATTGTCGGCCTCAAAGCCCACTATATTACGCGTACCGGTTGGGCCAGTTGGCGAAATGCGGCTGGCCTGAACCTGACAGCCTGCACTCAATGGAACGGCGGTCCAGGAAAGGGCAACCGAACTTCCACCCACAATAGCCGCGGGATTTTGAGGAGGAGAATCCGTGGAGCATTCCACATCAGAGCCAATGGTGATGCAGTAGTCTTCGGTCTCTCCATAGGTAACCGTACCGCAGGAATTTGGCGCTGAATTCCAGATCATCACTACCCTCAAACCGGTTGAGCCTGAAAGCGCAGATGCCGGAATGGTTATACTGCCCGTTGCAGGTACTCCCGAAACCGTTCCACCTGCATCATAAGCCAACTCTCCGGCGTCCAGGAAGTCTCCGTCCTGATTGTAGTCAATGTAAACCCGGAACCATTCCCCGTAAACCGTTCCGGTATAGCCGGGTGTCAGGGTAAGGGAATAGGTAGAGCCTTGATCATAGTTAGCAGTTGCTGAGGTGCCGGTGAAGTTGGCGTAACCACCGTTGTTGCCGCTGACGTTCACCAGATCGCCGATCTGTACCGATTGGATAAACTCGTCAACCGTTCCACCTCCGGACAAGCAGTATTCCGGACAGGGACAGCCGTCTGAAGTAAAGAGGAAGGAAAGCGAGAAAAAGCTCGTCAGACCCGCTTCGCAATTGGCAGCCACCTGAAACTCATACTGAGTGCATTCACTCAGGCCACTGATGTTCAGCGATGTGGAAGCTGTGCTGGCATTGATCCAGACCGGTGCTCCGACAGCCCGGTGCCGCACGGAGTAAGTCAGCGCACCTGTGCTGGCCGACCAGCTCAAAACGGCAGAACTGGTGGTGACAGAACCGACGTTCAGGCCGGAAGGCGTGAAGCAACCGCTGGAACAATCTCCGTATGAGCCGTTGACTGAAGTAGCACCGCTTCCATCAGGATCCAGCCAGGGAGAGAGCTTGCGGCGATTGTCAGTCGCCCCTGCATTGTTCAGCGAGTAGTTGATAGCGCCGTAGATACCGATGTCGGCAGAAGGATTAGAGCAGTTGATGGAACTGCCGCCGTGCAACTGGCCAATGATGCGCTTATTGCTGTTGAACAAGGGAGAGCCCGATGAGCCGCCTTCGGTAACCGAATGGCCATTTGGGGTGGCATTCCAGAACAAAGACCAGTGGGTGCCCGGAGTTCCGTACCAGGTGTCCGAAGCGGGAACGCTGCTGTGGGTGGCAATTTTTTTGATATCTCCAGCGGGGTGGTGTATGCCCACTCCGCCTGATCCCGGGCTTGCGGTGGCATCCCAACCGTTGAAGTAGGGATTAACTCCTGGAATATCCGCCGGGGACTCGTTCAGCCAGATCAGGGCAAAGTCAGAAGGCACATCATTGGCCCTCATCACGCCGCCATTGGTGCTCGGAGGGGTAAAATCAGAGCCGTCAGAGCATCCAGGGCTTTCGTACATCCAGTAGAAGGTCCAGGTGTTCATGTTGGGATTGGTCACGGCGTCATATCCGTCGCGGCAATGGTGAGCCGTGAGAAAGTAAGGACTGCAATCATCGCGGGTGGTGTTGATCAGCGAACCGCTGCACCAGCGAAATCCGCCAGCGATGATCATGGCCACACCTCTTTTTTCATCTTGCCAGTTCGTGCCCTCAGGGGTGCAATTCACATTCACCTGGCAGGCCCCCGAGCTTCCAAAGACTTCTTCCACTAAATCAGAATTCATCATATCGGTGATGAACCGATATCCGTGAACCATCAGGGAGATGGTCATGCTGCCCTTACTATAGGCAGATTCAGGCTCGTAGTACTCCAGGATCACCTCATCACCGTAAACCAGTCCGGTGGCAAAACCGCCATCCTGTTTGTTGTTTCTCTCAGTGAAGGCGCCGATGACATGGCGTCGGTTGGCGCTGTAAACATAGAATTCTCCACCGGCGGGCATGAACCAGTCGGAGTAACAGAAATTGAGCGAAAGGGCTCCCGGGGAGCTGACTTTCAGTCGCCAGACGCGGCCACCGCCTGGGAATTCTTCCCAGATACCGGAATTTTCCAGGGTGTATTTTACCTCATGTGGAAAACCAAAGCGGGGGGGAAGGCCGTTTTCTTCATCAATTTGATCTTGTTGATCCACCTGACCGCGGTCTATGGCCGGAAGAATGACGGTTGGAAGGGCATCGGTCAGGGATTTGGTCAGAAAACTTTTAGGAGTTCCCGGTTCGCTGAGCTGGGCCTGTAAGGCCGTTCCCGATATGATCAGCAAAGCGAACAACCAGGGTGTACATGTCTTCATAAGGGTGTGGAATGGTTAAGGAATGTTAAATTCAGAAAGCTAAGAATAAGGAGAATTGACAAGAGCACATAATTAAGTTTTTATTTTGCATAAGTTGTTGCAGGTATGCACGCAATGAGTTAGGAATTAATATCATATTATAAATTTGTCCTCTATGGGCTCGGTGCAATTGCCCACCCGCATTTACTCTGCACCCCTTGAAGCAATCTACTATTACTCAGGACTTTACCATTCTGAATTGGTAATTTTGCCCACCGCACAGGGAATTGGACCCCCGCTCAAGCCCTGAACAGCATCTTTGTTCCACAACCTTGAAATCGATGACCCAACTTTCTTCTTTTTTGCTGGCAGTAGCCCTCTGTGGTTTAATGCCCGTCGCTCAGGCGCAATTCTCCCTGATCTGGAATGGTCAGGAAAAAAGCACCATCAAGGAGTACTGGTATCCCGAAGGCGATCAAAGCGCCGTGCAACTCTGGTCCAGTCAGGAGATCTGGCACGACAGCAAGGGCCGGCCCATACTCGGTGTGATGAAGAGCGAAGAGGGCAACGGGCAAAGGGTCAATTTTCGCTACAACCCCAATGGCGACATCATCGAGCGCATTCACCGCATGGATGACTCCACAGTAATGATTTATACGTGGAAGTATCAATATGATGAGCAGGGTCGCAAGACAGAAGAGAGCGCCTTTGATCACGAAGAGAAGCTGATCGCGCAGACCCTGAATGTCTACAACGAAGAAGGGCAGCTCACGGATCAGGCGGTCTTTGTGCGCAGAATGCCCGAGTACCAGAGCTGGCAGTACCGCGATGAGGAAGACGGACAGAAGATGCATGAAGCCAGATACCTCAGCTACGGACCCAGAAATTTCTACTTCAACTGGTCGGAAAGGGTTTTCCTGGAATACCTCAACCCCTTCAGCCTGGTGCCGGGCAGCGATGTCTATCAGCGCTACAAGTACCACTACAATTCAGAAGGCCGCATAGCTAAAACGGAACTCTTTGATCAGATGCGCAATCTCATCGAAGCAGACGAATACTTTTACGACAACAAGGGTAGGGTCCGCTCCATCAAGAGCGACTTGCCAATGGACAGCTCAGCGCAGGTTTGGGACCTGCAATACGGCGATCGCGGGGAAGTCGTGCTGGGAAGAACCGTTGACCTCGTCGGGCAATCCACTAATGAATACTTTAAGATCGAATATGAAATGAACGATGATCAACTTGCTGTTAGAAGAGTCATGAAAGTGAACAACATCAGCGATCATTACTTCTACAACCCAAATGGCACCCTGCAAAAACGCGAGCGCCGCGACCTGTTCAACGCCCTTTTAGAGATCTGGTTTTACTCCGAAGACGGGCGCATCTCGGAGAACCAGAAATTCATCGAGAACGAAGTGCTGGAAGTGTCGCGCAAGTACAGCTACGAACCCTGAGCCCCAGCCATGGCCCGCATCAGCCCCTTTATCCTTCGCTTTTTGATCCTCTCCCTGTTGCTGCCCGCAGTGCTGGGCCTGGTGGCCTGGCTCTACTACGACGATGTGCGGGCCAAGAGCTACTACTACCGCCTCAACAGCAAGGAGATGATCGGGCATTTAGAAGGCGCGCAGATCCGCTGGGCAAAGGACTCCCTGATTCTGGACTGGTCCTTCCGCGACACGGTGGTGAGCGCGTACCCATTCAGCGCAAAAAAATTCAATAAACTTCACTATGATTTTCGAAGGGCGGACGGAAGCGAACTGAGCCTTCAGGTTTCCTATGACTCCCTTCCCGATCCGGTCAGGCAGGTGGTGCGCAAGGTTCAGGAACTTCGCCTGAGTGAGATGAGCAGCCCTTCGCCCGGAATCATGCAATTCTCCCTGGCCCCGGAGCAGTGGCTGATCTACCACAGCGACCCCGAACAAGCCCCGCCCGGACGAGCCGGAGCAAGGACCCTGGACGAGCACTGGTATGTTCAAAAGGGCGGGCTTTAACTCGCCGCGCCCGGCAGCCCTGAAGCACACACATTAGTTCGCGCTCTATACCTACATTCGAACCATGGATCAATTTATGCAAGCGGCTATAGAAGAGGCCAAAGCCGGACTGGCTGAAGGCGGCATACCCATCGGATCGGTGCTGGTCAAAGACGGGCAAATCATCGGGCGCGGGCACAACCGCCGCGTGCAGCAAGGCGACCCCATGGCCCACGCCGAGATCGATTGCCTGCGCCAGGCCGGGCGCATCGGCCAGTACACAGACGCCGTGCTCTACTCCACCCTCATGCCCTGCTACCTCTGCGCCGGCGCCGTTGTGCAATTTGGTATCAGGAAGGTCATTGTGGGCGAAAGCCGAACCTTCAGCGGGGCCTCTGAACTTATGCTCGACCACGGCGTTGATGTCGAAGATCTGGATCTGGACGAATGTGTTCAGCTCATGGAGCAGTTCATCGCCGAGAAACCCGCACTTTGGAACGAAGACATCGGGCTGGGCGAAGAAGAGGATCGCAGAGCCCCTTGATGAAAACCCCTTCCTCCAACGCGACCAGCTCTTCAAGAGCCCCCGACGACGGGGCCCGGCGCAGGGCCATCGCGATCGGATCGGGGGTAGGTGGAATGGCGGCAGCCATCCGCATGAGGTTGCAGGGCTATTCCGTCAGCGTCTTCGAATCGGCTTCAATGCCCGGCGGAAAGGTAGGCGAACACCGCCATGAAGGCTGGCGCTTTGATACGGGCCCCAGCCTCTTTACCCTGCCCGAACTTCTGGATGAGCTCTTCCGGGATGCGGGCGCAGACCCCGGGCAATATTACCAGTATCATCGCCTGGACAACATCTGCCGCTACTTTTTCCCCGATGGGAAGGTGCTCAACGCCTGGTCAGACCCCGAAAAGATGGCCCAGGAGTTTGAGCATGTGCTGGCAGAGCCCGCCGCGAACATCCATCGCTACCTGCACCGCGCCGCCCGCATCTACGAACTGACCCGCGACATTTTTTTAACGGCCTCCCTGCACGACTTGGAGACCTGGCGCCGTGCCCCCTGGATCAAAACCATCCTGGGCCTGCCCGAGCTCGATGCCCTTTCGACCATGAACAACCGCAACCGGCGCCTTTTTCAGCAGCCCAACACGGTCATGCTCTTCAACCGCTATGCCACCTACAACGGCTCCAATCCCTACAAGGCACCGGCCACGCTCAACGTGATCGGGCACCTTGAACACAATCTGGGCGCATACTTTTTGCGTGGAGGTATGCGAAACCTGATCGAGGCCATGCACCGGCTCGCCCTGGAAATCGGGGTGGAATTCGAGTTTGACAGCCCCGTGGAGCGCATTCTTGTTCAGGGCAAAAAGGTCGAAGGGGTGCAACTCTCCGCGCGGGCTCCGCAAGCCCTTCGACCCGCCGATGTGGTCATCAGCAACATGGACGTCGTGCCCAGCTACCGCAAACTGCTGCCGGGCATCGCGCATCCCGAGCGCCTGCTTTCTCAGCCCAAATCCACTTCGGCCCTCATATTCTACTGGAGCATGAAGAAGAGCTGGCCCATCTTCGACCTGCACAACATCCTGTTCAGCAGCGATTATGCGCTGGAATTCCACCACCTCTGCGAACTAAAGACCCTGCAGCCCGACCCCACTGTCTACCTCTACATCAGCTCTAAAGCCGAGCCTTCAGACGCTCCCCCGGGCGGGGAGAACTGGTTTGTCATGATCAATGTGCCCCACCTCAACGGGCAAAACTGGGATGAACTCATTGCCAGGGCGCGGGAGCGCATCATCACAAAACTCGAAAGCCAAACCGGGCAGGAAATACGTTCGCATATCAGCGCCGAAAAAGTATTGGATCCGCGGGGTATAGCCGAAATGACCTCATCCCACCTCGGGGCCTTGTACGGCAACAGCAGCGACAATCCCATGGCCGCCTTTCTGCGCCACCCCAATTTTTCGCGCTCCATCCGGGGATTGTACTTTTGTGGCGGTAGCGTTCATCCGGGAGGCGGCATTCCGCTCTGCCTCCTTTCGGCCCGAATTGCTGCAGAGCAGGCCGCAAAACGCCAAGACTGAACCATCAAAAACATGGATAATATTCAGGTTAGGGTATCGCTGGCGGTTCTTCTGGTGATGCATGTCGTGGGGCTGGCCGGGCTGAACATCGACCGCTTCAGGCCCGATTTCATCCCCCTGATCTGGATCAATCTGGTGTTTCTGTTCTGCATAGTGCTATCGCTGCACAGCAAATGGAATCTGAACTACCTGTACTTTGTCGCGGGCGTTTTTGCGCTCGGTTTTGTGGTGGAACTCATCGGGGTGCGCACCCACGCCATCTTTGGCGCATACAGCTATCAGGGCAATCTGGGCATGAGCCTGATGGGGGTTCCCCTGGTCATCGGCATGAACTGGGTGGTGCTGACTTACTGCTGCGGGGCCCTGGCCCGCCGCATTGACCCATCGCTGTTCATCCGGGTTGTGGCCGGAGCCCTGCTCATGGTGGGTCTGGATGTTCTCATCGAGCCCTTTGCCATTCGCTATGATCTCTGGCAGTGGAGCGGCGGCACCCCCCCCTTGCGCAATTACGCAGGCTGGCTGATCACCTCACTGGTCGCGCAGATTGCCTATCAAAAGTTGCTGGCCAAGACCAGCAATCCCATCGCCGTGCCCACCTTTCTGATTCTGCTCTTCTTCTTTCTCGGTGACTGGATCTTGGCGCGCATGGCCTGAACGGCGCAAAGTGCCGCAGTCCTCTGCAGCTATTCAACTCAACATTTCCAGGTGGAAAGGCGAATGATCAACTGGTCTAACTTTGAGCGCAATTGAACGCTCCACCTCATGCCGGCGCATTGCGCAGCCTGCTCGGGCAAACCGCACTCTACGGACTGAGTACGGTCGCCGTTCGCCTGCTCAACTACGCGCTGGTTCCGCTGCACACCGTAGCCTTCTCTGCCAACCAGGCGGATTACGGCATCATCTCTGAACTCTACGCCTGGGTTACCTTTCTCAATGTCGTCTTCATGTTCGGCATGGAAACGGCCTTCTTTCGCTATGCAGGCCAACAGGGCAAGGCCCGGAGCGACAGTTCGCCCGAAGGGGCTCCCTCAACCGGGACAATCGATCTCTCCAAAGTCTTTGGCACGGCCTTTGTCTCCTTGCTGATCAGCACCGCAATCGGTTGCAGCCTGCTCATCGGCGGCTCCACGGGCATTGCCAGTTTTTTGCAATTGCCCGGCATGCAGCATTTTGTCATCTGGTTTGCTCTCATCATCGGTCTGGACACCCTGGCCAACATTCCCTTTGCCCTTCTTCGGCTGCAAGGCCGGCCCCTGTACTACCTGAGCGTCAAGCTGCTCAATGTGATCCTGAACGTGAGCCTGAACGCCTTCTTTCTCTGGCCCCTGGTACAGGGCCAATTCGACCTGTTCAGCGCTGTAGGCTATACTTATGACCCCGCGATTGGCGTGGGCTATGTGTTCATCGCCAACCTGGCGGCCAGTGTATTGACCATGCTCGCGCTCTTGCCCCTGCTGTTCAAGCTCAGGATGGGCTTTGACTTTGCGCTCTGGAAGCGCATGATCGCCTATGGTTCGCCCTTCATTTTGGCGGGATTGGCTGGCATGGTCAACGAGACCCTGGACCGTATTCTGCTGGTGCGCTGGCTGCCCGGCGACACGCTCGCCAATCGCGCCCAGGTGGGGGTTTACTCGGCGGCCTACAAGCTCTCCATCTTCATGACCCTGGCCGTGCAGGCCTTCAGACTGGGTGCCGAGCCCTTCTTCTTCAAGATGGCCGGGCAGCGCGATGCCGCGGAGGTGTACGCCCTGGTCATGCGGGGATTTGTGCTGGTAGCTGCCTTTATCTTTTTGGGGGTATCGCTGCTGCTGCAACCCCTGGGCTATATCCTCGGCGCCAACTACCGCGAAGCCTTGTATGTGGTGCCCATTCTGCTGATGGCCAATCTCTGGCTGGGCATTTACTACAACCTCTCGGTCTGGTACAAGATCAGCGATCGCACCCGAAATGCCATCTGGCTGGCGCTGGCCGGAGCGCTGATCACCCTGGCCGGCAACGCCTGGGGAATACCGCGCTATGGTTACTGGGCCAGCGCCTGGACCACCCTGCTGGCCTATTCCGGCATGGCCATCCTCTCCGCGCTCTGGGGCCGCCGTCACTACCCCATTCCCTATCCTTTTGTCCGGCTTGCGGGCTTGATTCTCTCGGCCGCCCTGCTCTACGCGCTCTATTTTTGGGTCGAAGGGCTGCTTCTCTCCGAGCCGGGCTCTTCAGCAACGGGCTATTTAATCTGGCTCCTGAGACTGGCTGTGCTGAGCCTGTTTGGTCTGATCGCCTGGCGCATCGAAGGCCGGCGTCTGCTGCAGCAGTTGAAAGGCCGCTGACCTATCGCGGGGCTTGCCTCTGCGCTAACTTGCACCACCATGAACCATTCCCTACTCCAGGTTGGCATAGTCAACCGCTCGGCCAACGATTTACCCGCCTACGAAACCCAGGGTTCCGCGGGCATGGATCTGCGGGCTGATCTGAGCGCGCCCATGACCCTCCAGCCCGGAGAGCG
Organism: Chitinophagales bacterium; assembly: GCA_041751015.1. Lineage (GTDB taxonomy): Bacteria > Bacteroidota > Bacteroidia > Chitinophagales > BACL12 > WGOA01. The sequence continues at coordinate 128,856 of JBGSYF010000004.1, forward strand.
GGCATTAGTTCCCACCGGATTGCACATTGAACTGCCCCAGGGCTATGAGGCTCAGGTCAGAGCCCGCAGCGGCCTGGCGGTCAAACACGGCATAGGTCTGGTCAACGCGCCCGGCACGATAGACAGCGATTACCGGGGGGAGATCAAGGTGGCCCTGATCAACTGGGGCAACGAAGAATTCTCGATCAACAGCGGTGATCGCATTGCGCAGATGGTGGTTGCACCGGTGCAGCGCGTTGCCTGGCGGGCGGTGGAGGCGCTGGGGGAGAGCGCGCGGGGGGAGGGGGGATTTGGTCACACCGGAGCCCGTTGAAGCTCAACCGCGAGAGCCGGCAGGTATCCCTGTCCCCTTTCGCCCGTAAAATAAAGCGTGCAGCACTCCGCTGAGCGCTGTAGTTTCCGCTTTGCGGGCTTAAAGCTGCATTTTTGCAGGAATAACCGGAAAGCAGCCCGGACCAAAGGCCCTTCATGATTCTGAATTCAAGCCCGCTGATTCGCCAGACCTTCTTTGCCTTGTTTTGCGCTGTATGGCTCGGCGTAACGCCCTCATGTTCCGGTGGCCGGACGGTGCAAAGCAGCCCGCAGATCTCCGAAGATGGGGAGGAAGAGCTGCCCTTTCGCCAGGACCGCACTCGCAAGCCCAAGACGGATCAGGCCCAGTTGGAGATGGATTTCATCGAGGGAGTGAGGGCGCGTCAGCTCGGGGATCCCGCGCTGGCCGAGGCCCGCTTTCAGGATGTGCTGCGCGCAGATCCGGGCAACGCCGCCGCCTGTTTTGAACTCGCGCGTCTGCGATTTGAGGCCGGAGACATCGCCCGGGCCATTGCCCTGGCCCAGCGTTCGACCGAACTGGAGCCCGGCAACCCCTATTTTCTGGAACTGTACGGGGACATGCTCACCCTGACCAATCAGTTTGAAAAGGCCACGGGTGCATTCAGGAAGCTCACCGAGCTCAACCCGGAAAACCCGGAGCCCTACTTCCAACTGGCCTATACCTATCTGCAAAGCGGGCAGGCACAGGATGCGCTGAAAGTCTATGATCAGGTCGAAACGCGGTTTGGCGCTGAGCCAAGTTTGCTGCTGGAGAAGTACCGTATTCACGTGCAATTGGGCAAGCTGGACGATGCGGCCCTGGTATTGGAAAAGCTGATTGAGATCGACCCGGATGACCCCCAGTACTACGAGTTGCTGGCGCGGATCTACGAAGGGGCCAATCAGCCCGACCGCGCAGCGATGGTCTATGAAAAACTGCTGAGTCTTGAAGTGGGCAGCCCCACGCTGGTGCTCAAGGCCGCGCTGATCTACCTGAATCGCAAGGATTACACGCGGTTCAGGGAGCGCTCCCAGCAGGCCTTTGACGCCAGTCAGGTGCCTCTTGATGCCAAAGTGGCTTTTCTTTTGCCCTGGATCGATTCTCTGGGCAGCGATTTTTCGAGCCGCGACTTTGTCTTTGATCTCTGTGAGCGCATGGTCAGAACCCATTCCAGCGATCCAAAAGCGCATGCCCTGAGCGGAGATTTCTTTTTCCACGACAAGAAACTGGAAGAGGCCCGCGCCAGCTATCTGAATTCACTGATGGTTGAACAGAGCATCTTTGACGTCTGGAGACAAGTCTTTGCCATTGATCTGGAGATGCGCAACGACGATTCCCTGATGGCGGTCAGCAGCCGCGCTGCGGATATCTTTCCCAATCAGCCATCGCCTTTCTACTTCAACGGCTACGCCAATCTGCGCCTGAAGAACTACGATGCGGCCGTTCGCAGTTTGCGCCGGGCCCTGCCGATGAGCATGGGCAATCCGCAGTTGAGGGCAGAGATCTTTTCCCTGCTCGGTGACGCCTACCACAGCCTTGAAGACCACGTCAATTCCGATGAGAGCTACGAGAGCAGTCTGGCCCTGATGCCGGACAACCCGTATGTGCTCAATAATTATAGCTATTATCTCTCTTTGAGAAAGGAGAATCTGGAGCGGGCTGCTGAGATGGCCGCAAAAGCCAATGAACTTTCGCCCGACAATGCCTCCTTTCAGGACACCTATGCCTGGGTGCTCTACCAGCAGGGCCGCTATGAGCAGGCTAAAGTCTGGCAGGAAAAGGCCCTGAGCAATGGCGGAGAGTCCAGCGCCGTTCAACAGGAGCACTACGGCGACATCCTCTTCCGTTTAGGTGCTGAGGAGCGTGCCGTGCAAGCCTGGCAAAAAGCCCGTGAACTCGGCACGGTTTCTGAAGCGCTGGAGCGCAAGATCAGTGATCGCCGCCTCTATGAGTAAGTTTTTTTTCGCTGTGCTGGGCTTGGGCATCTTTTGGACTTCCTGCAAAAGCTCCAGGACCGTGAGGGATGAACAACCCCTGTACGCCATCAGCAGCGAAGCGCTCTGGCAGGCTCTGGACAGCAGCAGATTCCGCTACAACAATTTCTCGGGCCGCGCCGATCTGGACATTGAAGACCGTTTTGGCAAGAGCAGCGCCGTGGGTTTTATCCGCATGCAGCGAGACAGCATCATCTGGATTTCGGTTCGAAAGGCGGGCATAGAAGGGGCCAGGATTCTGATCAGCCCCGACAGCGTGCACATCCTGGACCGGGGCGCCAAGGCCTACTACCTCTTTGCCTATGCCGACCTGCGCAGTCAATACCAGATGGACATCAGTTTTACCGCCTTGCAGGACCTCATCGCGGGCAACGCCATCCTTCGTCAGGAACTGCCCTGGAACAGCGGCACGGAATCCGGGCAGTTCACGCTCATGGGTTTAGAGGATCAAAGGGAATACCGGTTCTGGCAGCGGCCGGCTGACCTGGCCCTGAGCGCCCAGTCTATTGTGGACCCGATCAGCGGCCTTTCGATGCGAATGGAATTGGATGCCTACTACAGCACTGCCACCCAATCCTTTGCCATGCATCGGGAATTGCTCATCAGCGGTCAGGAACAAGCCCGCATCAAAGTGCGCTTTACCAAGATCAGCACCAACGATCCCAGCCTGAGTTACAGTTTTAGTGTCAGTCCCAGTTATGAAGTGATCAGGGGGCTGCGCTGAAGGGGCGCAAGCCCGCAGGGTCATGCAATGCCCGGATTTGGCGTACTTAGCCATTGAAACTTATGAAGACGCCGTTGATACGCTTTTTTTTCCCTGCACTGAGGAAACTCGGCTTGCTGTTGCTACTGGCTCAGCCGCTTGGCGTTTGGGCTCAGCAAAGCGACAAATCGGCGCTGAAGCAGCAGTACGACCAGCTTCTTCAAGAGATCCGCAAGACCGAAGAAGTGCTGGCAGAGACCAAAAAGAACAAGCAGGCCACGGTGGCTGAGCTGGAAGCCCTGCAACGCAAGATCGACATTCGCCGCCGTCTGATCGGCAACATCTCCGATCAGGTCTCCAACCTGGACAACCGCATCCTGGAAAACACCGGGGTGATCATCAGCCTTGAGCGCGATCTGGACGAGCTCAGAAACGAGTACGCCGAGATGGCTTATTACGCCTATGTCAATCACGACACCTTTGACCGTCTTGGATTTGTACTGTCCTCGGCCTCCTTCTCAGAGGCCCTTCGACGTGTGCAATACTTCAAGGAATACAGCGGCTTCCGCAAAGACCAGATCAAGCTGATCAGGGCCACCCAAAGCGCGTTGTCCTTCAAAGTCAGTGACCTCGAGGAGGACAAAGCCGAAAAGCGGGGTCTTTTGCAGGAGGAAGAGCGGCAGCGCATGACCCTGGACCGGGAGCGCGATGAGCAGAGCAGCAAGATCAGCACCTTGTCCAACATTGAAGGCAAACTGCTGGCGGCCATCAACGTCAAGAAGAAGGATGCCGATGAGCTCAACCGGCGCATTGAGCAGATCATCGCCGACGAAATCAGAAAGGAGAGGCTCCGGGCTCTGGAGGCGGCCAATAAAGCCGGAGAGAACACCGGTTCCAGAGGCGCAGAAGTGCCTTCGCTTACGCCGGAGATGCGCGCGCTCAGCAGCCAGTTTGCCGAAAATCAGGGCCGGCTCCCCTGGCCGGTTGACCGGGGCAACATCACCGGCGCCTTTGGCAAGCGGGTTCACCCTGTTCTGCGCGACCCGCCGGTGTACATCCAGAGCAACGGGGTAGACATCTCAACGGTACAGGGCTCAGCGGCCAGAGCCATCTTTGACGGCGAAGTGGTCAATATCATCTACAATCCCTCTTTTCAACGCGGTGTGATCATCAAGCACGGCGAGTATTTTAGCGTCTATACCAAACTGCAGGACGTCAGCGTGAAGCCCGGCGATCAGGTCAAGGCCCGCCAACCCATCGGTACGGTGCACACCGACACCGAAGAAAGCAAGACCGAACTGCACCTGGAGATCTGGAAGGGAACCACCCTGATGAACCCCGCCTCCTGGCTGGCCGGTAAGTGAGCAGGGCGGCGTAGCGCGCGTCCCGTCTTCTCCTGTTTTCATTAACGGTTCGAAAGGCGTCCGATCAGGGCCCGGCTCTGGGCTTTTCTGGCTAACTTTGTGCTTTCAACAGCCCTACATGAGCCATACGCTGTTATTTTTTGGTACCCAGGAGCTTGTCTTATTGACCCTGGCCATTCTCCTCCTCTTTGGCGGAAAGAAGATTCCCGAACTAATGCGCGGCATGGGCCGGGGTATCCGGGAGTTTAACGATGCCCGTTCTGCCATCAGCAAGGAGCTGAAGGACGGCATGAAAGAGAAAGACAACGCGGCCGAGTAAGAAGCCGCCTCATCTCTTTTTTGATTCCGTTTTTGTGCCTGTAAGCTCCTCTGCATCCCTGTGGAGATATGCTCATTGCCGGCCCGCGAACCCGTGATTGGGATTTTTTGGTCTTTATGACCAATGAATTTCTCCATTATTTGTCCCGTCACAAATTTTGTTGGATTATCATTTTTGCCAGCTTAAAATAAGAAACATTTGTAATATTTCATGTGTTTATCTGCTGATGATATTGACATTATAGATTTAACTTTTCTTTAACACAATTACATGAAAATTTTTTCGTTTGTTTTGTGTTGACTTTTTTTTCGACAAAAGTTGAGGCAAGAGGGCGCATAAAGCCCTATTTTTGAATTCATGCGATTTCTCCATCGACACATCCTCTTCCTGGTTTTTGCCCTGGCCCTGATCAGCCCGGACGGCGTTGCTGCTGTTGCGGGTGCATCCTGGACCGATCCGGAATTGGATCGCGAACAGGGGAAGGCCGAAGCATCTCCGGCTCAGGTATCGGAAGGGAATGAGGCAGAGCTGCTTTCCTCTTCGGAGCCCGATCAGCAGGAGCTGGCTGTTGGGGCAGATCAGGACAGTCTCGCAACTCGTGAGCGGGCCACGGGACTTCCCATAGTGCTGATACAGCAGGAGGAGGAAGAGCTGCCTGAGATTCTCAATGAACCTCTGAGCATGGCTGACTGGGAATACATCCTCAAAGCCATGGACAGCCTCATCGCCGATCTGGAGTCCACAGCCTTCAGACCTGCCTATCCGGTCGCGGACAGTGGCTATTGGTCGGTCGAGGATGCCTCATGGCCAAAGTGCGACGCAGAGACTGTGCGCCAGCGCCTTGCCGCCATTCCAACCACCATTCCCCTGACCTACAATCAGGCTGTTCACAACTGGATCAATATGTACACGCAGCGCAACCGGGCTGGTGTGCAGCGCATGTTGGGCATGAAGGATTTGTACTTCCCCATGATAGAGGCCGAACTGGATCGGAGAAACCTGCCCTTGGAGCTCAAGTACGTACCCATTATAGAATCGGCGCTCAACACGCATGCCGTTTCTCCGCAAGGGGCTACCGGTCTTTGGCAGATCATGTACACCACCGCCAAGGGATTGGGTTTGCGCATTGACACCTATGTGGACGAGCGCCGCGATCCCTATCTGGCCACCATGGCGGCTCTGGACTATCTGGAGCAGTTGCACCGAATTTACGACGACTGGCTCATGGCGATTGCGGCCTATAACTGCGGACCCGGCAATGTGAACAAGGCCATTCGCAGAGCGGGAGGCAAACGTAACGTGTGGAGTATTTACGAATATCTTCCGCGCGAAACCCGAGGATACGTTCCGGCCTTTATCTCTTCGGTTTACACCTTCACCTACTACCAGGAACACGAATTGACTCCCTGGAAGAGCCGTTTCGACTATACCTTCAGCGACACGGTCATGTTGAGCCAGAACATGTCCTTCAACTTTCTGTCGGAGCAACTGGACATGAGTGTCAAGGAGCTCAAGTACTACAATCCCGCTCTGAGACGAGACATCGTTCCGGGCAATGCAGGTGCGTACCCCCTGCGCCTTCCCTATGACAAGGCCATGGCCTGGGTGAGCAAGGAGGCGGAGATTCTGGAGGCCCAGAAGGCGCAGAGCAAAGAGGTCAAGACGCTGGTAGCCGCTGCGGAGAGTGCGCCTGCATCTTCCCAAAGCGCTCAGAACCGACTACTCTACACGGTCAAGTCCGGGGATACGCTTTGGGGTATTGCCAGGGCTCATCCGGGCAATACCATTGAAGGCATCGCGCGCTTGAATGGCATGAGTTCTCGCAGCACGCTCAGACCGGGGCAAACCCTCAAGCTGAACCGCTGAAGAAGTAGCCATGGCCTTTGATGGGCAAATGTCATCGGGGTTTCAGGACGGGTGCCGGCAACAATAAACCATAGTTTTGGACGTATGTTTAGAAGAGCGCCTGCGCTCAAAAAAACTACGTCTATGAATCTGCCTCAAGACCGCTTCAGACCAGCCAGGTCCTTTGGAATTCTCTTTGTGCCTTTTCTGGCCTTAGCCGGTCTGTGGAGCAGTTGCGGAGAGATGACCACCACCCTTCCCTCCGCTATAGGGGGAATAGACGAAGTGGTCTTTGTTGAGGATCCGCGCTTTGCCAAAGACACCCTGTACACCTTGGTGGATCAGCAGCTCAGTGCGCAGTACGGAAACTTTGTTCACCACGAGCCCGTCTTTGATGTCATCCATATCAAGCTGGAAGATCTCAAGAAGACCATGCTATCACACCGCAACATTCTTTTTGTTGGTGTGCTGGACAGCGAAAGTGAATACAATGATCAGATCAGGCGACTGATTGGTCAGTCGGGAGTGGATCAGATCGGGGAAGGTGGTGTGTTCAGCGCGGAGCGAAAGGACTTATGGGCTGCTGGCCAGCATGTTCATATCCTGGTGGCCGCCGATCGGCAAAGTCTCATAGATGGAATGGAGAAGTCCCTGGTCAGGATGGTCAGCCGCATTCAGGACAACGAGTTTGCAAAAATTAGAAAAAACGTATATATAAGCGGTGAGGCACTTGCGCTGAGCGATGAATTGAAACGCGAACACCAGATTCAATTGCGGGTGCCGGCCTACTATCAAAAGCACCCTTCCTCCAATGGAAATTTCTTCTGGTTGCGCCGAAGTACGGTTGACCTGACCGCATCGATCATGATCTACAGCCATCCGTACAGACGCGAGCTGGAATCCAGCCCGGCCTATGCGCTCTTTGTGCGCGACAGTCTGGGCAAGCAGTATGAGCGCAGTCAGATTGAAGGAGCCTATATGACCACCGAAAAACTCATTAGGCCTTTGCACGACACCCTGGACCTGAACGGACATTTCGCCATACGATCACAGGGCTTGTGGAGGCTGGAACACGATTTTATGGGCGGCCCCTATGTCAATTACCTGGTTTACGACAAAGCCAACAATCGCATCATCCATCTGGACGCTTACATCTATGCCCCAGATATCTCCAGAAAGCGCAAGTTGATCAGGGAGCTTGAAGCCATTCTGACCACCTTCGGCGTGCCCGAGAGCAGATCCTAAAGGAAGCTGCTGATTAAGTCAGGCAGAACCGCTTACTCCCAGAAGACCATCAAGCCGCGCAGGCCCATGTCCACCACCTGTTCAATGGTTCCGCCTCCGGCATCGATGTCCCAGGCATCATTCCCGTTGCTGTCCACCCATTCAAAACTGCGGTCAACCGAGAAACTCAGGGTTATGCTCCGATCTTCTTCCTCCTGACCACTGATGACCAGTGGGCTGTCAAAGGCTCCGGTTATGATGCAACTTCCCGGAGGAATGTCTGCAATGCCCGCCAGGGGATTGACCACCGTGGTAGCTCCCTCTGGGGCCTGACCACTGAAGACTTGATTATAGAGATCTAAGGGAGGCGAAAAGCGAGTCTCAAAGGCCCAGAAACCCTGCAGCTTGTTGGCGTTGACGCTCAGAGGAAGGGAGTGTGGTGTGACGCTGCTGATGTAGGTATTGTAACCCAGAAAGGAGGATATATTGCCCTTTTGATTCATAAGATCTCCGGCGGCGGTATTGAGCAGATTGAACCTCACCTCAGCGTTTTGGTACGCAACCGATACGCGCAGGTAAGTATAGGTGCCCGGGGGTACTGCATCCAGACGGATATCCTCCTTGAAGGAGCCATCGGTGATTGCCGTCATGCGGTCAAAGTCGATGGCTGTAGAGCCACCGGCCTGGGTCTCGGGAGCCTGGTAAATCATCACACCCTGACCGGGCAGAGTGAACTGTGAAGGCGCAAGTTCAATGGAATTGATGCGAAAGTCACGGAACTCCGGCGTCTGTCCGGCGTGATCCGCGGGCATAGGCGCGGGTTGACCAATGTTGTTCAGGCGCACCTGGTTCTGGTCATAAACAACTTTGATCTTCAGGCTGGGTTCTGCAGTTTCTTTAGAGCACGCATGAAAGATCATTGCGATGGGCATCACAAGGAAAAGAACGCTGATATGAGGTAGTTTTTTCATCTGGGCCATTAACGTCAGTCTGTCTATCTACCCCTTCGCTATATCCTCTCCTGCACCCTGTGATCTTGCAGCAGCCATTATTCTTCCCCGCTCAAAAATCCAAATTATCTCCAACACAACGGTTGTGAACTGATCAATAAGGCGTTGATGA
>JBGSYF010000005.1:0-65000 GCA_041751015.1 Chitinophagales bacterium
GCGGATGCCCTCATCGTTGCCGTCAACCATCAGCATCGGCACATCGGCGTTCAGCGTCTGGTCAAACGTAAAGTTCACCAAACGGTCCACGCCGTCCTTGATGTCTACCTGCGCAATCACCCGCGCGCGGTCCGGATTGCCCAGCTCCGAGGTGCTCACCTGACCGTCGAGCAACTGGTATATAATATACCCCTGGAAATTATACGTGGAATCCGTAATCGTTCCCGTCGGGTCGTTCTCTACAATGTTCTTGATGATCGGATCGGCCTCCTCGTAACTCTCCCCAACGTTGTTACTCGTCGGGCCATTCGTCAAGGAAATCAAAATCTCCTTGTCCAGCTCGCGGATCGACATGTCCGGAGCGTCAGGGCCGTCGATGAGGCGGAAGTCAGAATCGAACAATGCCTGAGCCTTGACATCCGCTGAGCGAATCAGGTCGAAGTTGGCCTGGCAGCCGACCTGGCTTTCCTGGCTTACCCATACGACCCCCATCACCACTTCGTTCTTGGCTCCTACCTCCAGACGGAAGGGACCTGCACTTTGCAGGTATCGCCGGTCGGCCGGTGGAATACCATTGGCGCATTCTGACCAGGCCGGAGGTGGCAAAGATGGATCATCAGGGAACATGAACTTATTGGGTACCGAGCCCCCATAGCCGTTTCCACCTTGTGTAAAGGGCGAGCCATCCTTCCAGGTTCCGGACATGTATCCGTAAAAGTGAGAGGCGACTTCCGGGTTGCCAATATCGCTAAAGTCGTTGTTGTAATAGAGGAAAGCCGTCATGTCCAACAACACAGAATCGCGACCGGATGGGCCGTCAAAGAACTTCTTTGGTCCCTGGAAAAAGTCAGTGCCTACAATGGGAGGACGGCTGCCGTAATTGGGTGAACCGGGACCGTCCAGAGCGGTGCCATTGTAGCAAATCCCCAGACCGAGAGTGGTATCACAACCGACATAGTCATCCAGATACCATCCCAGATCCGCATCCACCCAGATGGCAAAGAAAGTAGAGTCCAGACGACTGGTGCTAAAGTTCAGAATCTGATAGCGATAGAACGTCATGTCGTTGATCTCATCAGAGGTCTGAAAACCAAAAGCCAAGGCTTGAATTTCCACATTGATCGCATCGCCATTGGTCTCTGTGTGAATGTTCCCCTTGTCGTTGTAAACCCAGAAAATGGCCTGATCGCCATCTACGCGGGGGTAGTCGCCCTGGGTAGGATCGTACTCGCCATCTCCATCCACATCTTCAAAGGGTGCGAGATTGCGATCTATGGTCAGGGCCACCGAGTTTTTACCGCGCGCATAGGGATTGCCTCGCGCAGGCCACTCCAGAATAGCTGCTGGAATGCTCCCGAGGGAAATCGGGGTACCCACTGCAGCCAGCGCCCGATGTTCATCAATCTGTACCCGGCTTACCTTCCAATGGCGGTCATAAGCCGAACATACCGTGGCGTTGGTAGCCCCGGTAGGATCGAGCGGGCCAGGCCAGAAGTCGTTGCCGGACTGGCGATAGGTTTGTGCGGCGATCTTGAGTTGACCTCCGGCATCTACACCACCCAGCCAAAGTGCGCCAGCAAAGAGGGAGCTGACTTCAATAACGCCGGTCGTCGGGTCCACCTTTGGAACTACGTAAACAGGGTTGTTCAAATCCCACCAAAAGTCACCGGCTCCAAGCAAGCGTGCACGCACGTTGTTGATGTCCAGGTCAATCTGAGAGGTGGCATCGTTGCAATCATTGGCCAGTTTGCCGTAAGCATTTGCCCGTCGGCCAGATATGCCAATGTTTTCCCGCGCCTCAACTACTCCTGAGCAAAGGAGTAAAGCGAGCAAAATGAAAAGAGGAAATTGACGCATTATCATCATTTGAATAACGTAAAAGTCTGAGGGGTTTAGAAGCTGACGCTGACACCGAGGCGCACTCTACGCGGAATGGTGTAGTTATCCGGATTGTTGATCTTTATGCCGTAGAGCATAGAAAACGTCTCCGGATCCAATTGAGCAGTTAGGGCCTCCTGACCAATAGCGGAAGCCAGATAGCCATCGTCATCCGGATTGCCCGTGTACCCATAAGCCCTCAACACGTTGGCGTTGTTGAAGAGGTTTTGCACCCACACATAGACGTTCAAGCCCAATGCCCGATTCTTCTCACCAACCTCCAGGAAGAAGGATTTATCTACCCGCAAGTCCGCTCTGAAATGCCAGGGCAGGCGTGATCCATTGACCCGTCCATCCAGAGTTGATCGACTGGCGACACCGAAAAGTGCATCAGGCGTTGGATCCCGCTGGCGGGAGAAAGGCTCTCCGGAGCGCGAGTTCAATTGCAGGTTAACACCGGCATTGGAAAAGATATCCTTGTCGCCGATGCGGGGACCGTCATAACTCTCCCCTGAGCCGTAGCGATAGTCGATGTTTGCTCTCAAGGTATGACGGGAGTCATAACTCAGGGGCAGGATGGTTCTCAGGTTGGGCTGACCAGCTCCGATCAGGTTGATCTGGCTGGTGGAATTGGAACCGGTTCCATCGGCAAACTGCAGCGTGTAGTTGGCATCCAGCTTGATGTTCTTGACCCTTCTGGCAATTTCATAGCTAAAGGACAGACCCTTGATGGTTCCAAAGTCAATATTGCCAAAGCTGGTATAAGTAATAGGGTAGGCAAAAGGCAACTGCAGAATCTGAACCATGTCGCGCAACTCGCGATAGAAAGCGGCGAGCTTGACCACCGAGTTGTCCGAAATCTGCTGCTGAAAACCGATTTGATAATCAATCGTTCTTTCCGGTCTCAGGTTGGGGTTGTCAATCAGCGGACCCTGATTGTCTTCTAGAAAGAAGTAGTCATAAGGCGTAGCTCCTGCCCTGCTCTGCGGGCGCTGTGCCAGCACATCATAGTGGGCGAAGAACAGCGCTTCACGACCCAGTTCCTTGGAGATTGGGAAGGAGAACGCAATACGCGGCATCACGGTGATCTGCGGCTCATAGTCCACGAAGGAAGAGCCCGGATCCCATCCGCTGCTTTCGGGGTTCTTGATGTCGTGGTTGGGATTGACCAGATAGGGAGTCGGTTCCGCGCCCTGGCTCTGAGAGGAGATTACCCTGGGGTCATTAACCGGCTCGCCGGCGGCATTGTACCACTGACGATCATCGCGATAACCCAAAATGGTTGGGGTTGGACTATTGGGATTGTCCACATAGACCACAAAGTCGTTGCCAATACTTCCGGGTTGGTTACCGACGCCATCATAGTTGTTTGCAGCCGAATAGATCGAAGGATCGACCTCTCCAGCCGAGCGGCTTTGATACAAGGTATAGGGATCGCGCAAAACTTTGCGGTTGGCGTCATAGCGGTCAACCCTTACGCCTACGCGGAAAACGATGTCGTTGAAATTGAAGCGATCCTGCAGGTAGGCTGCCGAATAGATAGGGCGGAAAGCATCTACCCTGCGGCGATAAGTGCCATTGTCATCCCTTTCCAGGAAGAAATCATCCCAGGCCACCTGCCCCTTCTGCTTCTTGCCGGTATAGTCATAGCCGTTGTAGAACACAAACTGGTTGCCGTTGTTGAGCAATTCGTCTGCGCTGAACATGTCGAGGCTGAAGAAATCGGCCGGCAAAGCGTCTACGTTGATGAAATCAACGTCGGAAACATTCATACCCTGGGCGTTGAGCTTGTCGCGGACCTGAGAATCAAAATAGGTCTGACCCACCGACTGAAACTGGTAATTGATGGTGTCAAACTGTCCAAAGACCAAATCTGGATTGTTTAGATATTCCTCATAAGTGTAGGTATTGCCATCGATGACCAAAATCGGATCCTGGTTGTCCAGACGGATATGCTGATTGCTCAACTGACGCATGATGGTCCACAAACTGACCGGGTTCATACCCCAGAACCGCTCCACGCGCTGCTGGAATTCAAATCCAAACTCCAGACTGTGCTTGGATGCCGCTCTGGAGCGCTTGCTCTTCAAATCCAATGCACCGTTGAAGGTCAGAGAGAACTGATCATTGTCGCTGTAGCTGAAATTGAACCAGGGCAAACCCGTGTTGTAGAACATGGAGTAAACCGTCAGGTTTTGATTGAAGTCGCCATTGAGCAAACCACCGCCCGATTGTATGTCAAACAAGTTACCGGGCTGAAGATTGGTCAGGCCGTAATAAGAGGTGGTGTAATTGGTTAATCCGGGATTCAGATTGCCCGGGGTGAAGGCTACAGCAGTATCACTAAAACCTACCAGGGTATAGGCGTTAAGACCAGTCAGTGAGTCTTTCTGATAGAAGTACACTGGCTCTCTGAATCGCTCAAAGCTGCCTACATAACCGTAGTCAAAGGGATTTCGTCCATGGGTACCATCTCCGCGATCGGTCTTGAATTTGGTATAGTCCATCTGGATGGTGTAGTACGCGTTACCCAGTGAAGAAGCAGCCTCACCCTCCTGCGGTTTGCGCTCGGGAAAGCGCTGCGTGAAACGCAGATAACCCCTATAGGTATTTTGCGTGTTCAACGGGTTGTTGTCGTAGTTGAACATGGAAAAGTTGCGGAAATACTCCCTGAACTGGGTCCATCTCCAGGTACCTCCAGCCGTCAACTGGGTGGACTCTCCAAGGCGCAAATCGAACTTTCCAGTGATGTTAAGGCCATTGTTGGCGGTGTTCTGCTTGATTCTGGATTCCTCCAGATCGTCCATAGTAATGAACTCAGAATTCAGGTTTAAGCCCTGGGAGGTAGCCGATGGGCGAAGGGGATTGTTGTAAAGGTCATTGAGTACATCCTCCTTCACAATGAAGTTGGGCACAGCAGCCGGATCGGGATCCTGCTCGCGCAAAAACTCTCCCGTCAAAAAGAAACCAAGGCGGGAGCGCACCGAATCAGTGCCCTTATATTGCTTGGCCAAAGGACCGGTAACAAAGAGGTTGGCCAGATTATAGCCGTATCCATCCAGGAACTGCGAAGTAATGAATTCAGCCTCACCGTTGTATTGGCTCGAAGGACCGCGCGTAGTAATGGTGATGAATCCACCAGTGGCATCCCCGTAACGGGCATCCACACCACCCGTGATCACCTGTAGCTGCTCGATGGCGCTCTGGGGCAGGTTCAAAGAACCCCGAAGGCGAATACCGTCAATGTAGTATTCCGTTGCGTCCCCTCTGGAGCCTTTGATGTTAAGACCAGCTCCTTCGTCAGACTGGTAAACCCCAGCTTTGGTCGCCGCGAGGCTGGTCACGCTGCGAGTCGGGATGTTCTTGATGTCCTCCTTGGTCACCACCCCACCGGAGGTCGTGTTTCCAATGTCCACCATTGGAGCCTCATAGGTGATGGTAAGGGTTCCAAGTTGCACTGATGAGGACAGCACCAGGTCTTTGAGGAAGGTAATCCCCAGCGAAACAGTGATATCCGTGATCCTGGATTTATTGCCCTGATAGGAAGCCTCTACATCGTATCGTCCCGGAGTCAGGGCCGAGATGGAATAGTCTCCATCAAAGTCTGTTGCCGTTCCCGTGAGCAGAACTCCGGAACTGTAAACGCTGACGTTGGCGTAGGGGATGCCCTCGCCTTTATCGTCAACCACCTTGCCCTGGATCTCACCGGTCTGAGCGTGTACTGCGCCGGAAGCCATAAGGGCTATCAATAGCGTGTAGAGCAAACGAATCATAAGCGAAAGCGCTGGTTTAAATTTTTTCGAAAGCCGTCAAATTTAGACAAATATCCTAAACAAGGTTAAGGAAGTGTTAACATGCCCCGTCAAGACTTGGTCATAATTTGATGATCATTAAGCTATTAGGAAAAACAACGTACATCAAATGTTAAGAAAGCGGGCTTTACGTGCTGATTTCAGCACAAAACGTCTCATGGTATAGGGCCCAATTTCAGGGATAAAATTTTTTTTCCAAGAACCTCAGCTATGCGGAATTTGCTCTCTCTGGTCAAGCCGGCAACATGGGGTGACAGCAATACCTGTTCCATTGCGCACAATTGTTTCCACCAAAGCATCTCCGACTCTCCAAAAAGCGCCAGGTTCTCCTGCTCAAAGACATCGAGTGCTGCCCCCAGCACACGCCCCTCTTCCATGGCCTGTATCAGATCCAGGGTATGGATCACCTGGCCCCTGGAGGTATTGATCACATAAATTGGGTTCTCAAAACGAGCCATTCGCTCTGCGTTGAGGAAATACCTGGTTTCTTCACTCAAGGGCAGATGGAGGCTGAGCACATCGGCATGCCGGTAAATCTGTTCCAGATCGCTCTCCTTGCAATAGGATGTGCCAAATCCACTTTTGTACTTGTCGTAGGCCAGCATGCGCATCCCAAAACCCTGTAACCTACCCGCCAGCGCACTTCCGGTATGCCCAAAACCGATGATGCCCAGAGTCATCGCCCCCAATTCGCGCCCCCTGTTGGGTTCCCTCAGAAACTGGCCGCGGCGCATTTGCGCGTCCGCCCTGACGGTATGTCTGAGCAAGGCAAGCATCATTCCAACAGCGTGTTCGGCAACCGCATCGGCATTGCCTTCGGGGGAACTGAGGCAGTGAACGCCCCGCCGGGCAGCCGCCTGCCGGTCTATGTTTTCCATTCCAGAGCCCGCGCGCGCGACAAAACGCAGCGAGGGAGCGCGCTCCAGCAGGGCCTCGGTCACCTTTATCTTAGTGGCCACCACAAGGCCTTCATACTGCCCCGCGCATTCTGCGAGTTCATCATTGCTGATGTCCGGCTGAACATCACATTGCATACCGCCCTGGCGCAGCATTTCCTCCAGGCGGGGGTGCAGATGATCCGTGATCAGAACCCGAATCATGGTAGAGTGCTTTCGGTCAGCCAATCGCTCCAGTCGGGCTTGCCCTTGTCCGTTTCCTTCCAAAGTGGAAGGTCGGGCCAGTGTTCGGCCAGCCATTCGTAAAGCGCCACCGGCACCTGTTCGGCCCGACAATCAAAGAAAGGATGGCTCAGCGCCGAAGCTGGATACTCCGTACTGAGCGCATTGCGCAATTTCTTGCGCCGCTGCAGGAAGGCAGTCTTGACCAGCCGGGTAAAACGCGCCTCATTGGGCATGGCCTGACGCTCCCTTCGAACCATTCTAATGACGGCGGAATGCACCCTGGGCGGTGGCCTGAACGCTTCGGGCGTCAATTCGAACAGATATTCAGCTCTGTACCAGGCCCCGCTGAGCACGCTGATGACTCCGTAGTCGCGGCTCCCGGGTCCCGAGCAGATGCGTTGGGCCATCTCGCGCTGAAACATCCCCACCATCAGCGGAATGTGCTCTTTCCAATCGAGCATGCGAAAGACAATCTGTGAAGAAATATTATATGGGAAATTACCTGATAGATAGAAGGGCGAAGGGGGCAGTTCCCCGGGTTGAAGCTCCAGGAAATCGCGGTGCAACAATCGGCCCTGCAAGGCGGGAAATCGCACCGGCAATTCGGCCATGAATCCGTCGTCCAACTCACAGGCATACAGATCAATGGCCGGCAGGCTCAACAAATGACGAGTCAGAGCACCCCGCCCGGGTCCGATCTCCAACACGCGGGAACCTTTGGGCAAAGGAAGCAGGGCCGCTGCCGTGCGGGCGGCTGCAGCTTCGTCAATCAGCAGGTGCTGACCCAGTGATTTCTTGAGTCTTGCCATCTTAACGCTCCAAAATCGGCTTCAACTAAGCGCTGATTATTCCCCTTCATCTATGCATGCACAGCGAAGCCGGCAAGTTAAGCCAGCGGAAGCAATCGCTATATTTGCCGCTATGATATTCAACAGCGCGCGCAGTGCCGCAGCCGGCGACCTGCTCATCACTTTGCTGGGAGAGCCCACAGACTGGGCACAAAGCGGTCTGGATGCCGAGATCATTGACACGGCGAAGAAGGCCTTTGCCCAAAAGCGGGACTTGTTGCTTCTGCCCGGCAAGAGCAACCGGCTTCTGGTCTGGTTTGGCGGCAAAGACAACAGCGATTCGGATCGGGAGGCCTTGCGCCGTCTGGGTGCCGATGCTGCGGAGCTGATCAATCGCCATTGCTTTAGCTCGGCTTTTGTGCTCAACCACAGTGGCTCCAGCTCCAAGGCCTGGGATTTTCTGGAAGGAGTGGCTCTGGCCAATTACCAGTTCCGCAAGTACCGCAACAGCGATGAGGGTCTGAACACGCTAAACACCTTGCGCATTCCCGCTTCAACCCTGAATGCCGCTGAGTTGAAGGAGTTGGAGATCGTAGTCAGTGCGACGTACAAAGCCCGTGATCTGGTCAACGAACCCTTGTCTACGCTGACAGCGGTTCAGATGAGTAAGGAGTTTCAGACCATGGGAAGGGAAGCGGGCTTCAGCGTGAGTGTACTCAACAAAAAGAAGATTCAGGAGCTGGGCATGGGCGGCATACTGGCGGTCAATCTCGGCAGCCCTGACCCCCCGACCTTCACGATCATGGAGTGGAAAGGCGGTCGCCCGCGAAACAAAAAACCCCTGGTTTTGGTGGGAAAGGGCGTCGTTTACGACACCGGGGGGCTCAGTCTTAAACACACCGCCAAGGGCATGGATTTCATGAAGTGCGACATGGCCGGCGGGGCCGCGGTTGCCGCAGCCATGTATGCCATTGCAATGGCCAAAGTGCCGGTTCACGTCATCGCGCTGGTTCCAGCCTCCGACAACCGGCCCGGGGGCAACGCCTATGTGCCCGGTGACGTGATCAAGATGATGAGCGGCAAGACGGTAGAAGTGCTCAACACCGATGCCGAAGGGCGTATGTTGCTGGCCGATGCCCTGCACTATGCCAAGCGCTACAAGCCCGAGTTGGTGATTGACCTGGCCACCCTGACCGGGGCTTCGGCTATGGCCATAGGCCCTCTGGGCATGGTTGCCATGGGAACCGCCGACGAACAAGTCATGAAGAACTTAAAGCAGAGCGGTCAAGCCGTCCATGAGCGCCTGGCCGAGTATCCCTTTTGGCCCGAATACGGAGAAGAGATCAAGTCGGAGATTGCCGACATCAAAAACGTGGGCAATGGCTTTGGCGGAAGCATCACCGCCGGCAAATTCCTGGAGCATTTCACGGAGTATCCCTGGATTCACCTGGATATTGCGGGTCCGGCCTTCCTGCACACCCCCAATGCCTATCGCACGCGCTTTGGCAGCGGAATAGGCACCCGCTTACTCTATCATTTTGTCAAAAACTACGCCCAATGAACAGCAATGAGAAAGCGCCGATGACCATCGGTATGACCATGGGCGACAGCAATGGCATCGGTGCGGAGGTCATCATCAAGACCCTGCGCGATCAGCGCCTATTGAGTTTTTGCACCCCGGTGCTCTATGGGTCGTCGCGATTGCTGGCTTATTACAAGAAAGCGCTGGATGAACAAGGCTTTCAATACAGCACCCTGAAACCCGATCACCAGCCTCTGCCGCGCCAGATCAATGTCGTTAATTGCTGGGAAGATGATTCGGCCATAGAACCCGGTTTTCCGAACCGGGCCTCCGGAGAACACGCGGCCAGCGCTGTACTGGCGGCAGCCGAAGCCCTGCAAAAGGGCAGCATACAGGCATTGGTCACCGGTCCAATTCACAAAAGCAATCTTCCCGCGGATCGTTTCCCCTATCCCGGGCATACCGAGTTCTTCAGCGACTTCTTTCAGGCCAAGACCAGCCTGATGCTGATGGTGTCCGGTGATCTGCGCATTGGCCTGGTTACCAACCACTTACCCTTGGGTCAGGTCGCTGAAAGCATCTCCCCCGACCTCGTTTTCGCCAAGCTGAGGGTCATGTATCGCTCCCTGCAACACGACTTTGGCTTGACAAAACCCCGTATAGCCGTGCTGGGGCTTAACCCTCACGCAGGCAATGAGGGCCTGTTCGGAGACGAGGAGAGCCGCTGCATCATGCCGGTGATCGAAGATGCCCGCGAGAAAAGTGCCCTGGTCTATGGCCCATTTCCCGCCGACGCCTTCTTTGGCTCCGGGCAATACAAATCCTTCGACGGCATCCTGGCCATGTACCACGATCAGGGCCTGATTCCCTTTAAGACGTTGGCCTTTGGCAGCGGAGTCAACTTCAGCGCGGGCTTGCCCGTGGTTCGAACCAGCCCGGATCACGGAACGGCCTTTGACATAGCAGGAAAGGGCTTAGCTAACCCCGATTCTCTGCGGGCTGCGCTCTTTCTGGCCGTGGACATTGCCCGAAACCGCGCATTGAGGGGCATTCCAGAGCCGGTTTAAGCCCTTAAAAGAGCACATTTTGGTTCTGCAATCCCGGGAAAAGAGCTAACTTTGACGCCCTGTTCTAGCGCAGGGTGTTGGATTGAAAAGTCTGAAGGAATACCGAATTCCCTTTGTCGGGCTGAAACACGGGGTTCACTATTTCAATTATGAAGTGGATGACACCTTTTTTCAGCAATTCGAAGGGGGACTGATCGAAAAAGGCAAGGTCTTTGTCGACCTCATGCTGGATAAGAGGGAGAGGGTGATGTCTCTGACCTTTGACATCAGCGGACAGGTTCACGTGGAGTGCCATCGCTGTCTGGCACCGCTGAACATGCCGATTCACGGACATTTCAAGGTCTATGTTAAGGCGGGTCGCGATGAGGCCTTGGAGGATGACGATGTCATCGTCATAGGCACAGAAGAGACCCATTTGGATTTGGGGCAACACATGCACGAGTTCATTCAGCTCAGTGTTCCCATGTTGCATGTTTGCGATGACCTCCCGGAGTCAAAAAGACCTTGTAACTGGGAGGTGCTCAAGAAACTAAACGCTCAGCACTTCGGAGAGAAAGGCGATCTGCCGCCCCTTCCCCCGGTAAGCATTCAAGAAAAAGAGATCAAAGAAAGCGAGTCGGCCAGCGCACAGGGCAACGATGATCCGGAAGCGGACCTGCCTCAGCCTCCAGCTCGGGAAACACCAATTAACCAGCAAGATCCCCAACCCATTGACCCGCGCTGGGAAAAACTGCGCTCATTGGATAAGAGGGACTAATCGTTGAACCGTCATGCCACATCCAAAGCGAAAAGTATCCAAGACCCGCCGGGACAAACGCCGTACCCACGACACCGCCCCCATGCCCACTGTGGCTGCCTGCTCCAACTGCGGCTCACCTGTGCTCTGGCACAGGGTATGCCCGGAATGCGGGTATTACAGGGGCCTGCTCGCCGTCGAGCCCAAAATGGCGCAGTAACGCGAGAACTGAACACTTATCCCTATGCAGGGCGTGGGCAATTTGCCCGCCAATTGTGCATCTGAGCGGCCTACATCAGGGACCGGGGTGGATAAGTACGGCTTGGAGTTTAGCTCCCCATAGCCCTATTTTCACGGGCTATTTCGGACTATAGATTCCGGAGATTGGTTTCTCACTCACCTTAAACACGATTCCATGAAGAAAGTAACCGCTGCTATCACGGCTGTTAATGGTTGGGTGCCAGAGTTCCGACTCACTAATTCCGAGCTGGAAAAGATGGTGGAAACCTCGGATGACTGGATTCAGAGCCGCACCGGTATTGTAGAGCGGCGCATTCTCAAGGACAAAACCAAGGCGAGTTCGGACATGGGTGCTGAAGCCGTCAAAGGTCTGCTCGAGAAAGCCAACATTTCCCCCGATGAGATAGACTTGCTCATCTGCACGACGGTCACCCCCGATATGCTTTTCCCGGCAACGGCCAACATCATCTGCGACAAAGCCGGCATCAAAGACATCTGCAGCTTTGACCTGAACGCCGCCTGTTCCGGTTTTCTCTACGCGCTCAATGTGGGCTCCCGGATGATCGAATCGGGCGCCTACCGCAAAGTCATAGTGGTGGGTACCGACAAGATGTCCTCCATCGTCAATTACCAGGACAGAACGACCTGTGTCTTGTTTGGCGATGCCGCCGGTGCCATTCTTCTCGAACCCAACCACGAAGGCATGGGCTTTCAGGACGCTATTCTGAAGTCCGATGGTGTGGGTCGCGATATGCTTCGCCAGAAAGCCGGCGGGTCTCTGTACCCGGCCAGCGCAGAGACGGTCATTGCCCAGGAGCACTACATCACCCAGGAAGGCCCCAAAGTGTTCAAGTTTGCGGTGAAGAACATGGCGGATTCGGCAGAAGAAATCATGAAAAAGCACGGGCTCAAGGGAGAAGACATCGCCTGGCTGGTGCCCCATCAGGCCAACAAGCGCATCATCGACGCCACCGCCCAGCGCATGAACCTACCCGAAGACCGGGTGATGGTGAACATTCAGAAGTACGGCAATACTACAGGAGCCACCATTCCCATGTGTTTGTGGGAATGGGAGGATCAACTCAGAAAAGGCGACAATCTCATCATTGCCGCCTTTGGCGGTGGTTTCACCTGGGGATCGGCATGGGTCAAATGGGCATACGACCCCAAATAACACAACCTTAGCAGCATCAGCATGACAAGTACTGCGGATTTCAGAAACGGATTTACTCTGCGCCACAATGGCGACTTGTGGATCATCATTGAGTTTCAGCACGTCAAGCCGGGCAAGGGTCCGGCCTTCGTTCGCGTCAAACTCAAAAGCCTCACCTCGGGCAAAGTGGTGGACAATACCTGGCCCTCCGGACACAAGGTGGACGAGATTAGGGTGGAGCGCCGAATCTCCCAGTTTCTCTACAAAGACGATCTCGGTTACAATTTCATGAACAACGATACCTACGAGCAGGTATCGCTTCCTGAGAAGCTGATCGACGCTCCGCAATTTCTCACCGAAGGTCAGGAAGTGACCATCATTGTACTTGCCGATACCGAGGAAACGCTGGCCTGTGAATTGCCGCAGAGCGTCACTCTGGAGGTGGTTTACACCGAGCCCGGACTGCGCGGAGATACGGCCACCAATACCCTGAAACCGGCCAAGGTTTCCTCCGGAGCTGATGTTCGCATTCCGCTGTTCATCACCCAAGGCGAGCGAATTCGCATAGACACCGCCAGTGGTTCTTATATTGAGCGCGCAAAAGACTGACACGGCTATGGATTACAAAGAGATTACCGACCTGATCAGGCTATTGGGGAAGACCAATATCGCTGATTTGACCATTGAAAAGGGCGATTTCCGCCTGCGCCTGAGAACGGCCGAAGGCATGCCAGCCCAGGTGGTGCAGGCCGCTCCAGCTCCGGCTGCAGCGCAGAGCTCCCAACCCTCGGCGGCGGCTGCAAACCCCGCCCCAGCTCCCGTTGCAGCCAGCCCGGCAGCCGCGCCAGCCGCCAGCCCAGAGGCCGCGGACAAAGACTACATCATCATCAAGTCACCCATGGTCGGCACCTTCTACCGCCGACCTAGCCCAGACAAAGAACTGTTTGTCAAAGTGGGCGATAAGATCAGCGCAGGGAAGGTTTTGTGCGTCATCGAGGCCATGAAACTGTTCAACGAAATCGAAGCTGAAATCGGCGGCTCTATCGTGAAGATCTTCGCGGAAGACGCCAGTCCGGTGGAGTATGATCAGCCTTTATTCCTGGTTGATCCCAAAGGCTGAAAGCCCCTAGCCCGCCATGTTCAAAAAGATTCTAATCGCCAACCGCGGAGAAATTGCCCTGCGCATCCAGCGCACCGCCAAGGAAATGGGCATAAAGACGGTAGCCGTTTATTCCACCGCAGACAAGGAAAGTCTGGGCGTTCGCTTCGCCGACGAAGCCGTTTGCATTGGTGGACCGCGCAGCTCGGAGAGCTATCTGGATATGCAACGCATCATGGCCGCGGCAGAGATCACCAATGCCGACGCCATTCACCCCGGATACGGATTTCTGGCAGAGAATGCTGAATTCTCGGAAATCTGCGCCGAGTATGGCATCAAGTTCATCGGTCCAAATGCAACCATGATTCGCCAGATGGGCGACAAGATCACGGCCAAAACCACGATGAAGAAAGCCGGAGTTCCGGTGATTCCGGGCTCTGAAGGTCTGATCAAGGACATCGGCAAGGCCATGAAAGACGCCAATCGTATCGGTTACCCCATCATTCTCAAGGCCACCGCGGGGGGTGGGGGCAAAGGCATGCGTATAGTCTGGGAGGAAAAGGACCTGGAAAACGCCTTCCAGCGGGCTGCTCAGGAGGCAGAGGCATCCTTCGGCAATGCCGGGGTTTACATGGAAAAGTTCATCGAAGAACCCCGCCATATTGAGATTCAAATCATGGGTGACCAGCACGGAAATGCCGCCCATCTGAGCGAGCGCGATTGCTCTATTCAGCGCCGCCACCAGAAACTGGTCGAAGAAGCCCCTTCGCCCTTCATGGATGATAAGCTGCGCAAGAAGATGGGTGCAGCCGCCATCAAGGCTGCCGAAGCCATTGGATATGAAAGTGTTGGAACCGTAGAATTCCTGGTGGACAAACACCGGAATTTCTATTTCATGGAGATGAACACCCGCATTCAGGTGGAGCACACGGTAACAGAAGAAGTCATGGACCTTGACCTGATTCGGGAGCAGATTCGCATTGCCGCCGGTGCTCGCCTGAGCCAGGATGCGTATTTCCCCCAGGGACACGCCATTGAATGCCGGATCAACGCCGAAGACCCCACTAAGAACTTCGCTCCCTGCCCCGGCCGCATCACCAATTTCCACAGTCCCAAGGGCCACGGGGTGCGCGTAGACACCCATGCTTCAGCCGGATATACCATTCCGCCTTACTACGACTCCATGATAGCCAAGCTCATCGTGCGCTCGCATTCGCGGCCCGAAGCCATCGCCAAGATGCGGCGCGCACTGGATGAATTCATCATCGAAGGGGTCTCTACCACCATTCCCTTCCACAAAAAATTGATGAACGATCCCCGTTTTATTGAAGGAAACTTTGATACCTCCTTCATGAACGACTTTGACCTGAGCGATCTTTAAGTAAGGCACGGGCAGATTATTCGCTCTTCTTGCTGCCGCCCTTACCATATGGGCCGGAGTCTTTGGCCCGCGAAGCCCTGGCCAGGTACCAGGTTTCCAGCAGCAAAAAAGGCAGATAGCTCAGCCCCACCGGCACCAAAACCGCCGTTGTCTTGAACTCGGTGGTGTAGGCATATACGCCCATGATCAGGCCGGTGAGCAGGATCTTGCCCATCAAACTGCCCATAAAATAGCTTTGAAAGCGGGGGAAATTCCGCTCATCCATGGCCGATAGGCTGCCCCAGGCCGCCAGCAGGGTAAGACCCGCATAGAGGGCCCAAAGCGCCAGACTCAACCACTGAGCATCGGGCCTTAACTCAAGCTGGGACGCACTGAGCAGACAGGCACCGAGACTGAGCAGGGCCACCGGAATCCAGTAGCGCAGAAAATGCCGGATATTCATGACCGTGGTTTGAGGAACTCGGCGAGCATCACATAAAGGGCAATACCCACCCCGAGCAAGCTGCCGATAACCGACAGCCAGGGATTCGTGTCGAACACGGAATCCAGTTTTTGCCCGCCCCAGACGCCCAGAAAGATGGTCACACCCATCTGTACGGCCATTCCGGAGTAGCGGGCATAGGCATCAAACGGCCTCTTTTTGGAGGGTGGGGCCTTTTCGCTCGACATTGGGCATTGAGCTTTGCGCACCCATGCTGCAGGTTCCACTGAACTGGGCACCGGATTCCACGATCAACCTGACCGTGTTGATCTCCCCTTCGACCCGACCGTGACTGCGAATGGTCAACTTGCCGCTCACCTGAACGGAACCCTTGACCTGACCTTCGATGTCCGCCTCCTCGCAGTACAATTCGCCCTCGATCAGCCCGCTTTTACCCACGGCAATCTTGGCTTTGCTCCTGATCTTTCCCCTGACCACCCCATCGATGCGAATGATGCCCTCCGAGTGGATATCACCGGTAATCTCCGTGCCCTTGGCGATGGTGTTTAAATTGGCCGTGAGCACCTCAGGTCTGCCCATACTCTTGGATTTGTTCTTGTTTCCAAACATGCTCGCTCTGGTTTTTGGGGGAAGGATTTTGCGCCATTGCAGCAGCAGCGGCGCGTATTCAGAGATTTACGAGCTGAAGCGCTCAAAGTTCAGCCTTCCACAACCAAATCATTGCATCAATAGGCCAGAAAATCTTGCGGATTGAGTGGATTTCTATCCAGCCACATCTCAAAATGGAGATGGGGCCCGCTGGACAACTCGCCCGTGTTGCCAACAATGGCAATGGCGTCACCGCCGCGAACGAAGGTACCGACTTTTCGCAATAGGCTGCTGTTGTGCTTATACATGGTAATCAACCCGAATTCGTGCTGAATGACCATCACATTGCCGGTTTCGCTGTCCCAATACGTATCGATCACCCTTCCGTCGCGCAAAGCCCGCACCGGAGCGTTCTCCTTGCTGACAATATCAATGCCGAAATGCCCTTCCGCCGGGTCAAACGCGGCGCTGAGCACCCCGTCCAGGGGCAGGAAGAACTCCCCATCCCGGAAATCGCGGCTTTTACTCTGCTCTTCGGCCACCCTGAGGTTAAAATAATCCTCCCTGGCCACGCGTTCTCTCAAGGCCAGGTCTTCTGGTGGAACCTGCTGTAGATCAATGCCTTCGTAGATTCGCCCTCCCGGTTGAGCAAGCTGACCCAGGGTATCGGCCTCATCGCGCAAGATCCTGCCCAGATTGGCCAGCCATTGGTCGTGTCGGTCGGAAATGCGGCTGAGGGAATCCAAAGCCCGCTGCTGGGCCAGGACATTTCGGCTGATGTTGACCTCCTGATAGCCAATCAGGTAGTTCTTCAGGGGGGTGAAGTAGATCAGGCAGACAATCAGCACCGTCAGGCTGGTTAACACAACGCTGATGGCCACGTAGACGTTTAAAAGCGTGAGTTTTACCGAAGTCTTGAGCTCTAAAGTCTCATCTTCCATGATCACGAGGCGGTAGCGCTCGCGAAGTCGGCTAAATCGCGCCCCTTTGGGTTCTTTTTCAGAAGACATCGGCAGCGGGGGCAGTGGCTTTTCTAGGGATTAAACAATAATTTTATACGGTTGCAGCGCTCTATCACCTTTCTTTCTTTTCAGCCTGTCCAAGCCCCGACGGATTTGAACACCTACGCATCCTTCTCCCCCTTGGAGAAGCCCTCCTTTCTGTGGCTGGCTTTTCTGCTGATTCTATCCTCGCCGCTTCTGGCTCAGGACAACATCGTCACGCGCGCGTATCACGATGTAACGGCCAGAGACAATGCTTATTTCAATGCGAATCTAAAAATACAGGAGACGGAAAAGAAGCTCTTTGAGGGGCAGAAAGACAATTATGAGGAATTGCTTCCGGTTTTCAAGTATGGATTGGAGGCAGATGCCAGCTCGGTGGGTCCCGACATGGATGACGTGATCAAGCGCTCCTCCTTTCCCATTCAGTTGCACAAAAACAGCAAATGGGTTGATGATGCGTATCTGTTGGTTGGAAAGGCCTATTTCTACAAAAGAGATTACGAAAAGGCATTGGAATCATTTCAATATTTGATTTCCGAATACGAAAACATCGACAAGGACCGCAAGAAGAAGAGCAGCAAGAAAAAAAAGAAGAAGAAGTCCTCTTCAAAGAAGAAGAAAGCAGCGGCTGAGCTCCCGAGTCAGGATCAGCCCCTGGCCTTTCTCAAACACCACAAAAAAAGTCCGGAAGCTTCCCTGTGGATCGTGCGAACACTCATTGAAATGGGCCGTCACGGCGACGCGACTACAGCCATCAGTGTGATTCGCGGCAGCGACGGATTCCCAAAGAAACTGGAGGGGGAATTGGAGACCATTCACACCCATCTTTTGCTGCGCCAGAAAAAAGAACTCAATGCCATTGAGCACATCCTACCGGCCATTGAGCTGACCAAATCCAAGAAGAGCCGGGCGCGTCTGATCTTCATCCTCGCTCAGTTGTACAGCCGGCAGGGAAGGGTGCAGGACGCCATCGCACAATACGAAGCGGTATTGAAGCTCAAGCCCAATTACGAGATGGAGTTCTTCACGCAGATCAGCATGGCCAATCTGCTGAGGGACAACAAACTCAAATCGGGCGATGAGATCAAGCGCATGCTGGCCGTGCTGCTCAAAGATGAAAAGAACCGCGATTACTTTGGCCTGATCTACTACGCCATGGCCGATATCGATCTGGAGCTCAAGCGACAGGAAGAAGGCCTGAAGAACCTCAATCTCTCCGTGCGCAACGCCGGCCCGGACAAACGCCAGCTCTCCCTGTCCTACCTGCGTCTCGCCGACATCAATTACGACGAAGGCAATTTCAGACCAGCCTATTACTACTACGACAGTTGTCTGGTCACACTCGACAAGCAGTACGAGCGCTATTCAGAAGCTAAAGACCGGCGTGACGGTCTTTCCGATTTGGTGGAATACCTCAAGACCATCGACACCGAAAAGCAATTGCAGTACTGGGCGGGGCTTCCTGAAAAAGCGCGGGTAGCCGAAATTGAAGAGTATCTGCTCGAACTCAAGGGCCCTGAAGAAGAGGAGGATGACGATGTTTTCTTTGACCGGAATCAGGGGGCCTCGCGGGGAGGGGGCGGTCCTGCGGTAGCCGGAAATGGCAAGTGGTATTTCTACGATGACGCCCGAAAAGGCAGGGGTTTTTCCGAGTTTCGAAAGGTTTGGGGAAAGCGAGCCCTGGAGGACGATTGGCGCCGCTCTGACAAGAGAACCGTTGCGCCTCAAATCGCGGCCGGAGAAGATGGAAATGAAGCCGCGCCCGGCGCAGGAGGTGTAGTTGATCTGGAGGACGAACGCATCACGCTCGACGGCGTTTTGTCCAGTCTTCCCCTGGATTCTGCGAGTAAGTTGTCTTCAGACAACCGCCTGATCGAAAGCTATTACGGTTCCGCAAATATTTATAAAGTATATCTGAAAAACAACGACAAATCCGTTGAATACTTTAAACTGCTGCTCAAGGAATATCCCGACAACAAGTACCGGCTGGAGACCGCCTACAACCTCTACCTGATTCTCAAGGCGCCCTCCAATGAAATGTACAAAAAGATCATTTTAGAGGAATTCCCGGAGAGCGTCTTTGCACAGGTCATCCTCGACCCGGATTACTTCGCCAAGCTCGAAAAGAAGGACGACGAGGTCAAGGAGTATTACGCCACCACCTTCGACCTGTTTGAAAAAGAAGATTACACCGATGTACTCCAGCGCATCAATCAGTCCAGGGAAAGGTTTCCCGAAAACCCGATCAAAGCTCAGTTTGATCTTCTGGCGGCCATGGTCGTGGGCGAAACCGACAGTCTGGATAACTTTTTGACAGCGCTACAGGTTGTGGTCAATGATCACCCCGGAACCCCGCAGGCCATCAGGGCCCAGGAGTTGCTCAATCACCTTAGGCTGGGTTCGGTCATTCAACGCGCAGGAGAGGCCAACCTGGAAGAAAGCGACTACACCCTTGATCCCTCATCGGAGCATTTTGTCGCCGTGATTATGTACGAAACCGGCCGGGAAGCAGCCGGCATGAAAACCAAAGTCTCTGACTTCAACAGGGAGTTCCAATCCCTGGCCAACCTCCGGGTTTCTTCCCTGCTCTTTGAAAATGATAAAACCATCATTCTGATCAAGACATTCTCGAATTTGGACCAGGCTATGCGCTATTTTCGCGACTTGCGCGGCAACGACACGGTCTTTGAGAACCTTGATGAAACCCAGTATAAGCTCATCGCTGTTTCGCGCAACAATTACACCAATCTGTACCGCAAGAAGGATCTCGATGGATATGTAGATTTCTTTTCGCGCTACTACCTGACGGATAATTGATCCGCAAATGACCCTGCGACAACAGTTCTCCCTCTACCGCAACTACATCACCCGTTTCTGGGTCCTCGTCCTTGTCGGAATCTTTGCCATTGTTCTCTACTTGTTCATACTGAGCAAGTCAAAAGACATTCCGGATGTGGTTGAACTGCAGAATCCCCGCTCCTTTCTGGCTACCGAAATCTACGCCGCAGACGGTGTGCTGCTGGGCAGTTTCTTTCGGGAGAATCGAAGCAATTCAGACTATGCCGATCTACCACAGCACCTGGTTGACGCACTGATTGCGACAGAAGATATTCGATTCAGAGAGCATGTAGGCATTGATTTGCGCGCCTTGTTGCGCGTGCTCAAGGGCCTGCTCACCTTTGACTCCAGCACAGGGGGGGGCTCCACCCTGACCCAGCAATTGGCCAAGAACCTTTACCCGCGAGACACGGGTTTGAGCAAGCTCGGCCTGGTCAACCGCAAATTCAAGGAGTGGATTCTGGCGGCAAGGCTGGAGAAAAACTTCACCAAGGACGAGATTCTGGTGCTCTACCTCAACACCGTACCATTCATGTACGATGCCTATGGGGTGAAATCCTGTGCAAAAACTTATTTTGATAAGGATGTTTCGGAATTGAGTATTGAAGAATCAGCCAGCATTGTGGGGATGCTGCAAAACCCTTCGCTCTACAATCCGGTCAGACGACTGGAGCGCACCCGCGATCGGCGCAATGTGGTGCTCGCTCAAATGGCCAATTATGGTTACCTCAGTCCGGAAGCCAAGGACTCCCTTCAGGCTCTGCCCCTGGACGTCACGAGATTTGCGCGGCAGGATCACAACGCCGGTATGGCGACTTACTTCAGAGAGCAATTGAGGCAATGGTTGAAGGAATGGGGAGAGCAAAACACCCGCTCCGACGGGCAGGCATACGATATCTACAAAGACGGGCTCAAAGTATTCACAACCATAGATTCGCGCATGCAGGCCTATGCGGAAGAGTCGATGACCGAGTGGATGAGCAAACTGCAGGACGACTTCAACAAGCACTGGGGACCCGACTATCGCTACGATCCCTGGACCTATCCCTACAACGATCGCAAAGACGCTGATTTTCTGACCCGGAAGATGAAGCAGTCCGATCGCTACCGCTACCTGCTCAATCGCGGCACTCCACAGGACAGCATTGAGCTGATCTTCAACACGCCCATTCCCATGAGCGTTTTTTCCTGGCACGGCAATGCCAATCAGTCGCTCGACACCGTGCTGAGCCCGCTGGACTCCATCAAGTACAGCAGGAAGATTTTGCACTCCGGATTGCTGGCCCTGGATCCGGAAACCGGTTTCATTAGAGCCTGGGTCGGGGGAATAGACCACCGGCACTTCAAAGTGGACCACGTCAATAAAAACACGCGACGACAGGTCGGCTCTACCTTTAAGCCCTTTATCTACACAGCCGCATTGCAGGCCGGTTACTACCCCTGCAAGCAGGTACCCAACGTGCCGGTCACCTTCAACCAGGGCGATCCCCGTTGGGGATTGCTCAAGAGCTGGACTCCCAAGAACTCAGGGCATGACCGCGAAGGGCAGATGGTCACGCTCTACTGGGCCCTGGCCAACTCCGTCAATTACATCTCAGCCTACCTGATGGACAAGATCGGTTCTCAACCGGTGGTGGATATGGCCCACAAAATGGGTATAGAGGCGGAGATTCCCAATCAGCCCTCCATATGCCTGGGCACCCCGGAGATTTCGCTCTACGAGATGGTGGGAGCCTATACCATCTTTGCCAATCAGGGCGGCTATACAGAACCGCTCTTTGTCAGCCGGATCGAAGACAAAAATGGAGTTATTTTATACGAAAATTTTGGTACTAACACGGAGGAGGTGATGAAGCCTCAGGACGCCTATGTGATCCTTCGGATGTTGGAAACGGTAATGCAATCCGGAACGGGGCAGCGCATTCGGCGCAAGCCCTATGGAGAGTTGCCGGGGGACTTGCAGATCGCGGGCAAGACCGGAACCACCCAGCAGCACAGCGACGGATGGTTCATGGGTATCCTGCCCAATCTGGTCGGCGGTGTCTGGACCGGAGCCGATGATCCGGTGGTGGCCTTCCGCAACATCAGCAGCGGACAGGGAGCCAATCTGGCTCTGCCCATCTACGGCAACTTCCTCAAGAAGGTGTTGGCCGACCCCGAACTAGGTGTTTCGGTCGGCGATCGCTTTGAAGTGCCGGATCGCCTGGACATTGAGTTGGATTGCAGCCGCTATCAGGAAAACAGGCAGATTGATGCCAATGACCCTTACAATGACCTTTAGGTCCAGGTACGCGTGAGTCCGGAACGCTTCAAGGAGATTCAACCCAGTCTGCCGGAACAACCTGGCATCTATCAATATTTTGATCAGGAAGGCCAGCTGCTCTATGTGGGAAAGGCCAAGGATCTAAAAAAACGCATTGGTTCATATTTTAGAAGTAAATACGAAAGTAGCCGCATCCGCCTGCTGGTCCGGAAGATCGATCGCATTGAAGTGACGGTTGTGGAGTCTGAAAAGGATGCCCTCCTGCTCGAAAACAGCCTGGTCAAACAGTACCAGCCCCGCTACAATATTCAGCTCAAGGACGACAAGTCCTTTCCCTTTATCTGTATAAAAAACGAACCCTTTCCCCGGATCTTCATGACCCGGCGCATGATCAGGGACGGCTCAGAGTACCTCGGCCCTTTTACATCGGCCAAGCGCACGCGGGATATTCTGCAATTCATCTTCAGCTTGTTTCCCATTCGCAGTTGCAAGCTGGCGCTGAGCCAGCGCAACATTGCCTCGGGCCGCTTCAAGGTCTGCTTGGAATACCATATCGGAAACTGCATGGGTCCCTGCGAGGGCTTGCAGGAGGAGAGTGAGTATCTGGAAAACATCGCTCAGATCCGCCACATTCTCAAGGGCAATTTCGGTCCGGTGCGCAGGAGCCTGAAACAACATATGGAAAGCTATGTAGAGCGACTCGAGTTTGAGAAGGCCGAGCTGTTCCGCAAACGCCTCGAGACGCTGGATGAGTACCAGGCCCGAAGCACCATAGTCAGTCCGGACCTCGATCAGGTCGATGCCCTGGCCATCACCGTGCTGGACGATCTGGCTTTTATCGGCTACATCCGCGTGATGAAGGGCACCGTGGTGCAGACCAGGGTTCTGGAAGTATCGCGCAAACTGGATGAGAGCGAGGGGGAGCTGCTGGCCTTTGCCCTGCCCCGCTTGCTCGAAGAGGCCGGGGCGGTTCCCACAGAAGTACTCCTGCCCTTCGCCCTGGACGAAGAAGCCTACGCCCTTCCACCTATTGCACAAAGCATACCACAGCGGGGAGATAAACGAAAGTTGGTAGAATTGGCTTTGCGAAATGCCTTGAGGGCAAAAGCCGAGCGCAGCCATCAGCAGGAGGAGCGCGACAAGAAGCAACGGCGCCAAGGTGTTTTAGAAGTGCTGCAACAGGACTTCAGATTGCCCGCCCTTCCCGAACATATGGAGTGTTTTGACAATTCCAATCTGCAGGGCACTCAACCGGTTGCCTCTATGGTGGTGTTCAGAAACGGCAAGCCCTCGCGCAAGGAATACCGGCATTTCCACATCAAGACGGTTCAGGGGCCCGACGACTTTGCCTCGATGAAGGAAGTGGTGGGTCGGCGCTATCGCCGCCTACTCGATGAGGGGGCTGAGCTTCCCCAATTGGTGGTCATAGATGGGGGGAAAGGCCAACTGAGCGCTGCGCTGGAGGCGCTGGTTGAACTCGGCATCCGCGATCAGGTCACGATGGTGGGCATCGCCAAGAAACTGGAGGAGATATACTACCCTGGTGATAGCCTGCCCCTGCTGGTGGACAAGCGCTCTGTGGGCCTAAAAGTGATTCAACAGATGCGCAATGAAGCCCACCGCTTCGCCATCAATTTTCACCGAAACCTGCGCTCGGCCTCCGCGCTCAAACAAAGCGAACTGTTTGAGGTGCCGGGGATAGGCCCCAAAACCCGCGAGAGCCTGTTGAAGCACTTCCGTTCCCTTTCGCGGGTGCGCGAAGCCGGGGAAGACGAGGTGGCCCGCCTGATCGGGCGCGCAAAAGCCCGGCTGCTTTTCAGCTTTTGGGAGGATCAGGCCGGCGATGAACCTGAAACACCAGCCCCCCCGCCCGCGTAAACCGGGTAATGCATTCTCCCTTCAGTCTCCCGCATTGGCTTCAGCAGATCACAGCTCCGGGCAGTGATGCCCGGGGGACTCAGCGCTCCCCTGCCCCAGCCTCCCCCCGTCTGGAGTCCATCCGCAAGGGCCTGGACCGCTACCGCTGCGCCGAGCCTGAGCTCTCTATCCTCCTGCCGCTGCGCAATGACGCCGCAAGTCTTTTGCTAACCCTGGAATCCCTGAGCCGGCAGGAACTGAGCTGTGCCGCCGAGATCATAGTAGTGGACAACAACAGCTCGGACGGAAGTGCTGCCCTGGCTGCGCGCTGTGGGCTCAGCATCTTCCACGAGCGCCGTGCCGGGCTCAGCTACACCCGTCAAACCGCGCTGGAACGCGCGCGCGGCCGCTACGTGCTCTGCACCGATGCAGAGACCCTATATCCACCGGGCTGGGCCGCCAAGATGCAGGAGATTCTGAAGGAGAATCCCGAAATCAGTTGCATTTACGGCTCATATCGCTTCATACCCGAAAGCTCTTACCCCTACTGGAAACTCAGCATATACCGCTTCCTCAGCGATCCGATTCAGAGTTTTCGGGCAGCGCGGAACGAGTTCTCCAACATCATGGGCTTCAACATGGGCTTTCGCCGCCTGGATGCTCTTCGGGCAGGAGGTTTCCCGGGTGAAGAAGAGATGGATCGCCGCGCCCGCAGAGAGACGGAATTCGGGAGGCTGGCTCTGCGCCTCTCGCGTTTTGGCCGTTTGCACTACACCGATGAGCTGGAAACCCGGGCCTGGACCAGCGCCCGAACCCTGCAGGCCGATGGGGGCCTGCTGCGCGCAGCCATTCGCCGGCTGGGCCGGGAACTGCTGCGCCCTTTTGGTGGTCAGCGCAAGATCGTGGTGGAGTAGCATCCTTCTTCACACCAACTGGTCAGTTGCAAGTTCAGGCAATGCGCTGAAGCGTCAGGCTGCCTCATCTGCCCGACTGACTAGTCAGTCGGGCATGCCTGGCCACGCGCCGAACCTTCGCTCATCGGACAACACCAGACCAAACCGCACCAGACCAGACCCAAAATCCCTGAGCACGCCGAACCTGCACTCATCTCATCGCTGCGGCCACAGGCTTTGTTCGAACTCCTGCAATTGCTGCTCCATCGTACGGCTGGCCTCAACGGCCTCCACTCCCCTCGCATAGTCAGAGATACTTTGGTCCAGCACATTGGACTGCTTCAGTATTCTGCTGTCAAAACGGCGCAGGGTCAACACATCATCCCAACTCAACTCAGCCGATGTCGCGCTCTGTGGAATCGCCACCTCATCGCCGAGTGCGGCGCGCGCTGCTGTGAAAGGAACCCATGCCAGAAGCTCCTCCTGGCGGCATTCCCCGCTTTGAGGATCAGCTTTGAGCAAACCCAGGGCCAGCACCCGAACATCCATCAGCGAATGGCCTTCATCCATTAGCCAGTCCTCAGCCACCTGCACCTGGCAGGAGCAGATTCTTCCTTGAGCAAGCAGTGCTGCCAGTTGGTCCACGCGAAGCTGTTCGCCATAGAAGGCTTCCCCCCCTTCAGAAGGCGCATACGCAGACAGCACACCTTTCAGTAAAGCCTGTGTCAATGCCAGCGCCAGAGGATTTTCCGCCCGATCTAAATGGGAGTTACCCCCGAGATCCTGATCCAGGAGGCGCCAATAGCGCTTTGACCAGAACACATCAGCTTCTCTGAGCCTGGGATAGGCCAACATATGTTTTCCTGATAGCGAATATGAAGAGCTCTTGTGAACCTTCGCTGATTCTGGCGACCCGGGCTGAGCGGACAAAGTCCCGGCGGAGATCAGCAACAACAAAACGACAGAGCGTGTTTTCATGCTCATGAAAAACGCGATACGGCGGCTCCGGATTGTACCGCTCCCATTTTTGCCGGGCTCAGCGCACGTAGAAAACCGGGCTGATGGTCTTGGTGGTATTGTCGGGGAAGCCGACGGCTACGCGAAAGAGAATGCGGTCTCCGGGCTTGGTGCGCTTCAGAATCGCCAGCATCTCTTCGGTAAACTTGTTGCCCGGGGTGCGGGCGATAGCGGGAGAGCCGTACTCGGGGGTATAGACCATTTCAAATCCCCGAATGCTGTATCCGGCGGCAAACAAGAAGTCGTCATTGCGCGCAGCGATTCCCGTCTGCACGCCGATCTCCTTTTTGACGATGACACCGTCTGATCTTCCTGCAATCCAGATCTGCGGCTCTGGCAAACGCCTGGCTTCAAAGGTAGCCCTGCCCTTGACCGCAGAGCCATCGGAAGCAGTTCCGCTCAAAACAATCTCTACGGGCCCGGGATCGCTGGGTCTGGTAGTCCATTCCCCGCTCAGGCTGTCCCTGCCTATGCCCGGACCCTGAAGCTGGATTGAAGAGGGCTCGGCCCTTCCCCCGTAAACGCGCAGGGGATTGTCCAGTCCGGTGTAGAGAACATTGAGTGCCGCGGGAGCAATGAAAACCGCTTCGGGCATCACCGCGCTCAGCTTCTTCTGCAAGTCCTCCAGACCCTGGCGCAAACCCAGTGCTGCGATGCACTTCTGTTGCCAGTACCACGATTGCACCTGATCATCGGGATACAATCCGGGATCAAAGGCCGGCAGGCTCAAGGCGGAATTTCCCGCCCGATCTGCGCTTTGAACACGGGCCATAAAATCGCCGAGTCCCTGTTGAAGTTCCTGCAATTTGATGCGGCTCAACAAGAGCAGAGAGTCCTCCGCCCTTCCACTCAAAAGGGTCTCAAAAGCCCTCTGCTGATCCTGCTCAAACTGCTCCCACCAGGTCTTGAGGCGGCTCAGGCTGCTCCGAATCTCTGCACAGTCGGCACAGTCGGCCAGCCCTTCCATCTGCGCTGCTATGTCTTCCTGCAATTGCTGATTCCCGGCCTCCAGAACGGTCCAGAGCAATTCGGTATAGTTCGAAGGGCTTTGCGCCCGCACATCGAGGGCACAAAGAATCAAAATCAGGAGTGCGGATTTCAACATACGGCTACAAAAATCCCGGGGTGAAGGAGCTATGGCCAAAACAAAAAAAGCGGGTCAAGAGCGACCCGCTTTTCCCAATATTTTCAAGCGCTGAGGGGATTAGAATTCCCAGAGCTCATGTTCGAATTTGAAGATCTTCTGTTTGAGGCGCTCGCTTTCCAGAACAGCATCAATGCCGGTGGCGTAGTTCTCAACCGTGCGGTCGTAAACATTGCTCTCCTTGATGATGTAGCTGGAGAACATGCGCATCTCAAAGACATCTTCCCAACTCATGCGAACGGCATCGTTGAAGTTGTTGAACACCGGTTTTGTGGCCAGATAATCCCTCAGTGAAGGATAGTGCAGCCAGAACATCAGTTCATCGCCGATGACAATACCGGAAGCCGCGTCCACCAATTCGCGAACCGGAGCGATTCCGATGATGCGGCAAACGATGGTAGAGGTTTCCTCGTCAAAGATCCAGTCTTCCTTGATCCAGAGCTTGCTCACCCAGATCGGGTCAAAAGAACTCTCCACAGGGGTGCGGGTTTCTTCGTAGGTATCGGGATCGAAGATGGAAATGGTGTCCACCCGGTACAACTTGGCATTGACCTGATCGGTGGTATAAGGCGTGAGGAACTCGTCATCCAGCGGATTAAAGGCTGTAGCTTCGCCGGATTTGACCATGTCAATGAGCACCTGAGCTAAGGGCATCTTCGGATAGGCGAAAGGCAGGTTCAACTTCTCTTTGAAGTCAATGACCCTCCACATGCGCTTCTCCCAGAAGACATCGGCCTCGCGAATGTTGTCATAGGGAATAGCCCTGCGCTCTTCAAAGGTCAGTTCCTGATAGGCGCGGTCGCGCGGCGGATCGGCCAGCGGCTGAGCCATCACCGGTCCGCAAAGAGCGGCCAGCAGGACAATAGTGAGAATGGATTGCAGGGTTTTCATAACCATATGATTAGAGAATCGTAAAGCTGGTGTTGACTTCGCGGGTGGTTTCGTCCGGCATCCTCACCTTGACATTGGAGAAGAACAGGCGATCTCCACCGCGCAGTTTTCCGAAGACAACTTTTTGCTCCTCGGAGAAGCGGTTGCCCGTAGCGGTGGTGCTGATGACCGGCCCGCTTCGGGGAGCGTAGATCACGTCAAAACTCACCACGCGATAGGGCAGGTCAAACACAAAGTCGGGGTTGCGCGCAATAACACCTGCCTGACCTTGAACAAATTCTTTGGATACACCTCCGCCCTTCTTGTCACCGAGGTAGAAGTAGGGATCGGGAATACGCGCAATGCGGAATTCCATCTCGCCGCTGACCGGGTCACCCTCGTTGCTCTTGCCGGAAACCTTGATGGATTCGCGACGCGGAGCACCTGTAGGAGCGGCGATGTACTTGCCAGCGCCACCCGCCGACTTGATTCCTGCCCCGCTCACGGAGACCGTTGCCGGATTGGCGTTGCCCGCAGTGATCTCAATGGGGTTCTCTACACCGATGTACAGCACGTTCATAGCGGTGGCTGAAATCACTACAGAACCGGGGTTGAAGGTTTCGTACTCCACCTCGAAGGGATAGAAGTCAAAGAGCTCCCCATCGCTGCCGGGCTTTTCTACCTGAATAACCCCTTGTATCGTGCGGGATCCGGAAGCCACGGTTTCAAAGGATGCCCGGCCGTCAGGAGTTACAGGTAAGGGTTGGGCATTGGTCAATGGCATTTGACTGGCCGGAACCTTTTCCAATCGGCTGAAGCTCACCTTGCCCTTGGTATCGACGGTGCGGGTGACTGCATTGGTCAGGTTGCCGATATAAACCTGCGGCCTGACCTGGCTGGATTTGGCGCCCAGGAAGATGTCAGCGCGGAACTGCTTGCCGGTAACCAGAAACTTGCTTTCCGATACCGCAAAGGCTTCGAACTGATCAACCTTCACATCTTCTGCACCCACTTTCTTGGAAAGCTGATCCAGGATAGTGGACTCACTGTTGTAGGCATCGGACTCCAGACCTGTCAGAATGGTGTGAACGGCCTGCACGGGTACCTTGCGAAACTTGCTGGCTGCCCAGTCCAGATTGTTGTCACTGGGCTTCTCTGCCCTCAAGGTCAACTTGTCTTCCAGCAAAAGCTGCTCATCTTCATCGAGGAGGGCTATGAATTTGGCCCGGTACTCGTTGATCTTGGCTTCGATCTCCGCTCCTCCACCTTTCTCAACAAACATGTTGGTGGTGGTTTCCACGTCTTTCTTTCCAGCCAATTCATCTTTGCCTTTGATGGTTTTGACTCCGCCGGAAGCATCGATCATCTTGGTCTTCCAATCGGCGATGTAGGCCACAAATTCCTCGCGGTACTGACGGGCCAGATCGGCTTTGTTAATCAGCTCGAGACTTTCGTCCCTGCCGTCCTTGTTCGCTGCGGCTACCAGAGAATTGTAAACCAATCCGTTCTTGGCATCCACCGCAGAGGTGGAGTTCATGATGCCCTTTTCCACCGTTTTAAAGGCGTTGAGGACTTCAGCAGATACGTTCAACGCGAGCAGGGCAGTCAACACCAAATACATGATGTTGATCATTAGCTGTCGCGGTTCCTTAGGTATGGACATTACTGGCTTCTTTCTTCAGATTAGCAAAACAGGGTTCACACCTATCAGACCTTGGCCGGTTGCGGGCGGCTGATGGTCATCGCGCTGAGCATATTACCGTAAACGTTGTTGAGCTGGGAGAGATTGTTCGCCAGGCTGGCAATCTCGGTCTTGTAGCGCATGCTGTCTTCGATGGACTCGTTCAGGTTGTCCATGGCAGAAGCCAGACCACCGTAGAACTTGTTCATCGTCTTGAGGTGGTTGTTGGTATCCTGGAGCTCCAGTTCGTAGATGGCGTTCAACTGGCTCAGATTCTTGGTAACCGCCTGAACCTGCTCGTGGTACTTGACGCTGTCATTGCCCACATCGCTGAGCTGCTTCATGGCTGAAGCGGCGTTGGAGTAGGCGACTTTCATCTCGCCCAACGCACTGGCGGCTTCCTTGGTCTTGCTGGTGTAGTCGTTGGTGCTGACTGCGGCATCCTGCATGTCGCTCATCTGCTCAATGCTGTCGCCCAGCTTGCGCAGATTGTCGCCCAGGCGCTCAATCAGTTCGGGCTCCACACTCTTCTCCAGCATTTCGTTGAGCTGTTCGGTTACGCTGCCCTTCTTGAGCTGGGAAGCAAGACCTTTCTCTTCGACCTCCAGTTCA
The DNA here is from genome assembly GCA_041751015.1 of Chitinophagales bacterium. GTDB lineage: Bacteria > Bacteroidota > Bacteroidia > Chitinophagales > BACL12 > WGOA01. The sequence goes on from JBGSYF010000005.1 coordinate 30,007, forward strand.
GGAGCTACGTCCAGATCCGGATAGAGCTTCTCCCAATAGTAGTCCTTGTGTGGAGGCAATACGCCCAGGAGAATGAAGATAAATGCCTCGGTAAACAGGCCCACCATCAACATTTCATTGGCCCCGCTCCAGGACAGAATTTTGAATAGTGCACCGACCATCACCACGGCTGCGGCAACACCGATGATGAAGTTTTTGATTCTGGCGAATCCGTAGGAATGAATAAACGCCGACATGCTTATTGGTTTTCTGGTGATTAAAGCGAAGAATAGTGGAATGTCTGGTACAAATTGCCTATACGTCGCGCCGGGCGGCGTTGTTTCGAACTTTTACCAAAGCGGGCAACGGATGGCAGAATTCCAGTAAATTATTTGAAGTCGTTCATCGAACGGCCAAGGAAGGGCATTACGCAGCGGAAGCCGACGTAAGATTTGGCCGTATCCTGATACTCCCAGTGGCGGGTACCTGTCTGGATGTAGTAGCTGATATCCTTCCAGGAACCACCCCGAATGACTTTGCGCTTGTTGGTGGCCGAATCATCCTCTTCCGCATCGTACCGGATATCCGGGTTCATATCGTGGATGAAAGAATAGGAATTTTCGTAGAAGGCAGATGAGGTCCATTCAGCGACATTTCCCGCCATGTTGTACAGCCCATAGTCGTTGGGCGCATAGGAGTAAACCTTGACGGTGTAGAAGCCTCCGTCCTCGGGATATGCTCCGCGGCCGGGCTTGAAATTGGCCAGGAAACAACCCTTGGTATTGCGGACATACGGACCACCCCAGGGATAGGGAACCAGATCGCGTCCACCTCGTGCAGCGTACTCCCACTCGTGCTCCGTAGGCAGGCGGAAGTCGTCCACAACGGCTTCGCCATTGTCGATTCTCCACTGATTCCAGAATCCGGTGCGCCATGCGGAAAAAGCACGGGCCTGAGTCCAGCTCACACCGACGACCGGATAGTCGTCAAAGGCGGGGTGAGAGAAATACTGACGGGCCATAGGCTCGTTGTAGCTGTAGGAGAAATCACTGACCCAAACCAGGGTATCCGGATAGACTTTCAAGTCTTTTTCCTCCCGGACAAAGTCGCGCAGGGGGCGCTCGCGGTCGGGGTTACCCGATTTGGAGGCCATGGCCTGCCAGTCGATCCAGCGGAAGGAGTACTTCAGACGGCGGGTATCCACTCCACGGCGTCCGTAAAGCGACTCTCCGGCCGGGGTGAGCATATCCTCCAGATTGCCCATGTCTTCATCATCGGCATCCCAATCGATGCGCATGGACCAGTCAATCCGCTCGTTGTCCGACTCATCGCCATCAATGTAGTTTTCCAGCAGGGTATGAGCGATCGAATCGCGCACCCAATAGACGAACTGGCGGTACTCGTTGTTGGAGATCTCGGCATCATCCATGTAGAAACCCTGAATGGAGATGGCTTTGCTGCGCTGCCAAAGGGCGTGGTTGACATCCTGGTCGCTCGGCCCGATGTGCAAAGTACCCGAAGGGATATAGACCATTCCGTGGGGATTGATCGGTCCCCAGCTCGGGCGATCATAAACACCGAGCAGTTGACCGCGGTAATCACTCCAACCGCGTTTGCTGCAGCTGTTCAATGTGGACAGCGCCGTAGCTATCAACAAGATGAACCCTAAGGATCGCTTCATTTCTGTGAGTCGTGTTTTATCGGCTAATCGCCGGGCAGATATCCGGCCAAAACTATGAAACAAATTCCCCATATCAAAAACAGTTAGCGTTTGGAATGACAAGCAAAGCAGGATAAAAACAAGGGATTTTTAGCCTTCATAACTCGTCTCTTGAACTTTAATAATGGAGATACCTTAAATTGTTTATTCGTTTTCCCTGCCGGGGTTTATCCATGGCTACCTGGTATCGAATCAGTACCTCATGAGAACCGGAACTGACCTGACTCAGAGCGCTTAAGGTGTAATCGTAAGCGTATCCGAGCCCAAGCCTGTTGTTCAGATTGGCTCCCACAAGCCCGCCAACAGCGTCGGAAGGGCCATTGAAGCCTGTTCTAAACGTAAGGCCTGTCCAGATATTGTTTTGAATAAAGAGCAGGGTATTTAAATCCATGATGGAATAAACCCCATCGGTTTTCACCTGTACGCCAGGTTCGAGTCTTAGGTTACCGGAAATGGCAAAATTGTAGGAAGAGGTGACATAATAGTGCCTCACCATACGAATACCGGAAGGTCCTGTTGGAAGCTCAAATGTGACATCCGGCTCCACCAGATGAGTGGCCGAAAGTCCACCGCGATAGCCTCCGCTCTGAAACCACAGGCCTGCACCGAAGTCTGCGGACATGCCCTGAACCATATTCTGAGGCAGTAAATCGTCGTTGTGCTCGATTTGTCCGTCCTGATAACTGCCCTGTGGTGCCCTCAGTCGATTGCCGTCCAGAGCCATCTGCATACCTCCGGCCGACACCCCAATGGCCAGGGTTGACTGGGCACTGAGCTGTATGCGATAGGCATATGCCGCGTAGAAACCGCTGATGCGCTGGGCTCCGCTCAGGTCATTCCACACTGAAAAGCCCAGACCGCTGCTCAGGCCATAGAGCGGAAAATGCCCGCTGAGGGCCTGACTTTGAGGGGCTCCATCCAGCCCGGCCCACTGCAAACGCGCCAGAGCAGTCAAATCCAGACCATCCATAGAGCCCGCTGCTGCCGGATTCAGGAGGAAAGGGGCAAAGCGGAATTGAGAAAACTGGGGATCCTGCTGAGCGTGCAAAGGCGAAACAAAGCCGGGCATCAGAACAGCCAGGGCAAAGCCGCAGACCAGAAGCCAGCCCTTGTTTCGGCTGCTCCCCGCTCCGGGCAGAAGTCCTTTCCGCTGCCATGCTCCGCAGAATTGATTCATCTAAGTGGTACTAACGCAACTTTGGGCCCGGGTGTTGCCGATACAGGCGGCAGCCCAAAGATTTGGCGAGCTTTAAAACTAAGCATTTACACAACTCGGGCAAGGTCCTTTTCGCCTAAAGATTTTGCTCATAAGCCGCGCGTACTTCACCAGGCGTTTTCATGGGGGCCAGGCAGTGCTCATGGCGGCAAAGATAGATCAGCGTCTCCCCCGCCTTTCCGCGATGACGCAACATGGGCCAGGGATTTTCGCTTTGGGGTTCCGCGGCCACCATGAACAAGGCACCGTTCATGGGAATGGCCTTCAGCGCCCGCACAAGGCTATGGGCTTCGGGTCCAACCACCGCTATCTCGGGCGGACCTTGGAGCTCTCTGGCCATCAGTCCGGCCCAGTGGCCAAAAGAAGTGGAATAGTCCAGCACCTTGTCGGCCATAGCCTTCAACATGCCTTGAGCCCTTTGCAGATACTGCGCGCGCCCCGCCAGCCGTCCGAGCCGCAGCAGATTGTCGGCCATCACCGCATTGCCGGAGGGCATTTCATTGTCGAAATAGTCCGTACTGCGCTGCACCAGATCGCTCTGACCCTTGCGGGTATAGTAGTAAAACACATCCTGTTCATCGCTGAACATCTCATTTACACGATCCGTCCAGAACAGGGCAGAGTCCAGGTGCGCGGTATCCCAGGTAGCCCCATAGCGCTGTATGAGGGCAGAGATGTAAAGCGCGTAGTCGTCCAGCATGGCCTCGAAACGGGCCTGATCTCCATGAAGAATCCGATGCAAACGCGGGCCTTGTAACTGCGCATCGCTCATAGGCGTACCCCGGCCTAATCGCTCCATGCAGCGCTCGGCCTGCAGCAGAATCTCTTCGAGCAAGTCTTCACGGAGCATGAAGCCCGCGCCAGTTCTCAACGCGGATGGCCCCTCTAAATCATGCGCCGCCAGGTCACTTGCAGAGAAAATGCCATGTATGCGGTACAGCGCAATGGCCATGAGCGCATTCCATCCCAGGATGATCTTCTGATCACAAGCGGGCGAAGGGCGCTGTCCGCGCCGCTTCAGCAACAGTTGAATTGCTGAGTCCAGTTCCCGCCGCCATTCCACCGGACTGATGCCTTCAGCGGCGGCAAAGTCTTCGAAGCTCCTGGGCCGATAGAGCACGTTATAGCCCTTCTCCCAGTTGCCTTGATCGCTCATTCCAAAAAAGCGCTGCAACGCAGAAGCCCGTTCGCCGAGCAGATCATTCAACTCAGCCGCAGTCCAGGCGTAGAACAACCCTTCTTCGCCCGACACATCGGCATCCAGGGAAGCGTAAAAACCCCCTTCGGGAGCCAGCATCTCCGCAAAGAGCCATTCCAGACTCTGCTGAATGACTTCGGCAAAGCGAACGCTGGGCTGATGCTGCCAGGCTTCCGCGTAGAGCCCCAGCAGAAGGGCATTGTCGTAGAGCATCTTCTCAAAATGCGGGATCCTCCAGGCCGAATCGGTGGCGTAGCGAGCAAAACCGCCCCGCAATTGGTCGTAGATGCCCCCTGCATCCATCTTTTCCAGACTGAAAAGTGCGTGCTCCGCAGCCTCCGGCATGGCATTGCTCTGACCATTCAACAGCAGGAAGCGCAAGCTCATGCTGCCCGGAAACTTTGGTGCTCCGCCAAAACCCCCGTTCTGCTTATCGGCGCGGGCCAGCATGTTTTCGATTGCGCTCCGGGTGCTCTCCGGCGCTGAGGCAGCGGACTTTTCGGCCTGAGATTCCTCCGGCAGGGGCTCCAGCACTCCGGTAAAGCGCTGGTCAATCTCGGCCAGATGTTCCAGCAATCTGCTGGCTTGTTCCTCCACTTTCGGGCGCTGATGATCAAAGTAGTGCCGCACCCGCTGCAGCATTTCGGTCCAGGAGGGCCTGCCCTGCACGGGTCTGGGCGGGAAGTAAGTACCTCCGGTAAAGGGCCGTCCATCCGGGGTGAGAAAGACATTCAGAGGCCAGCCCCCGGAGCCGCTAATCGTCTGGACCGCACCCATGTACAGGCGATCCAGATCTGGTCGCTCCTCCCGGTCAACCTTGATGTTGATGAACATGCGGTTCATCAATGCCGCGACGTCTGCATTGGTGAAGGATTCCTCCTCCATGACATGGCACCAGTGACAGGCCGAGTAGCCGATACTGACCAATATGGGTTTGTCCTCTTTACGGGCTCTTTCCAGGGCTTGCGGGCCCCAGGGATACCATTCCACCGGATTGTCTGCGTGCTGCCGCAGATAGAGGGATAGCTCGGAACTCAGATGATTGGGCATAGGCAATATGCGCCCCGAAACACACTCAGCGGCCCGTCTCTTTCAGGTAGCGCTCAATGGCCGAGGTCATGGAGGGCACATCGGGAAGTACCGGAGCTTCCACATCAAGTCGAAGGCCGGTTTCAATCACGGCGTTCTTGGTGGAGCTCCCGAAGGCGGCAATGCGGGTTTCGTTCTGCTGAAAATTGGGGAAATTGGTGAATAGTGACTTGACCCCCGCAGGACTGAAAAAGACAATCATATCGTAAAAAATCTCCTCCAAATCGCTCAAATCGGCGGCTACTGTGCGGTATATAACCGCTTCGGCAAACTTGAAACCCTTTTGCTGAAGGAAATCGGGAATCTCCGGGGCGCGAATATTGGAGCAGGGAAAGAGAAAGCTCTCCTTGTCCTTGTGCTTGAGCAGCAAATCCAGCAGGCTCTTGAGCTGTCCCTTGCCGAAAAACACCTTGCGCTTGCGGTACTGGGTGTACTTCTGCAAGTACAGCGCTACGGCTTCGGAGTCGCAAAAGAACTTTGTATCCGGAGATAGCTTGACCCTCAGCTCCTCGCAAACCCGGAAAAAGTGATCAATAGCGTGGCGGCTGTTGAAGATCACCGCCGAGTAATCGCTGATGTTGACCTTGGATTTTCGAAAATCCTTTCCTTCTATCGGCTCTACCTGGATAAAGGGCCGGAAGTCAATCTTCAATTTATGTCTCTCGGCAAGCTCCAAGTAGGGCGACTTACCTTCTGGTTTCGGCTGTGAAATCAAAATGGATTTTACAGGCCTTTTTTTGGGCTCGGAAGTCAAGACTTGAGTTTTAACCCGTGTCACCTTTTGTCCTTTAACCTATTGATAACCAATTAGTCAGACCCTTTACTGCAAGGGCTAACGGGGCTATTTCAAGGCTGCAAATATACAAAACAAAAGCGAATCCATTTCTCTGCCTGGCTTTTGCACCCGCCTGCAGGCCGCGGAAGGAGCGCCAGGCAAACAAGCCGCCCAGCAAAATCAGGGAACCCGTGGTGGCGGCATCGGCTGCGGGAGCCGGTGCATAAGCCATGAAAAACAGGAAGGGCAGCAATACCGCTCCGGCCAGGGCCTGCAACAGAGTGATTTCAAAGCCGAAAAAAGCCATAGGCTCTTCGGCGTGAAAAAGCAGGCCGGTCAGACGGCGAAGCGCGTCGCGCAGATAAACCACAAAGATGACCCCGATGATGCAGGCCGCCAGATTGATTTCGCCCAAAAATGGCAGGCGCTGAACCTCCAGGCGGTGCAACATCAGCCAGACCCAGGTACCCATGGCACTGGCGTAGAGCAGAAAGAGCAGGAGGCCGTGGGGAGTCAACGCAAATTCGCGATCGCGCTGCAGTTGGTGGGCCAGATTCTGGTTCCACAAGGCTCTGATCCACTCTTTCAGATCGCGGGAAAACTGGGCTCGGATCAGGGCCAGCAAGAGCAGCAAAGAGGCCAGCCAGACAAAGAGCCAGTCGCTGTGTCCGGGCAGTTTGTCGGGTATAGGGCGAAAGGGTTGGCGGTCGCTCTGCAGCTCTGCCGCTCTCTGCAGCGGGGGAAGGGGAAAATAACCGCCCATCGGATCGGGCACTTTCAAGTGATCCGCGCTATTCTCTTCAAGTGCTGAGGTATCGGCAACACTTTGGCAGCGGGCCTGGCGCTGCCCCGCCGCCATGCAAAGCAGCATCACAAGCATCAGAGAACGGCTAAAAACGGTTGACATAGCCGAAATGCACTTTGGCTTCGCGAAAGGTGATGGGATTGCCCTGTTGACTGCCCAATGCATAGGATATACCGAAAATTCCCGCCCCGGTTTCAAAATCAAGTCCGGCCCCAAAGCCAAAGGGCCAGTCGCGGCGATTCATGCCCAGGCGTTGTTCCTCCAGCCAGGCCAGATCAGTGAAGAGCGAAAAGCGGCTGTTCTGAGCCAGCAGAAAGCGGTACTCCAGCGTAGCGATGTGAAAATGCGAAGCAAAGATGGACTCTTCATCAAATCCTCTCAGACGGCGGTAACCACCCAGGCGGAAGAGCTCGTTCTGAAGCAGGGTGCCACCCCGCAGCAAGCCGCCTTGCCAGGCCAGATGCATCACCGAGCGCACCCCCAAAGGCTGAAACCAGCTCAGCCTGCCACTGAACTGATAGCTGGGCTGCACCCCGCCAATGCTGTCGTACAGGCTGCTGTAGTCAAACTCGGGATCCAGCGGATTGTTGATGGCCGAGATCGCGTTGTTGATGAGCACTTCCCGATTGCCCGCACTGGCCCGGATCATGCCCGACCATCCCTTGCGCGGATTGAAGCGGTAATCGAGGCGCTCCCGCAACAGCGCCAGACCGTAGCGGTTGACCGCCACATCCAGGTTGGCCGGCAGCGTCCGGGTCAGACGAATGGCCGCCGTATCCGGATTCAACAGGATGAATCGCTCGTTTTGCCAGAATCCCTCCAGATAATCGCTGCCCCCGAAACTGTAGCGCAGACCCAGATCGGTTCCGCGCTCCAAAAAAGTGCTGTCGCGCAGGTAGAGGTCAAAATCGAGGTGGGCGCCCAGGGGCAGGTAGGGCAGATAGGGAAAAACCAGGTTGAAATCCAGCTCCTGAGTACCCGCCTGCAATCGGCGGTAGGCCAGCTTAAACTCCTCTCCCACGGCCAGAGTATTGAACAGTTGCAGGTTCATCTCCGCCGTTAGCGCCAGACGCCCCGTCACCGCGGAATTGGGCAAAACCCCAAAGAGAATGTCGAATTGATTGGCGTTCACCTCTTCGAGATACAGGCCCAGAATGGCCCGGTCGGCATAGAACTGCACGGCAGCCGGCTGGCTTTCGCGCACAAAACCCAGTTCGCGGATGCGGTTGGGAATGGCCAGGATGGAGGATTCCTTGTAGGGTTGCCCTTCGCGCAGATTCAGATAACTGCGCAGGTAAGCCGGCGCCAGCCGAAGCTCCCCGATGACGCGAATGGTGTCCAGGGTGATGAAGCGGTAGGGATCCAGACGCCAGGAGGCCGCCAGCCCGCCTTCCTCAAAGCGAAAGCTGTCCAGGCTAACCTGGGCGAAAGGGTGTCCGTGGTCCTCGGCATAGCGCAGAATCTTGTCGCTCATGCGCTGCACCTCACGAGCCTTGATCGGGCGGTTGAGGTACTGGGAAGCCTTGAATCCCGCTCCTCTCAGGGTGGCATCGTCCAGGTTGCCGCGGTCCAGTTGAATCCAGCGCATGCGGGGCCCGAGGAACAAATCGGCATGGGTGCTGTCACTGCTCTGACGGCTGATTTGGGCAGCGGCCTGCAGATAACCATCGGCGCGCAGCTCGCCCAGCAGATTTTCAAGGGCGGCATCAGCCTCTGTGGGCTGGCTGAGCTTGCCCGGCACCTTGAAGCCATCGGGCAGTCGATCGGCATCCTGCAGCTCAAGCGCCAAAATATGCGAGTTTTGCGCTTGGAGCATTGCGGGCAGGCAGCTCGCGAGACCCAGGATCAGGACGCTGGTGGAAAGACCCGCTGAGCAAGACCTTTTAGCACCCCCTGGCAAAGAACCTGAGCGGACCGCGCAGAGGGAGGCCAGGCTCCTGAAAAACCCTATGGTCCTTTGACGAGCACTACAAGCCATGGCTGGAATCTACGTTCATATCCCCTATTGTCGCCAGGCTTGCCATTATTGCAATTTCCATTTTTCCACCCGGCTCGAAAATACAAACGCCATGATCAGCGCCATCTTGCGCGAGGCGGAACTTCGCCGCTCCGAGATCGAAGCCGGAGCCCTGCAAAGTTTGTACCTGGGCGGGGGAACCCCGAGCGTCCTTCCACCCGATGAGTTGAAGCGTCTGTTGGAAGGACTTTTTGCCCTTTACGAGTTTGATTCCGATGCCGAGATTACTCTTGAGGCCAACCCGGATGACCTGAGCGCGGAGCGTTTAAGCGCGCTGAAACTGACTCCATTGAACCGGCTGAGCATTGGCATACAGAGCTTCCACAACCGCGATCTGCATTGGATGAACCGCGCCCACGACGCGGAGCAGGCCCGGCAATGTCTGAAACTGGCGGCTGAGGCCGGCTTTGATCAGCTCAGCGCCGATCTGATCTACGGCATTCCCGGCCAGAGCGATGAGGCCTGGAGGGCTAACATCCGCGAGCTGTGCAGCTATGGAGTCTCCCATCTCTCGGCCTATGCCCTGACCCTGGAACACGGCACAGCTCTGGCTCATTCGGTTCGAAAAGGCGCTGAAGCCCCTCCCGACGATGAGCAGGCAGAAAGGCAGTTCAGGATCTTGCTGGAGGAGGCAGAGCGCGCGGGCCTGGAGCACTATGAGATCAGCAATTTTTGCCTCCATGGAGCCTATGCCCGGCACAACAGTTCCTATTGGAATGCTCAATCCTATCTGGGCCTCGGTCCTTCGGCGCACAGCTTCAACGGCGTGAAAAGGTCCTGGAACATTCAGCATAACATAAAATATGTTACGTTTTTGGAAAGGGGTGAGTTGCCGATTGAAAGCGAAGTGCTCAGCGCCGCCGAGCAGCTCAACGAGCGAATCATGACCGGGCTGAGAAGTACATGGGGACTTGACTTTAGGGCTGTTGAGCAAGACTTTGGGCCGCAGGTGATCGATCAGCTCCGTTCTTCAGCCTTGCCCTGGCTCCAGCGCGAACTCTTGCTGGAGCGCGAACAACATTGGTTCCTGAGCAAGGCGGGCAGGGTCTTTGCCGACCGCGTGGCCTCCGATCTGTTTTTGGTGGATGAAGAGGCTCAGGCGCTGCAGAGCAGCATGGAGCGGGAAGGGCGCTTGAGCGCTGAAGAAAGGCAGGCACCAAGGCAGCCGAGCGCTGAGCCGCTCAGGGAGCGCCGGCGCTGGTGGAGTTCGGTCCCGTGATTATGAGCCAGAGCTGGGCATCTCAGCCCGGCCAGTTCCCGATCAGCGATGCAGAGCCTACTTTAGCGCAAAAGCGCGAGCTCTATGATACTGACTTGGAATGACTACCGTCTGGATATGCAAAAGCCGGTTTCGCTGGGGCAGGTGCTCTACCCCCTGCTACCGGAGGATCTGATGGAAGCGCGGCGCAAAGCCGGCCTGCCTGAAGAATCGCGCGCTCAGGCCAACGCGTTCTTCGCGCCTCCTTTTCGGGCCGATCCATTTAGAGCGGGCGACTTTGTGGGCGCTACCCTGCTGGGCTCGGTGGTAAACTTCTTTGATCTGCGACTCAATCCTCATGGCAACGGTACGCACACCGAATGCCTGGGCCATATCGCCAGGGAGCCTTATGTGCTGAGTGAATGTCTGCGCAGTTTTGCTTTCGGCGCTTTGCTCCTGAGTGTTGAGCTTGAACAAGTGGATGCCCCCAAGGGATTCAGCGGACAAGACGAGGTACTGAGTCTGCAGGCCATACAGGCGGGTATGGCGGGTTTGGTAAGTAAGGCGGGTATGGCGGGTTTGGCAGGCCCCGCGGGCAAGACCAATCGCTTGCCGGAGGCAGAAAGACCCTTCGAACCGTTTAAAGCCCTGGTGCTCCGAACGGGTAAAGAGACTTTACGCCGGGGCCGGAACTGGTCGGGTACTAACCCGCCCTATGTGCAAGCCGAGGCTCTGGAATGGCTGGCCGCACAGGGCTTTGAGCACCTGCTCCTGGACCTGCCCAGCGTGGACCGCGAGGAAGACGGGGGTGCGCTGGCCGCTCATCGGGCCTGGTGGAGCTACCCCGAAGCTCCACGTCTGCAAGCCAGCATAACCGAACTTATTGTTGTTCCCGATGCGCTGAGCGATGGGCCTTATCTGCTGCATCTCCAGGTGCCGCTGATGCATCTGGATGCCGCGCCCTCCAATCCCGTGCTGTACGCTCTGATGGCTTGATGGCTGTTCCGGAGCTTCTTACTTCTTCTCCGGCTTCATCTATAGCTCTTCCGAACTCTCTTACTTCTTCTCCGGCTTCATCTGCGGAAAGAACAAGACGTCCTGAATAGAAGCCTGATTGGTCATGATCATGGCCAGGCGGTCTATGCCGATGCCTATGCCCGCCGTTGGCGGCATGCCGTACTCCAGGGCGCGCAGAAAATCCTCATCCAGCATCATGGATTCGGCATCGCCTCTGCGCCCCAATTCCAACTGAGCCTCAAAGCGCTCGCGCTGGTCTATGGGATCGTTGAGCTCCGAAAAGGCGTTGGCGATCTCCTTGCCGTTGCAGATCACTTCAAAACGCTCCACCACCCCCGGCAAGTTGCGGTGTTTCTTGGCCAGCGGTGACATCTCAATCGGGTAGTCGGTGATGAAGGTGGGCTGAATCAGCTTGGGTTCGACCAACAGCCCAAAGATTTCGTCAATCAACTTGCCCCGGCCCATGCCCGGTTCCACCGAAACGCCAAAGTCTTTGGCCGCCTTGCGCATGGCCTCTTCATCCATGGAGCTGATGTCCACGCCGCTGAACTCCTGAATAGCTCCGTACATGGTATAGCGCTTCCAGGGACTGGCGAAATTGATGCGGTTCGCGCCCACCTGAACGATGCCGTCTCCGGTCAGCGCCACGGCCACTTTCTCCAGCATCTCCTCGACAAAGTCCATCATCCACCGGTAGTCTTTGTAGGCCACATAGAGTTCCATCATCGTGAACTCGGGATTGTGGAAACGGCTCATGCCCTCATTTCTGAAGTCTTTGGCAAACTCAAAAACCCCTTCGTACCCGCCGACGATGAGCCGCTTGAGATAGAGCTCATCCGCGATGCGCAGGTAGAGCGTCTGATCCAGGGTATTGTGGTGGGTCTTGAAGGGCCGTGCCGATGCGCCCCCATAAATCGGCTGCAACACCGGGGTTTCCACTTCCAGATAGCCGCGGTCCTGCATAAATTCCCGCATGGTTCGAATGAGCAGGGAGCGCTTGACAAAGGTTTCGCGCACCTGCGGATTGACAATCAGATCCACGTAGCGCTGCCGATAGCGCTGCTCGGGGTCGGAGAAAGCGTCGTACTTCTCCCCGTCTTTTTCTTTGACGACGGGAAGGGGGCGCAGCGCCTTGCTCAGCAGGGTAAGCTCCCTGACGTGCACGGAAACCTGCCCGGTCTGGGTTCTGAATACATGACCTTTTACGCCAATCAGATCACCCAAATCCAGATATTTCTTGAACAGATCGTTGTAAAGGCTCTTGTCCTCCCCCGGCGCAATCTCGTCGCGGGCGATGTAGCACTGAATGCGACCGGAGGCGTCCTGCAATTCCACAAAAGCCGCCTTGCCCATGATGCGCCGGGCCATCATGCGGCCGGCCAGAGCCACTTGTGGAAAGGCCTCTGGATCTTTCTCAAAGCCTTCGATCAGCTCGCTGCTGTGGTGGCTCAGGGCAAAGGCCGCCGCCGGATAGGGATCTATGCCCATCTCCTGAATATGACGGAGGTTCTCGCGGCGAATCTGCTCTTGCTCGGATAGGACTGGCATGACCGTGCTCATAACTTCTTGCTGATTTGGAGCGGTAAAGATAGTCTTTGACAGCCTGCATCCCGGGCTGACTTATCTTTGAGCCTTCAACAGGAGGGCTTTTTTATTATGTCTAAGGTAAAACCCAATTTTCTGGTTCTCGGTGCGGCCAAGACCGGTACCACTTCGCTCTACGAGTACCTGCGCCAGCACCCGGATGTCTTCATGCCCACCAAGGAGACCTTTTTCTTTCAGGCTGAGCTTTACCGCAACAATCACCTGCCCTATCCCGCTCAGAGGCCCGCTGAAGAAATCATATTTGAAGAAGAAGAATTTATTAGACCCTTTCAACAGGCGGCCTCTTTCAAGGCGAGAGGCGAGGTGGCCACCGGGTACCTGTATCACTGGAAGGAGGCCATTCCCAAAATCAAAGCCGTGCTTGGAGAACAGGTCAAACTGATGGTGATTCTGAGACATCCGGTGGAAAGGGCCTGGAGCGGCTACACCTTCTTCACCCGCGACTTGCACGAAAAGCTGTCCTTCGAAGAGGCGCTGGCCGCCGAGCCCGAACGCCGCGCTGCCGGTTGGGATTTCATGTGGCACTACATTGAACACTCCAAATACGCCGAGGGGGTGCAAGCCTATCAGCGCGCCTTTCCCAACTTTCGGGTCTTCTTCTTTGACGATCTGAAGAGAGATCCCGCCGCCTTCATGCGCGAGCTTTTCAACTTTCTGGAATTGCGCAGCGATGTGGAACTCAAGCTGGATCAGAGCAATGTTTCCGGCGCGCCCAAGTCCAGGGCGGTTCAACATCTCATTACGCAAGAAAATCCTATAAAAAAATTATTCCGCCCTATCCTGCGCGCCCTCTTTGGCCGCGAAACCCGTCACCGCATGCGGGCCTGGCTCAAGTCCAAAAACGTCGGTGAAAAGGACCCGCTCAGCGACGAGCAATTCAACGCACTGCTGCCTCTGTTTGAACAGGACATCACAGCATTGGAGCGACTGGTCAGTCGGGATCTGAGTGAGTGGAAGAGGGGGAGGTGAAGTGGGGAAGGATGATTAGCATTCTGCATAGGGTAGTTTAGCTTTCAAATTGCTAAGATTAGAGTAGCTGATGTTGATACAATATTTAATGCTGATATTTACAATTGCTTTCTCTTTTATTGGCTGAATTGAGGTTAAGAATCTTAGAAATAAACCGGTGTTGACGAGGTGTTGATATCCCCTCTTATCTTTCCACTTTCCACGAGATATTGACGCAAAACTTTATAGCTTCGAGTTCGCTCCTTTCATTCGTGCAGAGCAGCATTGATCGTGAGGAAACTTTTGTCAACAAACACTACTTTATCCGCTGTTTTAGACAATTAGCCGTTTTAAAATTGGTGAATTACCCACGCCAAACAGTGCCTTCTCTAACGAACATAAACTAAAAGCAATTGAGATCTCAATCAACATAAGCTGTTTTAAATCATTTGTTGGTCTCCTAAGAGTGTTCAATGAATCAAAAGATGTTTGAAAGCACTGCTTTTTCACCTATTTTTGCATACTATAATTAGCAACATGCACGACCAAAAGTCTACAATAAAAACCTACAATAATGATTTAAAAGTACTTAGTTTCTTTAGTGGCGCTATGGGACTAGATATAGGTTTGCATAGAGTGGGATTTAAAACCTTACTAGCTTGTGAAATCGACAAAGCTAGTCGACAAACCATTATTGCGAATTGCCCTAACATTGGTTTGATTGGAGATATCCGTAACTACAGTACTCGAGAGATACTAGAATTTTCAGGTCTCAAACATGAAGATGATGTGGATGTAATTGTTGGTGGCCCACCCTGTCAAGCGTTTAGCTCAGCAGGAAAAAGATTGGGTCTTGCTGATGAAAGAGGGAATGTCTTTTTAAAGTTCATTGAAGTAATTGAGAATATTAAACCGAAGTTTGCCGTAATTGAAAATGTTAGGGGGCTTCTGTCAGCTCAGTATGATGTTGACTTAAAACCCGAAGAGGAGAAATTTTTACCCTTCCAATTTAAGGAAATGAAAGGGGCGACAATGTTCTACATTTATAACAGGTTGCGTGCAGCAGGCTATCAGCTTTCGTTTAATCTTTATAATTCCGCAAACTATGGAACGCCTCAAATTAGGGAAAGAGTAATAATTGTTTGCTCACGAATAAATAAGCACGTTCCATATTTAACACCTACTCATTCTCAGAATGGAGGTTATGGACTTCTAGAATGGAATACACTACAATATGCTATAGGTAATGCCAATAGAAATAATAAAGAATTTGTTAAATTTCCCGAAAAGCGATTGAAATATTTCAGAATGCTTAATCCTGGGCAGAATTGGAGGGATTTATCTAAAGAAATGCAAAAGGAAGCCTTAGGAAAGTCATATTTTCTAGGAGGTGGTAAGACTGGATTCTTTAGGAGATTAGCATGGGATAAACCATCTCCAACACTAGTAACTCATCCTGCGATGCCTGCAACAGATTTGGCTCATCCTGAGGAGGATAGACCACTAAGTGTCCATGAATATCAGCGAATTCAAGAGTTTCCAGATTCTTGGATATTTAAAGGGAGCATCATCAATAAGTATAAACAAATTGGCAACGCTGTGCCAATTAGTGTTGGGGAAGCTATAGGAAGGTTGATTTTGAGCCTATCAAACAACATAGATGTAAAGGAAATTCCAAATTTTAAGTATTCAAGATACTCAATTACATCAGATGCGGATTTTATGCAAGACTTCTTATATAGAAGCAAGAAAATGATTCTAGAGAAAGAGACTAATCAGTTGTTACTGTTTTGATTTACTGGATAAAACCATGGGCTTTCTGCTTCCAGAAAAACCGAACCTGGATTGTTAGAGACTGCTACTCTAACGAATTCTCTGAAAGATTCTTCTGTTAATTGGTCAGCAGAGTCTTTAATTCCTATTAGATTGTTGAGAGCGGGCCAATTTGTAGCACCCGTTCGGGAAAAGCGTCTAAACCAATGTTGAATCTCAGTTCCATCTCGAACTGTTTTGCTAGAACTATTTTCGCTATTGTCGCTATTTTTTACCTGTAAAAGCTGACCGTCTTCATTACAAAAATCAATGCTTTTCATGGTTTCACCCCAGCAGCAATGCCATTTAAACTTAATCAACTCTGATGCAATGAATTCTTCCAACAATGACCCAGTTATATTTTCAGCAGACATTGATAGTCTGTGGCCATATTTTATTGCTTCAAGGTCTTCTGTTCTATTTTGAATTCGGGCTGATATAATTTCATCTAATATGGGATCATGCTGTGTTCCTATAGGATTGCTTATCCTTTTAGATGGTCTGTTTTTATAGCCATTAATAAATTTGTTTGTCCATTTTTTCATAAAGTGTGTAACGTCTCCGTCTGTTCCTATGTTTATAGAACATGAATAATCCGGTATCTCCGTAATTCTATCTGCAACTACCATAAGAGAATCACTTTTATCATATGCTGCTTCATCTTCTACAATTTTTAACAAGTCTATCTTTGAGTAATTCTTAAAATAAGAAAGGCGCTTTCTTGACATACTATAGATTTAAAAGGTCTTTAATTGAGACATTAAGGGCAGCAGCGATTTTTTCAATGTTCAGAAGAGTAATGTTCTTCTCAGCTCGTTCAATCATGCCGATATATGTTCTATGTAAATTTGCTTTATGAGCGAGTTCTTCTTGTGATATGTCTTTTTGCTTTCGAAGCAGTCGGACTCGTTCACCGAATCTTTTGAGTAATTCTGAATCTGAATTCACTACTATTTTTGGTATGCACAAAGCTATCTTTAGTATTCTTTTTTCACCACATACTATAGTTAGCATTTAACTCGCTATGCGATGGAAAACTCGGTGTATTACAGAATTCTAGCCAAACATAGTCAGCGGTAAAAGAGAGAAGATTTTACCATGACAGCTCCAACATGAGTAAGTTATCGCATTTTTTACCCATGACAAGGGGATCATTTATAGAATAGGGCGAAAACTGCCCATGACTAACTCATTATGCAGAGAGAAAATACGAAATCTATATCTGACATAGGCGCTCTATCTATAATGTGGAAGATGAAACCAGAGAAATAGTTAGAATAAGAAAAAACATGCTATTTACCTTCTCAACACATCCTGAACCCTCCCTGCTTGAAGTCCGTCTTGAGAGCCCCCGTCTTGTGCTCCGCCCGGTAGCAGAGAGCGATGCCCCGGTCATCTTTCAGGAGTTTAGCCCGGCCATCACGCACTACATGATCCCAAAAGCAGCGGAACACATCGACGATAGTCTGGCCTTTATCCGCGCATCAGAGAAGGGAATGAGAGCAAAGCGGGAATTGGTTTGCGCCATCCTGGAAAAGCCTTCGGGCGACTTTGCAGGTTGTTGTGGTTTGCACTTGTGGGCAGCCTGGGAAGAGCCGGAGCTGGGTATCTGGATCAGGGCCGGAGTGCACAGGAAAGGCTATGGTCGGGAAGCGGTTAAGGCGATGGCGGAATGGGCGTTTCAGCACCTGAGCTACCCAAATCTGATCTACCCGGTTGACCGCAACAACCTGGCCAGTCGCAGGATTCCCGAGTCACTGGGGGGCTCTGTGTTTGCAGAGAAAGTGGTTCCAACCCAAAGGGGCACAAAACTGGATGAAGTGGTGTACAAAATACCAAGATTTTAAATATATGAATGGGCGAAATTCTTGAAGGGGGTTCAGCGCCCAGGGTCCGAAAACTGCTCCTTCATGGCCCGCAGAACTGCTCCCTCAAGGACCGCAAAACTGCTCTAACAACGCACGCGAGGCAATAAAGCCGAGGCGGCGGGCCTCTTCCAGATCGGGGCAGCCCTGTCGGGGCTCCATGCGCATCAGATAGGCGATGCCCCGGTTGTACCAGGCTTCGGGATAGTTGTTGTCCAGTGAGATAGCCCGGGTGTAGTGCTCAATGGCTTCGGTGTAGCGCTCAAAGAGCAGGGAGACATTGCCCCTGAGGTTCCAGGCTTCGGCATCTTCGGGGTCCTGCAACAGCAATTGTTCGGCGTCTCTACGCGCGCCGTCGAAGTCGCCCAGCATCTTGTAGGTGACCGCGCGGTTGTAGACCGCATAGCGAAAGTCGGCGTCCAGATCGATAGCCGCATCGTAGTCTTCCAGGGCTCCCTGCCAGTCGCCGAGTGATTTTCGGCTGAGTGCACGGGCGAAGAACATATTGGGCATCTCGCGAACGGATTCCAGAGCGGTGTTGAAGTCCAGCAGGGCTTCTTCGCTGCGCCCGAGCCGCATCATGGCCATGCCGCGATTGAAACGGGCCAGGGCAAAACCTGGGTTGAGCTCCAGGGCCTGACCGAAGGCCTCGGCGGCTTCCTCGTAGGCGCCGCGAGCCATCAGCACCATGCCCAACTGGTCGTGAGCAATAGACGAAACCGGGTGAAGATCCAGGGCCCTTCGAACTGCGCGCTCTGCGCCGTTCACATCACCCTGCCCGAGCAGGACCAGACTTTCCTTGATGGCCAGAACCGTGTCCATCTCCTCGGAGCGCAACAGGGGTTCCAACTCCTCCTGAGCCGCCCGGTAGTTGCCGATCATCAGGTAGGCGTCCACTCGTTGTTCCTGATAGGTGGGGTTGTCGGGAACCAGCTCCCGAAAGTCGTTCAGATCCCGCTCCGCGCCTTTGATGTCCTGAGCCAGAATGCGGGTGCGCGCGCGGGCGTGATACCAGGCTTCGGCGAAAGGGTTGAGGGTCAGGGCCCGATTGTAGTCCTGCAGGGCCAGATCGTACTCGCCGCGGTGGCGGTATACGGTGGCCCGGCGCAGGTAGGCATCCGCGAAGTCCGGATCGGTCTCCACGGCCATGGTGTAGGAAGAAAGCGCGTCGTCATACAAGCCGCGATAGAGCATCCAGTCCCCTTCGCGGATCTGGACCGTTGCCGCCGTGCGCGAGTAGTTCTGCCCCAAAACAGGGCTGAACCAGGCCGCAAAAAACAGCGGGATCAAGATTTGGAATATGCGTGAAGGGCGATTCATCAACTTGTTTAAAGATACGATGCCGCGGGCAGTCCGTCCGCATCTAAAAAGGGATAACGAACCAAATATCAGACGTTTATGCCACATAAAATGTTCATTTTTGCCCCTCGTGAAACACATAAGCATAGAACAAAAGGAGCACTATCAGATAGTGGCTCTCAACCGGGGAAAGGCCAATGCCCTCGATCAGGAATTGGTGGATGAGCTGCGCCAGCACTTTGCTGCGGCGGCTGAAGACGAGGCCGTTCAGGGCATTATCCTGACGGGAAAAGAGCGCTTCTTCTCGGCCGGGCTCGATCTGATTGCCCTGTATGACTACGACGAGCAGCAGATCAGAACCTTTTGGCTCTCCTTCATGAACCTGATTCAGGAGCTGACCGCCTGGCCCAAGCCGCTGGTGGCCGCCATCAGCGGTCACGCGCCGGCCGGGGGCTGCCTGCTGTCGCTCTGCGCCGATTACCGCGTCATGGCAAGGGGGGCTTATCAGATTGGCCTGAACGAGATACCGGTGGGCATCATCGTGCCCGAAGCCATTTTTGAATTGTACCGCTTTTGGATCGGTTCTAATGCCGCGCACAACATGCTGCTGGAGGGCAAACTGGTGGGGCCGGAAGATGCCAAAGAGCTGGGCATAGTCAACCGCACAGCTTCCGAAGGCGAACTGATGGGCATAGCCGAACGTCAAATGGGCCGCTACCTGGCCCTTCCCCAGAAAACCTGGCGACAGAGCAAGACCAACCTTCGCAGGCAGCTTTGCGCCAGCATGGAGATGGACTTTGATACGGTCTTTGCCCCAGCGCTCAAGCTCTGGTGGGAACCCTCAACCCGCGCCATAGTCGGAGCTATTGTTGAGGGCCTCAAATCAAGGAGCAAGGCTTAGGATCAGCACCTTCATAGCGAACCAGTTGTTGCCCTGGTCAAGGGCTTCAGCGGCCAGGCGATGCAGTGCTTCGCGCCGCTGAGCCGGATCTTGCCCGGACATGGCGGCCAGCACCCTGGGCTCATCGGCAACAGAGGCCGCCTCTTCAGCGCTGGGCAGGGCTTCGACATTGCCCAGTATGCCCAGGTGATTTCCGCTCAGCACCTTGCTCAGGCGAATGGATTCGGGAAGGGCATCCACCCCTATGCCGTGGCGGGCGAGCGGCTTTTCGACCTCAAAGACCGCCGATCCCGAAGCCCGGCAGTAGTAGTCATAGCCCATGCGACTGATCAGGTCAATGCGCTGCGGGTCAATGCGTCCATCCTGACCAAAGATGGTTTCGTCTAAATGCATGCGAACAATGTCGCAGATGACCAGATTGCCCGCTCCGCCCTTCTCGCCCAGCGCGATGATCTCTCTCACTTTGCACTCAAACTGCGCCGGACTTTCGGCTACGCGAAAGGGTTTGACCAGATCGGAAGCAAGCGCGGTAAATCCCGCCTTCTCAAACTCGTTGATGCCCCGGGGGTAGGCCGTGCTGGCCAGCGACATCTGCTGAACCATAGCATAACTTACGATATTGATCACCACTTCCGGGACTTCCTGAACATTGAGCAGGCTGTCTTTGAGCAATCCGTCTCTGCCGCCTCGGGCGGGGCTGAAGATGGCCACCGGCGGATTGGAGCTGAATATATTGAAGAAACTGAAAGGGGCCAGATTGGGCTGCCCTTTGGCGTCTATGGTGGAGGCAAAGCAAACCGGTCTGGGCGCTATGGTGCTGAGCAACATCTGGTGGCGCTCCGCAGGGGGGAGGCTTGCAGGATCAAAGGTTTTAAAGGCCATGTGGAAGGGCTTTGCTCTTATGAACAAAGTTAGTAAAATAATATATTATTTATTTAGCTTTCTAACGCGGGCAGTATGGGGCAGAGGCAATCGCCAAATCCAATTCGGTAACCCTTTCCCTCGGCATAAGCCCGCATGAGAATGGAGTCTCCGTCTTCAATGAAGCTGCGTTTGCCAAAGCCCGGTATGCTGATGGGCTTGGTGCCCTTCCAGCTCAGCTCCAGCATGGAGCCATAGCTGCCCAGCTCTGGGCCGGAAATGGTTCCCGATGCGTACAGATCGCCGACCTGAACATTGCAGCCGTTGACGGTGTGATGCGCGAGTTGCTGAGACATGTTCCAGTAGAGGTACTTGAAATTGCTCTTGCATACGGTGTGCGGCGAGCCTCCTTCGGGCTTGATGGCGACTTCGAGCTGGATGTCGTAGTTTCTTTTGCCCTCATAGGCCAGATAGGGAAGCACTGGCGGGTCTTGCGCATACCCTTCGACCCGAAAGGGTTCAAGGGCCTCCATGGTGACGATCCAGGGCGAGATCACCGAGCCAAAGTTCTTGGCCAAAAACGGGCCGAGGGGCACGTATTCCCATTTCTGAATGTCGCGGGCACTCAGGTCGTTGAACAGCAGTAGGCCGAAGATGTGATCCTCAGCCTCAGCGGTGCTGATGCGCTCGCCCAGGTTGCTTTCTTTTCCGCAGACAAAAGCCATCTCCAATTCAAAGTCGAGTTGTTTGCTCGGCCCGAAGACCGGTTGCTGAGCGCCTTCGGGCATTTGCTGACCCATGGGTCTGCGTATGGGAGTGCCGGAGATGACAATGCTGGAAGCGCGCCCGTGATAGCCCACCGGAAGGTGTTTCCAATTGGGCAAGAGCGCATTGTTAGGGTCGCGGAACATGGTTCCGACATTGGTGGCGTGATCGATGGAGGAGTAGAAATCGGTGTAGTTGTGCACCTTGAGCGGCATGAGCATCTCCGAGCTCTTGCGCCGGACCAGACAGCGCTCGCGCAGGGAGAGGTTGTCGCGCATATCCCCATTGTCTTCGCGGAGCAGTTCCGTCAGACGCTCGCGAATTCCCCGGGTTACCGGTTTGCCCAGCGCAATGAGATCGTTGAGATAGGGCTGGGTCAGTGCCGAAGCCATAAGGCCCCGTGTGTTGAGCAGTCCGGCCTGGAAAAGGGCGGAGAGATCTACAATGGCGTCACCGATGGCCACGCCGGGTCTGGCGCTGCGGTCGCGGGTGCGAAAGATGCCAAAGGGCAGATTCTGGATGGGAAAGTCGCTGTTGGGCGGAACGTCGATCCAGGATTTTAGCAGGGGTTCCTGACTTGAGCTCATAGCGGTGTATTGCGCTGTGGCGTGGGATCAATGGCGATCGGCTACAGCGGCTCTAAGTTAAGGATGCTGTTCACAAGCGCAATAAAGACTCAGCGCGCCGAATTCAGCATACCAAGCACTTCGCGGAAGCCGCTTTCCATGGCTCCGTGCAGGGTCTGATGATGGCCGTTTATGCTGCTGGCTTCACCGGCAAAAAACAGCTTGTTGTCTATAGGAGCCGCTAAGATTTGGCGGGCATTTCCTATGCCGATGCCGGAGTAAGAGAAACCTCCCCGGATAAAAGGATGTTTGGTCCAGTTGATGACCCTGGCTTCGATGAATCGCTGGCTGGCTCTGCCATTGTACATCTGATCGAGTTCCTCCAGTAGTTTGGCGCTTATGGCCTCCTCGCTGCCCAGAGCCTCCAGCGCTTCGGCCTGTTCACCGACAACGACCCCACTGAGGATATTGTCCTGGCCTGACTTGCCGACTTGCTCATTGAAATAGCTGTTGCAGACCTTTCCACCCACGACAAAATCCGTGTAGAAGGGAGCACTGAATTTCATAAAAACCTTGATGCAGCCATCCATTCCGATTCGGGAAAAGGCTTCGGTCTTAGCCGTGGGTAACTCGGGAAAGAATTCTATATCAGCATCCCGAAGCACACTGATTGGGACGGTGATGATGACTTTCTCTGCGCTGTAAGTGCGCCCTATAGTATCTGTTATAATAATATTTGAATGGCTGTAGTCTATAGTTTTGACTACAGTGTTGGTCGAAATGTGAGGCAATACCCCTGGCAGCAAATGATTTCCCATCAGATCATACAGACCCTGAGCCGGGATGAAATTGAGATTGCCCGCACTCCAGGACTCGGACTCCTGGTAGGCCCAAAATGCGGACAGGCGCGAAGCTGAGCTGCCCTGCCGAGCTGCGATGTAATCGACAATGGCATCAAAGCGTTCATCCAGTCCGAGGGCTGCTGCGTGGGCCTTGTAACTGATATCGGGAAGGCCGGGC
The DNA here is from genome assembly GCA_041751015.1 of Chitinophagales bacterium. Classification (GTDB taxonomy): domain Bacteria; phylum Bacteroidota; class Bacteroidia; order Chitinophagales; family BACL12; genus WGOA01. Next base: position 52,663 of record JBGSYF010000005.1, read on the forward strand.
TGGTTGAAAACATAGGGATCATTGGGAAGCGTTTGGCGCAGGCTGTCCTCGAACCAATAGATCGGCGAAGGCTGTGCCATATGGAGAGTTGCGTCCGCACTCTTGGCCAATTCGGCCAGAACGCTCTTCTGTCCACGGAGCAGATTAGCTCCTGTGTCCAGTGGAAAATCGGCAAAGCCATTGAGGCGGCCCAGACGGCCACCCACAAGCCCGGAAGCCTCCAGAATCTGAAAATCAATGTCCCGGGATTTGAGCAGAGAGCCGGCGTAAATTCCCGCTGCTCCGGCGCCGATGATGATCACCCGACCTTCAAAGGCAATCTCTGGCAAATCGCTTTCCTTCTTGCAGGACGAAAGGAGCAGCGATGGGGCCATATAGCCTCCAAAGCCAACTAATGCGCTGTTTTTCAGGAATTTGCGACGTTCCATGACCCTTTTGAATACGCTAAACCTCTGCCTGACGCATGAGCCAGATTTTCTGCTCAACCTGGCTTTGACGTATGGTTTCCAGCCACTCCCTCTCCTCCAGACGATTGGGCTTGAGCCGCAGATGCAAGAGTTTTTCGAGGAAACTGCAGAAGTTCATTCTCCCCTTGAAGATGTTGTACTCTACCTTGGTGCGGTTGTACTGGAGAAAGTCTTTGAAGCTTTCAAGATAGCTTAATAATACGGCGTATTGACGGCTCTGAAAATAGATCATGGCCTGAATGGTGCGTATTTCATACTTCAGGATGATGTTTTTGGTGCGAATGGGCAAAATTAAGCGATGTGCTTCGTCAATTTTGCCTTCATACAGGGCGATCATGGCCTGGCAAAGCAGGACAAAATCGTCGCGGACCTCTATGTTCATATAGCCGGAATAGCGGTCCAATGCCCTTCTGGCGTAGTCGAATTCGCCCAGAATCACCGCCATTTCCACCGCGTTAAAGACGGTGGAAAAGGACAGTTCTCCAAAGAGGTTCCAGAGTCCGGATTCCAGCCTGAAGACGTACAGATCGAAGAGCTCGCGCTGCCATTTGCCTTCATAGCGGTCTTTGATGCTGATCACAAAGTTGAGCAGGGCTATGAGCAGATTCTCCCGGTCGTTGGGAAAACTGATGAGTCCTGGTTCAAGAACAATGGCTTTTAGCCGGTCATAGCTATCCAGATTCTTGCGGATGATCAGATCGGCAGAGAGATAATTTGACTCTACAAATACATTATCTGAGCATAATTTATTTTCGTATATGCTGAGAATCTGATTGGCCTTTCCCATGTCGAAAGGCTCTCCGGTGATCTCGTGGGCCCGGAATTCATTGATCAGGTAAATCAGGGCCTTGGACAGCGAGAAGTCCATGACCTGCTTCAACATCAGCGGATCGCTCATCACAGTTGCCACCAGCTCAGGCTTGATCCTGTGGCGCTGAATGGCCAGAAAGACTTTTTGATCATTGAGCCAAAGTCTGTCCTTCAGGCGCTCGCGGTAGTAGCCCGTTGCGCTGCTCCACTCCTGTTCGGCTCTTTTGTACACCCGCTCCATCAGGTCATAGCTGTGGCGCTCTCTCAGCCGGTCAAGCAGGTATCTTCTGCGGTTGACCCCTGTGGAGAGAAAATGTTCCAGTTCAATGAACTGAAGCACTTCGCGATACACATCCATGCAGAGGTTGCGGTAATTCGCCGCGTGGTACTCTTTTTTGAAGACCTGCTTGTACAGACGGTCCCGCTCTGGCTCGGACAGATCCACCGCGGGATGATGCTTGATGATCGCCAACCCGAATGCGGTTACCGCCTTCTTTCGATTGAAGTAGGGAGATTGCAGGAACAGGCCAAATCGCTTGACTTCTTCCTTGCTCAACACACCCAGGGCTACCTGGAGTAAACTGCCCTTCATAGTGATTCTTAGGGAACTTTTTTAGATACGAAACGAAAAGAGCGCTATATAGTTACGACAATCAACTCAATAAGGAGCGGCTAACTTCTGAACCGGCTCAATACAGGGAATAAACCCGAAATGCGGAGTTGGAATACTCTTCCTGCAGGTGTAAATGGGCATGCTCCTGGGGTACCACAACAAAGGCCCGTTGATAGTCGGGCCGCAGTTCCCAGGCAATCCGCTGAAAATCGCCGATTTGAAGGGCCATATAGCCCTCTTTGAGCTCTACGCCCTCCTTGTAGCCAAGCATGCGCATGCGGCGTATCCACTCGTTTCCATAGTCGGGGTTAAAAAACATCTGGGTACCATCTTTCCAGTCGCCGTAGCTGCTGCGCTCCGATTCTATCCTGAATCCACTGCTCTGGGGAGGGACGATGAAGATCGCATCTTCGGGCGTGCTCCCGGCTGCCCAGCGCTGAACATCCAGCCAATGGGCATCTGCTGAGCTTCCTGTGGTGAAACTCCACTCGGGCTTTAGATCGCTGCCCAACATGCTGGCGGCTATGGCAATCATGCCCAACAGCCCGATTACCGCATAGACATAGCGGTCGCTGAGCTGGCGCTGCTTGAGATAGACATAGGAATAGACCGCCGTAATGGCCACAACAATGACTACAAAGCTGGCAAACTTGGGTAGGTTGTCTCCGTAGTAAACCCCGATCAACATCACGGAAACGGCTGCGTTCTCCAATAGATTCTGCGAGCGCTTTCCCTCCGTATAAAAATAATTACCATAATACAGGATGGCCAGAAAAACAAGCAATTGAAAGCTGCGGAAAAACTGGAACTGCAGAACAATGGCCACGGGGTACCACTCGCTGAACACGGTGCCGGCCAGGCAGAGCAGGATCACGGCCAGCGTGAATTGCCGCACCGATTGATGTTGAAAATTGCTCCCGGGTTTATGCCGCCAACACAGGATGAAACCCAGGAGAAAAAGGCCGCTGAACAGAAAGCTGGTCCAGGCCCATTCTGTTGGGAACAAGTGATGCCAGGAGCGCAGCCGGAGCAGCTCCAGCCAGTTTGGGTCAGCGTGAATGAGGTGGAGGGAAGGGGCGGGATTGTTGAATTTTCGCAGTAGGACCGGCAGGGCCATCAAGACAAAGATCATCACACCCTGCAGCAGTCTGCCCCAGCCAATCCTTCGCCAGTTGAATAGCGAAGCAAAGCCGATCAGGGCCAGGGCATAGGCCGCTGAGAGCGGGTGCAGAATAAAGCCCAGTCCCAGCAAAAACCAGGACAGGCGAAACTTCTCCACCAGGAAAAAATAGATGGAAAAAAGCAGAATGGGATAGGTAAAAGAGCGCTCTAAAAACATACTTTCCACCGAGCGGACATCGCCCAGGGTATTGAAGGCAAACATGAAAAGGAAGAGGCTGAAATAAGCCGATCCTCTTTGCCCAAAGAGCGCCAGCGAGGTCTTAAAGACCGCCAGAAAGCTGAAAAACAAGGACAGCAGATACAGCGCAAAAAACACCGTTGGAATGGAAAGGCCGCTGAAGCTCACCAGCCAGGCCACCCCATCGAGAAAGAAGGTGAAGAAATAGCGCAACTCTGCGATCAGAAAATCACCGGGGTAGAGCTCGGGATGGAGGAGCTTCTTGACAAAGGGGATGGTGATCTCGTGGTTGTAAAGTCCATAGATATAGGGATTGATCCCCACCGCCGAAATGGCACACATGAGTAAAATCAGGAGTGTGTCCAGGCCGGAAAGCCAGCTGGAATAGCTGTTCTTATGATATTGATCCTCCTGAGCCATAAACAGACTGGCGAAGGTACGGAAGTTTAACTTTAGCCTTTAAAAAAAATCAATCGATTTAAAATATTAGAACTAATCACCATGATAGCCGTGAAACCGTCGCATAAAAAAACAGTAGTATATAGCTAATTTTGAGACTCACACACCTGAACAGTCCGGGACCCGACAAACAGCGCCCCTGCCTACCAATGAGAGCTGCACACATCTTTGTCCTTTCAGGGCTGGTACTGGCGCTGATTCAGTTTCTGAGTGCACGCAGCATTTGGTTGGACGAAGCCATGCTGGCCCTAAATGTTCTGCATCGCAGCCCGGCTGAATTATTGCAAACCCTGGACTACTACCAGGTGGCCCCTCCCCTCTGGCTGCTTCTGGTCAAACTCTTCAGCTTGATCTGGCCTGGAAGCGAGCAAGGTTTTCGCCTGATCTCTTTGTTGGCCTATGCGATATCTCTCCTGCTTTTCTACCGGCTGCTGAGAAGCTTCAAGCTCCGCGAACCGGTGATCTTATACACGCTTGGCTTGTTCGTATTCAACATGTACATGCTCTACTTCGCCACTGAGGTTAAGCAATATATGACAGATACGGCTGTGTCACTGATGATGAGCGCAGCCGTTTTAGGGGTCTATTCGCGAAGTGCTGTAAAGTACGCCACGATAGCACTGCTCGGCGCTCTGGCCTTGTTGTTGTCCAATGCAGCACCCATGATCCTCAGCGGAGCTGCTGCATTTCTGCTGGTTCAGAATCTGCGATCAAAGAAAGCAGACTGGGCTTGGTTGACGGCCTGTGGCGGGTGCTGGATGGCGGTATTTACAATATATTATTTGTTATTCATCTCGGGTCACCCGTCTAAAGTGTTCATGTCCGACTATTGGTTAGCGCGAAAAGCCTTTATGCCCATGGACAGCAGCCTTCCGGAGTTTCTTCTTTATAAAGGCAGGATGATGTTTGATTCGCTGTTGCCCATCAACGCGCTGATCAAGTACCTCAATCCACTGTTCTTTGTAGTGGGAATACTGGCACTCCTGCGCCGCAACATAGCATTGTTAGCTTTGTTCTTTGTGCCTCTGGCAGCGCATCTGCTGCTCTCTTCCCTCAAACTCTACCCCTTTGAATTACGGCTCACCCTATACATGGCCCCTGCCCTGATGATCGGAATTGCCTTTGGCCTGGATGCCCTGTTGAGTCGAATTCGCGCGCCGGAAACTAAAAGAGCGGAGTACATCAGTGCTGCAATCCTCTTGTGTTTTTTCGGTGGAAGTTTCCTGCTCCAGCACCCCTTCCCCCTGAAAAGGAGAGAGATTAAACATACCATAAAATATGTTATGTCGGAGCACGATCAGAACGATCACTTCTATGTGAGTTATTATTCGAAATATCCATTTATTTTTTATCAGGATATTGGATATTGCTCCCTGGATAGCGCTCAGGTCCTTTATGAATCCCAGCCGAACAGCACCTTCTCTGATGGATTCTTTACCATAGACAGCGCTGCCTTTGCCGCCGATGTAGCGAGAACAGAGGGAAGGGTATGGTATTTCTTCTGCGCCATTGCCGGAGACAGCATAAAGCGCAATTACATGCTGGATGAGCTGGAACGGCAAGGTCGGTTGCCGTTGGATCACTACCGCAGCAAGGGCTCGGATGCCATCCTGCTGGATGCACCGCTTTTGCCACTCAGTGATTCAGGCCTTTGACCTTCTCCAACACCCCCATTCCAAACAGTGCATAGTCATAGCGAACGGGGTCCGCTGGGTAAAAGACCCTCAGCGCGGCCGTCAGTTCCTGTGCAGCCTGCCAATCGCGCTGCCGCCGTTGCAACAAACCGAGTTGACGGGCGCTGCGCTCCACATGCACGTCTAAAGGGCAGATCAATTGGGCTGGCGAGATGCCCTTCCACAGACCAAAATCAACGCCGCGCTCATTGCTGCGCACCATCCATCGAAGGAACATGTTGAGCCGCTTACAAGTGCTCTTGCGCTCGGGTGTGGCGACGTGTTTTGCGGTTCGGGCCAGGAAATGCGGAGTCTGGCAAAAGGCTCGGTGAAAGCCCGCCAGGGCGGGGCCTACATCCTCATCCGCCGCAGACAGATGCTGCGAAAAGGCCGTTTCCAGGCTCTGATGCTGCCGGTAGTGGCGCTGAAGGAACTCCAGAAAACAAAGGGCGTCCGCGCCGTTGAAGGTTCGGTGCCGAAAGGATTCAAAGGGCTTGCGCTCGCGGGGTCGGTGATGGCGGATGAACTCCGCCGGGGCGCCGTCCATCAGTTGAATCAGGCGCTCCCCGCTGGCCAGGATGCTCTTTCGGTTGCCCCAGGCCAGCATAGCCACCCAAAATCCGATGATCTCGCGGTCCTCAAGGCGGGTAAACCTATGTGGAAGGGCGATGGGATCCTCTTGGATGAAGGAAGGATTGGCGTAACGGTCATAGCGCTCATCGAGCAGTTCCCTGAGCTCCGGGGGCGTCATGCGTTCAGGGCCTGCTCCAGATCGGCCAGCAAGTCATCTATGTCTTCAATGCCCACACTGAGCCGTATGAGGGAATCTTGTAATCCGTTTTGGTGGCGTTCTTCGGAGGGAATGGAGGCGTGGGTCATGGTGGCGGGGTGCCCGATCAGCGATTCCACGCCGCCCAGACTCTCTGCCAGGGCAAAGAGTTTTGTCCTGGTGAGCACCCGGTTGGCGGCCTCAATCGTGTCCTCGCGCAGCGAAAAGGATACCATTCCCCCGAAATCACGCATCTGCTTTTTGGCAATTGCATGATTGGGGTGAGTGGGGAAACCCGGGTAGAACACCTTGTCTATCTGGGGGAAACTGCGCAGGCGATCGGCGATGACGCGGGCGTTTTCACAACTGCGCTGCACCCGGACGTGCAGGGTCTTGAGCCCTCTGAGGACCAGAAAACTGTCCATGGGTCCGGGAATCGCGCCGCAGGAATTCTGGATGAAGTAGAGCCGCTCGGCCAGTTTTTCGTCGTTCAGGGCCAGTGCGCCCAGCACCACATCGGAATGCCCGCCGAGGTACTTGGTGGCGGAGTGCAGGACGATGTCTGCGCCCAGATCGAGGGGGGTTTGCAGGTAGGGCGAAGCGAAGGTGTTGTCTACCACAGTGATGATGCCCCGCTCTTTGGCCATTCGGCATATGCCCTGAATGTCGATGATGTTGAGCAGGGGATTGGTGGGCGTCTCTATCCAGATCATCCGGGTGTGATCGTTCAGGTAGGGATTGAGGCGCTCGGGGGCGCCCATGCCCAGAAACTGGAAACGAAGCCCGAAAGGCTCAAATACCTTGGTAAAGATGCGGTAGGTTCCGCCGTAAAGGTCATTGGTGGACAGTACTTCGTCCCCTGGGGAGAGCAGCTTCATCAGCGCATCAACTGCCGCCATTCCACTGCCAAAGGCCAGTCCAAAACGGCCGTTTTCCAACGCGGCGAGGTTGTTCTCCAGGGCAATACGGGTGGGATTTTTGGTCCGGGCATACTCATAGCCCTTGTGTACCCCCGGCGCTTCCTGCACAAAAGTTGACGTTTGATAAATAGGGGTCATGATAGCCCCGGTGGCCGGATCGGGCTCCAGACCGGCATGTATGGCTTTGGTTCCGAATTTCATGGTAGAATTTGTGCAAAGGTAGCGCCTTGATGTTCAGGCCACTAAGCTGAAAAAGCCTTTTATGGAGCGAGTTTTAGCTGTTCGGAGGCTATACTCCGCAGAATGGTGATTTGGGAATCCGGGCCTGGGGTACATGGCATTCTTTGCACCTATGCAGAAAGCAGACGCTCAGAGAACTAGGGATTACCCGTAATTTTATCTTCGGTTCGCTTTGAACTGAGTTTGGTAATACGGATATTGTGTAACTGAATTCAGGGATGATCAACGAATGGTAATTAGGGTTAGGGAGGATTAAACCCAACAATTGAGAGATTGTTTGAAGAAGCAATTTCAGCATCGAAGTCAAGACATTAACTAAAGCCTTCTTTCGGGTTACGACCTGAATTTATTTTCCGGGCTATCCTCCCTTTGCATGGCTTTTTAGCAATGATGCGGGAGCTTTTGTGCCGGGAGTATTCAGCAGGACCTGAGCGAGTGTCATTCCCAAGCGCACAACATGAAAAGACTAGACATCAGCCGATTCCTTTTTCCATTCTCTTTTTTCCTGATCTCACTGGGCACCCGGGCTCAGGTTATTGACTGGGTGAATCTGCCAGGAAGCCCAAAAGCAGATATCGCAGAGGATATCATTGTCGATGCTGAGGGGAACTCCTACATCACCGGCAAGTTCACTCTTGACTTTGAGATTGGTGACACCATTTTGTATGCCGTTTTAAGAGAGGATTTCTTTGTCGCCAAATTTGATCCCAATGGCCAGTTGCTATGGGCGCGCAGTGCTGGAGGACCCAATGATGATGTTGGCGTAGAGATCGGGCTGGATGCCGCCGGATCGGTCTATGTGGGCGGGCGCTTCCAAGGCTCCATTACGGTTGACACGACCACTTACCTGGGCAAGGGCAACGTGGACATCTTTGTGGTCAAGTACGACACGGACGGCAATCTTCAATGGTTCAAAACCTTTGGTGGCACCCGCGATGACCGCTGCCGTGGATTGGCCGTAGATGCGGCTGGTTATACCTACTTCAGCGGGCGTTTCAGGCTGGGAACCCTGATGGATACAATCATTCTCACCGCTGTGGGCGAAGAGGATGTTTACATCACCAAGCTGGATCTGGACGGTTCGGTCATGTGGTCCACCTCTTTCGGTGGCATTCGCAAAGACTTTGGCGAGGATATCGCTGTAGCACCGGATGGCAGTATTTACGTAACGGGCAGCTACTTCCAATTCATCAACTTCCCAGGTGGAGTGACCCATTTCTCTTTGGGTGATGAAGAGATTTTCCTGGCCAAGTACGACAACGATGGCAATTACGTCTGGAGTCAGACCATGGGCAGCAGCGAGCGCGACTATGGAGAGTCCATGATTTGTGATGAATATGGAAATGTGTTGGTATCCGGGGCCTTCAGCGGTACCTCCTATTTTGGCGACAAGACCCTGGTCAGTCAGGGCGCGATGGATATGTTCCTCATCAAGGTCGATCCAGATGGTGAAGTGCTTTGGGCCTTTGGCGCAGGTGCTCCGATCAACAATGATGTGGCCTGGGCTGTCTCCTATGACGGCAGGGGAAACAGCTTCTTAACGGGCTGGTACAAAGGACTCATGACCTTTGGCGACACTTCCATTCTCGGATTCAACTCCTACAACGTGTTTGTCGGCAAGATCAATGCGGCTGGGAAACCTACCTGGGTCTCCAAGATCGGCAACACCAACAGCCAGGACATCGGTCGGGGCATTTCCTGTGATGCCGAAGGCAATGCCTACGTCGGCGGAGGTTACATGGGCACGGCAACCTATGGTACGGTAACAGCCACAGCCCGCGGAAACTTTGACGTGCTTCATGCCAAGATGCTGGCGGGCAAGGATGACTGTGCATTCAGCCACGCTAAACTGGGCAACCCAACGGACTGCAGTCCCGGGGACACCACCTATGAAATCAGCGTTACCCTATATCACTACTTTGCACCGGATTCGGGAATGTTGAGTGTCAATGGACAGTTGTTTCCCATCGGGGGCAATGAGCAAACTGTGTTGTTAACCAATCAATCGTCCGTTGGTGGTTTTAAAGACCTGGAAGTCTTTTTTACAGCGGATTCAACGTGTTCCTACTTCAAACCCAATGCCTACCTGACCCCGGCATCCTGTGATCCCTGCATTATCGATTCTATCTCTGTTGTTAGCATTGGTGATTGCAAGATAGCCAGCAACCGCTACACAGCGCGATTGAGTGTCGCCTACACCTTTGGGCCTTCCGAAGGCTTTCTGGTAGTCAATGGACAGGAGTTCCCCGTGAGTCCAAGTCCTATGATTGTGGATCTGTTGGGTCTGTACAGCTTTGGACTTCCCGTTGATGTTGAAGCCTCCTTTACGGAAGACCCCTTCTGTACCTATTCTGCTCCGGCGCTGTTTACTGCACCGGACACTTGCAGCACCTGCCGCATCAGCGGAATCGTGTTAAACGATGTCGGTGCCTGTAATCCCCTGGACAGCACCTATGAAGTGGAATTGGGACTCGGCTTCAGATCCTGGCCCCCGGACGGCGGGGTCTTCGTCAACGGACAGTTGTTTGAGGTCAGCACCCCCCCCATGGACATCCTGCTTACCGGACTGGATCCCAACTCCCTGCCGGTCAACGTGAATGTGTACTTTGAAAATGAACCAACTTGCTCTAAGAACTTCAACAATGTCTTTGTGGCGCCGGCCCCCTGCGATACCTGCGCGATCGTGGAAGTTGAACTGAGCACGATACTGCGATGCAACCCTGTGGAGCTCGTCTATGCTGCAGAACTGCAAATCACCTATGCCAACGAGCCCGATTCGGGTAGTCTCTACGTCAACGGGCAATTGTTCGAGATCACCGGCAGTCCACAGCTCATCGTTCTGGAAGATCTGACCATAGACGGATTGCCCGTGCTGGTAGATGTGTACTTCAGCGCCCGACCCGCATGTGCTTTGATGGATTACCCCGCGTTTACCGCTCCCGACACCTGTCTGGATTGCCTGATCACCGGCATAGAGTTCATCGACTTCAGCGGGGTATGTGATCCGTTCAGCAACACGGTTTCTGCCGAGCTTCAGATCAGCTATCTCAATCCGCCGGTCGGAGGCAACTTGTTGGTCAACAGCCAGGCCTTTCCCATTGGCTCCAGCCCTCAGTCGGTGATCTTTAGCGGATTGCCCGCCGATAGCTCCAGCAAGGATTTCACGGCCTTCTTTGCCAATGATGTGGTCTGCTCCCTCGTGGAAACCGATGTGTTGACTACCCCGGCTCCCTGCGATACCTGTGGTGTACCCACCAATCTTCAGCACAGCTTCAATCCGTCTTTCCCCAATACGGTTCTGCTGAACTGGGATGGGGTGAGCAATGCCACCGGATATGTGGTCCGCGGCAGGCGTATGCCCAGCGGTGCATTTGCATTTGTCGCCTCCAATTCAACCAGCAAGCTGGTCAACAATCTAGTTTCAGGAAAGACCTACGGATATTCGGTGACCGCACAATGTCCTTTCGATACTTCGGTGTTTTCCTACGAGGCCTATTTTACCATGCCTGTGGCTAAGATCATCGGTGTGGAGGGCAGTCTGGGCGAGCAATTGTCCATCTTCCCCAACCCGAGTTCAGGCCCCACCCATGTTTTCCTTCAGGGCGAATCAGAGGCTGAGGTCTTCCTGAGCCTGATGAACCTTCAGGGAGCTGTGCTCTACCAGGCCAATGAGCCAGGTGTGATTGGACAGACCTCCATTCCCCTTGATTTCAGCCACCTGGCTCAGGGCATGTACCTGATCGAAGTGCGGCAGGGCGAAGAAAGCGGAGTCTTGCGCGTTCAGATTTCGCGCTAAGCCGACCGGGTTTAGCACCAGATGCTGTAAATGCACTAAGGGCAGTGAGGGATACTCGCTGCCCTTAGTGTTTCTATGAAGTAATTAAAATTTGTGCACAATCAAACCGCTGCGCAGCTTGGGCTCAAACCAGGTGCTCTTAGGGGGCATGACCTGACCCGAATCGGCAACATCCATAAGTTGACCTATGGAGACGGGATAGATGCTGAAGGCCGCCGCCATGTCGCCGCTGTCCACGCGGCGCTGAAGCTCTTCAACGCCTCGTATGCCGCCGACGAAATCAATGCGGTCATCGGTGCGCTGATCGGCAATTCCCAGGATGGGTGCGATCACCCGATCGGAGAGCACTGAGATGTCTAAAGAGGCGATCGGATCAGATTCATCGACCAGCCCGGGGCGCAATTCGAGTTTGTACCACTGGCCGGGAACGTACAAACCATAACAATAATTATCGTATGGCTTGTAGGGCGCATCCACCGATTCGATCTCAAAATCGGCCTCCAGGGCCTTGAGCAAGTCCGCCGCGCTCAAGCCGTTCAAATCGCGAACCACGCGGTTGTAGTCCTGAATGGCCAGTTGATCGGCGGGAAAGAGCACGCTGAGGAAGAAATTGTAGGCTTCTTCTCCGCTGTGATTGGGGTTTTCTTCGGCCAGGGCCTTTCCAACTTTGGCGGAAGATGCCGCGCGGTGGTGCCCGTCGGCGATGTAGGTGTAGGGAACCTTGGTTCTGAAGAGTCGAACCAGTTCAAGGATGGAAGAGCGGTCGCGGATCACCCAAACCGTGTGACGCACCTCGTCGGGCGTCATGATGTCGGTCTCGGGCTCTTCGCGCGCGATCACCTGATCAATGATCTCATCAATTTCGTAAACTTCGGGATAGGCGAGAAACACCGGTCCCGCGTGAGCCCGGATCTCGCGCATGTGCCGGATGCGATCGTTTTCCTTGACCGGCCTGGTGTATTCGTGCTTCTTGATCACATCGTCCCAGTAGTCCTGAACCGATGAACAGGCTACCAGACCCACCTGAGCATGACTGCCCATGATCTGGCGGTAGGCGTAAAGACATTCCCCAGAATCAGGAACTAAATATTTGTTCTTCAGAAATGCCTGAAAGTTCTCCTTTGCCTTGGCGTAAACGCGGTCGTCGTAGAGATCAATGTCTTCGGGCAGATCAATCTCCGGCTTGGTGACGTGGAGGAAGGAATAGGGATTTCCGGAGGCCTCTATGCGT
>JBGSYF010000005.1:70000-72813 GCA_041751015.1 Chitinophagales bacterium
CTGGTAAGGCTAAATACTACCAAGAGACCGATAGTGAACAAGTACCGTGAGGGAAAGGTGAAAAGTACCCTGAATAAGGGAGTGAAATAGAACCTGAAACCGTGTGCTTACAAGCGGTCGGAGCCCGAAAGGGTGACGGCGTGCCTTTTGCATAATGAGCCTACGAGTTACTCCTCACTGGCAAGGTTAAATTGCAGGAGCAATGCAGCCGAAGCGAAAGCGAGTCTGAATAGGGCGTATAGTCAGTGGGGGTAGACGCGAAACCAAGTGATCTACCCATGACCAGGATGAAGTTTCGGTAACACGAAATGGAGGTCCGAACCGGTAACCGTTGAAAAGGTTTCGGATGAGTTGTGGGTGGGGGTGAAAGGCTAATCAAACTTGGAGATAGCTCGTACTCTCCGAAATGCATTTAGGTGCAGCGTCGGAATTGAGTGTTATAGAGGTAGAGCTACCGATTGGGCTAGGGGGCTTCACCGCCTACCAAACCCTGACGAACTCCGAATGCTATAACATATGTCCGGCAGTGAGGCGTTGGGTGCTAAGGTCCAGCGCCGAGAGGGGAACAACCCAGACCATCAGCTAAGGTCCCCAAGTCTAGACTAAGTTGATCTAACGTGGTGTGATTGCTAAGACAGCTAGGATGTTGGCTTGGAAGCAGCCATTCATTTAAAGAGTGCGTAACAGCTCACTAGTCGAGTGATCATGCGCGGAAAATAATCGGGCATTAAGTCTAGCACCGAAGCTATGGACTCGAAAGAGTGGTAGGAGAGCATTCCAGTTGCGCCGAAGCTGTATCGCGAGATATGGTGGAGCGGCTGGAAAAGAAAATGTAGGCATGAGTAACGATAAGACAGGCGAAAAACCTGTCCGCCGATAGACTAAGGTTTCCTGATCAATGCTAATCAGATCAGGGTTAGTCGGGGCCTAAGGCGTAGCCGAAAGGTGAAGTCGATGGACAACTGGTTAATATTCCAGTACTCGCTTTAATTGTGATGGGGTGACGGAGAAACGTAAGTCCCGGGCACGTACGGAAGTGTGCCTTAAAGGGTGTAGGTATACGGACCGTAGGCAAATCCGCGGTTTGTGCTGAAGCCTGACAGTACCAGGAACCTTCGGGCGAATGGATAGTGGACCCAAGTCGGCTCCCAAGAAAAACCTCTAAACTTCAGATTAAAGCGACCCGTACCGCAAACCGACACAGGTAGTCAAGGAGAGTATCCTGAGGCGCTCGAGTGATCCGTGGCTAAGGAACTCGGCAAAATAGACCTGTAACTTCGGGATAAAGGTCGCTCCCTTCGGGGAGCCGCAGAGAATTGGCCCAGGCGACTGTTTAACAAAAACACAGGACTCTGCTAACTCGCAAGAGGATGTATAGAGTCTGACGCCTGCCCGGTGCCGGTAGGTTAAGGGAGGAGGTTAGCGATGTTTACATTGCGAAGCTTCCGACCGAAGCCCCGGTAAACGGCGGCCGTAACTATGACGGTCCTAAGGTAGCGAAGCTCCTTGTCGGGTAAGTAACATTGCCCCGAACCAGAGTGATTTGGTTCTGTATACCGGCTCAAATCGGTGAAGCCCTCCCGGCGATATCTTTCGCCGCGGGTAATACCGAGGGTAAGATCGTGGTACTTCCATGATCCCCGTAACGACTCAGGGGTTGAGACCCCCTGGACAGGCCCTTTGGGTTTGTAATACGCCGGCCCTACTCTTGCCATGGATTTTGCATCCTACGTCTCCGGTTTCGTGGACGGTGAAGGCTGCTTCTGTGTCTCATTCGTTCCCAGTAAGCGACATCGCTTCGGCTGGGAGGTGCGACCGAGTTTCTCGGTTAGCCAGAATGGAGAACGAGCCGAACTGCTCTACTTATTAATCCAGCAACACTGGGAATGCGGGTTCATTCGTCCCGATCGTTCGGATAAGACCTTAAAGTTTGAAGTCCGAAAGATCGACGACTTGATCGAAAAGGTTCTGCCTCATTTCAAGGCCGTTCCACTACTTTCCTCGCGGCAGCGCGATGTAAGTGTGTTCGATCAAATCTGTCGCCTGGTTTCCCAAAAGCGACATCTTGAACCCGACGGCCTAATTGAGATCGTTCATCTGGCCGTGCAAATGAATCCATCTGGCAAGCGGAAGTATTCCGCGAGTGAGATACTCAACTCACTTCGAGGAGGTGAAGGTATAGTCTACGCCGTGGGAAACTGCGGAATTACGTGAAGTTCCGACCTGCATGAAAGGCGCAACGACAGAAGCACTGTCTCAACCAGTAACCCGGTGAAATTGTAGTCGTGGTGAAGATGCCACGTTCCCGCAGCTAGACGGAAAGACCCCGTGAACCTTCACTGTAGGCTGATATTGGGCTCGTGCCTAAACTGTGTAGGATAGGTGGGAGACTGTGAGGCCGGCACGCTAGTGTCGGCGGAGTCGTCGGTGAAATACCACCCTTTTTATGCATAAGTTCTAACGCTGATTCCTGTGAATCCAGGCAGCGGACAGTGTCAGTTGGGCAGTTTGACTGGGGCGGTCTCCTCCCAAAAAGTAACGGAGGAGCCCAATAGGTACCCTCAGCCTGGTTGGTAATCAGGCATCGAGCGCAATGGTAGAAGGGTGCTAAACTGCGAGACTCATAAGTCGAGCAGGTACGAAAGTAGGGCATAGTGATCCGGTAGTCCCGTATGGAAGGGCTATCGCTCAACAGATAAAAGGTACTCCGGGGATAACAGGCTTATCGCTCCCGAGCGTCCATAGCGGCGGAGCGGTTTGGCACCTCGATGTCGGCTCATCACATCCTGGGGGTGGAGAAGCTCCCAAGGGTT
>JBGSYF010000006.1:0-26671 GCA_041751015.1 Chitinophagales bacterium
ACTTCATCAACGCCTTATTGATCAGTTCACAACCGTTGTGTTGGAGATAATTTGGATTTTTGAGCGGGGAAGAATAATGGCTGCTGCAAGATCACAGGGTGCAGGAGAGGATATAGCGAAGGGGTAGATAGACAGACTGACGGTATGTCACTGTCTTCCAAAATGCTCAACAACGTTGAATCGGAACAATAAGGACTAATGTTCATTAATCGGTTATACAAAGTAGTTCCCGTTGATAAGGGATCATCCAATGCACTAGCGATGTCGCTAAAACTGCCACCATCTGGCAATGCAGTCAAACTGTCGAGTCTCCGGTCCAATTCAGCCAACTGAAGGACCCGGATTTAACTTCATGCATAAAGTACTAAAACAGTCAACAATCTTCTACTCGACCAAAATATAAATAATACCTTACATGCAAAAGAAAAATAATAAGATTAACTGGTAAAATATTTTAGAAACAATTAAATTAAATACATTGTTCATTAATTTATAAATAATTTAAATACAATAATCTATAATAAATTTGTTTATCACATTGTCCAGACGATAATGCATTTAAAGGAAAGAGTTACTAAAGTTTCTCTGAGATTAGCGGCAGGAAGTGTAACCCCATGGAGTCTCCTTCCCCCCACCCCGCCAATACCTGCCTGATGAGCTCCCCGACCAGCTTTTCGTCGAATTTGGCGCGGAATTGTTCGGTGTTGTAGCGGAACTGGTTGCGCATGGGGGCGGATGATAAAGGGAGGCATTTGTATGTACCCGCCTGTGCAAAACTCCGTGAACATGAATCAAACGTCAGGCGCAGCGACAATCCTGCCAGGCTCCACGGCAATGGACTGGCAATCGACGCCGATGCTGCGAAAGACATCTTCCACCCGGTTCAGGTTGGTGTCGGTGATGAGCACCTGGGCGGCGGGGTAAGAGGCGAGCAGGCTGAACAGAGATTCCACGCGCGAGCGATCCAGTTTGTCGAACACGTCGTCGAGCAAGAGCAAGGGTGGGCTGCCCAGCCTGCCGCCCAGCCAGCGCCATTGGGCCAGGCGCAGGGCGTAGAGCAGCGTTTTTTTCTGGCCCTGCGAGCCAAGCAGCTTGGCGGGATACCCGTCCAACAGCAGCGCGAGGTCGTCGCGGTGGGGGCCGCTGCCCGTTCGCCCGGCACCGATATCCCGCTGCCGCTCGCGGCGGTGTAGGGCCAACAGATCGCCATCAGCAGGGAAACTGGCCACCCAATCCAGTCCGGGGCTTTCGGCCTGGCTGCTGATCAGGCGGTAACATTCGGCAAAAAGGGGTTGCAGCTCGGTCAGAAATTGCGCCCGCTGGGCTTGCAGCAAGGCCCCGCTGTTCTGCATCTGTTCGCTGTAGCCGTCCAGCAGGAGCGGGTCGGCGGGCTGGCCTTCGCGGTACCGGCGAAGAGCGGCATTGCGCTGCGCCAGGGCGCGGTTGTAGCGCATCAGCGCGTCCAGGTAGTCGCGGTTTACGGTGGAAAGGGCGCTGTCCAGGAAACGGCGCCGTTCCTCCGAGTAGCCGTCCACCAGGGCCAGGTCTTCCGGGCCGGTCAGCACCAGCGGAAGGCGTCCGATGTGGTCGGCCAGGCGGGTGTAGCGCTCGCCGCTGCACAAAACCTCCTTGGTGGCGCCGCGCCGGTAACGCACTTCCACCTCTATCGGATGCCCCTGGTGCTCAAAACGGCCGTGGATGCGAAACCCATCGCGGCCGTGCATAAGATTCTGATCTTCAACGCTGTTGCGTGCCGAACGGCAGAAACTGCAGTAGTAAACCGCGTCCAGCAGGTTGGTTTTGCCCGCCCCGTTGGGCCCGGTCAGGCAACTGAAGGCCGTTTCAAAACGCACATCCGCGGCTTCGTAATTCTTGTATTGGTAGAGCGAAAGGCGGTGGATGCGCACAGCGAGAATCTTGGGGATGGAAAGTTCGGGCCGGAAAGTAAAGGGCGAAACAGGGGCTGGAAAGATACAGGCCTGTGGGCAACCCCAGCACCCGAGTTGGCTACGAATATGCGGCCTGTTGCGGCAAGACATTTCGAAACGACGAAAAAAGGAATAATTTTGTCGGGCTTTACGGCCCGGGTATCCGGGCTGCGGGGTTGTTGTCTGTGCGAACAGACTGCAAGCCTTACCGCAGCCTTCCCCGGAAATCGGAAAAGCCAGGTTTATATTAGCCGCAATACCAGCAGACCCGCTACACCCCCGACTGCCACATGGCCGGTACCAAAACTAAAGCTTCGGGAAAATCCGCAGCAGCGTACAGCGCGGAGCAGTACCTGGAGTGGTTTGAACTGATGCTCCGCATTCGGCGCTTTGAAGAGCGCGCGGGCATGCTCTACGGACAGCAAAAGATCCGCGGATTTTGCCACCTGTTTATCGGGCAGGAGGCCATCGCCGCAGGAGCCCTCTCG
The DNA here is from genome assembly GCA_041751015.1 of Chitinophagales bacterium. Classification (GTDB taxonomy): domain Bacteria; phylum Bacteroidota; class Bacteroidia; order Chitinophagales; family BACL12; genus WGOA01. The sequence goes on from JBGSYF010000006.1 coordinate 2,417, forward strand.
GCTACCCGCAAGGAAGATCCTTTTATCTCGGCCTATCGCATTCACGGCATGGCCATCGCCAAGGGCATCAGCAGCCGCGCGGCCATGGCTGAGTTGTTTGGAAAGGCCACCGGATGCACCAAGGGGAAAGGGGGCTCTATGCACTTTTTCTCTAAAGAGCATTTCTTCTTTGGCGGTCACGGGATTGTCGGGGCTCAAATTCCGCTCGGCGCCGGAATAGGCATGGCCGAACAGTACCGGGGCACGGACAACGTGAGCCTGACCTTCTTCGGCGACGGGGCCGCCCGCCAGGGCGCTCTGCACGAGACCTTCAACATGGCCATGCTCTGGAAATTACCCGTGGTCTTCTTGTGCGAAAACAACGGCTATGCCATGGGCACATCTGTGGCCCGCACCTCCAACGTGGTGGACATCTACCGTCTGGGCCAGGCCTACGACATGCCCAGCGAAGCAGTGGATGCCATGAATGTGGAAAAGGTGCACGAAGCGATCAGCGCAGCGGTGGCCCGTGCGCGCAAGGGCGATGGCCCGACTTTTCTTGAGTTGCGCACCTATCGCTACAAGGGGCACTCCATGTCTGACCCGGCCAAGTACCGGACCAAGGAAGAGTTGGAGAAGTACAAGAATCTAGACCCTATTGTTCAGGTGGTCGATACCATCAGAACGCACAAGATGGCCAGCGAAGAGCAGATTGATGCCATCGAGGCCAAAGTCAAAGAAGAGATTGACGACTGCGTGGAATTCGCCGAGCAGTCTCCTTTCCCGGATGATGAAGAGCTGTACCGGGACATTTACCTTCAGCAGGATTACCCCTTTCTAACCGACTGATACCAACCGATTGATATGGCCATAAACACCGATCCGAACAAGGCTGAACACACCCAGGAGGGCTGGCAACGGATAGAGCAGCTCGTCATGGACAACCGCAATCCCATCCTGGGAGGCCTGGTGCTGATTTTGTTGGTGCTGGGCGGTTTGTTCGGCTACCGCACCCTGTTCGTCAAGCCCCGCGAAGCGCAGGCTCAGAACCGGATGGTGGATCCTCAGCAGGCTTTTGCTGTGGATTCCTTCAGTTTGGCCTTGAACGGCAATGCGCTCAAGACCGGATTTTTGCAGATCACCAAGGACTATGGCATGACCCCAACGGGAAAGCTGGCGCATGGCTATGCGGCCATCTGCCAATTGCACCTGGGCAATTTTGAGGAGGCCATTCGACATGGGAAAAAGTACCGTTCAGACGACGAGTTGCTGGACGCGCGGATTTATACGGTCATGGGTCACGCCTATACCGAACAAGGCGATTTGAGCAATGGTCTGAAGTACTATGTTCGCTCCGCCGAGGTGACGGACAACCAGCTCAGTACCCCGCAGGGCTATTATTTGGCCGGCATGGTGGCCATGGAGCAGGAGAAATTCTCCGAAGCCCTTCGCTATTTCCAAAAGGTCAAGGATGGCTATCCCCAGAGCCGGGAAGGTCAGATGATCGATAAATACGTGGCCTTGGCCGCGCAAAAGAGCAAGGGCTAATGGCCAGTCCTGCCGCTCAGTCCTTTCTGGATGGAGCTCAACTGCCCGATGGTTCCGGTTTGCAGATCGGAATTGTGACCTCAACCTGGAACGCTGAGATCACCGGAAAACTTAGAGATGCCTGCCTGTACACCTTGCAGGAATGCGGTGTGGAGGCCGATTCCATCATCTCCATCTCTGTACCCGGGGCTTTTGAGTTGCCCCTGGCCGCCAAGTTGATGATTGATCACCGCCTGCCGGATGCGGTCATCTGCCTGGGCTGCATCATCAAGGGCGAAACCCGCCACGATGAGTACATCGCCTCCTCACTGTCCCAAAACCTGATGGCGTTGGGTCTGGAGACCGACACCCCGGTCATCTTTGGGGTGCTGACCACCGAGAATGAAGAGCAGGCTCTGGATCGGGCCGGAGGCAAGCATGGCAACAAGGGCGTGGAAGCGGCGATCTCCGCGGTGCATATGGTCAATCTGGCCATGGAGATGGTGGAGAGTTCTGAATCGCTCGACTTGTTTGACGACGATGATGATGACATGGACGAATTGGGCGAAATGGGCGATGAAGACGAGTTCAAACCTCCTTTTTGAATATAAATAAAAAGTGAATCTTCACGTTGTCCATGCCGGTTTTCTGAAATTGGATGGTGGTGCCATGTTTGGTGTGGTGCCCTATACCATGTGGTCTAAGAAGATGGTGCCCGACCAGAACAACCGCATTGATTGGGCCATGCGCTGTTTGTTGATCGAGCAGGACAATCGCCTGATGTTGATTGATACCGGCATGGGGCGCAAGCAGGATGCCCGCTTTTTCTCGCATTTTGAGCCCCAGGGAGCGGATGTTTTGGAGAGCCTCCAGGCCATGGGCATAGGCGCCGGGGACATCACCGATGTTCTGTTGACTCATCTTCATTTTGACCACGCCGGAGGTGCGGTCCTCCGCTCGGGGGAAAAGTTACTGCCGGCTTTCCCCAAAGCCCGCTACTGGTCCCATGCCGATCACTGGCAATGGGCCAGCAACCCTAATCCCCGCGAGAAAGGCTCCTTCCTGCCCGAAAATTTTCTACCTCTGGAACAGAGCGGGCAGCTTCATTTCCTCAGTGCGGGGCAGGAAGTGATGCCAGGTGTGCGGGTGGAGACGGTGTACGGGCATACCGAAGCCATGATGATCCCCCACATCACGCGAAAGGGCAAAACCCTGGTCTATCTGGCGGATTTACAGCCTTCGGTGGCTCACTTTCCCCTGCCCTGGGTGATGGGCTATGACATTCGCCCGCTTCAAACGATGAAAGAGCGCGAAGCCTTTCTGGAGCATGCGCTCCGCGAAGACTACAGCTTCTTCTTTGAGCACGACCCGGTCAACGAATGCTGCTCCCTGCAAAAGGGCTCCAAAGGCGTGGAAGCCGGGGCCATCTTTAGCTTGAAAGATTGGCTGAGTAATTGAGACCAGGCGGCCTTCATGCTTTTTCAGGCTGCGAAATTCTTTATCTTTGCCCCGCTTTACAGGGTTCTTCAGGCCTCTTTCGCGCTGTGTTGAAAAGCTCGCGCAATTCATGGTCCAAACCTTATCAAAGCTTTTTCAATGGCGTGGTAGCTCAGCCGGTTAGAGCGTCGGATTCATAACCCGGAGGTCGGCGGTTCAATCCCGCCCCACGCTACCAAGGGACTGAATGGAGTGATTCAGTCCCTTTTTTTGTGCTGAAAAGTCAGGAAAAAATTATATATCAAAAACGGATTTTCGTCCATATAGCCGGCATATTGGGCACTCGAAGGGATGGTGCCCGCGGGCCGGGCAATGGGAGCGCCCGAAATAGATGATCTGCAGATGCAGCTTGTTCCAGGATTCGCTGGGAAAGAGGCGCTTTAGATCAGCTTCAGTTTTCTCCACATTCTTTCCGGTGGAAAGGCCCCATCGCCAGGCCAGGCGGTGGATATGGGTGTCCACCGGGAAGGCCGGCACGCCGAAGGCCTGAGACATCACCACCGATGCGGTCTTGTGCCCCACGCCGGGAAGGCGCTCCAGGGCCTCAAAGCTTTCCGGCACCTTTCCTCCGTGTTCCTCCATGAGAATTTTAGACAGGCCTGAGATAGCCTTTGACTTGGCTGGCGAAAGTCCGCATGGCCGGATGATGGCCTGAATCTCCTCAACAGAAACCGCACTCATGGCAGCGGGATGGTCGGCCAGGGCAAACAAAGCCGGGCTGACCTGATTGACTCTTTCATCGGTGCACTGCGCAGAGAGCAATACCGCCACGAGCAAGGTATAGGCATCGCTGTGCTTGAGTGGCACCGGGACTTCTGGGTGGAATTGCTCGAGTAAATCTCCAATCAGCGGCGCCTTTTGCCGCGGACTCAGGCGCCCTCCCAGCGGATAGCGATCATGGTCCGGGGGGCGGATCAACTTTTTGGAAGGGCTGGAGCTGGCCATGGAACTCAACGCGTGCCGGGCAGATGTGCCTGTGCGCAGGAAGGCGCAAGATAAGATGTACTGCAGACAGGTCATGCCCCCCCACCCTTCGAACCAGAGCAGGGCAGAGAAGGGGCCAAAATGCCCGTCACAAGCGCCTGCAAAAGCTTCTCAACCTTTGTGCAACCGAGCCTACTTTGAGTATAACATATTGATTACCAATACTTTAAAACTCCCCTACATATTCACATCAGAAGGCTTCGATATGCATAACAAGCTCTGTGTAGGGGCATTGTCTCTCGGTTAAAAAAAGGAACTCATGTATAAGTGGTGGTTTAGCCTCGCAGCCGTATTCGTTTCGCTGCAGGCAACAGGACAGCAAATTCAGTGGGCAAGCCGTGTTCAGGGCTATTCTTCTCAGGCCGGTTACCAGGCCAATTCGGCCAAACAGGTGCTCGGTGAGCCCAACAAATATCCTGCTCTTGGCAATTCACCGGTGGCCTGGGCGCCGAGCTTTGAAGATGCGGCTGAGGAGCGCTACATCAAAGTGGGTTTTCAGAAACCCATGACCATACAGCAGGTGATGATTGCTGAAACCAACCAAAAAGGCGCCGTGCAGGCCGTCTATCTCTTTGATCGCAACCAAAAGGGCTCTCTGGTTTATGAAGCGCCCAAAGAGGAAGGGATAGAGGAAGGCAGCGGAGGCATGCTCAGCATCACCTTCAAGGAGACCCGCTACCCGGTTTACAGCGTAAAAGTGGTGTTGAAGAACAGCGATAGCTGGTCCAGCCATCAGATTGATGCCATCGGCATCAGCAATTCCACGGAGCCCTGGGTTCCCATGGTGGCCGTGACCGAAAAGTTCAAGGCGGAAGGGCAGGCCAATCCCCTTCCCACTTCGGTGAACAGCTCCTATGCCGAGATACTTCCCCGTCTGGACCCCAAGTCGGACAGGCTTTATTTCTGCCGCAAGAACCACCCGGAGAATTTTGGCTTCAAACCCAATGACGACATCTGGTACGTGGACCGCGAATCAGACGGAAGCTGGGGTTTGCCCAAAAACATGGGCTGGCCTTTGAACGATGAGAATCACAATTACGTCTGCACCGTGTCCGAAGACGGTGAACTGCTCACATTGGGCAACGGCTATCGCTTTGACCGCAAACCCCTTCCGGGCGTTTCACAGACTATCAAGACCGGCAGCGACTGGGTGGAGCCGCTCAACTTAAAGATCGAAGGGCTCAGCATCCTCAACCTGAATGCCGAATACTACCTGAGCAGCAATCGCAAGGTGCTGATTCTGGCCATGGAGAGCTGGGATTCACAGGGCGGGAAAGATCTATACGTTTCCTTTTCGAAGGATATGGTGCACTTCTCCAAACCGGTTTCCATGGGCCATACCATCAACTCGGCCGGGCGGGAGATGGCGCCCTTCCTCTCCGAAGACGGCATGCACCTCTTCTTTTCATCGGACGGTTTTCCGGGCTATGGCAGCCAGGACATCTTTGTATCCGAGCGCCTCGACGAAACCTATACCGCCTGGAGCACCCCGGAGAATCTGGGACCCCAGGTCAATTCCGCGGCATGGGACAGCTATTTCTACTACCACAGCAAGACCGGTCAGGCTTTCTTCTCTTCCAATCGCAGCGATCCGAGCAACGAGGATCTGTACTACCTCAAGTTGATCAAACAGACGCCCCAGCGGGATCTGGCGCAGGAAAGCATTGTCGCTCTGGCCGGGATGAACACGCTGGGTGGAGTGGCTGAACTCGAGAGAGCCGAAGCCGCCGCCGGGCAGCGCCTCATTGCCGAAGCAGAAGCGCAGGCAGCAAGAGATGCACCCGTTCCATCCCTGATCCTCCTCGGAGCCGTCTTTGATCAAAACTCAAAAGAACTTATACACGCAACTCTTGATTTTACCTTGAATGGTGGTGAAATGACCGATTCGCGGATCAAGACGGGTCAGAATGAGTACAAAATGAGCGTGGAAGCGGGCCGCAAGTACCATGTGGAGATCAGCGCCCCGGGTTACTTCTCCGAGAAGGTCAGCTTTACGGCAGAAGAGAGCGCCAAGGGGCAGATGCGCCGCGATTTTGAACTCATCCCCATTCGCGAAGGCCAGACCATCTCGCTGGACAACATCTACTTTGATGTGAACAGCGCCGTGTTGCAGCAACAGAGTTATGCATCGCTGGACCGCTGGGTGGATCTGCTCCAGCAGGAGCCCGGTGTGATGATACAGGTGCAGGGGCATACCAACAACCGCTGCTCCCCGCGCTTCTGCCTGGAGTTGTCGCAGAAAAGAGCCAAGGCCGTTTCGGACTACATGCAGTCCAATGGCATCACGGAACAGCGCCTGCGCTTCCGCGGCTTCGGCTCGGAGATTCCGGTGGCCGACAACGAGCAGGAGGACGGGCGCGCGCGCAACCAGCGCGTGGAGCTCAAGATTCTCAAAGTGAACTGAACTGCAGGGCTCAGCCTGACCTAAAGGTTGTCGCAGTACCCGGAGCAAAGGTGTACAAGCCCGTTGTGCGTTGTGCGTAGAGCCGTTTTCTTTGCGCTTTGACCATGCTCATAAAGCACGCAAGCATAAAAGCAACACGGTTCCATTTCAAGCGCTGGCTCTACCCTGCCCTGTTCAGCGCGCTCTGCGGAGCGTCTCCCCTTGCGGGCAGTGCGCAGAACGTGCAGTGGGCCGATCGGGTCATTGCCTTTTCCAGCCAGGGAACAAAGACCTCCTACTCCGCCAGACAGGTCCTGGGGCCGCCGAACAAGTTGCCCGCTTCGGGAGATTGCGGATGCGCCTGGTCACCGGGGGTCATTGACACCGAATGGGGCAAGGACCCGGAAAAACCCGAATACATCAAGGTGGGTTTCGCCAGACCCATGCGGGTCAAACAGGTCTTGCTGGCGGAGAATTTCCGGCCCGGATCGGTGCGCAGAGTCTGGCTCTACGATCTTCAAAATCAGGAAGAGCTGGTCTATGAGCGAAAGGCTAACTCGCCCGCGCTCAACCCGGAACAATCGCGGTTGTTTCACATTCCCATAGAGCGTTCCAGACTCAAAGTCGCCTCGCTCAAAATTGAACTGGATCCTGAAGCGGTCAGCAGCCCGCCTCAGATTGATGCCATAGGAATCTCCGACCAAAACAAGCTCCTGAAGTGGGAGGTTCAGCCCAGCAAAAGCTTTTCGCTCTATGGCGATGCCTCCGATCTGGGGCCGGCCATCAACAGCCCTTTTGCCGAATTGCTGCCCCGCTTCTCTCCCGATGGGCAGACCATGTACTTTGACCGGAAAGACCATCCAGAGAACTACGGGGGTTTCATCAACGACGACATCTGGGTCAGCGAACTGGACGACCAGGGCAACTGGACGCTGGCTCGTAACATGGGCTCCCCGCTCAACAACCCCTATCACAACTACGTCTGCGGTGTGTCCAACGACGGGGTGCTGAGTCTGTACGGTCAGTACAGCAGCGATGGCATTCCCATGCCGGGTATAGCTCAGTCCTTTCGCTTTATGGATCAATGGGCTTTCCCCATGAATTTAAATATAGAACAATTATATAATGGAAATCCGTATGCTGAGTACTACATGAGCAATGACCGGCGCACGCTGGTTATGTCCATTGAGGGGATAGACACGAAAGGAGGAAAAGATTTATACATTAGTTTTTCTGATGATCAGATCAACTGGAGCAAACCGCTCAACATGGGGGGGGTGCTCAATACCGGCGGACACGAGATGTCGCCCTGGCTGAGCAATGACGGACGCATGCTGATCTTCAGTTCCGATGCGCACAGCGGCTACGGGGAGCAGGACATCTTTGTGAGCTATCGCAACGGAGCTTCCTGGAGCGATTGGAGCCGCCCCGAAAACCTGGGGCCTCAGGTCAATACCAGCGGCTGGGAAAGCCATTTTGTGCCCGATCCGCTCGGCCGCTACGCCTACTTTGCCCGCGCCACGGATCGTTTGGGTGGAACCGATCTGCTGCGCATCGCCATGGTCGAAGAACTGGCGGAAGCCGTTGAGCAGATCGCCGGGGCCGAACCGGAATACCCCTTCGAACCGAGATATACGTTGTTTGGATATGTTCAAGACGGCAGCAATGGGCGTTACATCCAGGCCAATATTCTGGTGCGTATGTCGCAGGACAGCACCCGACAGTTGAGCATGAGCACCACCAACAATCAATACAAACTCCGAATAGAAGACGGTGTTGAATATGAGTTTTTGGTGAAGGCGGAGGGTTACGAAGAGCAGCGCCTCAGGCTGCGCATGGACGAATTCGGCAATACCGGGGTGAGGCGAAGAGATTTCAAGCTCTATCCCCCCGGCATGAATCCGGCCAAATCCGGCATAGCTCAACTGGAACCGGGCAGCCTGTTCAGTCTCGAAACGCTGCTGTTTCGCGTCAATTCTCCGGTCATCAGCCGCGAATCCTACCCCGAGTTGAACCTTTTGGCCGCTTCCCTGAAGGAAAAACCGGAAGTGAAGATTCGGGTTGAAGGGCATACCAACAGCAACTGCGCCAAGCGCTACTGCGATAAACTCAGTCAGAACCGGGCCAAACGGGTCGCCGATTACCTGATGGAACAGGGCATTGGCAAGGAGCGCGTGCGCTGGACCGGCTATGGCAAAGACCGGCCTGTTGCGGATAATGAGAGCGAAGAAGGCCGCCGTTTGAACCAAAGAGTGGATATTCGGGTGGAATGAAGGCCCGATGCTCCGCCGCCCTCCTGCTCAGCCTATGCCTTTTAGGCCCCGCAGAGCGTTTATCAGCCCAAACAGCGGATTCTCTGGCGGCTGTTCAAAGTCTTGGAGCGGCGCTGAGCCCCGAAGATCAGACGGTGCAGTGGGCCTCAGAACTGATCGGCTTCTCGAGTCAGGCCAGCCCCAAGGTGTTCTCCGCCAGTCAGGCCCTGGGTAAACCCCGCAAACTGCCGGCCACCGGCATCAGCGAAGTGGCCTGGATGCCCGACATGCGCTCCCGCCTGCCGGAAGAGTGGATCAAGGTGGGTTTTGCTGAGCCGCAGAAAATCCGTCAGGTCATCATAGGAGAGAGCGCGAGACCCGGGGCCATTCACGACATCTTTTTGTTTGACGGAGATCGGCAGGCACTGCGCGTTTACCACATGCCGGAGGACGGGATACTGGAAGCGCCGGATTCCGGTGCCCTGAGCAGGGTGGTTTTTGAGGAGAGCCCCTTTGCCGTCAGCGCGGTTATGCTCTTGCTCAAGTCCCGCGATTCGCTGGCCATTCACCAGATTGATGCCATCGGCATTGCCGCCCATGAGCATGTGGTGCAGGCCCGCATTCGCCAGTTGCCTCAGGAAGATCAAACGGCAGAACCGGAAAATATGGGCCCCTACATCAATTCCTTTTATGACGAAGTGTTTCCGGTCATCTCCCCCGATGGGCGTACGCTGTATTTTGACCGAAAGAACCACCCTCAGAACCTGGGATTAGGCAACCACGACGACATCTGGATCAGCGAGATGGACAGCAGCGGAAAATGGACCCTGGCCAGGAACGCCGGGCCTCCGCTGAACAACAGCTTTCACAACTTTGTCTGCTCCATTTCGCCCGACGGCAATACCCTGGTGCTGGGCAATGTCTATCACCCCGATGGGCGCATGGGCAGTGGGGTTTCCATGAGCCTTCGCACCCGCGAGGGTTGGTCGGAGCCCAAACCCATTCCCATAGAGGACTACTACAACCTGGACGACTACGGGGAGTATCAGTTAGCGGCCAATGGACAGGTCCTGCTCATGGCCATAGAGCGCGAAGACAGCTACGGCAAACGCGATTTGTACGCCAGTTTCAGGATGGGGGATGGAAAGTTTTCCACACCGCTGCATATGGGCCCGGACATCAACTCGGCCGGCCTGGAAATGTCGCCATTTTTGGCCCCGGACATGAAGACGCTCTTCTTCAGCAGCAATGGCTTTCCGGGCTATGGCCGCAACGACATGTTTATGAGCAGGCGCCTGGATGAAAGCTGGACGCGCTGGACCGAGCCGCTCAATCTGGGCAATACCCTGAATTCGGGGGAAATGGATGCGTACTACACCATCAGCGCGGAGGCGGATTACGCCTATTTCGCTTCGGCCAACCGCTCTATCGGGCGGGCAGACATCTTCCGGGTGGCGCTTCCCAGGGAGCTGCAACCCGAACCTGTGGTGTTGCTGAGAGGCAGGGTGTTGGACATGGTCAGCGGAGCGGCGGTTGAAGCTGATATCCGCTATTTTCTGAGCGAACTGGAGCCCACAGGACAGCAAGAGAGCAGCGCGGTAGGCACTTCGGGAAGTCCCGCCGATTCGCTGGCGGGTGAGGCCCGTTCAGCGCCGGAGTCCGGACAGTATCGGGTGACTCTGCCGGTGGGCGAGCGCTACCGACTGCTGGCTCAAAGCGAGGGCTATTTCGCCCTGGAAGAACGGCTTGATCTCAGCAAGACCGATGCTTATGGAGAACTGAAACAGGATTTGATGCTGGTTCCGATCAGAAAAGGGCAGATCATACCCCTGAAGGAGATTTTCTTTCAAGTCAACAGCGATTCCCTGCTGCCCGGCAGTTTTCGCGAACTGGACAGGGTGGCGGCTTTGCTGCATCAAACTCCGGCCTTGCAGATCGAGATTGGAGGCCATACCAATGACCGCTGTTCCGCGTCCTTTTGCCTGGAACTGAGCCGGAAGAGGGCCCGAAGTGTCGCTCGCTATCTCTATGATAAAGGCCTGGATATCAATAGGGTAAAGTGGGTAGGCTACGGCAGCAAAAAGCCGGTGGCCGACAATGCCAGCGAGGAGGGGCGACTTCAGAATCAGCGGGTTGAATTCAGCATTCTGGACACCGGGCAGGAAGGGGATTAAGAGTTGCTGCACAGGGCGCTTTGGCCTCATCGTTTGCTCTTTGGCTATCTTTGCCGCGCCTTTTGCCACTTTGGAGACCCTGTTTTGGGTCCTCGATCTGTTTTTTCGTATATGACCTAGCTTATGTCCTCAACCACCCAAAGCCCTGCACTCCGCCTTTCCAACCGCATAGACGAGCTGGCCGAATCGGCGACCATTGCCATGTCGGTTCGCTCCCGCGAACTGAGAGAAGAGGGCCGGGACATTGTCGATCTGACCCTGGGCGAGCCGGACTTCCCCACCCCGGAATACATCGGTCAGGCCGCCAAACAGGCCGTTGATGAGGGTTATACCCGCTACACCCCGGTGCCCGGATATCTGGATGTGCGCCAGGCGATCAGCCGCAAGTTTGCCCGCGACAACGACCTTCACTTCAGCCCGGAGCAGATCGTCATCTCAACCGGGGCAAAACAAAGCATAAGTAATGTTGTGTTTTGTCTGATCAACCCCGGTGATGAAGTGATCCTTCCGGCGCCCTATTGGGTGTCTTACACGGCTATGGTGCAGTTGGCGGGTGGAAAGGCCGTCGTTGTACCCACCGGCATTGAACAGAACTTCAAGATCTCGCCCGAACAGTTAGAAGCGGCCATCACGGAGCGAAGCCGGATGATGATCTTCTCCAGCCCCTGCAATCCATCGGGCTCGGTGTATTCACGAGACGAGCTGGAAGGACTGGCCGAAGTGCTGCGCCGCCACGAGCAGGTCTTTGTGGTCTCGGATGAGATCTACGAGCACATCAATTTTAGCGGCTCGCACGCCAGCATAGGAGCCCTGGAAGACATGCGAGACCGGGTCGCCACCGTCAACGGCATGTCCAAGGCCTATGCCATGACCGGGTGGAGATTGGGCTATCTGGGCGCACCACTGGCTCTGGCCAGGGCCTGCGGAAAGTTTCAGGGCCAGTTTACCTCCGCCACCTGCTCCATTGCTCAGCGCAGCATTCCCACGGCGCTGGACGGGCCGCAGGACAGCGTGATGGCCATGCGGGAGGCCTTCCTGCGCCGCCGCGACCTGCTCGGCGAACTGCTCGGGGAGATTGAAGGCTGGAAGACCAATACCCCTCAGGGAGCATTCTATCATTTCCCCGATGTGAGCGCCTGGTTTGGCCGCTCCTGGAAGGACCGGAAGATCACGTCATCCGATGACCTGGCCATGTTGCTGCTGGAAGAGGCCGGTGTAGGCATGGTTTCGGGCTCTGCCTTTGGCGCGCCTAACTGCCTGCGGCTCTCCTATGCCACCTCGGATGATCTGCTGCGCGAAGCCGTGAGGCGCATCGCCGTCTTTGCCGCTGAACTGCGTTAGGGCCTTGCAGAGTTCTTTTTCCCCCATCATCAGAAGCCTCATCAAGCGCACATCATGCCGCAACAAGTGGAGTTGAAGGATTTCTTTGAACGCATCACGGGCATGCCTGTGCTGGTGATCGGAGATACTATGCTCGATGCTTACATCCATGGGCAGACCGAGCGAATCAGTCCCGAAGCACCGGTGCCGGTTGTTCAGATCAGCAGCCGCGAAGACCGCCTGGGCGGTGCGGGCAATGTGGCCCTGAATCTGCTGGCCATGGGTGCGGAACCGCGTCTGTGCACGGTCATTGGTCAGGACGAAGGCGCCAAACGGCTGCTGGGATTGATGGAGTCACTGGGAATCAAGACCGATTGGGTGGTGCGCAGTCCGCAGCGCAAGACCACCATCAAGACCCGCGTGATCTGCCGCAATCAGCAGATGTTGAGGGTGGACGATGAGGAGATTCGGGATCTGGATGCCGACGAGAGCAAGCGCTTGCTCAGCGCCGTGCGCAATGCCCTGGGCGATCACAAAGTGCAGGCCGCCGTTCTGCAGGATTACGACAAGGGCGTGTTGAATACCGCCACCATTCCGGAGCTGGTGATTGCCTGCAAGAATGCGAGCATACCCGTCTGTGTGGATCCCAAGCGCACTCATTTTCACTTGTACCGAGATGTCTCGCTGTTCAAACCGAATCTGAGGGAAGTGGTGGACGCCTTCCCCGATTTGCGCATCAGCAACGACCCTTCAGAACTGGACCGGGTGGCCCATGCCATTCGAGAACGACTGGACAATGCCCTGACCATGATTACCCTGGGAGAACACGGTCTGTTTCTGCAAATCGGGGGCGAAAGTCGGCTCTACCCGGCCCAGCGCCGCGATGTATCCGATGTTTCCGGAGCCGGTGATACGGTGATCAGCGTGGCCGCTTTGGGTTTGGCGGCCGGCCTGGAAGTGGGCACCTGGGCGAGACTGGCCAATCTGGCCGGAGGTCAGGTCTGCGAGCAATTGGGGGTAGTTCCGGTGAACCGCGAGGCCTTGATCGAGGAGGCCAAGGCCATGTTTGGGGGAGCCTGAGTCGGGGCTGTTGTTGCCTTTGGTGCATCCCCTGCCCATTTGCTTGGGGTTTTTAAGGGTGTTTGAGTCTGCTCTGTCCTTAAAACAGGGCCAAAAGATTTGGGCTTTGTGCAAAAGTAGCCGTGTCCTGGCTCGCTGGAGCCTGTAGTTTTTCACGGTTAAAAAGCCTGATCTATGCGCTCTATTGATCCATTTTGGCGGGATGGCCTCAAGCCCCATTCTCCCCCTCCTATCGGCGCTCAAACCACCTTTGGGCAAAGCCTGCTTTTCTCTTCCTCAGCGTCGGCAACGCAGCACGGCTCTCCGGCCATTCCGGCCATTCCGGCCCTTGCGAACAGAGCAGAGGCTGCCCAGTGGTCGGGGCTCAGCAAACCAGGCAAGCGCTCCGCTGGAATTCCCCCTTTGCGAATGATCCGCCTGGCCTCTACCCTGCTCTTGTTGAGCTTGCTGCTGATTGGTCTTTGCGCCGGAGCCCAGATCTGCGAGATCAGCGTTGTGCAGAGTCCGGCCAATGCCTGCCGGGGTGATATGGTCATACTCAGCGCGTCGGTCGGTGAAGATGAACTTGCGGTTCCGGCGCTTGTGCCCAATAGTCAGCGCGGCGTTATGCTGGATGTGGAAGCCCTTCAGGGCATCCGTTTAAAAGACATCAGTGTGCAGGTGCGCGGCCTGACCGATGTACAGGTCTGGTATAAAATTGGAACTTATATAGGATTTGAAAATACTCCTGGGGTCTGGACCCTGCTGGGAACGGTCTCCGGCGTGGACATCACAACTTCAGCCCAGCGACTCGGATTGGATCTGGATCTCTACATTCCCGCTGGACAGGTCTATGGATTGTATATTACTTCAACAAATCCTCTCATCAGTCTGGACTACAGCAACGGTACCGGAACGGGCTCTGTGATGAGCAGCGATGAACGTCTTCGCCTTAGAGAGGGTTCCGGTGTGGACTACCCCTTTGGGGCGGGCAGCGGAGTCTTTCCCTCGAGACGCTTTGTTGGCAGCATTCACTATACCGCCGATGCCCTTTACTCCTGGAGCGACGGGCTGAGCGGAGCTTCGAGAGCGGCTATAGCGGGAAGCTCAGAGTTGGGCTTGAGCGTCAGCATTCCCGATCTGGGCTGCAGCCTGAATCAGTGGGTCGAAGTGCAGGGCCTTCCCGCAAGAGTGCTGCCCGCACAAGCCTTGCTCTGCGACAATCAGAGTCGGGTGCTGGATGCGGGGCCGGGGGGTGAAGGGGGGGGATCCTATCTGTGGAGCAATGGCCATACCGGGCGCTATCTGACCCTCGATGGCCCGGATTTCGCGGCGGGCTGGCATCCCTATTGGGTGGATGTGCAAACGGGCGGCGTCTGCGCTGCCCGGGACTCTGTTCGCATCAGAGCAGCTCCTGCTCCAATCATTGATTTGCCGGCCAATCAGGTCCTCTGCAATACAGCAGAACTCTTGCTGGATCCGGGTACAGATCCGTCTTGGACCTATATTTGGCATACCGGTGCGACAACCTCCAGCCTATATTTTGCACCTGGAGCTCTGCCCATTGGCTTTCATACCTTCTCTCTGACCGTTAGCAACCCGCTGGGCTGTGAAAGCAATACCGGGGCCTTTGTGGATGTGGTCAGTTGCACCGGACTTGAGGGCCCTTTGGCAAATGAAAAGGTTGAGCTCAGCCTGTGGCCCGTTCCCGCTCGGGATCGGCTCTTCATCAGTAGCTCCTTTATCGGTCGTTTGAGTTACGACGTCTTTGACAATAAAGGACGCATGGTTCAGCAGGGAGAGTTTGCGGGAAGGGCGGTATTGCCCCTGCAACTGGCTTCAGGTCTCTACTACCTTAGACTGAGCAATGGGCAATCTGCACGATTTGTCGTGCAGTGAAATCTAACGCACGTCCATCTCCGCTTTGCGGATCTTGGGAGCGTTGATGTTCTTGCTGTCGCGAATGGGCTCGCCGCCCCAGGTGAGCATCTCGTGACCATTGCCGTGCAAACTCACTTCGACATCATATTCACCCTGGGGAAGTGGGGGCAGATAGTACCACTCACTGTACACGCGGGCAATCTTGCGATCGTTCAGGTAGAGGTGGGCATGTCCTTCGCCAAAGACTTGCGCCCGCCCCGCGGATTCCGGCGCCCAGCGAAAGTTTTCGGTCTTCAGTTGCAGGTTGTAGCCCCCCATCGGGTCTTCGTACACGAGCAGCTCTACCGTTGGGGTGGGCAGGTGAGAAGGAAATTCAACGGGAATGTGTTCGTGGTGGCTGCCATACATGGTTTTACCCATGCGATTTTCATATTTTTTTAAAGCCAATGCACTGTAGGGATACAGCAACACGGGAAAGATGATCAGCAGGCTCAACGAGGCAAAAGCCATTCGCGAAGGGATGGTACGCAGGTAGCGATTGATGCTGTCGTAAACCGCCGATCGCCCTTCGAGCAAAAAGACAATCAGGCATCCGTGCAAAAGGGTATGTCCGATGATCTCCACCTTTCCAAAGACCAGCGTAGTGGTAAAGAAGACCATCGTGATCATCACCGCTAAGGGGCGCTGCAACATGCAGATAATGATCAGGAAGCCGAGGCCAAACTCGACAAAGGCCGCCGAGCTGAGAAACAACTCTACGTCCATACCCATATTGAGCTTGTGCTCGCGAATGATCTGATAGGCCCATTCGGGGTAGACGAATTTCTCCAGGGCGACCCAACAGAGTGAAAAGCCAACCGATAGGTAAAGGGCGACCAGGCCAGATCGCCTAAGCCAGGAATTGGAGCTAATCGACACGGCTAAGTACCAGCCTACTCCCACATAAAGGGCGTAGTCCAGCATATGAAAACCCGAGAAATTGGCTATGCCCAATCCATATAGGGCTATGGTGCCCAGGCCGGCTATTGGTGTGGTTCTGGGGAAGATGAGCAGGAATACCAGGCCGAACTGGTACCAGCCTATCCACTGCTGCTTGATGCCGACATTGGGCACCAGCATAGAGCCATCCTGCCAGGACAGCAAGAGGGTCATGGCCAGGGCAATGCGTATCACCAGGACGCCGTGCCGGGCGCGCTCTCCGAGCCATTGGTCTATCCGGCGATAGGACTGAAAATGCTGTATGCGACTGTCGAGCCAAACCCCAAAGATGACCACGGCCATGGTCAGCACAGCCAATTGAAAGAACAAGGGGTTGAAGATGTCGGAAGGACCCAGCGGCTTGTCGGCGTAACTGCCGTCTGTAAACCACTTGACATGGGCGTTCAACCGCAGGGGAAAGGCAGCGAGCAGGCAAGCGGCGAGCAGGGTTAAACGATGGAGTTTCACGGCAGATCCTAAGTTGAGTTCCGATGCCAGACTCCGGCAAAGTTAGTCTGTGGGGGCTCCTGAAAGGAGGAACGAAAAGCGGGATACAGAGTTACGCAGCAGAAGCGGCCCGGCGGTCCTGCCAGGCAAAGACTCGGGCCAGTAACAAGCCACTGATCAGATGCCACACTCCCCAGAAAGCTGCCGTAAGTGCCATTCCCCCGAGTCCGTCAAAATGGGCAAAGATGAGCACCAGAGCCAGGGCGGAGTTCTGAATACCGGTCTCTATGGTCACGCTGCGCATATCCCGGACGGGCAGGGAAGCCATTCGGGACATGAGATATCCTCCGCTGAAAGCCAAGGAGTTGTGCACAATGACCAACAAAGCGATGTAAGGCCACCATTTCAGAAAAGCCCCGAGGTTAGCGCCGATGGCCAGGACCAGAATGAGGGTAAAGATGATCATGGAAAGCCGGCCGAAAGGCCGGCGTAGCCGCGCCGCCAGATCGGGCCATCGAGCTGCGGTGAACATGCCGAGAAATAGGGGCAGGACCAGCATCAGGGCCAGGGACAACCCGATTTGTTCCGGTGGAACATCGATGGAATGAACCTGACCCTGGTGCCGGGGCAGAAATTGCTGCCAGACCTGAAAATTCAAAGGACTCAGGACCAGGGCAAGAACACTACTGGCAGCGGTCAGACTCACGGAAAGGGCTACATTGGCCCTTCCAACCAGGCTGATGAAATTGCTCATATTGCCGCCCGGACAACAGGCCACCAGCAGCAAGCCCAGGGCAATGGAAGGCTGAGGCTGCCATAGCCAGATCAGTCCCATGCTCATGGCGGGTAGAAAGATGAATTGCGCGCTCAAACCCGTGAGGGCCGAACGGGGTTGCTGACCTATACGGCGAAAGTCTTCAAAACGCAGATGCAGGGCAACCCCGTACATGACCAAAGCCAGGCTGATGCTGAGCACGAGCAATCCGCCCCCGGCAAAGTTGAGGCTCAGGGCATCGAGGGATTCATTCATCTAAAAATAAATAGGTATAGGTATAATCCTGGTTTTCATTGATTTTGTGACCAAAATGCATAAAATCACTTGGAGAAGGACTAAATGGCTTCTTTTTAGCGATATTTACCATAAAGATCAAGATTACAGGGGAGATTATCTGGTCGGTTTGCAAGGATAAATTTTAGTTTCACAATATATACCTTGCGCTAAACCAGGCGTGTTATTGGTTGTTTAACCAGAATTCAACCTCTGTATATGAACACTTTACGTATCAAGAACCTGCAATTGGCCTTAGGGGATTATGCCCTGATTCAACTCAACCGCGATCCGGTCAATGCCATCAATGCGGAGATGGTCGATGAACTAAGAGAGTGTTTCAGCCATTTTAGAGAGGATAAAAACATACAGGGGGTCATACTCACCGGCCGCGACCATATGTTCAGCGCGGGTTTTGATCTGATAGAGCTATATGAGTACGATCGCAAGCAGATTCGGGATTTCTGGACGGATTTCTTTGTGCTCATGGTGGAAATGGTGGCCTTTCCCAAGCCCATGATTGCAGCCATCAACGGGCACAGTCCGGCCGGAGGTTGTGTATTGGGCTTCTGCGCGGATTACCGCATCATGGCCGATGGGGATTACCTGACGGGAATGAACGAAATCTCCGTGGGCATCGTGGTGCCAGACTCGCTTTTCAAGCTCTACTCCTACTGGATCGGCAACCGGAGGGCCTATCTGTTTTTGACGCAAGGCAAACTGTTCAGTCCAAAGGAAGCCCTGCGCTACCAACTCATCGATGAAGTCGCTCCTCCTCAGGCATTGCGTGAAAGGGCGGTTGAGCAGATGAAAAAGTACCTGGAATTTGATCAGGAAGCCTGGCAAAAGAGCAAGATGCACCTTCGCCAGGATTTGGTTTCCAGCCTTCGTGTGGACTTTGACGTGGCCAATAAAGACACCCTGGAACAGTGGTGGAACCCGCGCGCCCGTTCGATTCTGGCCGAAAAGGTGGCTTATCTCAAAGAGCGCAAAAGATTGGAGAAGAAAGTCAATGTGCCGGCGAAAGGCATTTCCTCCTCCCTGCGCTCACCGGGACATCCGGATGCCTGAGCAAGTCCGTGATTCTGTAGTTTGTAAGTCCTCTCGGGCTGAATAGCCCGGATCACTTCCTCATGGCCTCAACGGGATCCATGCGGGAGGCCATCCAGGCGGGGATGATGCCAAAAACCAGACCGAGGAAGGTGGAGACGATGGTGCCGAAAAGGATGTTGTTCAAGCTCAACACAAAGCTGAAGTTCATGGCTTTTTCCAGTCCGCTGAGCAGGCCCCAGACCATCAACAGCCCCACTCCGCAACCGATCAGGCATAGCAGAACCGCCTCGAGCAGGAACTCGATGAGGATGAAGTGATTCTTGGCGCCCAGGGATTTCTTGATGCCTATCATGGGCGTGCGCTCCCGCACCGAGACAAACATGATGTTGGCGATACCAAATCCCCCGACCAGCAGGGCAAAGCCCCCGATGATAAAACCGATGACATTGAGCACCGTAAAGCTCTGGCGCAGGGCGTTGGTGGCTATGGTGACCTCATTGATGGAAAAGTCGTCCTTTTCCATGGGCTTGAGGCGTCTGATGGAGCGCAACAAGGGGGTGATTTCATCAATGAGCGCCTGATTGCTGAGCTCGGCCCGGGTCTGAACCAGGAGCATATTGTCGGAAAACGGACCCTCAGTATCGGAGAAGCGGCGCAGAAACTCATAGGGGATGATGGCGCTGCCGTCGTAGGAGAAATCCACCAGGCTTTCGCCCTCTTTTTCGAGCACCCCCAGGACCCTCACTTTCTGCCCCAAAAGGCGAATCTCTTTGCCCACGGGGTTGATCCTGCCGGGAAAGAGCTCTTCCGCCACGGTAGCACCTAAGACCACCAGGGGCTGACCAGAGTTGGATTCGCCCATGGAAAACCAGCGCCCGGCCGCGAAATTGAGCGCGTAGATGCGGTCAAACTCGTTGGTGACCCCGGAGATGGAGACATTGCGCACGCTGTTGCTCTCGTGCTTGACCACCCGGCTGTTGCGGAAAGACTGTATGGCAACCGCCTCGGCATTCTGCAACTTGCCCGTCAGCAGGCGGTATTCGCGGTAATTGGGGCTGGGGCGCTTGATGTACTCCCACCAGGGGTATTCCTCCTCTCCCGTTCCCCAGGCCCATTTCTGAATGTAAAGCACATTGGAACCCAGGCGGTCCAGGCCGCTTTCAAGGTTGCGCTTGAGGCTATCTACGGCCGAAAGCACGGCGATGATGCAGAAGATGCCGATGGTCACCCCGAGCAGCGAGAGCATGGACCGCAACAGGTTGGAACGCAGCTCCTGGATGACCAGAATGAAACTCTCCTTAAGGACGTTGAGCAGGATCCACATAAGAGTACAAAAGGCGAAAAGCGGAGCATCCGCAGGCCGACCAAATTTATGTCTGTAATTCGTTAATTTTGCCGTCCGCTTATGGCACCATCCAAAATGAAGCTCTCGCAGTTCGTATATGATCTGCCCGAGAAACTAATCGCCCAACATCCCTCCGAACGACGCGATGAATCCCGCCTGATGGTCGTTCACCGCGAAAGCGGTAAGATTGAACACCTGGTTTTCAAAGACCTGCTCAATTTCTTCGGTGAAGGTGATGTGTTGATTGGCAACAACACCAAGGTCTTTCCCGCGCGGCTTTACGGGCGCAAGGAGAAAACCGGTGCCCGCATCGAAGTCTTTTTGCTGCGCGAACTCAACGGGGAGATGTTCCTCTGGGACGTGCTGGTGGATCCGGCCCGCAAGATCCGGGTTGGCAACAAGCTCTATTTCGGCGAGGAAGATGAGTTGGTGGCCGAAGTGGTGGACAATACCACTTCAAGGGGAAGGACGATCCGCTTTCTGCACGACGGCGGACCGGACGGCCTGCGCGCTGTGCTGGAAAAACTGGGCGAGACTCCCCTGCCCCGCTACATCAAACGCCAGCCCGCTGAAGTGGATAAGCAGCGCTACCAGACGGTTTACGCCAAGGAAGAAGGTGCCGTCGCCGCGCCAACCGCAGGTCTGCACTTCAGCAAGGAACTGCTGACCCGACTGGAGATCAAGGGCGTGAATTTTGCCGAACTAACTCTGCACGTCGGACTGGGCACCTTTCGCTCTATTGACGTGGAGGACCTGAGTAAGCACAAGATGGATGCGGAGTACTTCCGCATAGATCAGCATACGGTGGACACGGTCAACAAAGCGATCATGGCCAACAAGAACGTCTGCGCCATCGGCACAACCACCATGAGGGCTGTGGAGTCATCGGTGAGCGCCACCGGCAAACTCAAGCGCGAAGAGGGCTGGACCAATCTGTTCATCCATCCGCCCTATGACTTTCACGTGTGCAATGCGATGATCACGAACTTCCACCTGCCTAAAACCAGTCTGCTGATCATGGTTTGCGCCTTTGCGGGCTATGATCTGATCATGGAGGCTTACAAGCAGGCCGTCAAAGAGAAGTACCGCTTCTACAGCTATGGCGACGCCATGCTCCTGATTTGACCTTACCTACGGCTGAGCCCGTTCAGCGCGGGTCAACGCGCCACTTTACCCATAAAAAAAAAGGATGTCCCGCCCGGAACATCCTTTTTTTTGCTTTTGTAGGTTGGCGATTCCCGCCCGGGGGCTTGTCAGTATTCGTCTTCGTTGAAGAAAAAATCTTCATGCGTCGGATAGTCGGGCCAGATGTCTTCGATGCCTTCATAGAATTCGCCTTCATCTTCCAATTCCTGCAAGTTTTCGATCACTTCAATGGGTGCACCGGAGCGAATAGCATAGTCAATGAGTTCATCCTTGGTGGAAGGCCAGGGGGCATCTTCGAGAAAAGATGCCAGTTCTAAAGTCCAATACATGTTGTTCGCTTTTTGAAAACCCCATCGGGGCGATATACCCTAATCGGGCGCAAAAGTACCCGAATATCCAATAAGAGCAAACGGGAGGGCATCAACAAAGGTTTCAGGCGCGCAAATAACTTGTGAGATTCTTGAATATGCAGCTTAAGTGCCTGGTTTCCAGGGTATTTCCTGCACGCCTAAATGGGCAGATAAGGCCCGCGACAAGACAAATAAATAGTCGGAAAGGCGGTTGAGATAAGCCGTAATCAGCGCTGGAACCGGGGAATGAGCGTCGAGCCGGATCACGCTGCGCTCTGCGCGTCGGCAAACACAGCGCGCAATATGCACCCGGGCAACGTCAGGATGCCCGCCGGGCAGCACAAAATTGGTCAGGGGTTCAAGGCTTTCTTCCATCTGATCTATAGCCCGCTCAAGCTGCTCTACATCGGCTTCTTTGAGTTCGGGCAGGCTCATGCGGGAGCGCTCGGGATCGGCGGCCAGCGTAGCGCCGACACTGAAAAGCCTGTCCTGCACCGCCTGAATGACCAGGGCTTGCTTCCCGGGCAGCGGACCGCTTCCGAGAAGTCCCAACCAGGAATTGAGCTCGTCCACCGCCCCATAGGACTCAACCCGATCGTGGTCCTTGCGCACCCTGGTTCCACCGATGAGAGAAGTCTCTCCCTTATCGCCTTTTTTTGTATAAATTTTCATGGGTGTCTGCGGGCTGTGGTTCTGCTTTCAGGTTCAATGGCAAGAATAACGCGTTCAGCGCCGACCAGGAAATGCCTCAGACCTGAACCGCTGCCAGGACCGGATTGGGGTTGGGCTCATCCCTTTCCATCTTGCCGTCGCGCAGGCGGATGACCCGGCGGGCATGCGCTGCAATATCTTCCTCGTGAGTCACCAGAATGACGGTATTGCCCTGCTGGTAGATGCGCTCAAAGATGTCCATGATCTCCTGCGAGGTCTTGGTATCGAGGTTACCCGTGGGTTCGTCCGCCAGGATGATGGAGGGGTTGTTGACCAGTGCTCTGGCAATTGCCACGCGCTGGCGCTCACCCCCGGAGAGCTCATTGGGCTTGTGACGCATTCGCTTTCCCAGGCCCACGGCATCGAGCATCTTACCGGCTCGGTCCACCCGCTCTGACTTGGGAACACCGGCATAGATCAGGGGAAGGGCGACGTTCTCTACGCCCGTCAGTCTGGCCAGTAGATTAAAGGTCTGAAAAACAAATCCGATTTCCTGATTTCTGATATCGGCCAACTCGTTTTCGGTCATGGAACTCACGTCGCGGCCATTGAGGACATAACTTCCGCTGGAAGGGGTATCCAGACAACCGAGCAGGTTCATCAGCGTGGATTTGCCGGAGCCGGACGGCCCCATCAGGGCTACATATTCATTTTTCTTAATATCCAAACTGACCCCGTTGAGGGCGTTGATGGTGACACTGCCAAGGCGGTAGGTCTTGACCAGATCGCGAATAGTGATCAGTGCGGACATGGGCTCAAGGGGGATTGTGCGTTATCTAAAGGCTTGACGTGGGTAAATTTGCGCTTTTTTTCCGGGTGGAACAGGCGGGAAGGTTGGGCGGGTGCGCGGGCGGGGCTGGGCTGGTTGGCCGGGCTGGTTGGCTGGGCTGGTTGGTCGGGCGGGTGCACGGGCGGGGCTGGGCGTGACCGGTGGGTGCGCGGGCTGGTCACTCATAGACCGGTTGCGCTGTCGGGGCGGGCGGCATCCGCCATTCCACCCGTCTCAAAGTGTTGGTGCATAGGCGCCTCAATGATACGGCGGACCCGTTCGCGCAGTTCCGGGGCCTGATCTTCGCGCATCCCAGTCGGGTCAACCGGCGCATGGACGATGACGCGGGCAATTCCCGGGTTTGCCCCCTTAGCGCCCATGCGCGAAAAAAGCCGCCAGTTGTCGATGAACGTGATGGGAACGATAGGTGTTCCTGTGCGAATGGCCAATCGAAAAGGCCCGTTCTTGAAAGGTCGGGTCATGGGGCCTTGTGCATTCATGGTGCCCTCCGGGAAGATGACCAGGCTGTCTCCTTGTTCGAGGGCTTCCTGCCCGCGCAGAAAGGCGCGATAAGCTCCGGTGCTGCTGTGGCGGTCAACCGGCAGATCCACTGTTCGGAAAAAAATGCCGAAAACCGGTACTTCGGACCATTCCTTCTTGGCCATGAAGCGATAGTGACCGGGCCAGCTCAGCGCAAAGAGGGGAATGTCGAGGTTGGATGAATGATTTGGACAAAAAATATATGTTCCGTTAATATCTATGTCTTCTTCGTAGTCGATTTTCCAGGGTATGACCATGCCTCCAAAGACCATTCGAGCCCAGATGCGCCTAAGCTTGTTGGCGGCATTGTAGCGAGTGGGTTTAGCGAGCAGATAGGCGAAAAGCGGATACAGCAACAGAAAAGCACCGCCGAAAACCACGTAAAACCAACCGGCATAAAGGAGTCGCAGAAATCTCAACATCTGTGCTTAAAGATAAAGGGATTCGCTGGTCTGAGCCGGCTGCCAAATGATGCGGCTACAATGTTGGATTCCCCCAAAAGCCGATTCCCGCTCGGGGAGGCTTCTTCGCCTAAGCCCCCCGGCGGGAATCGCAACCAAACAAAAGCTTCGTGATGACTAAACCAGAGTGATCGGACAGTGAGCGGACGGTGAGCGGATAGTGAGCGGCTTCTGCCCGATCAGAAGTAGCAGCGGATCGAGCCCGGCTTGGCGCGGCGGCTGCTCTTGGTGGCCAGATCGATGCCCACCAGAATCTCGTGTGATCCAATCGAATTCATGCCGATAGCGCCCAACTGCTGACCGTAGCTGTAGCCAAGACGCATGCTCTCGGTGGCCTGGTACTCCACCATG
>JBGSYF010000007.1:0-107447 GCA_041751015.1 Chitinophagales bacterium
GTTAAACATTCGAAATTGCACTGTTCGTTTCTCGGATTCTGACCGTGTTGGCAAGCGATCGGGCATTGTGGTGGAGCCGGGCGGTAAGTTGCTGCTGGACAATGCGTTACTGACTTCCCTGGACTGTGACCGCCTATGGGACGGCGTTGAAGTGGATGGCGATCCAGAAATCGTTTCGCCCCTGGCCACCACGGACAACCAGGGCGGCGTACGGATGATCAATGGCGCCAGGATAAGCAGGGCCCGGGTGGGCATTTACGCAGGTGGCTTTTGCCCGGACGGCATGCTTTGCCCAGAGGATGCAACTTATGCAGGTGGCTATGTAGAAATTGACTCGGCTTACTTTACGAACAACCGCATAGACATCAAGTTTGCTCCATATAAAGGACCGCATCTGGGCTACATCCGCAAGGCGACTTTTTCCACGACCATCAAGGAGAATTACCTGTTTGAAGGAGATGTTCAAATTGAGCATGTTGTTGTGGATAATCGATCCGGGGTTCGCATTGCCCAAAGCACTTTTTCGAACCAATTGTATGACCAGTACCCGGATTATCGCCGTGGAACCGGTGTTACCTCGATCAATTCAGCGATTGCGGTGGACAGTTGTACGTTTTCTGGCCTGACAAGAACAGCCGATGTCTATACGTATTCAGGATTGAACAGACGGCTGCATTTTACCAACAACACGATTGCGCAGACCTATTTTCCGGTAACGGTGCGGGGTGGAAGACTGGATCGTGTGATCGGCAACACCTTTTCTGTTCCTACGCTGCAGTACATTGATGAGGAGATTCCAGCCATGTATGATCCTTCGGTGATAGACACCAACTATGCGGTGTATCTGTTGGGCAGTCAATTGTTCCGCATAGCCGCCAACAAGTTTGTGAGTGATTCGATGAGTGCGGATAACTATCCCTACGCCGTGGGAATCCGCAACAGCGGCCTCGGCGGCGGCTCCAGCTTCTTTAATCGCATAGAAGGCTATGCCATTGGTATCCAAACGGAAGGAGACAACCGGCATGTGTTGCTGCGCTGCGACACCCTGGATGGACAGCGAAACACGGACTACCGGCTGAACCCTTATCATGAGGAAACGCTGATGCTGGATACGCTTTCGGATTTTGGTTTCATCTGTGATCAGGGCGGAACGGCGAACAACATCTTTCTGGGGAGCAGTTACAATGTGAGCAAGGAGTTTGTGCATCCGGTTTATTATGCGAGTGGTGACCCGTCCACTACATATCCTGGTAGCTCAAAGCACAATTTAGGAAGTGATCTTGTGGAATGTGGGATGGGTGAGGAAGATCTACTATCCTGCCCAAGTCTCATGGACTGTTGGCTCGTCGATTGCGAAGGCATGGCTACGGTCCCTATGGACACCTTTATTGAACATGAGGATACATTGATCTATTCTCCTTTGCGGATGCACGCCTACCAGGAACTGATAAGTTACGCCTTGGTCGAGTTAGACAGTGTTGAGTTGGCTGTGGCTATCTTGGAGACTGAAGGATCCATGTGGGCCAAGCGGATGTTGCTTCCCCATTACCTGGAAACAGGCCAGTATACTGAAGCAGCACAAATGTTAACTGATCTTGATAACTACCAGGGTCATCCCTATGATGAAGCCGAGAACCAACAGTATTATAAACTTTACGGGGCAGTGTACACGACGTTTTTGGCAGGAAAAACCCTGCATCAAATGACCGCCACACAACGCAACAAAGTAGAGGAGGTAGCGCAAACTCCTTACGGTGTGGCCTATGCGGCAAAGGCCATTCAGGCGCATAACCTGGGCAAGCGCTTTCATCGGATACCGGATTCCAGTCCTTCACCGCAGCCAAGGCAGTTTAGCTCTCCAACTCAAAAAACATCAAAGGTGCATGTTTATCCCAATCCTTCACAACATCAAATCACGGTTTCTGCTTCGGAGAGCATAGAGCGAATTGTGCTCTACGATTTGATGGGTAAGATATTACAAACCTGGAAGCCAAACCAGAACCAGGTTATGTTGAGTTTGCCTTATCCATCGGGGATGTATCTTTTGAGTGTGGACTTGAAAGAGGGTGAGACAGAGAAACTCCGCGTATTAATCGTTAGATAGAACATCATCCATGAGAGCTTTAGTAGTCATTTCTTTTATTCTAGTTCATTCTTCTGTGCAGAGCCAGACATTTAACAGATTGTACGATTTAGGTAACTATTCATCTGATTATTTTGCAGGTTTGCATCCAGCAGAGAATTTTGTATTGGTTGCATCACGCCATCTAAACTTGGATACAGGGGGTTACATCGTCGCATTTATTGATCGAAGTACTGGGGACTTGCTCCGTTCAATACCTTTCTTAAAGATGGACACTATTATTCAGCCCTACAGTATCCTACAAACCGGAGGCAATGAATGGATGGTATGTGGTGCGATCGTCCCCTATTCAGGGGGTAGTGGAAGTTATTTTACCCATTCAATTGATTCGCTAGGTCAGACTATTGCCTACAAAGTCTTTGATCCCATAGAACATGAAACCCAACTTTGGGATGCGTGTAAAACGGGAAGCGGGATTTTGATGGCAGGACATCACTATTACTCAGCTGAAGGAAGAAACAAGGGTTTATTGTATTTTATTGGCTTAGATGGAGAATATAAATGGTCCCAGGTATTGTTGGATTCTGTTTGGACGACTTCAACAAGGTGTTTATGTATAAGCGATACGCTCTATGTTGTTGTGACGGAGAATTTTCCTGTTTCGACTCGAGTCAATCACCTCTTAAAGATGGATACTCTGGGCAATATTCTATCACACAAACGAATTGATGAGATAGTAGACATGCTTGTTTCAGATATGGATTTGTCTGCTGATTCAACCGAAATTCTCTTTAGTGGCTATCAAGCTATAACAGGCGGCAGTAAGCCAGCCATGATAGTCTTGGATCGGGCATTGAATGTAAAGCGTTCAAAGATTTATAACATTGGAGACGGAGCATTGGGAAGAGCTGCCGTCTTTACCTCAGACGATAAGGTAATTCTAACGGGGCATGGAAGAGATAGAACCCTCTTTGACAACTTCGACAACGCCTTTGTGCTTCGGGTAGATCGCTCCACGCTGCTTGCCGAGGCCTTGTATTGGTACACTCCGTCAGGCATTCAGGCAGACGGCAAGGTCCAGATTATGACCCGGGCTGAGCTAGATGCAGGGCAGTTGTTTGTTTCTGGTCATGGCGGTATCGTCGATACAAGTTTTAGCCAGGATGCCTGGCTTTTGGCCTTGAACGAAGATGGAACCTGTGATTCAGCGAGTTGCTACCCATGGTTGGTCAGCGGAATTGAAGGACTTCCGTTTGAAAACTTAGACGCATTCAAGGCATGGTACAGCGGGGGCAGCATCAGCATTGCATTGACGGAGGCATCCTTGCTCAAAAATGATGCTCGTCTAGTAATTATGAATGCTGAAGGGCGCAAATTGGTAGAAACTCCTTTCACAGAAATCAAGCAAACCATACCAACTACGGGCTGGTCGCCGAGTGTATACTTTGTTATTTATCAAAGTCCGGAGGGTAGGATGATACGAAGGGTTTGGGTACCTTAGTGAATATATAATGCAGTGAGTGAGACCTATTTTCCAGAGACTGTACGAGGTGGCAGGCTGGATCGCATTCTGGTGAACACCTTTTCTGTTCCTACCCTTCAATACATTGACGATGAAATCCCGCTGCCATGGAGTCCCCTGGTCATCGATACGAGTTATGGGGTATATTTTTTAGGGAGCGGAATGTTTCGGGTGGCAGCAAACAGGTTCCAAAGTGATTGGATGAGAGCGGATAACTATCCATATGCGTTGGGAATGCGCAACAGCGGCCTCGGCGGTGGCTCAAGCTTCTTTAATCGCATAGAAGGCTTTGCCATTGGTATCCAAACGGAAGGAGACAACCGGCATGTCTTACTGCGCTGCGACACCCTGAAAAGTCAGCGAAACACTGATTATCGGTTAAACCCATATCATCCTGAAGCTTTGTTGTTAGATACTTTGTCAGATTTTGGAACTGCTTGTCTACAAGGCGGTACAGCCAATTACAACTTTTTGGGCAGCAGTTACAATGTGCGAAAGGAAGTTGTGAATCCGGTTTATTATGCAAGTGGGCAGCCCGAGGAAACTTATCCCGGGACACATAATCTGGGTGATGATTTGGTAGAATGTGATATGGGCGAAAAGGATGCTTTAGCTTGCCCAAGTCTGGTAGACTGTTGGCTGGTGGATTGTACTAACATGCACTCTGCCAACATAGATACTCTTATAGAGGATGTTGACACAATCATCATCTACAGTTTGCGTATGCATGCCTTACAGGAGATTTTATCCTACGCATTTGAAGAACTGGACAGTTTAGAGTTTGCCGTCACCGTCCTGGAAACCGAGGGCTCACTTTGGGCAAAGCGTCTTTTACTTCCCTACTATCTGGAATCAGGTCAATACAGTAGTGCTGCACAAATGTTGACGGACCTTAATAATTACCAGGGTCATCCGTATGATGAAGCGGAGAACCAGCAGTACTACAAACTTTACGGAGTGGTATACAATACCTATACTGGCGGAAAGAACCTTCACCAAATGACAGCCACACAGCGCAGTAAAGTTGAAGAAGTAGCTCAGACCCCCTATGGAGTCGCTCATGCCGCCCAGGCTATTCAAGCGCATAACTTAGGCAGACGCTTTCATAGAATACCAGATTCCAGCCCATCGCCTCAACCGCGTTATAGCCCAGCAAAGACTGAGCCAAGTCCACGGGTGCGTATTTTCCCAAATCCAACCACGGGTCTAATCACTGTTTCAGCATCGAGTTCAATCAAAGAGTTGATTCTTTATGACCTATTCGGAAGGGTCATTGACCTTTGGAATCCACATACCCATATAACCACCCTGAACTCACCTTATCCCTCAGGGATGTATCTGCTTTCAATTGAGGTCAGCGAAGGTTATATTGAGAAGCACCGATTAATGGTAACGAAATAGTTTATTGCAATGAGGAGTTATATTATCATTCTACTGTTGGCAATACACGTTCCTGTTATGAGCCAAACCTTCAACAAACTGTATGATCTGGGTCATTATTCATCGGATGCCTTTACGGGACTGCATCCCTCAGAGAATTTTGTTCTGGTAGTTTCACGTCATCTGAATGCGGATACCGGGGGTTACATAGTGGGTTTTATAAGTCGAGAAAATGGCGATTTGCTGCGTTCTGTACCTTACTATAAAATGGATTCTATCGCACAATCCTATCGGATTTTGAGGATGGGGAACAACGAGTGGATGATATGTGGCCGCATTGGACCGTATGCTGGGGGGGTGAGTAGTTTTTTTACCCACTTTGTAGATAGCATGGGACAAACGCTTAAATATGTTGTTTATCCGCATGTTCCATACAGTCTGAGTTTGTGGGATGGTTGCAAAACATCAACAGGCGTCTTATTGGCGGGACACCAATATTATTTTTCTGAAGGACGAAGCAAAGGTTTGCTGTATTTTATAGATTTTGATGGTGAATTTAAGTGGTCTCGAGTATTGTTGGACTCAATTTGGACGGCTTCAACACGATGCTTGAATTTACGAGACACGCTATATGTGGTTGTTACAGAGACCCACCCATCATCAACGTATATTAATCATCTTCTAAAAGTAGACACATTGGGAAACATACTGTCTCATATCCGGATTGACGAAATAGAGAGCATGGTGGTTTCAGATATGGATTTATCTGTAGATTCAACTGAGATTTTTTTGAGTGGCTATCAATCTTATATTGGTGTTGCTAATGCGGCGATTATAAAATTGGATCGTGGCTTAAATGTGAAGTCTTCAAAATTATATACGACTGGTGATCGGGGGTTGGGCAGGGCATTGGTTCAGACACCAGATGATAAGTTGATCCTAATTGGCCACGGAGCCGATCTGGACCTCTTTGACAACTTCGACAACGCCTTCGTGCTAAGAGTTAATCGCTCAACCATGGATGCTGAAGCATTGTACTGGTACACTCCGTCGGGTATCCAGGCAGACGGCAAAGTTCAGATAATGACACGCGCTGAACTTGATGGAGGTCAATTGTTTGTCTCCGGCCATGGTGGTATTGTCGATACTAGTTTCAGCGATGATGCCTGGCTCTTAGCACTTAATGAGGACGGCACATGTGATTCAGCGAGTTGTTACCCATGGTTGGTTAGCGGCATTGAAGGGCTTCCGTTGGATGACTTGGATGCATTCAAGGCCTGGAACAGTGGGGGCGGCATCAATGTTGCCTTGACGGAAGCGTCTTTATTGAACGATTATGCTCGTCTGGTAATTATGAATGCTGAAGGGCGCAGATTGGTAGAAACTCCTTTCACAGAGATCAAGCAAACCATACCAACTACGGGCTGGTCGCCGAGTGTATACTTTGTTATTTATCAAAGTCCGGAGGGTAGGATGATACGAAGGGTTTGGGTGCCCTAACCTAACAAGCATACCTTGCGCCCCCCTCAGCGGTGCCAGAGCCAGCGCCAGACTTCGAGGGGTCTGATTTTTTTACCGTAGAGCAGGATACCGGTTCTGTAGATTCTGGCCGCCAGGGCGGTTGAGCCGATGAAGCCGAGCACGAGCAGGCCCATGCTCAGAGCGACCTCTTCATTGAACACCCCGATGAAGGGCATGCGGGCCGGCATGACTATGGGCGAAGAAAGCGGTATGATAGACGCCCAGAAGGCCATGCGGGAATTGGGGTGCTGGATCACAAAGATCATCAGGATGATGGACAGGATGATCGGCAGGGTGACCGGAAAGACGTACAACTGGCTGTCGCCGCCATCGTCATTGGTCAGTGCGCCCACCGCGGCAAAGAGCGAAGAGTACAGGAGGTAACCGCCGAGAAAGTAGAATCCAAAGACGGCAAAGAGCCGCATGAGAGGCAGGCCCTGGAATCCTGCATAGGCTCTGGCCATGCGCCCGATTTCGGCCGAAGACTCCAGCCCTTCGTCGCGGGTGATGAGTTGGAAGCGGGTCATCTCTTCGGCAAAGAGCAGCCCGAGCAGGGCCTGCACCACAGCCCCGAGTATGAGCCAGACACTGAACTGAGTCAGTCCTACAGCGCCTATGCCCAGAATCTTTCCCATCATGAGCTGAAAGGGCTTGACCGAGGTGATGATCACCTCTACAATACGATTACTTTTCTCTTCTACTACACCCCGCATGACCATAGTGCCGTAGATCAGCAACACCACATAGATCGAAAAGCCCATGATATAGCCCACCACGGTGGCGGCAAAGGCATTGCCCTGCTGCCGGTGCCGGCCCTTGCCGGTTATTCCTGTTTCCAGATCAATATTGGGGCGGATGCGGTGCTGCAGAGGCTCCAGGCCGAGCCGTTGAAGATTGATTCGCTCCATGCTGCTTTCCAGCACCGATTCGACATAGTATTTAGTGGCCATGCTGATCTGGCGGGGCCCCAGTAACTCAAGACCCCTTGGTTCACCGGAGCGCATCCTGGGAATGTAGAGAAAGGCCGTATAGCCCATCTCTTCGTAGCGATCTTCAAGACTGTCGCGGTTCATGCCGCTTTGATCAAAGCTGAAGTAGATGCCTGTGGTGTCGCGCAGATCGCTGAACAGACCGCTTTCATCCAGCACCAGAATGCGCTGCGTTTCGCGATCCAGGTTGAACAGCAGCAGGGGCAGGAGGATGACCGTGGCCATTCCCACCGGAGTGAGCAGGGTGAGCAGCACGAAGGAGGGCCTGCGCACCCGGGTGATGTACTCCCGCATGATGATCAGCCAGATCTTATGCATGAGCGCTGCTTTCTTGTATCAATTGGATGAAGATCTCATTGAGCGGGGGTAGGATTTCGCGGAAGGAACGCAGTTCCAGTTCCTGCGCGAGCAGATAGGAGAGAAAGTCTCGGTTGCTGAATCCGGGTTCCAGATGAACCAGCAATCGCTCTTCGCTTTGCTCGAGGACCTCAAAGCCGGAGTGATCCAGAGCCCCGGGCTCGCCGATGTACTCCACTTCGAACAGATGGCGCTTGTATTGCTCCCTGATTTGCTTCACAAAGCCGTGCAGCAGCAACCGACCTCTGTGCAACAAGGCAATCTCGGGGCAAAGTTCCTGAACCTGTTCCATTCGGTGGGTCGAAAGGATGACCGTTGTTCCAGCCTGACGCAGCATATCCAGTTCATCGCTGAGCACCTGGCTGCTGATGGGGTCCAGCCCCGAAAAGGGCTCGTCGAGGATGAGCAATTCGGGCTCGTGCAGAACGGTTGAGATGAATTGAACTTTCTGCTGCATGCCTTTGGAAAGGTCTTCGATAGGGCGTTTGGCCCATTCAGACAGTTGCAAACGCTCCAGCCAGCGGGCGATGCGCTGTCTGGCCAGGGCCGATTCCACTCCTTTGAGCCGGGCCAGGTAGAGCAGTTGTTCGCTCACGCCCATCTTGCGATACAAGCCTCTTTCCTCGGGCATGTAGCCGATGCGGGAGAGCACCTTGCCCCGCGCAATCTGACCGTTCAACAAAATGGAACCCGAATCCGGACCCAGAATGCCGGTGACCAGGCGAAGCAGAGTGGTCTTGCCGGCCCCATTCGGCCCTAAAAGACCGAAGACCGTGCCTTTCTGCACGTCAAAGCTGACTTCGTGTAGTGCTTTGAGGCCGCCGTAGCGTTTGGATACCGAGCGCAGTTCGAGCAATGGGCTCATGTCTGCAAGTTATGCTGTGCAAGGTTGAAGAAGGACGTGGCTCAATGCAGGATCATCCGAAGTTGACCGCAGGCATCCAGATAGGGCTGGAAGGGTTGTGGACGCTCCATCAGGCGACCCTGAAGATCGTAGAAGATCCCCTGTTGTTCAGGGCTGAGCTCACAATCGGGGTTATGCCCGATGGCCAGCCGCCCTGCAGGCTCATCTATAGAATCATCATGCTGTAGATAGATGTCAATGCTGGCCAGAGTCAGAATTTGTTCACCCACATCGTCCATCAGGTAAGCATCAATGCGAATGGTTCTTCGGTTGTTGATCAGGGAGTCGGCCGCACCGCCCAGCGGAATGTTCCATGTAAAACCCAGATTGGACAGGGACAGATCGGCATTCAATTGCCATTGAATACTGAGACCGCCTGGCAGAGATACAAGGGTATCGCCATTGGCATTGCGGAGCAGAGCCTTCAATTTCAAGGTATCTTCATAGTTCACAACACTCCCGTTCAAAGCTCCGATGTCCAGGAAATAATCGGGCGAAGGACTGCCATTGCCCTGAGCCAGCAGCGCTTGCATGTAGTTCATTACCAGAGCGTTTTCCGGAAGTTCAGCCACATTGTGCCATTCAAGTCGGTCGCTGCTCAGGTGGTACAACACTTCCGTGAGCTCCAGATCTGTTGTGTTGCAGGTTCCCGAGGCTTCGTAGGGAATCTGCATATAATGCCAATCGCGGGTAAAGACACTGTGCGAAGGCTGGCATTTTAGGCGATTGTCGCCGGTCAGACTGACGGTGGAGATGATGGGTCGCGCGAGAGTGCTTCCCTGCATGAGGAGAAGGAGCGAATGCCCTTCGAGATAATTTGGATCTCCGCTGGAGGATGGGTAGGGCAGCCCGGCCAGATCGCAGAAAGTGGGATAGAGGTCTAGAAGACTGACGGGTTCGTCAATCACCCTTGCGTGCGTTTGTCGCGGATCGTAGATGATCAGGGGTACCCTGGTATCAGTTTCCCACAGACTGTTTTTGGCCCAGTGCCGGTGTTCGCCCAAACTGAAACCGTGATCCGAAACCAACACCACGACGGTATTCTCCGCTAAGCCCAGAGAGTCAAGTCCGCGGAGCAGGCGACCCACTTCATAGTCAAAGTAGCGGGTTGCAGCGGTGTAGGCCATGTTTGCATTGGCCATACGCGTGAAGATCAGCTCTTCTTCACTCAATGGCGAAAGGTGGGCGTAAGCGGCCGCAAAAGCTTCAAAGGTGGCCTGGTGGGGGTTGTTCTGAGTGGCCATGTGTTGGGCCGCTATCGGAAGGGCATTCAGCACAGCACCGGCGCCACCCGGGCCATAATCGGGCAGTGGCCAGCCATCCGGATGCTCTTCGGTTTGATAATTGATGGAAGTGGCGGTTTGCAGATTGCCGATGTACTGATCCGGAAAGAATCTCTCGGGTACAATGTGCGGTACATGGGGAGAGATCATGCCCACCGTCAGCATCAGTGGCCGGTTGTCAAAGGCAGAGGGATTGCTCTGGTAGGCCTGCAGAGTATACAGTGCGCGGTTCACAGCGCGATTGTCGGCTAAATTTCCTATTTGATCATCGGATATACGACCCCAGATGTATCCGATAGTGCCCATTTGATCCCGGTCCAGGGTAGTGGTTCTGCTTTCGGGCTGCTTGAAAAAGGTATTCCAACTGCCTATGCGCAAAAGGGGATTGGGCTCAAGAACATCGTAGTCGTTGTCGAAGTTCTTGCGCTGAAAATTGTGATAAATCTTATTAATTCCTACTGTATAATATCCGTTCTCCTTGAAATGCTGGGGTAGGGTGATCACCGTTTGCCCGGGAAAGTGCTTGCGGAATCTGTTGACGTATTCATTGTTGCTCAGCCCTGTTGACAAGGGGGATTTTCCCGTCATCATGGAGGCCCGGGAGGGGCAGCATAGGGGAGAATTGGCATAGCACGCAGTGAATCGGCTGGCGTTTTCAGCCAGTTGAGCGAGGTTGGGAGTGTTTTGCGTGCGCTCTTCACCCGCCCAGATGTAGTCATTCAGATCATCGGCAATGATGAAAAGAAAGTTTGGCGGGGATTGAGCGAAGGCTGCCGGATGAAGCGAGGTCAGAATAAATAAAGCGACCAGACTTCTGGAGAGATAATAGTTCATAAACGACCAAGGTAGTTCAATCCCTCTGGCTAGAGATGCCAATCGGTATTGTTTTTGTATTCGTGGTCAAACTACCCTTAAAAGACACAAGTTCTTCATTCGCGGCTGATGATCAGGGTCTCCTGCCAAACTTGTGCATCGTTCTGCACGCTGACCTTGTACCATCCAGCGGGCCACGAAGCGCTGGGCAAGAGCAATTGACCGCCTTCATCAAGCGGGTTCAAACTCTGACTGAACACGGTTTTACCCAGGGCATCATAAACCTGAACGTTGACCCTTTGTCCAGGGCTGCCGGTCCATTCCAAAAGGCTGTAGGCATCAGCCGGGTTGGGGCTCAGACGGTTCGAAAGGCCTTCGCTCTGCACCCTGATCACCGGGACACTGAAATTGTCCAAGGCAGAGTAAGGGGTTAGACTCAGGGGGCTCAAGGCGCAGGCGCAGCGCACCCGCCATTCGTAGTTGCCGCCCGGGTTGAGCTTTGATGCCGGCACGAAGGCGCTTGTTGGAGGCGATCCGCTGACAGGAGGCAGCGTGGCAAAGCTTGGTGATCCCACAGGTCTGCCCTGTACCTGACAGGCCACGCTGCCGCTTACAGGGTTCCAGCTCAGGCTAACCCCTGAGGCGCCCACATTCGCAGCCAGTCCCGAAGGCGGGGAGGAAGGATCGCAAAGTGGTGCAGTGATGCGGAGATTTTCCAACAGAGAAAGCGTGTTCTTGAAACCCACCAGCAGATCTTCATCTCCGTCTCCATCCAAATCAACGCCGAGAGAAACGCGATGGTACTCATAGGCGCTCATCACCGTTCTGCGGGTGCCAAAGGCACCTCCACCCAGGTTCTCAATAGACACCGTGCGGTTTTGAGAAAAGACCGACACCAGCAATTCGGGTTCACCGGTGCCCAGCGGATCCCATGCATCAACATTGTGTGGTCCGTTGAGAGCGGTGGTCACGATCACCTCAGGACCAAATCCCGATGCCCCCAGATTGGGTACATAGCCCACCTTATTGGCATAGTATGCCCCAAAGAGGATATCCTTATGGCCGTTGCCCGTAACATCGCGGCTGTTGAGTTCAAAGAGGCCATTGAGGGTTGATGCCAAAACGATTCGCGGAGCAAAGACTCCAGCTCCGAGGTTTTCATAGTAGTAGATCTGGTCGTTGAATTCGCTGCCCACAGCCAGGTCAATATCTCCGTCTCCATCCCAGTCATCGGCCACCAAACCGTCTGCTCCGCCCGGGCTGTCAATGATCTGCTGAACTCCAAAAGTCCCGGCGCCCAGATTGCGAAACCACGAAAGTTTGCTGTCAAACCAGGAGGTCACGATCAGATCGGGCAATCCATCCCCGTCCAGATCGGCGGCCCGAATGCCGCGCGCATCGTCAAAGCCAGAAAAGGCTATGGAACTGCTCAGATTGCCAATTCCATCATTGAGAAAGATCTTGAGCACATCCCGACCGATCACCGCCAGATCAACATCGCCATCGTTGTCCAGATCGACGGCCACCAGGTTGCGGGGCAAAATCGGACTCTGATCCAGGATGCGCTGAGGGGCAAACTCCAGACCGCCCAGGTTTTCATAGAGAGCCAGTTTCTGGTCCATTTGTGAAATCGAGAGCACATCCAGATCCCCGTCCCCATCCATATCAGCAACCGCCAGCGCGGAGATAAAGGCTGCGGATTTGTTGATGAACTGGTCGGGACCGAAGATGGCACTCCCGCCCAGGTTTTCGTACCAGGCCAGCTTGGAATCCATCTGCGAGCCGCTGACGATGTCTATGTCCCCATCCCCGTCCAGATCGGCCGCATGGACTGCCTGGGCAAAGAAGGTTCTGTCGGCAATGCGCTGCGAAGGGGCAAAACCGCCCGGGCCGGTGGCCATGTAAATATCCACAGCGTGCTCATCCAACAAAGCCGCGATGACATCCGGGTAGCCGTCACCGTTCAGGTCGGCGATGTGCACGTCCATGGCATCATCAACCGTAGATCCGGAAAAGGAGGAGAGCGAAACGAGTGTGAACACCCCGCCGCCGTCATTGCGCAGCCAGGCCACGCGCTGAGCGCCCACCCCGGCAACCACCAGATCCAGGTCTCCGTCGTTCTGCAAATCGGCGATCTCCAGATCCCGGCAGCCGATCAGGTCGGTAGTGATCACATTCTTGCCGCTCCAGTTGCCGCCGCCGAGATTGCGAAACCAGGTCACATCGTCCGTGTTCAGACAGGCTACGGCCACAT
The DNA here is from genome assembly GCA_041751015.1 of Chitinophagales bacterium. GTDB lineage: Bacteria > Bacteroidota > Bacteroidia > Chitinophagales > BACL12 > WGOA01. Next base: position 13,107 of record JBGSYF010000007.1, read on the forward strand.
CGGGCAGCCCGTCACCGTCCAGGTCTCCGGCTACGATGTCGGTCGGGTCGCGGATGGCACCCCGAAAGATGATGTGCCCCTGGATGAAGTTTCCACTGCCATCGTTTTCATACCAGATAATGGCGCTGTTTACATCAAAGAAGGTTGGATCGTCGATCATGGTCAGCAAGTCCATATCTCCGTCCTGATCCAGGTCAAAGGGAACAGCAACATGAACACCAATCAGCGTGTCGGCCACAAAAAATGGGCCGCTGAAATTGCCCAGGCCGTCATTGGCAAACCAGCCAATCCTTCTGTTTGTGGGCATGGCAAAGGTGATATCCAAATGCCCATCTCCATTCAGGTCGCCTACTTCGGGGTTGTTTACAGCGAAATTACTGATCTGTTTGGGGGCACTAAACGCTCCTCCTCCCAGTCCTTCATACCACACCAGAAACCTGTTTTCAATTCTAAACTCCTCAACCACAACAAGATCCATGATCCCGTCGCCATTCAGGTCCGCACTTTCAATGTCCCAGATACCCTCTCTGGTGCTGCTGAGATCAACGGGAGCTGCCAGTTGTGCCTTCAGGCTCGTGGCCAGGCAGAACACCAGGCAAAAGGGGAGTGAAAAACGAAGCATAGAGTCCGTGGTTTTGGCGTGGGGAGCCGGATTATGCCGGCTCAGCTACGGAACAAGGTAAGGCGATTGCCCAGATTTTCCATGCGAGTTTCACTGCATGCAAAGCGTGGCTAACGGGGTAGTTATGGGTAACTCCCGTCTTTCACTCCAAAAAAAATCGTATAATTATTTTTTGATAATCTTATCGCTACCTCAACTGAAGTAGTCCTTCATCTTCTCAAAGAAGCCCCTTTCCTTGTGCCCGGGGTCGGGATTGAAGTTGGGGGAATCGCGCAGCTTTTCCAGCAAAGCCTTCTCCTCTACGCTCAGGCGTTTGGGCACATAAACATTTACGTGAACGAGCTGATCACCGCGTCCGTAGCTGTTCAGGATGGGAAAGCCCTTCCCTTTGAGGCGGAAGATCTTGCCGCCCTGGGTGCCCGGAGGAATCTTGATCCGGGCCGCCCCGACGATGGAGGGCACATCTACCGTAGTGCCCAGAGCCGCATCCGCAATGCTGATGTACAGCTCAAAGATCACGTTGTTGCCCTCTCGGGTGAGGTTCTCGTGCGGCACCTCTTCAATGGCGATGATCAGGTCGCCGGGAGGCCCCCCCTGTTCGCCGGCATTGCCCTTGCCGCTCATGCTCAACTGCACTCCTGCGCTCACGCCGGGCGGTACGTCTATGCTGATGGTCTCTTCGCCGTAAAGTCGACCCGAGCCGCTGCACTTGCTGCAATTGGTCTTGATCTGCTGACCAGAGCCGTGGCAGGTGGGGCAGGTGGTGGTGGTCTGCATCTGCCCCAGGATGGTGTTGGTCACCTGCCGGACCATTCCATGTCCGCCGCAGGTTCCGCAGGTTTGCAGGGCCGTGCCGTCTTTCGCCCCGGTGCCTGTGCAGGCATCGCAGGCGGTGTGTTTCTTGACTTTGACTTTTTTATTGGTGCCCTCGCTGAGCTCCTGCATGTCCAGCTTGAGCTTGATGCGCAGGTTGGAACCGCGCTGCCCTCGCGCGCGCTGTCCGCCGCCTCCGCGGCTTCGGCCCCCGCCAAAGAAGGCTTCAAAAGGATCGCCGCTGCCCCCGCCTCCGAAGATGTCGCCAAACTGGGAGAAGATGTCGTCCATGGACATGCCCTGTCCGCTGAATCCACCGGCCCCGCCCATTCCCGAATGACCAAAACGGTCATAGCGCGCCCTCTTGTCGGCGTCCGAAAGCACCTCATAGGCCTCTGCGGCCTCCTTGAATTTCTCCTCCGCCTCCTTGTTGTCCGGATTGCGGTCCGGGTGAAACTGAAGGGCAATCTTGCGATAAGCTTTCTTGAGCTCCTCGGCCGTGGCGTTCTTGCTAAGCCCCAGGATTTCGTAATAATCTCGCTTGGACATGAATGAGTGGCTTACTTGCCTACGACAACTTTGGCGTAGCGGATGATCTTTTCGCCCAACAGATAACCCTCTTCAATGACATCAACCACCTTTCCCTTCAGGGAGGGGTCAGGTGCGGGTACTTCGGTGATGGCCTCGTGTTGCTCGGGGTCAAAATCCATGCCTTTGGCCTTCATGGCCTTGAGATCGCGCTGGTCGAGCACGTGCCGGAGCTTGCCCGCTATGAGCAAAAAGCCCTCTGTTTCCTTGGTAACCGCGCCGGGATTGGCGTCAAGCGCACTCTTGGCGCGCTGGAAATCATCCATGACCCCCAGCAGCTCTACAATCAGGTCTTCAGCGGCGGTCTTGCGAAGTTCAATGCGCTCTTTGGCATTGCGGCGCTTGAAATTGTCAAACTCGGCCAGCAGGCGCAGATGCTTGTCGCGGGCCTCCTGAAGCTGCTCTTCCAGCTCCCTGATCAGGCTCATCTCCTCATCCACCGGGCCTTCATCTGCCGGAACCGGCAAATCGCTGTCCGCGGCGTAGTGCTCAGAGTTGATGTCCGGGTTGCTTTGATGATCCTCATTTTCCGCTTCGGAACTGCCTTTTTGGCCTTCGGGCGAAGGGCCATTCGGCTCCGATCCGGTCTTAGTGGCAGATGGAGCAGCCTCTGCTCGTTGAGCATCGGTGTTTTGCGGGTTTTCTGCTTCCGTTCCGGGAGCGTTCTGACCAGCTTCTGAATGGCGATTGCCGTGGGTTTTGGTTTCGGTTTCCATGCCCATAAAGCGAAGTATCCTTTTCAAGTGCCTGAAATGTGCACAAATGTGCTGCAAATTCTGTGCCCCCCTGATGAAGGGCGACATTATGACAGCCATGTTAAAAAATAAACGGGGCCCCCTCGCGGGGACCCCGTCTTGTTGCCAAAGATACACTCCCTTACTTGTGGAAGACGCTAACCCGCTCTTCCAGCGTACCATTCTGACCGCTTACGGTCAGGAAATACAATCCTTCAGCCAGACGGCTGGCGTCATACTCAAGCGCATTCACTCCGCTGATCAGGTCAACCTGTTCCTGGAAGATCACGCGACCGAGTTGGTCAAACAGGCTTACGATCACCCGCTGATCATCCATCGTGCTGTAGTCCGCGTGGATAAACGCATCAGCCGGGTTGGGATAGACATCCATCTGATCGGGCAAATCAGCTACCCTTGAATTGGGCAGCGTGAAGGTATCCGTGGGGCTGAACACTGAGATGCTCATGTCCGCACACTGCACCCTGATCTGCCATTCGTAGGACTGGCCGGGAATCAGGTTGCTCACCGTCTTGGCTGTGGCGCTGGTGTATAGGTTTCTCCAGTTTGGAGTACCAATTCTCCGACCTCTGACATTGTAATTCAGGGCACCTGGAACGGCATCCCAGCTCAGATTGACCTTGATGGGGTTAACCGGGGTAGACACCAGGTTGGTTGGGGGCACACAGGGCGGACCCGAAACGGTAGCCGATGTGCTGAAAGAGCATCCGTTGGCATCGCTGACCGTAACCATGTAGGTGCCGGCCGTCAAACCGCTGATGTCTTCGGTGATTGCTGCATTGCTCCAAACAAAAGTGAAGGGAGCTATTCCTCCGCTGACCGTCAGGTCAATGGCTCCGTCCGAACCTCCGGCTATAGTGGTATTGGTCACCACTGTGCTCAGGGTTGGCACCGAGTAAGTCACGTTCACGGTAAACGAACAACTCACCATATTGCCAGAGGCATCGGTAAAGGTGTATTGCACCGGTGTAACACCAATCGGGAACACGGAAGCCGGTGGCAACCCTTGCGTTTGCATGGAAGCAACACCCGGGCAGTTATCGGAGGCCGATGGCGGTACGAAATTGACCACGGCTCCACAGAGCGCCGGATTGGCCGGAATGGTCAGGTTGGTTGGGCAGAAGATGATCTGGGGCAGTTCGTTGTCCACCACGGTAACCGTGAAGGAACAAGAAGCTGTGTTGCCGGATGCATCGGTAACCGTGAATTCAACGATGGTTACCCCTACCGGGAAGCTCGAGCCACTCTGCAGGCCAGCCGTTTGGCTCAGTGAACTTCCTGCGCAATTGTCGCTGAAAGGCGGATTGGGGAAGAACACCAGAGCATCACAAGATCCGGGATCATTGTTGATGGTGATGTCCGGCGGACAACTGATGATCGGGGCGATGGTATCCAGCACCGTCACCTGATAGGAACAGCTCGAGGTATTGCCCGAGACATCGGTGGCCTCGTAGCTGATGGTGTTTATCCCAACCGGGAACACACTTCCTGAAGCCAGGCCGGCCGTCTGCATCACCGTGGCCGAACAATTGTCCGAAACCGGCGGATCCACAAAGCTGAACACATTGCCGCAATCCACTGCCGTGGAGTAGATCGTCACATCTGCGGGGCAGGAAACAACCGGAGCAATGCTGTCCAGTACATTCACCGTGGCGGTGCAGTTCTGGCTATTTCCGTTGACATCCGTTACCGTTAGCAGGACAAAATTTTGACCCAACTCGCTGCAGTCAAAATTGGTTTGAGCGGCTGAATAGCTGGCTATCCCACAGGCATCGTTCGAACCGGCATCCAGATCGATGTCGTTGATGCTCACCTGTCCGGCGGGATCCAGGTAGACCGTAATGGTCTGGCATAGTGCCACCGGGCTGATCAGGTCTTCCACCGTGACCACAGCCGAGCATGTACTGCTGTTGCTGTTGAAGTCGGAAACCGTCAATTCTACGGTGTTTGGTCCGATGTCCGCGCAGCTAAAATTGGAGATATCCAGGCTCAGTGACGCGATACCGCAGGCATCGTTGGAGCCATTGTCAATGTCCAGCGGAACTATACCGGCCATTCCGGAGGAATCCAATTGCACGGTGATGTCCTGGCAGAGCGCCACCGGTGCGATGTTGTCCTCTACCGTTACGATGGCGGCGCAGACACTGCTGTTGCCGTTCACATCGGTAACCGTTAAGTCAACCGAATTGGGTCCGATATGGCTGCAATCAAAACTGCTCAGGTTGACGTTAAGACTGGCGATACCGCAGGCATCGTTTGATCCCCCGTCTATGTCCGCAGCCACCAGGCTGGCCATGCCCAGAGCATCCAGTTGCAGGGTGATGTCCTGGCAGATGGCCACAGGAGCAATCGTGTCCTCAACATTCACGGTCAAAGAGCAGGAACTGGAGTTGCCGCTTCCGTCGGTCACGGTCAGGTTGACCGTATTGGGTCCGACATGGCTGCAATCAAAGCTGTCCTGATCCAGGCTCATGCTGGCTATGCCACAAGCGTCACTGCTGCCCGCATCGGCATCCGCAGCTATGATGCTGGCGTTGCCGCTGGCGTCCAGATAGACGGTCAGATCCTGACAAACTGCCACAGGGGCGGTGTCGTCCAGAACCGTAACCGTAGCTGTACAGGTAGCCGAGTTTCCAGAGGCATCCGTACCGGTCAGGGTGACCAGATTGGCGCCCAGATTCATGCAGGTAAAGCTGCTCTTATCCAGACTCAGGGAGATGGAGGAGCAGGCATCCGCAGAACCGTTGTCCACGGCTGAAGGCAGTATGCTGGCATTGCCGGCGGCATCGAGGTAGATGCTGATGTCCTGGCAAGCCATAACAGGCGGTGTGGTATCTATGACCGTAACAATGGCCACACAGGCATTGGCATTCAAAGCCTCATCGCGCACCGAGAAGATTACATTGTTTGCACCCAGATTGGAGCAATCAAAGGAATTCTTGCTGATGCTGTACTCGACAATGGCACAATTGTCTGTAGAACCGCCGTCCAGACTGGCCGGAGTGATCGAGGCCATTCCCGCCGCGTTCAGCGCAACAGTGATGTTTTGACAGACGGCTATGGGCGAAAGGTTGTCGATCAGTGTAATGGTGGTATTGCAGGAACTGCTGTTGCCTGCGGCATCCGTCACGGTCAAGGTAACGGCCTGAACTCCGGCATCGGCGCAGTCAAACATGTTGGGGCTCACGCTTCGGGAGACAATTCCGCAATTGTCCGAAGAGCCTCCGTCCACATCCATGGGATCGAGCAGCAACATGCCGCTGGCGTTAAAGTACAGGGTGGGACTGGAGCAGATCGCCACCGGAGCGATGCTGTCCATCACGGTGATGGTAGCCTGGCAAGAGGCCGAGTTGCCGTAGTCATCGGTTCCCGTCAGGGTAACGGTGTTCGGACCTGCATGGCTGCAGTCAAAACTGCTGATGTCCAGACTGAGCGCGGTTGGGGAACAAGCGTCAGCAGATCCGTCATCCACATCAGCCGGGGTAATGCTGGCCTGCCCGGCGGCATCCAGATAGATGGTCAAATCCTGACAGACCATAGCCGGGGCAATGGTGTCAATCACGGTAACTGTGGCCATGCAGGTGTTGCTGTTTCCAGCAAAGTCTTCGGCCGTTAGAATGACCGCGTTAGGGCCTAAATCCAGACAACTGAAAAGATCCGGACTTGCGTAAAATGTATCGATGGCACAATTGTCGGTTGAACCCAGGTTCAGGTCTTGTGCGACAAGCGCAGCATTTCCGGTGGCATCCAGGTACAAATTGATGTCCTGGCAAGCAGCAACCGGTGCTTCATGGTCCGTAACGGTAATTTCAAAGGTGCAGGTTGAGGTGTTGCCGCAAGCATCGGTAGATGTAGCCGTAACCGTCGTGGTTCCTACCCCGAAACTTTCGCCACTGTTGTAGTCTGTGGTAGCTTCCAGGACGCGCTCCAGATAAGTGTCGTCGATGGCCAGTTCCTCTACCGCGAGGAAGGTGAACCAGATGTAGCGGTTGCCGCCCACTTCGGTAGAAATCAAATCTGCCGGTGTGTAACGGGTTTCTGTCCACAGCAGGTTTCCTCCATCATCCAGCAGTTGCAGATCAACTGCCAGTGAACCAGAGCTGTCGCGGAATGTGTACTGGAAATCGTACCAGCCCGAAGCCGTGATGGCGTAATGGTTCAACGAGGCCAGGTCGTTGCGACGGGTGAAATTGCTGTTGTTGCTTCCGGCAACCAGAATTTCGCCGCTGGCATTGGAAGCCGTGTGGATGATAAAATCACGCTGATGGTTATTGTCCTGGCCATTGGCGGCCACCGACAAATCCCATCCGTAGGTATTGTCCCCCACTTTGGGATCCGCGAGGTTCATATAGACCTGTTGCGATACTTTGAACCCATGGCCAAACTTGGTCTGGTAGCCACCCAGGCGTCCAAATGCTCCGGTAAAGCTGCTGGAGTTGGCAGGCACCAGCAGAGCATGGGCTGAGCCATCAGCCGAGGTAATTCCTCCGGTACCGGAAGTAACGCGTACAACCGGTGTAGTGTAATCATTCCATCCGGCAGGGCCCCCTGAAGCATAAGCAGGATCTTCCCAGCTCTCTGCATAACCGAGCTCAACCGCAGTCGCTGCGTCAAAGACCACAATAGCTGAGCATGTTCCGGTGTCAGTACTAACACTGATATCATCCGGACAGCTTAGCACGGGTGCACCAGCGTTGGTCACGGTCACCGTCATGGAGCACATGGCTGAACCGTATGAATCGCTCACCGTCCAGTTGACCGTGGTCACACCCAGCGGATAAAAGCCAGAAGCGTTGCTGGTGCCGGTGTAATCGTTGATTAGCGTGGTGGCATCACAACCGGTTACCTGTGCGGCTCCGACAGCCACTGTTGCACCACAGGTATCCACGCCAGTGGGCATGCTCACAGAAGCGGGGCAGGTAATGGAAAGGCCTGACACCGCCGCGCCAACGCCCGGAACATCGTCCAGGTAGGGGCAATAGACAATATTGGCCGAGGCTTCGCCCAGGATGTCCGGCTGCCCGCCCGGAGGCACAGCCGATCCGCCAAAGACCACGGGAATTTGAGCGGCATAGCCCGGTTCGGCACTCGCTGCCGTAGAGATTACCGGAGGATCAGCGCCAAACCAGTTAGAGCTGAAATCCTTTAGGTTGGCACCGGGAGCGGGCAGGGAGCCGCCGGTTTGGCGGTCAACCACCTGTCCGTACCAGTTTCCGCTCAGATCATTGTTCGAAAAAGTACTGCTCAGCGCCTGCTGCAAAGGACTGTTGCTTCCGCCGGAAGCGTCCAGAAACAGAATGCCCACTGTCCAGTTGTCTGAAATGACATTGTCCACCACCACCGTGTTGTCCGTTTGATTGCGCAGAATCATACCGGTGCGGTTGTTGGTGATGATGTTGTCATGGATGTTGTTTCCGCTGCTGTTGTTGATGTCTATACCGGTTCGCAAACCGGTGATCAAACAATTCATGACCTCGCAATTGCCGACATTCTGAATCGCAACACCGCCGAAATTCAATCCGGCATTGTTCCAATCCGTCACATTGTTTCCGGCCCTCGAGATCTCAAAACCGTCGATGACCACATTGGATGCATCCACATCAAAGGTGGCTCCAGGTCCGCCAATGGGTCCGATAACTATGGTATTGCCCGCTCCGGCTCCTCGCAGGGTCAGTCCTTTGTTGACGACCACATCTTCGTTGAACGTACCGGCATCCACACGCACCACATACCCGTTCAGGGTGGTGGCGGCATCAATGGCGGCCTGGATGGTGAGGTGGCCGCTCACCAAGTTGGTCTCGGCCGCATCGCTGTACACGAGCACCGGCGGGAAGCCATCGCAGAGACCGTTCAGGTCGTCTGCGGCGAGGAAGGGAATGGTGGTCACCGAACCCGTTACCTGGCCGGCGGCAGGGCCTGAGGCCTGGCCGAACCAGTTGCAGGTGGCATCCACAGCAGCGGAAGAACCGTTCATCACTGCGATCTGCACACCGGAGAGGTTGTTCCGATTTAGCAGAATTCCGCTCACGGCCGGTGTGTTCGAAACGATGCCCAAGGCCGTGTGGCTGTTGGTGAACGTGTTCTCCCGGATGGTAATGTCCTGCGCGCCTTGGCGAATGTGCACACCACGGTACTGATCGTCGGTGCTAATACTACCCGCAGTGAAATTGTTGAACTGGTTATCCTCGATGATCAATCCGGACGAGTTGGGCCCGCTGAAGACCGTTCCGAAGATGTCAATGCCACGCATGTAATTAATACCACCTGACAAGAAGGAGGAAACACCATTGAACTCATTGTTCCGGATGATCCCTCCATCAGAGGTGGCCACCTGGAAACCAAAGCCCGCAACCTGCACCGTGTTGTTCTCGATCGTCGGGTTGCTCAACCCGTTCATGTTGATACCCGTAATGTTGGTGGCTGCGAAATAGTTATCCCGAAGGGTCATGTTCACGGCCTCGCCAAAGAGCGCGCGATTGCCAGTTCCCATGAAGTCATTCCCTTCGACGAGGAGGTTCTCGTAGGAGGCGCCACTGAACTGGATGGTGCCGTTGAAGTATGGACCAAAGAAGCGGTTGTTCAGCACGTGCCAGTCGTTCCGGGTTGCAGTCCCGAAGAATTGGAACATCTCGTTGGCGGTGGGGCTTGTATTCTCCACCAGACAGTTCTTCACAGTAAATGCGTTAGCCGATACGCCCATGTTCCTCAATACGCGTTCACCGCTTCGAAGATGTAGGCCGTCCAACGTGATGTTATGGGCATTGATGTACAGGGCATCATCAACGGTCACCACGGTCTCAACAACCCGGCCGGAAGGAATGATACCCGTTCCCGATGCAGCATTAATGCCAGCGTTGTTGCCCATCAGCGTGACGCTCTTATCTATCGTAAGAGTGGTGATGGTGAAGGCTCCCGCATCCACAGCGATGACATCGCCTGGATTGGCCGCATCAATGGCTGGTTGGATGGCGGAAAAGCTTGTGGCCTGGGTCAGGTTGTTGACCTGGGCCGCAAGCTCTGTGCTCGCCAGGAAGTTAGGTAGCAGGAGTATGCCCAGCCAAAGCATCCTGCGTTTGAATGTTTTCATAATGTGCAGTTTTTTTGAGTAGATTGATTTACAATACAGTGTAACATGGTATGTTTATAGCTTTTGATTTTGAACAGCCGCCAAGCTATGGCGATGTCTGCACAAACAGAAAATGTGTAAATAATGTGTAACATGTAGAAGGTTGATTCTGCAAACACTCTATTCTCTCTAAAATCACATTCTCTTGATTTTCAATGCTTAAGACCTCTATGTTTTAGAGAAAAAAAATTACAAAAATCACAAATAAGTATATACCAGATTTTAAGTAGCAGAAAGCAGTCGTCAGTTTTTAGTTAGGAATGACTGTTAAAGACGCTTTATAAGCGTGCTCTCGCGGTTTGCAGGGAAGAGATTACAGTTAGCGCATCTGGGGTAGGCAGGATCGATAATGACCTAAAGTCAGATCCAAACCATGCCAGAGGGCATACTCCCGAGGCGAGTTAGATCCTGGCTGAGCGCGCCTTTCCCTTCCCAACTGTCGATAAAAGCAGCGACTTTTGTGCCTATGGCGGGAAAGCCGGCAACTGCATGGAATTTCAGGCGAAAGGCCCCTGGAAGTCGGCATAAAAAGGCCGCCGGGCTGCGCTTTCTGGCCCTGTTCGCCCTGATTTCCCTGTCGGTGTTTCAGGGTGCTGCTTTGCTCTTGCTGAGCGGAGGGCAATTGTGGAGCCACCGCCTGCATACCCTGGTCAGCCTTCCTGCCCTGGATCGGGACATGAACTTCCAGCCCCGCGATGAGGCAGAGTTTTCCTGGCGCGAAGGTGAGGAGTACTTCCGCGAGCACCCATTGCTGGTTCTGGGTATTCCTCTCGCACTGGAGCAGAATCCGGGAACCGCCTTTAGGCGTATTCATGGAAGGGAATTCTACTACCAGGGGCAGATGTATGACATCGTTCGCATCCAAAAGACCCCGGACACGACCTGGTACACCGTGTATGCCGACCACAGGGAAACGGCCCTGCTTGCGGCCCTGAACAAAGCCGCCAACATTGAAGCGGGGAAACAGGCCCGGGACAGCGCCCTTCCCGCTTCTCCGAACAGTCTTTGGCAAAGGCTCCCCGGACCGGCCATCGGCACGGCAGAGCTGCGTTTGTTCGAACCCCCATGGCAGCGCTATACAGAGCTCAGCGCGTCATTTATATATAGCAACGCTGAGCGAGCGCCGGAGTATCTTCCACCGGAGGCTTGAAGTGTTCACAGGCAATTCCATCGGACGGACTGCCTGCTTTCTGAACGCTTCAAACTATGTAAATGAGAATAATTATTATATTGATTCTGTTGTTATCAGTTTCAGTACATCTTCAAGCCCAACAAGTGAATCTGCGCGATGCCGAGAGCCGCGAGCCCCTTCCCTGGGCGGCCGTAGAGGGCATTCCTTCGGGGCGCTATGTGCTCAGCAATGAGCGGGGTCGCGCTGATCTGAGCGCGCTGTTGGGCGATGACAGCATGCGCATTCGAATCATAGGATACGAAAGTGCGCTGGCGCCCATGCCGAACGATGCCGGTGCTGTGCTGACCATCCTGATGAAGCCCGGCAACTTCGCGCTGGATCAGGTGTTGGTTTCAGCCACCCGTTGGGAACAGGAAGGCGAATCCTCCGCGGCCAAGGTCATCAGCATAGGGCAGCGGGAGATCGCTCTGCAGAATCCCCAAACTGCCGCGGACATGCTGGCTTCAACCGGACAGGTTTATGTTCAGAAGAGTCAGTTGGGCGGGGGAAGTCCCATGATACGCGGCTTTTCCACCAACCGGCTGCTGCTGGTGGTGGATGGTGTGCGCATGAACAGCGCCATCTTCCGCAGCGGCAACTTGCAGAACGTCGTTGCCCTGGATCCCCTGGCCATTGAACGCAGCGAGGTCTTGTTTGGGCCGGGCTCGGTGCTGTATGGCAGCGATGCCATCGGCGGGGTGATGTCCTTCAACACGCTCCAACCGCATTTTTCCTCCGCCGGTCAGGGTTTAAAAGTCAGCGGTTCGGTCTTTGGCAGAACGGCTACCACCAACTGGGAGAAGACCGCTCATGCGGATCTGCACCTGGGGCATGAGCGCTGGGCTTCGGTAACCAGTTTCACCTTCACCGACTACGATGATCAGGTCATGGGCAGCCATGGCCCCGATGAGTTTCTTCGGCCTCAATATGTTGACCGGATCAATGGTGTAGATACGCTAATCACCAATGATAAGCCCAAACGGCAGGTTCAAACCGGGTACTCGCAGTTCAACATCATGCAGAAGCTCGGCTTCAAAGTCAATGAGGATGTGATGCTGGATTACGGTTTTCACTACAGCCGAAGCTCGGATGTGCCGCGCTACGATCGCCTGCGCCGCCCGCAGGGCGAAGGCCTGCGCTCAGCGGAATGGTACTACGGCCCGCAGGTTTGGGCCATGCACAACCTGCGCCTGAGCGGTAATCGCGCCACGGGACTCTATGATCGTATCCGGGTCAACCTGGCCATTCAGCAATTTCAGGAGAGCCGCAACGACCGCAATTTCAACTCCTCAACCCTTCGCCAGACCGAGGAGCGCGTTGATGCCTTCTCCGCCAACATTGACCTGCAAAAGTCCCTTGGCGAGAAACATATGTTGTTATATGGTTTGGAAGGGGTGGAGAATTTCATCGGCTCCAATGGTTCAAACATCAACATCAATACTGAAGCAGTCAGCGATGCACCTAGCCGCTATCCCGATGGCTCCCGCTGGAGTTCCTATGCCGTCTATGCGCATTACCAGACGGACATCAGCGAACAGCTCAGGCTGGAAGGCGGGGCGCGCTACAACCTTATCGCTATCAATGCCGACATTGATACCAGCTTCTTCCCCCTTCCGTTCAGCTCGGTTGACCAACAATTCGGAGCGCTGACGGGCAGTCTGGGTATGGTGTGGAAGCCCGATGCCTCCTGGGTTATTCGGGCGCATGGGGGCTCGGCTTTCAGAGCGCCGAACATTGATGATGTGGGAAAGGTTTTTGATTCCGAGCCCGGCAGAGTGGTGGTGCCCACCGACCAACTTCGACCCGAATACGCCTGGAATGCAGAGTTGGGTATTGCCAGGGTGTTTGGAAGTCGCGTCCGCGTTGATGTGAGCGTGTTCCGCACCTGGCTTCAGGATGCGCTGGTGCGCCGCAACTTCAGCCTCAATGGTCTGGACAGCATTGAATATGCGGGCGAAATGAGCCAGATCCAGGCCATACAGAATGCGGCAAGGGCCAATGTGTACGGCTTTCTGGCGGCGGTTGAACTCAAACTCCCCGCGGGCTTTGAAGCGCTGGCGCGATGGAACTATCAAAATGGGGAAGAGGAGCTGGACGACGGAAGTGTTGCCCCCCTTCGCCATGCCGCGCCCTGGTTCAGCACGGCTGAATTGCGCTGGTCGGGGAACAAGCTGAGACTGGCTCTGATAGGCCATTACCACTCGGGCGTCCGGTTTGAAGACATGCCGCCTTACGAGCTTTCCGAGCCCTATCTCTACGCTCTGGATGAGAACGGCAATCCCTACACTCCCTCCTGGTACCGCCTTGATTTCAGAGCTCTCTACCAGATTAGCGATATGTTGCGCCTTTCGGCCGGCATAGAGAACATCACCGATCAGCGCTACCAGACTTTTTCGTCCGGCATTGCTGCGGCTGGTTTCAGCGCTATCGTGGGCCTGCGCCTGGGTTTTTGAGGCATATCCCCGAGCGCTCAATGCCCCGGACAGCAGTGATGCAGGTCACTGCTTTATTCTGTTTTAAAGAGCAGCTTTGCCGGACAGAAGATTTGGTTTATGTGGAAACTCCGCTTGTTTTGGCTGGGTCTGGCGCTGATTGTGGGCGGCGGGACATCCTGTTTGATGGCCCAATCGGGCTCCGGAGTTCATGAAGCAAGCCGGGATTTGCGGGAAGATCTGGTTCCTTTCGCCCTGAGCCTGGATGCTATAAGCCTGCCCGATTTGCCGGGCTTGCAGAGCTATGTCTGGGCCCGCGACGGAGATACCTGGTTGATCTTCGGGGGTCGTCTGGACGGGCTGCACCGCCGCCAGCCCTGGGCCAGCTTTGATCTTGATGGCCACAACAGGCGAATGTATGCGGTAGACATCAGCAGCGGTGCGGTCTGGAGCCGCTCGGTGGCTGACTTGCCCCCGCAGATTGCCGCTCAGTTCAGCGCCACCAATGCCTGTTTTCTGCAGCGGGGCGATCAGCTCTTTGTGGCCGGGGGCTATGGTTATTCACCCGCTGCGCAAGATCATATCACTCATCCTTCCCTCAGTGTGCTGGACCTGCCCGGCGTGATTGCGGCGGTGAAGAACCCGCAACAACCGCTCTCCGCGCATGTGCGGCACTTGCGCGATGAACAGTTTGCCGTTACCGGAGGGCAGTTGGCCGAACTGCACGGCATCTTTCTGCTGGTGGGCGGGCAGCGCTTTGACGGGCGCTACAATCCCATGGGTCACGGAACCTTTGTGCAGACCTATACCGACGCGGTCCGGCGTTTTCGGCTGAGTGATCAGGGCGGAAAACTCAGCGTTCAGCACCTGAGTCCGTTTGAAGATGAGAAACTATTCCATAGGAGAGATTACAATCTGATGCCCCAGATCAGGGCGGATGGGCAGGCCGGCTTTGTGGCCTACAGCGGGGTGTTCAGACCGGATTTCGACCAGCCTTTTATGAACATTGTCGATCTAGACACGTCTTCATGGAGTGAGCGTGCCGGTTTTACCCAATACCTGAACCACTACCACTGCGCACGCCTGGCCTTCTATCAACCCGCGCTGCGCAGCATGCACCACGTGTTCTTTGGGGGAATTGCCCAGTTCACGCTCAACGCGGATGGCAGCCTCATTCAGGACACCGATGTGCCCTTTGTGCGCACGATCGCCCGGGTGAGCAGAGGGGCTGATGGCCAGACAGCGGAGTATCAACTGCCCATCAGCATGCCGCAATTACTGGGCGCGGGTGCCGAGTTTATTCCGGCTAACGGGGTGATGATGGCCGGGCCGGGCATTCTGGATCTCGACGCCATGCTGCCTCGCAGCCAGGCCGATTCCGTGCTGATCGGCTACATCTTCGGGGGCATTCACTCGCCCCGGCCCAATGTGTTTTGGGTCGAAGACGGCACGTTGAGCAAGGCCGATTCGCGAATCTTTAGGGTTTGGCTGAAGCGTCCCGCTCCGGGCCAGCGCGATCAGTTCAATCCGGCTTCGGTGCAGGGCTTCAGTCATCAGATCCATCCGGGTAGCGATGATGGGAACATGGCTCTATCGCTTGAACTGGATCGGGAAAGCGAGGTAAGCTTCCGCGTGTTTTCCGCTGAGGGATCGCTGATTGCTCAGCGCGATCTGGGCCTCTTGCCGGCCGGGCGTCATGCTGAGTCCCTGCCCGTCATCGCCGACGGATCGCTTTTGTTCATAGTGGAATTGCAGGCGGGTGCGGCCACGACGGTTCAGGTGGTCAAGGCGGAGTTTTAAGTACGCAAACATCACTTATTTAAATATCATATATGAATATACATAATATAAGTCGACAAAAACATTGGGAGCACATCTATCAAACCAAGGCGCTCGAAGAAGTGAGTTGGTTTCAACCCAGGCCGGAGATCTCCCTGAGTTTTCTCAATCAGTTCAAGGTTCCAAAAGATGCCCGCATCATCGACATTGGCGGAGGCGACAGCCTGCTGGTAGATCACTTGCTTGAGCTGGGCTATCAAAACATCAGCGTGCTGGATATCTCCGCCACAGCCATCGAGCGGGCGAAGCAGCGTTTGGGTGATCGCTCAGAAAGCGTACAGTGGATTGTTGCCGATGCCGCCACCTTTGAGCCCCAGGAGAAGTATGACTTCTGGCACGACAGAGCCGCTTTTCACTTTTTGACCGAAGAGCAGGAGGTATCCCACTATCTGCAAGCCGCTCAGAAGGGCCTCAAGGCACAGGGGATTCTGGTGCTCGGTACCTTTTCAGAACAAGGCCCGAAAAAGTGCAGCGGAATCGACATCAAACAGTACTCCGAGTCATCCATGACCGAGCGTTTGAATAAGTATTTTGAAAAGATAAAATGCATCACTGTCGATCACCGAACTCCCTCCAATACCATACAGAATTTTATCTTCTGCAGCTTTCGAAAGCCATAAATACTTATATAATTTTACCGCCCCTAAACGCTAAACTCTGCGGATATCCGCACCCAGCGCGTTCAGGCGCTTGTCAATGAACTGGTAGCCGCGGTCAATCTGGTTGATGTTGTGGATGACCGAGGTGCCCTTCGCACTTAGAGCAGCAATCAACAGCGCTACTCCGGCGCGGATGTCGGGTGAGCTCATTTCTATGCCGCGCAGGTCTTGTTTGCGGTCGAGGCCGATGACCGTAGCGCGGTGGGGATCGCAGAGAATGATCTGGGCGCCCATATCGATGAGTTTGTCCACAAAGAACAGGCGGCTTTCGAACATCTTCTGGTGAATCAGCACGGAGCCTTTGGCTTGAGTAGCTAAAACCAGCACCACGCTGAGCAAGTCAGGCGTAAAGCCCGGCCAGGGAGCGTCGGCCACCGTCATGATGGAGCCATCCAGGAAGGTTTCAATCTCGTAGTGATCCTGGGCGGGAATGTGCAGATCATCGCCCTGCAATTCCATCTTGATGCCCATGCGGCTGAACACGGTGGGGATCAAGCCCAGATCGGGGTAGCTGACCTGCTCAATGGTGATCTCGCTCTGCGTCATGGCCGCCAGCGCGATGAAGCTGCCGATCTCGATCATGTCGGGAAGAAGGCGATGCTCCGTTCCACCGAGTTTCTCCACACCTTCTATGACCAACAGATTGGAGCCTATGCCCGAAATCCTGGCGCCCATGCGGTTGAGCATCTTGCAGAGCTGCTGCAAGTACGGCTCGCAGGCGGCATTATAGATCGTGGTTGTACCCTCAGCCAATACCGCGGCCATTACGATATTGGCCGTGCCAGTCACTGACGCTTCGTCCAATAACATATAAGTTCCTCTCAAATCAGAGGCGTCAATCTTAAAGTATTGATCGCTGCTGTCGTAGTTGAACTGCGCCCCCAGCTTTTCAAAACCCAGAAAGTGGGTGTCCAGGCGGCGGCGACCAATCTTGTCTCCGCCCGGCTTGGGCAGAGAGGCCTCCTTGAAGCGAGCCAGCAGAGGCCCCATGATCATCACCGAGCCGCGAAGTTTCCGCCCCTTTTCGCTGTAAGCGGCGCTTTTGAGGTACTCAATATTGACTTCATCGGCCTGGAAACGCAAGGTATCCGTGCCCAATCGCTGCACCTTGACCCCCAGATCGGCAATGATCTCAATGAGAAAATTGACGTCGCGGATATCGGGCAAATTGGAGATGGTCACGGGTTCTGCCGTCAGGAGCGTGGCGCAGAGAATCTGCAGCGCTTCGTTCTTGGCACCCTGAGGCTGAATGCGACCCTGGAGCCGCTTTCCGCCTTTGATGGAAAATGAGTCCATAGTGATTGGAAAGGCTTAGCGGCGACGGCCCCTGCGGTTGTTGCGATTGCGATTTTTTCCACCTCGACGGGCGGTTTCCAGAGCGCGGTCCACAATCACCGGTCCTCTGGTCTTGCTGCGCTGCCCCGGTTTGACATCCAGAGCGTTCAGGTTGTCCTGGGGGCCGAGATCCAGCACGCCCTTGCTCATGGTGCGCAGATCGTTCTTGATCTGATCATCCGCAACGGCGTCCTTGTGCCAGGTCTGGTAGATGTGCTTCATGAAACTGCCGATCAGCAGAGCAAAATCCTTCTGCTTCTCCAGATCTTCCATGGCCACGCACTTTTCCACCAGCTCGGGAATGTTGCGGCCGTAGTGCATCCGACCAATTCTCTCCTGCGGATAGGGGATGCGCTCGGGCGGGGCCTCCATCGCCTCCCTGCTGGGTGCGGGGAATGGCGCATCCACGTCCAACTGATAGTTCGCGATCATGTGCAACTGATCCCAGAGCTTCTGGCGGTAGTCATCAATGGACTTCAGCGCGGGATTCAGGGCAATCATCACTTCAATGACCCCATAGGCCATGTCGGTCCGCTTTTCGCGGTCCTCAATGGTCAGGATGTGCTCAACAATGCTCTGCACATAGCGACCGTGCTCCCTCATCAACAGGTGGGATCGGCTGGTATTGTAATCCATAGTTCGAAAAAAGGCTCAGCCCGGAGCTGAGAGTCGGTTCTACGGCCCAAAGATAGGTTCTTTCCCCCGGGGCAGCACCGCGGGGATCAGGACCCCGCCGCTTCGGAGATGCGCAGCTTGGCAAACTTGAGCAGGAGTTTCTTGGGGCCTACCGCGGCAAAATCAATGGTAGCCATGGTGTTTGGCGAACTTCCCTCCATGCCGATGATGAGTCCAAAGCCGAAGCGCTGGTGTTCTACCTTCATGCCCATGCTAATCTTTTCGGGCGGATCGGGAACAAAGCCCGCACTGGGTTTGTGCTGGTAGTCGGTAGATGCCGCCCGGCGCTGCTCCTGGCGCTGCTTTTGTATGCTTCGGGCAGCACCGCTGTGAGCCTGAACGGGCTGGACCTTGCGACTGCTGACGTACTCCAGAAACTGCTCGGGAATCTCCTCGAGAAAACGGCTCGGTTCGCAGTAGTTCAACTGACCGTACTTGTAGCGGGTGCTCGCATAACTCAGGTAGAGGAATCTCTCGGCCCGGGTCACCGCCACGTAGAACAGGCGGCGTTCCTCTTCCAGATCTTCACGGCTGTTCATGGCCATCATGGAGGGAAAGAGATTCTCTTCAAGACCCACATTGAACACGCAGGGAAACTCTAGCCCTTTGGCCGCGTGTATGGTCATCAGTTTTATGCGGTCCTCGTCTTCGCCTTCCTCATCCATGTCGGTCAACAGGCTGATCTGTTGCAGATAAGCCCCCAGACTGCCCTGAGTCGGTGCATCCGGGCTCAGAATTTCGGGGTCCTCCTGAGGGGCTTCAGCGGATTCTTCTCCTTCCTGACTCAACTGATCGGTGTACTCCCTGATAGAGTTCAGCAATTCCTGAAAGTTCTCGTAACGGCTCAGTCCCTCCACGCTTTTGTCGGCAAAAAGCTCCTTGAGCATGCCGGTCTGGCGGGCGATGTGCTCGGCCAGCTCATAGGCATCCCGCCTTTCGGCCTGAGCCATAAAACTGCGCATCATCAGCACAAAACCCTCTACCGAAGAGGCCGAACGCCCCAGCCCAAGCGCGGTGGCATTTTCGGCCACCTGCCAGAGTGAGCACTGATTTTCGTCGGCCAGAATGGTCATGCGCTCCATGGTGGTCTTGCCGATGCCGCGGGCGGGGTAGTTGATCACGCGCCGGAACGATTCTTCATCGGCCGGGTTTACGCTCAGCTTGAGGTAGGCCAGCAAATCCTTGATCTCCTTGCGCTGGTAGAACGAGATGCCGCCGTAGATGCGATAGGGCAGGTTGAGCCGCCGCAGAGATTCCTCAAAAGCCCGGCTTTGGGCATTGGTGCGGTACAGGATAGCGAAGTCCTTGTTGTGCAGGTGCTCGCGCATCTTGAGTTCGAATATGGTCTCGCTCACGAGCTTGCCCTCTTCGTTGTCCGATGCAGCGCGGATCACGCGGATGCGATGCCCCTCTCCATTGGAGGTCCAGATGGTCTTGGCCAGTTGAGCCTTGTTCTTGGAGATGATGGCATTGGCCGTGTCCACAATCACTTTGGTGGAACGGTAGTTCTGCTCGAGCTTATAGACCACCGTATCGGGAAAATCCTTCTTGAAATTGAGGATGTTGGCAATGGTGGCGCCGCGAAAGGAGTAGATGCTCTGAGCATCATCGCCCACAATAGCGATGTTCTGATGAACATCCGCCAGGCGCTTGACGATGGCGTACTGCACCTCATTGGTATCCTGAAACTCGTCGATCATCACCTGCTTGAAGCGATTCTGATACTTGTACAACACATCGGGAAACTGCTCCAGCAACTCGTGGGTCTTGAGCAGCAGATCGTCAAAGTCCATCGCCCCGGCGCGGAAACAGCGCTGGGTATAGAGCTTGTAAACTTCGTGCATGCGGGGCCTTCCGGCGGCCTCATCATCGGCTATCAAGGTGGCGTTCAGCGCGTATTGTGCGGGGTTGATCAGGCTGTTTTTGGCCCCGGAAATGCGGTTGTACAAGGTGTTGACCTTGTAGAGTTTGTCGTCCAGGTTCTGCTCGCTGACGATGCTCTTGAGCAAACTCTTGGAATCGGAGGTGTCGTAGATGGTGAAATTGGACGGGTAGCCGATCCGCGGCGCTTCGACCCGCAAAAGGCGCGCAAAAACCGAGTGAAAAGTGCCCATCCAAAGATTGCGGGCATCGGTTCCGTGCACCGCGCTGATCCTCTCCTTCATCTCGCGGGCGGCCTTGTTGGTAAAGGTCAGCGCAAGTATGGAAAAGGGGTCGCTGCCCTGATGCATGAGGTGGGCAATGCGGTAGGTGAGCACCCTGGTTTTACCGGAACCCGGACCGGCGATGATCATAACCGGGCCTTGAATGTGGGTGACGGCCTGGCGCTGGATGTCGTTGAGTTCGCTCAGGTACTTAGGCATTTCGGACATAGGGCTATAAAGTTAGCCGAAACTGCCCTGAGGGATGCGGAAGTAGAGCTCTCGTGGATAAAAGAAATGCCCTGGTGGAAAAATAATGTCTCGCTCAGCACAGTAGCGATGCAAGATTTGCAGGACCAGCCCCGACTCAACGGAACAGGAACCAACAGGCGGCCCCTACAAAGGCCAGCTCGATCAGGCCAACCAGGATCTCCTGGCGTCTGAACTTCCACAGTCGCCGCCGGGCAAAACTGTGGTTGATGTTGAAAAACAAAGCGCTTTCCTGAGCATTCTCTCCGCCGTGCATCAAAGCCTTTCCAGCTTCAGCAAAAAACTGGGATGCATTCTGCGAATTTGAGCTCAAGCTGACCCCCTTTCCCGCCCTGGGCAGGAGAGGTGTCGATGCTGATGTAGAGTTGGGAAGCATCACGCACTGAAAGTTTGAACGTTATAAACTTAGTGTCTAAATGACAATTTCACTTCCTATGTTGTTCACATTGGGGTAATATTGATCATTTAACTTAGCAAGCGTGTATAGTTTACTCGCTTTTGTGGCGATGTGAATAAGTTTTGCAAAATTCCCATGCGGGTTTATGCCTGAAGGGAATCGCTTAATTTAGTCTCCCTCCCAGAACCCTAAGCGCCAGGCTGTTGTTCAACCTGAGTGCGGTCAGACCGAGGGCCCTATTTTCTCCATCACTTCCAACGCCTGTTTTGCCCCGCACATCCCCTTCGCCCGAAAAAAAACCGAGCGCAAGCGCGGTTAAGAAAGCCGCCGCCAGGAACATCAAAGTCGCTTCCGCCCGAAAAAGTGCCGATGAGCGCGCGGCTGTTGCAGAACAGGAGCCCGAGGAGCATTTGCCCAATCTGGACGTGCTCTCTGTGCAGGGTGCGCGGGTGCACAACCTGCGCAATCTCTCTCTGGACATTCCGCGAAATTCTCTGGTGGTGATCACCGGCATCAGCGGCAGCGGAAAAAGCTCCCTGGCCTTTGACACCATCTATGCCGAAGGACAGCGCCGCTACATGGAAAGCCTTTCGGCCTATGCCAGGCAGTTCATCGGCAGCATGGAGAGGCCCGATGTGGACAACATCACCGGACTCAGCCCCGTCATTTCCATTGAGCAGAAAACCACCAGTCGCAACCCGCGTTCCACGGTGGGCACGGTCACGGAAGTTTACGACTTCATGCGCCTGCTCTTCGCGCGCGCATCGGAGGCCTGGTCCTATCTGAGCGGCAAGAAGATGGTGCGCTTCACCGAGCAGCAGATCCTGGACAGCGTCATGGAGACCTTCAAAGGCCGTCCTGTTCTGCTCATGGCCCCACTGATCAGGGGTCGAAAGGGGCACTACCGCGAGCTGTTTGAGCAGGTTCGAAAGATGGGCTATGTGCGCGTGAGGGTAGATGGTCAGATCCTGGATCTGCAGGCCAAGATGCAGGTGGACCGCTACAAGATCCACGACATTGATGTGGTGGTGGACAAGCTTTTTGCCAACAAGGAGGATGCCAGTCGCTGGAGCCGCAGCCTCGAAACCGCCCTGCGTTTGGGCAAGGGCAGCGTGGTGGTGCAGGACCGCGACAAGGCGCTCTTTCGCAATTACTCCCGTCAGTTGATGTGCCCGGATACCGGCTTGTCTTATGAAGAGCCCTCTCCCAATACCTTCTCCTTCAACTCGCCCTATGGCGCCTGCCCCGTTTGTAAAGGGCTGGGCGAATTGCACACCGTTGACCGGCAGGCGGTGCTGCCCGATCCGGATTTGAGCATACGCGACGGGGGCCTGGCCCCTCTGGGTGAGCAGCGCGACAACTATCTGTTTGAGCAGTTAAAGACTCTGGCGCGCAAGCACAAGTTCAAGCTGGATGTGCCCGTGGGCGAATTGCCGGAGAACGTCCTGCAACTCGTTTTAGAGGGTCGAAACGCGGATGCGCACGAGATAGAGGGGGAGAAAGACCCCACGCGTTGGTACACTTTGAGCAATGGCGGGGTGAATGGTCTGGTGGAATACTGCTACCGCAACACCACCTCTGAAGCCATGCGGCGCTGGGCCGAAGGCTTTATGGAAGTGCAGCCCTGCGGTGAATGTCTCGGCACCCGCCTGAAGAAGGATTCGCTGTGGTTCAGGATTGACGGCCGGCACATCGCCGAACTGAGCAACATGGATTTGCGCGGCCTTTCCAACTGGTTGAGTACCGTTGAAGAGCGACTGGACGAGCGCCAGCGCACGATAGGTCGCGATGTATTCAAGGAGATCCGTGAACGGGTTGCGTTTTTGTTGGATGTGGGCTTGGATTACCTGAGCCTGGACCGCCCTTCGCGCACTTTGTCCGGCGGGGAAAGTCAGCGCATCCGGCTCGCCACGCAGATCGGTTCCAAGCTCAGCGGCATCACCTATGTGCTCGACGAGCCCAGCATCGGCCTGCACCAGCGCGACAACCAGCGCCTGATTCACGCACTTCGCGAGCTCAGCGCCGGAGACAATTCGGTGCTGGTGGTGGAACACGACCGGGACATCATGCTGGCCGCCGATCACATCATCGATCTGGGTCCCGGGGCCGGGGTGCACGGCGGCTCTCTGGTGGCCCAGGGCAGTCCCAAAGAATTTCTCAAGCAATCCTCCCTCACCGCCCAGTACCTGAGCGGGAAGAGGAACATCGCCGTTCCCGCCGAACGCCGCAAAGGCAACGGCAAGGCCCTGCTGCTCAAGGGTGCGTCGGGCAACAACCTCCAGAAAGTGGATGTGCGTCTCCCGCTGGGCTGCTTCATCGGAGTGAGCGGGGTGAGCGGAAGCGGCAAGAGCACGCTGATCAACGAGACGCTTTTCCCTTTGCTGCACAACAAGGTTTACAAGAGCAAGCGAGCGGTGCTGGCGCACAAGAGCATCAAGGGGCTGGAGCACATCGATAAGGTCATTGAGATTGACCAGAGTCCGATCGGGCGCACGCCCCGTTCCAACCCGGCCACTTACATTGGTCTGTTCAGCGAGATCCGCGATTTGTTTGCCAGGATGCCCGAGTCGAAGATCCGCGGTTACAAGCCCGGCCGATTTTCCTTCAACGTCAAGGCGGGGCGCTGTGATAAGTGCGAAGGGGCGGGTGTGCAAACCATAGAGATGAATTTTCTGCCCGATGTCTATGTGGTCTGCGATCGCTGTCTGGGCAAGCGCTATCAGCGCGAAACTCTGGAAGTGTTGTTCAAGGGAAAGTCCATTGCCGATGTGCTGGACATGACGGTAGAGGAGGGGGTGGAATTCTTTGAGGCCATCCCCAAGATCTACCGCAAGCTCAAAACCCTTCTCGATGTCGGACTGGGTTATATCCATATCGGGCAGAGTTCAACCACCCTTTCGGGCGGGGAAGCGCAGCGCGTCAAACTCGCCTCCGAGCTGTCCAAGCGCGACACCGGAAGCACTTTTTACATCCTGGATGAGCCCACCACCGGGTTGCACTTTGAAGATGTGCGGGTCCTGCTCGGCGTCTTGCAGCAATTGGTCGAAAGGGGGAATACGGTGCTGGTCATCGAGCACAACATGGACGTGATCAAGGTGGCTGACTGGCTCATTGATCTGGGGCCGGAGGGGGGCGGGGGCGGCGGCAGCATCGTGGCCAGCGGCACGCCCGAAGAGGTGGCCATGGTCAAGGGCAGCCACACGGGGCTATTCCTGAAGGAGGAATTGAATCTCTGAGTTGGCGCTGGGAGCTCGAGCGGGGAGCTGGGGCGGCGAACATGGGCTGCGAGCAGGTGCGGCGAACATGTGCTGCGAACCTGCGCGGCGAGCTCGCGCAAGCCTACTCCTTAGGCTTGGCGATTGTTCGAATATGTAAATCCTGCAATTGTTTTTCGTCCACCGGGGCGGGAGCGTCCATCATCAGGTCGCGGCCAGCATTGTTCTTGGGAAAGGCAATAACATCTCTAATGGTATGCTCTCCTGCCATCAGCATGACCCAGCGGTCCAGACCGAAGGCGCAGCCTCCGTGCGGGGGCGCACCGAAGCGCAGAGCATCCAGCAAAAAGCCAAACTGAGCCTGCTTCTGCTCTTCGCTAAAGCCGAGCACGTTGAAGACTTTGTTCTGAATTTCCGGCTGGTGAATACGGATGGAGCCCGAAACGATCTCGTTGCCGTTCATGACCAGGTCGTAAGTCAGAGCCCGGCAGCGCAGGGGATCGCTGTCAAAGAGCTCCAGGTCTTCCGGGTGGGGTGAGCAGAAGGGGTGGTGCACGAAGATGGCCTCCCCGCTTTCGGGGTCCTCTTCGAACAGCGGAAAATCCACAATCCACAAAACAGACCAGTCACCGGCCTTGATCCAGTTCTCGCGCCGGGCCATCTCCAGGCGCAGATCACCCAGCGCCTTGCGGGCAATCGAAGTTTTGGCGGCAACGATCAGCAGCAGGTCTCCTGCTTCAGCCCCCATTCCCCCGGCAATGGCCTTGAGCTGATCGGCGCTGAAGAACTTGTCTATGCTGGATTTAATGCTGCCGTCAGCCAGCCATTTGATGTAAACCAGGCCTCCCGCCCCCCGGTGCGGAGCCTTGACAAAGTCGGTCAGTTCGTCGAGCTGTTTGCGCGAATACTCGGCGCAGCCCTTAGCGACGATGCCCCCGATCAGCCCCTGGCTGTCTAAAACTTGCTTGAACACCGAAAAATCCGTGCCGGCAAAGGCCTCGTTCAGCTTGTGGATGGGCGCCCCAAATCGCAGGTCGGGTTTGTCGCTGCCATAGCGCGCCAGGGCCTCTGAGTAGGGCATGCGCTGCATGGGCGGCAGATCGTAGTCCAGCACCTGCTTAAACACATGCCGGGTCATGCCCTCAAAGGTGTCGAGCACATCGTCCTGACTGACAAAGGCCATCTCGCAGTCCACCTGGCTGAATTCCGGCTGCCGGTCCCCGCGAAAGTCCTCATCGCGGTAGCATTTGACAATCTGGTAATAGCGATCCATGCCGCCGACCATGAGCAACTGCTTGAGAATTTGCGGAGACTGGGGAAGGGCGTAGAAGCTACCGGCCTGCAGTCGGCTCGGCACCAGAAAATCCCGGGCTCCTTCGGGCGTTGACTTGATCAGGTTGGGCGTTTCGATCTCCAGAAAGCCCTCTCCATCCAGATACTCCCGAACAGCCTTCACGGTTTTGGCCCGGAGCTCCAGGGCCTTTCGCAATGGGGCCCGGCGCAGGTCCAGATAGCGGTACTTCATGCGCAGTTCCTCGCCCCCGTCCGTTTCATCCTCCATGGTAAAGGGCGGCAGATCCGAGTGGTTGAGCACCTTGAGCGCGCTGACCTTGATCTCGATGTCGCCGGTGGCCATCTCGCGGTTGCGGCTTTCCCGCACGTAAACCTGGCCCTCGATCTGCAAGGCATCTTCCCGGCTCAGTTTGCGGGCCTGCTGGCAGAGCTCGGCGTTCTCGCTCATGTTGAAGGCCAGTTGGGTAATCCCGTACCGGTCGCGGAGATCAACAAAGGTCATTCCCCCCAAATCACGGCTGCGGTGCATCCAGCCCGCCAGCTTTACCTGGCTGCCGGCATCCGATTCTCTAAGTTCACCACAGTTATGGGTGCGAAAGTGTGTAGCAAAAGGACTTTTCATACTCTCCATTCAGGAGCGCAAAGGTAAAAGCTTTGGGGCGTAGCGCGGGCCCCTGCCCCTACCTCAACACCAACAGCCGATCCGCATCCAGGCGCAGCATGGTGAAGATCAGCACGGAGAAGGCCAGGATGGAGGAGCCCCCATAGCTCACAAAGGGCAGGGGGATGCCGATGACCGGCACCAGGCCTATGGTCATGCCCACATTGATGGCGATTTGAACGAAGAACAGTGCGGCCACCCCATAGGCGAAAGAGCGGGAAAAAGCGGAGCGCTGCCGCTCGGCCAGCAGGACGATGCGAATGAGCAGAGCCAGATAGGCCAGAAGGAAGGCCGCGCTGCCCACAAAACCGAACTCTTCGCCAATAGTGCAAAAGATGAAGTCGGTTTGCTGTTCGGGCACATGGCCATAGCGCGTCAGGGTGCCCTGCAGATAGCCCTTGCCGAGCCAACCGCCTGAGGCGATGGTCATCTTGCTTTGATCCACGTTGTAGTTGGCGTCCTTATCGCTGTTCTTTCCCACAAGGGTAAGGATGCGCTCCCGCTGGTGCGCCTCTAACACATCATTGAAAGCCACATCCATGATAAAGAATCCAAAGAACAAACTCAGCAGAAACAGTCCCGCGGGAAGGAGGATGTAGCGGCGTTCACGTCGCAGAAACTGACTGAAGAAATAGAGCACTGCCATGAAAACAGCCGCGAGCAGCACACTCAGCCACAGGGATTCAGTCAGCAAGCCGGTGATGATCAGGACAACCATTCCAATCATCAGCAAAATCAACACATTCAGGGTGGGTTGCCGGTTCTTTTTCAGGGATCTCTGCAGGGCAAAGACCGCATACCCCAGACAGAGCAGGGCCACCGCGCTGTGCAGATATCCCGGTTCGACCAGCAGAGAGAGCACGCCGAGTATGGCCAGATAGGCCCCGACCACGACCGCGCCAATTGGGAAGCCCTCTCGGTAGAGCACAAAGATGAAGGAGGTAAAGACCAGGGCCGAGCCCGTGTCTTTTTGGCCGATGATGAGCAACATAGGCAGGCCAATCACGGCCAGCGCACCAGCGCGGGATCGCCACTCGGCCAGGTTGACGCTGGGCATACTCAGGTACTTAGCCAGCGCCAAAGCGGTAGCATACTTGGCAAACTCCGAAGGCTGAATCTTGATGGAACCAAATTCGAGCCAGGCCCTTGCGCCGTTGATTTCGCGGGCGGTGAGCATGACAAAGAGCACCAGCGCCATGACCAGCCCGTAGATGATCCAGGCGAAGCCGGGGAAGAACTCGCTGTCAAAGATCAGGATCATCATACCCATGATCAGCGAGATGATGATCCAGATCAATTGGCGGCCGTGTATGCCGCTGAAATTGAAGAGGCTGCTGCTCTGGGGTCCGAATTGGACGGCGTAAACCACCAGCCAGCCGAACAGCATGATGGCCAGGTACAAGCCAAAGCTCACCCAGTCAATGTTAGTCCATATGCTGCTCTGCCGTTTCAAGGTTGAGCGCTTTGGGATGAAGCTGCCGGCCCGGCGGGAACGGGTACAGCAACCGAAGCCTCTGCAGCAGGTGATGTGGGGGCCGCCGCCACGGGCAGGACGGGCTTCGGCGGGTTGAGGAAATCCCCTTCGATCATGCGTTTCTCCTTGGCCAGTTGCTGGGGAGAGCTGATGCTGCGATTCAGGTATTTTTCAATCATCAAGCCGCAGATCGGCGCGGACCAGGAGCCGCCCCAGCCCGAGTTTTCCACAATAGCTGCAATGGCGATCTGCGGGTTGTCCACCGGGGCGAAGGCGATGAAGAGGCTGTGGTCTAAGCCCAATGGGTTTTGAGCTGTTCCCGTCTTTCCCCCTACGGCAATGCCCGGCACTTGTGCCTGCCGACCGGTGCCGCCGCTGACCACCATGGCCATTCCCTCCAGCACCGGACCGAAGATCTCCGGCCTGAAACCGCTTTCGTGGCGTATGCGGAAAGGCGCCAGCAAGCTGTCCGTGCTCTCTACCTGTTTGACCACGTGCGGGCTGTACCACCAGCCCCCGTTCGCCATAGCGGCTGTCATGTTGGCCTGTTGAAGCGGCGTGACGATCATCTTGTCCTGACCGATGCCCAGAGTGATGATGGTGCTGGCCTTCCAGGCGCCGGGTCGGTAGGCCTTGTCGTAGGTGGCCACGGTGGGAATGTTCCCGATGATCTCGCCCGGAATATCAATGCCCACTTTTACGCCCAAGCCAAAGCGGGTCATGTACTCCCGCCAATGTTCGTAGGCTTCCTCGGCATTCTTGTAGCCCTTCTGGTCCATGAACATCTTGAACAGAGCACAGAAGTAGGCGTTGCAGGAGGTCTGAATAGCGGCTTGCACATTTCCGCTCGAAGTATGAGCGTGACAACCCACCCTCAGACCGCCGAGCCTGAAGGCCCCGCCGCAACCATAGTAAAAGTTAGGTTGAATGACCTCGTCCTCCAGCGCAAACAGGGCCATCAGCGGTTTATAGGTCGAACCGGGCGGGTAGTATCCCTTCAAGGCCCGGTTGTTCATGGGGTCATAGCCGCTGGTTCTCAAAGCTTGAAAATTGGCGGAGCGCTCGCGGCCCACCAGCAAATTGGGATCATAGGCCGGACTGGAAACCAGAGCGAGAATCTCTCCGGTGGAAGGTTCAATGGCTACTATCGAGCCCTTTTTGTTCTGCATCAGCCATTCCCCGTACTGCTGCAATTCTATGTCCAGGGTGATGGTCAGATCCTGACCCCGCGTGGCGATGGTGTCCCATAAACCGCCGCGGTAAAGTCCAACGGAGCGGTTGAACTGATCCACCAGCATATGGCGCACCCCCCTTTCGCCCCGAAGCACGGCTTCATAGGTCTGCTCCACCCCGGTGCGCCCGATGTGGTCACCCGGCCGGTAATAGCCCCCGGATTTTCGAATATCGGCGGTGTCCACTTCGCCCACATAACCCAGGACGTGGGCGGCAGCGCGGTGCGGGTAGCGCCGTATGGTCCTGACTTCCGGAAAAAATCCAGGAAATTGATATAAAAATTCTTCTGCTGCGGTGTAGTCGTTTGCTTTGATTTCCTTGATGAACACACTGGGCTTGCGCCAGGAGTATTTCTTGGCTTTTTGGAGCTGTTTATCGAAAGTCTCGCGATCCATGCCAAAGAGTTGGCAGAAGCGGGCCGTGTCCATCGCGCTCACCTGATTGGGAATGACCATCAGGTTATAAATGGGTTCATTATATACGACTAAAACACCGTTGCGGTCGTAGATCAGTCCTCGTTCGGGGAAGATCACTTCTCGGCGGCGAATGCGGTCACCGGCCAGTTCGCGGTAATCCGGGCTGATGACTTGCAGGTAGAGCAGGCGAAAGCCGTAGATCGAAAAGATCACCACAAAGAGCGTGATAACCCCCAGGGCCCGGTTGCGTCCAAAGGGAGAATCCTTCATCGGCTCAGGCTTTTTCGGGAAACCGGTGGCCCGAAGAGATACTCCAGGGCCAGCAACAGGATCAGGGAAAGAATGCCGCTGCTGATGACGTGGACGAAGATGCGACCCAGCGCGGCAAAGCTGAAGATCTCCAGGCTGAAGAACATGATGTGATGGGCCAGCAACAACATGCCCGCATAAGCGCTGAACCAGGGCAAGCCCAGATTGGCTACTCGGGGCTCATCGGCCGCTTCATAGCCCGCTCTGGGGGTCAAAAGAGAGGCCACATGGGGTCTGAGCCAGGCCAGCAGGACCAAGCTGGCCGCGTGCAAACCGGGACTGTCTGAGAAGCTGTCCAGGAGCAGGCCCAAGGCCAAAGCCAGGACCAGCACCCCCGCCCTGTTGCTGTCGAAGGGCAGCAGGAGAAGAATGAGGGGATAGACGAAAGGCCTGGCAAAGCCCAGCAGGCTCACCTGGTTGAGCACCGTCACCTGAAACAACAACAGGAGCAGCGCAACGAGGACCGTCTTCAACCACTTCAGCTCAATCATCGATCGTGTTTTCCAGAGCTTCCTGCTCCTCTTTATAGAGGTAAGTGACCGCGTAGGCGTGGCGCAGACGGGAGAAGTCGGGCCCCAATTCGACATTCAGTTCCAAAAAATAACTGCCAGGCGCCTGGCGCAGCTCCCGGACCAGACCG
Organism: Chitinophagales bacterium; assembly: GCA_041751015.1. Lineage (GTDB taxonomy): Bacteria > Bacteroidota > Bacteroidia > Chitinophagales > BACL12 > WGOA01. Next base: position 43,168 of record JBGSYF010000007.1, read on the forward strand.
ATGGGCACACCGGCGGGAAACAGCGTGCCAAAACCGCTGCTGAACACCGGGTCTCCGGGTCGGGGCTCTACATGGCCGGGTATGTCGATGAGTTGAACCATTCGGGGATTTTTTCCATCCCAGGAAAGCCGTCCGCTGAGCACCGGAGCCTGTCCGCTGGAGCCTTCGCCCGGAGAAGCCGGTTGGGAAACCGGGGCGGGAAAGTCCACATCCGGAATCTGAGCACTCAGCGCCGGTTGGCTGGCCGCGGGTGGAAGGGCTCCTGGATCTGCCCCATATTGAGCAGCGGGCAGAAGCGCAGCACTGCTTGAAAATTTACTGTGTAAAACCGACATAGCCACCGAAAAATGCTCGCTCGTGGCAATGATCTTCCCCACAATACCCTCATCGGTGATCAGGCCCATGTCGGCAGTAAGGCCGTGCAGACTGCCCCGGTCCAGGGTCATGTAGTTGTTGCGGGACGTTATAGAATTTTTTATAATTCGAACCGGGATGTAGCGGTACAAAGGGCGCTGAGCGCTGTCGCTGACCAGCCGCTCAACAACGCTGTCCTGCAACTGCGCCATGTTCAGCAGGGCCATCAAGCGCGCATTTTCGGAGGCCAGACTGTCGTTGCGCTGACCCAGACGGGTGTATTCGCGCAAGTTCGAATAACGGAGATACACGTTACCGGCCACCTGATTAGCTGAGTACATGATCACCGCATTCGGGTAGGCGCTGGAGCGAAAGTAGAGGCTGAGGCAAAAGACTTCCAACGCCAAAAAGAGTAAGAAGGCGTGGTAGCGAATCAGGAAGTTCAGAAAATTCCTCATGCCTTCTCGCAGCAGATGCCCATGTCCGCTCAAACGGCACGAGCCCGCCGCCCCCTATTTTAAGTATTGATGAACAGGGCGCGGAAATTGTCGCGGTTCTTGAGCGCTGCACCGGTGCCGCGCACAACGGCGCGCAGCGGGTCGTCGGCAACGTGAACGGGAAGCTTGGTTTTCTGGGCAATGCGCTTGTCCAGACCGCGCAGCAGTGCGCCGCCCCCGGTAAGATAAAGCCCGGTGCGGTAGATGTCGGCAGCCAGCTCGGGGGGAGTGGTCTCCAGCGCTTTGAGAATGGCCTCTTCGATCTTGGAGATGGATTTGTCCAGGGCTGCGGCGATCTCGGAATACGTCACCGTGATCTGCTTGGGAATGCCCGTCATCAGGTCGCGGCCGTTGACCGGCAGGTCGGCTGGGGGATCGTCCAGCTCCGAAAGGGCTGAGCCCACATTGATCTTAATCTGTTCGGCCGTGCGCTCCCCGATCAAGAGGTTGTGCTGGCGGCGCATGTAGGCCACTATGTCGGCGGTCAGTTCATCGCCGGCTATGCGTATGCTCTGATCGCCCACGATGCCCGAAAGGGCGATGATGGCGATCTCCGTTGTTCCGCCTCCGATGTCGATGATCATATTGCCCACCGGCTCCTGAACGTCCAGACCTATGCCCAAAGCGGCGGCCATGGGCTCCTGGATGAGGTAAACCTCTTTAGCCCCGGCTTGCTCGGCGGAGTCAGCGACGGCCCGCTTTTCGACCTCCGTGATGCCCGAAGGAATACAGATCACCATGATCAGCGAAGAGCGGAAGAGCTTGTTCTGGGGCGCGATCATCTGAATAAATCCCCGAATCATGTTCTCGGCGGCCTGAAAATCGGCGATCACCCCGTCTTTGAGCGGGCGAATGGTTTTGAGGTTCTCATGGGTCTTGCCGTGCATTTGCATGGCCTTCTTTCCCACGGCAATCACCTGCCCGGTTCTGCGGTCAATGGCCACGATAGAGGGCTCATCCACCACCACCTGATCACCATAGATGATCAAAGTATTGGCCGTGCCCAGGTCAATGGCTATTTCCTGCGATAAAAAGTTGAAAAATCCCATTCGTTGCTTACTGATGGTCGGGCGGGAAAAAAAGATCTGGCTCATGCAGGTTTTTACGACCCGGGAAATGAATTGTTCGCTTTTGCAATAGTGTTATCCGTTGTTGTTCAGTTGTCGATTGGGACGGTTAGTGAGCCTGGTTCAGTGTTTGAAATGCCGGATGGAAGTGAAGACCATCGCTATGCCGGCCCCGTCGCAAAAATCAATAGAATCCTGATCTTTTACGGAGCCCCCGGGTTGTGCGATGGCTTTGATTCCCGCCTGAGCAGCCAATTCCACCGCATCGGCAAAGGGAAAGAAAGCATCGGACGCCAGCACAGCGTTTGCCGTGTCGAAGTTATTCCGTTTTGCCTTATCTACCGCTTGCTGTAGAGCATCAATTCTGCTGGTCTGCCCGGCCCCCATTCCAATGAGTTGTTGCCCGGCTGCCAGGGCTATGGCGTTGCTTTTCAGGTGCTTGACCGCCTTGAGGGCAAAGAGCAGATCGCGGATTTGATCCTCCGTGGGCTGCTGTTTTGTGACCACCTTAAGGTCTGAAGCGCTCTCTGTTGTGCGGTCGGCGTGCTGGAGCAGGGCCCCGTTGAGCAGACTGCGATACCTCAGATTGCTGAAATTCTGTTGCTTTTGCAGCAGCAGGATGCGATTTTTCTTGCCGCGCAGCAATTCTATAGCCTCCGGAGCATAATCTGGGGCCACCACGATCTCGCAAAACAGCTCGTGGATCAGGCTGGCCGTATCCATCTCTATGGTCCTGTTGGCGATCAAAACCCCGCCAAAGGCGCTGAGCGGGTCACCCCCCAGGGCGGCCTGGTAGGCTTCGCTGAGCCGGGGCCGGGTGGCCAGACCGCAGGTATTGGTGTGTTTGAGTATGGCGAAAGTGGGCTCATCGCTGCCAAACTCCCGGATGATGTCTGCGGCACTGTCCAGATCCACGAGGTTATTGTAGCTCAGCGCCTTGCCGCTGAGCTGCTCAAAAGCATCGTCGAGATTGCCGTAGAAACGCCCTTGTTGATGGGGATTTTCTCCGTAGCGCAGGGTTCGGGAGTGCCGGATCTGGATGTTGAGCGAGGGCTGAAGCTGACTTTCGGAGCCGTTGGCTATGAATTCTACATCAGTGTCTCCGGCGATGCGCAAACCCTCTTCAAACCATTGTTGAATAGCCGTGTCATAGCGGCTGCTGATGTCAAAGGCCAGTGCGGCCATCTTGCGGCGCTGATCCAGGGTGCTTCCACCTTTCTGCTGAATGATCTCCAGCAGGCTGCTGTACTGAAAGCGGCTGGCGCAGACCAGCACATCGCAGTGGTTTTTGGCCGCCGCGCGAATCAGCGAGATTCCCCCGATATCAATCTTTTCAATGATGGTGTCCCGCCCTGCGCCATGCGGATCAGGGCTTTCTGCCAGCGTTTCCTCAAAGGGATAGAGGTCAACCACCACCAGATCAAACTCCGGAATGTCGTACTCGTCCAGTTGAGCCGTGTCGCTCTGGTTGTCACGCCGCGCCAGTATGCCCCCAAAGATCTTGGGGTGAAGCGTCTTGACCCTTCCCCCGAGTATAGAGGGATAGTCAGTGAGTTGCTCAACCGCCGTCACCTCCGCGCCTAGTTGCTCCAGATAAGCCTGGGTGCCTCCGGTGGAATAGAGCCTGACCCCGCTCAGTTGAAGTGCGCGAATCACAGGCTCCAGGCCTTGCTTGGAGAAGACGGAGATGAGCGCGGAGCGGATGGGAATGTGCATGGATTTTGTGCGACCGATGCGCACTATGCAAAAGTACCGGAAATTGAGCGGGGATTATGAGCGCATCAAATTCAACAGCGTCTCGGCATAGTAACGGTGCTCCAGCTCCAGCACTTTAGCCGCTATGCTCTCGGGATTGTCTTCTGCTGTCAGCGGTACGCGCTTTTGCAAGATGACCTGACCGCGGTCATAGTGCTCATCCACAAAGTGAATGGTGATGCCACTTTCGCGCTCTGCAGCAGCATGAACTGCCTCGTGAACTCTGGCACCATACATGCCCTTGCCCCCGAACTTTGGCAAAAGCGAAGGGTGGATGTTGACAATCCGACCGGGGTAGGCTTGCAGCAGCACGGGCGGCAGCAACCACAGAAAACCAGCCAGCGCAATCCAGTCGATCTTATGCTCGGCCAGGGTTTGGCAAACACTTTGCGGAGCGTAGAACTCGCTTCGGGTGCTAACGTATGTGGGAATCTTGTGCTCGCGCGCCAGATCCAGAACGCCAGCTTTTGAACTGTTGCTCAGAATCAGTCCGACTTTTTGGTCGGGCTCTTCAGCAAATCTTCTCAAGATGGCCTCCGCATTGGAGCCGCGGCCGGAGGCAAAGATGGCAAGAGTGGGCATGTCAGCGCAGCGGTTTCTGGAAGTAGCCCTTGAGGGTGATGCCGGTTCCGCTGACCGAAAGCAGGCTGTTTATGCTGTCCTTGGCCAGGCGCAAAGCCACACTTCCCTCTATGCGCTTGCGGGCCTCTTCATCCGGCGAGCCCTCACCGGTCACTTTTTCCCGGGCGATTTTGGCCGGTTGCGCACGGGAGAACGAAAAACCGGTTGACTCCATCTTCAGGCAGGAAAAACCGGCGTTTTTGAAGACTCGCCGGAGCGTGTCTTTGGTGTAGTAACTCAGGTGTTCCGGATAGGCCAGGATATTGAATTCGGGACCGAGCTGGAAGCGCTGTATAGCGTTGAAGTTGGGAGTGGTGCAGTACACCATTCCACCCGGGCGCAGGAGTTCAAAGAATTTTGCCAGCTCTTCTTTAGGCGTGTAAATGTGCTCGATGACCTCAAAAGAGGTGATCACATCAAAGGCCATTCCCCCGTAATTGGCGGTTTTCAAGGGGCCGCGCTGAATGTTGATGCCCCGGCGGCGGCAGACTTCGCAAAGCGACTCGGGGTACTCGGTGCCATAAACCGTCCAGCCGCGCTCCTTGGCTGTGGCCAGAAAATGACCCGATCCGCATCCCACGTCGAGCATGTTCCCGCTCGAGCGATAGGGCTCAAACTGATCCAGCAGCTCGTGGTAACGCTTGATCGTTATGGGCGAAATGCTGTCGTGCTGGCCCGAACCGTAGTTCTTGTAATAGGTCTGCAGTTCTTCGTCACTGGGGATCTTCTGAGAGAAAACGAAGGAACATTTTTTGCATTTGACCAGATGGTCTTTGGCGTACTTCGGCATGACCTGCAGATCGGCAGAGCCGCATACCAAACAATGTTCGTGCTGGTTTTTCACAGAAAGGAATGGCCTGGTCTAAAACCCGAATTCTTCGCGGATCACCTTGTCGAAGAACTGATCCAGAGTTCCCAGACCGCCCAGGCGTTGAAGTTCTATGGTCGATAGGATGAAGTTCGGGTTGCCCGCAGCGTCTTTCTTACGGGCCATGATCACACTGGGTCCGAACCAGGGGTTGAGGCTCATTGTCGCTACATCCCTTGCAGTCAGTTGAGCATTGTATAGGGGATCGGCCCCGATCTGGGTGATCAGCGGTCGGACAACCCCGATGATGGAGGTGCTTTGCAAGGCAGGCCAACCCGCCTGAATGGGTGTAACACTGGCCCCCGTGTTGAGCAACAATGTGGTGTCAGGCGGGTCAACGAGCGAAGCAATAGGGGTGAAGTCCAGGAAATTACTCTGCTGATCAAAAGAACTGGATACATAGACGGCCATGAGCATCTTGCCGCCCTGGCCGAAGAACTCTCCTGACGTGCGTTGGGCCAGCGAAAGACTGCTTTGTGCATTGTTGCCAAACCAAATCATAAGGTCAAACAGCGCAAAGATGCGCTCCTGAGTCAGGTTGTCCGCTGAGCGCTGTTTGGGCGCCGAGATCTCAAAAAGCGTGAGGGTGTCGTAATCGCTGATGCCCACTCCAAGCATCTGATTGTGGTAAAAATCGAAGATGGGCCCACTTCCACCCGAATAGGCATTGACCAGCAGAATATTAGTGCGACTGGGCTTGATGAAGATGGAATCAGCCCTGACAAAGGGGCTTTTAGCCTCGCTTTGGTCAACCGCCCGGGCATAAAGGACATTCCATCCGCCCACAATCATACCCGGCATGGTCACCGGATCAGCCGTCTGGCTAACGTTCAGATAAACCAGACTCTCGCTGATACCGCTCTCGCGCGGATTGACGGCCTCAAAGGTGGCTTCAGTGACCGATTGGTCAACCTCGTAAGGGGTAGCAGTGGTGTCGTTCCAGTACAATTCGTAGCGGCTCAGATTGTCCACCCCATCCGGATCGCTCCCACTCCAGTAGAATTTGACGATGGGAAAACTCAAAACCGGGTCATCCGGGGTGCTGATGAACTGCACCGTGGGCGGAGAATTCTTGACCGGATACTTGATGGTAGCGGGACTTGGATCCCTAAGTCCTTGATTGTCAATGGCTCGTATCGTAAATCGAAAATCGGCCGTATCCTGGCCCGGCGGTGTCTGCAACAAGAAGATCGAGTCCTGATTGCGGGTGAAACGCCAGACGCTGCCCGGCGTTACCGGGTCGTCAAAGGTGAATTCATAACCGTCAACATAACCATCCGGGTCATTTCCCCACCACTGAATTTTAACTCTTGACTCCAGCCGATCCCCACCTGCGCGAATGATGGTATCCACCACCGTAAAGGTTTCGGGGGGCTGATTGGGCATCAGATCGCCAACAATGTCGGTTTTGCAGGCGCTGGCCAGGGCCACCAAAGCCACAATCAGAATACACGATGGCCAGATGCTGAAGCTCTTCATGGTATGCTTTCCTCGGAAAGGGCAAAGGTAGCGCTTTGGCATGGGCGGCCAAACAAAGCCCAACGGGGAAATCTGTCATGTGGATTTCTTGCGCAGGGCCCAAACGCGCGCCAGAGTTATGTTGTGTTGTTTGAAATATACGCTAATGAGCAACAGAGCAAACAGAAGAGCAATCCCTAAACTGGCCTGAATCAACCACTCAAAGAGATGCACATAAACCAGCATGATGGATAGGCTAAACAACAGTCCGACGATCAGAATGACCCCGCTTTGGCTGATGTTCAGGTTGACGGCTGACTTTTTCTTTCTGAACAGCAACAGAAATCCGCACATCAGGCAGTAGGACAGAATTTGCGCTATGCCGGAAACGATGAAGCCGTATCTGGGCATGAGCAGGTAGTTGACCAGGACCCCACAGGTTCCACCAAATACAGTTGCGTATAAAATATATACGTTATTTTTTGATAAATTGTAACCGATAGCCAGTTGATTATAGGCCAATGAGAGCACACTGGACATTGCGATCAGCGGAATGACCAGCACCACAGGCAAGTAGCTTCTGTCGGACAATAAGATGGTCAACACAGGGCTCATTCCCACCAGGCCAATCAGTGTAATGGTGCCAGCAAAGACCGACAAGTCAAAGATGGACTGGTAGCTGCTGGCCGCGTGATCTTCCTTGTAGATGGACATGAAAAAGGGGCCGATAGACATTCGAATCATATCAGCTAGAATGGCAATGGGCAGGCTCAACTGCATAGCCAGCGCGAGATAAGCCACTTCGTCTTTGTCCGCGAGTACTTGTGCACCGATGAACTTGTCAATGCTCAGGATGATCCAGGTAAAGGAGCTGACAAAGAAGAAGGGCCAGGAGAAGGCAAAGAGTTTGCGCAATACAGCCAACTCAAAATTTAAATAATTAATATAAAATTTTGTCATTTTTGAGAACAACGCGCTCACTATACAGCGCGAAATCAGTTGCGCAGCCAGAACATCGCCCAGGTCGAAATCCAGGTAGCGAAAGCCCGCAAAGATCAGGAGAAGAGTTAGCACGGTTTCCGACAGGACGATCTTAATGACGTTGAGCGGCTTTCGGTCAATTCTACATAAATTAATATTCGTAATATTGACGATATAAGGCAGAAACTGTAAGGAGAGGAAGAAAAGCCCGCGCTGAATGGCAACGGTATTCAGGTTATTTAAAATGAATAAATTAATATAAAAAGGTCTTAGAAGTATTAACCCTGCAATCAAAATCAACCCGACAAAGAGCTGGTAGTAGAACCAGGTGCTGAAGACCTTTTTGCGTTCTTCGGGCTCTTCAGTAGCGTAGTAGTAGAAAAAGACCCCCGAGTTCAAAGCCAGCAGAAAAGCGAGCACCGAGAAGCTCGACTGCATCAGCACCAGATTGGAATAATCCGTCTTGCCCAGGTTAGCCGCATAGAGCGGTATTAGCAGCATGGTCAGTACCCTGGAAGCCACATTTCCCAGGCCGTAAACGCTCGTTTCACTGACAAAACTTCGGAGGATAGACATGCTGAGCGGGGCAGGGGAATTAGGCTGCGATAGGACTCAATGTTGATGACGGGCAAATATAGGGGAGCATATTTGCAGTTATTGTTTGAGCGCCGGTTGGAAGTGATGCTCTCCACAGCCCGTTGACCCGGCGTCAACCCGGGCCTTGTAGCTTGTGCAAGCCGCAAATTAATGTCAACTTCGCAGCATCTTTAAGATTCATGAAGGCTTTAGTTACCGGTGCGGATGGATTTATAGGTTCGCACTTGACCGAAATGTTGTTGCACAATGGGTATGATGTCCGGGCTTTAACATACTACAATTCCTTTAATAATTGGGGCCATCTGGAAGGGCTCAGCCATCCGGGTCTCGAAATCGTTTCAGGAGATGTCCGCGACCCCAATCTTTGCCAGGAATTGGTGGCTGGAACCGATCTGGTCTTCCATCTGGCTGCCCTGATCGCCATTCCCTACTCCTACACCGCTCCGGACAGCTATGTGGATACCAATGTCCGGGGAACACTGAACATCTGCAATGCGGTGAGGCGCTGCGGAGGGCCGCGGCTTCTGGTCACCTCCACCAGCGAGGTTTACGGCACCGGTTTGTACGTTCCCATGGACGAAAAGCATCCCCGTCAGGCCCAATCGCCTTATTCGGCCTCCAAGATCGGTGCCGATGCCATGGCCATGAGCTTCTACAATGCCTTTGAACTCCCGGTCACCATCGTTCGGCCCTTCAACACCTACGGCCCCCGGCAATCAGCCCGCGCCATCATTCCAACCATCATCACCCAGATCGCTTCCGGAATGAAGGAAATCAAGGTCGGGGATCTGAGCCCCACCCGCGACCTGACCTATGTGGAGGATACCTGCAAAGGCTTTCTGGCTATTGCCAGGGAACCTAAAACCATTGGTGAAGAAGTTAATATATCAACTAATTTTGAGGTATCGATGCGCGATTTGTTTGAACTCATCGCCAAAGTCATGGGGGCGGATGTTCGTTATGTCGAAGACAACGCGCGAATCCGGCCCGGCAAATCCGAGGTCTTTCGCCTCTGGGGAGACAATACCAAGTTGCGCAGCATGACGGGATTTGCTCCGGACTGCACCCTGGAAGAAGGCTTGACCAGAACGGTTGAGTGGTTCAGCAATCCCCGGCATTTGTCCAATTACAAGGCTGGCATCTACAACGTCTAACTGATCATGCGCGTCGCTGTAACGGGTCATTCCGGTTTTATCGGAAAGCATCTTTGCAAGGCGCTTGTGGAAGGGGGGTATGAGCTGCTGCCCATCTCCAGGAAAATGGGCACGGACATCACCGATGCCGACAGCCTTCGCGCAACGGCTGACTTTGATGTGCTCGTCCACCTTGCCGCCCGCTCTTTCGTGCCCGACTCCTACCGCGATCCGGAAGGCTTTTACCTCACCAATGTTTTGGGTACAATGAATGTCCTGGAGCTGTGCCGAGTCAGAAAGGCCTCCCTGATCTTCATGTCTTCCTATCTCTATGGCTCGCCTTCTGAACTCCCCGTGTCCGAAAGCGAAGCCTTAAAGCCCCACAATCCCTATGCGCATACCAAAATGATTGCCGAGCAGATGTGCCAGGCGTACTCCAAAGACTTTCAACTGCCAGTTACCGTGTTCCGCTTGTTCAACGCCTATGGCCCGGGGCAGGACGAAAACTTTCTCATACCCCGAATACTGTCTCAACACAAGAGCCCCAGAATCAGTTTGCTTGATCCCAGACCGCGACGAGATTACATCTATGTTCAGGATGTTGTAAGTGCATTGATAGCCGCTATCAAGGAAGGTAATAATTTATACGATATTTTTAACCTTGGAACCGGCGTTTCACATTCGGTGGAAGAGCTTGTCCGGGAAATTCTGCTGCAGACTTCATCTACAGCAGAGGTAGAATTCCAAAATGTTTATCGGGAAAACGAGGTCATGGACAGCAGAGCCGACATTCGAAAAATAACAAAGCGATTTGATTGGAAACCAACTTTTGATCTGCGCAGCGGATTGAAAGAGTACATCGGGAGTTTGACAAATTAATAGAATGACAAAAAATATATTAATTTTTGGCGGTTCAGATTTTCAACTTTCTCTCATAGAGCAAGCCAATGAACTCGGACTTTTTACCGTTGTTATCGATCCGGATCCCCATGCCGTTGGACAGCAGATAGCCGGTGTATTTGAAGTGGTTGGCGGTCAGGACTATGAGGGTACATGTGCCGTGGTGGAGAAGTACAACATTCACGCCATCATCACTGTTGCAACCGACAAACCCTTGCGTATGATGGCCAGAGTGGCCAAACACTACGGCTTGCTCTACATTGACGAAAAAGTGGCTGAAGTCTCCACGGACAAGCACAAGATGAAGGAGATCTTCAATCAGCATGATATACCCTGTGCCAAAGGCTATCTGATTAGTGAATTGAATGATCAGATCAGGTATCCGGCCGTGTTCAAGCCTCGCGACAACTCCGGCAGCAGGGGGGTGATCTACTGCGCTGGCCCGGAGGATGCAGAAGTGGTCATCAAGGATACCTTGCAATTCACCCGTCTGCCCTCCATCCTGGTTGAAGAAGTGGTCAATGGAACCGAATACAGTATTGAATCCCTGCATTACGGCGGCAAGACCAGGGTCATTCAGATCACAGAGAAGATCACCACCCCGCTTCCATACTACATTGAATTGGGACATATTCAACCGCCCAACTTTTCAGCGGACATCTACCGTCAGATCGAAGAGCTGGAGGAGCGAATTGCCAAAATCTTCAACTTTGATAACTGTGGCTCGCACAACGAAGTGAAGATTGAGAATGGAAAAATAACCGTGATTGAGGTTAGTCCCAGAATCGGAGGTGACCTCATTACCTCGCGCTTGGTACCTTTATCCACCGGTGTCAACATGGAAAGAGCGCTGATCCAGATCATGTTGGGCGAAAAACCAGAGGTAGAGCGAAGATTCGAGAAAGCCTCAGGTGTGTTCTTCTTCAGTTTCCCGGCGGGCACGGTGCGCAAGATGTACAATAATGATGGCATCAAAAAGTGGCCTGGTGTCATCGACTTTCGACTCAGTTTAAAGGAGGGCTCGAGAGTGCCCGACATCAAGCTCGGAACCGATCGCTACGGGTACTTTTTGTTGCAAACCGATACACGAGAAGAATTGATGGAACTCAGAGAGAAGATACTTTCAGCAGTTAAGATTGATATCGAGTCATGAAAGAAAAAGTAGTGTTCATTGGTTCGGGGGATATGTCGCGTCATGTGGCCCATCATATGCTGGAGGAAGGGGCTTTTGACGTAGTGGGGTATTACGATGATTACACACCCCTGGGACCAACTCCATCCGGTATTGAAGTGATTGGTCGCCTGGATGATATTGTTGAAGACTTCAAGAAGGGTAAGTTCAATGGCCTGGTGAATGGCATTGGTTTTACCCGAATGGATTATCGCAAGGAGGTCTTTGAGCGATTTTGCCAGGAGATTCCCTTTGTCAATTACATTCACAAAACTTGCATTGTTGATAGCACAGCCAAGCTTGGACAAGGGGTTATTCTCATGGCCGATGTGATGTTGTATATGGATGCGGTTGTAGATGATAACGTATATGTTAATCCCAGGAGTTTCATCACTCATGCCAGGGTCAGGAAGCACAGCATCATATCCTCTCATGTCATCGTGGCTGGAAGGGGAGACGTAGGCGAATCCTGCAACATCGGTGTCTCTACTTGCGTCAGCAGTGATGTAGTGATCTGTAATGGAGTGCGAACCGGGGCTGGAACAGTTGTTGTGAGAAACATCACTGAACCCGGTTTGTATGTTGGCGCGCCAGCGCGAAAAATTAGTGATACGGTGTAATGAAGAAATCTCCAGATATCATTGATGGCAGCATAAGCATATTCTCTGCCCTGCAGTTGATGGATGAAATTAAAAAGAAAGTATTATTTATTACAGATAGTAAAGGTAAATTCAAAGGTGTTTTGAGCCTGGGTGATATTCAGCGCGCCATCATCCGTCAGATCTCCCTGCAAGACCCGGTTAGCAGCATTGTAAGAGAGCATATCACCATTGCCCGGGCAGAGGATTCTTTTGAAGATATAAAAAGGGTTATGCTGGAGATGCGGGCAGAAGCTATGCCGGTCATTGATCAGCAAGGTGACCTGGTCAAAGTGGTGTATTGGGCTGATATCGTTGATTCGGGAGAAGATCACCATGTTAAGCGATCTCTGGATGCTCCTGTCGTTATCATGGCAGGTGGAATGGGTACTCGTCTTCGCCCCTTGACTCATGTCATCCCCAAGCCCCTCATTCCAATCGGGGAAAAGACCATTCTAGAAGATATAATGGATAGTTTTATATTATTTGGTTGTAATAAGTTCTATTTGACGGTTAACTATTTGCAGGATATGATTCGATATTATCTGAATAATCAATCAGAAATCAAATATGATGTTGAGTATTTAGTTGAAGACAAGCCACTGGGTACCGCAGGTAGTATACACCTGCTTGATGGGCGGATTGATCAGACCTTCTTCGTGACCAATTGTGATATCATGATTGATCAGGACTATGCAGAGATCCTGGACTATCATCGGTCCAACAAGAACGAATTGACCGTTGTAGCCGCCATCAAGAGCTTTAACATTCCCTATGGAACTATTGAAACCAGGGAGAACAGCATCCTGGAGCGGATAACCGAAAAGCCCGAGGTGAACTTCAAGATCAATACAGGGTTCTATGTTTTAGAGCCTCATTTGATCGAGGAGATACCTAAGGACACCTTCTTCCATATCACGCACTTGATTGGCAAACTGGTGGATGAAAAGCGCCGGGTAGGGGTGTTTCCGGTCAGTGAAGGTAGTTGGCGTGATATTGGCGAATGGAGCGAGTATTTCAAGCTTATCAGGCGTTAGCATGCGATTGCTTTTGCTTACTCCGGTGCCATTCTGGCATCCTGGCACTCCTGAAATGGTCAGGCGCTTAAAGGATTGTGGTATCACAACCGAGGCATTGGATATCTGGAGCCTGAACGCCTGCACCTCCGAAGGCCGTGTACATTCTCTTTTGCCGTCCTGGATAGGAGGTCTGTTTCGAAAGGTGTTGGTCAAACTGTTCCGCCGGTCATTCCTCATTAAAACAATAAGGCGTAATGATGTGATCGATGTTCACTGGTGCGGCCATTATTATCACGACTACATGGAGGATATCTCGAAGGCTCAGAAACCTATAGTGGCCACTTTGTTTGGTTCAGACTTGTTTCGGAGCACGGAGCAGGAGCGAATCTTGCAGAACAAGATTTTCCAGTATGCTTCAGAGGTGGTCATGGGAGTGAATATGCTGGACGAATTCAAACGGCATTCTGCTGCGTACGCTGATAAGGTTTCCTTTAATCAATATGGCTCCAAGTATCTGGATGAAATTCTGCTGACCAAGAAGAAGAAAAGCAAGGAAGCCTGTAAGAGGGAATTGGGCATAGACCCGGCAAAAACAGTGGTAACCATTGGTTACAATGGAAAGCGCGAACAACAGCACTTGGTGATGCTCAATGGTATATCTGAGCTGCCAGCAACTCTGCTGGAAACGTTACACTTCATTGTACCGTGCACCTATGGCCTGTCAGATAGCGATGGATATCACGCTGAGATAGAGGCTGCTCTAAAGCAATTGCCTTCGTCCTACCGAGTTTATTGCGATAAATTATCGGATGCTGATCTCACGGCAACCAAACTGGCCTCCGATATCACCATCAATTTGCAGACAACAGATGCCTTGTCCAGTTCCATAAAAGAGGCTTTTGTAGCGGACAATATCCTTATTGTTGGTGATTGGCTGCCTTACGATGTCTATCAGGACATGGGGGTTTATTTTGAACGTGTGAAATCAGAGGATCTGTCCATTGTGTTCTTAGCTGTTTTGAATAACATGGCGCTCTATCATGAGCGCTGTTCAGGCAATGCTCAGAAAATAGCTTCTTTTGCATCCTGGGATGCAGTTATGCCCGTATTTTGCAATACATACATGAAAGTATATCATGAAGGGCGTAGATGACTCAATCACCCTGGGTGTGGGGAATACAAGCTGGGATCAAGAACTGGGTCAGTATTATCAGGATATGACGCCGGGGGCCGTGCATCTGAATAATGGGGTGTTTGCTCAATTAGATGAGGAGGGTGTACCCTATCGCTTAGGAGCTAAAGTTCGTCTGTATTATCCCGTAATGGTTATACAGTTTGGTTTAATGAGTATAGACCTCCACTTGAAGAATGATAAATCGAGCGAGCATGTAAACCATGCTAAGGCTTGTATGAATTGGCTAGAGAGTAACAAGACCGAGTATAAAGGTGCTGCCGTGTGGAGGAATCTGGAGAACACTCAGTATCAGTTAAAGGAGGGCTGGCTTTGCGGTATGGTTCAAGGCCAAGCTCTTTCTCTTTATTTGAGGTGGTACCAATTGACCAAAGATGCTTATTGGCTCAGCGAGTCAGAGCGGATCTATCGGTCATTCAATATTGATGTTAGCGAAGGAGGATTTACTCTAGAACTTGAAAGAGGTAAGTACTGGTATGAGGAGTATCCTACTTCTGAGCCATCATTGGTTTTGAATGGCTATGTGTACGCCATTTTTGGAATATTGGATTTGTACAGGGTTACCAAACGAGAGGAGTTACTGGTCCTATGGAATAACTGTGTAGAATTGATTCAAACAAATTTGAAGAAGTACGATAGATGGTATTGGTCGGCATATGACATCAAGAAAGGACAACTAGTGAGTTACTACTATCAAAAAAACGTCCATGTTCCATTGATGAAGATACTATATGAGTTAACAAGGGTTGAAGAATTTCATTTTTATGCTCAAAAGTGGGAAGCAAATCTCAACAACTGGATAGATCGTTTAGTAGTGCAACTTATGTACAGAATTCAGCCTCGACTCAATTGAAAAAAATGAAATGAAAATTCTGCGATTCTTTAAGACTCTATGGCATATTTACAAAGGTGGAAGTCCATTATACCCAAAAGGTATGAATACTCGTGTGGATGCCATGTCCGATCTGGTAGAGATAGGCGAAGGTTTCATTTCAGCTCCCGGTTCAATCATTTTGGCTCATGATGCAAGCACAATTACCCATTCCGGGAAAACCCGGATTGAAAAGACGGTAATCGGAAAGAAGGTCTTTCTTGGAGCTAACGCTGTTGTACTTCCCGGGGTTACGGTTAGTGATGGCTGCATCATTGGGGCCGGTGCTGTCGTGACCAAGAGTTTCCCACCTTATTCAGTTCTTGTTGGGAATCCGGCGCGTTTAGTTTGTAGTGTTGATGACTACATCAATAAATGTGAGGAGCGAAATGTACTGTACCAACTTCCTGACTATGTGCTAAAGAAGCATGGGACAGGTGTTCGGCTCACGAAGGAGGAGAACGAGAGTATGCTCAGGAATGCTTATGAGCAGTTTGAAAGACGAAACAAGGAGGGATAAGGATATTGATCTGCTTTATGTTTTACCAAAACATGTCATCATCGCCGTAGTATAGTTTTACTTCTGCAGTCTTCAGGTGTTCAGGAAGCCACATAAATGCTCGCCCGGTGGTTTCTCTCCTGGCTTTTAGATAAAGCTTGGGAAGGAATTGATTTATCTCTTTCTTTATGGAGTCGTTGACTAGTATTGCGTCTATGCCGTGTTCTTTGGCAAAGGAAAACACACCTTTGAGGAGATGTATTGCCGCCTCAGAGGTGGAACTTTTGAAATCGACCAATACAATTCTATTGTAGTTAAATATAGGCTTAAGGATACAACAAGACTTAATGACTCCATTTTCGTCCTTGGATGCCAATTGAATGGAGTGATTTGACTGCAACGAAGTTCCTGCTCTGTACAATGAAGTTCCAAATTTGATCTTCAAGACTTCAGCATTCCAAACAGCATGCAATTTACCTGCCTGAGTGATTTCATAGTGTTCTGTCAATTCACTGTAGTCGTAACTAAAGCTTTCTGTCAAACCATCTGTTTTCTTTGAGCCTAACAAGTTAAACAGCTTGTCAACAAATTTGATTTTTGATATCAGGTGGAAAAATGGTTTAGTCTTTAGACTTTGTGCCATGAAACTTATAGGACGTAGGATAAAATAAGTATTCAATAGAAATTCTCCTTTGTTGACTTCTTTGTACCCATGTTTGACCGCTGTCTTGTGAACAGCAGGGTGGGAAAGCATAAAAAGCTTCAAATCATTGGGATATGCCTGATTGAGGTATTCTACAAAGTGGTAGAAATTGCCTCTATGACTTTTTTTAATAAAGATGGATGATGCCTGAATGCACCTATGAACTTCTCTGCCATCGGTGATTTGAAAAGTCTGCAGCATCATCGCCCCAACAAGTCTGTTCTTATCGAAGAGACCTAAAAATGGACTAACTCCATAGTTCTGGCTTGCTTTTTGAGAGGCAAGAACACTTCCCATTACGCTTGCGGAGGGACGAACATCAGCTCCGGCATACATGTTTTCATTGATGAATTGGAGAATCTCTGCTCCTTGCTCAAATCCGAACTCTCTAGTCTGGAGGTTCTCATTTCTCATTGCCTTACCATCGATTTAATTTTTTCATGTAATCCGTATATAAGAAAAAGATTTTCTTCACTACTTTGAAAGCAAGGGTTTACGCGTTGATAGCAGTTTCTTTGCTTTGAAGCCATGTTGGATGTTAATTGAATAAACTTATAATTAAGTTCGTTAACTTTTCTTAAGCTATGCTCATTAAAAGCCCCATTGGGAAAGGCAAAGCGGTCAATGCTCACATTTAGTTTGCTGCAAATTTCATGATGTGACTCAACGATCTCCTTTTGTAACTCCTGCTCTGTTCGTTGAACTTGAAGGTTAAGGTGATGGTAGGTATGATTTCCAATATACACTTGCTCATTGAGCGAAAGCATTTGACGCAATTCTTCCCAGTTCAGCATTTGTGTATAGCGAATGGAATCAAATTGTAGTACCTCCTCCCATTGTTGAAGTATGTTATCAAGCTGCACAATAGAACAGGTGTAAAGCTCATTGCACAACTCCAATGCCACTTGCTCTTCGTTCTTTCCCAGCACCAATGGACTAATTGAAGAATTGGGAAGTTCGGGTTGCAATTTTCTCCGGGCGAATTCTTCGATCAGGCAGGCAATCTTCTGGGTCCAGTGTGGCAGGCCGGTTGAAGCGCAATAAGGAATTACATTCAAGGTAACGGGTACATTATAATAATTGAGTATCGGCAATGCCTGGTCTCGAAAATCAGTAAAGGCATCATCAAAGGATACGATGACAGCAGGCTTTTTACTGTTGTAAACTGATAGGTCTTTGAAGTCAATAAAATCTGCACGGCTGTGAAGATGTTTGATCATTGCTTCCAGGACATCCGGACTCAATGGCGGGTATCCATTGCTCTTTTCGTAAGAAATTCTGTGAAGGCATAAGATTACAGGACTCTGGTCAGCGAGGGATAAAAGCCCCAATGCACCAGATGTCTTTAGTAACTTAAACACAGTTGTTCGCATTTGCCGCTCTATTTGTTATACCGACTAATATGATCGACAAGCCTATCAATCTGATTTTGATAGCGATACTTAGCTATCTCAGCAATGTCTCCACGAAAAGGAATTGCACCTTCTCGGTTGAACGTATCGGTTACTTCTGAAGCCCAATTTTTTACGGCTGGTTCATCATTCAAGACCCAACCAATGTTCAGTCGTCTTACTTCTTTTGTGAGTATATCTTGATCACCGGGGCAAAGAATTATATTTTTTTTCATTGAAAGATAGTCAAAAAACTTTGCGGTATAGGTGCCTTTTCTACTCGGAATGCCGCAAAGTAGAAAGCAATCATGCTTGGTTAGAGCTCTAATCATTTCATCCTTTGGCATCCATGGTTTGAAGTGGATATTTTGAACGCTGGAACTGATTGATTTTTTTATTCTGTCATAGTTTGTGCTGTCTTTTTTGATCCCGTAGAAATAAATGGCAAAATTGGAGTTGTATTCAGATGAGTTTAATCCATTTAGGAAAGTTTCGATCTTTTGATTGTGGTATAAACTACCTACATACGCAATCTCAATTTGACGTACAGCACTTTGATCTTCCGTGGAGGTAATGAAATCTTCAAATCCATTGGTAACCACTACAATTTTCTTTTTGGTTATCAGCGTGCTTATGTTGTCTTTTATACCTTCTGAACAGGTTGTGAGGAATTCGGCAGATGTTGTTGATTGGACTTCTGACGATAGTTCAAGCCATCGGAAGAACTTCCCTTTAAATTTCATTAAATCTAAATTCGTATTAGTGTTCCACGGATCGCGATAGTCACCGATCCATTTTACCTCCGGAAACCGTTGTACTATCTGGTGAGCAAACTCAAACAAGTAGAAGGGTCTGCCACTGGTAATTATCCAGCGGATATCGGATTCATTTTCAAGACAGGCAATTGCTTGTTTATATAAACTCAGGGCCGGGTTGGCTTTGAAAAAATATTTTTGCAGTATGAGTTGGAAGAGGGAAAGTACTTTGCCCAGCCAGTTGAACTGCTTACCCAGTTTTAGGATTAGCTGATCCCTCAGGCTTCCTTTGTATGGAACTCGGTGTATTCTGATACCATCTAGATACTCTACGCTGACCTCTGACTCTTCTGTGATGGCCGTGAAGTCCGTTTCATTCTCCTTCCAGTATCGAGTAACAATTATAGGCTCATACCCCGATTGTTTTAGATACTTAGCCCAGGCAGCTATGCGATAACATCCGGCAAAGTTACCTGGAAAATAGTAGTATGTTAATATTAATATTTTAATCATGATCTTCGGACTCTTCTGCAAGCATGCGCTTATGTTCATGGCGAATGATCCAAAAAGCCATCAGGAAGAAAGCTAATCCGGGTATTTTGAATCGAACCAGTGCTCCGAAGTTATATGCAGTTACTCCTACTGCGAAGCCAAATATCAAGCTAAAGATCAGGCAAAGTGCCACATCTGGATTGTTGAAGGAGATCTTAAAGGTTCTCAAGAAACCAACCGTAAATAAAGTGTGGAGGAAGAGCGAAAGGAAGAACAGACTTTCAAGAGCGGACAATGCTTGAACAGGATCCCTGACTTCCCAAGGGTAGGGTCTGAAATAGGTGACATTGACGGCTGCGGGAAAACTCGACACAATACCTGTTGGAGTAAATTGTACATCTCCCAACGAGTACCCGGTTTGTCCCTGATCAGCGAGACGGGTGTGATAGTCCTGAAATCCTTTAGCCCGGTCTCCAAGCTCACCAATGGCATACTTATCAGAAGAGGAGCCAAGTCCTTGAACGATCAACCCCAGGCCACCAATCACTGCCGCAAACATGATCGGAGTTAAAGCAAATTTTAGAGCTACCCCCTCATTTTTGGGTTTGAAGTGCATAAAAAGCCATATAAATAGCGCCGGAAGAAATGCGTATAAAACATAAGCTTTTAATCTGAATATAATGTAGCCTGCAATGATTAGTGCTAAGCTTGAGGTAATCACATTTTTCTTTCGAATAAAGATGTTATAAACGCTGTACATCATCCAGCCTAGTGCGCTAAATACAATGGTATCTTTCAGCAATCCCGAACCCCAAAACAAAGCTGAGGGGACGAAAAGCACCGAGTATGCTGCGTGTTTCTTTAATGACGGATACAGTTCGGAAAAGAATCGAAACATCTTCCAATTGCCTATGAACGAAAGGGCGGCGACGAGAAAGCTCAACAACCAATAAGACTGAAAGGCGCCCACGGCAATAACCCCGGCAATCTTGCACATAAAGACCACTTCGGTGTTTCCACGCCAGAAAGTAGGAATTCTTGAAGTGTAGGGAAAGGTTTCATCGGTAAAGACCCCGGACTCTGCCATAAGCACTTTAATGCCCATGAGAGGTGAGTGGTAGAAGGCATCGCGAACCGCTTTGGCGCCGTCGTAGTAGTAAAATGTATCCCCCCGACCATTGTAGTAGTAAACGTACACCAGGGCAAACAGAAAGCTGGCAAAGATCTTGGCCGCCATTCCACTGATCAGATAAGACCGGTCCAGAGCATTGGGATAGAATTTCTGAGCAATGACATAGCTAATGCTCATGATGCAAAGTATATACAAAGGATTGACCAACAGGTCAATCAACATGAGCCCGGTGATGAGGTCCAGAGGGCTCCTGTAATTGCTTTGTAGAAGAGTCAGCAACATGAAATTCAGGCTAAATTACGCTCTGCTGATGGGGATTATACATAGTAAAAAGACCAAAAAAATTAACCCCATTCGCAAACATCGGTTTTGGTAGTTTTGCAAGGCTAAGTCAAACTTATGCTTCGTAGTTATGGATTTCTTCTGTTCATGGGGATACTGCTGGGATCGTCTTCATGCAGGTTGTGGAATCCCAATCAAATGTTCAGAACGGCAGGGGATTACGAGTTTACTGAATTGCCTCAGGGCAAGCAGGAGGAGATTGTATTGGGGTCTGGAGACCGGCTCACGGTTCAGGTCAACACCAATCGGGGTTATTCATTACTCACACCGGGCCTGGATCAACAAATTCAACGACTAACCACAGGGCAGACTTATGAGATAGACGTCTATGGCTACCTGCGCTTGCCCTTCATCGACACCATCATGGTTTCGGGTATGAAACTGCGGGATTGTGAACGAGCACTCGAAGATCGGTTCAAAGAGCATTTCAAAGAGCCATTTGCTCAGATTAGAGTGGTCAATAGACGGGTTTTTGTCTTCAGGGGCAATGATATCGGACAAGTTGTACCCCTGGACAATGACAACATGACCCTGATAGAGGTGCTCGCTGCTGCAGGAGGGGTGCCGCAAAGCGGAAAGGCCTATAAGATCAAGATTGTCCGGACAGAGGACAGCGGTGAGACCAAGCTGTTTATGGTGGATTTGAGAAATGCCGATGAAATTGAACGAACTCAGTTGCTGGTCAGACACCGCGATATTGTGTACATCGATCCAACCTTCCAAACCACGCTTATCTCCCAACTGCTTCCTCTTTTGAGCTTTATTACGACTATTGCAACAGTGATTCTGTTGATAAATACCATAAGCAGGTAGGGTATGACCAAGGAGCCCAGAAAGCGATTAACCTTCCAGAGTCCTATAGAGGCTCTCTTTGGCAATGACTTCAATCTGGGGCTCTTCTTACATATAGCACGAGTTAATATTATTTGGGTCGTACTTTTCTCTCTGGTTTTTTTCGCCTCCATCACTTTTTATCTGCGCTACCAGATGCCGGTGTATCAGGCAACAACCACCTTGTTGCTCAAGACCAATGAATCGCCCAATATTATAGACATTAATCGGCTATTGCAGCGGGACAACACGGAGGCCATCAATCAGGAGATTGAAATCATGCGCTCCAGCCGCTTCATCTTTCAAGCCATCCGGAACCTGCCGCTGGACCTGACGATGTACAGCAAGGGCAATATTCTAACCAATGAATACTATCGAAATGAGCCCTTTGTCTATCAATATGAGTTGCTGGATTCCCTGATCAAGGAAACTC
This sequence comes from Chitinophagales bacterium, assembly GCA_041751015.1. GTDB lineage: Bacteria > Bacteroidota > Bacteroidia > Chitinophagales > BACL12 > WGOA01. The sequence goes on from JBGSYF010000007.1 coordinate 64,868, forward strand.
CTATAAATCTGCAGGTTCTTGATAATAATTCGTATAAGTTGTTTTACTATTTTATGGGAACAGAGTACGAGTTTACTCATGGCTTCGGAAAGAGTTACCACACTCCTCATTTCAATATAAACTTCGATTTCCGCAACGCTTATTCGCCCGAGTATAAATCAGATAAGTTTTATTTTAAGTTCAATGACCGCAGAAGGCTTAGCCGAGAAATAGCGGCCAGCATAACCATTGCGCTAGCCAGCAGGGATGCCAATAAAGTAGGAGTGGCCTTCAAGAGCTACAATGAGCGAAAAGCCCTCGATGTCGCCAACGCGGTTGCTCAGGCCATCATAGAGAACGATTACCGCGTCAAGTCTGAGAGCGCATCTCTGGTCATCAGCTTTCTGGATGATCAGATCGATACCTTGAGAAGCGAACTGTTTCTTCAAGAGAATGAACTGAGGGTGTTCAAAGAGGCCAATCGCCTCACCAATCCAGAAACTGAGGAGGCCTATCTCAGAACCCAATACCTCTCTTTAGAGGAGCGCAAACTGCAACTGTCTCTTGAGGAAACCACCCTGAACTGGCTGGAGGCCTACCTGGATGACACCACCTATAATGTAGCCACGATCTTCCCACCCAGCTCTGAATTCATTGACTTCAGCGCCTATGTCAACACCATCTCTGATCTGCAGCGCAAGCGCGACGACTTTCTGGTGAGTGTGAACAAAGAAGATCCACGCGTAATGCTGGTCAATGCACAGATAGCCCAGGTGAGTCAGGATTTTAGGGATGGGTTGAGCAGCGCGCGCAAGAAACTTCAGATCAGCAAGGACTACATCGATCAGCGGCTGGATATGAACGATGAAAAGTTCGATCAGTTGCCCAGGAAAGAGGCCGAATTTCTTCGCTTGACCCGGCTGAACAGCATAAAAGAGAGCTTCTTCCTGATGTTGCTGGAGCGCCGCTCGGAATTTGAGATTGCCAAGGCCGGTCTGATCTCCGACTACATCCTTTTGGAGCGCGCAGTAGGTACGACCATGGTTACCACTGAGAAAACTGTTTTACAGGTTGCCGGGGCCGTGTTTGGGATATTTCTGGGCCTGGCCCTGATCATATTCCGCTACATGTTCCACAATACCGTGACCTCTTTGAGAGATCTGGAGAAGTACTCTACGGCCGATATTCTGGGTGTGGTTCCTCGCTTCCCCGAATCTCTCGAACAGCCTAAACTGGTGATATCCAACAACCCCAAGTCTATGATATCCGAGGCCTTTCGCTCTTTGCGAACCAACCTCGAATTCATGGCTCAGGGCAAGAAATCACCAACCCTGGCCATCACTTCTACCATATCTGGTGAGGGTAAGACCTTTATCATCTCCAACCTGGGTTTGGTGCAGTCATTGCTTGGGAAAAAGGTGGTGATCATAGACTTTGACTTGCGCAAGCCCAAATTGTACAAGGCTTTTGACCTGAACAACCGGCTTGGCGTGAGTACCATCCTGATCGGTGCCAACAGCATAGACGAGTGCATCAACCATACGGAATATGCGGGATTGGATGTGATTACCTCCGGACCCATTCCGCCCAATCCCTCCGAATTGGTTGCGTCTCTTCAAGCGGAGGAACTGATTGCAGAATTGCAGAGCCGTTATGACATGGTTCTGATTGACACGCCTCCCATAGGATTGGTTACGGATGCTCTGGAGATCCTCAAGAAGGTGGACATTCCTGTTTACATAGTTCGAGCTAATTACAGCGCACGAAACTTTATTAAGAACATCAATGACATTGTTGACGAGGGTAAGATCAAAAATCTGTCGGTCATTTTGAACGATGCTGGAATGGGTGGAACGGGTTATGGCTCAGGTGGTTATGGATTGGGATATGGTTATGGTTACGGATATGGATACGGTTATAAATATCGGGGAAGTCGTTATGGTTACGGGTACTACACCGACAGTGATAGTCAGATTCCCTGGTACAAGCGTTTGTTTTCCCGAAATTGAGCCCTGAAATGGATCAGGAAATATTACTCTACTACGGATTGTTTTTTGGGTCTGCGCTGGTGTTTAGCGTGGCCATTTACGGACTGTTGCTCCGCTTCATTCGCACCTTGGGCGTGCGCAATCTGGACGAGCTCAACATGGTTCGCTGGACTACCCAAACCAAGCCTTCGCTGGGTGGGCTGGGTTTTTACATCATGTTTTTGCTCTCTTTTACCGCACTGAGCATGCTGCCCATTGAGGGTCTTGATTTGCTGAATAGAAAGCTCCTTGGAATCTTCAGTGCCTGCACGCTGGGATTCTTCATCGGCCTGGCCGACGACACCTACAATACACGACCATTGCTCAAGTTTTTAGGTCAATTGGGTTGTTCAGTCTTGCTGATACTAGGTGGTGTTTACATCACCATAACAGGAAATGAGATAATTAATTATATTTTTACTACGCTATGGGTTGTGGGAATGATGAATTCGCTCAACATGTTGGACAACATGGACGGAATTACAGCCTCCGTCAGTGTCTCGGCTCTTCTGGGCGCCTTGATGTTCACCTTTGCTGGTGCCGGTGAGCCCGCCTATGCCTTTGTTTTCTATGGCATTCTAGCCGCCTTGGTCGGGTTCTTGTGGTACAACTGGAATCCCTCCAAGATGTACATGGGCGATACAGGCAGCATGTTCCTGGGCGTCTTTATGGCCTCGGTAGCCATTCTGCTGTTCTGGACCAATCGCGAGCCCACATCAGAACTGTTCCAGATCAAGCAGTTCCTGATCCCATTGATGGCTTTTTTATTGCCCATAACAGACACCACTACGGTCTTTATACGGCGCATTTCTCGGGGCCAGTCTCCTTTTGTCGGTGGGAAGGACCACACCACCCATCAACTGGCCTTCTTGGGTTTCCCGGACTGGGCAGTGGGCTCCATTTTCAGCGTGGTTTCTCTCAGTGGCATGGGAATCGGCTATTGGATCTTTAGCCTGAGAGATCAGTGGACTTTCTCTTTAAGTCTGCGCGTAGTGATTGGATATGTTATTTTCTTTATTATTGTACAGATTATCTATGAAATGGGGAGGCGCAGACACTTAGAACAACAGCGCAAGGACAAGGAAGCCCCCGTTGTGCTTGAAAATCAAGCCCTGTGAAGGAAGGGCAGCCCATCTTGCCCATGCCAAGTCTGCACTTTCATACCATACATCGACCTGACCGCTCCCCCTCTCAGCGATTTCGGCATGAGCAATACCTCGATTACTTCCGCAGCCAGGGCTTTGATCTGCATTTCTCTTACTTACTGAGTGAGGCCCAGGACAGAATTTACTATTCATCGGGTCAATGGCTGAAGAAAGCCGGTATCGTAGGCCATGCCGCTTTAAATCGCCTTCGCGAAACATTAGCTGCACCACCCGATCTGGTTTATGTGCAGCGGGAATCCTTCATGCTCGGGAGCAGTTGGTTTGAGCGCCAGATGGCGCGGCGCTCAGCTTTGGTCTTCGACTTTGACGATGCCATCTGGCTGGCCGACGTATCGGAGGGAAACAAGGGTTTTAGCTGGTTGAAGTCCAGCAGCAAGACCTCCGAGATCATCCGCCAGGCACATGAGGTCATCGCTGGCAATCAATACCTGGCCGACTATGCCCTACAATTCAATCAGCGGGTGAGTGTCATTCCCACTACCATTGACACGGACTATCACCTTCCCAGACCGAAACAGCCCCATAAGGACAGCGTTTGCATCGGATGGACCGGAAGTTTAACTACGGTTCAGTATTTCCATGATTTCGCGCCTCTGCTCATTCGTTTGAAGAAGCATCTTGGCAGCCGGGTTCGATTTAAACTGATTGGGGAAGTGGGCTACCGCAATGAAGAATTGGAGCTGCAAGGCGAGCCCTGGCGCCTTTCCACCGAGATTGAGGATCTCAATGATATGGATATTGGCATTATGCCATTGCCTGATAACGAATGGACTCAGGGTAAATGCGGCTTCAAAGGACTGCAGTACATGGGCTGCGGCATACCCGCGGTCATGTCTCCGGTAGGCGTCAACAAGGAGATCATTCAAGATGGGGTCAACGGTTTTTTAGCACATAGTGAAGAAGAGTGGTTTGAAAAGCTTTCGCAACTGGTGGAATCAGCAGAACTTCGTCAGCGATTGGGTAGGGCTGGGAGAAAAACTGTAGAAGAGCGCTATTCCGTTCGCTCCCAGCGCGAGCGCTACGTTCAAGTTCTGAACAAAGCCCTGGCTCAACGCTCGAGGCTTCCATAATCTTTCCGATCTTTCCACCACTCAGATCGCCCCTTCCGTTGGAAAACAACCAATTTGCTCAGCGAATTCTGGCTATATGCGGAATGCATCGGTCGGGCACATCACTCGTGTCCGGTTGGCTGGCGCATTGCGGTCTGGATATCGGTGATGAGTACTATGAGCCAACTTATGGCAACCCCAGGGGTCATTATGAAGACCTGCTGTTTGTCGGCTTTCACAAGAGCGTCTTAAAGCGCCACGGAATAAGTTTCAGCATCCCTCCCGGTAAGGTCCTGAATATCTCCGCGCAGGAGACCAGAGAGGCCTATTCACTGATGCGAGAGCGAAGCGGCAGGCCGCAATGGGGTTGGAAGGATCCGCGGACAACGCTGTTTCTCGAATTCTGGCGCGCGCGCTTTCTGCAACTCAGGGTCCTGGGAATGTACAGACCCTACAATGGCGTAGTCTATTCCCTGATGAGGAGGGATCTTCGCCAACCCGCCGGACCATTGAAAAAGGCTATACTTCCGTTATGGCACCAAACGGGAAACTTGCTTTTGGCCAACCGCTATCTGGGCACCTGGATACGCTATAACCAGGCCCTGCTCGATCACGCCGCTCAGTATCCAGAAGAGGTCTTGTTGGTCAGAGCAGATCGCCTCGAAGCCGATGCCTCCTTTGTGCATCAGTTCATCACTCATCGCTGGGGATTTCATCTCCAACCCGAGCCCTTGTCAGCCGTCTTTGTGCCGGAGGAATTTGAGCAATTTATCCCCGACATCCGCTACAGCAAATCGCTCAAAGCACAGGCGGAGAGCATTTGGGAGCAATTGGAAAACGCGCGATTCATACAGACTTCCAAAGTGCAGCCAGCCAGGCAAAGCGCTGCAAAGAACCTGAACCGCAAACCCGGCCCGCTTTCTGGCTCCTGAATTCCACGCATTGATGAAAATATTGTTTGCTCAGAATGCGCAGGGAATCGGAGGCTCAGAAAATTATATGCTCAAACTCCTGCCCGCACTCCAGGAGCGCGGCCATGAAGTAGCCTTTGCCGGCGTTCACAACACAAAGGCATCGGGCAATATTCAGGAGGTGGAGCGCTGGATGGATGCATTCCGGGATCGGCAGGTGCCGGTGCTTTTTCGCCGTTGTTCCTCCTATCTCGATCCGGGCATTCCCCTATGGCTCTGGAGGAAGTTCAGCCGCGGGGCACAAGGACAAAAGCCCTTCGACCTGATGCACACCCATTTAATCTACGCTGATTTTTGGGCATCCTGCATACGTGTTTTCAAGGGGAAAGGCTTTCCGGCCATCTCTACCGTACACGGCTATGAAGAGCGCACTTTGGAGCGCTTTGTCCTTCAGCCTTCTCGGGTACCCCACAACTTATACTGGCATGTTTTTAATACCACGCGCCGCATCTTGCCGGTAACTTATGCCTGTTCGCTGGGTTTAAAAGAGTATTGTGCCGGTGCGGGAATACACAAAGCGGCTGCCTGGCCGGTGATCGAACACGGATTTGACTTTTACCCTGAGCCACCTGCAGAATCTCCTGAATGCCGAACAGGTAAACCCCAGATTGCTGTTGTCGGCCGATTGATTCAGCGCAAAGGGGTGCATTTAGCCCTGGAGAGCATGGTAGAACTCCAAAAGATCTGGCCTGACATCAAAATGGTCATTGTCGGATCGGGCCCCGAACAGCAGAGGCTGGAGAGCATGGCAGAAGCTCTGCAACTCAGCCAGTCGGTCTTGTTTACCGGCTTTGACCCTCATCCTCTGCGCTGGATGCTGGCCTCAGATCTGGTTCTTATTCCTTCATATGCCGAAGGGCTTCCGCTCGTCATCTTTGAGGCCTTTCACGCCCGCAAACCTGTAGTAGCCTTTGAAACCGTGGGTTGCAGAGACATGCTGCAGCACGCAAAGACAGGACTCCTGGCGCGGCCTTTCGACCCTGCTGATCTCGCCGCGCAGATGATGGCGGCCTTGCAATCAGAGGCCTTTTGCGCTCAATTGACCAGTAATGCCCAGATGCGTCTTCAATCGTATTACACCCTGTCGCGCATGGTGGATGAAACAGAGGCTATCTATAGGGAAACTCTTAATGTAAACGGTAAAACGGGCTCATCAGCTTAATTTAGCGCTTTAAACGGCAAGCCCTTGGACTATCCTGTATCTTATCACCATAGCCCCTTAGACCATACATCTGTGCTCGTCACCGGAGGCGCGGGTTTTATCGGCAGCCATTTGGTAGAGTATCTCCTTCAGCACGGGGTGAAGAAAGTTCGGGTGCTGGATAGCTTGATTACCGGATTGCAAAGCAATGTTGAGCTTTTTGAGCACGATCCTCGCTATGAGTTCATGGAGGGTGATATGCGGGACTTCCCCACTTGTCTGAAGGCTTGCCAGGGCATGAATCTGGTCAGCCATCAGGCGGCGTTGGGTTCGGTTCCGCGCTCGGTTTCCGATCCGGTGACCACCAACCAGATCAATGTTGACGGCTACGTCAATGTGCTCAGCGCAGCTCGTGAAAGCGGAGTCAACCGGGTTGTTTACGCCTCTTCCAGCTCCGTTTACGGCGACGAATCCACCCTTCCCAAGCAGGAGGCTAAGATCGGCAAGCCCCTTTCGCCCTATGCGGTCAGCAAACTGGCCGGAGAGCTCTATCACAGGGTCTTTGCCCAGGTGTATAAGCAGGAAATCATCGGCCTGCGCTACTTCAATGTCTTTGGCCCGCGCCAGGATCCCAATGGCCCCTATGCGGCGGTCATCCCCAAGTTTATCGATCGCATCGCGAGCCGCGAGCCCGTTGTCATTGATGGCGATGGGGGACAGACCCGCGATTTTACCTTCATCGACAATGTGGTTCAGGCCAATATGCTGGCCCTGACCACGGACAATTCCGATGCGCTCGGTCAGGTCTACAATGTGGCCGTAGGTGAGCGATTCACCGTCCTGGAATTGTATCAGCATCTCTGCCAATTACTGGGCTCCGATGCCAAAGCCGTCCATCAGGCCTCCCGCCCCGGCGACATTCGCGACAGCCTTGCCAGCATTGAGAAAGCACAACAATTGCTGGGCTATCAGCCGCGTTTCCGCATGAAAGAAGGCCTTGCCCTGACGGTGGAGTACTTTCAGTCCCTTTCTGTAAAGAGCAACTGAGTGCAGGCTCCTTTTCATGTCTTGTTTCTTTCCTATGATGGAATGACGGATCCCTTGGGCCAGAGTCAGGTCATTCCCTACCTGCAAGGCTTGCATGAAAAGGGTTACCGGCACAGCATCATCAGTTTCGAAAAGGAGCATGCTTACGACAAAGGAAAGGCGACCATCAAGGCCCTTTTGGATCAAGCGGACATTCAGTGGGTTCCCCTGAGCTATACCAAACGTCCGCCCGTATTGTCAACCCTGTACGATATGAATCGAATGTACAGGGCCGCCCAGGCATTGCACCGCGAACAGCCCATTCAACTTCTGCACGCGCGGAGTTATATCTCGGCGGCTGTTGCCCAAAGACTATCAAGACCCCTGGGCATCCCCTGGATCTTTGATATGCGGGGCTTCTATGCCGATGAAAGGGTTGACGGAAATCTCTGGCCTCAGGATAAGTTATTGTATAAAAAAATATATAATTATTTTAAGAATAAGGAGGGCGAATTTCTCCGGGAATCCCGCGCCATCATCAGCCTGACCGCAGCGGGAAAGAAGATCATACTCCGACACCTGGCTCCCGAGTTGTCCGCCGAGAAAATTCAGGTCATTCCCTGCTGCGCCGACCTCGATCGCTTTGACTACCAAAGATTTGATTCCCAGGATCGGGAAAGAAAAAGAGTTGAGCTAAGCATTGATCAGCGAGCACTTGTGGTGGTGTATGCGGGTTCTGTGGGCACCTGGTATATGTTGCCTCAAATGCTGGAATGGTTTTCTGTTCTCTTGAGCAAAAAGCCGGATGCGGTCTTTTTGTTTCTCTCTGCCGATGATGAACTCATCCGCCGGGAAGCGGCCCGGAAGGGAATTGCCGAGCGCAGCATCAAAGTCATCAAAGTGCCCTATGCCGAGGTGCCCGCTATGCTGAACGCCGCTGATTTCGGCATGTTCTTCATCGTCCCCACTTTTTCCAAGCAAGCCTCCAGCCCGACCAAGATGGGCGAGATGATGGGCATGGGATTACCGCTGGTCTGCAACACCGGAGTGGGCGATGTAGGCGATATTGTGGAGCAAAGTTCCTGTGGAATGGCGATTGACATCAACAATCCCGCGCAATTTCAACGTTCAGTAGAGTCTATAGAGACCTTGCCATTCCTGGACAAGGACAAGATCCGGCAGTCCGCCTTTGAATTCTACTCGCTCAAGGCGGGAGTGGAGCGCTATGCGGAAGTTTATGAGAGAGCTTTGCAGGGTTCTCCTAAAATGGCTCAACTTTAAGCAACTATGTGTGGTATAGCCGGCTTTGTCGATGTGCTTTCCACGCTTTCTGAGCGCCATTTGCCCCTGATGGGGCAGGCTATTGCGCACCGCGGCCCGGATGCTCAGGGCATCTGGTATGAGGCCCCTGTGGGTCTGGTGCACCGCCGCCTGAGCATTCTGGATCTCAGCCCGGCCGCCAATCAGCCCATGCAGTCAGCCGATGAGCGCTACATGATGGTCTTCAACGGCGAGATCTACAACTATCGACAAATCGCGGCTGATCTGGGCATGAAGGGCCTCAAAACCAGTGGTGATTCTGAAGTCATTCTGGAGGCCTTTCGCCAAAAAGGACCGGATTTTGTGCACCTTCTCAACGGCATGTTTGCCATAGCCATCTATGATCGGCAATTGCAGGAATTGCACCTCTTCCGCGACCGGGTCGGCATCAAGCCGCTGTTTCTCTTTCCTTTTGATCAGAGTTTGGCCTTTGCCTCGGAGATCAAGGGTTTGCTTTGCCTCGAAAAACTTCGCAGTCATTGCGAGATCAGCCCTTCGGCCGTCAGCGCATTTCTTCACCTCAGCTACATTCCTGCTGAGCTGTCCATCTACCAAAACATAAAAAAACTTCTGCCCGGGCACAGAGCCGTTTTTCGGCAGGGCAAGTTGACCATAGAGCGTTACTGGCACATCGAATCCACTCTGGAGAGTGGCAAGAGGGTACCCGCAGAGAGCGAAGTTGTCGATCATCTCCATCAACTGCTGCGCGAATCGGTGTCCCGTCAGATGATTTCCGATGTTCCTTTGGGCACCTTTCTCAGTGGAGGCATAGACTCCAGTCTGGTCACCGCGCTGGCCGCAGATGCCTCCCCCCACAGGGTCAAAACCTTCTCCATCGGGTTCAGAGAAAGCAAGTTTGACGAATCCTCCTATGCCAAAAAGGTCGCTGAGCATCTCAAGACCGATCACACGCAATTCGTCTTAACCCAACAGGAAGCCCAATCCCGATTTGACGACATTCTGGACAGCTATGACGAGCCTTTTGGCGACTCTTCAGCCATCCCGACCATGCTGGTTTCGCAGCTAGCCCGCGAAGAAGTGACCGTGATTCTCTCCGGGGATGGGGGCGACGAAACCCATCTAGGCTATGGCAGTTATCAATGGGCCCAGAGACTTGAAAAGCCCTTGTGGAAGTTGTTTCGAAGGCCTATAGCCGCCGGTTTTGAACGGATGACAGACCGCTACAAAAGGGTCGCGGATTTATTGGACTACGATGAGCCCGAGCACCTGCCCAGCCATATCTTCTCTCAGGAACAGTACGCGTTCAGCCGCCGCGAGATCATGCAACTGGTCCAGGACGAGTACCAGGCGCCCTTCGACCTGCCCGAGTATCCCTTGCGTCCGGAACTCCGCCTCAACGCCTCAGAGCGCCAGGCCCTTTTCGATTTCAAGACCTATCTGCCCGACGATCTGCTCGTCAAGGTGGACCGCGCCAGCATGCGCTACAGCCTTGAGGTGCGCGTGCCGCTTTTGGATCACCATTTGGTGGAGTACGCGTTTCAACTGCCCGGAATCATGCGCAGCGATGCGCAAGTATCCAAGCGACTGCTCAAGAAGGTTCTTTTTCAATACGTTCCCCCGGCTTTCTTTGATCGGCCGAAGTGGGGCTTCGGTGTTCCGGTAGGGGATTGGCTCAGCCAGGAGTGGAAGGGCTACATCACAAAATACCTCAGTGAGGAACGCATCCGCGAAGCCGGTCTGGTCAATTTTCCCGTTGTGGAAAAGTTGTTGCATCAATTCGCCCGGGGCCATAAGCATCTCTATGTTCGAATCTGGTTGCTGATCCTTTTGCACAAGTGGTACTTTGAAAAACACCTCGGGCATGCGCGCTAAAGGCCATGCAAGCCAACCCTCAAGGCCTAATTTTGCCCCATGTGCGGAATAAGCGGCGTATGGGCATTGGAGGCTTCCGGAAGAGAAGTTATGGCCCGACTGCCAGCGGCCACCCGCGCTTTGGCCCGTCGCGGCCCCGATGACGAAGGGCATTTTGAGCACGGCAAGTGCGCGCTCGGCCAGCGCCGGCTGAGCATCCTCGACACCAGTTCCGCCGGACATCAGCCCATGACGGACCCCGAAGGCCGATTCAGCATCAGCTTCAACGGCGAGATCTTCAATTTCCGCGAACTCCGCCATCAACTCGAAAAAAAAGGCCACCAGTTCAGCACCGGAACGGACACCGAAGTGGTTTTGCGCGCTTATAGGCAATGGGGTTCTCAAACCCTGCACCGCTTCAACGGATTCTTCGCCCTGGCCATCTACGACCGCGAGCGGGAAGAACTGTTTCTGGCCCGCGACCGCATGGGCATCAAACCCCTGTGGTACTGCGTCCACGGCGGGGCTCTCGGTTTTGCATCGGAACTCAAGGCACTATATGCCCTCGGAATACCCCGCGACATCGATCCCTCATCGCTTTACGCCTACCTGCAACTCAACTATCTGCCCTCCGATGAGGGCATTTATCGCGGCCTGCAGCGCCTGGCACCCGGCACTAGTCTAACGGTCAAGGGCGCTTCTTTTCGGGTCGAAAGGTGGTGGGATTTGCCTTCAAACTCTTCAGAACTTTCCGGCCACGAAGGGGACCCGGCCGCGCATCCGCGACAGATTCCACCCACTGATTACGCCGGTCAGCAAAAGCGTCTGCAGGAATTGCTCGACGATTCCGTTCAGGCCCGTCTGGTCTCCGATGTGCCCCTGGGCGCCTTTCTCAGCGGAGGCATAGACTCCTCTGTGATCGTAGCGCTGGCCTCGCGCCACACCGACAAGCTGTCCACCTTCTCTATCGGATACCGCGACGAGCCCTTCTTTGACGAGACCAGCTACGCCCGCCTGGTGGCCGAGAAGTACCGCACCGATCACACGGTCTTTTCCCTGACCAACGACGATCTTTTCGCTCACCTGCACGACACCCTGGACCAGTTTGACCAGCCCTTCGCCGATTCTTCAGCCCTGGCCGTGAGCATACTCAGCCGCGAAACCCGGCAGCGCGTGACGGTGGCCCTGAGCGGCGACGGGGCCGATGAATTGTTTGCCGGTTACCACAAGCATATGGGTCATTTCAGGGTGGAAAAGGGAGGTCCGGCTGCGGCTCTGGTCGGTGCGGCCGCACCCCTGCTTCATCATCTGCCCCAAAGCCGACAGAACCCGCTGGGCAATCGAATTCGTCAACTCGCGCGTTTTGCCGAGGGAAGGGCCATGTCTCCCGCTCAGCGGTACTGGCGTTGGTGCGGCTATGCATCGGAGAGCGAGGCGCTTGAATTGCTGGCCCCCACTTGGCGTGAAAAGCTGCGCGAAGAGCAAGGCGAGTACACGCGGCGAAAGGACTGGCTGACCAGGGCATTTGATCAGGACAGCGGCCTGGCACCGGTGCTCAGCTCCGACCAGCGCATGGTCCTTCCCGGCGATATGCTGTACAAGGTGGACAGCATGTCCATGGCGCAGGGCCTTGAAGTGCGCGTGCCCTTTCTCGATCACCGCATCGTAGATTTTGCATCCCGCCTGCCTGTCAGCAGCAAGATCCACGGGGGGATGAAGAAGCGCATTGTGCAGGATGCCTTCCGCGACTTACTGCCTGTGGAGCTTTACAATCGGCCCAAGCACGGCTTTGAAGTGCCCCTGCTCAAGTGGTTCAGAAAGGAGCTGCGCACCTGGATCGCCGATGATCTGCTGGAAGAGCGCTACATCAGGGAACAAGGTATCTTTGACCCTTCGACCGTAAACAAGATGCTGGAGCAACTTTTCAGCCCCAGCCCAGGAGATGTTCACGCCCGAATTTGGGCCCTGGTGGTGTTTCAAAACTGGTACAGGAAATGGCACTTAGCCTAAAAAATACCGTAAAGTACGGTATGTTAGTATTGGCGACAGCCGTTTTGTTGCTGTTGACTCTCTCTGCTGTCCGCCATCAGATCAGCGACGATGATCGCGCTGCATTGCGCACGGTGCTCGGCCCCGAGATGGACCACATCAATCTGGCTGATTCCAGCTATGAGGCGCAAATAGCCTTTCTCTCGCGGATGCAGGAGCTCAGCCATCAGGCTATGGGCCGCTCTAATCCCATGGACTTCGACATCCACCGCTCCGCCAGTTCGGTGCTGGAGTTCGGCGGCGGGTGGTGCTACGACTACAGCTATTGGTACGAGGAAGCCATGCGCGTCGCCGGGTTGAAGACGCGGCATGTGGCCCTTTACCAGGATCTGGGTGGTTTCTTCAAAACCCTTTCGACATCACAAGGCTTATCTCACGCGGCCACCGAGGTCAAAACCGCTAAGGGCTGGCTCCTGGTGGAACCCTCCATGAACAAACTCTGGCTTGACAAACAAGGGCAACCGATATCCGTCGGGCAAATTCGCGAATCGGCTGAGGCTGGGGAAGTGGACCTGTTGGAATCAGATCTGACCATCCTCTATCCCCTCTACGCCAACAAGTTCTTTTACATCTACGGCCTCTATAGCCGTCACGGTCGCTTCTTTAAGCCCTTCAACCCCGTTCCCGACATTCACTACGGAGAGTTTTTACACAATTTATGATGTCGGATCAGAATAGCTTAAACAAGGCTGGGCGAAGGGCCTCCCCGGTTCGCGTCCTGCGCATCATCAACCGCCTCAACCTCGGTGGCCCGACCTTCAACGCCTCCTACCTGACGCGCTACCTGGCTCCGGAGTACGAAACTTTGCTCGTCTCCGGTATGAAAGATGACTCGGAGGCTTCCAGCGAATTCATCCCGCACAGTTTAGGCATTCAACCGCGATTTGTTCAACACATGCAGCGCGAACTGAGCCCGCAGAAGGATTATCAGGCCTACCGCGAATTGCGTGCTATCATTCGCGAGTTCAAGCCAGACATTGTGCACACCCACGCGGCAAAACCGGGCACCGTTGGTCGTTTGGCCGCGATTCACGAAAGGGTTCCGGTGGTGTTGCACACCTTTCACGGTCATGTTTTTCACTCCTATTTCAGCCCGGGAAAGACGAGGGTATTTCTGGAGATTGAGCGCTACCTGGCGCGCAAAAGCACGGGCATCATCGCCATCAGCCCCAGCCAGAAGATGGAGCTGTGCCGCGATTTCCGCATCACTTCTGAAGAGCGCATTCATGTTGTGCCCCTGGGCTTTGACCTGGACCGCTTCCGCAATGAGCGCGAACAGAAGCGCAATGCCTTTCGCGAGCGCTACAAATTACAGCCGGGTGATGTTGCGGTCGGCATCGTCGGGCGATTGGTTCCAGTCAAGCAGCACGGTCTTTTCCTGAAGGCTTTTGCAGACGCTGAGCGCCGCTACCGGGCTCAGAACCCCTCCGGCCGCCTAGTCGCTTTCCTCATCGGCGACGGCGAAAGTCGCGCGGAGGTGGAAGCGCAGTGTCGCGAGTACGAGCTTGCTTTCACCGCTGCTCATGATGATCAGCCAGCACTGTCCGCGCTTGACACCCCAGTGATCTTCACCAGTTGGATCCAGGATGTGGACCGCGCTTTTGCCGGCCTGGACATCATCGCGCTGAGCTCTTTAAACGAAGGCACTCCAGTCAGTCTGATCGAGGCTTTAGCCGCCGGAAAGCCGCTGGTCAGCACCGACGCCGGGGGCATCCGCGACATCCTTCCCCCGGAATTTCTGCCTTACCTGACCGGAAAAACCGACCATGTTGGCTTTGCAGACCGCCTGCTGGCGCTGGCTCAAGACCCTGAACTCCGTGCTGCGCTTGGCCGCACCGGCGAACAAAAAGTCTTTGAGCGTTTTGGCTATCAGCGTTTGGTGCGGGATGTGTCGGCGTTATATGGGAAATTGCTGCAAGCGAGATGAAGCTGATGGAGAGTAGGGTGCAAAAGTTATCGCGTGCTCGAAACGCAGTTAACCTGTGTTCCACGATTGCTGCAATAACTGAGCAAATCGTGTAACCCCGAGACGCCCGTTGGTATCAAAGAGGAAACTCTGCACATCGTCTGCCATTTCTTCCATATCGAGCTGGGAACATCGAGCTAACAATGCTTCGGAGAGTTCTGAAAGACTTGATAGGTTAAGTTTTAGATTTATATAATTTAAATCAGGTTGTATGTTTAGGCCTAACAAAAAAGACATATCGAAAAAATCACGGCCTTTTGCTCTTTTGCGGTTAATTATAGCATGACACTTCTGCGACATCAAGAGTGGAAGAGGACAACAGCAGATATCCTGTCGGACATCCCATTTGGATAAAAAATATGGAACTGGTTTATAGTCATAGTGTTGGGCTTCTGAATCTAATTGTATCAGGATGCTCTGGTCCCGGTGGCCGGAAAGGCCGTGGCGATAAAGTAGCCCCGGTAGTCGAACATTGCAACGGTATGCTGCTTGACCCGATTGATCAACACTAACTGTATATCCTTCAAGTTCTAATTCGTTCTGCACCAATTCGCCCAGTTGTTTAAACTCCTCCTTGCTTAAATCCAGATTATCAAAGTCTAAATCTTCGCTGAATCGACGATTTCCATGAACGATCCGCAGACAGGTTCCGCCCAGAAATACCAATCTCTCGGCAAAAGATGAGCTAAAAATAATTCCCAAAATCCGGTATTGCAGATACTCCCGCAACAAGAAGCTGTCAAATATGTGCAGATCAGATGGATATGCTTTCTTTATGTCGTTAAGCGCGATCATGGAGCCAATTTTGAAATGTTTTAGCCCTTGTGTGCAGCGTCTTTTTGGTTGCCAGAGTTACAAAGTCAGCCCATAGTTCCGGTTGAATGGCCGCGCGTATGCCCACACGATCCAATCGCAGCGCCTCGAAATCCTGTGGGTTTTTGAATTGAGGATTTAAATACAAAAGGTCCAGGATGGTTTTTTCCGGAGTTGCCATTCGCACAGCAATTTCATCTTGCTCAAGAACCTGATAACCAAAAAACCAGGAAAACTTTATGTTGTGGTAAGAATACCGCATAGAGTCAAGTTCAAAATTGGCGGTGTTTCTGTTCGTGACAGAGGTAATGTGGAAAACCCCTTCGGGAATAAAACCATAGTAACTCAATGCGGTTTGGAGAGAGATGTAAGACGGAGCATGGATTTTATTCGCCACAGCCCATCGCTCCATCAAATTCCACGGTCTATCAGTGAGGCGGTAATACGGTCGGCGGAGAAGCCGAATGAGCCCGATGCTCTGCCAATACCTCAATTGTCTCGAATGAAATCCGGGAAAGCGCAAGCAAACATCTCTGGCTGTAAAGCATGGACGCTCCTTAAAGATCACTGAAAAATCCCGAAACTGCATTTTATCTCTCGATTAGGCTAAAATTAGCCTTTTCGCGAGACATTTTAAGCTTATTGTAGCTAATTTTGGATTGTACTATTAAATATAATTTTACATACTTGAACTGCGATACATAGTAACGATGTTGCTAAGCAACAATATTTTTATCCTGAAAAAATTAATCTTTGTCTACAAGCCATGATCGTCTCCATTACCTCGATTAAACTGAAGGGCCCATTTGCCTTCTTTCCGTTATCGCTGCGTGCTCTGCGGATAGTTCAGCAATTGCGAAGCACAAAGTGCAAAGAGTTTCGGAAGAGGGGCATCTGGACAACCCACTACACCATGACACTGTGGGACAATAAACAGAACATGGACGAATTTGTGCGCAGCAGTGCGCATCTTGAAGCCATGAAAGCCAGTAGTGGATTTGCCCGTGAAATCAGACTTTACACTTATGAGGGGACGACTTTGCCAAAATGGCCAGACGCGATTCGTTTACTCGAAAATGGAAAGGTGCTGAGGTATAAGTGACTTAAGTTTTATTTATGCTTTATATTGACATCTTTACTACGGAAGCACCAATATAGACAGCTACACCGGCCGTAAACGTCATAGTTTATCTATCCGCTGCATGAAAGATTAGGTAGCTACCTTTACCTCATGACCTGGCTCGCAGTAGCATTCGGCGGAGCACTCGGCTCCATGTTGCGCTACGGCGTCAGCCTTGCGGCGATGCAGGGCTACCTAGGCAACCCCAATGCCGCCTTTCCGCTGGGCACATTCCTGGTCAACGTTCTTGGCTCCTTCCTGATGGGCTTGCTGTGGGGCTGGCAAAGCGCTCAGCCGCTCGCCTGGTCACCCGTGCAACGCGGGGCGGTTTTCAGTGGCTTGCTCGGCGGCTTCACCACTTTTTCTGCCTTTTCCATGGAAGGCCTGCAACTGTTCCGCGGCGGTCAGCATTCCATTGCTCTTGCCTATCTCGGGGGAAGTGTGCTCCTGGGCACTGCAGCCGCCGGTCTGGGCTTCTGGCTCGGGCAGCGCTGGGCGGCAGCTTAAGGCTGTTCCTTAGCTAAGTCAGCCCTAACCCATTCGGAATAATTACCTGGATGAATCACTGAAAATTTTGCATTGGGATAGGTCTGGGCCCAGGCTACAGGTGTTTTGGTTTTTTTTTCCGCATTCCATTTGAATTCGTAGGCAAATAGTCTTCCTTCCCGCTCTTCTACCCAATCAATTTCCTGCTGGTCATAGGTTCTCCAGAAATAGTTGTTTGAGAACACATTTTGGTAATGTTGAAACTTTATGCGCTCGCTGATCATGTAGTTTTCCCAAAGCACACCATGGTCATTTCTGGAGGAAAGCGGATTGAAATTGGCGATGAGCGTGTTTCGTAGGCCGTTGTCGTGGAAGTACCAACGGCTGTTTTTGGACACTTCCTTGCGAAGGTTTTTGCTGAATCCACTAATGCGGTAGATCACGAAAAGTTTCGCCAACAGGTCGAGGTATTTTTCGACCGTATTTTTACTCATGCTCAATTGGCGACCCAGCTCCTGATGAGACACTTCCTGGCCGACCTGAAAAGCGAGGAGCTTGAGCAATGCAAGCATCTTGTCCGAAGCCCTTAAGCCGTCTATAGTCAGGATATCTTTCAGCAAATAGTCGTTGACCAACTCCCGCAGGTAGGCTGCTTTACCACCGCTACTCTTTATACTAAGCAATTCCGGGTAGTTGCCAAATACCAGACGGTCGTACAGCTTGTCTTTCTTTTCCAGAACATTTTCTATGGTATCGTATTCCTGTTCGGCAAGAGCATAGAGTTGCAGGCTGATTTTTCGGCCGGTTAATGGTTCTCCGGATTGCTGCTGGAGATCAAAGGCGGATGAACCGGACACAAGAATCATAAGCCCCTCCACGTGATCCACCATCAGCTTCAATTTTGCACCGATGTCTGGGATCTTTTGGGCCTCATCGATTACCAAAAGCCGTATAGCGCTAAATATATTTTTATAGTGCGCAATGCTCCGGCGTTCAAGTAGTTCTTGTGTAGCCAGGTCTTCTCCATTCAACAAAAGATGGGGCTCCTGGATTTTTTTGATGATTTGCTCCATCAAGACAGTCTTGCCTACCCTCCTTGGACCCAGGAGCATGACCACTTTGTTTGCCTGGAGACTGTTAAGTACCTGAGCTTCCAGTAACTCTTTAACAAAGGCATAAGTCTTTATTATTGACGCAATTTAGCACATTTACGTCAACAAACTGACCCATTTTAGCTAAATTCCGTCAACATACTGACGCTATTTAGCTTAATTGCGTCAATTGAGCCCAGAAACTTTGAGCTTCATGGCAACGAATTCTTGAAATCGTTATACCGGTCCACAAAGGTTCCCCCTTCGCCACAGCCCAGAGCCTCCCACCAGTCGAGAATGCCCTCAACGCGGTTGTCGGGATTGGGGTGGGAGGAAAGGAATTCCGGAGGGGTGGGGGTGCCGGCGTCGATCAGCTTCTCGAAGAAGCGGGCGGCGCCCCGGGCGTCGTACTCGGTGGGGCAGAGGTAGCGCACGGAGTACTCGTCGGCTTGCGTCTCATCGTTGCGGCTGAATTTGAGTACGACAAGATTGGCGGCAATGTCGGCTATGGTGCTGGTATTGCCTCCGAGAACAACGCCCAGCAGCAACTGGATGCCATAGATTTGAGTGAGACGATCGGTGCTGTGTCTCAAAGCAGCGTGGGCGATTTCATGACCCATGACTCCGGCAAGTTGATCTTCTGAATCCAGGAACTTGATCAATCCGGTATAGACATATATGTATCCACCGGGAGCGCAAAAAGCGTTGAGGACTTCATCGTCTTCAA
This sequence comes from Chitinophagales bacterium, assembly GCA_041751015.1. Classification (GTDB taxonomy): domain Bacteria; phylum Bacteroidota; class Bacteroidia; order Chitinophagales; family BACL12; genus WGOA01. The sequence goes on from JBGSYF010000007.1 coordinate 83,611, forward strand.
TCAGTTTAACTTCCCAATCAAACACATCTCTGTATCCAACTTCTGCATTGTCCAGAATTTCATCGCGAATGCGGAAGATATGCCCGTAGGCTTCGGGATAGGCGGCTTCGGACATCACCGGATAGGTCGCGGGATCGGATTCGATTTCATCGGAAACCTGCTGGCCAAGAGCGATATCATCGCTGACGCTGAAAAAGTTGATGCCGCCCCCATCTTTACTGCAGGAGCCAAAAGCGAGCGCAAGGCTTAGGCCCAGCACCCAGGGAGTAAACGAGAAGGGTTTGAGGGAGAAGTTTCTCATACGTGTATGCTTTTGCTGATCAGCGGATAAAAATACAGAATAAGCGGGCAAGCTAGCCGGGACCTGGCCTTCCACTTCATAAGGATCGTTCAGGTCTTTTCAAAGAAACCTATGGTTCTTTTGACGAGCAGCTCCATGTTATGGGGCAATTCCTCCTCCGTCCAGGGATGTGACCCGCCAAAACTGTGATCTGCCCCCATTAGGGTCTCCAATTCAGAGTTTTGGGAGTTTTCGTAGAGGTGAAGGGCGGCGGAATACGGAACAACCGTATCCAGGGAACCGTGAACAACGAGCAGGGGCCGGGTCAATTCTCTCAGGGCCTGATCCATGTCCAGCCGCTCGGAATTTTGCAACAAATCCTCGTGCAATTGAAAGTACAGAGGCATCTGCTGCCCGGTTCGCAGGTTGTTGATGTAAGTCACACCAGCTTTGCGCCAGATTTCAACCCCTTCTGCTTCGCGATAGGCGTCCAGATTGCCTACCCCAGCCCAGGTGCTCAGACTGTGGATTCGTTCATCTTCGCGGGTCTTGAGCAAGACCGTTGCCGCGCCCCGGCTATGCCCGATCAGGCTCACGCGATTGGGATCGAGATGGTACTTGTGCAGATGTTCTCCGCTGAGCGCCCAATCCAGCACCGTGCCCAGGTCGTCCAGTTCGCGGCTGAAATTATTCTGACCAAAGGCCTCCAGATCGGCGAACTCCAGCGGATTGTCCATGGTGGTGCCGTTGTGGCTGAAATTGAATTTCAAGAAGGCAAACCCGGCCTGGGCGAAGGACCGGGCAACCTGATCCCAGCAACCCCAGTCTTTGAAGCCCTTGAACCCGTGGACAAAGATGATCAGGGGGTGAAGAGGCCCCTCTTCCGGCCAATACATGTCCAGGTGGAAGGGCCTTCCTGCGCTGCCTGTGCAGCGGATGTTGCGCTCGATATTCATAGCTTGTCAGAACGGGTTTGAATGGACAAGTTCGTCAACTGAACCGACATTTTGGGTCTGCCTGTCTTAGCTTTGCCCAAAATCTCCGAATGCCCAATGAGCTGGCGCAAATCCAGCAGCCTATACGGCAAGAGCTCCAACTGTTTGAGCAGAAGTTTCGCCAGAGCGTCAAGAGCAACGTGGCCCTGCTCGACCGGGTCATGTACTACATCGTCAAGCGCAAAGGCAAGCAGGTTCGACCCATGTTCGTCCTGTTGTCTGCGCAGTTGTGCGGAAAGATCGGGGAGCCCACCTACATCGCCGCTTCGCTCATCGAGCTATTGCACACCGCCACCCTCGTCCATGACGATGTGGTGGACGATGCCTACCAGCGCCGGGGATTCTTCTCGATCAACCATCTGTGGAAGAACAAAATCGCCGTGTTAGTTGGCGATTATCTGCTCTCCAGGGGGCTTTTGCTCTCCCTGGAGCACAATCAGCACCGCATTCTGAGCATCACCTCTACGGCGGTGCGCGAGATGGCCGAAGGGGAGTTGTTACAGATGGAAAAGGCGCGCAAACTGGACATAGATGAGTCGGTTTACTTTGACATCATCCGCCGCAAGACAGCCTCCCTTATCGCCGCGAGTTGCTCGGCTGGCGCGGCATCCAGCACCGATGACGAGCAGTTGATCGAAAAACTGCGCCGGTTCGGAGAGCTGATCGGTATTGCCTTCCAGATCAAGGATGATCTGATGGACTACGGCACTGCCGATATCGGCAAGCCTACGGGCATCGACATCAAGGAGCGCAAGATGACTCTGCCGCTTATTCACGCGCTCAGCAAGAGTTCGCGCGCGCAGAAACGCCATATGATCAGCCTGGTCAAGGGCGGGGGCGAAGAGCCCGAGAAGGTCAATGAGGTCATCCGTTTTGTACAGGATTCCGGGGGAATGGAGTACGCACGTGAAGCTATGTTCCGCTATCAGCAGGAGGCTTTTGAATTGCTCGCCGAGTTTGAAGACAGCCCGGCCCGCAGCGCTTTGGAACAACTGGTGCGCTATGTCACCGACCGTAGCAAATGAACGACTGTTCAGTCGGAGGGGAAGCTGGAGCCGCACGGATTGCACCGGATGAACGACTGTTCAGTCGGTCGGGCCGCGTAAGCGGCGCAGTTCTCAAAAAATGAACGACTGTTCAGTCGGGGCCACAACCGCTCAGCCCCTTACTCCCGCACCAATCTCGGCAGCGTAAAGTAGAAACTCGCCCCCTTGCCGGGAGTGCTTTCCACCCAAATCCGGCCGCCGTGGCCTTCAACGATCTTGCGGCACAGGGCAAGACCTATGCCCGCGCCCTCGTACTCATCGCGACTGTGCAGGCGCTTGAAGATGCCAAAGATCTTGTCCATGCCATCTCGCGGGATGCCAATGCCGTTGTCGTGAACGCTGAACTTCCAGTAATTGCCCTCTTGTCTAGAGTCAATCTCCCCTTCAATTCGGATCTCCGGTTTGTCGCTCGTGTTGAACTTGATGGCATTGCTCACCAGGTTCTGGAACAACTGACCCAGGTGAACCGGATCGGCCCTCAATGACGGCAGGCTGGAGTAAATTACCTCCACCTGGCGCTCGTTGATCTGTTGGGCCAGATTGCGCAGCACACCATCCAGAATCTCGTCGATTCGGATGAGCTCCGGTTTTTTGGCTTCTTGTTTGTCCAGGCTCGAGTATTGCAGTAAGCCGTTTATTAGGGCTTCCATGCGCCTGGATCCCTGAACGATGTATTCGATGAACTCGTGACCTTCTTCGTTGAGCCCATCGGCGTGGCGTCGCTCCAGCAATTGGGCAAAGCTGATGATGGTTCTAATGGGCTCCTTCAAGTCGTGAGCGGCGATGTAGGCAAACTGCTCCAGCTCCAGATTGTTGCTGATGTAGTTGTTCAGCGAATGGTTGTCCTGGGCCATGGCAGAGGCTCGGGCCTCGGCTTTGAGGGTCAGGCCATGCTCGGTGCTGATGTCCCTCATGATGTGCAGACCTCCGTTGATGACGCCCTGTTCATCCCGGGTGGGCAACAAATCAACCTGGTAATAGCGGCTGTTTTCCTCAATAATCCGGCTGATCCTCTGCCCGCTTAGAACACTGCGATACTGGGGTTCCCAGCGCCTCCAACTCTGGGCATCGGGCAGGCTGTAGCTGTCTACAACGCAACGCCCAACCAAATCAGCCGAGCGATAACCCAGGCGCTCCATCAGGCTGCCCTCGGCCAGCACAAAGCGCAGGTTCAGGTCAAAGGCCAAAATGAGCGTATCGGGAAGGGCGGCGGGAATGCGCTGATAGATAGGGAACTTCTCTTCCAGTGCCCTGAATTTCATGCGGCTGAGCGCCTTTTCGGCTTCCAGTTCGGCCACTCTTCGCTGTAAACGACTGATTTCAGCGGCCAAAAGGGCGCTTTCCTCAGTTTCTGACTGTAACAAAATCGGGTGACCCTTTGTCGCAGGGCCGTGAGGCGTGGGAGTTGTTCTGCCGCTGAAATCCTGGCCGAATCCATTCCCATCGTTAGGGCGAAGTAAGGGCATAAACCTTTTTACCCTGTCACGGAGAACAATGTTTCGTTATTGAAGCAGAAAATTTTTGCAAAAAAATCCTGGCCAATCCAGTTCCCGGCCGGGCTCAGCTCCTGATTTGAGCCAAAATCTCCTCCAGATAGCTCCGTTCATTGCTCAGGCGGGGAACTTTGTGCTGACCGCCCAGCTTGCCCTTGCTCTTCAGCCAGTTGTAGAAGGTGTTGGGTTCCACGGCCCGCACAACCGGCATACTCAGGGCCATGCCCTTATGTCGCTTGGCGGCGTAATCCGAGTTGATGTCTTGCAAGGCTTCATCCAAAGCCCGAGTAAAGTGTTCCAATGATTTTGGGGGCGAATCAAACTCGATCAGCCATTCGTGCCCGCCTTTCTCGCCCGCTTCAAAGTAGATGGGGGCCGCCGTGTACTCCCTAACCAGGGCACCGGTAGCCGCCGAAGCCATCTCTATCCCGCGGTCGGCGTTTTCGACGATAAGCTCTTCGCCAAAAGCATTGATGAAGTGCCGGATGCGCCCGGCCACCTGAATGCGGAAGGGATCGGTGCTGCAAACCCTGATGGTGTCGCCGATGCGGTAGCGCCAAAGGCCGGCATTGGTGCTGATCACCAGCGCATAGACCTTGCCCACCTCCAGGCTTTCAAGCCCCACCGCCCGCGGTTGTTCGCGGTCCATTTCGCTTAAGGGAATGAATTCGTAGAACACCCCGTAGTCCAGCATCAACAACAGATCCTGGGAGCCGAGCTGATCCTGAATAGCAAAAAACCCTTCCGAGGCATTGTAGGTCTCTACATAGTGCATGTCCGCTGAAGGAATCAACTCGGCGAAACGCTTGCGATAAGGGCTGAAACTGACCCCGCCGTGAATATAAAGTTCCAGATTAGGCCAGATCTCGAGCAGGTTGCTGGCGCCGGTTTTCTTGAACAAGTGTTCAATCAGCACGATGGTCCAGGTGGGCACCCCCGCGATATGCGTCACGTTTTGCTTCATGGTCATCTCGGCCATGCGATCGATCTTCTCCTCCCAGTCTTCCATCAGCGCAATGCTCAGATCCGGGGTTCGAATGAAGCGCGCAGCCATGGGCATGTTCTGCATCATCACCGCAGAGACGTCGCCAAACCAGGAGTTCTCGCTGAGCTTGTTGACCTGATGGCTGCCACCCATGACCAGGCCGCGCCCGCTGAAGATCTTGGTGTCCTGAATCTGGTAGCAGTAAAGCGACATCAGGTCTTTTCCGCCGGCGAAATGACATTCCTCCAGGGCCTCCTTGCTGACGGGAATGAACTTGCTGCGCGCCGAAGTAGTGCCCGATGACTTGGCAAACCACTTGACTTCTGAGGGCCACAAAAGCCCTTGTTCGCCCTTCATCAGCCTTTCGACATAGGGCTGAAAGTCTTCATAGTCCTGAATGGGAACGCGCGCGCGGTACTCCTCAACATTGCGGATTTGCGAAAACCCGTGGTCCTTGCCATAGATGGTTTTGGCACCCTGGCTGATCAGGCGCTGGAAGGTCTGTTCCTGCACCTGATGGGGGTGCTTCATGAAGTCCTCGATCTGCCCGATGCGCTGTTTGAGCATCCAGGAAAACACGGCGTTGAACAGGCCTCTGGGGACTTCAGACGGTTTTTTGGGCAGTATGGACACGGTGTTCAGGTGCTGGGTTTGCTAATCGGACTTCGAAATTTACGATAGGTCTTCGTCAAATCACAAACACCCATCAACACAAGCGCAGCCTCAGACCCTGGTCTTCTTTTTTTTCAATTCGAAATTCTGACCCAAATAGACCCGCCTGACCTGCTCGTCTTCCGCCAGCTCCTCTGCCGTGCCGGACTTGAGAATCTTTCCTTCAAAGAGCAGGTAGGCGCGATCGGTGATCGAAAGGGTTTCCTGCACATTGTGGTCGGTGATCAGCACGCCAATGTTGCGCTCCTTGAGCCCGCGCACAATGCCCTGAATGTCTTCAACAGCAATGGGATCTATACCGGCGAAGGGCTCGTCGAGCAGAATGAAATTGGGGTCAACCGCCAGAGCCCTGGCGATCTCGGTGCGCCGCCTTTCGCCCCCGGAGAGCACATCTCCATTGCTCTTGCGCACATGTTCCAGCCCGAACTCCCCGATGAGCTTCTCCAGCTTGTCGTGTTGAGCCTGTTTGCTCAGACTGGTCATCTCCAGGACCGCGGCGATGTTGTCTTCAATGCTCATCTTGCGAAAGACCGATGCCTCCTGCGGCAGATAGCCGATGCCCATCTGGGCTCGCTTGAACATCGGCAGCTTGGTGATGTCCTTGCCGTCCAGCAGGATGTTTCCTTTGGCCGGCTTGATCAGCCCGACGATCATGTAAAAGCTGGTGGTCTTGCCGGCGCCGTTGGGTCCGAGCAAACCTACAATCTCGCCTTTGTTCAGCTCCAGGCTGACATCGTCCACAACGGCGCGGCCCTTGTAGCGTTTGATCAGATGTTCAGCTCTCAGATTCATGAGTGAAGAAAAAACATATATGACCTAGCAGGGCAATAAAACACCGATTGCCCTTGAAGCTCTAACTCAGCCTTTCTCGGGCGCGGGTATGAAGCGGTACAACAAGGTCACCTCAAAGTTACTGCGGTCTGCGGCGAACTGGTTGAGAACCAGGCTATAGGTACCCATCAGCGAATAACGATTCTCTATGCCAAGTTCTGCGCTGAGCAACAACTGACGGTAGCGCTCGCTGATGACCGGAAGGCTGGGGTTGAAGGGAACTTGTCTGCGCAGGTCGATGCGGTAGCCGATGCCCACCCCAAACTGATCGTCAAAACGGGCTTCGAGCAGGGCATCGCTGAGAAAACTGCCCGCATTGGCATAGCGACCCAGCACCGAAGGCAGGATGGAGATGCCCTCCCATTCGAAACCATAGCTTCCGCTGAGGTAGTAAACATCGTCCACCTGGGCGTTGATGGCCCCTCCATACTCCACCTGGGGTCTACCGATATGGGTGGCTCCGGCTCCCAGGGAAAGGGTTCTGTAGGTGTACCAAAGTCCCGCATCCAGATCGGGGAAGAAGCGGTTGCGCCGGTCAATCGGAAGGGGGGCGCCGCCCGTTCCCCTTCCCACAATTTCGCGGCTGCCTATGCCCAGACTGGCCCCCAACAAGAGCCGGTGATCAGCTTCATCCACAACGGGATAGGAAAATCCCACATCGGCGAAGATGTAGCGTGCGCTGAAGGGCACAAAGACATAGCTCAGATTGGCGCTGATGGCCCCGTTGAAACTGCCCACCGGATGCCTGAGCCCCAGTACAAAGGAGTTGTTCACAAAAGTGTCCAGAACAGCCGTTAGGTTCTGGCCGCTGAGGAATACGGCGCCGTCCTGAAAAGCACCGGCATAAGCGGGGTTCAAGCTCGAAAAAGTGTGGTAGCCATGAGCGGATACCGGGTCGGCCGTCAGCGCAAAGTCGCCGATAAACTGCGCCTGTAGAACTGCGGAGTTCAGAATCATGAGCAAGCCCACGGATAGGCTTTTCCATGATTTGCACCTCAAGCTTGTACCTTGGTTTTGCATACCATATGGTATTTTATGTTTGAAGGGCGCTGGCCTCCCGTATGGACTTGACCTGAAGTTGAAGCGAAACCCGGCCGTTCCAGTGGTTCTCTTCCAGGTGATAGGCCAGAGCCAGGGTCTTGCCGCTGGTGCACAGGGGAAGGGCCTTGGCCTGTCCAAAAGCAATGCCGTCCAGGCACAGCGAATTGGAGCCCTGGAAGCCCACCTGAAGTTTGAGATGCTCCTCTTTGAGCACTCTGGGAGTTCCCTTGGGAATCACGCTTCGGCTGGCAAAGACCGGGGATGGATTGCCCGGGCCGAAGGGCTCAAACTGGCGCAATATAGAGTAGAACCTGTCCACGATATCACCCGGGCAGAGCTCGGCATCAATCTTGAGCCGGGGCACCAGGAGATCTGGGTGTATGCGCTGCCGAACGGCTTCTTCAAAGCGCTGTCTGAACAGCTCGATGCGCTCTACCGGCAGGCTGAGCCCGGCGGCAAAGGCGTGCCCCCCGAAGCGATCCAGCAGATCCTTGCAGGAACTGATGGCTTCGTGGATGTCGAAACCGGGAACCGATCGGGCTGAGCCGACCGCCTGCCCGTTGGAGGAACTCAGTACAATCGTAGGCCGGTAGTGATGCTCAATGAGTCGGCTGGCCACAATGCCGATCACTCCTTTGTGCCAGTCCGGGCTGTACACGACCGTGCTGTAGCGCAGATCGCGGTCGGGCCAGCTCTGCATCTGTTCCAGGGCCTCCCGGGTGGTCTGCCGATCTTCGAGTTTGCGTTCGTTGTTCTGGACTTGCAGGGCTCCGGCTCCTGATGTTGCGCTCTGAACCGCGGTAGACAGCAGCATGGCTACCGCATCGCGGGCATGGCCCATTCGTCCTGCCGCATTGATGCGGGGCGCCAGACCAAAGACCAGATCTCTGATGGTCAGTGGAGAGCGCACACCGGCCTGTTTGAGCAAGGCCTTGAGCCCGGGGCGGGGACTGTTCTCCAGTCGCTTGAGTCCATGCCAGGCCAGGACCCGGTTCTCTCCGGTGATGGGCACAATATCAGCGGCTATGCTGACGGCCACCAGATCCAGGCCCGCCAGCAAAAGGCCTTTGTCCAGGCCTCTGCGTTCGCTCAGGCCCTGAAGCAGCTTAAAGCCGATGCCGCAACCGCACAGATCTTTATATGGGTAAGAACAGTGGCTTTGTTTGGGGTCCAGAATAGCGACCGCTCGGGGCAGTTCTTCACCTGGGAGGTGATGATCGCAGATGATCAGATCCATGCCTGTTTCGGCGATTTCCGCAGCGCGTTCCAGGGCTCGGATCCCGCAGTCCAGAGCGATGATCAGGCGGGTTCCGCTTTCCGCCGCGAAGGCCACCCCCGCTTCGCTCAGCCCATAGCCCTCCGATTCCCGGTCTGGGATGTAATAATCCAGGGGAAGCTCGGGCCACATCTCGCTCAGGAAGCTGTACACCAGGGCCACCGCCGTGGTGCCGTCCACGTCGTAGTCCCCGTAGATCATGACCCGCTCGCGATGCTCTATGGCCTGCTCCAGCCGGTCGAGCGCCTGTTCCATCCCGCTCATGAGCAGCGGGTTGTGCAGGTATTCCAGGGATGGCCTGAAGAAACGCTGCGCAGATTCGTAGTCGCGTATGCCGCGCTGAACCAGGAGGCGACAGAGCACAGGATGCACGCCCAAGGCCTTTTGGAGATCGGCGCTAAGGGCCTCATCGGTTTGTTCAAACTCCCAGCGGTACTCCACAGGCTGCCAAAATAGCCCATTCCTCCAGCCAAAATGAACGCCAAAGGGACCCTGAAACGCGAATGTGAATAAGTTTTTCCCCAGCCGCAGCAGACTATCATCCTCCCGCTCAGGGCATGATGAGCAGCGGACTGGAGTAAACCCGCCCCAAACGGAAGTGATACAAACCGGGTTCAAGGTGCTGAACCGGGATGCTCAGGATGGGCTGTTGCATCGGTGTCAGCACTTCGCTGGCTCTGACCCGACCCATCGCATCGTGCAGAGTCCAATGGGTCGCTATCGCCTCCCCGGCCAGGACATCCAAAGGCCCTTCGACATAGAAAACGGTTTTTGCCGGATTGGGATACAGCCTCCAGCCCGCAGAAACAGGCAGGTTCTGTTGTGCGGAGAGCCTGCACTCTTCATCCAGCATAAGTTCCATGCTTCGAAAGACGTTCAGCCGCCCTTCGGAGCGGGTGCGCCCGCTGAGGGAGGGAATGCTGTCCACCCCCAGCAGGAGGTAGTTTTTGAGTCTGAGGGCCACTTCGGCGGGCTCTTCCCTGTATTCGAGTATCAGCGCTTCACAGGCCGCTGCGTAGAGCAGGGCAATGGCGCCCGTCACATGAGGCGTGGCCATGGAGGTGCCGGTGCTGTAGCCGTATGAATTGCCGGGTGTGCTGGAGTAGATGCCGGTGCCGGGAGAGCCCAGGTCTATGTTCGCCGATCCATAGCCCGCGCGCAGAAGGTCTTCGTTGTCGGTATTGGTTACACCGATCATGAAATCGCTGGGACAGGCGGTGGGCACATCGCCCAGCACATCGATGTTCACCTGGGCATTGATGGTGGCTGCGGGCTGCAGGATGCCCAGTTTGCCCAGGCTGTCGTACATGGCGCACCAAAGGGGAAAGTCGTCGGGTTGGGCAAAATCCAGACCGAAACTGGAGTTGGTGGCCACGATGAATGCCCCCAGTGCCCCGCCGCTGCTTTCGTAGAGCGATCGCATGGCGTGCACGTAACCGTATGCGGCCAGCACATCGTCTTCTTCCAGTTCTATGGAGATGGGCAGGATGGGCGTATTCCAGTTCAGACCGCTGATGCCGATGCCGTTGTTGGCCCTTGCGGCGATGATTCCACTGACATGGGTTCCGTGCAGGTCAACCGGTATGATCGGGTTGTTGTCGATCGCGTTCCATCCCTGAACATCGTCGATGTAACCGTTGCCGTCGTTGTCAATTCCGTCTCCGGCAATCTCCCCGCGGTTGGTCCAAAACCAGAGATCTTCGTGATTCAGGTCGAACCCGTAGTCAATCACCGCGATGACAATGCTGTCGCCCAGCGCCGTGACTCCTCCTGTGGCGATGTCCCAGGCTTGTTCGGCGCCGATATCGGCAACTCCGCCTATGGAGCCGCTGTTGAGCGACCACTGCAGCGGAAAGAGAGGGTCGGAGGGAAGGGCGCGGCGCTGTAAACGGCGGTTGTATTGTGCTGCCGAAATTCCCTCTACAGCGCGCAAACGCTGAAGCCAGATGCTTTCACGGCCTTCTTCTGCTAAATCCAGTCGATAGATTCCGAGCCTGGGCGCAATCGGCACCAGTAGTATTTCTCCGGTGTTTTCAATGTTGCTCCTCAGTTCGCGCAGCAGTTGTTCCGGCGAATAACCGGGGAGCAATTGCAACAGAAGTTGGTCGGGGATGATCTCGTGTGGGCTTTGGCTCGAGTGTTGGCTCAAGGGCTGAGTCTGGGGCGGGCTCAGAGCTTGAGTCTGGCTATGAGTCTGGCCCTGTGCCCTCGCCGGGTAAATAGTAAAAAAACATATAAATAAACCCACCCAAACTGAGTCGGCAAAAGAAGGCTGGTATGCTGAAGTAAAGCGCTGCATCAGGTCTCAGCAAGTTAAACCCATTCGGGCACAGATGCTCTATGGAGTGTTGTTTCTGACCATCTGGGTGCGGCAATTTTCGGTGTTCGCCCCATTGTCAACCTGCCAATTGAGCCGCAAGGTGTCACCATAGGGCAGGGTCATGCCACTACCCGACCAGGTCAATGCACCCTGTTCGCGGTCCAGGTTCAAAACATGGCCATAGTCACCGCTCAGCCTCAGATTCACATAATGACCCGGGCCAAAATTGCCCAGATTGAAGAGCAAGACCCGGTCTTCCGGGCAGGTGCAGTCCTGAATGCCGGCCAGGTACTCAAAGACCCCCGAATCGCAGGTGTCAATAGCCCGGTACTCAACGGCAAAGTAGTTGCGCGGAATCATGCCTACCCGCACATCAAATCCGGTGTCGCTGCTGTTGCCCGCCGCGTCGCTGACGCGGTAGTCAATGCGGTAGTCTCCATACCGATCGGTATGCACAAAGCCGTCTACAACAACGGCTTCTCTCAGGTCGCATTCGCGGTTGTCAATCACCTGAATGTCGGGCTCTGCAATGCTGTCGCCGAGGGGAATGAATGCCGGCCACGCATTGGAAAATCTGAATTCAGGGGCAATGCGATCAGCCGGCTTGCAGGAGCTCCATCCGCCAAGCATAATTCCGATAACAATAAATATATGTTTTTTAGTTAGAGTCATTTTTCTATGGCGAAAGGCGGGGGAGGGTTTGTAAAAAGTATCAGCAACTACGCAAAGTTGCGCAACAGCGCGAGGCTTTCATCAGGGTTTGCGAAACTGGCAATTGCACAAGCGAAAGCCCACACTGTCGGTCTCGTCGATGTTTAGATCAAAAGCCATTTGGTCCAATGTTCCGTAGAGCAGGTCTGTTAAACCCAGATAGACGATTTCCTGAACGGTGTCGTTGATATCCAGTCGTTTTCCCAGACGGCCTGAAACCAAAAACGGCGCTTCGTGATCCACTCCCCGATTGCGGAAATTAGCGATTAAAATGCGGTTGCTGTCCAGGGCGGAAGCGCTTATAGTAGCCGAGTAGTTGGTGATGCCGCTTTCACAACTGTCGCGAACACTCCATGACCCCTCATAGTTGATCGGTCGGGCATAGACGGCGAGCATTCGCGTAGCGGAGTCTTCATTGCCCGCTGCATCGCTGATGAAGTAGTAAACAGGGTATTCAGCCACAGAGTCCGTTCTCACCCGGCTGGCGTCGATCATCATCAGTGTACTGTCCAGCACACCGTCTTCGCGGTCTGTTCCCAATGCTCCCTTTTCCTCGTAAACTCCACCCAGGGGAACGCGGTACATGGGTTCAAAGATGACGATGGCCGGCGGGGTGCGGTCAGGGGCTTCGCAGGCGCCCAAAATTGCTGTGACCAGCGCCAGCAAAGCCATTGCCAGGAGACTGCCATTGCTCAGGTACCGGTTTGATGTCAATGCCTTATACATAACTGGAATGCCGCAAAGTTAAACACAAAAAAAAGGGGCTGTCCGGATCAGACAGCCCCCCTGTACATTTCGCCCGAACCCTAAACGGTATCCGGCAAAAGAGTTAATCGCTGATTATTGCTTGGTAAAGGTACCTACGCAGTTCAGGGTGTCCGCACCGCTGGTGGAATCGTAATCCAGGGTGAAGATCATCGATGTGGTTGTACCGGTAGTCAGGATCCCCACACCAATAAAAGTAGCACCTCCGGCCATATCGTTGACCGATAAGGTGCTGTTGGTATCGTCGCTCAGTCCAATGTTAACAATCACTGCACCTCCGTAATTGCCAAAATTGCTCACCAACAAGGTGTTGGGGCTGGCTCCGGCGGTGATGGTTACGTTGTAGTTATAGGTGTTGCCATCGCTGCAATCTTCTTCGACAGCGTAAACACCGGCATAATTGCTGGCCTGGGCAAACACATGTACCGTGCGCACTGCTGAGCCGACGTTCCCCGCGTCATCTGTGGCGCTGTAGAGAATGTCATAGCTGCCTACGGTCGAGGTGTTCAGGGCGCTGTCGTCAACGTCAATGACGCTGATCACGCCGTCTTCTTCGTCATTGGCTTCTGCACCGGCTTCGGTGTAGGAGGTGCCCAGAGCGACGAACTCAGGATTGGCACCCAAAAGGGTGATGATGGGGCTGTTCAGGTCGTCTTCCGTACACTGGGTGAACAGAACTACCGTAAACGCCAGGGCGAAATATTGGATGTTTTTGCTGAATCGGTTCATAATACTTGGTTTGCTTGAATGGGATTACCTACAAGTAGGTAATTTTAATTTAATGCGTTAATTTCGCTGCAAAAATAGTCGAGTTCTTCTGAACTTAACAACTACCTCCTGTGTTTAGCTGGTTTTGTCTTGTGTTTTGCTACAACCGGCTATTTAAAATCTATTCGTCTAAATTTTTCGACAAACCGACACCCATGAACAGCAAACTCATCATTTTAGCCCTTTCCGCCTCTGTGGCGTTTGCCGGATGCAGCAGCGGCTCCGAACAGGTCGCAGACCTGGAAAGCCAGCTCAAGGACTCTCAGGAGGCCCTGGCCGATACGATCGCCTACTTCAACAACACCATCAGTGACATGCAGTACCAGATGGACAGCATGACCATGGTTCTGACCACGTTGATGCCCGCCACAGGCAGCTCTTCGACCAAGAAGCCCGCTGCCCCGGCTGCTCCCAAGACTCCTGCCGGTCAGATTGACGTGACCAAGAAAGGCGGCGGAGATGTGCCTCAGATTGACGTGACCAAGAAGGGCGGCGGCGACGAGCCCAAGATTGACGTGACCAAGAAGGGCGGCGGAAACTGATTTCGCCCCATTTCCACATACTTCTGAGATACTTCAGAGACACCACCGGCCCGTCCGGTGGTGTTTTATTTTGACTCCGCGGAAGTTTTACCCAGCAGCAGGCCCTCAATTTGCTCTAAATAGTCCTTTTCCCAGCGCTGCTCAAGCTCAGGCCACTCGAAGATGCGGTCAAAGATGGCCTGTTGACGGTCCATCTCAGTCAATGCGCTGGAGTAAGGCGTGTGGCTGAAGCTCACCAGGGAGTAAACCGGACTGAACTGCCCGGGATGCCGATCGGCTACAGTATTGGCGATCTTTTTCTGCAGCAGGAAGCGCGGATCGGCCACTTTGTCGCGCATCTCAATGAAATTTCGCTTGGCCAGCTCGGCAATGGCGTCGGCATTGGGCTTGCGCTCCTGCTGGAAGCGCTCAAAGATGTTGCTCCAGTCCTGTCCGTAATCGTCCATCAACTGGCCCAACACCCGGCAGTCTTCAAATCCCGCGTTCATGCCCTGCCCGTAAAACGGCACAATGGCATGTGCAGCGTCTCCGAGCAGCAGACTGTTGCCAAAAGCCCAGGGATAGCATCGTATGGTCACCAGGGATGAGGTGGGATTGCTGAAAAACTCCTCCTGCAGATGGGGCATCAGCTCTTTGGCGTCCGCAAAATGCCGGTCGAAATAGCGCAACAGGGAGGCTTCATCCGCGCAGGCGCTGAACCCCTCTTCGCCCTCAAAAGGCGCAAAGAGCGTGCAGGTAAAACTTCCGTCCAGATTGGGCAGGGCGATGAGCATGAAGCGCTGTCGGGGCCAGATGTGCAGGGCTTCCGGATCCATGCGCCAGCCTCCATCCGCTGCGGGTGGAATGCTGAGTTCCTTGTAGCCGTGGGCCAGATAGTCCTGCTGATAGTTAAAGAGCGGGCGGCGTTGCAGGCTGTAGCGAAGCGCAGAGAAGGCCCCATCGGTGCCGAAAACCACCTGGGGCTGCAGGGAATAGGATTTTCCGGCCCCTTCGTCCAGCATCCACAACTCTCCGCTGTTCGGATCCATGCCCTGACAGGCCTGCTCAAAGAAAAAATCCACCTTGGGATGAGCGTCAGCCGCTTCCATCATCAGCAGATTGAGTCCGCTTCGGCTCACCGAGCGAATGAACTGCCCTTCCTTGCCATAAGGTTGGAAATGTTGTGCTCCATCCAGATCGTGTATCATGCGCCCGTGCATGGGAAGGCAGAGCTTGAGGGCGGCTTCTCGCAGTCCGGCACCTTCCAGAGCGCTGAGGCCCCGCTCGGAGAGCGCCAGATTGATGGAGCGCCCGCCCCCGGCCCCGCTGAGCCTGAAATCGGGCCGTCGGTCATAGACCAGTACTTTGTGTCCGCGGTCGCCCAGATAGACCGACAACAGCGAACCCACCAGGCCCGCTCCAATAACGCTGAGTTCTTGCATAAGTAAACCTGTGAAAGCTTTTGGCGGTGGAATTGTTCGGCGAAAGCTAAGGATTTCCCGCTCTACGGCCCGCTTTAGCGATCGCTCAGGCTGGAAACCGGCGCGCTGCTCAGCGCTTTCTTGAGGATCTGCGCAAACGCATAAACATCATTAAAACTGTTGTATAAAGGCACAGGTGCCAGGCGAATGACATCGGGTTCCCGCCAATCGGCCATCACACCTTCGGCACTCAGAGCGTCAAAGACCGCCCTTCCACCCGAAGCAAAACGAACGGAGAGCTGGCAGCCCCGCTCTTTGGGGTTGCGCGGCGTGAGCACCTCATAGCGGCCCTGGGACAGATGCTCGAGCCAGGCGAGCAGATAGCCGCTGAGTTGTTCACTTTTATGTCGAAGGGCCTCCATTCCCGCGCGATGAAACAGGTCGAGGCTGGCCCGGTGCACCGCCATGGGCAGCACGGGTGCATTGCTCATCTGCCAGCCGGCGGCTCCGCGCTGGGCCTCAAATCCGGGACGCATCTGAAAGCGGGTGCCTTCATCGTTTCCCCACCAACCGGCAAAACGGGGCAATTGCTGATTGAGCTCGTGGCGCTCGTGCACAAAGACACCCGAAACCCCGCCGGGCCCGGAATTGAGGTACTTGTAGCTGCACCACACCGCAAAGTCGGGACCCCATTCGTGCAGTTTAAGGGGCACATTGCCGATGGCGTGCGCAAGATCAAATCCCACGACTGCGCCTGCTCTGCGCCCGGCTTCGGCGATCTTGTCCAGTTCAAAGAACTGCCCGCTGTAGTAGTTGACCCCGCCGATGAGGATCAGCGCAATCTGACTTCCCTGCTCCTGAATCAACTTGAGGATGTCTTCGGTTCTGTGCGTGAATTCCCCTTCGCGCAGGGGCAGTTCAAGGATGGCATCGGCTGGGTCGTAGCCGTGAAAACGGGCCTGCATCTCGGCGGCATATTGATCGGAGGGAAAGGCCCTGGCTTCCAGAACAATCTTGTAGCGCTGCGGTGTTGGCCGGTAGAAACTGACCATCATCAGGTTGAGGTTGACTGTCAGGGCATTCATGACCACCACCTCGTGTTGCTTTGCCCCGCAGAGTTCAGCGATCTGATCTTGAACCGTTTTGTGGTAGGACAGCCAGGGATGACGGGCCTGGGTATGGCCCTCTACGCCCATGTTGGCCCAGTCGTCCAGCTCGGCTTGCAGGTAGGATTGCGCCTGTTTGGGTTGCAGGCCCAACGAGTTTCCGCAGAAGTACAAAACTTCTTTGCCTTCGTGTTTCGGAAAATGAAATTCTTTTCGGTACCCGCGCAGGGGGTCGTTCTGGTCCAGGTGGGCGGCTTGTTCGGGGCTGGTGTCAAAAGATGACATACGGTATGGTATGCTGCTGAGTTTTTGGTTCGAAAGGGTTTTGCGCTGTTCTGTTCAGGTGTGCGCTTTGTTTGAAGCGGCATCGCCTTGTGCGGCTGCTTGAGCCGGTGGCTGCATCACCGCTTTGCAGGACTTGCAGGTTCGGTGATCTTCGCTTTTGTAGAAGCGCTCCATGACCGGGGGCAATTGGCTGACGATGTCAGTGAGTTCAAAGTATTCGTCGTATAACTTGTTTCCGCACGCTTCGCAGAACCACATCAGGCCGTCTTTCTCGCCGGGACTGCGGTGCAGTTCCATAACCAAACCTACGCTTCCCGCAGGACGTTGGGGCGAATGCGGAACCTTGGGTGGGAGCAGAAAGATTTCGCCTTCTCGAATGGGAATGGACACGGCTTTGCCCTCATCCATCACGCGGAGAACCATATCTCCTTCGATCATATAGTAAAATTCTTCGGTTTCGTTGTAGTGGTAGTCTTTGCGTCCATTGGGGCCGCCGACCACCATGACGATGAAGTCTTCGTTGTCTTTATAAACCACCTGATTGCCCACCGGAGGCTTGAGCCGGTCGCGGTGTTCGTCAATCCACTTGCGGAAGTTGATGGGTTTGCTCAGGGCCATGGTGCAGGGCTGGTTGAGGGGTGAAGTGAATGCGTTGAGTTGAATGCGTTGAGTAAATGTACGGTTTTTGCACCGGGGCTGGGAAAGGCTGCGCGGGCATCAAGCCGTCCTGATCAGGGTCAAAAGAAAGTAAAGCGTGAATCCGCTTAAGTAAACAATGCCCGCGATGCTCAGGGCCCGCAGCCCTGCACCCGGCCGCGCATCGGCGGACATATGCCGGCCCGTCACCAGGCTGTAGTTAGCCAGCGCGAAGAAGGGCGCGGTCAGAAAAGAGAGCAGGGTAGCCAGATCGACCAGGCTGCGCAGATTGGCGGAGAAGTAGCGGATGATCAACAGCGCCGCGGCGATGAGCACAAACAAAAAGAGCGTGTAGAGCCAGGGGGCTCGCTCTTCTTGGGCGAAGGCGAGCTGTTGGGGTTTGGCAGCGACATCGGGGGTTTGAGTCTGCCGCCTTTCGAACAGTAGAAGAAAGGTCTGGCGCAGCACTCTGGGCATGGCGTCCAAAACGGTGAGTGTGGTAGAGAACATGGTGGCCAGCGCGGCAATGGAGATGGCCAGGCCGGCCCAGGGCCCCAGACTCTTGCGGTACAGATCGATGAGCAGAGCCGAAAACTCCCCGGCTGTTGCGGGGAATTCCGGGGTGCTTCCATACAGCATGCGCGCCCCCAGGAGCAGGAAGACCACGGCAAGCAGAGCGGTTCCGGCATAGCCCAATCGGAAGTCAAACAGGGCTTCGCGCAGCCCAAAAGCGGGCTGCAGACGGCGCTTTTCCAGGGCCCAGACCGAATGCCAGACCGAAAGGTCAATCGGGGCGGGCATCCAGCCCATCAAACCGATGAGAAAGATCACCGCCAGCGGGTCTGAAAACGAGAACACTTTTCGAACCGATATATCTGAAATACCGGTATGAACGGCTTCGGGGGCTGGTTGCAGGAAAGCCGCCGCTGCGGCGAGCAGGGTGGCCAGACTGAGCAGGACGATGATGTACTTCATGCTGCGGTCCAGCAGGCGATAGCGACCGCCGAGCAGGAGAGCGGCGCAGGCCAGCAAGAGCGCCGCGGAGAGCAGCCAGCTCTGGGCTTCAAGTCCGAGCACGTGTTGAAGCAGGGCTACCGTCACCCCGGTGATGGCGGCCTGTATGGTAAAGACGGTGCCCAGGGTCAGCAGGGCAAAGAGCAACAACACCCAATATCCCTGGCGGCGGTATCCGTGCAGGAGGCTTTCGCCGCTGGCCAGAGCGTAGCGCGGCCCAAATTCGAAAAAAGGGTACTTGAGCAGATTGGCCAGCAGAACGGCCAGCAGCAATCCGGTTCCGTACTCCGCGCCGGCCCGCGTGCTCTGGTAGATGTGCGAAACGCCCACTGCGCTGCCCGCAAAGAGCAGTCCGGGGCCGAGGCGCCGGTACCAGACCAGCGGACTGCTGAGGTTCATCAGGGCAGCAAGGCCTCTACTTCACCCGAAGAGGGGCGGGGTGCATGGGCATCGGCAATCAGGCCTTCGGCATCGATCAGCAGGAAGCGGGGAATGCCGTTGATGCGGTAGTTTTCCACCACCTCTGCGTTCCAGGCTTCCCGGGCGTGAATCTGCAGGCCTCCGGGTTCATCTCTTTGAAGCATGTCCTCCCAGGCCTTCTGGTCATCATCCACCGAGATCGACATCAGGACCACGTCTTCTCTGCCGGCATAGGCATCCTGCAGCGTTTCCAGATAAGGCAACTCGCGAAGACAGGGCCCGCACCAGGTGGCCCAGACATCTACGTAAACGGTCTTGCCTTTTAGATCGCTGAGCTTCACCAATTCGCCATCGAGGGTATAGCCTGAAAAGTCGGGTGCGGGCTTGCCCTGGGCCAATTCCTGCCAACCGCGGTATTGCTTCTCTACCTTGTCGCGTTCCGCACCCTCGGGGGCCATCTTCATGTAGCGCTCGTAGAGAGGTTCTGCCCCATTCGGCCCGCGATAGCTGAGGTATTCGGTGAGCACCGAGGCGCTGAGCGCTGCGCGCACCTGCTTTTCGCTAAAGACCTCTTCGATCAAATTCATTTGGTATAGAGCATAATCGGCGCTTTCTTCCGGGGCGAAGGGTTGGTTTTGCGCCATATGACCCAGATAGCGGGAGGCGAAGGCCAGGAAGGTTTCCGAGCGGGCATTGTCGGGATTGTTCATGTCCAATTCATCGACAAAATTCCAGAAGGCCTCTGTGGTCTTGAACTCGGTTTTGCCGCTCAGGTAGCCGTGCGCCAGGGGGTAGGTGGCCAGCCGGTCGGCATAACCGAAATCCAGTTCGATCTTCTCGTGACGGTTGAATTCATCGTCATCCAGGCTGGCGCCGCTGAGCCCTTCAAGCGACTCGCGGTGATGCTGTTGGCTGTGCTGCCGGAATTCCTCCTCGCCGAGTAAATACAAGTCTTCCTGTTCGGACAAGCTGATTTGTCGTAGCATGCGCCCGGCCAGGTAGTTGTTGATTGAAGCCGCGCTTCCCGTGAAACTCAAACTTTCATCAAAGGCCGTAGCATCCAATGTCAGATTCAGCGAATCGCCGGGGCGCAGATAGACCATTCCGTACTCCGGGCCTATGCGAAAACGGGCGTATCCGGCTTGCTCCAGGTCGAGGTGAAGCACAAAGTTCCCTTGCGCGTCCAACTCGGTCCGGTACACTGAATCGGCGATGCGAATGGAGGCGTTGTTGCCCGCGGGGTTGCTGATTTCGCCCCTCAAAACCGTCCTGAGCGGGCCTTGCTCAACTTCAGCGCTCTGGCAGGAGCTCATCACCAGCGCGCTGGCACTGAGCACAGCCCCAAGCATATAGCTGAAAATCAATCGTTTATTTTTTCGGGCGAAGGGCCGCTGGGCTCCGCTCAGGGTGTGCTGGACAGTCCGCGAGTTGCTTTTCATAGCGGTGAAGATAAAAAGGATTGCGCCGGAACGAAGGTTTAAAATGTGTAAGGGACTTTAATCCTGAAGGCATAGGATGGAGAAACCGTCTTGCTTCATGGTGTAGTCGCGGGCTGCAAATCCATTAAGGTAGTACAAGCCCCGATACCAAGCATATTCGGTTTTGTTATCACTTGAGCTCCACCAGTATCCGATTAATCCTTGGTTGTTGAATGTACCAAAGTAGTCCCTGTAAGCACCCGGCAGCCCTGAAAATCCACTGCTGTTGGTTGCATCTGTGTTTGGAGCTAGCCAAAGACCTGACGCTGCAGTTAGAGTGCCCGTGGTCTTCAATGCACTCCCTGCAATAAATTCTCCTCCAAGAAAAGTCGTCAATTGCGTCCATTCCATATCCGCGGGTACGTGCCAGCCTGACGGGCAAAGACCTTGAAAGTCATCCACCGCAAACCAATTGTACAACAGACGGTAGGTGGACTTGTTTGATGATATGTTGTTGTAAACCGCAAAAGCCCCGCTGAAGGTGGATTGCCAGTCGACGTCGCTTAGACCCGAAGGAATCGCAACCCCGTTGCGGTAAAGCTCTACCTTTAGGTTTTCCTTCATCCAACACTGGCTGCCAATCAGTACTGTTTGGTACACATTACCGTCTATGTCTGGCACCGAGGCAGGGCAGGAACCACTTGTACCTCCCGCAACGAAGCTGTTGCTCTCTGAGATTGGTGTTACATCATATGGCGGTGTTGTACTACAGGCTGCCTGCACCCGCCAGGCATAAGTGCCAGCAGCCAATAGGGCGTCCGGTACAAGAAACTGATTGCGCTCAAAGCCTGCAATTCGCTGAACAACTGAGGGTCCAGAGGGCAAGGTCGCTTTAACCTGAACCCCTATACTCCCAGGCACTGCAGTCCACTGCAAAAGCGCTCCCACACCCGGGGTATAGGTCGAAGTGAGTCCGGTTGGAGCCACGGTGGGGTCGCAAACTTGTGCGGCTATGTTTCCACTTAACAAGCTAATGCACATGAAGGCGAGGGCTAAATGTTTTACAATGAAATCTCCTTTAAATGCTGAAACTCAGACACAAGGTCTGAAGAAAACTTAAGCAATTATAGATTTTAAAAAAACCCAACACAAATTTATATGTTAGAACTCATACTACGCCGATAACAAGTGTTTGAGTCACTAATCTTGAATACAGCGAATCGAGATACCTATGCCCAGTAGGGTGGCATTGCGGTGCACTACACCGTAGTCGTAGAACAACATCCTAATGTAAGCATAGCCGGTTGAGTGCTCACTTGAACTCCACCAATAAGCAAATTTTCCTTGAGTGAGATAAAGTCCATCGACATTGCGATAGCCACTTGGAAGACCTGAAAAACCACTGCTGTTCGTTGCAGCCGTGTTTGGCGATAGCCACAGTCCGGTGCCTGCACTGAGAGTGCCTGTGGATTTCAGTTTACCGCCAGCGACACTTGGCGCGCCTAAGGTGTAGATCATATCAGTAAACTCATCATCCGCAGGCACATGCCAGCCACTTGGGCAAAGACCCCGAGAGTCGACTGATGCATACCAATTATACAAAAGTCCGTAGGTAGCCTTATTGATTGGCTCGTTGTTGTAAACTGCGAAGGCTCCGCTGGTGGTGACTTCCCATGCGCTGTTGTCCAACCCCGTCAAAATCGCATCACCGTTGAGGTAGCGCTCCACCTTCAGGTTCTCCGCCATCCAGCACTGGCCGTCTATTTGTACGGTCTGGTAAACGTTTCCATCAATGTCTGAGATTGTGCTGGTTCCGCATGTAAAACACTCAGGGCAACTTCCTCCGCAGTCGACCCCTGTTTCTGTTCCGTTTTGAATACCGTCAGTGCAGGATGGACATTCAGGACATGAGCCACCGCAGTCAATGCCCGTTTCGGTTCCATTCTGGATACCATCTGTGCAGGATGGACACTCAGGACATGAGCCACCGCAATCAACATCTGTTTCAGCGCCGTTCTGAATTCCGTCAGAACAGCTTGGTAGCTCGTCCTCTTTGCAAGAATGAAAAACAGATACGATTAATATTAATAATATTCCGGAAAAAAGTTGGGTAAGCCGCATGGAAATGTTGGGAGAATATGTGATCGGGAATCTACTATGAAGAGGCAATATAAATGAATTTTCAAACAATCCTTAATCCTAGATACATTTCGTACGCAAATCCCATCCAGCAGGGAATAATTCTCGCGGATCATCAACTGTATACCAGTTGTAAAGGAGTCTATAAACATCCTGATTGGCCGCTGCGTCGTCGTAGACCGCGAAGGCACCACTGGCAGTTGTTGCCCAAAGGCTGTTGATCAAGCTTGTCGGGATCACATCCCTATTGCGGTAGTGCTCCACTTTCAGGTTCTCTTTCATCCAGCATTGGGTGCCAATTTCTACGGTGTTATTCAATTGCCATCAATATCCGTCACCGTAACCGGGCAGGAACTTCCTCCGCCATCCGTAAAGCTGCTTCACATTGATATTGGCGTTACGTCAAAAGGTGGTATTAGGCTACATGCTGCTTGTACCCTCTAAGTATATTAAGGTAGTCTTTTTAAGCACCCAGCCAGGCCAGAAATTGTCAAAGGCCGGTGGCCAGCCCTGCCCCTTTAGCCAAATGAGAATTAGCACGGTATTGACCACCACGTGAGACATCAGGTTCTGTTTGGCCTGCGCGCGTTTTCGGGCGAGTTTCCAGAGCTTGGTGTCGTCCGTATTTTACATATTTAATCTTTCTATACGATAAAGTTTGGCAATTTTAACTTTTCGGGCGAAGGGCATGGCTACCTGGAGCAAGTGCACGTTAAATCAATCATCGTCCAAACACTGAGACGAGCAAAGAACTTCCTTCGTACTAGCTTAGAGATGAAGTTCCGCGATAAACTATAATCGTTTCGCAATTGGATTTTATTCATCTTGAAGGCAACGCACACTTCTCCCGGCGAATTTTAAATTGAATAAAGTTTCCCGCTGAGCACTGCCAGAACTATTGCTCAGACTCCAATACACTGCCGTAAATGCTGAAGTCTCTTCCGTACTCCAGAATGTACCTCTGAACCCTTCACCTTCATAGGTCCCCTCCAAAAATCGACTGCCAGCGGGAAGTCCAAAAAAACCGCTGCTGTTGGTTGCCATCGTGTTGGGCATGAGCCACAAACCTGTTCCTGCACCTACGGTACCCGTCGTTTTCATTTTGCCACCTGCTACAGTTGTTCCACCAAGATGATCCATGAGTTGAGTCCACTCATCGTCTGCGGGAACATGCCAGCCAGTAGGACACAATCCTCTGGCGTCCAGTGCAGCAAATCCGTTGTAGAGTAGCCCGTAAGTTGTCTTGTTTGCAGCCAAATTGTTGTATACAGCAAAAGCCCCTGTAGTAGTTTCCGTCCATGCGAAATTACTGAGCCCGGTTGTTATTGGGTCCCCATTGCGATAGTGCTCAACTTTGAGGTTCTCCGCCATCCAGCATTGGCTGCCGATCTCAACAACATTATAAACATTTCCATCTAAGTCTGTAACACTGGATGGGCAAGCACCTGGACTCCCCACAGTAAAACTGTTGACCGCCGAAACTGGTGTCACATCATAAGGGGGGATAGGACTGCATGCCGCTTGAACTCGCCAGGTATAGGTTCCCGGTGTTAACTGTGATACTCCCCGATTCTCCGACCAATGGTTAAGTTAGGATTAAATGATAACTTAAACCATTGAACCGATGAGAATGAAGCGCAGAAAATTCGCCCCAAAGTTTAAGGCCCAAGTGGCCATTGAAGCCCTAAAAGAGC
>JBGSYF010000008.1:0-10716 GCA_041751015.1 Chitinophagales bacterium
GATCGGGGCGATGTTCACATACACAGATGCCGTATCGCAGCCTCCATCCGAATCGCAAATCTGATAGACGTAACGATCAGTGCCGTAGTAGTCGGTCGCAGGGGTGTATACGATCTCTCCGCTCGTGGTATTGACCAGGGCTGTTCCATCCAAAGGAGCTTCAAACAAACTCAGGCCCGCGGGATCCAGAACCCCGTCTTCCACATCCGTATCGTTGAGCAGCACAAAAGTGCCCACAGCTATGTCCTCATCGGTGAAGGCCGTATCCGGCATGGCCACCGGCAGGTCGTTGACCGAGTTGACCGTGATACGAACCCAGGCCTGCGCGCAGCGGGCCGGCAGTGGAAAACCGACATCGCAGATCCGGTAGCGGAAAGAGTCCGGACCGAAGTAATCCGCATTCGGGGTATAGGTCACCACACCGGGACCAAAGGGACTGAGCACACCGTTCAAAGGCAGGATGGTAAAGGTCAGCGAAGCGGTATCCAGGCCGCCTTCCGCATCGCGGTCGTCGTTGTCGTTAGCCAGAACATTGATCTGCACCGGAACATCTTCATCCGTGACCGCAAAATCGGCCACCGCCAGCGGAGGATCATTGATCGGGGCGATGTTCACATACACAGAAGCCGTATCGCAGGCTGCCTCTGAATCGCAAATCTGATAGACGAAACGATCAGTGCCGTAGTAGTCGGTCGCAGGGGTGTATACGATCTCTCCGCTCGTGGTATTGACCAGGGCCGTTCCATTCAATGGCGCTTCAAACAAACTCAAGCCGGCGGGGTCCAGGACACCATCTTCTACATCCGTATCGTTGAGCAGCACAAAGATGCCGACCGCCACGTCCTCATCGGTGAAGGCGGTATCCGGCAGCGCAACCGGTGCATCGTTTACCGGCAACACACTGATGATGACCGTCGCACTTCCACATAGTGCCGGGAGCGGAAAGCCCAGATCGCATACCGAGTACTGGAAGGAATCAGGACCAAAGTAATCGGGATCGGGCGTGTAGAGCACAGAACCGCTCAGCACATTGACCACAGCAGAACCGTGCAGGGGAGCCAGGGTTACGCTCAGCGAAGTGCTGTCCAATCCCCCTTCGGGATCTCTGGCATCGTCGTCGTTGGCCAGCACAAAGATCTCCAGACTGCTGTCCTCATCTAAAGATACCGTATCGTTTTGTATGTTGGGGGCATCATTGACCGGCAGAATCTCCAGAAAGACCGTAGCCGAATCGCAGAGAGCTGTCAGGTCGCAGATGCGATAGCGCATTGAATCCAGGCCGTAGAAATCCTCCAGCGGCGCATAGCTGATCTCCCCGGGCATGGGTCCTACAGAAGCCGAACCGTTCAGAGGAGCTTCGAGAATGACCAGAGAATTGATGTCAATATTGTTCTGCGGATCGCTGTCGTTAGCCAGAACCGCAATGCTGATGCTCTCATCCTCATTCAGGCTCGCGCTGTCGTTCAGCGCGCTGGGAGCAGCCTCAAACACTTCGACATAAACCCAGCCGGTATCGCATAGCACGGGCAGCGGAACACCGTTGTCGCACACCCGGTAGGAAAAACTGTCCAGCCCAGTCGAGCCCGCAAAAGCGCTGTACTCAAAGACAAGTAAGTCAGTATCCAGCGCAGCCAGGCCCAAAGTGGGTGCACTCAGCAGGCTCAGGCTCGCCGCGTCTATGCCCCCATCCGGGTCGAAGGGGTCCGAATCATTGGCCAGCACATCAATCAACACAGAAAGTCCCGCACCAACTTCAGCGCTGTCCGGCAAGATCAATGGCGGGTCGTTGACCGGCAGAATGCTCATCAAGACCCAGGCCGAATCGCAAAGCAGAGTGGAGTCGCAGACCTGGTAGAGCATAGAGTCCGAACCAAAGTAGTGCGCATCGGGCGTGTAGAGCAGGGAGGCCGCCAGGGTATCCAGCAGAGCACTCCCCTGAAAGGGCCCACTCAGCAGCGCCAGGCTCGAAGCGCGGATATTGCCCTGGGGATCGCTGTCGTTGAGCGTGGGAAAGATCAGCAGACTCTCGTCCTCATTCAGGGTCAATGAGTCGTTGAGCGCAACAGGAGAACCCGCCAACACCTCAATCAACACCCAGCCTGTGTCGCAAAAGACCGGCCCGGGCGGACCCGCATCACAGACGCGGTATGCCAGACTGTCCAAACCGAAGAATGCCGGCAGCGGGGTATAGACCACTTCCGCCAGATCAAAGAAAGCCGCCCCGTGCAGGGGAACAATCGCGATCTGAAGGGTAGCCGTGTCCAGATACCCATCGGGATCCAGAGGATCGGAATCGTTGGCCAGCACATCAATGCGGCCAATTGTGGCCTGATTCATCAACAAGGTGTCGTTGAGAATCAGCGGCGGGTCATTCACCGATAGGACTTCAATGATCACCCAGGCCTGAGCGCACAAGAGTGTGGTATCACAGATCTCATACAAAAAGCTGTCCAGCCCGAAGTAGTTGGCATCGGGCGTATAGTCAATCCGGTAGGGCGCTGCTCCTTCAACAAGTGCCAGACCGTGTACCGGTGGAATGAGGATCTGAAGGGAAGCCGAATCCAGATCATTGTCCACATCGCTGTCATTTTGCAGGACGGGGATGAGGATGGCCTGATCTTCCGCTGTGCTGATGGAGTCCGTCAGGGCAATCGGCGCGGTTTGGGCAAAGAGCTGCGCGAAACCGGCTGTGACCAGAAAAAAAGTAAGCCAGAATGCCCGGCCAGGGGGACGAGGTCGGCAGCTGGAATTCATATCAAAAAAAAGCGGGCTTGATGGCACGCTGTGTCGCTGAAGGGTAAAGATGGCGTAGGCACTCTACATCAGAGCCACCAGAGAAACCGCCAAAGATGGAAGTCCAAAGATAAATGAAAAGAAGCTGTAATGCGGGTCAGGAAGCCCATCAATCCTCCCGGATGGTTCAGGAACTGAAAACGCAAGTCAGGAGGCATGAAAAAACCCGGTCGGCCATGCCAACCGGGCTTTTAATACCGAACTAAACCACCTTTCGGAGGCAATAAAGGGCAAGATTTTGACCTATGAAAAGCCTAAAACACAGCTTTGTGACAAGGTAAAAAGGAGAAAATTGTTTAATTAACTCCCGATTCACCCTGTCTTTCAGCGGGTTATCACCCAGGGTCCGCTTTTCTGCGGTCGGGGGTTGAGGGCGGGATCTTCCCACCATACATAGAAGTACAATCCTTGCTCCAGTCCCAGAAACTCCAGCCCATTGCCGTTCAATGAGCTCTTCAGGTCGAAGGGCGACACGCTTCCAAGCAAGCGGCCATTGGTGTCAAAGACCTGCAACAGGCTGTTAAAATCCTCAGAATGTCTCTCGACAGACCACTGGAAAAGGCCGTCCGGAGTTTGAGCATACTCTTCGCTCTGGCTGAGCTGTTGATGGCCTGACAAAGTCTGATATTCGGTGGCATTGTCCACTGCTCCCGGAAAATCCGGTTCTCTGGGAATCCCCGATACCCATCCCGGTTGGAAAGGTGCGGGTATGTTCACTATGGACTCTACTGAAAGTTCATCATCAGGGCTGAATTCCAGATCCAAAATCGGCGAGCGCGATGGCCCGGTATGGGGCAATACCTGAATCACAAACCAGGCCTCTCCGCACAAGGCCGGCAAGGGCAGGCCCAGGTCGCAGATCCGGTACAGAAAGGAATCCAGACCGACATAGCCGGGTTCCGGGCTATAAGTCCACTGATCACCCATCAGACTGGCTTCGCCGAAGATGGCTTGAATCAACACAGCGCCGGAAAAGGGGTCTATCCCGCTTCCCGGATCCCGATCATCGTCGTCGTTGGCCAGGGGATCAATGGAGCTCAGTTCATTGGCATAAACCTGTACAAAGTCCCGGCGCACATTGGGCGGATCATTGACGGGCAGCACCGTCAGATAGATCATCGCCACCGCGCAGGCCCCTTCGTTGTCGCAAACCTGATAGGGAACCGAATCATTGCCGTTGAAATCCGGATCGGGCAGGTAGAAAACCACCCCGTTGAGTTCATCCACGACCGCGAATCCATGCTGAGGCCAGCCGGCCAGGGTGACGGTGGTGGGTATCACCGTGCCATCCGGATCGTAGTCGTTGAGCAAAACGGTCACGCCAACGGGCTCATCTTCCAGGGTCGTGGCATAATCATCACCGGGAATGGGTGGCAGATTGTCTGCAAGAACCAGATGCGCACTTCCAACTAAAATAAGTAATAATAATATATTAAAATATCTTAAAGTCATGGCTTGCGCATTTTTGAGGCCAGTCATTGACCTGCACCATCACTTTTACTGTATATCGGAACCCGGTGTTGCGCCCTGCTTGTTCACTGCTTCAATTTTGACGCTCTCCGTCCCGGTATGTGACCAGGTAGGCTTCGTTGAGTCCGCGTCGCAAGACGGTTTTAAGGGCATCTTCGGCCTCTTTTTTACTGGTGAAATAGCCCAGTACAAAGAGGAAACGCCCTCCGTGCCAGGGCTCAAACTGGATCTGGCCCAGGTCCTTGAAGCGGTCGAAGCGGTTGGCCGAGGCCGCCGTACCGGAGCCCAGATGCACCCCATAGGCCATGCCCGACTGAAACCAGACTTCGGTGGGATCTGCGCTGCCCTGCGATGGAGTTCCAGGGGCAGTTCCGCCCTGATCTCCGCTGCGACCTCCCCTGCCCTGGCCCTGAGCAGCTCCGGAATTGCCACCACTGCCCATGTCCTGCAACTCGCGCTCCAGGAACTCCTTGAGATACTCCGGATCGGCGGGCAGATAGGTATTGACCGGGATCTGATCCTTGTCTCTGGACTCAATGTCCGAGCTGAAATTGGTGACCTTGAATTCGGTGCGCCGGTTGAACTGGTGCTCGCGCTCTGTGCAGGGCACGCCGTCCACACAGCGGTTGCGCGGCTGACTTTCGCCATAGCCTCTTGCGCTCATGCGCTCGCGGGGCACCCCGCGGGCCACCAGATAGGCTACGGCTGCCTCCGCCCTTCGCTGGGAGAGAACCATGTTGTAAGCCGAAGTGGCCCTGGCATCCGTATGAGAAGCCAACTCGATGCGCATGGTCGGATAACGCAGCATCAACAGGGCCAGACGGTTCAGGTCTTCGGCGGCATCCCTGCGGATGTACCACTTGTCCAGATCGTAGTAGATATTGCTCAGTTCTATGACTACCCCTTCTTCCAGAGAGCTGAGTTCCAGGATTTCATAGAATTCCTTTTCCTCGAGTTGATCCGGGGTCTGGATGAAGCGTTCATCCCCCAGATAGCCGTCCAGATCGGCGGTGAGGCGATAACGGGCAGATGGCTCCAGATCCGCTCGATACAATTCATCTTCATCGGCCAGAATCGCGATGCGCTCTGCGGTATTGATGTTGTCCAAAATCACTTCCGCGTTGGGCATATGTCTGCGGCTCTCCCGGTCTATAACCTGTGCGACTAAGCTAATGCGGGCCAGGGGCTCCAGATCAAGCACCCATTCCGTGAGGGGCGGACTGAGCAGATCGCTGAGCGGGGCATTCAGTTCTATCGGTCGGTACCCTGCATCACTGGCCATGAATCTGAACTGCCTGCCCCGGGGCCAGGAGTAGATTTGTTCACCAT
Organism: Chitinophagales bacterium; assembly: GCA_041751015.1. Taxonomy (GTDB): domain Bacteria; phylum Bacteroidota; class Bacteroidia; order Chitinophagales; family BACL12; genus WGOA01. The sequence goes on from JBGSYF010000008.1 coordinate 5,593, forward strand.
CCCCTCCGCTGCTTCGCTCGCTCAGAAGCTGGTCCCCTTCCATCCAGCGCATGGGAATACCGCTCAACCACTCCCCGCTTCGCGCATCGCGCAACCGGACCTTCAACTGCGGCTCGGCCAGTTCCACCGCGTAGATGTCATCGCTGCCTCTTCCACCGGGGCGGTCTGAGCTAAAATACCCGTACTCCCAGTTGACATCCATGACCAGAGAGAAATCATCGCTGAAGGTGTTCAGCGGAGCGCCCAGATTGCGGGGACTCTTCCATTGGCTGGAATCGCGGACTGCGAGAAAGAGGTCCAGTCCTCCCAAGCCAGGCAACCCATCTGATGCGAACAACAGATCGCCGGAGGGATGCAGCACGGGGAACAGCTCATCTCCGGGCGTGTTGATCTCCGGACCGAGATTCTGAGGCAGGGTCCAGCTTCCGTCGTCCTTTAATTGGCAGCGGTAAAGGTCAACGCCCCCGTAACCACCGGGTTGATCCGAGGCAAAGATCAGGGTGCGGCCGTCGCGACTCAGCGCCGGATGACCGCTGGAATACTCGTCATTGTTAAAGGGAAAGGCCCAGTCGTCCATGGCCCATTCCTCGGAGTTCGCCTGGCGGCTGGCGCGGTGCAGGCTGAGCTTGACAATGCCTTGAGAAGACTCGCGCGCCTTTCGCCCTATAGCTCGTTTCTGATAGGTATTGCGGGTGAGGTACATCAGTTGCCCCGAAGAGTCCAGTGCAACAGGGCCGTCGTGGAAGGGTCCGTTGAGTTTGCCGGGCAGGAGGCTGGGGTTGCGCAGCGCACCTTCCGAACTCACACGGCTTAAATATATATTCAAAAAATCACGTCCTGTCCAGAGGTGATTGCGCTGAAGCGCCGCAAAGGAATCGCGATCCGAGACAAAGATCAGTTGCTTGCCCAGCATGACCGGGGCAAAATCCGATCGGGGACTGTTGATGCCCAGATTGCTGATGCGGCAATTTATGCCCTGGGCCGCCATCTCTTCCCATTGATCACAGGCCTGCACACCATAGACCCCGCGAACATCCTGGGGTGCGCGGGTGGCATAGGCGGCATACTGTTCCCGGGCTTCGGCAATCTTTCCGTTCTTGAGCAGGGACTGGGCGTAGTAGTACTGATAGATCGGCTCGGCCATGCCCGTGTTGACCACCTGGGCATACCAGTGCTCCGCCCCCTGGTGATTGCTGGTCAGGCGATAGGCATCGGCCAATCGTATACTGGCCTTCATGTCATACTCCTCTTTGAGCATGGACTCGTAAAGGGGAATGACTTCGGCAAAAGCCAGTTGATCGTAGAGTTGGTGAATGCGCTCCATGCGGGCGGACTGGGCGTGCAGGCTCGCGCTCCACAGGAGCAGTACAGGCAGGCCATATGTCCGGAGCCGCAAGGCTCTTCGACCAAAAAAAATCATACTTAGAAATACCGGATGTACCGGGGCGTTACCCAGGCATCTTTGTTAAACTTGAGTTCGTAGCGGACCATCACCTCATGCGTCCCGTTTTGTTGGGTGCGCATATCGGTAGTAGTGATGTCATAGGCGTAACCGGCCATGAGCTGGTCGGTGATCTGGAATTCCATCATCAGGTCAAAGGAATCGCCGAAGCGATATCCGGCGCCCAGCCAGAGTCTTTCGAGAAAGAGGAAGCTCAGGTTCAAATCCAGATCAGTTGGGGTGCGAATGCCGTCTCCCCCCACCCACTTCATCAGTCCGCTGGGCCTGACTTTGACATTGGGTGCAAGATCGAAGACATGTCCGGCCATCAGATAGAGGTGGCGGTACAAAAAAGCGTTTTGCTCATCGTCGAAATCGCCGAGTCGGGTCAGGTCGTTCTTCACGGTATGCGGCATGGAAACCCCGGCAAAACTCCTCTCGGAGTACCAGTACAGACCAAATCCGACATTGGGCAGCAATGCGCTCAGATCCGATTGCAACAACACGTCTGTGGGATCCTGTGGATTGAGCTGGGTCAGCGCATTGCGGTAATTGATGAAGCCGGCCTGGAGTCCTCCGGAGAGTTTGCTGTTCTCTCCAAGGGGCAGATGGTAGGCTATGTCTGCGTAGAGTGCGGTCTGCGAGCTCACGCCCAGACGATCGGAGAAAAACAAGGCTCCGATGGCCAGGCGGTTCTTGCCTACCGGGCTATGCATGCCCAGGGTGACGGTGCGGGGTCCCCCGCTGAAGCCGGTCCACTGATGGCGGTATAGCGCCGTGGCACTGAACACTTCTCTACTGCCCGCATAGGCGGGATTCAAAGCCAGCTTGTTGAAGTTGAACTGGGTGAAATGGTAGTCCTGCTGAGCTTTCACGCTGCTGAAAAAGGAGCAGCCCATCAGGAAAAGGGCCGCGCTGAGCAGCCTGACTGCCCATTGGCTTTCGCGGCGGTATGTTGAGTCTGCTCTCATCGGAAGATCGCGATAAAACCGGCGAGGGGTCTTGACCCGTCTCCCAGTTGCAGTACGTAATAATAGGTTCCATCCGGCAAATCGCCCCGGTCGCGATAAGTTCCCTGCCAGTCGTTCAGGTAGGGTTGAGCCGCATACACTTCATCGCCCCAGCGGTTGTACACCACCAGCCCATTGTTGGGATAGTTCTCCAGCCCGGTGATGACAAAGAAGTCATTCGAGCCATCTCCGTTGGGCGTGATCACATCGGGTACGAAAAACTTGGGCCGCACGCAAACCACTACGATGGCCGTATCGCAAAGCTCTCCCGGATCGCATATGAAATAACTAAAGGTATCGCAGCCGATGAAGCCTGAAAAAGGAGTATAGGTCACCGTCCCGTCCGGATTCAGCACCGCCACACCGTTGCCCGGTGGATCGAGCAGGGTGACCGTAAGCGGATCTCCATCCGGGTCAAAGTCGTTGTCCAGCACGGCGATGATCACCGACGTACCGGGTTCAGTTTCGGCAAAGTCATCCACTGCCACCGGGGGCTGATTTTCTTCTATGCCGGGGTCGGGATCCAGCACGGTAAAGTACACCCAGGCCTCATCACAGCGCAGATCATCCAGGCAACTGGAGACCGTATCGCAGATGCTGTACTGAAGACTGTCCAGCCCAAAGAAATCTTCATTTGGCGTATAAGTCAAAGTTCCATCTGGATTGACCAGCACCGAACCGTTGACAGGCGGCTGAACGATCTCCGGTCCCAGCAGGACGTGCCCGTGGGGGCTCAGATCGTTGCTCAGCACATCGGCACCCAGCACCGTTCCACCCAGCACCACATAGAAATCATCAAAGGCAGCCGGCGCTACGAAGGGCGGCAGGACGTGTATGGTCAGGGTGGCCAGCGTGCAGTTTCCGCTGGTATCACAGGCCTGGTAGATGATCTCCACCACACCGATAAATCCATCCGGCGGGAAGTACACAATCTTCTGATCGTCGGTAGCCAGGGCTATTCCTAAGGCAGGCGGGCCGACGATAGAGATCTCCAGTTCATCCCCGTCGGGATCCACATCGTTGAGCAGCACTTCAGCCACCACCAGAATACAAGCCAGCGTGGAGGTAGAGTCATTTCCCGCTACAGGAACGTTGTTGGTGGAACCCACCGTGATCACCACAATGGCCGTGTCGCATAGACCACCCGGGTCACAGGCGACATAGGTCATGGTATCGTTGATGCCCTCCGGTCCTGGTGTATAGGTGATGCTGCCATCGGGGTTGATGCTCGCGCTCCCCCCCCCAACTGGTCCGGCAATAATGCTCACGCTCAGCGGATCTCCGTCGGGATCCAGATCGTTGGCCAAAACGACAATGATCGCGTTCTCACCCACTTCCGTGCTGGCGTAATCGTCGTTGGCAATTGGTGCATTGTTGACGGGAATGACGGTCACGAAGACCACGGCATCATCGCAGTTGCCCGCTGCATCACAGACCTCGTAGGTGAAAACATCCAGGCCGCTAAAGCCCGCATTTGGGGTATAGATCGCAATGCCCTCCGATGTAAAGAGCACCGAGCCATTCAATGCAGGTGTTAGCAAAACGGGCAGGCCCAGATCCCCATCCGGATCCGAATCGTTGTCCAGCACTGGTATCAGCACCGGTGTTCCCTCCGGAGTGCTCGCAAAATCGTTGACAGCTACCGGCGGTGAACCGCTGCTGCCCACCAGCACAAAGACATTCGCCTCATCACAGAAGCCTCCGGTATTGCACATTTGATAGCTGAAAACATCCAGCCCGGTAAAGCCTGGGTCAGGCGTGTAGGTAACCAGGCCGCTGAGCGCGCCAATGCTCACACTGCCCTCAGAAGGTCCATCGGTCAGGACAACGGAAGCCGGGTTGAGGGGAAAGGCCCCGCCGATATCGTTGGCCAGCACATCCAAATCAATGGCAACACCGGTTCCCGTTGCGCCAAAATCATCCACGGCAATTGGCAATCCGGCCCCCGGCCCTTCCACCAATACCGTCACCAAAGCGGTATCGCAGAGACCCAATGGATCACAGAGGATATAGGTGAAAAAGTCCGTTCCGCTGAAACCCGGATCGGGAAGGTAAAGCGCTGTTCCGCTGCCCAACACCGCAGTGCCGTTCAGGGGAGCTTCGTAGAGTGCCCAGCCCAGCACATCCCCATCGGGGTCAAAGTCGTTGGCCCCGACCGGAATGAGCACCGCGACTCCCGGCTCGGTGCTGGCAAAATCGGGCAGGGCCACCGGTGGATTGTTGCCTATGCCCACATAGATGATGACCGTGGCCGTTGAGCAGCCATCGGCGTTGCAGATTTGATATTGCAGGGAATCCACCCCGATGAATCCCGGGTTGGGGGTATAGCCGATCTGCCCATCGGGCAAGACCGAAGCCACGCCCTGAGCAGGCGGCAGGACAATGACCGGAGGGCCGGGACTGCCCAGCGAATCGATGTCATTGCTGAGCACATCGATGAGCAGAAATTCACCTTCATGGGTTGCTACGGTATCGCTGACCGCAATCGGAGGGCCTGCGCAATCAACATCCAGGAGCAAACTATCGCTCACGCTGCAACCCGCCGCATCGCTGATGATCACGCTGTACAGGCCCGGCTCCAGGCCGCTGATCTGCGAGTCCGTCGAGCCCGTGCTCCAAACAAAGCCCAGCGGCTCTGCGCCCCCGAAGACCATCGCTTCGATGGCTCCATCA
>JBGSYF010000009.1:0-48964 GCA_041751015.1 Chitinophagales bacterium
CTCTTTTAGGGCTTCAATGGCCACTTGGGCCTTAAACTTTGGGGCGAATTTTCTGCGCTTCATTCTCATCGGTTCAATGGTTTAAGTTATCATTTAATCCTAACTTAACCATTGGTCGGAGAATCGGGGAGTATCACAAAATGCCGACTTCAAGCGAATCAAAACGATTGCTTGCCCCATTTACATTACCTATCTGCAGGCCTTGAGTAAGTATAGAGTCTCCATCAGAGACGTTCTTTACATAAATACCTGCAACACTATAGGAACTAAATGTCGGTGGAAACAGGCCTCCGCGAAAGTTTGTTCCCCAAACCCGGCCCGGGTGGATACCTGCTGAATAATCCTCTACCTGAAGACCAATGGCATTCTGTCGTAACAAAGAGTTGGTGATGATGTATTCGCCGGCATTGATTAGGTTGCCCTCACTCCAAACCGCTGTGTTGGCAAAACAGATCGTGCTGCTGTCCATAATCAATACCCCTCCGGGGCGGATCCGGATGCCCGCCCAGGGGAACAAGTTTCCGCTAAAGGAAGAATCTGATATGACCAGCGTATTGTAAAGCCTGAGCGTATCACCTGGATTGATGATGATAGGGCTCTGACTCACCCCTAAAACGGCATCGCGTATGGTTAACACACTATCTATGGTAAAAACGCTCAAAAAACGCAACTGACCGGTCAATGTATCACCTGCAATACCCTCAGAAACATCGCTGATCTCATAATCCACCGGACTCCAGTGAGCCGGAAGAGCGCAAGTTCCCGGCTGGGCCTGAAGGTCGCCCGCTCGACACAAAACGCTAAAAATCAACACCATAAACCCGACGCAGCGCAAGCTGTGCGGGGTGCGGGGTGCGGGGTGCGTCTTTCTCATGGCCCGGTTATCTTTAAACTGAAAGTAATAAAACTTTTCTGAATTCCAATACTTTTAACTGATAGACCAGAAAATATTCCCACCTAAAAATCATCAAACCAGTCCTGGCGGCGATTGATGCGCAGTTGCTGCAGAACGGCTGACTTGACGTTGAGAGTAAAATTGTAAGAGCGCAGGGTTCCAAAGGGAATCCAGGTGAAACTCATCTGCCAGCAGTGCAGGTCGCGGTCAATGGAAACGGTGGTGAGGGTGAAATCTTTGCGCTGAAAATCGTAGCCTGAGTTGAAGCGAATCTTCCATTTTTCGCTCAGATTGAGGTCGCCGTTGAAGGTCAAGGTCTGTGTGGTGGCCAGCGAATCGGTTCCTCTCAGGGTGGACAAACTCCGCACCGTCAGAGTATAGTTCATGGTTAGCGCCCAGGGGATATTGAAATCGGCATAGCCCGGATCCAGGTCCCATACATCCCACTCCTGCCAGCGCGGTCGATCGCGGCCTTCAGCGGTTTTGCCGCCATTGAAACGAGTTCCGATGTTGAGATTGCCTGTATTGAAACGCATCACACGGCGGTTGGCACTCCACTCGCTTTCGCGCTGCCTGCGACCCAGACTGTCGCGGGAGTAAGGATCAAAATTTCCGCTGAAATTGATATCAATGCGATCGAGCAGGCGGGTTCTGCCGCCCATGGTTATGTTGGAAACCTGAAAACTGTCTGCGGCAAAATTGTAATTACCACTCAGGTTAAAGGCGTCCAGCAAATTGATTTTGCGCGTGGCCAGGCCGGTAGAATCCTTGCCGTCTTTTACTTTAGCTTCAAGCACATTGTTAAGCGAAAAACCGAGTGAGCCAATGCGGCCGGTGGGCGGTGCACCAAAAAGTCCGTTGGCAAACTTGGAATACGTCGCGCGGTTGCCCTCGGCATTGGTCACGTATTCTCCGTAGTAGTTCCACTGCGAAGAACCAAAGTCCGGTTGGTAGGTGGTATTGAGAGAAGGTGTGATGACATGTCGAATGGCCTTCAGCCTTTGACCCCGAAAGTTGAACATGGAGAACATGCGGGTACTGAGACTGGCACTGCTGTTGAAGAATCGGGCAGCCCTTAAACCGGGAATGGTATCCGTATCAACAAAACCATAGGTGAGGCTGGAGTCGCCGGGATTGACAACAAAATCCGGTCTGAAACTCCTGACCAGATAATTTGGATACCAGTATTCATTATACGTACTATTCAGACTCAATGTAAAGTGTTTCATCACCTTGAACGATGTGGTGATGGGCAGGTTGTGTTTAACCCCAAACCGGAACTGATCCAGTGACTCAGAGCGGAAGAGAAGGCTGTCTGCGGTGGTGATCTGATTGCGGGCCTCTGCGCGATAACTGAAACCAATTTGCTCGTACCACTTAGGCGGTCCGGACTTGATCTTGCGCTCAAAGGGATTGATGCGGTTGACGGCAAAAACCACATTGGGCAGGGTCAGGCTGATGCTGCGATCGCTCAGAATCTGGTTGTGCTGCACCGAGGCATCCAGCCGGTAGGGCTTACCCGCAAAACTGCGGGAATAGCTCACGTTGGACGTAAACTGGTTGTTGAGAAAATCCGCAGTGGTATAGCTGGCGTTGGTGGTGTAGGAGCTGGTTCCCGCCGTCACATTGGCCGCAAAGCGCGAATAGGGATGTGCCTTGGCGTCCTGATTGTGGTTCCAGGTGATGCGAAAATCCCGGGTCACCCTGAAATCACTTTCCAGCGGAAAACCAAAGCGGGTATTGGCGTAATTGGCCGTAAAGCGCCCCGAATAGGCATAGCGTTTTCGGTAGTTGCTCGCAAGATTGGAGCGCCAGCTTCCGCGGCTGTAGATATCGCCGGTCATGGTCAGATCAAAGTAGTCCGAAATGGCAAAGTACCAGCCCCCATTCCGTAGGTAAAATCCCAGTTGCTGACTCTCTCCATACTCCGGCAGCAAAAACCCGGACTTGCGCCCTTTCTGAAGGGGGAAAATGGCAAAGGGCAGAAACAGCGGAGTGGGAACATCGGCGATCACCAGATTGGCGGGTCCCGTTACCACCAGCTCTCCCGGCACCAATTTGACTTTTGAAGCCTGTATGTGGAAGTGGGGATCGGGATCGGAGCAGGTGGTGTAGTAGCCCCGCATTCCGTAGATCTCTTCGTACTGATTGCGCTTGCTCTGTTCAAAACCCAGGTATCCGCCCTGCTGCTCGGTGCGCATGTTGTAGATCTTGCCCTTCTTGCTCTTGAAGTTGAAGCGAACGGTGTCGGCGACAAAGCCCTCCGCCCCATCCTTGAACTGGGGCTTGCCCAGGACCACTCCGGCGCTGTCCTCCAGACCCCATGCTGATACCGTTTGATCAAGCCAGTTGAATTGAATCTCTTCGGCCTGCAACTCAATCTCGCCATAGTTTACTATAGATTGGCCATATAAATATATTTTTTGTTCTGATATAGCATAGACGATAGAGTCCCTGGCCTCGTAGTCCACATTGCCTTCCAGACCATCCGGGCTTATGCGAATGGGGGGCTCAGCCAGAGCAAGGGAGTCGGCCATCGATTGAGCCCTGGTCAGAGAATCCAGTCCTTCCCCCTCTGCCGCTGCGCCCGCCGTGGCGCTGTCCAGTTCGTTGAACGATTGTTCAGTACTCCCGGATGGGAAGGGAGCCGGTAGTTTGGTCACCCCACTGGGCTTTCCCTTCTGGCCAATCACATCCAGACGGCTGCTGTCTGCTTCCGGAAGCGCCCAGGGAATGCTATCGGCGCGAAGGGTGTAGATTTCAAACCCCGGTGTTGGGGAAAAAGCTATCCCCCTTTCCACCCCGGAAATGGCATAACGTCCAATTTCAGGGACGAAATGGGCGTTAAAAGCGAGCAGAGCATCTACTGGTGCCAGCCAGAACAGGAAGAGCGTCCAAAAGCATCGGGCAGACAATGTATTTACGCCTAATTTTAAAGGGGTTATAATGGAAATGGCCCTTTACAAGCGCCCAAAAGTAGCGAAAAAGCAGGGTCCTGACTTTGAATCGGCAAAGGCGCAATGCCCGCTCGCCCGGGAAAACTACCGGGCCCGGCGGGATTGACATCAAGAATCAGCAAATAGCGCATGAAAACCGGGGGAATTTTTCTTTTGATGGCCGTTTTGACCGGTCTGGGCTTTGGATCCGCCAGGTCCGCTCCATGCGGGGTGACGCATTGCCAGCACGGCAGCTCAGAGCACCCGGCCGTGCTTCAGATCACGCCTTTGAAGCCTCCCTCCTACGGGGTGCACAAGGTCGTCATCGATGCGGGCCACGGTGGACACGATCACGGTTGTTCGGGCAGCAAGAGCAAGGAAAAGCATGTCGCGCTGGATATTGCACTCAAACTGGGTGCTTACATCGAAAAACATTTGGAGGATGTTGAGGTGATCTACACCCGAAAGACGGATGTCTTTGTGGAGTTGCACGAGCGGGCCAATATCGCCAACCGGGCCAATGCCGACGTATTCATTTCCATTCATTGCAACGCCAATCCAAACAAAACGCCTTTTGGCACCGAAACGTATGTGATGGGTCTGCACCGCAATGATGCCAATCTGGGTGTGGCCAAGCGGGAGAATGAGGTCATCCTGCTCGAAGACGACTACAACCACCACTACGACGGTTTTGACCCCAATACCCCCAATGCGCACATCATTTTCAGCTTGTACCAGAGTGCCTTTCTGGAGCAGAGCATAGAGCTGGCAGGCAGAATTGAAAAGCAGTTTGCCGAACGGGTCGGGCGCAAGAGCCGCGGCGTGAAGCAGGCGGGCTTCCTGGTGTTGTACATGACCAAAATGCCGGCCGTTTTGGTGGAAACAGGGTTTTTGACCAATCTGAACGAAGAGGAGTTTCTGGCTTCTGAAAAGGGCAAGGATCTGATGGCTTCTGCCCTGTTCAGGGCTTTTCGGGACTACAAAGTGCACACCGAGAGCAAAGTGAATCAACAGGTGGCCATCGCCCCTAAGACATCCGAGGGAGCGCCAGCCGCTGAGCTGCCCGCCTCTGCATTAGAGAAGAAGCAGCCCCCGGCCGCGCAGTCCAAGCCGGAAGCCAAGCCGGAAGCCAAGCCGGAGCCCGAGCCGGTTGCCGCCGCAAAGCCAGAACCCAAGCCCAGCCCGGCCGCGCAAACCAAACCTGAGACCAAGCCCGAACCCAAGTCCGAGCCGGCTGCCACTGCAAAAGAAGAGCCGAAGCCCGCGCTTGTCGCATCAGAGGCGCCAGCCAATGCAGCGGAGAATAAACCGGACATCAAACTGGACAGTGCCGGACAGATCTACCGGGTTCAGATCTACGCCTCCCGCCGCAAACTCCCCTCCTCCGACCCCATGTTCAAATCTCTGAACGGAGAACCGGTCTATTATACCCAGATCGGGGAGCTCTACAAATATGCCGTGGGCGAGTTCAGCAGCACCGAGGAAGCCGCCGCCATGAAGGCCCAATTGCGCAATTCGGGCTTCCCTGATGCCTTTGTCGTGACATTGCCCCTGGCCACTCTGGCCGAAAAATGACCGGCATTGCGCGTGTTCTGACCCTACCATCGCGCTGAGCAACAGAGCATTCCCCCGTATAAATGGCTTTGAACATGGAATCAGGTCATTTACCCGAACCTGGCCGTGCTGTTGTCCGTATGTGTATTTTAGCTTCGGTAACTAGAATCGGGAACTCAGTCTCCTTTCGGCCTTTTCCCCCGCCGTTTCGGTCTGATTTCTCATGTAAATCCGGTTGTTTTCCCCGGAACTTTTATGGCCATCTCTACAGAATCAAAAGTCGGCATACTGGCCGTTGTCTCTATTGCAGCCCTCGCATTGGGCTTTGACTTCCTCAAAGGCAACCGAACCTTTGAAAAAGGGCGCACCTTCTACGCGATCTACGACCGCGTTCCCGGTTTGCAGGAGTCCGATCCCATCAAGGTCAATGATTTGATGGTGGGAAGGGTCAAAGAACTCAGCCTGAGGGACGACTATACCATCCTGGCCCGTTTCACCATCACCGAAAAGTTCCTCATACCCGCCGATAGCCGGGTCATGATCAGCTCTTCGGACCTGTTGGGAGCTAAGCAGTTGGACCTGATCATCGGCAAGAGTTCCGCAGTGGCCATTTCGGGGGATACGCTCAGGGGAACGATACAAGTGGGTATTCAGGAGGAAATTCGGGAAGAGCTCAAACCCATCACCGAGAAGTTCCAAAGTCTGATTGCCCAGATCGACACGGCTGTTACCCTGGTTTCGAGTCTGTTCTCCGATCAACTGGGCACAGATGTGGAAAGCAGCGTGAATTCCATAACCGCATCTCTGGACAATTTCCGCAACATAAGCTTGCAGGTTGATCAGATGATCACTCAGCAGGCGGGTACGGTAGGAAATATATTTGACAACATTGAAGTACTCACGGGAACCCTGGCGGACAATCAGGGCAAGATCGACGCGGTGCTGGGCAACCTGGAGAGCATAACCGATAGCCTGGCCGCTGCGGAGTTCACCCAGACCGTGGCCGAAGCCCGAAAGGCCATCATCTCTCTGAACAACATCGCCCAGACTATTGAAAACGGTGACGGCACCCTGGGTATGCTCATCCGAGACCAGGCCCTGTACAACAATCTGCGCAACAGCTCTGAGCAGCTCGATATTCTGCTGAAGGACATCCAGGAGAATCCCGGCCGTTATGTGACCTTGCTCAGAATTGGAGGCGGTGACCGGAAGAAAGCCGCTGAGGGTCCCTGATGGCCCTTGCGGGTGCGCCCCCTCGTCTATTTGACGAACTTCGCTTCGTGAGCATAACCCCTTCGAACCGAAAAAGGACCTTGAGCTGTTGCGGGGCTTTGGGGCTTTTGCTTCTGATGAGCCCTGTGGCGCTGGCTCAGGTCAGCGCGGGTGGAATGGGGGCTGATCGCGACAGCAGCGCTGCAGAGGGTCCGCAGCGGCAGATCGAGATCGTGCAGGCCGATGCCCTGGAGGGTTTTCGGGTGGGAACCGAGCCGGCGAGATTGCTGACCGGACAGGTCGTGCTCAGGCAGGAATCCATGACCCTGCACTGCGATTCAGCGCTCTTCTTTCCGCAGCGCAACGACGTTAGGGCTTATGGAAATGTTTATATTAATCAGGCAGATACGGTAGAGGTCTGGAGCGATTCGCTCTACTTCAACGGCGATTCCCGTTTGCTGCGTTTGATGGGCAATGTGTTCCTCAAGGATCGCAGCATGTTGTTGAGTACCCCGGAATTGAACTACAATCTGCGCAGCAGAATCGGCCAATACAGCCAGGGAGGCCGGCTGGACAACCAGGGCAGCGTGCTCACCAGCACTTTTGGCTACTACTATTCCTACTCACAAACGGCGTATTTCCGCGATTCGGTGGAGCTGCATCACCCGGAGTACAGCTTGTACGCCGATACCCTGGAATATCGCACCGACTCCGATCTGGCCGTGTTTCACGGCCCTACGCGCATCATCCACGACAACAATACCATCTTCTGTCGCTCGGGGCAGTATGACGGGGTCGAAGAGTTGGGCATCTTCACCGGGCGCGCAGTGCTGGACGGCCCTCCACAGCGCATTGAAGCCGACAGCATTGTCTATCAGCGTCCCATTGGTTTTGGCCGGGCTTGGGGCGATGTGTGGTTTACCGATACCGAACAGGACTTGATCCAGTTCAGTCAATACGGCGAGTACGACGAAAATCTGGGGAGTATGCTGGCTACGGGACGCAGCAAGCTTTCCTATCTGATGTCTGGCGATTCTATCCACATCGGCGCAGACATCATTCGCAGTCTTAGCGACAGTCTGAATCGGCGGGAGATCTTTGCTTTTGGAGCCGTGCGTATCTACAAGTCGGATATGCAGGCCATCTGCGATTCCATGACCTGGAAGGACGCCGACTCCACCATCAGTCTTTACCGCGATCCGGTGATGTGGTCAGACCAGACCCAGTTCAGCGCCGACACCATCCTGATTCTGATTCAGGAGGAGCTCATCCACCAGGTCAGGTTGATGCGCAGCGCTTTCATCTCCAGCCAGCCCGATACGCTGATCTACAATCAGATCAAGGGCAGGTTGATCACCGGGCATTTCATGGCTTCCGAGTTGGTCAGGCTGGATGTGCAGGGCAATGGAGAGAGCATCTACTACGCCGAAGATGAACAGAAGGGCTACTTAGGGGTCAACAAGGCCCTGTGCAGCAACATGGTCATACGTCTGACGGAGCGGCAACCGAGCCGCATCACCTTCCTGGAAAAAACCGATGCTCAGTTCATGGATCTGAACACCACCAACTACGCCGCTCTCAAGCTGGAGGGCTTTAGCTGGCGTAAGGCGGAGCGTCCATCCTCAAGCCGCGATCTGGAGCGCTTGCCGGAGGTGCTGGTCGCCGCGGAGGAGGGGGAAGAGGGGCTGGAGCCAGGGCTGGAGCAGGAGCCTGCGCCAGAGCTGGAGCCGAAGCCTGCGCCGCAGCCTGAATCTGCGCAGGAGCTGGAGCCCGAACCAGAGCCAGTTCCCCCATTGTTGCCGGACGCCGACGCCTCCGCTCCCGAAGGCGAAGAGCCCTGATGCTGAGGCCTGCCCCCTTCGCTAAACACCGCAAAGCCTTTCCAACACCCGATGCACCGCCGGACAGTAGGCGGTATTGCGCAAATGCAGGTCCATGTGGCGATGGAACTCGCTGTCGGTATGCGGGAAGGCGCGGCAGGCCCGCGGCCGCTGATCGTACACCCGGCAGCGATGGTCGGATTCCAGAAAAGGGCAGGGCGAGCTGTTGATTACGGTGTCTCCATCCTCGTCTTCGCGGAGGTAGCGGGCGTAAAACTCGGCTTCGCTCATGCTCAGATGTCGGGCCAGGCGCTGGGCATCGGTGCGGTTGACGATGGGCGGAATGCTCTTGCAGCAGTTCGCACAGTCCAGGCAACTGAGCTGCCCGAACGTCTCTCGGTGCAACTCGGCGGCCCGTTGATCAAGTTCGCGGGCTTTGTAGCGCTTGAGTGCGGCCACGCGCTTGTGCCGCAATGCCTTTTGCCTCGGCAATTCCCGCTTCCATCGGGCAATGATGTCAAGTGAATCTCCTTCAATCACTATGATTGCGCCGGGTCGGCTACTTTCTCGGTAAGAAATCCAAGCCGCTCCAGATCCGTCCAGAATCCGGGATAGGACTTTCTGACCACCTCTGGATCCTCTATATACAATTCATTCAGCAGCATGGCCAGGGGTGCAAAGGCCATCGCCATGCGGTGATCTTCATAGGTCTTTATCGGGCGAAGGGCCTGGTGTTGTTTGTTCAATCTTCCCTGCAGAGTCCAGGTGCCGTGCACTTCCTCGCGAAAGTCCACTCCAAAGGGCCGAAGCTCTTCGGCCAGCGCCGCAGTGCGATCGGTTTCCTTGATGTGCAGACTCTCCAGACCGCTGAAGCGCGCGCTGATGCCCAGCGCGGCGCAAGTCACTACTATGGTTTGAGCCAGGTCCGGGCAATCGCTGAAATCCCATTCCAGATGATTCTGTAAATCAGTCTGGCTGCGCCTCAGGACAATGCCCCGATCGCTGAATTGGGTATCCACTCCGAGCTGAGCATAGATCCGGGGCAGTACTGCATCCCCTTGAGTGCTCTCGCGGCTCAGGTAGCTGACAGACAACCGGCTGCCCGGAGCGGCGAGGGCCATGATGCTGTAGTAATAGGAGGCCGCGCTCCAATCCCCTTCGACCCGAAAGGGCTTGATGTGATAAGAGCCATGCGGTACATATATGATGTTGTCCTTCCATGAAGTGCTTATGCCGAAGTGCTCCATGATTCTTAGGGTCATCCCGATATAGGGTCGGGAACCGACCTGGCCGATCAGCTCCAGTTCCAGACCTTCTTTGAGGGCCGGACCGATCATCAACAGGGCGCTGATGTATTGACTGCTGACGTTGGCCGCGATGTGAATGCGCCCGCCCTGCAGGGTATTGCCGCTGATCTGCAGCGGGGGAAAGCCCTCTTCTCCAAGATAGCTGATCTGTGCTCCCAGTTCGCGCAGTGCGTTGACTAAGATGCGGATCGGGCGCTGAAGCATGCGGGCAGAACCGGTCAGTTTTTGCGTACCCTCCTGTATCGAAAGCCAGGCACACAGAAAGCGATAGGTGGTTCCCGCGGCTCCCGCATCAAGGATGCTGTCCTGGGATTGGAGGAGCCTGAGCAATGTCCTGCTGTCCTCTGATGGAGATAGATTCTCGGGTAAATGCGCCTGAATGTTCGCGGTCCCGGATGCCATGGCCGTGATCAACAAGGCCCGGTTGGAGATGCTCTTGGATCCTTCCAACTCAATGGAGGACCGAATCATCCTTTCAGCAATGGCTTGGCTCCTGCGTAACTTTAAAAACATAACATAACTTATGTTGTGTTAATCATATATTAACTATGAATATATTTCTTCATAGTAAGCCAGCGCTTCGGGGAGCATTTCGCGCAGCACTTCTTCGCTGATGTCCACATCGGGTTGACACTCTCCAATGGAGGAAAGAAGACTGAAACGCATCTGTGCGCCCATATTCTTTTTGTCCAGGCTCATCAGATCCAGCAGACCTTCCACACTCACCTCGCTGAGACTGAAATGGGGGAATACCCGACTGACTAGTCGGGCTATTTCATCGCGCTCAGCAACAGGCAGCCCAGACAGGGCAGTGGACAGCCAGCTTTCAGCTAACATACCTATGGCTATGGCCTCCCCGTGCAACAGGGGCATTGGGCTTTCCAATTGAAGGCTCTCCACAGCATGGCCAATGGTATGGCCGAAATTGAGAATCTTCCTCAGACCCTTTTCCTGGGGATCCGCCTCTACAATAGCTTTCTTTATGGAAACACTTCGCTCGATGATACGCGCCCAGTCCTGATCTTCCTCGGGCATGACATCGGCCAGCAAATTCCAGCCTTCCCGATCGCGGATCAACGCGTGCTTGATCACTTCGGCATAGCCGGAGCGCATCTGTTCGGCGGGTAAGGTGCTTAGAAAATCGGGGCTGATCAACACCGCAAGGGGATCGGCAAACAACCCAATCATGTTCTTGAGGCTGTTGAAATCCACGCCTAACTTTCCGCCTACCGATGCATCTACCTGCGCCAAAAGCGTCGTGGGAATGTTCAGAAAACGAAAGCCCCGCATGTAGGTTGAAGCGGCAAATCCGCCCATGTCCCCGATGACCCCTCCACCGAGATTGACCAGAAGGCTGTGCCGGTCAAGTCCAAGATCCACAAAGGCCTCCCAGATTCCTTCACAGGTGCCTATGGTCTTGAACTCCTCTCCGCAGGCAATCTCCAGGCGCTCGGTATGCTCTGGCCACTGGGCCTCTTCGAGCAGAGGCCAGCAATACTCTGTGGTGTTCTCATCCACCAGCACCGCCACTCGGGACCAGGTCTTCCCGCTCAGGTAAGTATTGAGCTGTTCGATGAGTTGCTTCTGCCCGGCGATATGAATGCGGTAATTGGGCAGTACTAAATCCGGCATGCGTTCCTTTTTCGCGAAGATACCGGTCAGCGCTCAGCTTTGCGTTCCCGCAGGGCTGCTGCTCTGCCGCGGGTCAAATGGTTCCAGGGGAAGGGCATAGGTACTCCAGGCCTGTGCCGGTGCGGCAAACCAGGCTTTGACCACCTGCCAATTCGACCTGAAAAAGTCTGATTGCCGATAGGCTTCGAGCGCTTGGGCACTCTCCCAGAGGCTTTGGGTGAAGTAGATGCCGCTGTCTTCGCTGTCGCGAAAGGCCTTCACCCCTTGGCAACCCGGCCAGGTGCCGATGTCAGCGGCTTCGCGCGCGAAGAACTGTTCAAACTCTAAGGTCCGCTCGGGGAGCAGGGTCAACTTCACCAGACGGGTAATCATAATGCGCCTTTCATTCTTCAAACTGCACCTGCACCAGATCGTGAAGTTTGAGGTTAAACATATCTCTGGCATTGCCGCGATTGATGGCAATCTCCAGATATCCTCCGGAATTGTAACGGGCCAGCACATCCCCGGCGGGGACATCGCTGTAGCGCTCGCGGATTCGCTCTACCTGATAGCGGGCCCGAAAACGAATGCGCATGGGTCTTCCGCGGCCCACCTGTTCCATCATATCGCGGTGAATGTTCAGCATCAGGTTGCCAAAATGGTCCACCCAGATGACGGTTCCCCGAATGAAGTCCGAACCCTGGTGCGGGCGTATGCTATTCAATTCGGCGATGCCCTTGACCTGCTCGGCAATGTCCAGTATCTCCCCTCCCCTGGCCAGATGGGCAGCCGCCAGAACGGTATCGGCATAGATTCCGCCCAAACCCATGCTGGAACCGATACCTTGTTGTATGGCAAAGATGAATTCCGGATACTCGTCAAAGAGCAGAGCGAATAGGCCGTCGTCCGGCCCCACAAAGTACTGACCGTGGTGATAGACCACCAGATCGCGCTGATTCTTCACGTATTGAGAATCCACTCCGACCCAGTGGATGCTGTCCGGAGCGAAAGCGGGATAGGCCTGACGCAGAGCCCAGGCCGCCATGGGCATCTCATTTGGGCGCACATGATGGGTGACATCCACCAGAACCAGGTCTGGCGAATGCCGGTACAAGCGGCCTTTAACCGTTGCCAGATAAGGATCCCGGGTGCCGAGATCAGAAGTCAGGGTAATGAGCGCCATATCAGCGGTCGGCGTGCGATGCCCATGCGTTGTGCATAACTGAGCTTAATATGGGCAAAAAATGCGGGAAAAAACTCCATCCCGGGGCCTAAATTAGGGCCTGATTTGAGCCCCGGCCAAATTATCACTCTATAGTTTATCCATACAAAGCACGTCGATTGAGCGAACTGACTATACAACTTGACGTTATCCGGCCGATTGACTTCTACGGCCCCAACAATTCCAAGCTGGCGATCATCAAGAAGCGATTCAGTCAACTGAACATCGCGGCGCGCGGCAACAAACTCAAAGTCTCCGGCAGCGAGGATGATCTGAAGGAGTTTGAAGAGAGGGTTCAGCAGGTTGTCGAGCACATTGAACGCTACGGACAGATTCTCGAACCCCAACTGGAGCGCATCATGCAGGGACTTGAATCCATACAAAGTGTCAGCCAGGAGGGTCGGGAGGACGTGATTGTGCACGGACCGAGCGGCAATTTTGTAAAGGCGAGGACGGTCAACCAGCGCAGGATGGTGGAGCTGTCTGACCTCAATGACATCATCTTTGCCATAGGACCTGCCGGAACCGGCAAGACCTATACGGCGGTCGCTCTGGCCGTTCGGGCGCTGAAAAACAAAGAAGTCAAGCGCATTGTCCTCACCCGGCCGGCCGTCGAGGCCGGAGAGAGCCTGGGCTTTCTGCCCGGAGACCTCAAAGAGAAGATCGATCCTTATCTACGCCCCCTCTACGATGCACTGGACGACATGCTGCCCGTGTCCAAGCTCAACTACTACATGGCCAACCGCGTCATTGAGATCGCCCCGCTGGCTTTTATGCGCGGCCGCACCCTGGACAAAGCCTTCATCATTCTGGACGAAGCTCAGAACGCCACCAATTCCCAGCTCAAGATGTTTTTGACCCGAATTGGCCCTTCGGCCAAGGCCATCATCACCGGAGACCTGACCCAGATAGACCTGCCGGGCAACCAGCACAGCGGACTCTACCCTTCCATACAGTTGCTCAAGAACATTGAGGGCATAGCCACGGTGTTTTTGGGCGAAGAGGATGTGGTCAGACACCGCCTGGTCAAAGAGATCATCAAGGCCTACGAAGGGGCTTCAAGCCAGAAGAATCCCCTGCAGCATGAGTAACGGGCAGCATTCGGGATCGGTGCACGCACATGCCTTGTTTGAGAGCCGGCTCAAGCTACCTGATCAGAGCGCTTTTTACCGGGGAAAGGTGAGGGATGTTTACACCATCGGGGATGATATCCTGGTGGTGGTGGCCACGGACCGCATCTCCGCCTTTGATGTGGTCTTGCCCCGACCCATTCCGGGGAAAGGCATGGTGCTCAACCAATTGGCCGCATTTTTTTTGGAGCGAACCCGGGACATTGCGCCCAACTGGTTGCTGGCTCAACCTCATCCGCGCGTGAGCATTGGACGCAAGCTCCAACCGATCAAGATCGAGATGGTGATACGCGCCTATCTGACCGGGCATGCCTGGAGGGAATACCGCGCCGGGAAGCGCATGCTCTGCGGGGTGCCTCTGCCGGAGGGCATGAGGGAGCACGACGCCTTTCCCCAACCCATCATCACCCCGGCCAGCAAGGCCGAAGAAGGTCATGATCTGGACATCAGCCGAGAGGAAATTCTGCGCACTGCTCTGGTTACCGAAACGCATTATGAACAGATGGAGCGCTATACCCGGGCCCTGTTTGCCAGGGGCACTCAGATGGCGGCTCAACAGGGCCTGATCCTGGTGGATACCAAGTACGAATTTGGTTTGGACGGCGAAGGTGTTGTGATGCTCATCGATGAGATTCACACCCCGGACTCATCGCGTTATTTTTATTTAGATCAGTATGACGAAAGGCAGCGCAAAGGCGAAGCTCAACCCCAGCTCAGCAAAGAGTTTGTGCGCGAGTGGCTTATTGCAGGAGGATTTCAAGGTCTGGAAGGGCAGCGCGTGCCAGAGATGTCGGATCAATTTGTCCAGTCGGTTTCGGAGCGCTACCGCGAATTGTACCAGCGCATGACAGGGCAGGATCTGGAGGAAGCGGATGCCGAGGCGGACCGCGAGGAGTCTATGCAGCGATGCATTGTCGAGGCGCTCGCCAGGCTGAAGCAATAAAGAGCCTAAAGCAGGAAACAGGTTCCCCATAAAACGGAAGCGCCCGGACCACCTGGTGATCCGGACGACTTCCTACTCCTGGTTGCCATCAGCGGTGTCCTCCCGCCATACTTTATATATATAAAAAAGGACCGCAAAGCGCGGTGTTTCTTCCTGTTCCCAAAACATATCAGGGAGGGATATTAACGACCGCCGTGTCAACCCTAAGTACTCCGGCAAAGTAGCGCAGAGCAGCTATGCCTGCATTAATGCAAACCGTCTAAAGTGACGGCCATAATCAGCCTTATGGTATGACGGCGAATCGCTATGCATCATGTCAGGTGGGGCCTGTTTGTTAGCCTTTCGACATACAGGGCATGGATTAAACAAAGTGCGCCGGCCCGATTGTGACCCGGGCCGGCGCGTTGAAGGCTGAAATGCCTGAATTTTTACTCTACCATGAGACGGGTCGGCTTGAAACCCACCATATCGAAGAGGTACATTCCTCCGGGGATTCCATTCAGATCTATGATAGGATTCTGCTGCCCTTCGCCCGCTGAAAACTGGCCCTGCAGGATTGGAGTACCGGTCAGCGTGTTCAGGCTCCAGTGCTGGCTGCGCTGAGATTCTGAGTCGAAGCGGATCTGGGCGAAATGAGTGGCGGGGTTGGGCCAGATATGAACCTCTTTCAAAGGGGTTGCGGGTACCCGCACATGTACCGGACCGTGCAGGGAGTAGCTGCCATCCATGTCGATGGCTTTGAGTCGGTAATAGACCGATCCCGCGCCAGCACTTCGATCGTGGTGAAAGTATGTCACTGGGGTACTGGAGTTTCCCGCGGCTCTGAGCAAGGCTATGGGTTGCCAAAGCTGATCTTCGGATTCAAGGCGTTCCAGGGCAAACCACTCTGTTTCTAACTCGGTAGCGGTTTTCCAATACAAGCCCACACCGGGCTCCTGGAGCCGGGCCTCAAAACTGAGCAGATCAATGGGAAGGACGGTGGCGTCCCCTCCATTCATGCGGGTATACCAGGAGCTCATGTTGCTCTGTCCGGCCACTGGTGCTCCATTGTCATACAGGGTGATGATGTCGCGGATGCTGTCGTTGTAAAAACAGGGCAGCCCTTCGGCCAGCACAGTTGCATCATAACAGAAAGTATAACTATTACATGAATAGCTAGATGCGGCACCGGTGATGTCCGCCGAGCGGGGGATGGCTTGTTCGCTTGCAGAGAACGAAAAAGTCGCCGTTGAGGTGGTCAATGGAGGAGTAAAACTGGAGCTGGCGATTTGATTGATGTATACCTGGAAGGTCGCTCCTCCGTCGCCGTAACTGTCTACATACTGAATGTCATAGTTGCCCGGGCTGACGCACCAAAATCCTTCGGATATGGTGGTGTTGTTGGGGTAGCCTCCGGGAGGCGTGATGCCCAAACCACCGCTGGCGCAGTCTAGGTTGGCGGTGTTGCCTCCGACAAATATCGCGGAGGAAGAACCGCAGGGCTCGCCGTCGGGTACCAGTTCCCAGTACAGTTCACTGCCCCAGTTGTCTGTGCTGATGTCTATGGCCACGTCAATCTCTCCGGGCGCACAACGGCTGACTCCTCCGTAGAAATTCCAATAAACAGTTTGACCCACCACGGAGTCCACAACCCAGTTGCCTGTGCCGTAAAACGCATTGTCCGAGCCGTCTGAACTGAAGTCCGAAATGGATCCGAGGCATTCGCTCACCTGCAGCCTCACGGCATTCAGGCCGCGGAAGTTGTTCCCGTTGACCCAAACTTCGTGGCAGATGCTGCGCCGCTGTCCAACGCCAACGGTGGGGGGAGCGGCTTCGCCATTCCATGTGGTGACGATACCGTCGTTGTTGACATCGTCCACCGAACAGGCTGTCCCCGGACTGGTGTTGCTGCGGTAACAATCCAGATACAAGTCGTAGGCATCTATGCCGTCGTTGCGCGAGTCAATGACCACGTAATAAGTCCCTGCGGAGGCCAGGGGTGTGATGATGAAATCGTAGTAGTCCAGACCACCTGGAAAGGTGCCGCTGCTGATGTCAAAGCTCACTTCATTGGTGCAGGACGGTGCGTTGCAGGTGCCGGACATCAGAATGACCTCAACGGTTCCGTCATTGGCATCGCTCACGTTCTTTAGAGTGACCCTCAAACGGTTGGCCAATCCGTCCGATGTGGAAAACAGATAGTAGGCATCCTCACCCGGGTAAGAGCCGGAGCCGCAGGTTCGGTTGCTTTGGTCATTGCCCAATCCTATCGTGGTCTGATTCAGGTAGGCCTGGTTGCAGGCTGAGCCCAGAAAGGGATTGGAGCAATCCTCTCCGGGTTCGGAGCCGGGGGGCGGTGGTGTAATGGTCAGGTTGCCGGATCCTGTGGCATTGTTGTATCCCCCTACTCTGACGTAGTAGGTCGTACCTGCAACGACCGGGTATTCAAAGTAAGATCGCGTTGTAGAGGCACAGGGGCCGATGACCGCATCGTCATTACAGGCCAATTCCACCCCATTGCAATCCGTCCACAGCGAAAGATGGGTATCGAAGCTAGCTCCGCAGGTTGAAAAGGAGGTCATTCCACCATCTGCCGGGGTATAGGCAAACCAAACATCGCGATTGGAAACTTCGCAGGAAACCGGGCTGTATCCGCAAGAGTTGGCGGTGTTAAAGGCGTTGGTACCGCTGTTGGCCGTTGTAGCCGTTTCACAGATGTCATTGGCTACCCGTGTTCTGCGCACCGTGAGCGATATCGGTACAGAGGTGTTTATGCAGCCTTTTAAACTGACCACGATATAGTAGCTCGCATTGGCCGGTGGGGTCCAGTTGATGACCGATTCGCCGTTGGGTACGCCGCAACCGTCATCCACGTAGCCGACATTGGGGAAGCCCGTAGCCTGTCGGTAGATGTTGATCTCCGTATCTGCACCGGCTGCCCCGCCACAAACCGAAAACCGGTAGGTATTGCCGGTCAAGGCAGCAAAGGACAGGGCATCCCCGGTCACATAACTTTCCATACTCTTTTCCCAGGTGCAACTTGAGTCCACCCGGGCGGTGATGGTATAAACCCCTACCCCGTTCCAGACCGAGTAGATGTCAGCGCATTGTGCGTGAAGCTTTTGCGTGAAAAGTGAGCAAAAAATCAGCATGGCCGCAGAAAGCGGTCTTGTTGAAATGTACATAACCGAGTGAAAAGGATTGTGAGACGCAGATGCATGGCCCGTCTTGTCCTGAGCAAGGCAAACATCCAGCCGTGAAAGAGAGTAGGTTAAGCGCTGATTCCATAGGTGACATGGGCAATATGGAACCCATGTGATTGAATTGCAGGACGTTAGGCGCAGTAATGTGACTAAACCAATAGCAAAAAACACTGATGCTTATCTAGTTGAAAGAGAAAATGCCAGTATAATTTAAGATGTTTTTAATTCATAAAATTACTATTATAAATTATTTACGAAATTTTATTTATAAATTTCAATATTGCGGATACAGAAAAAGGGCCGAGCGTCCGACGCTCAGCCCTCTAAAGTGACGTTATCAATGGGCAATTTGAACGGCCCTGGGTATTACTGAACCTTGCTCAGACGGCGGGTAGCCAAACCCGATGCAGAGCGCAAGGTAACGGAGTAGATACCGGGAGCGAAACTACCCAGGTCAATCGGCAGGATTTGCGGGCCTGCACCCAGCTCATGGGTTCGGCTTTCCAGCACTCGTCCGGTGACATCGCTGATCTGCAAAGTCAGCCGCTCTGCAGCGGCCAGATCCAATCGAACTGAAGCTTGAGCTTCTGTTGGATTGGGGAAGATATTGAACTCCCGCAGACCGCTGAAATCCTCCAGGCCATTGGGGGCCTGAGTGATGGTCACGGTGTAGGGACGCAAATCTCCGCTGATGGGTGCGGCAACCGAGTAGGTCACTGGACTGCTAAAGTCCTGAGCCACACCGCTGGAAGGGCTGACGCTTTGTCCTGTTATCTCTACGGTGGGAACCAGACTGCTCAGGTCAGCGCTAAAAGGCACCGTGGCAGTGATGGTGCTGGTGCTCTGATCAATAACGGCATTGACCGAGGGAACCAACCCGTCAAAGCGGAAACTCACAATCGCATTGGGGTAACTGGTGGAATAACCTCCAATATCTGCCCGGTTGCGGGGAATGAGCTTGTAGTTGCTGAAGCTGAAGAAAAGCGGTCCCTGAATAAAAGCTACGGTTTCACCCAGCGTAAGGCTGTCGGTGGCAAACTCAAAGGGAATATCAGTGGAAAGGTCGTCACAGCGCAATCCGCTATTGGGCACGGAACTGCCGACATTGAATTTCCATTCCCCAAAAGGACCTCCGGGAGCATCCGGGTTGAGGCTGGTGATGATGGCATCATTGAAGCGCAACATCATACCCTCATAGGGCTCAGCTTCGAGGAATATGTTGGCGCCCAGAAGTTCGGGATCAAGACCGGTGATGGGTGTGGGCAGGGGGTTGCCACTGGAGAGCAGCTCAAAGGTGATGTTCTCCAGGAAGGTTACGCCAAAGACCTCAACCACTGAACCAGAGGTGATGCGAATGCGATCACCGCGGAACAGGGCATCGATGCCGGGAGAAGAGCGAATGAAAATCCCGCTCCAGGGCTGGGTACCATCCTGAACTGCAAGAGTACCGAGATCATAGGTTTGCTGACCAGCGGTTACGGTAGCGGGCACATCCATGACCGGGAGGGTTTGTCCCGCCCAGATGGAGTTAAATCCATCTTCGTTCTTCTGAATACGGGCAATGGAGTTGATGCCATCGTCGTACACAATGTAGTTGGAATTGGTGGCCATGTCATCCGGGAAGTTGGTGACATTAGCGTCATTGTCCACCGCGCGGATGTAGAACTTGACATAGGAAGAGTCAATGCCCGGTCCTGGGACGGTAGCCGACCAGATGTCACCGCTGGTATTGGTCATGGACACAGAAGTGAAGGTGGGGGTAGCCAAACCAAAGGCGTAAAACAGCTCGGCTGAATTCACCGTTCCGTCCGCATCGATGATGGTTGCCGAGATGGTGACATCGTCCGTAGAAGTGGGAACAACAGGATTCCGGGTAATTCCGCTGACAATCGGGGGCGAACTGGTTGTGGGACCCACATCACTCAAGTCATGGGGTGCGATGAAATACTCTCCAAAGCTTTCGGTGATGGTGCCTCGAATGAAGGAAAGACTGGCACCGTCAGCCGGAGGTGCATAGGTCAGCGGTGTGTTGGAAACACCCGGTGTTCCGTCAATCCAATCGGGGCAATGGGTATCCAGTACATCATTGCGGAAATGACCGCTGGCATCGCGGATGGCCAGGAAATTACCGGCCCCATCCGTCACATCCCACTGAAAACGACCTGTGCCACCAGGTATGACATTGGCCACAAAGACGTTCTGAATTTCGACATAAGTTCCCTCATACTTCTCTCCGGAAACTTTGTTCTGGGTGATGCCAACCATCAGGCTGTCGATGGTGATGACCAAAGGAGCTGGCTTGGTGCCCAAAGCCTCAATGGTCGAGGGAATTGGAAGGATTTGGATCTGTGTATTGCCGGAGAAATCGCTGACAATGCCCGTAAAGCGAACTGTGTTTCCGACCTGGAAATTGTCGAGGAAAAGCACATCGTCATTGAGATCCTGCAGGGTACCACTATAGCCAATTGCCGCCGCATCAATCAACACTTCAACACCGGAAAAGGGCGCTCCCGGATTGGTCTGCACCCATGTTCCTTTGCGGTTGGTGCTCAATCCGTAATCGCAGGGGTCAAAAGACACTACGCCTTCGATCAGCAGGGTATCCCCCTGAAAATTGCTCAAGTCGTTGCCAGATGCCAGATCTACTGGATCGACGTATTGAATGTCAAAGATGTCAATGAGCGGAAACTGCGCCTGCACTGAGAGCGCGCAAAACGCTGAGAGTAAGAATAGGGTAAGCTTGTTCATGAGGTGTCCGTGAAGATTGTTCGTAAGCGGCAAAGATTTGAGCCGGGCTCAAAACGAGCAGCAATTCCGGCTGCAAAGGTAGTTCTCCCTGGGCAGCGGAATATTAAATTATTGTTAAGGATGTCCCACTAAAGTAAAAAAAAACATCATAACTCAGGTCGCAGAGCAGGCCTGATGGTCATCACCGCAGCACAGCGAACTTGCTCTGTCTGACTTCACCACTGTCTAAGTCCTTGACCGTGAACAAGTAAAGACCTTGAGTGATGGTTTGCTGACTTTCGGACAGCACATCCCAGGCATGCTCACCACCAGAGAAAATCCGTCGATCGGCCTGTCCGGCAAAGTTTCTGAACCAATCGGCATCTGAGCCGTCATAGGTGTCGGAGTTGTGATCCAGCAAGGCGACCAGATCACCTCCCAGGGTGTAAACCCGGATTTCGCATCGGGGGGGCAGATTGTAGAAGATGATCTTTCGGGTTCGGGCCGTGGTTCCATCCCAGGCGGCGTTCAAACTGTATGGATTGGGATAAACCCCTAATTCGAGCTCACTCTCTTCAAAGGGAAGGGCGCCTACACCCGGAAAGACGCGGAAGGCATTTTCGACAAAGGATGACTCCAGCGACTCAATTCTCAGGACTTCATCTCCTTCGTCAAATGAGGTGACGATAATCATGTACTGCCAGCCATTCAACACATTCTCAAAAGAATATCGGTACCAGTAATCTATGGTATCTCCTTCAAAACGAGCGGGTTCAGCCAATCGGATGGCGTCAAAACCATTGTTGAAACCGACCGAGTTGCCCGGCTTGTCCCATTGAGCGGCCAATTTGGACTGCGCCAGCAGATCCAGACTCAGATCGTCCCCGGGATTGCTGCGGTAAATGCGATAACCTTCAAAATCCACTCGTTGAGAGATCGGATCTATGGAGCTCTCCGCGCGATCATCCCAGTAAACATCAATTCGGTTGCCCGTAGGGACTATCTTGACCTTGGGCGTTGCAGGAGGTTCCGGCAGGATGTATCGATCCAGGACTCCATTGCCGTTCAGGTCCTCCCCTTCATCCAGGATCCCATTGCCGTTCAGGTCTTCCCCGTTGAAGGTGCGCTTTGACCAGCCCAGGTGGTCGATGAGTTGCTGCCTGGCTTCGCGGGTATCCTTGGCCAGGCCGGTGGTGCCCGGGGCAGATAACTGCTTGGCGCTGACCAGAGCAAACACCACATTGAAACTCTCACCGGGTTCCACCGATTCAAGGGGTCCGGCGGAAATGAGGTTGGTCAGGCCACCGGTTGTGCTCGGTCTTGCCAGAAATCCGGGTAAATCCGGGTCGGCGAAGTTCAGACCCCTCTGCATCTTCTCATAAGCCTGAACATCCCCTGCCGGAGCGTTGTAGGGCGGTGCACCGGTAGAATTGAAAATCCAGAAGTTGGAGTGCACTTTGGGCTCGGGATATCCCGCACCGATCACCCCATCTGCGTTGGTGGGATGCACAAATAAATCCCTCCATTCAATGCCCAGAAACTGAATGGCTCCATAGGAATCCGAAAAACCCGGATCACCATCGTTGTCAAACGCGTAATTGGCCAGACAGGAATCTTCATAACCGTAGCCCCCTTTGCTGAAAAAAGCGGAGCCAAAGTCGGTTGCTACGTTCACATTGCGCACCACCAGATCAGACCACATGCCCAGGTAAACCGAGTCCCAGGTTCTCAGGCTTTCATTAGTTATGCGATAATTTAATATAACAAAAAAATCTGCAAATGAGTAATTCCAGGCGTAAGCCTCCAGTTTTACCTGTGCCCCGAGAGGTTGATCGTGACCAGAGATGAAGATGGAGGTACCCGGTACCACCACGTTCTTGTCCGAAAAATCGATGACCATGTCCTGATGCGAGACCGCATCAAAGGTGAAAAACTCCGAATTGGTCAGGCTGGATCGCTGGGTAATGCTCGCGCCCACTTCGGCGGTAAACTCAAATCCCGAAGCTCCGGTACTGTAGCCTGAAGCAGCATCCCGGGCCACCGTACTGACTAAGGTTTGTTCCTCCACCCGGGCCCCTATCCACAGACCCGCTTCAAACAGGTGCTCTATGCCCGAATTGATGGGGTACTCCATCGAAGGAGGTCCTGACGGGTCATTGCGCACATTGGGACGGCCGATGGTGCCCACCGTAGTCAGGTTAACCCCGATATTGCCCACATCAATGGTGCGCTGCTGAAAAGATGCCTGCCCTTGCGCAGCACCCTGCACAATAAAAATCGCCATCAACATCCCGGCAAAAAGCGTCTTGCTCCATTGACCTGAGATGGAAAGGCAGGCGATTCTCGAAAGGCTGTACAATCCGCTCAACAGCGGTCGGCTATTTCCCAACATGCCCGCAAAGGTAGGACGCATGATCTCAATTTTCCCGGCCTGTTGCGCATAAAAAGCGGGGAATGGCAAAGCTGGATCCACAGCACAGACGCTGAAAAATCAACATTCCTTTGACTTCGTCCCAACCTATGCCCTCAAGCGTTTGAAGCGCTTTAAAATTGCATTCCTTTGCAAGGCACGATGATACTCGCACTGATTATCCTATCCCTGGGCCTGGTCGCACTGATCGCAGGAGCGGAATTCTTTGTCGGCGGAGCTGCCGGAATCGCGCGCCGGTACAAAGTGTCTGAGCTCGTCATTGGCCTGACCATCGTCAGCATGGGCACTTCGGCACCGGAGCTGATCGTCAACGTCTTTGCCGCATTAGAAGGTCGAACCGGTTTGGCCTTTGGCAACGTCATCGGAAGCAACAACATCAACCTCTTTGTCATCTTAGGCATAGCCGGGCTCATCACTCCTCTCGCAGTGCAGCGCCCAACGGTGCTGTATGAGATACCCTTTTCGGGATTTGCCGCCCTGTTACTCGGGGTGCTGGTCTACGATGGTTTCAGCGATCCGGCAGTGTTCAGTCGCATCGATGCCGCCGTTTGCCTGCTGTTTTTTTCCTTGTTTATGTATTACGCCTGGCGCTCGATGAAGTACAATATTGAGCCGACGGCAGCAACGGCAGCCATAGAAGCTGAAAAATCAGATCAGGCCGCCTGGTTGACCAGAGCGCTGAGTGTGCTGCCCCGTCCGCTTCGCGAACCGCTTTTGTTGCTCGGCGGATTGGGCCTCCTGGTACTGGGCGGGCGCCTTGTTGTAGATCAGGCGGTCTTCATTGCCGCCCAATTAGGTCTTTCCGAGCGGATTATTGGCCTGACCGTAGTGGCTTTGGGCACCTCACTGCCCGAGCTGGCGACCTCCGTAGTAGCAGGTCTGCGCGGCAAAGCCGACATTGCGGTGGGCAATGTGGTGGGCTCCAACCTGTTTAACCTGCTGTTTGTACTCGGGTTGACCGGTTTGGTCATTCCCCTGCCCTACGAGCGCAGTTTTGACCGCGAACTCCTGCTCTTGCTGGCGGGCACAGTGGCGGTCTTTGCCATGATGTTTATCGGAAAGCGACACCGCCTTCAACGCTGGCAGGCCGGTCTGCTCCTGCTGGCTTATGCCCTGTACACAGGGTTAGTAACCCTTCAGGCCTGATCGCTTACTTGGTCTTGCGCTTGCGCTCGTTCTCCTTGAGAAAGATCTTTCTCAGGCGAATGGAGGCAGGAGTCACTTCAACGTACTCATCGGCCTGAATGTACTCCAGGGCCTCTTCCAGACTGAAGCGAACGGGAGGCGCAATCTTCATCTTGTCATCCGAGCCCGAAGCGCGCATGTTGGTGAGCTTCTTGGTCTTGGTCACGTTGACCACCAGGTCATCTGCCCGGTTGTTTTGTCCGATCACCTGCCCCTCGTACACGTCCTCATTCGCCCCGATAAAGAAGAAGCCGCGATCCTGAAGGTTGTGCAAACTGAAGGGAATGCTCTTGCCGGTCTCCAAAGCGATCAGCGAGCCGTTCTGGCGCTCGGGAATGCTGCCTTTGTGCGGCTGAAACTCAATGAAACGATGGGACATCACCGCTTCTCCTGCAGTGGCGGTCATCAGATAACTGCGCAGGCCAATGATGCCGCGCGAGGGAATCTGAAACTTGAGGATAGCCCGCTCGCCTTTGAGCTCCATGCTCAGCATCTCGCCCTTGCGCTGTGTGACGGCATTGATGGCGGTACCCGAAACCGTCTCGGGAAGGTCTATGGTCAACTCCTCTACCGGTTCGTGCTTCTTACCGTCAATCTCCTTGATGATCACCTGAGGCTGGCCAATCTGCAACTCATACCCCTCGCGGCGCATAGTTTCAATCAACACCGAGAGGTGCAACACCCCCCTTCCAAACACCTGCCAGGAATCCGCTGATCCGGTGTCCTCCAGTTTGAGCGCCAGGTTGCGCTCCAGTTCCTTCTCCAGCCTGTCCTTGATGTGACGGGAGGTCACGTACTTGCCTTCCTTGCCGAAAAAAGGGGAATCGTTGATCGTGAAGCGCATGCTCATGGTGGGCTCATCGATCTTGATCTGGCGGCGGGCCACCGGATTCTCCGGATCAGCCACCGTATCGCCAATCTCAAAGTCCTCCAGACCGACCAGTGCACAGATCTCTCCCGCGCCCACCTTCTCAACCTTTTCGCGGCCAAAGCCCTCAAACAGGTAAACTTCCTTGACCCGGCTGCGTCCTATGCTTCCATCGCGGCGAACCAGGGCTACCATCTGACCGGCCTTCAGCGTGCCGCTGGCTATGCGGCCAATGGCAATTCGACCCAAAAAGCTGGAGAAGTCAAGAGAGGTGATGAGCAATTGCAGGCTGCCCTCTTCGATCTTGGGAGCGGGAATATGCTCCAGGATGGTCTCCATCAGATGGTGAATGTCCGTGGTTGGCTTCTTGTAATCTCCGCTCATCCAGCCGTTCTTGGCCGAGCCGTAAACCACCGGGAAGTTGAGCTGATCTTCGGTCGCATCCAGGTTGAACATCAGCTCAAACACGGCTTCCAGGCTCTCTTCGGGAGTGCAGTTTTCCTTGTCCACCTTGTTGATGACCACAATCGGCTTCAGACCCAGTTCAAGCGCTTTCTGCAGCACAAAACGGGTCTGGGGCATGGGGCCCTCAAAGGCGTCTACCAGGAGCAGCACCCCGTCGGCCATGTTCAGCACCCGCTCTACCTCGCCTCCAAAATCGGCGTGACCAGGAGTGTCAATGATATTGATCTTGTGGCCTTTGTAGCGAACCGAAACATTCTTGGCCAGGATGGTAATGCCCCGTTCGCGCTCCAGATCATTGCTGTCCATGATCAGTTCGCCAGGGGTCTCGTGCTCACCGAAAAGCTTTCCGGCGTGAAGCATGAGGTCAACCAAGGTCGTTTTGCCGTGGTCAACGTGGGCAATAATGGCGATGTTGCGCAGCATAATCGGGGGGTTACAGGTCGAAAGGCGTCGGAATGCACTAATCATCCCCCATTCGATCCAGAGCTCGTCAAATGACGCGCGAAATTACGCCTTATTCGTCAGGTTTCACCCTTGAATCAGGCTGCTGCAACGCTTTTAGTCCTTCAAGGCCCGCTTTTTCGCATCGGGCAAGTGTTTATACCCAGAAGACTGTAAAGGGGGCATAACTTAATCAGGGATGTCAGCAATAGAATGGCGGCAACGCCCAATAGGACATAAGCCAAAGTACCTGCAACAGAGCCCGTGGCGTAGAGCATGACCAGTATGATGGCTACTCCAAACCGAACCAATCGATCGGCTGTTCCTACATTGGATTTCATGATAAAACTTTTATCAAATTAAGGCTATGACAGCGCCTTTAACCGTGACCTGGGTCACATAGGGTTCATGACCTAGTTTTACCATCTCCCCTTGGGGAAAGATCTTCTGACTCAATTCCAACACATTGCCAGAACACTATCCCGAAAGCCTGAGCGCACTTTTCATGTTTCTGGTGATCGTGCTCATCTGGCAGTTTCAAAAAGCCGCCCGGCTGCCGCGTTATGCGTTATGGGCGCTGCTTTTCTGGCTCGGGTTGAGCGGCTCTCTGGCTGCGGGCGGTTTCTTCCTTCCAACTGATGCCCTTCCCCCGAACTTCCTGTTTCTAATTCTCCCGCCCTTCTTAGTGATTGCCGGCTTGCTACTCCTTCCTCGCGGAAGGGCCTTCATCCGGCAAACAGATCCCCGGGCACTGACCTGGATACACAGCTCCAGAATAATAGTTGAAATATACTTCTATTCACTATTTTTACATGGTTTGATGCCAAAAATCATGACCTTTGAAGGCCGAAACATGGATATTCTCATCGGCCTTTCCGCCATTCCGGTCGCCTGGTACGGTTACCACAAAAAGATTCTGTCTCAGAACCTGATCAGGATTTGGAATGTGGTCGGCATGTTGGTGTTGGGCTTTACCGTCTTTCACGGCATTTTCTCGGCGCCCTTCCCCTGGCAAAAATTTGGATTCGATCAACCCAATGTGTCCCTGGTATACTTGCCCTTCTGCTGGGTACCCGGACTGATTGTCCCGATGGTCATTTTTTCACATATAGCCTGTCTTTTCAGGCGACAAACCCCAATATCATGAATGCTTTACTCCGCAAGCTCAAGGACTTGAAATCCGATCTCTGCCTTACCATCAGTCTGAACACGCACCGAACTGCGCCAGACAATCTGGCGGACCCCATAGCCTTGAAACAACTGATTCAACAGGCAGAAAGCCGGCTCTTTGAGGAGAACTACGGCGAAAAAAAAGAACTGCAGTCGCTGATAGAGCGCCTCAAAACACTGGCTGACACCGTTGATCATCAGCACAATCTGGAAGCTCTTGTCCTCTTTGTCAACGAAGACATCGCGGAATACGCCCGCCTGCCAATAGCTGTGCAGAACAGCGTAGTCATTGATCAGAGCTTTGCCACCCGCGATCTGGTGCGCGCCCTGCACGCCCAGACAGGATACTATGTCCTGGTCCTCAGCCAAAAGGAAGTACGCCTGATCGAAGCCTTCAACGACAAGGTGGTCAGGGAGTTTGGCAAGCCCTTTCCCATCATCAACGATACGCTCTACTCCACCCTCAAAGCCGATGTGGCCAATGCACCCAAACAGACCAATCTGACCAGAGAGTTCTTCAATCGGGTGGATAAACAACTCCTTGAGAGCACTGCTGACAATCCCCTTCCCGTGTTGATTTGCGCAGAAGAATCTACCCTTTTCGAATATCATAAAGTTGCTGATAAACCTGAACGAATCATCGGCCAACTGATTCAAAGCCGACTGGATCTCAAGGCCCATCATCTCGTGGTTGATGCCTGGCCCATCGTGTCAAAATACCTTCAGGATCGGAGCGCAGAAAGACTTACAGAGCTCAAAACAGCGATAGGCGCGGGCAAGTGTTTGTTTGATCTCAACGAGATCTGGTCGGCCATAGGTCAGAGCCGGGGCCAGACCCTCTTTGTCAAAAGCGATTTCTTTCAACCGGCAATAATCAAGGATGACAAGATCACTCCCGTTGACTCCGAACAGCACAATCAGCCCGATGTGATCGATGATGTTCTGGATGAAATGATGGAAGAGATTTTCCGCTTTGGAGGGGATGTGGTCTTTGTGGAAGATGATTCACTGGAGGAATATGGACAGGTGGCCTTGATTACGAGGTATTGACTTCACTCCTCCACTGCAGTGCCTCAGCTTTACTCCATCCGCAGACTGGCACACTAAAGCCGGATCGCTTAACTTTGCGCCCGAATCCGGCTGATGGAAATGGCTGTGCAGCAGCATTTGTATGATCAATTATTTTGTTAAAGAAGGCCCCCTTGTTCGCCAGAAATCCGAGCCGGATTTTGGTCGGGATAAGATCATATGGATAGACCTGATAGATTCCAACTTTGAGGAGCGCTCTCAGGTCGAAAAGGTGTTTGGGGTTGAGCTGTTTACCAAGCAGGAAAGCGAGGAGATTGAATCCAGTTCGAAGTATCTGGAAACTGCTGAAGAGATTGGTATAAACTTAAATTTTATAAAAGGAAAAAATGATGCGTATGAAAACGAACCGGTCTCGTTTATTCTGCGCAACAAAACCCTGATAACACAACGCGAACACAATTATAAAACTTTTGACGATACTTACAGGAAAGTAGCCTTTCACAAGCCCAAAGACGGGTATGACATCTTCATGCTGATTCTGGAGATTCGCATTGACTTCGATGCGGATTTGATCGAAAACATCACCGACATCATCTCCTCCATCAGCAAGGACCTGGTCAGGGATAGGGACTTTGACAAGGAATTGCTGTTGCGCATCACCACATTACAGGAAACGACCATCACCATCCGGGAGAACATTGTGGAGAAGCAACGCGTATTAAGCGCTATGCTCAAGAGCAAAAACTTTGACCCGGAGGACTATGAGACCATGCGCATCATGCTCAAGGACGTTGGCTCTCTGTTGGATCACACTTCCTTTAATTTCGAAAGGCTGGAGTTTCTTCAAAACACCTTTCTGGGTCTGGTAGACATTGAGCAAAATCGCATCATCAAGATCTTTACCGTGGTCACCGTGGTATTCATGCCTCCAACCCTCATCGCCAGCCTCTACGGCATGAACTTCCACTTCATGCCCGAACTGGACGAAATATGGGGCTATCCCTTTGCCCTGTTGTTGATGTTCTTTTCATCCGTGAGCACCCTCTGGTTCTTTAAACGCAAAAAGTGGTTGTAAATGACCTGGTTACAAAGCATCATCATCGCAATTGTCGAGGGGCTGACCGAATTTCTGCCCGTCTCCTCTACCGGCCACATGATCCTGGCTTCTACCCTGCTCAAGATACACGAAGAGGAGTTTGTCAAAACCTATGAGATTGTCATACAGCTCGGTGCCATTATGGCCATTGTGCTCATGTATGCCCGGCAGTTTCTGCAAGGCCTGACCATCTACTACAAACTCTTCATCGCCTTTTTGCCGACGGCTATTGTCGGTTTTTTCGCCTATGAATACATCAAGGCCTATCTGTTCAACCCGGTTGTGGTTGCGGTTTCCCTGATCATTGGCGGAGTCATTCTCATCGTGATTGACAACCGCGTCGTGAATTCCACCAGCAAGAATGTTGATCTGAAAGACATTCCCTATAAAAACGCATTTTTCATCGGAGTCATACAATGTTTGAGTATGGTTCCCGGGGTATCCAGGGCCGCGGCCACCATCATCGGCGGGGTCTTCAACGGGCTCAACAAAAAACAAGCCACAGAGTTTTCCTTCCTGCTCGCCGTGCCTACGATGTTTGCCGCATCGGGCTACGACTTGCTCAAGACGCCGGTCAAGTTTACCCAGCACGAAGTCTACCTTTTGGCCAGCGGAATGCTCATCGCCTTTGTCACCGCCTGGTTTGCCGTAAAGATTTTCCTGAAACTTATAGAAAACTACGGTTTCAAACATTTCGGTTATTATCGCATTGTAGTCGGTGTGCTCTTCCTCGTCTTTATGAACAGGCTTGATTTTTAAGCCGGTGGAAAGGCGGCCTTGAAATCGGCAAGTCCGGAAGATTCCGATGGGAAGGAGAACCCCGCAAGCTCAACGCGAACATGCCCATCGAATTTGACCTGAGAGTTAGCCCCGAAACCGCCGCGAAGCAAGATCTTCTGCAGCTCGCAGCCGCCGGGCAAATGGATGTCCCCGCAGAGAGCATCCGAGCAGTGCAGATTCTGCGCCGATCGGTAGATGCGCGCAAATCACCCGTTTGGATCAACCTGCGAATCGCCGTGTTCATCGCGGAAGATCCCCCGGCTTTTATACCTCCACCCCATCCCGCAATCCCGGTGCCAGTCTTGAGCGCAGAGCGGGCCAGGCAGAGGCAAGCTATCGTTGTAGGAGCCGGTCCTGCCGGACTCTTTGCCGCTATAGCCCTCCTGGAAAAAGGCATTCAACCCATCCTGCTGGAACGCGGCAAGGCAGTGCGGGAACGCCGCCGCGATCTTGCCCTGCTCAACCGCGAGCATGTAGTCCATCCAGATTCCAATTATTGTTTTGGCGAAGGGGGCGCGGGCACTTATTCAGACGGCAAACTCTATACCCGTTCAAAGAAGCGCGGCGATGTCCGGCAGGTGCTGGAATGGCTGGTGGCCTTTGGTGCCTCAGAGGAAATCCTGATCGATGCCCATCCCCATATCGGCACCAACAAACTGCCCGGCATCATCGAGAACATTCGCCACTTCATCCTGGCACGGGGCGGGCAAATCCACTTTGACAAACGGGTATCCCGATTGTTGATACAGGCGGGTCGCATAGACGGAGTGGAATGTGCAGACGGGAGCCGCATCCAGGCCCCCGACCTGATCCTCGCCACCGGCCATTCGGCCAGAGATGTGTACCGCATGTTGCAGGAACAAGGGATTGCCCTGCAGGCCAAAGCCTTTGCCATGGGGGTCAGGGTTGAGCATCCCCAGGCCCTGATTGACCGCATTCAATACCATCTCAAACCCGATCAAAGCGATCGGGGGCCCTGGCTGGATGCGGCGCCCTATACCCTGACCCGTCAGGTAAAGGGCCGGGGGGTGTACAGTTTCTGCATGTGTCCCGGGGGCATCATCGCGCCCTGCGCAACGGCTCCCGGAGAGGTGGTCACCAATGGATGGAGCCCATCCAAGCGAGATCAGCCCTGGGCCAATTCGGGCATTGTTGTTGAGATCAAACCCGAAGATTGGGGGGCATTTAACGCCTGCGGCGCTCTGGCCGGGATGGAATTTCAATCCAGCCTGGAGCAGGCCTGCTGGCTGGCCGCAGGTCAGACGCAAAGAGTCCCCGCCCAAGGCCTGAGTGACTTTGTACAAAACCGGCCTTCCTCATCCCTGGGTCCCAGTTCCTATGTGCCCGGCACTACTCCCTGCAATCTGAACAAACTCCTTCCCCAGTCCATTTCCCGTTGTCTGGTCGAAGGGTTTCGGTACTTCGGTCAGGTCATGCGGGGCTATATCTGCGAAGAGGCCATCGTTCACGCCCCGGAGAGCAGAACCTCTTCGCCCGTTCGCATTCCCCGCGATGAACACAACCGACAACACCCCGGGATGCCAGGACTTTACCCTGTTGGTGAAGGAGCGGGCTACGCGGGCGGCATCGTCAGCGCCGCGGTGGACGGCCTGCAGAGCGCCCGAATGATTGGCAAAAACGCGTAAAACTAAGGCCCGGGCGGGGCAGCCAGAACACCCAGTCCGTGCAGGGTCCCCAGCGCCGCCCGACGGTTCTGCACCAGCATGTCCACCCACTGCAACTGAGCGGCGATGTAAGCGGTTTCGCGCGCATTGACCAAAAACAACGAGCTCTCCCCGGCCTCAAACAAGCGCCGCTCCGCATTGAGCAGAGCCTCATAATCCCCCACCATCTTGATGGTCCGGTCCAGAAACTCCGAGCTGGTTTCCCAGTGATTCAACTGGCTCCTGGCCTGGTAAATCAATTGGGCTCTCTGGTTTTCCAGGGCCATGCGGTTTTGCTCGATCAGAATCTTGACCTCCTGCAGCTCTCCCCTTCCCCCGCGCAAAAACAGCGGTATTCCAAAACTCAGACCCCACTTGTAATTGTTGACCGAATACTCCGCCAATATATCCCCCTGAAAAGCCCTGCTCAGGGCATTGTAGTGCACATTCAACTCCGGCTTCAGACGCTCGGCCACCAGTCGCCGCGAGAAATCCAACTGATCCAGGCGCAATCGACCCATGTCCAAGACCGGATGCGACTCCAACAAACTGTCTATGCGCAAACGCAATTCAATCGAAGGTTGTGTGTCCTCAAACACTTGCATACCATATGGTACTGTACCTTCTTCAGGCTCAAGGGGAATATACCCTTCTGCCCACAGATAGACCGAAAGCTGCAAGCCGGCATTGAGCCAGTGCAGCTCCGCTTCCCGCATGCTCAAAGCGCGGGTCTGCATCAGGATATCCGCCTCCAGTGTGTCCACAAATGGCCGATCTCCAAATCTGGCATAGGCGCGCACCGCTTCCATGCGCTCCAGGGCCAGCGTGAAGGCCTCCCTCTGCACCTCCAGAGCGTGATAAGCCCTGAACCAATCCCAGTAAGCCCGGCCCGCTTCAAACAGCAGATCGTTGAGCATCAACTGCCGCATGGCCAGTGTGCTCTCGCGGAACAATTCCGCCTGGCGCAGCGCGGCCCTTCGCTCGTCCATCATCAGACCCCGGCCGAGGGGCATGGACAGCCCGGCATACCAGAGACCCTCCTGAGGAGTGCGCAATTCGGGGTTGAAGTAAACTCCCCGTGTTTGCTCATAGCCCGATTTGAACTCCAGACCAAACCAGGTGGGCACCCTGAGCCCGGCATCACCTACCCGATAGTAAGTTGACCCATCAAACTCCTTGGCTCTTATCGAAGACTGAACAATCGGATCAAAAGCGCCTCTGGCCTTCTGAAGAACCGCCTGTCCGGCCTCGGCCTGAAGGTTGGCCTGTCGGGACAGGGGATGCCCGGTCCTGACCTGTTCCATGTAGGCCTCAAAGGTCAAAACCCGCGGCGGCTCCTGCGCTGGCTCCACCTGCTGCTGCTGTTCCTGAGCCGTCAACAACAAAGGCAGACATAGTCCTAACAAACATAAAATAAGCCTGTATGCCATCAGTTTGACGCTGTTTGCGCTTTGTAGTAATCCGGCGGAAAGCCGTTGATCTTGCGCCATATTTCGTACCAGATGGGCACGTCCTTGAGCAGCAGCATGTTGTCGGTTCCGGCACCCGCCCGCAAATCGGTGGGCCAGAGGTGATCCTCCGGATCGGGTTGTACCAGAATGCGGTACAATCCGTTGGTGCTGATGAAGTTGTCAATGGCGTAGATCACCCCCCCATAGGTTCCCACACTGGTATTGGGCCAGCCCGAGAAAACAATAGCCGGCCATCCGTCAAACTGCAGCCTGACTTTCTGTCCCCTTTCCACCAGAGGTAAGTCCAAGGGCTTGATGTACATCTCCACAGCCAGATCATACTTGGCCGGCATGATGCTGGCAATCTGCGCGCCCTCTCCTATGGTCTCTCCCAAACCGGAGGGAATGGTGCGGATCACATAGCCATCCTGAGGAGCGGTGATGTAGTACCACCCGGTGCGCATGGAGTAGTTGCTCCACTGATTCTCAAGCTTGGTCAGGGCCGCTTCTGCGTCGTAGCGATTGGAGAGCGCCGTGTACTTTTCCGACTCCGCTTTGGCGATTCCATCGCGGTACTGTGCCTCAATAGACTGTAGCTCCACCTGAGCATTGATCAGGTCATTGAGACTAGCCAGCCACTTATTCTCCGCGGCAATCACCGCCGCCTGACTTCGCTGCATAATCAGGTTGCGGTTCTCCAGATCGGTCAGGGATTTAAGCCCTTCGTCAAAGAGGCTTTGCATGCGCGCAAACTGCTCCGTGGCAATCTTGTAGTTCACCTTGGCAGCCTGGTAGTCCATGCTGTCGCTGATAACCATCAATTCTGCTTGTCGAAGAGAGTTCTGAGCCTGCTCCAGTTTCAGGCTGGCTGTCTGGCGAAGGGCTTCAATCTGCTGATCGAGGGCGCGAACCTTTCCGACATAGGATCGCACCCCCATGTCCTTTGCATCAATCTGGTCTCTTGTTCTGCTGAGCAATTCCGGATCGAAGAAGTCGTCTCGGATTTCCGTAAGAAACAATATGGTATCTCCCTTTCGCACAAAGTCCCCCTCCTGAATATACCAGCGCTCAATGCGGCCGGCTATGACCGATTGAATGGTTTGGGGGCGTTGATCCGGCTTCAGCGTGGTCACGGTACCGCGGGCTCTGATCACCTGAGTCCAGGGCAGAAACATGATCAGCAGACCCAGCAAGGAAAGAAAGGTAAGGGTTTTGATCAGTACCCGTCCCGAGCGCTTGCCCTCGGCATAGTCCAATGACGGGTAGCGTCTTTGGGCAAATTGAGCGGCAATGCTGTTTCTGGAGATGTTGAGCATGGCTGTTTGAAGCTTCGTTGAATTTATTGGATGGTCGCAGCACCGGGGCGGCTGTCGCTGATGATCTTTCCATCTTCCAGTGTGATGACCCGCAACGCTTTACTGTTCAGGTAATCACTCGGCGAAACCGCCAACAGGGTCCATGGGCGATCGGGATGAACCAGAAAATCAATGATCTGATTCCGCTCCTCATCCGGTAGGTTCATGAAGGGGTACTCCAAAATGAGCAGGCGTGGCTTGACGGCAATGCTGCGGGCAATCAACAATTTCTGAACAATGCTGCGCGGCAACTTCTTGCCCTGAGGCTCCAGCATGCTGTCATAACCTTTGGGAAGTGAGCGGATGAATTCCGTCAGACCCAGATGGGCAACGGCCCATTGAATCTGGTCAAAGCTGGCATTGGGCCTGCCTATGCTGATGTTTTCCAATACCGTTCCCTCAAACAACTGCTCATCAATAAGGCAATCGCCAATAGCGCAGCGAAGGGCTGAGGATTCGAGATTGCCCTTGGGAAGACCGTCATACACCACATTGCCCTGCTGCACGTCGTAGAGACCTGCGATGATGTGCAACAAGGTGCTTTTGCCAGAGCTGCTGCCCCCTTGAATCAAAACGCGCTCCCCGGGTTGAATGTCCAGATTGAAGTGGTCAAAGACGGCTTTTTCCTCTTTGGGATAGCGGAAACGCACATCCTGAAGCGCAACAGCGAGCCCTTTGGATTCATCCAGCGGAGTAATGACCCTCCCATCAAGCTCTTCCAGCTCCAAATCGGTTACCTCGCCGATTTTCTCCAGAGAGGTCAGCACATCATACACCGTCTCCAGGCTGAGTACCAATTTTTCCACAGCGGCAAGAACGGTGATGATGATGATCTCCGCGGCGACAAACTGCCCGATATTCATCTGCTGATTCATCACCAGAATACCGCCTATGGCCAGCAAACCGGTGCTGACGATGGCCTTGAAAGCAAGCATGAGTGAATACTGTTCCACCAAAACACTAAAGTGGTTCTCTCTGGCCTTGAGGTATTCTCCAACATGCACATCGGCCTTCTCCTGGGGAAGGTGGGTTATGCCCGCGAGCTTGAAGGTGGTGTTGGTTCTGGCCAGTTCCTCCAGCCAGTGAACCAGGCGGTACTTGTGCTTTGACTCTACCAGGCTGGTTTCCAGGCCCCGTTTCAGGGTGAGGCGGAAGATGGAGTACACCAACAACACCAATACCAGGCTGAACAGGATGAAGAAGGGGTGATAGAAAGAGAGCAGAATCAGCCCCAGCACCACATAAAGGGTAGTGGTGGACACGTCGATGAGCAATTTGGACAAACCCTTTTGAACCGTGATGATGTCGAAGAATCGGTTCATCAACTCCGGGGCGTAATGCCGGTACAAGGCTTCCATGCGCACTCTGGGAATGCGGAAGGAAAACTCAAAGGCAGCCCGGGCGAAGATCTTCTGTTGCAGATTTTCGGTGATGCGCATCTGCAGCAATTGCAATATGCCGCTGATGATAATGCCCAGCACAACAATGCAGACCAGGACGATCCAGGAGGTGCTGACTCTACCCCCCTGAATCAGGTTGATGATGGCCTGTATACCCAGAGGCAGAGAGAGATTGACCAGGGCCTTGAAAACGGAGTACACATACAC
Organism: Chitinophagales bacterium; assembly: GCA_041751015.1. Lineage (GTDB taxonomy): Bacteria > Bacteroidota > Bacteroidia > Chitinophagales > BACL12 > WGOA01. The sequence continues at coordinate 36,082 of JBGSYF010000009.1, forward strand.
ATTGCGTATCTCCGACTGATCGGGCTTGAGCAGACGCCAGAAGCGCATGGCCGGGGTAAGAGGGGAAAGGAACTCTGCCATAGTTTGAGGAAAGAAAGTCAATTTGGCACGTCTGAAGCTTTACTACAGGTGATCGTACAGTTTAAGTGTGTGATTACAGGCTCGAAAATGATAAACAATCAGCTAGGTTTTGGGATTACAGCATGAACAAAAATCATGCCATTTAATAGCATTACTATAAGTTGTCAGAGTTTTACTAAGATTTGATCACAGATTAGGATTCCCGGCAATGTTGATACTGGTCATTTCCCCTTTAAAGCCTAAAGCCCGAACTTTGCATTCGAATCTTTTGCTTCACTACTGTATCCTCAACCATGCCACAAACTGCGAATAAACTCAGTATTCCCATCAGCGGAAACCAAGATGTCTCCTGGAAGGACTGGGTTACCGAATTGTCCAATCACCTTCGTCCCGATCATATCCACTGGTGCGATGGCTCAGACGAAGAGTTCAACAGCCTCTGTCAGAAACTGGTCGAAAAGGGAACCTTCATTCCCCTGAATCCCAAGAAACGCCCCAACAGCTTCGCTTGCTTCAGCGATCCGAGCGACGTTGCCCGGGTTGAAGACCGGACCTATATCTGCAGCCGCCGCAAGGAAGATGCCGGCCCGACCAACAACTGGATGGATCCCAAGGAGATGCGGGATATCCTGGAGAAACTCACCGAAGGTTGCATGGAAGGGCGCACCCTCTATGCCATTCCCTTTTGCATGGGTCCCGTCGGCTCTCCCCTCTCCCGTTATGGGGTGCAGATCACCGACAGCGAGTACGTGGTGGTGAACATGAAGATCATGACCCGCATGGGCGATCAGGTATTGCCCTATCTGAACGGAGAGTTTGTGCAATGTGTACACACTCTGGGAGCTCCCCTCAAACCCGGACAGGAAGACGTCAAATGGCCCTGCAATCCCACCGTCAAGTACATCACGCATTTTCCAGAAGATCATCTGATCATCTCCTATGGAAGCGGATATGGCGGCAATGCGCTGCTGGGCAAGAAATGCTTTGCCCTTCGCATCGCCTCAGCCATGGGAAAGGATGAAAATTGGCTGGCTGAGCACATGCTCATCCTGGGAGTGGAAAGTCCCGAAAAGGTGAAGAGCTATGTGGCCGCCGCGTTCCCGAGCGCCTGCGGAAAAACCAACTTTGCCATGATGATTCCACCGGCTGCTTTGGGCGGTTGGAAGGTGACTACGGTTGGCGACGACATCGCCTGGATTCGCAAGGGAGAAGATGGTAAGCTCTACGCTATCAATCCGGAAGCGGGTTACTTCGGCGTTGCGCCAGGCACTAATGCCAAGACCAACCCGAATGCCATGGAAAGCATTCGCGCCAATTCCATCTTCACCAATGTGGCTATCACCGCTGACGGAGATGTCTGGTGGGAAGACATGACCAAGGAGGTGCCTGATGGTCTGACCGATTGGCACGGCAAGCCCTACGACAAAAACAGCGGCAAACCGGCCGCTCATCCCAATGCCCGCTTCACCGCTCCGGCCTACCAGAATCCGGTCATAGATTCAGCCTGGGAAGATCCCGCCGGTGTGCCCATCAGCGCCTTTATCTTCGGTGGAAGGCGCTCCACAGCCGTTCCGCTGGTGTATCAGGCCTTCAACTGGAATTTCGGCGTTTACATGGCCGCTACCATGGGCAGCGAGATGACCGCCGCGGCTTTTGGCGAATTGGGCAAGGTGCGCCGCGACCCCTTCGCCATGCTGCCCTTCCTGGGATATCACATGGGCGATTACTTCAACCATTGGCTGCAGTTCGGCCGGGATTTGCCCAATGCCCCGCGCATCTTTGGCGTGAACTGGTTCAGAAAAGACCAGGATGGCAAGTTCATGTGGCCCGGCTTCGGCGAGAACATGCGGGTTCTCAAATGGATCATACAGCGCTGTAAAGGCAATGCCGCTGCCGTTGAGACCCCCATTGGTTGGAGGCCGCGTTACCGCGATATGGACTGGTCCGGTTTGGAGAACTTCACCCGCGAAGACTTCCACCGCCTGATGTCCATCGACCGCGAACTCTGGAAACAGGAATTGCTGGGACATGAAGAATTGTTCGAAAGAATGTACGATCGCATTCCCAAGGAATTTCTGTTTATGAAGGAATTGTTGCTCTCTGCCCTGTGGCGCTCGCCCGAGCAATTGGGCCTGGCCCCGGAACGGGAGTGACTTCAGAGCGGAAGTACTTTTCTGCTAAAACCCTTTGAAAACCCCGTCTTGATTGCCCCTGCGCAACTCAGGACGGGGTTTTAGCATGAAAGAAAGCGTATATTGTGAGTTCCGTCTATCACGCACTGTGCTTTGTAAAACGCCCCTAAGTCGCAGTTAGCCGCGATCCGCCCCAGAAGAATCCTATGTTCAGTAAGCGTCAAATCAAGAATCGGCTCGAACATCGGGCCAATAGGCTCAACAGACAACTGGAGAGTTATGCCCGAAGCGGTGCCATGGAAGAACTTCATATGTGGAGAAAACACATTAAAAAACTCCGGGCTCTTGATGCTTTCCTGCCAACGGGCTCCCGACCCAGAAAAGTGAAAAAAGCACTTGCGGATCTAAAATCCATCTACGCTCAAAGTGGAGCCATCAGAGAGGCTTATCTGACGGAGCAATTATTGAGCAGGTACCGGTCCCAGGTGGCCAGGGAGCAATTGAACAGCTTGCACCAACAGGAAAGCACCAGCCCTGACTGGGAATCCCAAAACGGAGAGGATACCCCGGCAGGAAGCGTGGAGTCCGAGCTTCAAAGCAACTCAGGCCGCCTTCCCAAAACGGCCGTGATGGACCTGCCACAACCCTTGATAACTCCACAATTCCAACCCGAAGTACACCAGTTCAGAGAGATCCCTCACCTGGATAGACAACAACCCGACCCGGCCCTGATCAAGGCCGCTGAAAAGCTCAAGCCCGCCTTGAAAAAGGTGCAGAAACACCTGATGAAAAATGTTAAAAATATTGATACTAAATATACAAAAAATTATATTTTTAACAAACTGAGCAGCATAGAAAAGAGACTCGCCCATCGGAAGAAAACGGAGCTACTCCACGAATGTCGGCGGGATATGAAACGACTTGTTTACCTGTACAATGAACTTCCGCGAGATCAGCGGCACAAGATTGGGCTGAACAAAGACTATCTGCACCAACTGGAAGACAGCATCGGCCAATGGCATGATACCACCACGGCAGTGGATTACATGCTCAAACAAGAGCCACAAAGCAAACTGACGCTCGAGGCGCTTCAGAGCCGGGAAGATGACTTGCTCCGGAGTATTCGCAAGAAATCAAAGCGATTCAGCAAGCGGGCAACCCGTTCAAAGCGATAAGGTGGTAAATTAAGGGCTCAAACAAACTCCCTTCACTCAACCCGCTCTCCGGCTATGCATTCGAGAATGACAGCGCTCATGCTGAGCCTGCTGTGCGTCCTGATTTCCAACACACAGGCTCAGAGCCCCCCCGACCCCTTTCGCATTCAGACCCAGGATGTTCGCATTGCCCGCGACAGCTTTGGCATACCTCATATCATTGGCAAAACGCATGCAGATGCCATCTATGGATTGGCATGGGCCCATGCCGAAGATGATTTCAGACATATCCAGCACAACCTGCTCCCTGCTCGGGGCAATCTGGGCAGAGCTATAGGAAAGAAAGGCGTGCTCTTCGACTACGCCGTTAGGTTTCTTAAAATAGATGAATACGTTCGGGATAATTATGAAAAGGAGATCAGCCCGGATTTTGACCGCATTCTGCGCGCCTACTGTCAGGCCCTGAACGACTACGCCCAAAAGTATCCCAAAGAGGTGCTGGTTCCCAGGGCCCTTCCCTTTACGCCTCATGATGTCATTAGCGGTTATACCGTCAATCTCTGCCTGATGAGTGGGGTGGGCATGGCGCTCAAGGCCATCAACGACAATATGATCGAGCGCATGTATGCACCCAACAACCGGGGCTCCAACGCCATCGCCCTGGCGCCCTTCATGACCGAAGACCAATCCACCTGGCTGTGCATCAATTCTCATCAGCCCCTCGAAGGCCCCTTTGCCTGGTATGAAGCGCACCTGATGAGTGATGAGGGTCTGAACATCTCCGGTGGCTTGTTTCCCGGCTGTGTGAGCATCATGCTCGGCGCCAATGAAAAACTCGGTTGGGCCCATACGGTGAACTACAACCAATGGGGCGATATCTACGCCCTGCAGATCAATCCGGACAACAAAAACCAATACTGGCTCGACGGGCAATACCTGGATTTGGAGCAGAGAAAGGCAAAGTTCCACGTCAGGCTGGGTCCGATAGTGATTGGGGCTAAGCGCAAATTGGAGTACAGTCGCTTTGGTCCGGTTTTTCGCACCAAGCACGGCACCTATGCCTTGCGCTTCCACGCCTATGAAAACATCGGCGCGGCGGAACAGTGGTTCAACATGAACCTCGCGGGAAACTTTCAGGAGTTTGAAGATGTTATAAAGAAAGAAAACATAACATCTTTTAACATAGTTTATGCCGACAAGCAGGGAAACATATATTTCCATTCCAATGGGGCTTATCCATTGCGTCAAAGAGAACTGAATTGGAACAACCCCATAGCCGGTGCGGACTCCAGGATGATCTGGGATCAACTTCTGCCCTTTGAGGAAAAACCCACGGTTCTCAATCCCGATTGCGGCTATGTCTACAACGCCAATAATACCCCCTTGCTGGCATCGGGACCGGACTGCAACTGGAAAGGCGATTTCCCGGGTTTGCAGCTATTCACCTACAACCGGGGCGAAAGGCTGGAACACCTGCTCCAGGCCCGAGAGGAACCCTGGACCTGGGAAGACTTTCTGGCCCTGAAGTTTGACAAACGCTACCATCCCGGGGGAATGTTCGAAGACCGCTTCCGCACCCTCATTGCCCTGGATCCGCAAGCGCATCCCGATCTGGCTGACGCCATTCGCGCTTACCAACAATGGAACATGGAATGCTCTGCGGACAATCGCAGCGCCGCTCTGCCCATGGTCACGCACTACTTCCTCAACAAACAATCTCCCTTGCCTTTCGCCTACCTGATGATTCGCGAAGAGCCGTTGAGCAAAGAGCAATCGCTCAAAGCTCTGGAGAGCGCCAGCAAGCTGTTGATGAAACACTACGGGCGGCTCGATCCTGAGCTCGGCGAGGTGCAGCGCTACATGCGGGGAGATCATCACTACCCCGCAGGAGGAGGGTATGAAGTCTTGCGGGCAGCCGACCCTAGCCTGGTTCATCCCAAAAAAGGCCGGTTCAGGATCAACTCCGGTGATGGATACATGCAGATGATCCGTTTTCACCCGGATCGGCCCCTGGAGATGTATGCCATACACCCCTATGGCTCTTCGGCCCACCCCCAAAGTTTACATTACGCTGATCAGATGCCTATGTTTGCTGCCGAGCAGTTTCGCCGCGTAAGCCTGGATCGGGATAGCGCTCTGGCCAAAGCCGTGCATCTCTACCACCCCGGAGCCATCGTCTATCGCTGATGCGGGTTTCGCTGACGCGCTTCGATCACACCCTGCTGCTTATGCCTGTCGCTCGCGCATTGTAGCTCACGCCTTTCCACTCATCCACTGTCGCTCATGCCTCCCATGCCCACCTTTAGAGAAGCCCTTGCCTTCTGGTTCAAACTGGGCCTGATCAGTTTTGGCGGACCCGCGGGACAGATCGGCATCATGCACGAGTTTTTGGTGGAGAAAAAACGCTGGATCAGCGAGCGGCGCTTTCTTCACGCCTTGAATTACTGCATGTTGCTGCCGGGCCCCGAAGCCCAGCAACTGGCCACCTACACCGGCTGGCTGATGCACGGGCGCAAGGGCGGCCTCGCGGCGGGTATGCTCTTTGTGTTGCCTTCGATGCTGGTGTTGCTGGGCCTGAGCATGGTCTATGTGCTGTATGGCCAATTGCCCGCGGTAAACGCTTTGTTTGACGGCCTAAAGCCCGCCGTGATTGCTGTGGTCATTCTGGCCTTATACAAAATAGGTCGAAAGGCCTTGCTTTCGCTGTTGCATGTAGCCTTCGCAGGCCTGGCCTTCGTCTCTCTGTATGTGTTTCAGTGGCCCTTCCCCCTGGTGATGATCAGCCTGATTGTCGCGGCCGTATTGATTCGCTTTGTATGGCCTGCTTTGCTCAAAAAGACTGCCTCGAACACGGAGCCTGCTGCACCGGAGCAACCTGTTCACCCGTCGGCGAAAGGCGATCAGGTACGCTACAGCATTGGCGATGAAGACGCCCTGCCACACATGCATTTTCAGCGCAAGTCCCTGCTCCTCATCGCTGCGGCAGCACTGGCCGCCTGGTTTTTGCCCCGGGTCTTGTTCATGGTCTTCAGCCCGGACTATGCCTTTTGGAACACCTTGACCATGTTCTTCACCAAGGCGGCTCTGGTCACCTTCGGGGGTGCCTATGCTGTGTTGCCCTATGTCGCCCAGGTCAGTGTGGAGCAATTGGGCTGGCTGGGCAACGAGCAGATGGTGGACGGACTGGCCCTGGGCGAAAGCACTCCGGGCCCGCTGGTCATGGTGCTGACCTTCGTGGGCTTTATGGGGGGCTTCAACCATTTTGGGGGCTCTCTGATGATGGGTGCACTGGCCCTGCTCATCACCACTTGGTACACCTTTCTGCCCTGCTTCCTGTTTGTTTTTGCCGGTGCTCCCCTGATTGAGCGAACGCGCAACAATACCCGGCTGCGCGGAGCACTGGCCCTGGTGAGCGCCGGAGTGGTGGGCGTGATGCTCAACTTGAGTCTGTATCTGGCCAGAGAAGTGCTCTTTGCGGGGAGCTTCAGCCTGCAAAGCGCCGATTACTTTGCGCTGGCCTGGCTGCTGATTTCCATTTTGGCCATGTACCGTTTTGGATGGGGGATGATGAGCTGGCTGGGCATCAGCGCAGCCTTTGGCCTGTTGCGCTACACGCTGGCGAGCAGCGGGATGTTATGAGTCACCATGCCCTTCGACCTAAAACAGGGTCTTCTCAAACCATGCTGTCGCGCAGGATCTGAGCGCTCTTTGGACCCTTGTTGAAGAGCAAGTCGGCTATGCTCAAGCCGGGTAAAAAGCCGTGCCGTTCGCCGAAGACCTGCTGGTAAACAGGGGCCTTGTAGAACGGATCGGGCCTTCCGGCTGCGGGCAGCACCGCATTGCGAAAATCGACACAACCCATCGGCACCCGCTCGTCCCAGTACTCCGTTTGCCCGATATCCAATTTCAAGCCAAGCGCTTCGGCAAAGAAAGCGAAGAGCGCGGTGTTGCGCTCCATGAGCGTTTCGTACTCCACATTGAACAAAGGTTCAAAACGATCTTCATAGTATTCAAAAAACGGCGAGCGGCGGTAGGCGGCTTCCAGACTGTGCCAGTGTTCGCGCAACCAGGGCTCCGCATAGGAAATTTTAACCTGGCCGCTGAGTCTGCGCTCCCCGCCACGCCGGCTGAGCGGAATGCTCAGCACCAGACGTCCGTGGGTGCCTGCTATATGAGCCCGGTTGCGGTAACTGCGCTTGACCCAATGCTCCCAGGCCTCAAAGCGCACCCGCTTGAATCCCATCAATCGGGCAAAGGTCTCTATCGGGGGAAGATACTGGGTTTCCAGAACAGCCGTGTGCAGGATGGCTACTCCTGTGTTGCTGGAACCGGGGCTCTGATGACTTGAAATGGGGGAATCTGACATGAATCTGACGGGTAAAACCGAGCGCTTTGCGGCTCAACGAGGGCCCTATGCCCGGGAAGGCGTAAATTTAAGGTTCAATAGGCGTGGATGCAGGGACTGAGCACCGCATTCGGGCAGTTTAGACCCCCTAAACTCCAAATGATGTTCCATACAAGGGTTTTTTCGCTTTTCGGCCTGCTTAGCTTCGGGCTCTTTGCCATGCCTGCACAGGCACAATGGAGGCTGGACAACGGCGTCAATATCGCCCATTCCGTCTTTCTGCACCCCGAGTCTGGCCCCTATGTGGAAGTCAGCCTGAACATACATGGAAAGGCCCTTCGATTTGAAGAAAGCGAGGCCGGACAGTACCGCGCGAGCGCCATGGTGACCATTCTTTTGCGCGATGAAGAGGAAGTGGTCGATTTTGTCAAGTACCGACTTGAAAGCCCTCCGAGCGAGGACACCCTCAACATCGACTTTGCGCTGAGCGACAACAAGCGCCTGCTCCTGCCCAAGTCCAATTTGATTCTTGAGGTCAGCATAGAGGACCTTTTTCGCGAGGGCAGTACCATGGAATATGAACAGCCGATCAGTACCGGTTTTGCCGATCTGCCCGCTTTCTCCGACCTGCAGTTCATCGACCATTACCAACCCGCCGGCCAGCCCGGACCTTTCAGCAAAAGCGGTATGGACATGGTGCCCTATGCCGCGCGTTTTTACCCCGAAGAGCGCAATGTCCTGGTCTTCTACTCTGAACTCTACGGAAGCACTCAATTGGGCGAAGGGGAGCAGTTTCTGCTCACCTGGTCTATACGCGAGAAGGGCAGCGAGAAGATCAACCCCAATTTCTGGCAGTACCAGAAGGCGAGCGCAGCCGATGTGGTACCCGCACTGCGCGAGTTCGATCTGAGCGATCTTCCCTCGGGCAACTACGAATTGGTCGCTGAGTTGAGGAACCGGCAGAACGATGTTTTGCACAGCCGCCGCGCGTTCTTTCAACGACTCAATTCAAAGGCGGTTTATCTGCCCGAAAACATCGCCATGATCGACATCAGCGATACCTGGGCGGAGCGCTATTCCAAAGAGCAACTGACCGCCTTTATGGATTTTATTCATCCCGTTGCTGAGCCCACAGAGCTCAACCTGATCAGCTCCTTTCGGGGCATTCTGGACAGCACGGTTCAACAGCGCTTCTTGTACAATTTCTGGTTGAAGCGCCATCCCGACGATGCGTACAAGGCCTGGCTGGACTATCTGGAACTGGTTAAAAAAGCCAATGACCGCTATTCCACCACATCGGCTATGGGTTACCGCACCGACAGAGGCCGGGTTTTGCTGAAGTACGGCGAGCCCAATGATGTCATAGCCAGGGTCAACGAACCCGGAGCCTTTCCCTATGAGATGTGGATGTATTATACGCTGGCCGATGGTCAGAACAATATTCGATTTATATTTTACGAGCCGACCTTGGTCACCAACAACTACCAGCTCATTCACTCCAATGCCATCGGAGAACTCCAGGACTGGCGATGGAAGATGCGGGTCTATGGAAAGACCGCCAATCCCTCCCTGTTCAATAACTTCGACGCGTTCTCTCCACAAAACTCCTACGGTGGCAATGCCGGTCAGTTAGAGGATGATGCCGGCAACAGCATCTTTAACCAGGGCAGACCCTGATGCTTACCTTTGACATGGCGATGCCTCTTTGCATCGGGTCTTGAAGAACAGCGTCGATTGATGAAGGCAGGCATGAAGGATTCAGAGCCGGACTCTGGCGTTGCAAGGCCGTCCCGCGTGCGGGTAGCTGTTGTGATTCTGAATTGGAACGGCTTGCCGTTTTTAGAAAAGTTTCTTCCCTCTGTTGTGGAAGGTTCGGCTGATCTTGCTCAGGTCTGGGTGGCCGACAACGCCTCCAGCGATAAAAGCCTCGATTTTGTTGCGGAGCACTTTCCCCAGGTCAGGCTCTTATCCATTCCGCGCAATATGGGTTTTGCCGGCGGCTACAATTACGCGCTTGAACGCATCAGTGCGGAGTTCGTGGTGCTGCTCAACCAGGATGTTTCCGTTACCAAAGACTGGCTCAGGCCGCTGATGGCGGCCCTGGATGCCGACCCTCAGGCCGCTGCTGTTCAGCCCAAACTTCGCGCCTTTGATCAACCCGAATACTTTGAGTACGCTGGTGCGGCCGGAGGTATGATGGATGCTCTGGGCTATCCCTTCTGTCGGGGCAGAATTTTTGATCATTGCGAAAAAGATCAGGGCCAATACGACGACCCCTGCGAAATCTTCTGGGCCAGTGGCGCAGCCCTGTTTATCCGCCGTGAACTCTATCTGGGCATAGGCGGACTTGACGAGGATTTCTTTGCCCATATGGAAGAAATTGATCTATGCTGGCGACTGCGTAAAGCCGGATACAAGATTCTCTACGCACCCGATTCTGTGGTCTGGCATGTCGGTGGGGGAAGTCTGGACCGGGACAACCCGCGCAAGCTCTTCCTCAATTTTCGCAACAACAGCCGCATGTTGATCAAGAACTCTTCGGCATCAAGATTGCTTTGGCTTTACCCCTTGCGAATGGCGCTGGACAGCATAGCAGCGCTTCACGAATGGCTGAATGGAAAACCAGCCATGGCCAAAGCTGCTTTAGAAGGAAAGTACCATACAGTATGGTACTTTTTTTACTGGCGCAAGAAAGCTGTTCAGTCCAGAATAAAGGAAAATAGCCTGCGCATAGCGGCTGACCGCAGCAAGGCCCGCGGATTCTTCTCCGGCAGTATAGTCTGGCAGCATTTTGTGCGGGGTGTCAAACGCTACAGCGACCTGTAAAATCAGCGCCCGTCCTGGCGCAATGCCGTCAGGATTTCTTGCCGTCATAGCGGCGCATCAGGTAATCAATAGCCAGGCGATACCCGTCCATGCCAAGGCCGGAAATCTGACCGATGCAAACCGGCGCAATCAGGTCCTTTTGCCGAAAAGATTCCCGGGCAAAGGTATTGGTGATGTGCACGGCGATGACCGGACGCTCAATGGCCCGAACAGCATCGGCCAAAGCCACGGAGGTATGGCTCAGCCCGCCTGCATTGAGCACGATGGCTCCCGGTGTAAAGCCCTGATCGTGCAGCCGGTCTATCAGTTCTCCTTCGTGATTGCTCTGTGCATAAGAAAGTTGCAGGTTGGGAAAGACCTTGTGCAGTTCTTCAAACTCCTCTTCAAAGCTCTGATGTCCATATATGGAAGGTTCTCTTTTACCGAGCAAATTGAGATTAGGGCCGTTGAGGATGAGAATGTTCATAGGGCGTTGTGTATCTGCTGAAGGCGCAGCGCAAAAGTACATCGAGCCGGTCAAATCCGGTGAAACCTTGCGGAACAAAGAGGCTCAGCGTTGGACCATGAGTTGCATCGCTTTGTTGGTCATCAGCCTCGCGCTCAGTTTGATGCGGATGGGCGGGTTGATGGCCGCAATGTCTACCTTTCGGTTCATCGGGTGCCAATACCGCGCCCGCGGGCAACGTTCTGAGCCACGACTGCAATGTCAGTACAGGCGACATCTATGTTCAGCCCGGTATGCCCGGTTTTGTGTACAGTCATCATTCGGATTTGGCGCCTGAGTGTGTGTCAAATAGTGTCTCTTTGGTTCCTTGTGATATATCCAGCACAGAAGGAAATCCTTGCCCTATGGCTTCTGGCACTGAGCGCAGAGCCTCAGGTCACGCAGAATTGGATTTATTGGAACATCGACTGGACAGTCTTTCCTCACTACCCGACGGAGGTGATCGCGAGGGAATACTGGCCGCTATTGTTGATCCCACTTACAACCGCGCGGCGCTCTATTCCCGTTTGTTGGCAGCTAGTCCCTACTGTTCTGATTCCACTTTGTTAAGCATCTTACAGAATACAGATCGTCTGAGCAGTGCTCAACTGGCCAATATCCTATCTGCCAATTCCCCTTTGTCTGCAACTGTTCTGGCTTCGGCTCAGTTGGTTACTGGATTAAGCCCCACTTCAGTTGCCGATTTGGGGTGGTATTCCGATTCGGAAAGATCTGCTTTAGCAGCACTCACTGCCCAAATAGGGCGTTTAAACTGGGAACGCGACATTCTCCTGCTCCAAATGAGCAAGGCATACATGGACCAGGAAAGGACAGATTCCGCACTTTGGCTATTGGCTGGTGAGAAGCGCTCCGGATTAGTGAAGTACCGCGCTCATTTATTGGTTGCCTCCGGTCAGCCAGACAGCGCGCTGAGCCAATTGCAGCAAGGCTTAGACCTCACAAATCCCCACGAAAAAGCCTATCTTGACTACATGGTCTTCCGTTTAGACACCCTTGCCTACAATGAGGACAGTCTTTCTCCGGCATCGATTGCCTTCTTGCGAACCATAGGCAGTAAAGAGCACCGGGCCGGTGTGTGGGCGTTGAACCTGCTGGAGCGCGCCACCGGGGAGCGATACGAGGAGGAGTTTGATCCGATAGAGGATGGTTTGAGGATAGCGCCGGTCGATTTAGCGCGCTCGGTGGAAATAGAGCCTCAACTTTTGCGGGTTTTCCCCAATCCAGCGGGCGATATCGTCTATGTTCTCGGTACCTTTAAAGGAAGCCAGAGCGCCTATGTGGAGTTGATGGGCATGCAGGGGGAGCGATTGGCCTGGCAGCCCTTGAGTTCCGGCGAGCTGATTTACTTTGATTTAACCAAGCTTCCCAGCGGCGTTTACACGGTTCGTCTGGAGGGTATAGCTCAACGCGATGCGGTTCGATTCATCCATCACCGGTAGGCTTCTGGGGCTGAGCTTGTTGTTGTGCCTGGGCCTGTTCAGGGCTCAGGGGCAGGGGACGTTTTCGAAGTTTTACAACCTGGTTTCGCCAGGAATTGTAGGTTTTACTGATATAATCAAATTAGACTCATCATATATTTTGTTAGGTGGTAGTTATGACACTACCTTTTGGCGGGTCATCAACCTTGTAATGGTTGATCACCAAGTTAATGAGATTAAGCGCAAGGTGCTCAAGAATGACACTTTAAATATTGCCACTGAACGTCAGTCTGTCTAACAACCCCCAATGTTGATTTCTTTTTACCAAAATAAAGATATACTTCTTCTCGGTTTTTTTATCTTGAAGCATGCAATTTGTTAAAGGCACTCCCCGTAATCAGTTGTATCTGATACCCCTAACG
>JBGSYF010000010.1:0-175573 GCA_041751015.1 Chitinophagales bacterium
TTGCCGAGGTGGCCTGAAGGAAGTATAAACCTTCGGGCAGCAATGGCAGCTTGATCTCTATCTGAGCCGCTTCGACCTGCTGGCTGTGCACCACCCTGCCTTGAAGGTCGTAAACCAATACTTGTGCTCCAGCCCAGGGCAAATTGACCCACAATGTGCCGTTGCTGGGGTTGGGGAGGAGCGAAGGCCGTTCAGCCAACGGAGCTCTTCGCTCTGAGATTTCATCGAAAGCCCAGTTATCCCGCAATAGGCTGCGGTTGAGGAAACTCTGAGCCCATATCACTGCTTCACCGTTTAAAGCAGGATCCATTTCACTAATGCTTTCCAGCCTGATACTTTCCAACTCAGACAAGTAGTCTTGCCAGTCAAGCCACTCCCCTGCTGCCTGGGCATCAACCAAACCCTTGACCTTCATGCCAAACACTTCCAGAAGAAGTGCTTCTTGCACTGAAGTAGGTGAAATTCCATCCATCCAGGCCATATCAGCAAGGGAATGGTTGTAGATGCGGATTCGTAACGAATCAAGCGGTACAATGGCTGTTTGTTCAAGCGCATGCTGCTCTTGAAGGGTAGCATTGCCTAATCGGTGTGCTGCGCGCAAGTGCGCGTACAAGCCCGGGGAAAACCCATCTGATGAAGTGCCGTCAAGAACGGCTTCCAATTCATCTTCCCAAAATGAGGAGTCATCCACCAGGCCCGAGCTGCCAGATTGTTCCGGTGGCTCAAGGGTGTCATTAAAGCAGTAAATCGTGGGTGTACCGATCAGGGCATTGGGGATGCTTGAAGCAGGCTCATCAAACATCAGTAAAATAGGCATGTCATACACCACCGGCAAGTCCCGATGAAACCAACGCACACTGAAAGCATCAGCGCTGTTGATGCTCCAGGAGCGAAAGGGCAAGTATCCACTCAAGGTGCTCTCCCATCTGTTTTCACTCCACTCGTGTAATGCTGGTGCAACCCGCGGAGGACCCCCGCCAGGGGTTACCCCAAAGGCACCGCTGGGCATGGCATCCCAAAGAAGGCCCGTAAAATTGTCTATGAAGCGGTTGCACAAGGCGTTACCTTCGTTGTTTGCGCTGTTTATGATAAGTCCTACTCCGCAGTCCCGTATTTCATTGGCTTCAACCAGGCTGCCCAGCGTGTTGATCAACTGAATGCCGCGAATGCGCCGGTTGGCTACCGTTCCTGTAGTACAAGGTCCCCCGCCAAATGGGAAAGGACAATTGCCAAACAGGTCATTATTATTAACCTTCGCCTGCTCGGTTTGCAATAGGTAGATTCCCGCAGCCGGATCTGTCGTCACCCCTGAACCCGGGTAGGCAAAGCTGATATTGTTAAACCGGACAAATGGCTGCGTGCTCACATTCTGTAACCCAACACCTCGGAACACCTCGGAAATGACGTTGTTTCTCACATCCAGTGAACCGCTGAACTCATCCACCAAAATTGCCTGAGAGGTGCCCAGACTTCCTTCCAACTCATTGCTGAGGATTATGGCAGTTGAGAAACTTCCCCCGGCTCCAGGATTATCATCCAAAAAGATACCCAATTGGGTAAAGCCCTCTAACTGATTGTTTTGAATGGTAATTTGGCTATGTACACGTACAACCCTGATTCCTGACTCAAACAATGCTGAGCCTGCGCTGAATTGATTGTGCCTGATTCGGAAGTTATCGTATCCCCTGCAGGAGACACCAAATCTGCATTCAAAGAATTCATTGCCAAACCCACTACCTGCATCGCCAACATTGAGCTCCAAATCAGCAAGGTCAATACGGTTGACCCACACACCCCAACCCTCTCCAAAACCATTGATGTCCTGCATGCCCTCAAATCGGTTGTTGTACACGTCTGTCCAGGTTTGGATCAACTCAATCCCCATATCCAGATCCTTAAAGAGGTTGGTTCCTGCTGCGGGATCGCCTATCACAATACCCGGGCCGGCCAGGCTACCCAAGCGGCTCCCGTAAACACCGCGTGAACTCCGCAATGTGGTAGCCCCTGATGGCAGAGTACCTCCCAAAATCTGAGTAGAGACCATGTAAAACGGATATGAGCCCGCCGTGTAGTTCAACATCCGTACTCCAGTCTGATTGCGAATCAACTGGCTAGAACGGATATCTAGTGAAGCAGCCGCAGTAGAAAAAGCATTGTCGGCGAAGATAGCGTTGCGGGCACCGCAAATACTGGAGTTGACCACCTCCAAACGACCACCCGGGAGCACCTCTATTCCCTCCCATTGAAACTGCAATGCCGTCAACACGCTGCCGTTAAGTATGCGCAAGGTGCAGGAAGGATTGACCAATATGCGGCTATTGGATGTCATTCGGAGATTGGCACCGGCAAAGGTTAACAGCGTGACATCAATAGTAAAGGTCCCAGTTACTTCCGCGTTGCCGCTGTATATAGAGCCGGATGCAAAACCCTCAATGCTAGCGGAAGCGTCGTTCCAAAAATCACTAGGGGGATTAACCGCACAAATTTGCCCCTGCGCTGTGTGTGTTAATGATGAATTCAGCGCAATCCACATCACAATAAACGCTGATGACTGGAATATATTGAACAATAATCTCTTTCTAAACGCTGTGTGTGTGTGTGTTATAGATTTCATTATTCCTTATTTCATTAGATTTACTTCCTCTTGGTGAACAATATATAGAAAACATTTCAAATTCCACATGTATTTTACAGAAATTGACTAAAAAATGAGGATAAACAAAAGATTGACTCTTCCTAAGCTTTGCTATTGACTTCTAAAGACAAGCTTCTATTACTGATGTACAATGATCGTCAAATAAGGAATAAGTTTATAAATATACGTAATTAAGGACTGTATTCACATTGTCGCGTCACGCAGTTTTATAAATACTTCAACCATCTACTTCGCCAATGCCAACACCTCTCTCGCCTGCTCTAAATGGCGCTCCTCGTGACTTGTGATAATATCCAAAGCGGTTTTTAATTCATATACTATATTTTTATTAGCAGGCGAACTGATCACCACCCCTTTTTGGACCCAGGGTTGGATAGCCTCTATCTCCTGCTTGAGCGCAAACTGGTGAGCTTCAAAACGCTGAACGATATCGGCGGGCAGAGAACTCTGAGCGGGCTCCCAAAGCGCGAGTGTTCGCATGCGCCTTTTGCGATCCGGCTTAACGGAAGCCAGAATCATCTTGCCAAAGAAGCGCACCACCAAAGCCAATCTTCCCAAAAACGGAATTCGGTACCGAGGCTCCTTCAGGGCACTGAAAACCGGAAAGTAACTCTCATTCACCCTGATCAGGTGATCGATGTTTTGGGCTATGCTCCAGGTTTTAGGGTCGGGTTTCCAGTTGAGTTGCTCTGCGTTCAAATCCCCGAACTCACGGCTAAACGCATAGCTGATCTTGTCCAATTGCTGTGACCAGGTGTTGATGCTCATGGCTTGAAAGGTTGTCCATCAGTAGCTTATCCATCCTGAAAATAAAACAAAGTTGCCACTATGTGAATGGGTGCCCGGGAACTGTGCTAATTTCGCCGGGTGTGGATTCAGGAAAGCATAGAACAACTCAATTGGCCGCAGTGGATGATACCGGCAATCGTCCTGATTCTGGCCTTTGTTACCGCCCAGATCATCTCGCGCATTCTGCGCAAATTGTTCAACGATGCGGGCCGCATTCTCAAGGTCAAGGCCACCAACTATCAGTTTTTTCTGCATATGGTTTCGGCCCTGATCTACTTCATGGCCATCGTGTTGATCATCTACAGCGTGCCCTCCCTTCGGGCCTTGTCTGTCACGCTGTTTGCCGGTGCCGGCATCCTGGCCGCCATTGTCGGATTCGCCTCACAACAGGCCTTCAGCAACATTGTGGCCGGCATCTTCATTGTCATCTTCAAGCCCTTTCGCGTGGGTGATTATGTACATGTCGGCACTTTGTACAAGGGCTATGTCTCGGACATCACCCTGAGACACACCGTTTTGCACACCTTTCAAAACACCGACATCATCATTCCCAACAGTACGGTGAGCACCGATACGGTGATAAACTTCTCCTATGAAGACCCCAGGGTTTGCCGTTTTGTCGAAGTGGATATCAGCTTCGATGCCGATATGGACAAGGCCCTGAGGATACTGCAGGAAGAATGCGAAAAGCATCCCCTGTGCATTGACGGAAGAAGCACTCAGGAGAAGATTAACGGCGATCCGGTGGTTGCCGTGCGCGTTGTCTCCGTGGGGCCCTATGCGGTCAGGCTGAAGGCCTGGGCCTGGACAGCACGGGTCGAAGATTCGTGGATGCTGGGCTTTGACCTGGTCAGAACCCTCAAAGTGCGCTTTGATCAGGAGGGCATTCGAATACCTTTCCCCAGTCAAACCATACAGTTCAGCGGCTCGCCCTTCATAGCGGCATCCAGCAGCCCAAACAGTCCTGATGCGGGTTTTGTGCCCGGCGGCAAAACCAGCGAGCCCGGAGAGTAGGATCCGGCGCTATTCGGACCGTTGAATCCTCAGAGCGTCAAGGCCTATGGCCTCCCCTTCCGCGCTCACCCGGAGATAGGCGGCATTGGACATGGGCTCCAGCACCCTTCTGGCTTCTACCCAATCGATCCACACATCACTGCTCTCCTTGGTGCTGATGTATCCCGTCCAGAGCACCTGCTTCTGATCATCCAGCCATTCCAGCTTGATGTTGGGAAAGGAGCAATACTCCAGAAAGGCCTTTACCCAAACTGATACCTCAATCAGGCTGTCCGGGGTTCCATCCCTTTCGCCCAGTTCCAGCTCAGTCAGCAGCCACAGTCCCTCTTGCCGGTATTCCGCACGGCCAAAAAGCCCCGCCATACTGCCCGCTTCAAAATCATCGGCATAAAGCAAGACCCTTTCCTCCGGAAATTTAGGGGGAAAGGCCTGGGTGCCCTCCGCAAATTGCCCGGGTTGAATGCTCCACAGAGAATAATCAGGCCCCGCGAAAACGAGCTCGGCCATGGCCAACAATTGCCTTTCGCGCTGCTGAATTCTCGCGTCGTCCAGAGCCCTGTTGGTCAGCAGCAGAATCGCTCTCTCGTCAAACTCCTCCAATGCACCGGGCAGCGGCCCATAGCGACTGACCAGACTGGTATTGGCCAGCGTCTGCTCCAGTGAAGTGCGGCTCATCATCACATTGATCATAGGAATACCCGTCTGCAAGGCAGCTTGCATGCCCCAGACCAATGCACTTGCTCCGCGGTCAATATAGAGTTTCTCTGATCCCATATGATAAAATGGAATGCACAAGATGCCCTGGAAATGCTCCGGGCTCAAACCCCGGTCCTGCAAGTGCTCACTGAAATTGTGTCGCAAAAATAAGTTGGGCTCAAAGACCTTTTCTCTGAAGTTCGAAAGGTTGCTCAACGCATCAACAGACCAGGTAATCAGCACCAGAGCCAGCAACAAACTCGCCAGGACGGGGCGCTTCTTCATCCTCAACAGTCGATACAAACGATGCACCATCAGCGCGGCAAAGAGAGTCCAGACCGGATAAAACACCATCACCAGTCTGCCCGGTGAGCGAAACTGTTTGATCAGTGGCAACTCATCCAGCATCCATTCCAAACCCCAGCGAAAGGGAAGCGCCATCGCCAGGAAAAGAACCGCAAGACCGCTGAGCAACCAGATCCCGAAGTCCCCAGGCAAGACCATTCGACCTAAAAAAATGAAGCCCCGAAGGCCGTTGCGCCATGCCGACCTGCGAAACAAACGGAGCAATTGCCGCAAAAGAATCAGCGGCAGCAGCAGCGCAGCCGGCAGACCGACATAAGCCAGGCCTTCTGCCATCTCCGGTTCCAGAGCAATGCGGTCTTCCAGGTCCTTCCACCAAAAACTCTCCTGCGAAGTGAACACGGAATACCAGCTCGCCCGGTACTGCGTAAATCCATACGGCGAAGCGGGCCGGTCACCGACGCCATCCGTGAGCCGGATAAAGAGCCACATGGCTGCGAAAGCGAGAAGCCCCGCACCCAAAGCGCGGGCGGCCTGCTTGAATCGGAAGCGCCTGTCGGCGGGGTTCAACCATGCCAATGCGCTCAAAAATATGGCATAAGCCCCCAGACAGGCCAGACCAATGAGCAGGTAATACAAATGCAACATGCCGAAAGCCAGCAGAACAGCCAGCAAAACACCGGTCCATATCAGCGGCTCACCCACACGTTGAAAACCGTTTGAATTCCCGCGAGCAGCCCCTTGCATCTGCAGCACCAGATACCACAACAAAGGCACAAAAAACGTATAACCCAGGGCGTAGTGCCCCATCCATCGCTGAATCTGGGGGCTGAGCAAGGTGGCCAGCAGCGCAAAACCTATGGCCCAGGGATGGGGGAGCCCGTAATGTGTGCCCAGCCGGCGGAGGATCAGGGCCGTTGGAACCAGGCTCAGCATCATCAGGGCATTCATCCAGCCCACCAGATAGCCCTGCACCGGAATGCCGATGCGTTCCAAAATCCTGAACACCCCAATCAAAATAGGCTGCGCATCGGTATAGGTCAGATGCTCCCCATAGGGGTGATTCATGCCGCTGAAGTGTATGCCCCGGTCATAGCTCAATGCCCACTGCGCCGTGAAATAGTTCTTAAGCCCATCCCCCCCCGTGGAGAACATATAGGCATTTGGCCGAAACATTAGATCCCCCAGCAGCACGGCCATGAGCAGGAGCAGCAAGAGGCAGAGTATGCCGTCGGTCTTCAAAAACTGCTTCAAGGAGTTTGGGTTGATTTCGGCTCAGCAAGCGGCCCGGCTTTTCGCGAAAACAAACTCAGGCTCCAGACGCGGAGAAAATTCAGGGCCTCGGCCAGCAGCAATCTGAAGCGCATTTTTGAAAAAGTCACACCGGGTTTAAGGCTGACCGGCACGGCCACCACACGGAGTTGATGGCGTCGGATGGCCAAAAAAAGAAACTCCAGATCAAAGAGGTAGCGCTCAATTCGGGTTTGCATAAACACCTGCTTTCCCAGTGCGTCGAAGCCTTTCAAACCGCATTGGGTATCGCTGATTTCCAATCTCAACAAGCGCGTGCTCATCCATCGCAGCGCCTTTGAAATGGCCCTTCTCAGCGCCGGTACTTCCTCATAGTAATGCCTGTCCTTGACACCGGCGGCTACCTGAGCACCGCGCTGCAAGGCCTGCCAAACGTCACCAAGACTTTCCTCCCGATATGGAAAATCAATATCTGTATATATGACAAAATCTGCATGACTGAGCCCGACCCCCTCCCTCAAAGTAAAGCCCTTGCCTTTGTTCTCTAATCGCTGGTGATAGATCAACGAGGGAATGGCCTTGCGAAGCAAATCCAGATCTGCGACATCAATTCCAGAGGAGGAGCCGTCATTGACCAGAATAAGCCCGGGAGCAAACCCAAGCAAATCTGTAATAATCTTATACGAATTTACAATCTTTATTGCCCAGTTCCCCTGCGGATTGAAACAGGGCAACACGATATCCAGCTCATGCGCGTCCTCGCGCTTGCTGTTCCCGGGTCGAAAGGTCTCAGATGAAGGAGCCGGTTGGGGCATAAAGCCCACAAGTTAAAGAAACCCCCGCGTGTGAACGTCCGCGTGCGCAAAACGCCACGTTCCAAACCACCGTGTGTGAACCCCCGCGTGCGCAAAACGCCTCGTGCGGCACGCCCGCGCCAAACTCCCCGCGTGCGTAAAAAAGCCACATGCGACACTGCGGCGGCCCTTCGCCCTAATTGGCCTTGAAGAACCCGTACTTGGCTATGCAGTACAGCGCCCTGAAACCGTCTCTCCAGCCGATCTTCTTGCCCTCGGCATAGGTGCGGCCGTAGTAGGAGATGCCAACTTCGTAGATGCGCACGTTGGGGATGCGGGCAATCTTGGCCGTCACTTCAGGTTCAAAGCCAAAGCGCTTCTCCTGCAAGGTCAGGCCCTGAACCATGGAGGTCTTGAAGAGCTTGTAACAGGTCTCCATATCCGTCAGGTTCAGGTTGGTGCTCATGTTGGAACAAAAAGTCAGGAACTTGTTGCCAATCGAGTGCCAGAAAAACAGAATCCTGTGCGGCTGACCGCCCATGAAACGGGAGCCGTAAACCACATCAGCCATGCCCCTCACAATCGGAATCAGCAGCTTGTTGTACTCGGCTGGATCGTATTCAAGGTCGGCGTCCTGGATGATGGTATAGTCCCCGGTTGCCCTGGAGATGCCGGTGTGCAAAGCAGCGCCCTTGCCCTGGTTGACCCCGTGTTCGAACAGTTGAAAGCCCGCCTGGGGATACTCTGCGATGTACTCCTTGAGAATCTCCACGGTATTGTCCTTAGAGCCGTCATCAACAATGATCACCTCCTTTTGGAAACCGCTGATCAACTCCACTTCGCGAACCAGGTCCAGGATATGACGGACTGTGCGTCCTTCATTATAGACCGGTATTACTATAGAAAGTTTCTGTATAGAAGCCATAAGAGGGGGCAAAATTAGGACATTTCTAAGGTATGGCCTTAAAAACCTGATTTACGCTCATTTACAGCGCATAGTTACACACCACATGATAATAAATCCTCAAGCATAAGAAATTGGCGGCGCGAAAGTTGATCCAGCTCTGCGCAGGTCACTCAGCGCAATAATGGAGCGCCGCTTTATGTAAAAGGTCAGAAAATGATGCGGGGCGAAGGGCTATTCAGCAGGAAGCTTGATGTTGTAGCGCTTGCCCGGAGCTACAGTCAGTTTGCTGCTGCGTATCCAGGGGTTGTGGTAGCGCAGCATCTTGTAATTGCTGCCATTCTCCCGCGCAAAAGTGGCCAGATCGGCAATGCTGCTGCTCACTTCCACCGAACGGACATCCAGCGCCGGATAGTAATCCTCCTGATCCAGCACAAAGCCAAAGCGCTCGTGTTGCTCATAGATGAGTTTGAAGGCCAGAATGCGGAAAACATATCGAGAAGTCTCTGTATTGAGAAACAAGTCGTAGTAGTTTTCCACCTGCTGCTCTTTCAGGCGGCGATCCACCCCGGACATGCCCATGTTGTAGGAAGCGGCCGCCAGGGTCCAGTTTCCATAGCGCTTGTGAGCCGCCAACAGGTACTTGCAGGCTGCCTCGGTGGAGCGCTCCACATCATAGCGCTCATCGATCTCCGCCGTCACCGTCAGGCCGTGTTCTCTGGCCGTTGTCGCCAGAATCTGCCAAACCCCCGTGGCCTCCGCAGGAGAAACCACGTTGCGCAGGTTGCTCTCCGCCACGGCGAGATACTTGAAATCATCGGGAACCCCATGGCGGGCCAGGATGGGCTCTATAACCGGAAACCAGCGATTGGCGAGTTTGAGGTTCTGTAAAGTCTGGGAATGCCAGTACGTATTGACCAAAATCTCGCGATCCATTCGCTCCAGAACCTCCTGATCATCCATGGGAACGGGTTCTCCGGCCAGATCGAGCTTTGCCGGCAGCTTCACGGCCGGGTATGCCGGCTGAACCCCTCCGGCCAAAACCGGTTGCTCAGCAGCCACACTCGCCTCAACGGCGTGAACTTCCGTACTGCTCAAATTCAGAAGCAAGAGCACCACAACACACAATCCGCAAAAACTGGCCAGGAGAAATTTCATGAATACGTTTTTTTATAAACGGGAACGGTGGAACAAGGCTCTCCATACATCAGACTCTTAACCACAGGTCGCAAAATCCGGGTGACTTCCATATAGGCCGCCTCAGGCACAGGCCGGTCAGAACAGCCCTTGACCACCACCCTGGCCTCCTTGAAATCCTCCGGATTAATCTGTCTTATACGCTCCAGAAAAATCGAAGTTTCTACCTCCTGCGGCGTACCCATGTAAATCCCCTCAGCAAAAGGCTGAGCGGCGGAAGTGATGAGCATATAAGCCCAAACGGGAATGATGGCATCCGCCGTACAATACACCGCCAGATACTTGCCACCATAAACTGACCAGTCAGTCTGCGCCATCTGCTCCCTGAAATCCTTCTCCCTGAGTACCAGGCCCTTAAACAGACAAGTGCTCAGATCAAAGCCCTCTATGGCGAAAGGCGGCGCAAACTCCTCCAGCTTTAAGGTGATCAGCCCGCTTTGGGCCACTTTATTGACTATGCTCAACGAAACAGAATTTTTTCGCCCCGTCCCGGGCCTTTCTTGCCTAAAAGTTAAGCAAAACCCTCAAGAAAAAGGTGCTAGCCCGCCCCGAATACGCCTCCCCGAAAACCTCTCAAGGATTCTATCAAAGCTAGCCCGCCCGAGGAAGGCCTCAAATGGTCTCAGGCGCGGCGGGCCGGTTTTTAAGACCGGAGTTTACCGAAGGTAAATGAGGATCGAAAAAAATCGGCCCAACAAAGCATCAGGCCATTTGAGGTCTTTCTCAATTTTTGGGGACCGGAGTTTACCGAAGGTAAATGAGGATTCACAAAAATCGGCCCAACAAAGCATCAGGCCATTTGAGGCCTTCCTCAATTGAAGAAGCGGCGGTTGTCTACGATGGATATTTTCTTCTTGAACGCCTCCATCAACGCATTCATCGTGTAGCGGTTGCGCTCCTGCGTATTCAGACGGCTGGCTACCGACTGGTACTCCGGGAGCTCCTCGGCCTGCTGAACTTCAACCGGCTGAATGATAAACACGCCCTGCTTGCCCTTGACTGGAGCAGAGATGGATTGCAGGTTCATACCAAAGGCCAGGCCCAGAATCTCCGGCTCTGCGCCAATCTGGGGAATGAAATTGCTGGAAAAGGTGGCATTGGTAGCGAGCTGAGCCTGCAGGCCCAGATTAGAGGCGATCTTCTCCAGATCATTACCAGCAGAAGCCATGGCCTCATTGGCTTTCTTGATCAAAATAGCTGCCTTCTTCTCGTTGATCAGATCAGCCTCCACCTCCGTGCGAACGGCTTCCAGATTGGGAGGGCCTTTCAAAGTCTTGGTGCGCAGCCTGACCACCAGGTGCTTGTCAGCGAGGTGGAACATCTGAATATCGCCCTCTTCGGTATCGCCGAAAGCCCATTCCACAACGGGTCTTGAATTGGGCAATCCGGTGATGGTAAACTGATTGCTGCGGAAATTGCCGGAGATGCGCTTCTGGTATCCGAGCTCAGAAACTCCCTCATCAAAGGCTTCAGAATTGCCGTACTTCTCGTAGAAATTCTCCGCCTGGGTAAAGGCCACATCATCCGTTTCGCGGCTTGGGCGAATATCGCGGGACAGGAAAGACACTTTCAGGTGCTCCTGAACATTCCTGCGATCGACTACCTCCATGATGTGAAAACCAATGGGCGAGATGACCAATTCGGGTTGGCCCACATTGGAACCCTGATAGACAAAGCGCTTCAACTCGGGGAAAAAAGGTGTGTTCGGGCTGATCCAGCCCAAATCGCCGCCCTCATCGCGATTGCTGTCGTCATCGGAAAACTCCGCAGCCAGATCTTCAAAGTTGCGCGCTCCAGAATTCAACAAGGCCAGTATGCTGTCGGCCTTGGAGGCCAGCAGGCTGCGGCTTTGATCGTCTTCTGCCCGCAAAAAGATGTGGCGAACCGAAGTGGAATCCGGGTAAAGCTGGCGGGTACCGACCTTGGCAATCTTGTACGCGCCCCCTTCGAGATAAGGCGCCGAATAACTGCCCTGGGGCATGGCAAACACCTCTCTGGCCAGTGCGCTGTCCACCATGATGTTATACAGATCGCTCAGGCGGAACCAGGCGCCGGTAAAGGCGAGTTGATCCTGGGAATACAGACTCAAAAACGCCGAATCATTGCTCTCGGTCAGCCACTGCTCCTTGAGCGACATGAGCTTCTCCATGACCGCCTGTGAATCGGCGGGCGTAGCGACGACATCAAATGCGATGTACTCCACCACCCGGCTGTCCTGTTGCTCGGCAAAAGAAGGCAGCATCTTCTTGTAGCGCGCGGCTACTTCCTCTTCCGTGAAGGAGACTTCGTCGTCCATGACATCGCGATAGGGCATCATCACATAGTTGATGCTCAATCGGGAGTTCTGCATCTGATGATCCCTCTTGGCCAACCAGGTTGGGGTATAGGCCGCATTCGCGATCAGGCTGGTGTACTTCTGCTCCAGACGCTCTTCGCGGGCCGCCTGTTCGCGCAGCAAAAAGTCGCGGTAGTACTGCTCTAAAATTGGGAACTGCTCCCACTGCTGGGGGTTGGAGACCATCTGAACAAACTGCTGTATGGCACCGGGCTGGCTCGGATCCAGGCCGAACTGGGGCAGAGCCGAGCGCAATTGATCGATATAGGGATGGGGTTGCTGTCCATAGATCAGGTTGGCAAATTCCTCGTCTGTAACCCGAATATTGGCTGCTTCAAGACGTCGGTTGAGCAGTTTTTCGTTGACCATTTGCTCCCATGCCTGTTCCTCCAGGCTGAAGGCCGTGGCATCATCCAATCTGAAATTGCCCTGACGGGCATCGACAACTCGCTGCTGACGCACCAGAAAGTCATTCTGAGCGCGCGCAATGGCCTGCTGGTACTCAGCGGGATTGAGCTCATTACCGTCAATAGAGGCGAACTCCGTTTTGGAGCCTCTGCCCATATTGCCCCCGGACGACTGGGTTGAGTCCATGATCAGGAAGCCAACCAGAGCAATTGCGATGAAGATGAAAACGATCCAGATTCGCTTTTGGATCTCGCCGATTATGGCCATAAAACGATGGTTTTGAACCGCTAAAGGGTACTGAGGATGTTCTTGTGTCCGCTCGCCGGGCTCTGATTCGGGCTCATTTCCCCCAAAAAAAGACCCCGCCGGAAAACCCGGTTTTTATGCGAAGGGCAAAGATAGTGATTCCCAGTCAAGTCCATCCTATCCAAAATCAGCTCAAAACCCACCAAAAAGGCCGCTTTGGGGGCTTTTAGTGAATGCGCAGCTTGACCGTTTCAATGCGCTTGTTGGAAGCATAGAGGATGTCCAATTCCAGGTTATCCAGGCGAATCTTCTCATTGCGCTCGGGAATGTCCCCGGTGCGGTGAACAATATAGCCCGCCAGCGTCTCGTAATCTCCCTCCGGGATATTGAGCTGGTACTTCTCGTTCAGGTAGTCGATCTCCAGGCGTCCGCTGAACATGTACTCGCTGGTGGACAACTGCTTTTCGAGCAAATCCTCCTCGTCGTGCTCGTCCTGAATCTCGCCAAAGAGCTCCTCGAGCACATCCTCCATGGTCACGATACCCGCCGTTCCCCCAAATTCATCCACCACCTGAGCGATGTTCTTTTTCTCGCGCCTGAAGACGTTGAGCAGGTCGCGCGCCGTCATGGTCTCAGGAACCACGGGTATGGTCATCAGCACTGAACCAATATTGCGGGGCTTGTTCAACAGGTCGAAATGGTGCACATATCCCAGCAAGTTGTCGAGGCTTTTGAAATAGATGGGCAATCTGGAATAGCCGCTCTCGATGAACACCGCCTTGAGGTCGTCGATGGAGTTGTTGATGCTCATCGCCTCAATCTCCTGTCTGGGAACCATGCACTCCCTCACCTTGACTTCACGCAGATAGAGCGCGTTCTCAAACAGTTCGGTGTCTATGCCCCCGAGCTCATCGCTCTCGCGGGTGTTTTGCTCCACAAAGTGCTGAAGATCAATCTTGTTGAACACCACCGGCTCGGTGTTGAGCTCCAGGTTGAATCCATTGCGCAGCAACAATCGGGTCAGCAGGTTGGTGGCCTTAACCGGCAGGTAGAGCAGGTAGTAAGCGGCTCTCAGAGGAACGGCCAGCACCAGCAACATGCCAATAGGGTTGATGCGAAACAGGGTCTTGGGCACAAACTCACCAAAAGTCAACACCACCGCCGTGGTAATCAGGGTCTGTGCGAGCAATACAAAGAGTTCACTGGCTATCCAATGGTCGAGCCAGGGCCCGAGCAGACTGGTCATCAGCATGCCAAAGATCACCAGGGTGACATTGTTGCCAATGAGCATGGTGCCGATGAAGTCCGGGGTATGGCGGTAGAAAAAGCTCAGGATCTTCCCGCGCCGGGAACTGTCCTTACCCAGTTCTATGCTCAGTTTGTTGGCCGAGAAAAAGGCGATCTCCGAGCCGGAGAAAAAGGCCGAGAGCATCAGCGTCAGCAGTAAAAGGAGCAGCAGCGATTCCATAGAAAAGAAAAACCTGCATGGCGCAGATCATATTCAGCCTTAAATCTACGAAGAGCGCCGCTCTGCGTTCTCTTTTCGGGCGTAATAGTCCTCCATGTAGCGGCGATTGCGCTTTTTGAACCAGAACATAAAGCCCGCCACACAACCCGTAAATATAGTAATATAAATATAATTTCCCCAGCTCTGGCCGTTGATAGCGCGGAAGATACCCGTTGCCAGGGCAATGACCGCTACAATCAGCCACATGACTTCGATAATCCTGAGAAATCTACTCATCGTCGTGAATGGTTAAGGTGCCCTCCGGATTGAGAATGCGGTAGCGCTTGAACTCCTGGTCGGACTCAAAGCCGGTTCCGAGAAGAATCTCATCTGCGGTGCGAATGCGCACAAACTTGTCCGAATAGATCTTCTTTTGAACGGGATCCCAGGTCAGTTCTTCGGTGTTCAACTGCTCTCCCTGCTCGTTGACCACAACCACACTGTCGCGGATGATGGTCAATTGAGTTTCCTCATATCGAATGGCGTACTGCGCATCCAGGGTGCTGGTCGGTTGCAGCATGGGGTCGTAGAACACCACGCGAACACTGCCGATAAACTCCATGTAGGGATTCTGGGTCATGCTGCGGAACACCCGGTCTGACTTCAATTGCATCTTGACTTGCCCCTGATCGCTGTAGATGATGGTCACGTCCCTGCCCCGCTCGGTAGATGGAAGCAGTTTGTCGGCGGTAGCCAACACCTCAGCCGGATCATTGGAACAGGAAGAGAGCACAAAAAAAGCAAGGGCATAAAAGGTAGTCCTTACCCTTATGCCCTTGTTGAAACAGCTCATGGGAGCGAATGTTGTCAGGCTCAGTTGCTCTTTTTGCCCCGGAGTATGGTGGTCTCTCCAATCCAGCAACTAAACGTGTAAGAATCGCCTTCGTTCATGGTTCGCTCAAAAAGATAGGTCTTTGTGGGCAGGTAGTTGCTGTACTTGTTGATGCGCTCCTGGGCTTCTGCGGCAGAAGCCGGGTCAACAGCTTTGGCTTGTGCATATTTGTCCAGGGCGGGAAGGGCGGCCAGTTCTGAATCGCGGCCCTCGCAGATGCTTCCACTCGATGCGTAGAGATCGCCGATGAGAATATAGGGCTCACCCCAGTTGGGTCTAAAGCTCAAAGCCTTTCTCGCCCATTCGCGGGAGCGGACAAATTGCTTGTCTCGCTGATAAACTTTGGCTATAGTCAGCGAAAGACTGGCCCGGCGCTCGGGATCGGTTTCCATTTCAATGGACTTGTTCCAGGCAGCAACAGCGCCATCGCTATTGCCTTGCTTCCAAAGAATCTCACCGACTTCGTTGAGCAGGGTTGCGCTGGGCTCCATCTCGGAGATGCTCATCACGATTTCAGTGAAGATGGGCTGATCGCTGCAGCGGGCTCCGCTTACACTGTCGGCGGGAGCAAGCTTAAGGCTGTTGTAAGCCTTCTTGAGCTCGTTGAGGTCGGCAAAAACGCTCTCGCGATCACGCTCCAGGCGAGCCACCAACTTTTCGCAGGTCAACAGGCCGCGGGGCAGTATCTCGTCGATCTTGGTCTTGGTTCCCCTCCAGTTCTCGGCCAGTTTTTCATCGCCAGCCTCTTCGGCCGCGCGGATATTGATGTCGCTGATCCTGATCAGGCGGTCGTACTTGGTCAAAACATCATCATCGCTCATCTCCTGCTTTCTCCACAGCAAAGTGGTGTACTGAAAAAGCGGGTAGAGCAGATAGTAATCGGTATTCTCTTCGCCTTCATTGAGGGCCTCGCGGAATAGGCCATAGACGAACTGATGGCGTTCGGGACGGTACTTGTACATGTCATAAGCCAGATAGCCCAGGACCTTGTCCGCCTCGCCAAAGCACTCAATTCGCTTGCGGTAGACCATGATCAGGGTATCCACCAAAGCCTGCTTGAGCACCGTATCCGTTTCGGCATCGGCAAAATGCGAGTAGAGCTTGGCACCATTGATGAAGGTGTTCTTGCTCAGACCCGGGGCGTTGTTATACACGAATCGCCAATGTGGAAAGGCATCCACAAAGTTGTCTTGCTTGAAGAATTCCCGATAAAGGGAGAATTTCATCTTGGCTTCTTGCTCGTCCGGTCCTGTTTTGGAACAGGGATCGTCGGAATATGCCGCAACAAACGCTGTCGGAGAAGCTATATGCGCTGCATTGCTCGAAACGGCGGTGAAAAGAAGACCGCTGAGGATCAGAATATTGCGCAGGGTGTTCATAGTTCTTTGAGTGTTGTCCAGATGGGATCTGATAATTAATTGATTTTAGATTTCAAAAACCAGAAACTATCGCTTAGTGTAAAACTAATGCTGCCTCTGTAGAAGGTTTCTGTATAGAAGATCGGGCTGACTCTGCGCCCAATCTCCATGCTCAGGTTGATCTTGGAGTTTCGCTGAGGGCCAAACTGATAGCTCATGGGTATCCCTACTCCAAAGGTCATGCCAAACTCGCTAATAGCTTGTCCGTCAAACAGAAGATGACCCTTTCCATACTGAAATCCCAGTCGGAGATCCAGGGGTCGGCTGTTGTTCTCCGGGCGGTCTACAGGGGTAAATTCCCCTCCGACCTTGACCTTCCAACTGTCGGTAAAGGGCTCATTGGCCACAAAACCCTCAAAACCGCTCCAAAGCCCGTTGTAGTAGTCGGCGCCCAGCCTCCACATGGGTTTGTCTATCTGTCGGTAGCCCTGCCTCAGGTGAAAACCCACACTGATTTCGAGGGGTAAACGAATATCGGCCTCCCCGTTCTCTACACTGACCACGGAGTCCTTGAGCTGTTGCAAGCCTCCACCCAGGACGAGGGTGATGTACTCAATGCGCTCCCTTCCGCTGATTCTGGTGTTGAAACGCGTGTTGGCGCCCAGATCCAGCTTGAGTTCATTGCGCAGATTGAAGCGATAGCCTACACCGCCGTCGAGGACCAAACCGCTGAAGCGGTTGTTGCGCAAGGCTCGGGTGCTGTAAGCCCCCTGGACCAGGGTATCCCCGAAACTCACAAAGCGGGCATTGTTGATCGAACCGAAGAGGTATCCCGCATTGACGCCCACAGAGAAACCGCCCGCCTTGAAGCCCGTACCCAGATAGGCCTGATACAGGCTCCCTTCGCCCTGAAAATCCTGAATCTCAAGCCCTATGGCCGGATCGCGGATCTGCTCGGTTCTGATGTTGTACTGCACCCGACTAAACGGAATCAGTCCTGCGCTGATGCCCATGCGCTGGTTCCATATCGGAAAGCCAAAGGCGAGGTGGGAGAGCGAGCCATTGCCGGTGTTCACGGTCTCTTCGCCGTCACTGATGTTGAGCACATTGGCGTACAATCCCACATCCAGGCTGGCCTTGTTGATGTAGGCGTAAGAAGCCGGATTGGCAAAGTTGAGGATGTTCGCGTCAAACAAACCCGCTGAAATGCCGCCCATCCCCTTGCTCCAGGCGAATTCCCGGGGCATCATATCACCAATGCCAAAATTTGAATAGGGGGAGTTTTCCTGTGCCAGAGCACCTGAGGAGCCCAAAAGGAGCAGAGCCGTTGCTGTACAAATGCCCTTAACTCCTGTCCAAAGCATTGTATATCAGTATGTTATTCAATCCGTGCATCAACAAATGGGGAGCGGCAAATATCCGGTTTTTCATGGATGCAGCCAAGACTTCGGCATCTCCTCCGCTGATCAGCACCCTCAAAGCCCCAAATTGCTCGCGATAGCGATCAATCCAGCCATCAAACTCAGCGGCTGCGCCAATCACAGCACCGGCCAACATACAGTTTTGGGTGCTGTTGCCGAGGGGCAAAGGCCTATCCATGCCGCTCTCCCAGCGCAACAACGGAAGTTTGGCCGTAAAGGTATGCATGGCCTGCAATCGCATGTTCATGCCCGGGCTGATCACGCCGCCCCGGTATTGACCATGGGCGTCCAGCAGTTCAAGGGTGATGCAGGTGCCGGCATCAATAGCCAATGCCGGCAAGGGCTCGGTGCATATTGCGGCCGCCAGGGCGATTCGATCTCTTCCCAGGCTTTCCGGGGTGGCATAGTCCATCTTGAAGGGCAGGGGAGTGAGGTGACTCAGTTCCAGCAGGCGCAATTGACCCGAAAGCCATTCCAGCAAATCAGGCCTCTCTGCACCGGTGTTACTCAGAATGGCTTCACGGGGACGCTCCCGTTCCAGCAACGAGCGGAGTTGCGCAAGGTCCAGTCGGGCTTCGGGCTCAAATGCCCCGATCATCTCCCGGCCCTTGAACAAGGCATACTTGTCCCGGGTATTGCCAAAATCGAGAACCAGGCTCTTGTCTTCTGTGCTCATTCCTGATGGGGGCTGATAACAAGCTCAAGCCTTGGAGGAATCACCCTGCTCTGCTGCAGGTGCCCGGCGGATCAATCCGGCTTTTTCACCAAAAGCATAGCCAAACTCCCGGATCATGGCGCCGAGCTCCCCTTCGCCATTGGATTTTACATAGGTCTCCGAGAGGGTCAGAAAGCTCTGAAAGAAGAGCAAATCCATCTCGTCTTTTTGCATGTCCTTGGTCCACAGGTCAATGCGCAGGGTCTGTTTTGTCTCTGGCTCCCAGATGGAAAGGAGAAATGCGCTGCACGCTGAGCCCTCGCTCTGCTCCCCATCCGACGAAGACCAGGAGATGTTCTGAGGCACGCGCTGTTCATCCAGTTCCACATCAATGTGGATGCTGGAACGCATTGGGGCTGAATCTTGTTTACTCATAGAAGTCCAAAGGTAACACGGGGCTAAAGGCTGCGTAACTTTACTCCAACAAAGGCTTCTTCATTCAGTTAAACAGGCTGAAACAGGCTGCGACACTGTTCAAACCATGATGCGAATTCTCTTTTTCCTCCTCTTTGCCCTTCCTATGGCAGCCGCCTCCGCTCAAATCGTGTACTTCAGCCCTAACAAGAGCGAAGCGGACAAGGTGGTTTTTGTCAGCAGCAATGCTACGGATGCCGATTTGATGGTCTTCAAGACCAATTTCAAGAGCGATGCCCGTCCCGAAAGCGGTGTTTGGTATGAAACCGAATGGCGCAGCGGCGCTGATCTGGTTGTTTACCTCACTCAGAACCGCAGTGAGGCCGATTGGGTGATTTTCTACACCAAGAATCGAAGCGAGGCCGGAACGCGAAAACGATAAGGGCCTTTTAAAGGCCTTGTGCCGCAGCGGCAAACTCCCAGACAAATTTTATGATGGAAGCGAGGATGACCGCAATGAGCAGGCGGCGTATCCACAGCGATGCACGCTGACTGCGGGTGGCAAATCGCGCGGCGGCCCAGGCCCCGATGACTTGACCGACGGCCAGTAAAAGACCATAGCGCCATTCCACCTGACCGGCCTGCAAGAAGATCAGCAGGGCAGGGACGGAAAAGACCAGCACCACCAGGAGCTTGATCACATTGGCGTGCACCAGATTGTAGCCCCCGGCCAGCACCATGGCTGCGAGCAGAAAGATGCCGACACCGGCCTGAATGAAGCCCCCGTAGAATCCGATCAGCACAAAGATCAACCAGTTCAAGGGGCGTTTCCAGGCTCCGGCTGTTGGTTCTCCGGGCTCTCTGAGCCATTTTTCGGGTTGAATGATCACAACAATGAGCATGGTGGCCATCAGCAGGGCCAGGGCCAGATTCATCCAGCGTTCATCTACAGAAACGGCAACGCGTGCACCGGCTATTGAGCCCAGCAGGCACCAGCCCACAATCCACCAGGAGCCTTTGATGCGAAGGGCGCTGTTGGCCCGCATGGTGCTCAGGGCGGTGATGTTCTGAAACAACACGCCGATGCGGTTGGTGCCGTTGGCCACATTGGGCGGCAGACCCAGAAAGACGAGCAGGGGAAGGGTGATCAGGGAGCCGCTGCCCGCCAGGGTATTGATGGCTCCGGCCATTACACCTGCCAGCAGCACCAGTATGATCTGGATTTCGCTCACGCTGCGAAGGTCGCTAAGTCCTGTTTAAAGTTTCTGATCGCTCCGGGCTCCCGCGAGTTAGTCTGGTTCGTTCCGGTTCAGTCCGGTTCTTTCCAGTTCGCTCCGGTTCAGATTGGCTCAGTTGGCTCAGTCCGGTTCTTTCCGGTTCTTTCCGGTTCAGCTTGGCTCAGAACACGCATTCCGGGCCGTGCGCCTTCAGCCAGCGAACATGCTGCTGGTAATCGGGCATGGTGTTCTCCACCAGCCTCCAGAAAGCCGGGCTGTGATCGGGGCGCTTGAGGTGGGCCAGTTCGTGCAGAACTACATAGTCCAGCACTTCTAGAGGTGCAAAGAGCAGGCGGATGTTCAGGTTGATGTTACCCATGCTGGAGCAACTTCCCCAGTTGGTCACGTTGTTCTTGAGCCTAACCTGATTGTAGGTATAGCCAAAGTAGTAGGCATTCAGCATGCTGACCCTGTCGCGGAACCACTTGCCGAAATAGCGCATGCTGGCCTGGGCAGCCAGCTCGCTCATGATCTCCGAATGCATGGCCGGATCGGTCGCCCTTCCCACGAAAAAGCGCAAGACCTGGTGCTCGATGATGCAGCGGATGCGGTTGCCGGGAATGTGGCGCAATTCCACCTGGAACAACTCCCCTCCCAGCCTGAGCAGATCCCCGTTTCGGTAGATGCGACGGGGCTCCTCGGTGATCCATCCTTTTTCGCGCACCTTGAGTCTTGCCCATTCCATCAACTCGCGGGCCTGTTGCTGCCGCTTTTCGGCGGGAATGGCCGATGCCAAGCGGACATGAATGCCCTTTTTGCCGATACTGACCCGGCAATCTCTTCGGTGTTCGGTGGTGATGTAAACGGGTACGCGCAGCCCGTCAATGAGCAGGTGCGAGGTTTGCGCTACAGGGCGCTTGCGACTCCGCATGGTGTGATAGCTCAGGCCGATTCAAGAGCCAGATCGTCCACATTGGACAACCAACCGTTGACTTGAGCAAGAGTCGAAGCTACGGTGCCTTGTTCAAATGGCGAATCAAGTCCCGAATATTTTAAAAGCTCCAGGAAAGGTTTGCTGCCGCCTGCCTCGCAGAGCTTGACATAGTCGGCCAGCGCCTGATCGCGATTGTCGTTTGCCTTGGCCCAAAATTGAAAGGCACAGATCTGAGCCAGCGTGTAGTCGATGTAGTAAAAGGGCACTTCGTAGATGTGTGACTGCATCTGCCAGGCTCTTCCGCTCTCCAGAAACTCGTTCCCGTCGTAGTTGCGGTGGGGCATATAGCGCTCCTCTATTTCCTTCCAGGCATCGGCCCGCTGTTGGGGCGAGACATCCGGGTTTTCATAGACAAAATGTTGAAATTCATCAACGGCAACTCCATAGGGCAGAAAGAGCAGAGCCTTCAACATGTGCATGTAGCGGAACTTCTCCGCGCCCGGACCGAAGAAGCGCTCCATCCAGGGCCAGGTGAGGAACTCCATGCTCATGGAGTGGATCTCGCAGGCTTCCATGGTGGGCCAGTTGTACTCGTTGAAGGGGAAATGCCGGCTCTGGTAAACCTGGAAGGCATGACCGGCTTCGTGCGTCAGCACAAAGATGTCCATGGCCGTTCCGTTGAAATTGGAGAAGATGAACGGAGCCTGGTAGTTGTGGATATAGGTGCAATAACCACCGGAGGCCTTGCCGGGCTTGGTGACCAGGTCCATCAACTTGGCCTCGAGCATGAAATCGATGAACTCTGCGGTCTGAGGGCTGAGCTCCTGGTACATCTGTCGGCCCTGCTCAATGATCCATTCCGGATCTCCGAGGGGCTCGGGATTGCCGCTGCGGAACATGTACTCCTCGTCGTAGTACATGAGTTTGTCCACGCCGATGCGCTTGCGTTGCAATTCCTTGATGCGGCTGGCCAGAGGCACCACAGATTCCAATACTTGTTTGCGGAAGACGGCAACCTGCTCCGGTCCGTAATCGGTTCGCGCAAGACGGTCATAGGCCAGTTGAACAAAATTCTTGTATCCCAGTTTTTTGGCCATGTTGTGCCTGACCTGAACCAGCTCGTGGTATATGCGGTCGGTTTCCTCCTGCTTCTCGCGCATGAAGTTCCAATAGGCCTCAGCGGCTCTTCGTCGCACATCGCGGTCTTTGCTGCGAAGCAGGGCGAGCATAGCCATCAGGTTTCGGTCCTGACCGTCAAAGTTGATGATGGCCGAAGCCTTAATCTTGCGGTAGGCCGTGGTCAGCTCATTCTCTTGCTGCATATCCGCAACGATCTCCGGCGAATAGGTTTTGATGACCAAGCGGGCCAGGTTGATCAGGTGAGCCCCATGTCGCCTTACGATCTCGGTCTGATGCGGGCTGTCCAGTAAGGCCAGGTAAAAGTTGTTGATCAATCCGGCGAAGCGCGGCTGCTCCCGGTCAAACCAACCCTGCTCCTCTTCATAGAATGGATCCCGCGTATCGATGGTATAGCGAATCGAAGCGATCTCGCGCATGGATTCAAAGTCATTTCGAACCGCGTAGAGATCCTGAAGGGCCATCAAAGCAGTCCCCGCATCGGACGCTTCACGAAATCGCTCAAGGGCTTCATTGAAGGCATCGGAGATGCACTCAAGATCAGGGCGTTCGTAAGGATACTCGGTAAAAGACAGGGTTGCAGTTTCCATATTCAAGCAAAAATACATCATCAAAATGGGGAGAGCAGCCGAAACTGCCGGAAAACTGCCGCAGTCTTTTCCGCTCTTATGCCAAAACAGGGCCGGAATACGGGCTGCAAAAGGTACATTTGAAGCGTCTATATACCCGTTTTAGTACGCTTTTTTCGCGTCATCAACCGGTCCTGGAGGGGGCCTAAACATTGCAGTTCTACCTAACTTTAACCCTTTTGCTGCTGGGTAGCGTGTTTACCGTCTTTCGAATCAGGGAAGAGTGGGCCTCGTGGAGGGAGCATATTGGATTGGTTATTTTATTATATTCTTTTATTTACTTTATATTATTTATTATTAGTGGTTTCTTGTTGTTGTTGCGGGAGCAAACCTTTTTTGCCTTGTTGAAAACAGGACTCTGGATCAGCATGATGTGTATAGGTTTCGTGCTGGCCTATCCCATTCTGGAGAGAAACCTGATGAGAGGCAACCGCGAGCTAACCGAACACGGCCGTCGGGTCTTCGAGGGCTTTGAGGGCTCTCGGCGTTTACTCGGGAGTTTTGGGTTTTTGCTCAGCGCTGTTCTCGTCCTCCTGCAGCTCGGCTGGCTCTGAGGATTCGGCTTCGGGTGCCTTTGCTGGCTCGGCGGGCTCGGCGGGCTTTGCAACTTCTGCCTTTTGCACGGGCGCGGCTTGCGCTTTTAGCGCTTCCGGCTTTGCGTCTTCAACCTGCGCAGGGCTGGCGGACTCCTCATGCTTCTTGCGCTGCTGAGCTTCTTTCTTCTTGAGCGACTGAAGGGTGCGGTACATGTCACTGAGCTTCTCCTCCTTGGACTTGATCCGGTCTTCCATCACCTTGATGCGGGTTGCCCGCAACTGGTGCTCCAACTGGCCGATGCGGCCATCTAAAATCTTTCGACCCTCAAAATCCATGTTGCCGCGATCCCGGTCTATGGAAGACTGAATCTTTTTCATGGCATCTTCCAGACCCTTGATCCGGTTGCCCAGATGGCTCTGAAAGAGGTTTTCTTTCTGGTTTTTCAGAAAGGCATACGAATCGTCCAGAGCCTTCCACAGACTGCGCCGGTCCCGATGAGTCAGACGGGCGTCTTTGATCTCCTTCTGCAAATTCTTGAGCTGGTCAAAGAGCTCGTTGACCCGATGATTCTCCTTGAGTTTGTCCTGGAAAGACGCCAGATGCTGCTCGTAGGTCTGCTTCAGGCTGGCTGAAGCCTTCTCAAACTCGGCCTGCCCCCCTTCGCGCTGTTTTTTAAGCTGCTCAAAGAGCTTGTTGATGCGATCGCGCAGCTCGCTGGCGTGGTTCTTGCTCAGGTTGAAATCCTGGGCGTGGTTGCCCACCTGATCCCAGGTCTGTTTGGCCTTGTCCCAGAGCTCCTGACTGTAATCGCCCAGGGATTCCAGTTTTTGCTGCAACGCGGAGATCTCCTCATTGATACTTTCGTAAAGTTTATACGAAAGAAGTTTAAGTGTCCACTCGTTTTGCAGGCGCGAGATGATCTCGGGACGGTCGGCTTTGATCTCCAGAGGAAGCAGGTGCTCCTCCCCTGCGGGCCTGATGATCTGCTGCGGCTCTATAGGCCATTCCAGATTCTGACCCTTCTCCCAGACCTCGTGCATAGACTTGACAAAGTCCTCACTGAGCCCCTCTCGCGGAAAGACCAGCAATTCAACCTGCTTCTGGCTCAACTGCAATTCCATACCCACCAGAATGGGCAAATCGGCCTCATTTCGGCCGGTAAAAACGTGTCGATTGATCATAAACGCCCTTGTCCGGGCCTCAATTATCGGGAAAATGCGGGGTTTTACCGCCTTTCTGAGCCCCTTTTCTGGTAAAAAAACCCCCGACAAGCCGGGGGTTTTAGCATTCGATGTTTCTTCATCGCTTTCCCTGAGCGGGAAATGTAGAGTGTTTCGGCCCGCACAAGTGGCAATGTTGCCCGCCCGGATGCCTGGTAGAACCGCGCCTTACAGGGCGCCGGAGATCAGGAGCAACCCAGGCTGTTTCCGCAGTTCAGGCACTTATAGCAAGTGCCGTTGCGCACGGTGATGTGGCCGCAGACGTCGCAGGGAGGCGCATCGCCCATCATGTTCTCCAGTTGGATCTGGCTCGAAGATAGAGCTCCCGCTGCGCTGCCGTTCTGCGCGGCAGGTCTGCTGATCTTTTCCGCCTGGGGCTTGAGGCCATTGCCCTTCGCGTCCTGCGCCGAGATTGCTGCAGCGCCGGCAGCCTGGCTGCCCGACCCGCTGTCACTGCTTGCGGGGCTTTCGCCCGGAGTGCTGGCGTAGTTCTCGGAGGCACCGGTATCCGTTTCAATCTCGGAGGTGGAGCGGGCCAGAGCCTCGAGTTCGTCCGGTGTGACGTGCACCAGATCCGTTCGACCCAGGTATTCAAAGGCCAACAGGCGGAAGATGTAGTCTAGAATGGACGAAGCGCTGCGGATATTGGGATGGTTGACCATGCCCGAAGGTTCGAAGCGCGTAAAGGTGAACTTGGACACGAATTCCTCCAGCGGCACGCCGTATTGCAGGCCGATGGACACCGAGATAGCAAAGCAGTTGACCAGACTGCGGAAGGAAGCCCCTTCCTTGTGCATGTCGATGAAGATCTCTCCAAGCGTACCGTCGGTGTACTGGCCGGTGCGAACAAACACCGTCTGGCCCCCGATCTTGGCTTTCTGGGTGAAGCCCACGCGCTTGGCCGGGAGGCGTTTGCGCTCGACAATACGGGAGAGCTCGCGCTTGAAGTTGGTGTCCGTTGAGGCGTTCATCAGCAGTCGGGCTGCTTCGAGGACTTCTTCGGCGGTCAGTTCAGACAGATCCCGGGTTTCGGGCTCTGCCGCCTTGACTTTGACCTTTTCATCGCTCTCTGATTCCTCAGCGCTGTCGGACTTGTTGCTCAAAGGCTGGCTTTGCTTGGAACCGTCGCGGTAAAGGGCATTGGCCTTCAGACCCAGTTCCCAGGACAGGCGGTAGCAGGCGGCGATCTCCTCTACCGTGGCCTCATTGGGCAGGTTGATGGTCTTGGAGATGGCGCCTGAAAGGAAGGGCTGGGCGGCGGCCATCATCCGGATATGGCCCTGAGCCTTGATGAAGCGCTGACCGGTCTTTCCGCACTTGTTGGCGCAATCAAAGACGGGGTAGTGCTCCTTCTTCAGCCAGGGAGCCCCCTCTATCGTCATGGTGCCGCAGATGTAGTCGTTGGCCGCATCGATCTGTTCGCGGCTATACCCCAGTTCGCGCAGCAGATTGAAGCTGGGATTGTTATACTGATCCGGCCTGAAGCCCATGCGCTGCAGCGCTTTCTCGCCAAGGGTCCAGACATTGAAGACAAAGCCAATCTCAAATGCGGAGGGAAGGGCCCTTTCGATCTGTTCCACCTCAAAGCTGCTGAAACCCTTGTCTTTGAGCGATTGCGGGTTGATGTGGGGAGAGCCGTCCAGGGTGGCTTTGCCCTTGGCGTAATCGACGATATCGCGCAACTGATTTTCGGAGTAGCCCAGATTGCGCAACGATACAGGGATGCTTTGGTTGATGATCTTGAAGTAACCGCCCCCGCTGAGTTTCTTGAACTTGACCAGGGCGAAATCGGGCTCGATGCCGGTGGTGTCACAGTCCATGACCAGACCTATGGTGCCCGTTGGGGCCAGCACCGTGGTCTGCGCATTGCGGTAGCCGTGCTGTTCCCCGAGGCGCAGGGCGTCATCCCAGGCATTGCAGGCGGCCTTGAGCAGGTAGTCGGGGCAATCTTTGGCGCTGATGCCCAGGGGCTTGATGGAAAGGTCTTCGTACTCCTGCGCATTGTATGCGGCATATCGGTGGTTGCGCATGACCCGCTTCATCGGTTCGGCATTCTGGGCGTAACCCGGGAATGGGCCGAGGAAGGAGGCCATCTCGGCGGAAGTCTTGTAGGCAATGCCCGTCATGATGGCGGTAACCGCAGCAGCTATGGCCCGGCCCCGATCGCTGTCGTAGGGAATACCGGAAACCATGAGCAGAGAACCCAGGTTGGCGTAGCCCAGGCCCAGGGTGCGGTACTCATAGGAGAGTCTGGCCACTTCTTTAGAGGGGAACTGAGCCATGAGTACGGAGATCTCCAACACAACGGTCCAAATGCGGGAGGCGTGTTCAAAGCCATCCACATCAAAGGTCAGGGTCTGGTCGTCGAAGAACTTGCGCAGGTTGAGCGAGGCCAGGTTGCAGGCCGTGTCGTCCAGGAACATGTACTCCGAGCAGGGGTTGGAGGCGTTGATTCGACCCGATGCCGGACAGGTATGCCACTCGTTGATGGTGGTGTCGTACTGAACGCCGGGGTCGGCGCAACGCCAGGCCGCATAGGAGATCTTGTCCCAGAGCTCGGTGGCCGGGATGCTCTTCATGGGCTTGCCATCGGTGCGGGAACGGGTTTCCCAATTGCCCTTGCGGTCGAGCACCTCAAAGAAGGTGTTGGGAATGCGGATGGAGTTGTTGGAGTTCTGTCCGGATACCGTGCGGTAGGCCTCGCCTTCGTAATCGGAGGGGTATCCGGCGGCGATCAGGGCGGCCACCTTGCGCTCCTCGCGAACCTTCCAGTCGATGAAGTCGACGATCTCGGGGTGGTCGAGGTCGAGGCAGACCATCTTGGCGGCGCGGCGCGTGGTTCCACCCGACTTGATGGCTCCGGCGGCGGAGTCGCCGATCTTGAGGAAGGACATCAGGCCCGAAGAAGTGCCTCCTCCGGAGAGCAGCTCCCCTTCGCCCCGGATTGCGGAGAAATTGGTGCCCACCCCGGAGCCGTATTTGAAGATGCGGGCTTCGCGCATCCACAGGTCCATGATGCCCCCGTCATTGACCAGATCATCGCCCACCGAGAGGATGAAACAGGCGTGGGGCTGAGGGCGCTCGTAGGCCGAAGTGGATTTCTTGACCTTGCCGCTCTCGGGCTCTACATAGTAGTGACCCTGGGCCTTGCCCGTGATGCCATAGGCGGTGTTCAGGCCCGTGTTGAACCACTGGGGCGAATTGGGCGCCGCCATCTGGTCGGTAATCATATAAGCCAGTTCGTCATAGAAAATCTGGCTGTCTTTCTTTGAGGCGAAATAGCCGTAGCGATCTCCCCACTCCTGCCAGCAGGCCGCCATGCGGTGAGCAACCTGTTTGATGGAGGTTTCCCGGCTGCTGCTGCCATCGGGCTGGGGCACCCCGGCTTTTCGGAAATACTTCTGGGCCAGAATATCTGTCGCCACCTGGGACCAAGCTTTGGGCACCTCCACATTGGGGGCTTCAAAGACCACATCACCGCTCGGATTGCGGATGATCGATGTTCGAAGCTCATACTGGAAAAGATCAAATGGACTGACGCCTTCTTTGGTGAAGCGCCGGGTGAAACGAAGACCGCCTGGAGAAGCCTTGGACATATGCTACGGGAATTTAATAGGTTGCTGTTCGGAGTGATTCTTTTACGCCAATCCCGGGTGTACTGGGAGGGTAAAAATTGTGTTTATCGACGGGTATTTGGACAGGAGTTAATCACATGGCTGTTGATAAGGCCGGGGTGGCAGAGAACAAACCTTGTGATGGTTGAATTTGAGGTGTTCATTTTTTTTAAGTGGTATAGACGCCAATGTATTTCTCAACACCGGGGTGTTCATCACAGGCATTTTGTAGCAAGCACCTGTGCTTCCCCGTTACTGCATTGCCCTGCCCGCGTAAACAGCGTATTTTCACCCCTGAACAACCGGGTATGACGGCCTTCACAGCGCTGTTTACCCCTTTGGGTTCTTTCCCGCTCCGCCCGACGCTTCATGAAAAAGTCTCTGATGCACCTGTTGGAAAAACGCCGCCTGAGCGGGCAGCGTTCCTTTGCGGTTCTGGTGGATCCCGATCAGAGCGATCCACAGCACTGTTTTGGTTTAGGGCGAAAGGCCGCTGAATGCGGGGTCGATATGCTGCTGGTCGGCGGCAGCCTGGTAGTGGAAGATCAGCTCCAGGCCTGCGTGGAAGCGCTCAAGCAGGGCAGCGGTCTGCCCGTGTTGCTCTTTCCCGGCAGCATACGCCAGATCACCCCGGCTGCAGATGCACTGCTGCTGCTCTCCCTGATTTCAGGGAGAAATCCCGAATTGCTCATCGGACAACATGTGCAGGCAGCACCGG
Source organism: Chitinophagales bacterium (assembly GCA_041751015.1). GTDB lineage: Bacteria > Bacteroidota > Bacteroidia > Chitinophagales > BACL12 > WGOA01. Next base: position 28,787 of record JBGSYF010000010.1, read on the forward strand.
ATTTGAAGCGAAGCGGTTTGGAGCTTTTGCCCACGGGCTATCTGCTCATAGACGGGGGCGCGCCCACTACCGTGAGCTACATCAGCAATACCCTGCCCATTCCGCGGGACAAAGCGGATATCGCCGCCACAACGGCTCTGGCCGGGGAGCAACTGGGACTGCGTCTGATCTACCTGGACGCCGGCAGCGGAGCGCGTCAGGCCATTCCAGCCAAGATGATTCAGGCTGTAAGGCGAAGTGTTGATCTGCCCATCATCGTCGGAGGAGGCATCAGAAGCCCCGAAGCGGCGGCCGAGGCGGCAAGGGCGGGAGCGGATTTGGTGGTGGTGGGAAATGCGCTGGAAGAGCAACCAGAATTGCTTGGCCAGATGGCTCTGGCGGTGCACGGTGCAGTTGAGCTTCCCCACATTCAGGAGCCGGAGTCCGCCAGCCGGAAGAGCGGCCAATCAGGAGTAGCCCTGCCGGGCCGCGGGAGCAACCCGCTTCAAATCCGCTAAAGCGTGACAGGCAGGGTCATTCAATCTACGGGTAGTTGGTACGAGATTGATGTGGAAGGGCAGCTCCTGCAGGCCAGGCTCAGGGGCAAGATGAGAACCCAGATCGCCGGGTTGAGCAATCCGGTGGCTGTTGGAGACTGGGTCCGGCTGGAGCGGGATGAGGAGGGCAAGGACACGAACATTGCCGAAGTGCTGCCCCGCGACAATTACATCATACGCCGTTCGCCCCGAAACAAACACCACAAGCATATCGTGGCCTCCAATCTGGATCAGGCCCTGCTGGTGGTGACCCTGTCCAGCCCCAGAACCAGCTTGGGCTTTATCGATCGCTTCCTGGTCAATACGGGCACCTATCACATCCCCACTGCCCTGGCCATCAACAAGGCCGATCTGCTCAACGCCAAAGAGATGAGCCGCAAGGAAGCCATGACCGATCTGTATCGCAGTCTGGGACATGAGGTGCTCTTGCTCAGCGCGCTGAGCGGGGAGGGCATGGGCGAGCTGCGCGCCTTTCTGAGCGGTAAAACCACCTTGCTGGCCGGTCATTCCGGTGTGGGCAAGAGCAGCATCGCCAATGCACTTGAACCGGGTTTAGGGCTGAGGGTCAAAGAGGTCAGTTCTTCTTCGGGAAAGGGTTTGCACACCACCACTTTCGCCCGGATGCACAAACTGGACATGGGGGGCTATCTGGTGGACACTCCCGGCATCAAGGAATTCGGCATCGTCGATCTGGAACCCGCAGAAGTTGGACACTACTTTCCGGAGATGGCCGGGCGAATGGAGCACTGCCGCTTCAACAATTGTATGCATCGCAATGAGCCGGGCTGCGCGGTATTGCAGGCCCTGGAGGAAGGCTTGATCGCCCCTTCGCGCTATGACAGCTACATCAGTATTCTGGAAGACGTCTCTGCGGGGGATTGAGCACTGACGTCTGGGTGATATCCCTGAATACCGCCGTTTATCATGGTGGTTAAACGGTAATTTTCACAGAAATGTCAAAAATAAACCATACCATATGGTACTGTATAAAATTTTGCCTAGCTTTAGGGCACAAAAGCAGTCAAGATGAAAAGCGTGATTCACCCTTCCACCAGGAATTACAATCAAAAGAGTCGCACAAAGGAAGAACTCAAGGTAGCGGTCAAACTCTTGTTGGCCGAGACGCTTTTCATGGCATTGGTAATAGGAATGGTACTGTATGTAGTGCCCCACTTAGGGGCTTGAGAGGAAGTGTTAAGGAGGTGGGGCTGTGTTCCTGCACAGCCCCTTTTTTTATGCCTGGAGGCGTTGGGCCTGGCCGGGTATCAGACATGCCGCGCTGCTGAAACAGAGGACCTAACTTTGGCGGCAATGCGCTGTATCATTCAACGGGTATCTTCCGCTTCGGTAACGGTGGAGGGGGTCAGGGTCGCTGAGATTGGACCGGGCCTGCTGCTGCTTCTGGGAATAGAGCAAAGTGATACTGCTGCGGAGATCCCCTGGCTGAGCGCCAAGATCCTCAACCTGCGCATCTTTAGCGATGATCAGGGCGCCATGAACCGCTCTGTATTGGACGAGCGGGGAGAGATCATCGTGGTCAGTCAGTTTACTCTGCACGCTTCGACCAAAATAGGCAATCGCCCGTCTTTTGTTCGCGCGGCCCGACCTGAGCAGGCCATTCCACTCTATGAAGCCTTTGTCGGCGCCTTGAGCGAGGGGTTGGGCAAAGCCGTGGGCACCGGGGTCTTTGGTGCGCACATGGAGGTTGAGCTGCTCAATGACGGACCGGTCAGCATCATCATTGACTCTCAGCAAAGGGAATGAAGAATTTGTTGCCTTTTGTGGAGAAAAACATGGAGTGGATGGCCCTGAGCGCCTGCGCGCTTTGTTTGCCCGCGCTCTATGTGGGCTTTGCGCCTGCACAGGGAATGACGGTGGTGTTGTTCTGCACGCTTGCGCTGTACTATCTGGCCTCCGGAGTACTGGTTCTGCTCGACCGCCAAAACATTGAAAAAGTGATGCGCCTGATCTGGTTCCTCGGCCTTTGGGGCTTGTCTCTGCTGGTGCTGGGTGCCATGAGCAAACTACTCTTCTGGACTTCAGCCCCTATGACCCTGTTGGCGGGCGGAGCGAGCGCACTGGCGGTTTGTGCCTTTTTGTTGCTCAACCGAATGGGCCTGAGCGGGGAGCTCTTGCAGGCTTTTATCCGGGAAAACCGGCCTTTGTTGCGCCGCCTGGTCATTGGTCTGATGCTCAGCTCAGCGCTGTACTTCAGCTCCAATCGCGTGCTCTATTCCTATTTTGGCTCCAACCGTGATGATCCCGAGTACGTGCAAGTCCTGATGGACTACCTGGATCATCCCGATGACAAGCGGGCGAAAGAGAGATGGGAGGAGCAACAAGGAAATTCCAAATAAAATATATGTTGTGTGCCTTGCACAAAATGACCAGCCCGCGCTTGCGCGCGGGCCGGAACAGATAAACCCAAAACCGAAAAGCTTTAGAAGCCGACAACGGCCTGCATGGCAAAACCGCTGAATTCGCCCTGGTGACGAGCATCGGTTCCCGCAAAGTCGTTGTAGTTCTGCATGACGTATTCGCCTTTGAGCAAGAGGTTAGGCGTGGGGAACCAACCGGCGCTGAAGGCCAGGCGGTCAATGCTGATGTCTTCAGCATAGCCGCTCAAACGGCCGTTGACCACGTTGTAGCGACCGCCGACAAAGAGTTGTTCGTCTTTGCAGAATCGGTAAACCACTTCGCCGGCATACTGACTAAAGTCGCGGCTATCGGCTTCGCGATAGGTGCGGCCACTGGCCATCTCAATGACCCCAAACAATTCCAGGCCTTTGAATTTGACAAAGGGGTTGATCATGAACGTACCCACCTCATTGGTAAAGCCTGGGTTGAGGCGACCTGATGTAAAGGCATTCGCGGCAGAGGTGGTCACACCATTGACCACAGCGGGCTCCATGGCAAAGTAGTATTGCGAACCGGCGCGGTCTCCGGCAAAGAGCGTGTTGCGCTGAATGCTGGCGTTGCGGTAGTAAGAAGCGGAAAGCCTAAACCTGAAGTCATCGCTGAACTGATTGTCGTAGGCCAGCTTGGCGAACACCGATGGATTCTTCTTGGTGGGCTCCAGATCAGCGGGATTGAGGGGCACATCTGGGTACATGGCCACATTGCCGTTGATGAATCCCGACGTCATTCCTAACATGGCCATGAAACCCTCCAGCGGGAAGACGTAAACTTCGGCGCCAATCTCGGTGGTAAAGGCATCCAGGATCATGTTCTCCACAAAGGGATTGTACATGGCATTACCCCCGTCGTTGCGGCGAAACTGCATGTCTCCGTAGTTGGGCTGGAAGTGGCCGACCTTCACCCGCAGGTAGTCTTCAAACCATTGCGGATTGTTGAACATGGGCAACTTGTCAATCTGGATATAGCCTCCCTTGACCCAAAACTCCGGGTGGTGGCGGGTGGACATGTAGTTCTCCAGAGAAACCCGGATACCGTCGGCAATCTGAAAGTCGAGCATCAGGTTGGCCATGGCCAGGTTGAAACCGGAGCCCAGATCATAGAGTTTGTTGACCTGTGCGGCGCTGGTATCCACGTTGGAGTGGCTGAGTGCCTGAAATTCCTGGGTGAAGGAACCGCCGATTCGAATCTTAAATCCGTCCCACTCGGGTTGATCGGCTGTTTTGGAGGGTTCAAAGACATTGATGCCTTGTTGATCCCATGGGCGGAAATACTGCAGGTCAGGTTGCTGAGCCATAAGCGCGTTGGCACCGGCACTCAGCCAAATCAACAGCAGCAGTCTGGGGATGAATCTTAAGGTTTTCATTTTCGGTTTTTTTCGGATTAGGGCGAATTGGTTGTGGAACTCTTGCCGGTTGTGTCCGACATCTGCCGGTGTACACATCCTGATTCAGGCCTTTGTCTTTAAGCTGGCGAGAATGCTTGATGAAGAAGAGAGATGGGAAAGAATGATGTGCTAAAACGGGATCAGTGGATCTCGAAGCTGTACTCCAGGCTGACCGCGTCGGTAGTTTTCATGGTGCCGAGCAACGCCGTGGGCGGTGAAATCCCAAAGTCGCTCATGAGCAGATCGTATCGGCCACTCACTGCGATGATGCTACCGTTGGACTTCCACTGTGCATTTAGGGTTGCGGGGCGGCTTTGGCCGGCTATGCGCAATGAGCCCTTGACCGAGACGCTGTTGTCGCTGATGCTGATGCTCTCACTTTTGAAGCTGATCTCGGGATGCTCCTTTTCTTTGAGGGATTCATAGGTCTTGTTGTCCATGGTGCGCCCCTTTTCGCTCTTGATGGAGCGCACAGGAACCGTGACCCTCAGCCCTTCGACCCCAGAGAGACTACCATTGGACTTTTGGAAGCTGCCGTTGATGCGAACTTCCGTAGCGTCGGATTGCCAATCGTGCACATTGGAGCCGCCATGGATGGTCAATTGTATGTTTCTGACCTGGGCGTTCTGCTGAGCCTGGCCATTAAAGACCAAGATCAACAGGAAGAGTAAGAGTGTGCTTTTCATAGCTTTGGTTCTTTGGAGAGGCTGAAACCCGATGAGCTTCAGTTTCAGGAGCAAACCTAGACATGGCCCAAAGGCAGGGGTATGCCGGGGGTTATGAGCTATTGTGACCTTAATCACCTCCCCTGTACTTGTTGATCAGCGTCGGGCCATGACCTGGGTCAGGGTTGTCTTTACCACTCAGTGTTCAGGGGAAATTTTATCGATAAAATACAAATATGAATAAACACTCTGTTAAGGGTGCTTCTCCTGCCACTCTGGCAGAGCTGCAACACACTGTAGATCAATGGATTACGAACACGGGTGTCCGCTATTTTGACCCCATGACCAACATGGCCATACTGACCGAAGAGCTGGGTGAAGTGGCCAGGCTCATGGCTCGTATTCACGGGGAACAGAGCTTTAGGCCAGATGATCCAGACCGGCAGAACCCCCATGCCCTTGCCGATGAGATGGCCGATGTGCTCTGGGTGCTGCTCGCTCTGGCCAACCAAACCGGGGTTGATCTGACGACGGCCTTTGAGAGAACGCTTCAAAAAAAAACCGCCCGGGACAGCGGGCGGCATAAGATCAATGACAAACTGAGTGCTACGGATTTATAAAAGACCCTAGCCCTGGCGCTTGGGCTTCTTTACCTTCTTGACACTTTCCCAACGGGCGCTCATCTCCGAAATCCAGATCATAGCTTATGAAGGGCAGCTGTCTTTCAATGGAGTAAATGTTCTGTTTTCTCTTAGAAGCAATAGGTGAATGCGTTGGTAATGGTCATCAAAATGGCCTCTGAAAACTTTATGGATTTCATAGTGAGCCTCTCTGATTAGGCGACTACGTTGCCGATGACGACAAGTTGGTCGAGGCTGGGAACCGGACTGCCGCCCTCTTGCTCCAGGGTAATGGCGAAGGCCTGGGGAGTTTCCACAAAGGGAAAGGATTGCCAGGACGCGGGCTCGGCCTCAAGAGGAATCAGGCCCATGTCCACGGGAGTGCCATCAACGATGGCCCACAATTGGTATTGACTGCCCTGAGGAGCCTGGGCGAGATTGAGCACATCAAAATAGGCGCTGCGGCGATCGGGGTTCCAATAGACATCCACGCGGGAATCGCCGCTTATGGCCATAAGGGCAATCCTGCGGGTTGCCGCATCCCGGATCAGGGCCAGTTGCTCCGACTGCTGATCGAGTTCGGCCTTCCATTCCCCAGATTGCTGAGTCAATTCACGCACACTTTGCTCAAGTGCAGCGGTTTCCTCCTTCAAACTCCTGAACTGACTGTTCTGAATCAGGAATCCCATGCCGGCCACTAAGGCCAATAATGCCGCAATGCCGCTGGCCAATTGCAAACTGCGCATTCGCCCTGAAGAGGGGCTGGCTTTCACTGCGGGTGTTGGTGTGGCTTTGCTGGCTTTTGCTTCCTCTGCTACCGCGTTGAGCACCCTTTCCCGCAATGCAGGCCTGGGCTTCACCGCCGCCACTTGAGCCAAACCCTCTACCGTCTGTAGCGCTTCGTCCAGGGCCTCCCGCACATCGGCATGGCGCTCGGCATAGATGCCCAACTCCATGGCTTCATTACATGAGGCCTGCCCGAGGGCATAACGCTCGATGATTCCCGAGGCGATGTAAGCTTGAGTATTCAATTTAGTGTAAGGCTGATTAAGCGAAAAATGCGGTGATCCTTAGTTCTTTTTTTTACATGATGCACGGATGCATCGTCTGTTCAGCTACTCCATTGTCGTTACCATTAAACGAGAAGCAAGGGCAAGAGTAGAAAGAGAGGTCCTGTTGCTCCTACTGATCCGAAATTGCTGCGAAGCGCCATCAAGGCTGAGCGCATGCGCGTCTTGACCGTTCCCAGGGGTATGTTGAGTTCTTCTGCAATTTCCGCCTGAGTAAACCCTTGAAAATAGGCCAGATCGATGAGTTCGCGATTTTTCTGGTCCAGCTTATTAAGCAGGTCTACAAGACCAATGTGATCTGTGTTGTCCGAAAGTCCAACCGTATTTACGGCAATATCCAGCCCTTGGTTTTCAGCCTGTTGCCGAAAGCCCTTCGATCGGTAGGCATCAATAGCTGTATTGCGGGCAATGTTGATCAACCAGGTGAAAAGTCGACCCTGTCTGCTATCATAGCGATCCGCATATCGCCACACCTTGACCAGAACATCCTGTAAGACATCTTCGGCCACCGTTTCTGAGCGCACAATGCGCAAGATGGTGCCATAAAGTGCTGCTGAATACCGGTCGTAGATCAGCGCTATGGCTTCCTGGTCCTTGTTGGCCAGCATATCGATGATCTGCCTTTCGTTTTGCATGCAGACCGAAAGATAAGGCGCACTATTAAACAAAACACCAATGATTGCTGTGAAGTTCACCCAGTGCAATCTTTCAATCATTGTCTTGGTGTAAAGCGGTCTATGGGCGACAGCGGAACATGCATTGCACTTTTCTCAAAAAAGTTCAAAGCCTGGCAATCCAGCCCAGCAATTATGCCGTAGGTCATTCAAACTCTAAATCTATGTTCAAACTATTTAAGCATTCATCGATCTTTCCCGGAAGGGAAAAAACACGAAGCGGAAGGGCAGGCAAGTGTCTCCCTATACTGCTTTTAGCCGCACTCCCTCTGGGATTGTTGGCCTCTTCGCACCGCGAAGCACCTTTAATCAGCAATGACCCGCTGGCCGACAATACCGATTTGTATATGTTCAGGAGTCCTGACAATCCCGGTATGATCACCATCATTGCCAACTACATCCCCGCTGAATTGCCCTGGGGCGGGCCCAATTACTACACGTTTGGCGAAAATGTGCGCTACGAGATTCACATTGACAACAATGTTGAGACTGCTGGTGATGACATCATTTACCGTGCCACCTTTCAGCAGGTCAATGAAGATCCGACCACCTTCTTCAACATCCGCCTGGGCCAACAAAACCGCAAGACCACTTACACCCTGGAAAAAAGCACGGATGGGGGTTCGACCTTCACGGCAATCATTGTGGGTGGCATGGTGCCGCCCAACCATATTGGTGATCGATCCATTCAATCGCCTGTTGGTTTGAACACCAATTACCGCACCTTGCTCGAAAACTCCATCATGACGGCTTCATCGGGTGAAAGAGTTTATTGCGGACCGGCAGATGACCCCTTCTTCGTTGACCTTGGTGGAATCTTTGACCTGGGCAATGCCCCGCGAGAGAGCGGTCCTTCAAGGGATGGATTGGCCCGTTACAATGTGCACACCATCGCCATTCAGGTGCCTATTTCCATGCTGCAAAAGGATGGTAAAGACGTTGGAATGGCCAGCGACATCCTCGATCCCGACTTTGTGATTGGCGCCTGGGCTTCAGCCAGCCGTCCCGCCATACGGACGCTTAGTTCAAGTGGCACAAGCTACAGTGGCGAATGGGTTCAGGTCTCCCGCCTGGGAATGCCCCTGACCAATGAGGTCATTATTCCCATTGGCATGAAGGACTATTGGAATTCCCGTTCACCCTATGCCGAAGATACCGCCTATTTCAACAGCTTCTACAACCCTGAACTGGCTCTTTACATGGATGATGACCTGTTTGGAGCAGCCGTTCCGGCCTTCAGCCCCTTGCGCATTCAGCGCAATTCCCTCGGAGCATTTGACTTCGGAAACGGACAGGATGGTTTGTTCGGTCTCAAGGGCAGCCCGGAAGTAGCCGGCACAGCCCTGGACGATGCCCTCTTTGGCAACCTGCTCCTACCCGGACCGGGAAAGCCCCGCTCGGTTGACTTGTGGCCCATTTTCCACACCGGAGTGCCCAATGTCAGACCCTACCAGCTCGCAACCGGTAAAAACGGAGATCCGCTCGCAGCCGGAAAGCCTTTCGTCAACAACTTCCTGCCCAACGGCGGTGACATGCTCAGACTTAATATGGCCGTGCCGCCAACGGATCGAGATGATCCGGCCTTCAGCTCTCTGGGCTTGATTAATGCCGCTGTACTCGGCTTAACCGATCCCGCTTATACTTCGTCTGCAGACCTGCAGTGGATCCCCAATATGGATGGATTTCCCAACGGCAGAAGATTAGAAGATGATGTGACACGAATCGAACTCCAGGCCGTAGCCGGTGTGGTACTCGCCGCAATCGGCCTGTGGTACGACGACTACGACCCGTCTGATCCATTGGCTACCGTGCTCACGGATGACCTGCTCAATGTGCTGAGCTATACAACCGGTGTGGAGGAGAATGATCGCGAATTCCGCATTCGCTTCCCCTATGTACAAATGCCCTGGCCCGGTGATTTCTGAGCCTGTTAACCCAATAAAACCCAACAAATCTCGCGTTTATGAAAACGTTACAAAGACTTAAGAACCTGGCTCAGGTCGCGGTGCTCATCACCCTTCCCAGCCTCTCAGCCTTGGCTTCGAGCCACCGGGAAGCACCCATGATAGCGGACGATCCCCTGGCCGACAACACCGATGTGTACGCATTTCGAATTCCGGATGATCCCAATAGCATCATGCTGATCGCCAATTACGTCCCTTTTCAGTTACCGCATGGCGGCCCGAATTACTACACGTTTGGCGAAAACATCCGCTACGAAATCCGCATTGACAACAATCTGGACACTCCCGGCGACGACATCATCTATCGGTTTACCTTCTCGATCATAGATGAAGACCCGACGACTTTCTTCAATATCCGACTGGGTTTGCAAAACCGAAAGACCTCTTATACGCTCGAAAAGAGCACAGATGGCGGTTCGACTTTTGCAGCGGTGATCACCAACGGTACAGTGCCTCCATACAATGTCGGTGAGCGCTCCATCACCTCGCCCATCGGCCTTGGCACTGACTATGCCACTCTGATGGCCTCGGCAATCACCACGGCTTCCTCTGGAGAAACGGTGTTTTGCGGTCCTACAGATGACCCCTTCTTCGTTGACCTTGGTGGAATCTTTGACCTGGGCAACGCACCGCGGATGCGCGGTGTTCCACGCGATGGTCTGGCCTGCAAGAACGTCCATACTATCGCCATCAAAGTGCCTATTGCGATGCTCCAAAAGGACGGCAAAGACCCCTCTATGGCCGTCGATATTCTCGATTCCGACTTTGTGATCGGAGTTTGGGCTTCAGCTAGTCGAAGGGCCATTCGCACCTTGCAAACTGATGGTAGTATAGCGGAAACGGGCGAATGGATTCAGGTCTCCCGCCTGGGAATGCCCTTGACCAATGAGGTTGTGATACCCATCGGCACGAAGGACTATTGGAACTCCCTTACCCCCTACAACGAAGATCCCGACTATTTCAGTAGTTTCTACAACCCGGAACTGGCTCTGTACATGGATGATGACTTGTTTGGTCCAGCCGTTCCGGCTTTCAGCCCCTTGCGAGTTCAGCGCAACTCCCTCGGAGCATTTGATTTCGGAAACGGACAGGATGGTTTGTTCGGCCTCAAGGGAAGCTCGGATGTAGCCGGCACCGCCCTGGACGATGCCCTCTTTGGCAACCTGCTCCTTCCCGGACCAGGACAGCCCCGTTCGGTTGACTTGTGGCCCATTTTCCACACCGGAGTGCCCAATGTCAGACCCTACCAGCTCGCCACCGGTAAAGGAGGTGATCCGCTTGCAGCCGGAAAGCCTTTCGTCAACAACTTCCTGCCTAACGGCGGAGACATGCTCAGACTCAACATGGCCGTGCCGCCAACAGATCGAGACGATCCGGCCTTCAGCACTCTGGGCTTGATTCAAGCTGCTGTACTCGGCTTGACCGATCCCCTCTATACCTCTACGACAGACCTGCAGTGGATTCCCAATATGGATGGTTTCCCCAACGGCAGAAGGCTTGAGGATGATGTGACCCGAATTGAGCTCCAGGCTGTAGCTGGTGTAGTACTCGCCGCAATCGGCCTGTGGTACGACGACTACGACCCATCTGATCCAATGGCTTCCGTGCTCACGGATGATCTTTTCAACGTGCTGGGTTACACCACCGGAATTGAAGAAAACGACGCGCCCTTCAACGACATCTTCCCCTTTGTTGCCATGCCTTGGTCCGGAACCGGGAAATGCAGCGGAGAGATTGCCGGAAATCTGGCCAATTGTGGAGAGCCAAATGCCTTGTTGGCAAGTTCGATCACCGAGAACAGCGCTGTGCTGAGCTGGTCGGATGAAGGCGTTAACAACTACCAAATCCGCTACAGGAATACCAGCAGCGGCGGGCCGGTTACCACTACCCTAAGCAGCGGTAACAACGTGACAATCAGCGACTTAGACCCCTGCTCAACCTATGAGTTTCTAATCAAGATCAAGTGCCCCAGAACGGGAGTGTTCACTTCGGCGACATCCACGTTTACAACGAGCGGCTGCTTGAGAACTGCTGATTCAGATGACCAACTGAGCATGGATTTCTTCCCAAATCCCGCCATCAACTCCTTGAGCGTCAGCTATACCATGGTCAATTCCGACCAGATGCGCGTTCGTATACATGACTTGACGGGCAGAATAATGCTGGAAACTCTGACAAATCCTTCAGTTGATGGAAGCGGAACCATGAGCCTGGATCTCAGCTCCCTGCCATCGGGTCAGTACTACCTGCAACTTATTCAGAATGACCAGCAACTGGTACGCCAATTTGCTGTAATGAAGTAATGAGCTTTTACGGCTCAAGCTAAACTCCCTCCCTGTTTCACGCTGTCTGACTCGCAGCAAGAGGTCGCTCATTTTTTGAGCGGCCTCTTTTTTTTCTGACCTGCAATCCAAATCTGACCCCCTCTCGTAAGTCCTGTACATCTTTTCCGAAACAAAAATTTGAACCATGAATGCATCATTGAGTCCACTTAAGCACCTCCTCTTATTGGCCATTACCATCCTTCACCTTGCTGTACTTCCCAGTTGCTATAAAGTAAAGAAACAGGTAGACGATAAATCCATACCATCCATCATGTTGCGCAATGATGCACTGGGAAGTGCAATTGAAGTAGAGAGCGTGCTGAATGCCTATCAGGGATACACATCGCGACTCGATGCTGATGCCAATGATGTTGAAGCCGCCTTGGGTATTGCCGAACTGTTTATGCATGAAGCGCGCGTAACCGGCGAACACGGCTATTACTTCCCCGCTGCAGCAGCAATTCTGGAAGATCTGTTGAAGCGCTCTGATTTGGACAAGGGTCAGGAATTCATGGCCCTATACCTGCACGCCGGTGTGTTGTCCTCCCAGCACCGTTTTGTTGAGTCCCTGACTCAGGCGGAAAAAGCCATCTCCATCAATCCTTACAACGCTGCTGTTCGCGGAATCACTGTTGATGCTTTCGTAGAACTCGGACATCTGGATAAGGCTGTTCAGGCCTGTGATAAGATGATGGCCATTCGACCCGATTTAAAGAGCTACTCAAGAGTTTCTTACCTGCGCGAACTGCACGGGGATACCCAGGGAGCAATCGAGGCCATGAAACTGGCTGCATCGGCAGGAGCGCCGGGCTCGGAATCAGAAGCCTGGTGCCGCACTCAACTCGCCTCTTTGCTGGCCGCTGAAGGGCAGATGGAAGAAGCCGAGTATCAGTTGAGCCTAGCCCTCGAACAACGCACCGATTACCCCTTCGCATTGGGACAATTAGCCGATCTGCGCCTGATGCAAGATCGCACAGCAGAAGCCGAGCAACTGCTGAACAAAGCAATCTCTATCATTCCAGAGATTGGTTTTGCCGAGCAATTGCTGGCCATCTATCAGCGAGATGGTCGCGAGGAGGAAGCCCAAAAGATGACCGAAGAAGTTCTTGCCATGTTTGAAGATGACAGAGTACACGGCCATATCATCGATTGGGATTTAGCTCAATTCCACGCAGCATACACGGCTGATCTGGACGCCGCACTGGAGGCATCCGAAAAAGCCCTTGCACAACGTCCGGAGCATTCTGAAATCCGGGCATTTGTTCAATCCATGAAGGCTCAACAGGCCCAATTAGCTGATCGTTGAGCAGCACTCAACACTAAACATACCACGTCAAGACCAAACCTTTCGAGTATGAATCTGACTACACTATCCGGTGTCATTCTACATTGCGCTTGTATCCTGTTGATGTGCAACGAAGCGATGGGCAGCGATCTGCCCGGCCGGGTTACTGATGCCAAATCAGGGCAGGCGCTGCCCGGTGCAAGCGTGCTGGTTGTTGAGACAGGGCAGGGCACAGCAAGTGATCCCCTAGGGCGATTCACCCTGATTGACATAGAGCCCGGCAACTATACTTTGGAAGCCCGCTACCTTGGTTATGCCACCCAGACCTTGAGCATCAGTGTTGGTGAGAGCTCCACGGAGCCCATGATTCTAAAACTGGAACCCTCTGCACTGGACCTGAAGGAGTTGACCGTCAGGCATAACACCAATCTGCCCATCAACTATCTCAGCGCTGTGGATTGGAACATGCGCTCGGTGACCACCGGCCAGGATATGCTGCGCATGGTGCCCGGCTTGTTCATAGCACAGCACGCCGGCGGTGGAAAGGCCGAACAGCTCTTCCTCAGGGGCTTTGATCTTGATCACGGCACGGATGTGTACATCGACGTGGACGGAATGCCCGTAAACATGGTCTCTCACGCACACGGACAGGGCTATGCCGACGCCCATTTCATCATACCAGAGACGGTTCAAAAGATGGAGTACGAGCTCGGTCTGGGTGATGTGCGCAACGGCAATCTGGCCACTGCGGGCGCGATCAGCTACAGATTGTTGCCATCAATTGAGCAGAGCAGTTTTCAGCTTGAAGCGGGCTCCTTCAACAGCTACAGGGCGCTGGCTATGATCAATTTACTGGGCGAAGGGGCGCGCGATCAAGGCCATTCCGCCTACGCCGGTGGCAGCTTCCGCTACGCTGATGGACCCTTTCAGCCCAGCCAGGGACTAACTGCCTACAACGGCATTGTCCGCTACCGGATAGCCTCAAAATCCGGGTCTGTGATGCAGTGGACCGGCCTGGCGTTCAACAGCTCGTGGAACGCTTCGGGATTGCTCCCTCCAAGAGCTGTTGAAAATGGTATGGTAGATCGCTTTGGCACACTGGATTCGGCAGAAGGGGGCAACACCTCCCGTTATAACGCCGGCTTTTCCTGGATGAAGCCCCTTACATCCGGTATCCTGGATGCAGAACTGGCCTATAGCCGTTACACCTTTGACCTGATCTCCAATTTCACCTATTTTCTGGACAACCCCATCGAAGGCGACCGGATCTTGCAAACCGAAAAGCGCCATATGAGCAATGGGCGGATTGGATGGCTCAATGAATGGTCCTGGATGGGCAGAGCCGCTCCTTTTGAAGTCGCCGCTGGATTTCGCGGAGATTTGATCGATGATCTGACGCTGGGATTCATTGGCAGTGAGGAAATGAGCAACAACCCCACCATGAGCGGCGCGGGAAGAGAGCTAAACACCTGGGTTTACGCCGCACAAAGCTTCTCCCCGGCAGAGGGTCTGATTCTTGAGACTGGTCTGAGGGCAGATCACTTCAATTTTGGCTATCGGGACGATGTGGCTGGTGGCGCACAGGGCAGCACTTCGCGCAGCATACTTTCTCCCCGCATCAAAGCGGATTACAGCATAACCGACCGCACAGCATTGTTTGCCAAGGCGGGGAAAGGCTTTCACAGCAACGATTTGAGAGTGCTGATTTCAGATGAAGATGTCGACCCTCTGGCGCCCGCTTATGGGGTTGATTTTGGAACTCGATTGAAACCGACTTCTCGCCTGTTGCTTCAACTGAGCACCTGGTACCTCTACTCTTCGAGTGAGTTGGTGTACGTGGGTGACGGAGGCTTTGTAGAGGCCGGAGATCCCAGCAATCGCATGGGTGTTGATCTGTCGCTTCGCGCCGAATTGACCAAAGGTTTGACGTTTGATGTCGATGGCAATCTGAGCAGGGCGCGCAGCGTCGGAGCAGAGCCCGGTGAAGACCGGGTACCTCTCGCGGCATGGTTTACCAGCACAGGCGGTCTGGAGTACAAGCACAAAAGCGGACTGGGTGCCTCATTGCGCTATCGGGCCGTTGCCGACCGGCCCGCCGACGAAAGCGGAGAATTCATTGCTGAGGGCTTCATGCTTCTGGACGCCAGCCTTCGCTACGATGTGAGCCGCTGGTCGGTTTGGTTAAGAGGCGAAAATCTGCTGAACCGCGACTGGAAAGAGGCGCAGTTTCTCACTACTTCATTGCTTCCAGGTGAGATGGAACCCGTTGATGAGGTGCATTTTACTCCGGGCTTTCCCCTGGGTGTTCAAGCTGGAATTCAGTTCAGATTGTAAAGTCGTTAGACTTGATCATCCGGGCTGACCTCCATCTTCAGCCCGGGTGATCTTTGTGTTTCAGCCCCTGCGAAACTTATGCGATTTTTGCGGCGTGGAACCCAAATATGTCTCCCCTGAAGAAGCCGTGTCCGGCATTCGCTCCGGCGATACCGTTTTCGTGCATACGGCCGTTGCAGCACCTCCGCGCCTGGTGCGCGCCCTTTCGAACCGAAAAGATGAATTGCGCAATGTTCGCGTGGTACATCTGCACACCGAAGGTGAGGCGGGTTACGCCCAGCCCGATGCGGCCGAAGCCTTTGAGGTGGTCTCCCTGTTTATCGGGGCGAATGTCCGCAAGGCCATCAACGAGGGGCGGGGCAGTTACATCCCCGTTTTCCTGAGCGAGGCTCCCTTGTTGTTCCGCAGTGGAGCCATCATCCCCGACACGGCGCTGATCAGCATCTCGCCCCCGGACCGGCACGGTTACTGTTCGCTCGGCGTCTCGGTGGATACCACCAAAGCGGCGCTGGAGACGGCCCGAAGGGTCGTGGCTCAGGTCAACCGCTTCATGCCCCGCACCCATGGGGATGGCATCATACACGTCTCCCAGATTGACGCCTTTGTCGAAGGGCATGATCCCCTTCCGGAGATTCCGCCCGGCGAAATCACGCCTGCGCAGAAGGCGATCGGCGAGCACGTTGCTGCCCTGGTCGAAGACGGGGCCACCCTGCAAATGGGCATAGGCTCCATTCCCAACGCGGTTCTGAACTGCCTTGGTGGGCACAAGGATCTCGGTATTCACTCCGAGATGTTCAGCGACGGTGTTCTTCCCCTGATTGAAAGCGGGGTGATCAACAACCGCCGCAAGGTGCTCTTTCCGGGGCAAATCGTGGCCACTTTTGCCATGGGAACGCGCAAGCTCTACGACTTTCTGGACGACAATCCCGGGGTGGTGATGCTGGACGCCAGTTGGGTCAACCGCACCCACAACATTCAGCAAAATCCCCAGGTTACGGCCATCAATTCGGCCATAGAAGTCGACTTGACCGGGCAGGTCTGCGCCGATTCCATCGGCACCAAACTGTATTCGGGTGTCGGGGGTCAGATGGACTTCATCCGGGGCGCTTCCCTGTCTCACAATGGACGCCCCATCATAGCCCTGCCGGCGACGACCAATCGCGGTGAAAGCCGCATTGTGCCGACGTTGCGAAACGGTGCCGGCGTGGTGACCACGCGCGCGCACGTTCATTTTGTAGCTACCGAATACGGATGGGTCAACCTCTTTGGTCTGAGTCTGCGCGAGCGGGCCAAGTGCCTGACCAGTCTGGCTCACCCCGATCACCGCGAAGCCCTGGAAAGAGCCGCTTATGACTTGAAGTTGCGCTGATCGGCGCTCAATCAATGACAAATGCTCCATCCCGCAAGACGGGAACCACTTCGCTGTTGTCCAACTCCAAGCAGTGATAGACGTCCTCTCGCATGCCCTTGTCCACCAGGCGCTTGTAGTGACTGGTTCTTCTGGCCCAGTTTCTCAAATCTCCGCGCGCCGCCTCCCAAAGCGAAAGGGCGCTCCACGTTGCATCATCGCCGCAGGAGAAATGCGCCACCAGGGCTTCGGCTACAGCACCCGCCATCAGGGTATCCTCCAGATTGGGGCGATCCTTCCACCCGGCGCAAAACAAGACGGCATCGCGGTTCAGGGCCAGCAGGTAGCGGGCCACCGCCGCGCGGTTGCGCAGGGCTCCGGCCACAATCTCTTCGGCAGCAAGACTCAGGGCAACACAGCGGGTGCCGTTGGTGGTGGTCAGGGCCAGGCGCTTGCCCTTGAGATTCAGGTCTTCGCGGTATTGAAGGGGGGAATTACCGTAGAAAAATCCATCGGCCACATTGCCATCCCGCTCCGCCGCTGGCAGGTAATCCTGTTCGGCCAGAGCATAGGCATCCTGCAATTGCAACACCGGTCTGACTTCGCGAATCCCCGCTTCCAGCGCGGTGACGATGGTGGTGGTGGCGCGAAACACATCAATGACCACAACGGTCTTTCCCTCCAGCTCATGCTGACCAATCAGGACAGGGCTCAGACAGGTTTCAAGAATCGGTCGCATGGCTTACGGATATCGGGCGAAGAACTTTCTCGGCACAAAACCGCGTGATGGCGGAATTCGCCGGCTTTTCGCCCTAAATCAATTCCGGTAAAAGGGAGCTTTGACAATGCGGGCGGCCAGGGGCTTGTTTCTGGATACCACAAAGATCTGCTGACCTTCGCCGGCGTGCTCTACTGCCACATAGCCCATGCCTATGGCCTTTCCCACACTCGGACCCATGGTGCCGGACGTAACATTTCCTATGGTATGGTTGTTTTCATCCGCGATGTCCATTCCCTGTCGGGGAACACCGCGATCCTCAAGTTCAAAGGCCACCAACTTTTTCTTTACCCCCCCCTCCTTAAGCGTCAGGATCTTATCCTTCCCGACAAAGTTGTTGTCGACGGCTTTGAGCTTGGTGATCCAGCCCAATCCCGCTTCCAGCGGAGAGTGCTGATCGTCGATGTCATTCCCGTAAAGACAGAAACCCATCTCCAGCCTCAATGTGTCACGGGCCGCCAGACCGCAGGGTTTGATGCCGTGCGAAGCACCGCTCTTCATCAGCGCATTCCACAATCCTTGGGCGTACTTGTTGTAGCAGTAAATCTCAAATCCGCCTGAGCCGGTATAGCCGGTGTTGGAGATCAGCACTTTTTCGGCCCCGGCTACCACGCCTTTCGCGAAGGTATAATAGCCCATCTTGCTCAGGTCAATCTCGGTCAGGGGTTGCAGAACTTCCAGCGCTTTAGGACCCTGCAAGGCGAGCAGCGCGGTGTCGTCACTCACATCAAAGGACTCCACATTTTCAGTGTTGTAACGCTGAATCCAGTCCCAGTCCTTCTGAATATTGGAGGCATTGACAACGGCCATATAATTGCCGTCTTCCAGGTGGTAAACCAGTAAATCGTCCACTATGCCGCCCTCCTCATTGAGCATGCAGGTGTACTGGGCCTGACCGCGCTCGAGCTTGTAAACATCGTTGCTGGTCACGCGCTGCAGCAAAGCCGCCGCATGGGGTCCCTTGAAGATGAACTCGCCCATGTGCGAAACATCAAACAGACCAACCGCCTGACGAACGGCCTGGTGCTCATCGTTGATTCCCGAATACATGATGGGCATCTCGTAGCCGGCAAACTCCAGCATCTTGGCGCCGAGCTGCTGGTGAATCTCGCTGAGCGGGGTCTTTTTCATCGGTTCGAAGGGTTTGTATGCGCCCCACGAAGGGTGCGGCCCGCAAAGTTAGGGCTTATGCTACAGTCGGGGCAATGGGCCCTGGCTTGAGCTTTGATCAGCGCTGCGGGTATGTTGTGGTCCCGGGCCACCCGGCTCACCCAACTTGCGGGGGAAAGGCGACGGATTCGCCCGGCGGGCGCTATTTTTAGCCCTTTCAAGCGTGAAACTCAGCCAACCCTACCGCCTGGCCGAACTGGCCGAACTGCTCCAGCCGCATATGCCGCTGAGCATTCTTGGACCCGATGATTGCCTGGTTCACGGCATCAACGTGATTCACAAGGTAGAGCAGGGCGACCTGACCTATGCCGACCATCCCAAGTACGGGGACAGGGCCATCAACTCTCCGGCATCAGCGGTGATTCTCAGCCAGGCACCCGACGAACCCGCTACCAAGTCCATCCTTCTGGTTGGCGATCCATTCTATGCCTTTCGCCAATTGCTCCTGCATTTCTCCCCCTATCAGGCCCTGAGTCAGGAGCGCCACCCTTCCGCCCTAATTGGGGAGGGAACCCTGCTGGAGCCCGGGGTGATCATAGGGCCCAACGTTGTCATCGGAAGGGATTGTCTGATTCACGCCAGAGCCGTGCTCTATGATGGAGTGGTGCTCGGCGACCGCGTGGAGGTTCAGAGTGGCGCAGTGCTCGGTTCGCACGCCTATTTCTTCAAGACCCGGCAGGCATCCAGCCCCGGCAAGCGCTACGAAAAAATGCCCAGTACCGGCAGGGTGATCATCGGCGATGATGTGGAGATCGGCGCCAATTGCACCATTGACAAGGGCGCAACAGGCGATACGATCATAGGCCGGGGAACCAAGCTGGACAATCTGGTGCACATTGGTCACGGGGCCACGATTGGAGAAGATTGCCTGCTGGCCGCTCAGGTGGGCATAGGCGGAAAGGCGGTCATCGGCAACCGCTGCATCTTCTGGGGCCAGGTCGGGGTTTCCAAAGATTTAGAAGTCGGAGACGACACTGTGGTCTATGCCCAGAGCGGCGTCAAGAATTCACTTGAGGGTGGAAAGGTGTGGTTTGGCTCCCCGGTTCGCGAAGCCCGCGACAAGATGCGGGAACTCGCCGCCACCAAGGAGCTCTATGATATGTGGCGGAGTTGGGAGAGGAAGAAGACCTGAGGGGCAATCAAAGCCATCAACCATCATGAATGATCCGGATTCACTATTGCGCATGCAGGTCTTTGAATGGCTGGAGCAACAAGTAATTGTGCACGGAAAAGTACTGCCCAGAACCCTGTTGAGTCAGGGTGCTCGCCTGAGGAATGGAGAATTGATTCACCTCATGGGACCCCAGGGAATCTTCAAGCCCAGGTCCTTTCAACTGCCGCTTTCGGTGACCACTTCCCCCAATTCGCCCTATAAAGATGCCTTCAAAAAAGACAATACAATATGGTATAGTTTTAGAGGGAGCGATCCCAATCATGTCGATAATGTGGGCCTGATACAGGCCATGCAGGGAGTGGTTCCTCTGATCTACTTCATAGGCATTGTGCCGGGTCAATACTACGTGGAATGGCCGGTGTTTGTGGTCAATGCCGATCCGGGCAATCTGATGTTCACCTTGCAGGCGGACGACAAGCTCGCTCTGGAGGAGCAGAGTTTTACCGGTGTGCAGGAGGATCCTTCGGCAAGGCGCTCGTATGTGACCTCGACCATACGCAGAAGGGTTCACCAGCAGGATTTCAGATTACGGGTCTTGCGGGCCTACCGCGATCACTGTGCCATATGCCGTTTGCGCCATTCGGAATTGCTGGATGCGGCGCACATCATTCCCGACCGCGATCCCGAGGGAAAGCCGATTGTCCCCAACGGGCTATCGCTGTGCAAGCTTCACCACGCCGCATTTGACAAGATGGTGCTGGGCATTTCGCCCGATTACCGGGTGGTAATTCGGCGAGATGTTCTGGAGGAGATTGACGGCCCCATGCTCAAACACGGCTTGGTTGAACTCCATGGGCAGCCCATTGTTCTGCCTTCCTTGAGAAAGGATTTTCCCGCTCCGGATCGACTGGATCAGCGCTTTCAGGCCTTTCTGAGATTCAGGACTTGAGTGCTGCTTTCCGGGCGATCATCGCATGATCCTGAACTTCTCGGCGCTGTCGCGGCGCGAAAAGAGTTCCTTGAAGGACTGACCGCTGATATGGCTTTCCAGCCAGCTCAGCGCGTCAAAACTGCTCAGTTGATTGCGTTCAAATGGATTGCTGCGCAACACCAGCATCTCTTCGCGAAGACGCTCAAAGCGCTGCACGACCCGCTGGCTGTCCGGGTCTTTGAGCGCGAGGGCCAGAGTTTTGAGCAGGGCGCGTTCCGCATGAGTGCTCAGGCGGGTGTGCTCCAGAAAGAGCAGGGTCTGTGGTAACTCCCGTTCAAAAAAGGCTCCGTCCTTCGCCTCAAATGCAAGGATATGCCGGAGCATGATGGCATTGATGCGCACATCATTTCTGAATTCAGGAACTTCCAGAATCCGGTCCAGCCAGTTTCGGGCTTCATCGCGGCGCTCTCCGATGTAGTGGAAATAGGCAAAGAGGTAGTAGATCTGTGCCTCAAAATAGGGGTCGGGACGCAACAGGCCTTCGCGCATGCGCTGAGCCACCAGTTGGCAACGCTCTATGCCTTCGTCAAAGAGGCCGCGAAACAGGAAGTATTTGAGTTCCAGAATCACCGAGCGCTCCAGGACGAGCTGCCTGAACATGGGGCTGTCGAGTCGCTTCAGGGTTTCGGGCATGCGCCTGAACTCGTCCAGTTTCTCCTCAAACAACGCGTACTCCCCCAACTCCAGGCTCAGAGCCAGAAAGTTGAAAAAACTGACCATAAATCCGTCCTGGGAGACATCAATGAGAAAGGGATGACGTCGCAACAGCTCCATCAGCTCATTGCTCAGGTTCCAGGCCAGACCGAGATCTCCGATGTAGTAGCTGTAGGTACTCCTTAGATGGAGAAAATAGGTCTGCGCAGTGAGTGAACGCGGAGCCTGAGCATCCCGGAGTAAGGGCTGTTGGAACAAGAGCTCAAGAGATTCCAGGGGGCTGCCATCCGGACTTTGCTCCGGGCGGCGGAAGATCTCGCTGACCGCCTTAGCCGCATTGCGGTATGCGATGTAGTTATTGAGTTTCTCCAGGGCTTCGCGCTCCAGAGCCTCCAGTTCCAAACGCTGCACAACCGCCTCATCTAGGGATAAAATTCTCTGTAAACTGGCTTTTTGCCAATTAATTATCTCCAAAAGCTCATAAAATCGCTCAAAACGTCTGGCGAGTGCATGCGCTTGTCGAAAAGTGGCATCGCTTTGGGCGTATAGGCGTTTGTCCTGAAGCATTTGTGCTTCGGCTATACGGCTGCGGATTTGTGACTGTATAGACTGCTCATCGCAGAGGTAGCGCAGGCTGCGTCTCAACTGCCGGGTCAGCCCTTCGGCCACTTCGGGCTCCACCTCAATCCGGCTGACATGGCCCGAGCTCTTGCGGGTTTCATCCACCAGGGCGTCGAATAGGGTGGCCTGATCGGCGGTTGGTCCGCCCGGTTGACTGATGGCAAACAGCCGGAAGTACTCAATCTCAGAAGAATTGAGTGCGGCAATCAGCTCGTATAGGTCCTGAAGGGTATTCAAAGCAGGCAGGAGTTCAAGGCGTCAAACCATGAAGTTTTCTTAGAGTAGACTTCAAGCATGACTCACGGGTCAAGGTAGGAGCAGTTCGCGATTAAAGCGGGAACAAAATGCTTGGAGCTGGGACAGCGCTAAACACCTCTTTGAGCGCCCATTCCACTTAGATCTTCCAACGGATCGGCGCTCTGCAATGCGCTCAGGAGCCCTTTCCCTCCGCGGCAAAGAGCTCTCCCTGCACCGGAAGCGCCTGCCATCGAAAGCTGCGCCTGTGCTCCGGGCTGGGTCCCAATTCGGCAATGGCCCTTCGGTGCTCCCTGGTCGGATAGCCCTTGTTCTGACTCCAGCCGTATCCGGGCCAAAGCTCATCGAGGGCATGCATGCGCTCGTCGCGGTGGGTCTTTGCCAGCACAGAGGCCGCCGCAATATGCAGGAATCGCGCGTCGCCCTTGATCTCGGTCTGGTAGGGAATGGCCTTCCAGGGCTTAAAGCGATTGCCGTCCACCGCGATGAAGTCCGGACAAGGATTGAGTTGGTCAAGGGCCCGGTGCATGGCCAGAATAGAAGCTTGTAATATATTAATGCGGTCTATGTCTTCAGGGGAAACAAAAGCCACCGCCCAGCACAGTGCTTCCTTTTCGATCACATCGCGCAACAGCGCCCGACTCGGAGCATCCAATTGCTTGGAATCCCGGAGCAGGGGGTGTTCAAAATCGCGGGGAAGAATCACCGCCGCGGCACAGACCGGCCCGGCCAGACAACCCCTTCCGGCCTCATCGCAGCCCGCTTCAAAGCCGCTATCCCGGCATCCGGGCAGCAAGACGGGCTTAGGGCTGAGCGGCATTTCGAACCGATTTAATGAACAGAGAGCGGAGTTTCATGATCTTTTGAGACGCATTGAGGGGGTAATCGTAGTTTCACGGCAAATTGCGCAATTGGAAACGGTTCTCAAAACTCAAGCGCTCAGCAAGTCCTTCGGCCGCATAAAAGCCGTGCGCGACCTGAACCTTGAAGTGCCCGAAGGGGCGGTTTTTGGCATTCTCGGTCCGAATGGGAGCGGAAAATCCACCACCCTGAGTATGCTCATGGGCATACTGCGCCCGGACAGCGGCGAATTCAGTTGGTTCGGACAGCCCGGTTCGCCCGAACAGCGACGACAGATTGGCACCCTGCTGGAGCAGCCCAATTTCTATCCCTACCTCAGCGCGCGGCAGAATCTGAAGATCGCCTGTCTGATCAAGGAATGCTCCGAGCAGCGCATAGAGCCGGTGCTGGCGCAGGTGGGCCTGTTGGACCGGGCCGACAGTGCCTTCAAGACCTTTTCTACCGGCATGAAGCAGCGCCTGGCTATCGCCTCGGCCCTGCTGGCCGATCCAAGAGTGCTGGTGCTGGACGAACCCACCAACGGGCTCGATCCCCAGGGCATCGCCGAAGTGCGGGAGCTCATCCTTCAGATTGCTGAGCGGGGCAAGACCATCTTGTTGGCCAGTCATATTCTGGACGAAGTGGAGAAGGTCTGCACCCATGTTGCCGTGATCAAGAAGGGCCATCTTCTGGCCCAGGGCTCAGTGATGGACATTCTGAGCAATCAGCATCAGGTGGAGATGCAGGCCGCTGAACCCGATGCACTGGAACGAGCATTGGCCGCGCTTCCACACGCCGGTGAACGCCGCCGTCAGGGAGATATGATCGTCATGATGGTCACCGGGGAGCCGGACGGGGAGGCCATCAACCGCTATCTGTTCCAGCAGGGCATCGTCCTGCGCCACCTGCGCATTCACAAGAAAAGACTGGAAGAGAGCTTCCTGGAAATCACCGCCAAGGCATGATGCGACTGCTGAAAATCGAGTGGAACAAGGTCTATTCCTACCGGGCTTTTCGCATCCTGGTGGGCATCTACTTAGTGTCCTTTATCGCCCTTCCTTATACCATGGAGGGGATTCCCTTCCTGCGCAACTGGCAGCAGTTGTTTGAGTTCCCCATCATCTGGTTCTCCTACTATTTCGGGGCGGAATTCCTGAGTCTGGCCCTGGCGATTCTGGTCATCACCTTAACGACCAATGAGTACAGCAACCGCACCTTTCGGCAACACGTCATCGATGGAATGAGCCGCCGCGAATTGTTTGCGGGCAAGATGCTGCTGATGGGGGCAATGGCCCTGTTGCTCAGCGTCATCTTTGCCATCAATGGCTATATCGCCGGCACCCTCAACGCGTTTATTCCCGAGCCTGAACTCACCTGGACCAAGGCTGGATATATTCCGGGTTTTACGATGCACACACTGGGCATCATGGCCTTCAGTTTCTTTGTGGCCAATCTTTTGAGGCGTTCCGGTTTAGCCATCTTTGCTTTTCTGGCCTGGATCTTCCCGATTGAACTGATCATTCGCGGGGTCCTGGTGGGTGTGGTTAAAGACGGGGGAATGATCTCTTCGCGTCTTCCCATCCATGTGATATACTCCTCCAATGTGCAGACCAAGGACATCTTTAGCGATGTGGCTATGCTGGACATCAATGCTCTGATCCCCAATGGGCTGGGTTGGGAGAATCTGGCCTGGAAAGCAATCTGGATCGCCGTGTTCAGCGGCCTGAGCTATTGGATGATCCTGAGACGGGATCTGTAATGGCGAAAGGCCTCCAACGCTTTTCAATGAGATGCCGGGCTAAGCCCCGCCTGCCGGGTCTGTCGTCACAGGGCCCTTCAATGACAAGCGGGAATCTCCGAGAGCTCTACGGTGGTGCTTTCGGGTAGGGAAGGGCTGATGTAGGGAATGCCCAGATTGAAGCCGCGCAGAACCAGCAGTATTCCCAGGATAAACATCCAGGAGCGCAGCAGGGGCTGCAACTGCCCGCGAAAACGCTGACTCAGCCAGCCACCGCCCAGGGACATGGACAGCATGAGGGGCCAGGTACCCATTCCAAAGAGGGCCATAAATGCGGCCCCGCGCAGTGGGTCGCCCAGGGCAGCCGATGCACTCAGCGCGACATAGACCATACCGCAGGGCAGGAATCCGTTGAGGAAGCCGGCGAGGGCCTGACCACTCAGTCCACCGATCTGACGGGCACTTTTCAGGCCGGGCATGAGACGGCGCGCAGCCGAAGCCGTCAAAAAGGCCTGAAAGCGCTCCAGCCAACCCGCTCTCAAGGCCATCCAGATCACGAGCAAACCCGCGCCGATAGAAAGTCCGCGCTGCCAACCGGCCAGCGCAAGCCCGGCGCCCAGAGCGCCCATCAATGCGCCCAAAAGCGCATAGGCCAGCACTCTGCTCAAGTGATAGAGAAACCTGGAAGGGGCAGTTCCGCCACCGGCTCCGTGCATACCGAGCACAAGAGGGCCGCACATACCCAGGCAGTGCAGACTTCCGGCCAGGCCGGTGATGATGGCGCTCAGTGCCCACATAGCTCAGGGAATGACCAGGGTTGTTTCGTTGTAGAAGGCCCTTCCAGAGGAAGTCCAGTCCAGATGCACCCGCCAAAAGCCCGAAGACAAGGATTGCAGATCAAGCTGCTCCGTTTGCCCGGAAGTGGGCTGCAGACTGATCCGTTGATCCTGGGAGGCATCGGAAGGGCGGTAGAGCTGCAACTCAGCTTGAATCTGCTCCAGGGAGTCCGGAAAATGTAGGAGCAGCCTGCGCCCATCTTCCACCCATTCAAACGCAAAAGGCGTTTGGAGCGAAAGGCTGTTGCCCCTCGCATCAATGCGCTGCTGAAATTGAATCTCCTGCGCGTAATAGTCGGCACTGACCAGATCATCGGTCTGCCGATAGGCTACCACCACCAGGGAGAGTATGCCGGCAACAAAGATTGAATAACCAATGGCGATCTTCCATCCCCAGTTCATAATAAAATTTTTTTATAAGTTTTTTTCATCACTTGTATCCCGGTATTGGACCCAGAAAGTTGGTGCGCACCCTATCCACTGCGGTGTCGCCACGCATGACTTCAATGTCAATCTTGGTCATCCGCCCCGTGAGCTGATCCTTTTCCATGAGCACAAAGAAGGCCCCCTTGGCCACATCCTGGGCGCCCAGTGGAATGGCGGGCTGACCGACCATCTGGAGTTCGCCGCTCTCCCCTTCGCCCAATTGAAGGCGCAGGGTGGTGGGCCTCATGGTCTTGTTGATGATCTGGTAATTGTACAAGTTGTTGATGCGGCCGTCTTCCAGCTCCCGGAACAACATTCCAGGTTGACGGAGAATGGTGGCCTCCACCTCATTGCGGCCCCGGGTCATGCCGATGACCAGGACCAGGATCATCGCCAGCAATACCCCGCTATAGGCATATACTCTGGGTGATAATTTATATGATTTTCCTGTGTCCAATTGTTGCTCGCTGCTCACCCGGATCAGGTTGCGAGGCCTTTCGACCTTGTCCATGACTTCATTGCAGGCATCGATGCAGGCGGTGCAATTGATGCACTCTAATTGGGTGCCGTTGCGGATGTCTATCCCCGTGGGACAGACCTGCACGCAGAGGCGACAGTCTATGCAGTCGCCCTGGCTTTGACCAACTTCTTCCTTCTTGCTGATCTTACCCCGTGGTTCCCCGCGCAGGTAATCATAGGCTACCAGCATGGACTCCCGGCTGAGCAATACGCTTTGCAAGCGTCCGTAGGGGCAGACCACGATACAGGATTGTTCTCGGAACCAGGCAAAGACAAAGAAAAAAAGCGCCGAGAATCCCAGAGTGCTGAAGAACAATCCGGGGCGTGCAGCGGGGCCGGAGCGCACCATGTCAAGCCATTCCGCCGAGCCCACAATATAGGTCAGGGCGAGATTGCCGATCAGATAGGAAAGGATGGCGAAGACCAGCCACTTGAAGCCCTTCTTTCGGATCTTCTCCCCGTCCCAGGCCTGGGCGTCCAGTTTGCGCTGTCGATTCGCATCCCCTTCGATCCAGTATTCGATCTTGCGAAAAACCATCTCCATGAAGATGGTCTGAGGACAGGCCCAACCGCAGAACACCCGGCCGAACACCACGGTAAACAGAATCACAAAGACCACAAAGGTCAGGAAGGCCAGCACAAAGAGGTAGAAATCCTGAGTCCAGAAAGGCACTCCGAAAACGATGAAGCGCCGCTCAATGATGTTGAACAGGAAAAGTGGATGTCCTCCGACTTGAATGAAAGGGCCGGAAAAAAACAGGGCCAACAGCAGCCAGCTCACATAGGTTCGGGCGCGGTAGAAGGCGCCGGAGGGCTTCTTGGCAAAGATCCAGTTGCGCCTGCCCTGAGCATCGACGGTTCCGATATGATCCCTGAAGGATTCATCGGTATAGAATTCAGAATTGGCATTGCTCATGGCGGGGACAGGAGCTTGCCTGTCCAACAGGGGTTTACAGACCGGCCCGACTGATTCTCAGATCGGTGCTGTCTTCGGGTGTTTCGGGTTGCTCCGCTTCAATTTCAGGAATGTAGAGTTCACCCTGGGCCGGAATGGCATTGGCAGGATTGGTACCCTGAAGAGAGAGAATGAAGCTGGCCACTTGCTGAATCTGCTTGGGCGGAAGTTGGTCCTTCCAGGCAATCATGCCCTTAGCTGGCACACCATACCGTATGGTAGTGTACAGATCGCTGATCGCACCTCCGTGTATCCAGTAGGGATCAGTCATGTTGGGTCCCGCTCCAAGTATGCCTTCTCCATAGACTCCGTGACAGGTCTGGCAGTTTTGCTGAAAGATCTCTGCGCCGGCCTTCAGGCTCGAAGCATCCGTGAGTACGGTAACGGTTTTCGCGCTGATGTCGTCAGTTGAAGAAGCCAGTCTGGCCAGGCGTTCTTCATGGGCTTTGATCACCGATTTCTCGTAGCTCTCCACGGGAGAATCCCCCGTCTTCAACACGTGGTAGTGCAGCATGTACACCACAGAAAATGCTATGGTAACGTAAAACAGGGCTGTCCACCAGGGGGGAAGTCTATTGTCCAGCTCGCGAATGCCATCGTAGTCATGGTCCAGCGTGATGCTCGCCTCCTCTTCTATGGGCACCCAGTCGTGAATCAGGTGCATCACCGAACGCTGCTCGCCTTCGCTGAGCTGCTCTTCTTCGGGTTCGGGTTCTTTGACTATTGGTTTGGGCTCTACCCAGGTTCCCGCCAGTTTCTGCTTCGAAATCCTGAGCTCCTCATCCAGGTAGCGGGTCAACTTGAACAAGGTATAGAAAGCCCATACTATGACCAGACCGGCCAGCACCACAGTGCCGATGTACCAGTCAAAGATGGGAAAGTCGTAAACCTGTTCGCTCTGTGCGCTGACAGGCGCCACAGCGGCCAGGATACTCAGCAATAGGGCTATGCGTTTCATCGCGAAAGGGGATTCAGGGTCTGCTTTGGGTAGATGGGTTAAGGCCGGAGAAGAGAACCTCATCGTCCTCGTCCAGGGGAAGCTGCCCGAGTTCGTCAATCTCCTCGGGGCTCTTTCTCCAGGCCTCTATGATGACCAGCAGAAAGAAAACAAAGAAGACAATCAGGGCAAGGGAGGCCATAAAGGCCTCTGTGTTCATGGTGCGAAGAATTTCCTTGTACATGATCTTGTCCTGTTTAGGGTTGTTGTTGAACTGATGTGCTGCTCTGGGGATCCATCATGATGTCCCGGCCCAGGCGTTGCATGTAGGCAATCAGTGCGATGATCTCCGAGTTGGGCGAAGCGTCCAGCCCCCCTTCGCGAAGCCCCGCTACGATGTCATCTGCCTGTTGGCGCAGGTCTTTGTTGGCCAGTTTATCATAGCCGAGCTCATAAGGAACACCGAGTTTGCGCATAGCCCTGATCTTGGCCGCCGTGCTGCTGGTGTCCAGACTGCCCTCCTTGTAAAGCCAGGGATAGGCCGGCATGATGGAACCGGGAGAGGTGCTCCTTGGCTCATACATATGGTTGAAGTGCCAGGCATCGGGTTTGTACATCTTGCCGTTGACATAGCCCGCGCGCGCCAGATCGGGACCCGTGCGCTTGGAGCCCCATAAGAAGGGGTGATCATAGACGAACTCCCCGGCCTTGGAGTAATCTCCGTAGCGCTCTGTTTCCCAGCGGAAGGGCCTGATCATCTGACTGTGGCAGTTGTTGCAACCCTCGCTGATGTATACATCCCGGCCCTGCAACTCCAGAGGGGTGTAGGGCTTGACCGCAGCCAGCGTGGGAATATTGCCCTTGATCGTGGCTGTTGGAACAAATTCCACCAAGCCCCCAATCAGGATCAGTACCGTAGAAGCCAGTGCCATCTGCACGGGGCGGCGCTCAATCCAGCGGTGCCAGTTCTCCCCGCTGCGCAGCGGTGCAGCGGAACCGACCAGAGCCGGTGCGCTGGCCTCCTCATTGGCCAGAAAAGATCCTTTTTTAATGGTCTTGATCAAGTTATACACCATCACCAGCATACCGACGATGTACAATCCCCCCCCCAGGGCGCGAATCAGATACATGGGGATGATCTGTGTAACGGTCTCCAGGAAATTGGGATAGGCCAGGAAGCCATCGGCTGTGAACTCCTTCCACATAAAGTGCTGGGTAAAGCCGGCCCAGTAGAGGGGAATGGCGTAGAAGGCAATGCCCAAAGTGCCCATCCAGAAGTGCACATTGGCCAATCGTTCACTGAACAATTTGGTCTGGAACATGCGGGGAATGATCCAGTACAGTATGCCAAAAGTGAGGAAGCCATTCCAGCCCAGAGCGCCGATGTGCACGTGACCAACGGTCCAATCGGTATAGTGAGTCACCGCGTTGACGCTCTTGAGTGACATCATCGGCCCTTCGAAAGTGGCCATGCCATAGGCGGTAACGGCCACCACCATGAACTTGAGCATAGCGCTGTCGCGCACCTTGTCCCAGGCGCCGCGCAGGGTGAGCAAACCGTTGAGCATCCCCCCCCAGGAAGGAGCGATCAGCATAAGGCTGAACACCGTACCCAGGGACTGTGCCCAATCCGGCAAGGCCGTGTAGAGCAGGTGGTGAGGACCGGCCCAGATGTAGATGAAGATCAGAGACCAGAAATGGATGATGGAAAGGCGGTAGGAGTAAACCGGGCGATTGGCCGCCTTGGGAATGAAGTAGTACATCAGGCCCAAATAGGGCGTGGTGAGAAAGAATGCCACGGCATTGTGGCCGTACCACCACTGCACCAGGGCATCCTGCACCCCTGCATAGACCGGATAACTCTTGAACAGCGCAACGGGCAACTCGATGGAATTGACCACGTGCAAGACCGTTACGGTAACGAAGGTGGCGATGTAGAACCAGATGGCCACATACAAGTGACGCTCGCGCCGCTTGAGTATGGTGCCGATCATGTTGGCCCCAAAGGCAAGCCAAATCACCGCGATACCGATGTCAATCGGCCATTCCAGCTCAGCGTACTCCTTAGAGGTGGTCAGACCCAAAGGCAAGGTCAGGGCCGCCGAAACAATGATCATCTGCCAGCCCCAAAAATGAAACCAGGTCAGGCCATGGCTCCACAACCGGGTCTTGAGCAGGCGCTGCAAGGAATAGTACACCCCCATGAAGATCCCGTTGCCCACAAAGGCGAAGATCACTGCATTGGTATGCAGGGGTCGCAGCCTTCCATAACTCAACTCGGGAATGAAACCCAGAAAGTCCGGATAGACCAGCTTTAGGGCTACGATCAACCCCACAAGCATGCCCACCAAGCCCCAGATCACGGTGGCGTAGGCAAAGGCAAGCACAATCTTGTTGTCGTAGGAAAAGGTTTCGAGACGGCGGTCCGGACGGGCCGCTGCACTACTTGCGACGCTTGCGCCGCTTGTCGTGGTCATCGAAGAGGATTCGGATGGCAGGTGTGGTGTCGTCATCGTATTGACCGTCTTTGACCGCCCATAGAAACATGCCCAGAAATGCTGCCGCAACAGCAATGCTGACCACGATTAGCAGGACGATCACGCTCATCTAACAGAAATGAAAGAATGTAAAAAGGGCAATGTTGAATTCAAGGTGAGTTTTGCCCGAAAGACGCGTGCAATTTAGAGCCGTGCGAAAAGCTCAAACAGGACGGAGGTCAATGCGAGACCTGAGCATCGTCATCCGTCTTTGATGGCCGCTTCTAAGTCGGGGGAAGGGCCTTGCGGTTCCGCCCGGGCATGGAACGAATCAGACTCGCGCTCTTCCGGGTCCCGGGGAGCCGAGCCGGACAGACCCAGTTGCCAGGCCCGCCAACTGGCCAGAGCAAGCCCCAGACCCGCCACGCTGACCGAGCTCAGGGGCATGAGAATAGCCGCCACCAGCGGGGTCAGCAAACCGGCTATGGCAAAAGAGAGCCCCACCAGATTGTACAACACCGACATGCCAATAGCCGTCCAGACCGCTTTGCGCACCGCCCGGGCATAGCTCAGGCACCTGGGCAGAAGGCTCAGGGAAGACGCTATGATGACTCCATCGGCCGCCGGAAAATACCCGCTCAGGTCATCGGCAAACGCCAGCCCGACATCGGCTGCGGCCAGGGCACCCGCATCGTTGAGCCCATCCCCGAACATACCAACCCTGTGCCCCTGCTGCTGCAACTGCTCAATGCGCTCCAGCTTGTCGTGGGGCGAAACCCCAAAGCGCAAACTCGCGCTCTGCGGAAAGAGCCGGAGCATGGGCTCTTCATCCCTGCTCTTGTCGCCGCTGAGCAACTCCAACGTGTAGGCATCTTTGCTATGAGCCAAAGCTTGCAGAGCCGTTTCCGCTCCGGGTCGAAGGGCGGGCTCAATCACTACCCGGCCTGCATAGCGATCGTTCAGCCGAAGGTGAACCCCGCCCTTCTCGACCCCCTCGGGCGCAAGCACAAATTCCGCTGATCCCAATAACATTCGCACACCCCCGACAAGCCCTTCCAGCCCCTGCCCGCTGTGTTCCTGCACAGAATCAACCCGCAAATCAGCGCTTTGCCCGGTTCCAACACTTCCCCATTCCGCCGCCAGGCGAACCGAAAGCGGGTGGGCAGAACAAGCGGCCAGCGCAGCCACTGCCTTCATGTCCTGTTGGCTAAGGACCTCTCCCTGCCAGTGCAACTCTCCTTTGCCCGGGGCTGTGATGGTGCCTGTCTTGTCAAAGACCAGGGTATCCAGGACCGCCATTCGCTCCAGTGCCCCGGTGTCGCGCAGATGCAGACCGGAGCGATCCAGAAAGCGCAGGGCGTGACCAAGGGTAAAGGGAGCCGCCAGTGCCAGCCCGCAAGGGCAGGCCACGATCAATACCGCCGTGAGAATCTCCAGAGCCCGCGCCGGACCAGCGGGCCACCAAAGTACCGTGGCCACTGTGGCGATCAGCAGTACCAACGGCGTAAACCATCGGGCAAACTGATCGGTCATGCGCGTCATGCGATCGTGGCTTCTCAGGGCATCCCGATCCCAGAGCGAGATCAGGTAACTGGCCCCCAGACTCTTCTGAACCAGAATCTCCACCGGGCTGTCCAGCACTCTACCCCCCCCATAGACCCCGCTGCCCGCGGCAAGCAGCTCCGGTTCGGATTCGCCGGTGATGAAATGGTAGTCTATCCGGGCCTTTTGCAGCAGTTGTCCATCGGCGGGAATGACCTCTCCTGGTCGAATGAACATGGTATCTCCGGGCTGCAGCTCATCGGGCAAGACGGGCTTCCTCTCCCGCCCCAACACCTTGAGCACAGAAGCCGGAAAGAAAGAGCGGTAGTCACGCTGAAAGGTCAGGTAGCCGTAAATGCGATCCTGAAACCAGCGCCCGATCAGAAGCAGGAAGACCAGGCCGGCCAGGGAGTCCAGATAACCCGGTCCTTCACCCACCGCAATGTCGTAGTAGCTGCGTATGCTCAGCGCCAGCATGCCCAGAGCGATGGGAATGTCCACGGAAGGCAGTCGCTTGCGAAGAGCCAGCCAGGCCGACTTCCAGTAGATGGAACCCGAGTAGAACAGCACCGGCAGCGAAAGAAGCACCTTGAGCACCTCCACCAGCGCAAACATGGGTCCCGCGGTGATGGGATCCCAGTTCAGGTAATCCGGAAAGCTGAGCAACATGATGTTGCCCGCGCAAAAACCCGCAACACCCAGGCGCATCAACAGGGGATCGCGGCTGTTGTTGCGCAGCGGCGAAGCGTCCATGTCGGCCCGGTTGATGTCGGGAGCATAGCCCAACCTTTGCAGTTGAAGCGCAATGTGTGAAAGACTAGCGCGCTCCGGGTCAAAGTGCAGCTCCAATTCGCGGCGCCCAAAGTGCACGCGGGCTTCATAGACCCCGCTTTGATACTCGGGAAGCCTTTCGAGCAGCCAGATACAGGATGAACAGTGGATGGAAGGCAGGCGAAAACGGACTACGGATCTGGATCCGTGCCGAAATTGGAGCAACCTGTCCCTCAGGACAGGCTCATCCATCCAGCGATAGTCGTTCTGATCGCCTTTGACGGGAGCCCCCGGGCGCTCACTGAGGACATAGAAGTCTTCGAGCCCCAATTCGTGAATCAATTGCCAGGCCGTCCGGCAACCGCTGCAGCAGAAGTGATGCTCCTCCAGTTTCAGGGGCTTGGAAGGGCAGGCATCTCCGCAATGTGCACAAGTTGTTGCGTTTTTGTGCGAAGGGGGGCCTTTCCGCGCCCCTTCCTCAGGAGCAAACACAGGTTTGGCTGCAGGCTGCAGCGATTCAGCGCCCAGAGATCGGGCGCTTGATGAAGTGGACTCTGGCACGGAGCCAAAATTCCCCCGGGCTGCAGACGAGTTCAATGACCGCTGTCACCAAGGGGGGAAATGCTTCTCAGAGCTGCCCGCCCGAAGTGCTAGGCCCCTGTTGGATTGGTGGCCCAGACGCTCAGCTCCGGAATGAAACCGCGCCGATCCATCTCCAGAGCGCCTACAATAGCATGGGCAATCTCCGCCGAGCGCAGTTTGCGGGTCTGTTCGGGCCTCTCTTCGCGCGCAGGGTTTCCGAAAGCCGTAGTGACCTCGCTGGGGTTGATGCCGATCACCCGGATGTCCTGGGGGCGCAACTCGGCTTGCCAGCACTGGGTCATGCCCCGGAGCGCAAACTTGCTGCCCGCATAGACACTTCCCCCCGCAAAGCCTTTGGTGGCGGCAGTAGAGGCAATGTTGACGATGTCGCCCTTGTTCTTGCGCAGCTCCGGAAGAGCGGCCTGAGTGAGCAGGGCCAGGCCGAAGAGATTGACCGAGAAAACCTTCTCAAAGTCGCCGATGCGCAATTCGGACAGGGGGGCAAAGGAACCCGTACCGGCGTTGTTGATCAGAATTTCCAGCCCGCCGAGTTCCTGAATGATGCGGTCCAGACCGGGTTTGAGCGCAGGGTAGTCGGCCATGTCCAGGGCCATTCCAAAAGAGCTCATCTGAGCGGCGGCATCTTTCACCCGCTGTTCGTCTCTGCCGGTGATCGCCACGCGGGCGCCGCGGCTGATCAGCAGCTCTGCTGTCGCGCGGCCGATGCCGGAGCTTCCACCCGTAACCAGGATGCGTTTGTTGGTCAAATCGTTGGGGGTTTTCATAGATTGCTTTTATATATTATCGAATCAGCGTGACATTGCCCCGCAGCAGCACTTCCTCCCCGTCTTCGCGGCCCTTGCGGTAGCGAATCAGCCAGATATAGGTGCCCACTTCCTGCTCGCGGCCCTGAAAACTGCCGTCCCAGCCGATCATGATGTCATCACTCTGGAAGACCATCTGCCCCCAGCGGTTGAACACGATCATTTCAAAGAGCGGATAGAGCGAGGGGTTGGTGACCCGAAAGACATCGTTGATGCCGTCTCCATTGGGGGTAAAGGCATTGGGCAGAACCAGGCTGATCTGATTGATCAGCACCAGCATGGAATCCGGCTCCCCGACACAGCCGTTCTGTTCCCCAAAGACATAGTAAACCGTTTCATTTTGGGGAAAGGCCAGGGGGGAGGGGCAATTGGTACAGGTCAGGGTGCCTGCCGGAGACCAGGTGTAGTTGACGGATCCGCCCGCCGTGGTGGTGACCAGCAACTGCGCCAGTGAGCCCTCATCAATGATCAGGGTATCGGGAACGGCCGTGACCACCGGAGGCTCGTAGAGCTCAGCGACGATGGGCTGACTGCTGCCCACGCATCCGTTCAGATCGCTGACGATCACCTCATAAGTGCCCGGCTCGCTAACGCTGACCTGCTGACTGCTCTCTCCGCTGTGGGGCCAGAAATAGCTCACAAAACCCGGTCCGGCATCCAGCAGAACGGAGGGGATGCAATCGCCAAAAGGCCCGGGAGCAGGGTTGGGCAGCGGATTTACGATCACCTCGCGAAACACGGTATCGGTGTTGTTGCAGGCGTCAAAGACCACCGAAGTATAGGTGGTGCTGAGATCCGGACTGACGAAGATCGTGTCGGCGATCAGCGGATCGGGTGCCCACTGAAAGGTATAGGGCGGCACGCCCCATTGCGCGGTCGGGGTCAGCGCTATGGTATCGCCCTGGCAAATGGTAAAGTCGGGGTAATTGGGCGAAAGGATGGGGTCTTCCTCCACCGTCCTTCCCTCGATGGTGACCTTCCAGGTGTTCTCCGGCATAAAATGGCAGATCACTCCGCAATTTGGACCGTTGCAGGAACAGTGAAAGGTGCGCATCTCAAAGCTCAGCACGTGATCATCGCAACTCGGGGGAATGCAGGCAATGGTGTTGAACATGTTCAGAGAGTCGCCATAGCAGGTGCCTGAACTGTCGCCCTCGGGAGGCAGGCAACTCCAGTAGGATGCCACGGCGGGAGAGGTATCGCAGGGCCCGACTATCTGGAAGGCGGCCTGCCGCATGAGGCAATCCGACAAGCTGGCCACACATCCCATGAGCACACTGAAATACTGCGCGTCAAACCAGGCATTGGTCAAAGTGGTCATGCCCGGCACCGTGACCGTCATCGAAGCGCTGCAATAATCGCCCAGATCAAAACAAACCGGGTCGTAGTTGAAACCGATCTCGCCCAGGGCATAGGTGGCTGTTCCGTAGAGCAGAGGATCTACTGTGATCGGATAGACGCGCTCTTCGGCTTTGAGCCATGGCTTGCTGACGACAATCTCCATAACCACACTGTCGGCAAACTGCGTCCAGCGATAGCCGATCAGTCCGGGCTGATTCAGGTTGCTCGCCCTGGCCTGGTCATAGAGGAGGGGTTTTTGCAGGCGGGCCCATTCGCTCCATCCAGCTTCGCTATCTCTGTTGGGTCCGAGTATGCGCAAGTCTCCGCTCCAGCATCGCAAACCTTCTACCTCATGCCATTCACCGCTTTCGGGATCGGGCTCTATGCGCCAGGTATCGGGAAGAAACCAGGTCTCGCGGATGTGCATGCGCTCTCCCGGGGGAAGGGCGGCGCGATCCCGTAGCCGGTAGTCGGTCTTGATGCGCCCTTCGCCAAAGCGCTGAAACAGATCAATGTCCGGCCAGGCATCGCGGAGCAAGAATCCGTCCTTACCCACGCTGGCGGAGCGCAGATCAAGGGGGGGGCTCAGACTCATGGGTGTCGTTTCCTCCGATGTCCCATACAATGAAGCGCCGGACTGAAACTCCAACTCAAATCCATTGCCCAGTCGCAGGGAGGAGCGACCTGAGTTCAGATCAAGGGCAGTGGGCAGGCTCTGCGAGGGTGCGTAGAAACGGCCGGGTTCTCCTGTTGGTCTGAGGTGCTGATCCCGGGTCATCCACTGACCCTCTTTATTCTGAAAATGCAGGGGCGCGGCCGCTTGCTGCAGGTAAAAGCGCTTGCCCCCGCTGCCTGCCGCCACAAAGTATCGGCTCTTGTCCGTTCGCCGCGATGGCAATTCCATGCAATCGCGGCAAGGTGCATCCCAGGGCAACATTCCATACTCCGGGTGCTCACTATCCTCTGGGGTGGAAAGGGCCTGGAGTTCATTGCCGACAAAGCGGGTATAGTCGAAAAAAGTGCTGAAATCATCGCGGCGGGCGCTCATGCCGGGAGCGACATTCCATTGTTCCTGCGGGCTGAGTGCTTGAGCGGACTGGGGCTGCTGCTGAGCCGTCGCGGCTTGAGCGGCGGCTTGAGCGGCGCCCTGGCTCTGCGCAACGGCACCCCTCCCCCAAAAACATACCATTAGAAATGTTATGCAAGAAAGCTTTGTCGTATATCTTTGCAGAAGTCGCTTCATGCCGTGATGTCTGTCCACTGAAAAGCTCAACGCACCAGAAAGATTTCGCCGCGCCTTTCCACCTGAACTCCGTCTCCACCAACAGCGACTATGTGGTAAATATATGTGCCAACTTCCTGCAACTCGCCGAGATAGCGTCCATCCCATCCCGCGCTCGGGTTGTTGATCTGCGCAGGATCATTGGAGCGGTAGAGCAATTGTCCCCAGCGATTGAAGATCTGAATCTGGTATTGGAGCACGGCCTCGCCGTAGATGCTGAAGAAGTCATTGTTGCCATCCCCGTTGGGTGAAAAGGCGTTGGGCACAAAGAGCAGTGCTTCACAGACTTCGATGATCTCGTAAACGGGAAAATCAAGCGTAACAGGGCAGGGTTCTTCCGGACTGAAGATGACAACCGAATAATCACCGGGGGCGCGAACCGTTACCTCCTGTCCGCTTTGCCCATCGGGGACGTTTTGCCAACTGTAAGTGCTTCCGGGATAGCCCGCGTCCAGTTCAATGCTCGAACCGGGACATATGGGCAAGGCTTCCTGCAATTCAGTTCTCGGGTACTCGACAAACAACCATACCGTATCTTTTGTTATGCAACCTTCTGCATTGGTGCCCAATACCACAAGAGAGGTTGTGCTGTCCGGAGTCAGGGAGTAGATGCTGATGCTGGACACCAGGGAATCATTCAGGTACCAGGCATAGGCCAAAAGACCTGGGTTGCCCGCGTTCAGGTTGACCGTCTGTCCTATGCAGATGCTTCGGTCCTCACCGGCATCTGTAGGGGTGGATTCCACCACTTGAATGGTTCGCGTGCCCGTGCCGGAACCGCAGATGTTGAGACCAAAGATCTCAATGTCATACAAGCCGGGTTCATCAAACACCATGCGGATGACATTGTTGGCAGTGTCCACAACCGTGCCTCCGCTGACCGTCCAGGAATAAAATGTCTCTGTGAAAAACGGCACACTCAACAAGATGGTATCTCCCGTACATATTGGGTTGGGAGCCGTGATGCTCACTATGGGTGTGGCAATCACATCTATACTCACCGTATCTGACCAGGGTCCGGGACAGCCAAAATTGATCTCCCGCACGCGCAGGCTAAGCACCCCGCTGAAGCCGGCCAGGTTGACCAGAATAGGATTGAAGCCCCAAATGAATGGAGTGCCTCCAGGAAGGAATTGAAACTGATACTGGGAGCGAATGTTGTAAGGCGTAACCGTGAAACTGGCCAATCCACCTTCGCAGACCAGGGTTGATGCGGGTATCAAAACCGGTGGATCATCCGCCGGCGCACCTATGGTCAGGTGTATTAACGTGCCCAGGCTGTTTTCCTGATCCGAGCTGCATGTTGCGTTGATGCGCATGTACCAAACCCCCGCATCCAGACCCAGGGCGAGCAGATCAATCAGACCGGGAATGGTCAACAACAGTGTGGTATCCCCATCGGCCAGCACCAAACCCAAATCCCCGTAACTGGCCTGGG
This sequence comes from Chitinophagales bacterium, assembly GCA_041751015.1. Lineage (GTDB taxonomy): Bacteria > Bacteroidota > Bacteroidia > Chitinophagales > BACL12 > WGOA01. The sequence continues at coordinate 67,500 of JBGSYF010000010.1, forward strand.
TGAAGAACATGGGATCCAGAATCTCGACCACAAACTCATTGATGTCGCAATAGCTGATCAGGCTTTCAAAGCTGTGGATGCCCACCGGGACCTCCACGGTCACCCCGGTGGTTTCGGTGATGCAGACAAAGATGTCCTCTACCTCATTGGTCTCGATATCGCATTCCTGTATGCAGAAGGGCCCAAAGACCGAGCCGGTGGTCGCTGGGAGATTGGATACCACCCGGATGTAGTAATTGCAGCCCGGAGGTACAACAGGAATAAGTCCTGAAACCATACCCGGTGGTGAACCCAAAGCCGGATTGAAGGTGGCCGAGCTGTTCAGGGTGCCCAATACCGTGAAACTGTCAAAGCTGCCGCTGGAATCGGACAACTGAGCCGTATAGGTGTTGCCGGCGATGAAGGCTCCTGTAGAGAAGAAGGGAATGTCGATCACGGAATTGACACAAACTGCATTGGAATCCAGTGTGACCGGAGGTTGCAGGGTTGTGATGGTATTGGGACAGTCCTGGATCTCAAAACAGACCGAGGCCTCCCCGACAATGACCGGCAAGGGGGCGACGCGTCGGATGCGCACCCGGTAGCAAGGGTTTGGAACGGTCGCACTTGGAATGGGCAGGGTCAACACCGCGCCAAATGTCGCTTCGGAACCAATGGTAAAGATGCCCAGACTCACTGGTGTGGCCGGAAACGCACCGCCGGGACCGCTGAGCTCAATCTGGTACTGGCCCTCGCACATGGGCTGGGACAGCGACCAGAAGATCAGCAGATTGGAACTGCGACACACCGGATCGGGACTCAAGGAACTGACCTCTAGATCAATGGGGTTGAGCAGAGGGTCATAGGTAGCCACCAGCACAACATCATCCACTGAAAAAGAGGTGCTCTTGCTGGAAATGCCTCCTGCATTGACCCAGCGGAAGCCAAACTGCAAATCCTGAACATTCTCAAAAGCCGGATCCGCTATGCTTTCGTATTGCCATAACTCGCGGTTGTTGTACTTAGCCAGTCCTACGGCCGTCCAGGGGCCGCCATCGGCGCGATAGTACACCTGTCCAAAATCAGCGTCGGTTCCGTCACAGGTGTAGAAAAAACTAAAGGTCACATCGGTCAAACCCAGCGTACAATAGCTGCCGGGAATCTCCGCAAAGGCATCGGAGGGCGCTGCAGGATCGTAATTGGCGTTCTGTACCGCCGGGGTTCCGCTGTCGGCAATATGGAGATAGCGGCTTGTGGGCGCCCCGTTAATGGTGCCGAAATAGGTCGAATCCTGGCTCGGGGTGCGCGGGTAGATGCCCCCGCCCAGGTACTGATTGTTGATCACCCACTGGTTGGGGCCGCTCGTTCCCCCAAGACTGGCTGTATTCAGGTCGAAGATGGTTGTGGGACCATCAAAGGTCTCGAAAAACAACTGAAAGGTCTGGGCAGAACACAGCCCACCGAAACTGGCAAGGCTCAGCAAAAGGAGAATGCGTTTCATGGCTATTCCCACTAAAATATAAAAAACATAGACAGTATCAGTAAACTCTTCGGCTCCAGTGTTGGATATAGCCCCCACCCCCCGCCCCGCAGAGCTTAAAAACACCCGAGATCGCAGCTTCTTTCTCCAGACCCAACCCGCTCCCCGACTGGCGAAGAGCCTCCCCCCAGGGCCCGCGCCAGCTCCGGGGAATCAGAAAATCCAGGTGCTCCAGACTGAAGCGGGAGATGCGCAACAAAGCCCTTCCCAGTGCATCTCCCGGCGCCAAAGGATGGCAAAGCGCGTCAATTGCCGCGGCATTGGCCGCGCAGAGTTCCCCGCGCACCAAGCGCTCAAACTCCCGATCGGATTGAAGTCTCTCTCTAAATGCCTGCACGAGGGGCGCGGTTTGTCGCGCCAGACCGGTATCGATCAGCCGCACGGTCCACGCATTGTCAAAGCCCGCCCATTGCCCCTTTTCATCCTCTCCAAACTGGACTGAAGGATGTCCCTCTCTTCGCCGCCCTTCGCCTCCGGCATCTCCGCCCTTCAAGACCGCAACGTGTTTATCGCCCTCAAAAGCCAGCCAGGAATCTGATGAGCGCGAGCCCAGATAGCTCACCAATGGATCTACTCCGGAGCTGCGCGCGTGAAAGAAGCCCTCCATTCGGCCGAAAAATGCTCTGACCCCATGAATGTTTGCCTCATTCAGCTCAGGAGCATGCCTGCCAAAGCGGTCCAGAACAGCCGCGCAGACGCTGCCAGAACTGCCCAGACCATAGCCCTCCGGAATGTTGCTCTGCAGCCAAAGGGCATGACCATTTGCGGGGTTTTGCAAGAAGCTCCTTTCCAGGGCCTCTGTATCCAGCCAGTCCGACCATGCTCCGGCATCGCTCAGGATCCAGCGCACAAATTTTCGGAGCTCCTCTGCGCTTTTCTGCGCGCGCTCCCGACTTTGATCACCCCGCCCGTCACCGTCCTTAGGCTCAGCGATGCCGCTCGGCTCCATTGCCCATGTCGCATAGCGCAGGGGCCAGGGAACGGCCAGAGCCCGGCTTCCCGCCAGAACAGCGTGCTCCCCAAAGAGCAAGACCTTGCCCGGATATCGCACAGTTCCGGCTTTGTGCGCAGCATCATCGGGGCTCGAGGCGCTCATAGTTGTCGTTGCGCTCCGGGGCCGGCCCAATCATACAATACCCTTCCCCCGTCACAGAAAACCTGGAGCTCATCAGCGATCAGCGCCCGCACGGCTTCTTCAGCCGATTGCGGATAGAGCAGATGCACATTGGGTCCGGCGTCCAGGGTAAAACACAGCGGCACGGAGCTGCGCTGCCGAAACCCGCGAATTCGCTCTATGATGGCCAGGGTTCCGGGTTTGAGCAGCACGAAAGACGGCACAGAGGTCATCATCAGGGCGTGCAATTCCATCGCTTCTGCCTCGGCCACTTCCACCATCAGCGCGGTGTCCCCGTCGCGAAGGGTGGCGCTCAATTCCAGCATGCGTCTGCGCGCATTGTCGTATCGCGCCGGGGCGAAAGGGTTGTCGATCATCATGGCATGCCCTACGGTGGAGGAGATGCTCTTTCGGCTGGTATCCACAATCAATATGGCATCGCGGTAGCTGTTGAAGATCTCCGCGACCCTGGGCACCACCTGGGCATAGTCATCGCTTGAGCCGGGCAGGGCTTCGGACATTCCCCAGCTCATCCAGGGCCCCGACAGCGATCGGCAGGCGCTCCCCGAGCCCAGACGGGCCATGCGCCCAGCCATGCGGTCAAAGTCCGGTCCGCTTTCTTCCAACTCGCCCATCTGGGCGGCGATGGAACACAGGCACAGCGCCAGCGCGCTCATTCCCGAAGCCGAAGAGGCGATGCCCGAACTGTGGGGAAAGCTGTTGTGTGTGTTGACTTCCAGGTCAATGCGACTGAGCACCGGCAGTTCCTGCTGCATCTTACTGAGGTAGCTCTGCACTCTCATGGCAAAATCCGCGGAGGCTTCTCCCCCGGCCTTGAAGTCCAGCATTTGTCCATTGCCATCTCTCCAACGCAGGCTGGTGCGCGTGCGGGCCTGGCTCAGCGTCATGCTCAGCGAGGGATTGCGGGGCAGTTGAAGACCGTGTTTTCCCCAGTACTTGACAATAGCAATGTTGCTGGGGCTTTCCCAACACACTTCCCGAAATGACGAGCTGGATGACTGGGGCATGAAGGCGCGATTTTGGCGGGGTAAAGGTCGGGAATTCGCTGCACTGAGCAGAAGGACTTCAGGGTCTGCCTGCGCTCAGGGGCATTTCCACCACCCACATTCCCCGAAGATCACCCTGGGCAAAGCCCGTAGCCCGGTCTTCCGGGTAGCGTTCCTGGATCAGCGCAAGCGTTGAAGGGGCGATCTGCTCGCCGGCTGCGCCGTGACAGGACAGGCACATGGCATCGGTGAGGATGGGATAGTAAGCCAGTACCCGATCTTCTTCTTCCCACACACTCGGGGCGATGGGAGCATCGCTTTGAAGTTGGCGCCGCGCTTCGGACATATAGGCCAACTCCTGATCTGTAGCGCGGTTGACCGGGTTGCGGTTTCGGTCCGAAACTCGGCGGATGCGCGCACCCAGTTCCGCGGACATGCTGTCGGTCAGGTGCTGGGCCCTTGTTGCGCAAAAACTCAGCGCTCCGTCGGTTCCCGAAGTGCGGATGGCCTGAAGCAGATGGCTCCCCAACACCGATTTGGTCTGCATGGCCAGGCTCAAGCCATATTCTTGATAGCTCATCGCTCCGGCCTGAAGCGCGGCCTGGGCGAAGCGCTGCCTTTCAGCGGCAAAGTTTTGCGCGTACCACTGGGGCTGTTCCAGGGGAGTGTGAAAGAGGTAGTAGGCCATCGCATCGCTTTGCTCGCGGCTCAGGGACATCTTCGGCATCAAACCATATTGCTCAATAGCATCGGGCATCAGACTGGTCGAAGGGCCTGGGTGCTCTAAAAAACTCCACATGCTCTGCGCAAACTCCGGGGCTGTAACAGCGGATTTTCTGTAAGTCATTTTGATGGTCGCCAGTCCCGGAGCTATGCGTGCATCTGCTTCCCCATCGGGCGAATGGCAGGAAAAACAACTGTTTTGCAGATGCATGAATCCCGCGCTGAGCTGCTCCTGATCCAATTGCTCAGGGGTTTCGTAAACCCAGCTTTTTTCTTTGCTTCCGGAATTGTTTTGGCAGGAAAACATAAGTGTGATCGAAAAAAAATATACTATTTTTGTGTAATTTTTAATCATGATTCTTGATCTTGTCAGCGTTTCGGGGATTAGCAAACAACAACTTTTTTCCTTAATTTAAAGGGAAGTATGTCCAATTTCGAAAATACGCATACCCCGACTAAATGCTCGGCGGATCCGCGAATGGCAGCCGAGTTCCTACGGGCCGGCAAGCTGGTGGCCATTCCCACAGAGACCGTCTATGGACTGGCGGGTAATGCTATGGATCCCGAGGTGTTGCTCAACATATTTGCCGTCAAGAACCGTCCCCATTTCGACCCGCTGATTCTGCACATGGCATCTGCAGAGATGATGGATGAGCTGGCCTATGCCATACCGGCAACCGCGCGCAAACTGGCTGATGCGTTCTGGCCCGGACCGCTGACTCTCGTCTTGCCGCGTCGCGATCATGTTCCCGATCTGGCCTGCAGCGGACTGGACACGGTGGCCTTGCGGATTCCGGATCATCCGATGACGCGCAGCTTGCTCGGCATGCTGGCTTTTCCGCTGGCGGCTCCCTCGGCCAATCCCTTTGGTTACATCAGCCCCACTTCGCCCCGACATGTGCTGGATCAATTGGAGGGGAGCATTGCTATGGTGCTGGATGGAGGACCCTGCCGAGTTGGACTGGAGAGCAGCATCGTGGGTTTTGAGGGCGAAAGGGCCATCCTGTACCGGCTCGGGGGATTGAGCCGCGAGCAATTGGAGAGCATTTGCGGGCCTATGGAACTGGCGCTGAACCACTCCGCTGACCCGCGCGCTCCCGGTCAACTCAAGAGCCACTATGCTCCCAGAGTGCCTTTGTTCCTCGGCGATCCCGCACTGTTGGCCTGGGAGCATCCCGGCAGACGTTTAGGTGTGCTGGCTTTCAACACATTGCCGGAAGGGCCCTGGGTGGCTTCCCGGGTGCTCTCTGAAACGGCTGATCTCGCGGAAGCCGCCCGCAATTTCTTTGGTATGTTGCGGGAGTTAGACCGGAGTGAACTGGACATCATTCTGGCCGAAAAGTTGCCCGATGAAGGGCTGGGAAGGGCCGTCAACGATCGCCTGGAAAGGGCAGCGACCCGCTGATTTGCCCGGCCATAAAACGGTCTTGGAACCCCAATGGGTCAATCAACGTACCTTAGAGGACGATATTGAACTCATCTCATGAAATCATCTTTACTGGCTTTCTCCTTGATTTGCAGCGCGCTGTGCTGCAGGGCTCAGATCAGCATCAGCTCGTCTGACTTTCCCGGGACCGGGAGCAATTATCGCATCAGCCTGGCGGACACCCTGATTGGCCTGGATCCGGAGCCGAGCGGTCCTGATTTTGTGTGGGACTTCAGCTTTCTCCAGCCCGTAACTCAGAGCGCGGAAAACTGGGTCAGCCCCCTGGCGACCGACATTCTCTACTTCCTGCTCTTTGGGTCTTCTAATCTGGCCCAGCCCTTGTCCGTGCCGGAGATTCCCGGCATTGAACTGGCCGATGCCTACAATTTCTACCAGAAGAGCAGCGGCGCTTTCTCCCAGACCGGTCTGGCTGGAAAGTTCACCGGCATACCCATCGTGATCCCCTTCGACAATGCCGATCGCATCTTCTCCTTTCCGCTGAACTTCGGAGATGAAGAGGAGGACGAGTCGGTCTTTGAATTGATTGTGCCCACCTTGCTGGAGCTGCGCGAAGAGCGCATGCGCCAAAGCGAAGTGGATGGCTGGGGTACCCTGATCACGCCCTTCGGCAGTTTTGATGTGTTGCGCCACAAAAGCACCATCGACATCCGCGATACTCTGAGCGGTACGCTGGGCAATTTTGCCGTGGAGCGGCGCACGGTGGAGTATCGCTGGCTGGGCGAAGGAAGCGGCATTCCCCTGCTTCAGATTGATGTTCAGGAAAGCAGCGGTTTTACCGTGATTTCCCGCATTGCCTACCAGGACAGTTTGCGCAACAATGAACCTGTTCCTACGGGATGGATGCCCACGGTAGCTGGCGCTGCACAGAACAGCTCTTTTCGTCTCTACCCCAATCCGGCCGGGGCTGAAGTTTGGCTGAGCGCCCATCTCGCCTTTGCGGGCCGGCTAAATCTTGAACTGTTTGATCAGAGCGGGCGTCAACTTCGCGCATGGACCTTTGATCCTCTCCGCGCCGATGAACATCAGCTCAAATTGGAGATCAACAACTTGAACCCGGGCCTGTACTGGCTGCAAGTACAACATCAGAGCAGCTCGGCACCGGGCCTGGAAGAGCGCAGCATGTTGCCCCTGTTCCTGCGCTAAAGTGCAAGGGGGGGGTTCCGGCTCAGCGATATCCCGCCTGCTGCAGCAGATAGCGGGCGCGATCCGGGTCGAAGTAAAAACCGCTGAGCTCCTGGTGCTGATACTGGGGAAAGGTGGGCGGAACTATGCCATAGAACGCGGGGGCCGCATTGCCCTTGAGCACAAAATCACAGATTCGCTCGCGGTCTATAGCGAAGTTAAAGGCCTGGCGCAGCAATTTGCTGTCGAAGATGCCATCGGGATCGGGGTGCAGAAAACCGTAGTACTCAATCATCATGTTCTTCACGAACTGAAGCTGGTACTGGCTGTATTCGGGAGTCAGCTTGCGCTCTGCGCCGCTTCGATCCACAATCTGATCGTACATGTCCAGGGGCAGGCGAAACTTCATATCAAACTCGCCCTTTTGGAAGGAGAGCATCTCGGACTTCTCTTCAGAGATGAAGCGAACATTGATTCCGTCCAGATAGGGAAGCGCATTGCCGTGTTTGTCTTTGTCCCAATACTGCTCATTGCGCACCATGACCACATTGTCGTTGTCCTTGACCCGCAGCATCAAAAAGGGTCCGGTGCCGACGGCTTTGGTTCGCATGTCTGTCCCGTATTGCTCGTAGGCTTCGCGGGGCCACACGCTGCAAAAGGGCATGGACAACATGCCCAAAAATGCTGAAAAGGGTTCGTCCAGTTCAATCTGAAAGGTGTAGTCATCCAGGGCTCTGATCCCGCGCAATGGTGCCGTGGCCTTGCCCGCTCCGCCCTCGTCAAAGTAGGCCCTGGCTCCGGCGATGCGATCGACAAAGAAGGAGAAGCCCTTGTTGGCGCCGTCCGGGGTGCAGAGTTGCTCAAAGCAATAAACAAAGTCAGCCGCCTTGACTTCGCGCCCCTTTCCGGATGCAAAACTGGGATCGTCGTGGAAGCGCACTCCGCGTCTGAGCTTGAAGGTGTAGACGCGGGCATCTTCGGAGATGGTCCAGCTCTGCGCGAGGCAGGGCTCCACCATCAGGCTCTCCTGATTGAGCCGAATCAATCCTTCATAGATCTGATTGACGATGCGGTGGCCGACTACCTCAGAGACATTGAGTGGAAACATCGAGCGCAGATACTGGGTCTCGTTGTAGCGGAAGATCCCTCCGCGCATGACCCCGCCGGGCAGCTCGCTCATCGAGGAATTGTTGGGATTGTCCGGGTGCTTGTCCAGCCACACTTCGTTGAACATGCGGTACTCCATCGGGTTCTGCGGAAAATTGCGCACATAGGGCTGGAGCAGCCTGTGGTCAATGTTGTAGTACAGGGGAAGTATGGCTGCATCGTCTATCTGCACCTGATCGGCCTTGCGGTATAGCTCCATGCGCAGCGTGTCGTCTACGGTTTGAAGGGCAAGGCTCAATAGGCTGTCAAAGCTGGCATTCTGATAGCGGACAGAATTGACGTAGGAATTTGCACTTAAATCTTCCGGCACATGGGCTCCGTAAAGCAGATTGAGAAAGTTCTCCGGATCGGGATAGTCCGCTACCCAGCCCGCCCGCCAGAAGCGCGCCTTACCCGATTCCAGATTCTCGTAGTGCTGAGCGAATTCCACCTGTTGAATCTGCACCTTGATGCCCAGGTTCTCCTGCAACATCTTCTGAACCGCCTCTGCCACCTGGGCGTTTCGGCCTCCGCCGGCATTGATCTGCAGGGTGATGGTGGGAAGCTGATCAGCGCCCTTCTTTGAGCCCGAAGAACTGTTGTTGCAGGTGCTAAAGCTCAGCATCAGCGCTATAGACAGTGCGCAAAGGATCGCTCTGCCTCCGCCTTTCAAAAGGAAATTCCCATGAAAACCTTTCTTTACAAAGTACTTGATTTTAAAATATACATCTTCCATAAAATAACTTATGTTGTGTTTTTGGGGGAATCTGTTCTGCGCTCTACATCAGGCTCTGGGCATCCAGGTCCAGCGTGATCGGGCAGTGGTCAGAGTGAACAATATGCGGGTGAATGGCGGCTGCTTCCAAACGCGGCGCGAGGGTTGAACTGAGGGCCTGATAGTCTATGCGCCAGCCCTTGTTCTTTTCGCGGGCATTGGCACGAAAGCTCCACCAGGTATAGGCATGGGCTGTTTCGGGTTGAACCTGACGGTAGCTGTCCAGCATACCGGTGTCGAAGTACTGATCCATCCAGGCTCGCTCTTCCGGCAGGAAACCGGAGGATTTCTTGTTGCCAACCGGATCGTGAATGTCGATGGGTCGATGACAAATGTTGTAGTCCCCGGCGATGATCACATTGGGCCGCTCCGCGCGCAGTGCCTGTTGATAGCGCATGAATTCGCTGAGGAATTTCATCTTCATCTCCTGGCGATGATCGCCCGAAGAGCCCGAAGGGAAGTAGGCCGACACAATACTCAGGTCGCCCAGATCGGCGCGCAGGACCCGCCCTTCGACATCAAAGATCTCCACGCCCATTCCGACGCTGAGCTTGTCGGGCTTGATCTTGCTGAGCAGCGCAACGCCGGAATACCCCTTCTTTACCGCGGGGTGCCAATAGGCGTGGTAGCCCATGCTCTCAAACAGCGAAACATCAAATTGCTCCGGATGGGCTTTGAGTTCCTGAAAGCAGAGCACATCGGCATCTTGCTCGGAGAGAAAGTCGAGCAGCCCGCGGTTCAGGGCTGACCGGATTCCGTTGAGGTTGTAGCAGACAATGCGCATCAATAGCTCCGGAATATGAGCTCAGTCCCGGAGGATTCGCACGGTCATAGGAACATCGTTCAGAGGGCGGTCATTGGGGCCGGTTGAAATGGCGGCAATCTTGTCTATGATGTCCAGGCCTTCGGTGATTTCGCCAAAGACGGTGTAGTCCCTGTCCAGGAAAGGCGTTCCCCCAACCGTGTAATAGGCCTGGCGCTGGGCTTCATTGTAGCCCTTCTGCTGGTCTATGGGCTCGAGGCTTTGGGGGGTGTGAACGGTGCCCTGAACGATGTAGAATTGGGATCCGGAGGACTCCCGCTGGGGATTCATAGCGTCTCCGGTGCGCGCCGCCGCAAGAGCGCCCTTTTTGTGGATATAGCTCTTCTTAAACTCTGCAGGGATGGTATAACCCGGACCGCCGCTTCCCAGGGATTTATCGGCAGCAGCTCCACGGGACTCGGGATCACCACCCTGAATCATGAATCCGCTGATGACCCGGTGAAAGAGCAGACCGTCGTAAAAGTTCTTCTCGGCCAGCTTGGTGAAATTATCGCGGTGCTGAGGGGTGCCGTTATACAGCTCTCCCCTCATGGTTCCGAAGGAGGTTTCAATCTCAAAGCGGGTAACCGGTCCTTCTACTTCGGGTTCTGGTTGTGAGGCGGGCTTCAACTCATTCCCTCCCCCGTACAAACCGCTGCTTCCGCTTCCCTGGCTGTCCGCCGATGAACTCGTTGAGGAATTGCCCGAGCAAGCCACGAAGAACAGGGAGAACAACAAGCTCCAAAGCGCTGTTGAAGGACGCGAGCACTGAATCGCATTAGAAGTGGACCGATAGAAAGTATTCATGACCGTGTTTGATCTGGTTTGAGCAGTTTTAAAAAAACCCGCTGAATGGAGTCGCAAATTTAGGCAATGCGCCATTGCCGGAATTGCACGCTGAGTTAAGCCGCCGTTCAGTTCAAAGCCCGACGCCGCGCGCCACCAGGATTCCCAGCAAAGGCAGGCTGAAGACGATCAGCAATTCCACCCGTATCATCATCTTCAATCTGGATGGAACCGCCACGCGTTCATCGGGCAAACCCTTTCGATGTTTGAAGAAAAACATCGTTGGCCAGGCGGACAAGATTCCCATGATGACAAAGAGCGCTAGTTTGGCGTGGAAGATGCCGTTCTGGGTGAAGTACTCTGGGGGCTTGAATCCCCCCAGCCACATGCCCAGACCGCAACCCAACACCAACAAAGCCCCCAGTCCATAAACCCCATCGATGTTGAAGAGGCGCTTGATCTCCGCGCGCTTCATCTCCGGTTTGATGAGCAGGTGTTCAGCCACCAGGGAGGAGGCTATGGCCAGTATGCCCAGGAAATGCCCGTATCGAAGCAGAATTTCAGGAGACATGGGACCTTAGAAATCAAACTCCTTGGCGAGCTTGCTCGGCTTTTCCTCTTTCAGGTAGGTCAAAGTCATCTTGACATCCTCCAGCGGTCTGTCCCTGGGATCGGTGCTTACCGCAGCAATCTTATCAATGACTTCCAGCCCTTTGATCACCTGTCCAAAGACCGTATAGGCACCATCGAGTTGAGGAGTGCCTCCTTCCGAGGCATAGGCATCCTTCTGCTCCTGAGTGTAAACCCTTCCCGAACGGGCAGCCATGCTCTCCAGTGATTCAGCGGTATAGGTCTGACCCTGAACAATGTAAAACTGCGAGCCCGATGAGGCCTTCTCGGGGTTGACGTTGTCGCCCATTCTCGCGGCGGAAAGCGCACCTTTTCTGTGGATCAGGGCATCGTTGAATTCGGCGGGCACCGTGTAGCCTGGGCCTCCGGTTCCCAGGGCTGTACCGGGTTGTGCGCCTTTGGATCCGGGGTCACCGCCCTGAATCATGAACTGCTTGATCACGCGGTGAAAAAGCAGATCATTGAAGAAGCCCTCCTTGCTGAGGCGAATAAAATTGTCGCGGTGTTGCGGGGTTTCGTTGTACAACATGATGGTCATGTCGCCGAATTGGGTACTGAGTTCTACGAGGTGCACGCTTTCTTCTTTTTCTTTCTTGTTAGATTTCTTCTTGTCGGATTCTCCTCCGGGCATGGTGCCCAGGGCCGAAGGCGCTGACGAAATCAGGCGCTGACTGGAAGGCCCTTCGACATAACGCATGGCTTTATGCCCGGAAGCTGCAGAAAGTTGCATCGGAGTCTGGGTCATGAAAACCGCTACCATCAGGGCGGAGAGGGAAGAACAGAACATACGCATCATGCTGAGGTGAATATATTGGGTTAGAGAAATGTTGATCAGGGCCTAAAGTTCGGCAAAATAGGCAATGACGCGGCGTTTGAGCAGGCGTTCCTGCTCGTCAACCGTCATCGGTGGAAGGGTGTTGCTCGCCTTGTAATGAGGCCAGCCCTCTTCATCGCGGCCCAGATACTCATAGTAACCGGGTTCGCTGAGCAGGTGACAGACCGCTATATGCATCAGATCCTGCTTTTGCTCTTTGCTGATCTTGTCGGGGACTTGACCGAGCTCCTGCAGCCCTATGATGAAGAGCAGGGCCTGCAGATCGGGTTTCTTGCCAAAGCGATCCTGAACTTTCTTCAATACAGCCAGCCAGGACGGATCAAAATCGATTAGTTCATCGGGAAGGGAGTCCACGGAACCCATAGAGAGTCCCCTTGCCTTTCCACCGCTATCATCATCATCTCCTGAATGGGCCATAGGTCAACAAAGGTAGGCTCAGGGCCATGGATTCTGATACTCCTCGCGCAGCATCAGGCTGTCGTCGCTGAGCGAGAGCAAGAACTTTTCGAGCTTGTCCTTTTGGGTCTCGCTGAGCTGTGCCCCTCCCTGGAAGGAAAACTCCATCAATTGGTCGGTAAATGGGGTGTCGTGAACCCCTTCGCTGTAGAAATCTATGACTTCGCGCAAGGTGGCAAAGCGCCCGTCGTGCATGTAGGGAGCGGTGTATTTGAGGTTGCGCAGGCTGGGCACCTTGAATTTTCCGTAATCGGCCGTGTCTCCGGTCAGGCTGCCGAGCCCGCGATCGCTGAAGTCGGAGGCCCGGGTGTAGGGATCCAGTCCATTGCTGCGATAGGTGAAATCGGTGAAAAGGCCTCCTGAACCGTGGCAGTGAAAGCAATCGCCCCCGAAGAGGTCCAGGAAGATCTCATAGCCATCAAACACATCGTCATCCCAGAAAATCTGACCGCTGATCATGCGGTCAAATGGCGCATTGCCCGAGAGAATGCTGCGCTCAAATTGTGCAATGGCTTTGCCGACCATGGGCGGACTGATCATGCTGTCGCCAAAGGCGTAGAAAAAATCGAGGGGGTAGTCCGCATGCCGCTGCAGGCTGGCTATGGCCTGCGGAAGCGTATTGTGCATCTCCACCGGATCGGTGATGGGCACCAGGGCCTGGGCTTCCAAACTGGGGGAACGGCTGTCCCAAAAGAACCCGCCCATGGGGCGGCCTTCAGCACTGATGCTGAACGATGGGGTATAGGCCAGATTGAACAGGGGCATGCTGTTGCGTGTGCCTGCTGTCCCGTCAATACCTATACTCACGGCCTTGCCCGGATCCACCAGAGCGCTGTTGATGTGGTGACAGCCCGCGCAGCTCAGGCTGGAATCGGCACTGAGTATGGGGTCATAAAACAGTTTCCTGCCCAAACTGACCCCCTCCAGGGTCATGGGATTGCTCTGCTCATCTTCAAAAGGAGGCAGGCCCAGGGCTTGACTGACCGGATAGGGAGTGGGATCGAAGACCGGACCATTGGGATTCGGAGGAGGCTGGCGTTTGCACGCCACCATAACAATCAGGAAGCCAAGGGTTAAGAAGCTGAGAAACCTGAGCATAGTCAAGATAACAGCAAACAGGGCTGTTTTAGTTCTTTCACAAGCCTTTACAGGTCCTGGAGATCAGGGCTGCATGCTGAAAGCCTGGGGAATGTTATTGCGAACCTGCATGGCCATGGGCATGTTGTCCATGGTATGGGTAGTATTGACCGCTGGGAAATCCACTCCATCAAAGAGGACCAATGGATCAAAGGCTATGCCGATATTGATCTGCTCGGCATCATCGGAGCCAAAACTGCCCGAAAATTCCATGTCGGCCAGAAAGGCATCCGTTCCCAGATGAACCTCAAAGCCATTTCCGGGATCGGGTATCCCGTCACCGTCACCGTCGTAGATGCCGTCAATCCGCACGAAGATGTAGCCCGAAGCCCAGCTCCAATGCATGCTGGGCGACTGTGGTGCCAGGGGATTGCTGCTCCCGTATTGAGTGGGATCCGCATGATTGGTCAGCGAATCAATACCGAGGCTGAAACCGAAGGCGGAATAGGTCTGAGGAAGAACTTGTCCCGCATCGTAATCCTGCTGTCCGGGTTGAGCGAGGATATAGGTTTCTACCTTGAGTTGATCGCCGGAGGCGTCAACCAGGCCCATTTCGCTCATGTAGAAGCGGAGAACATTGAACTTGACTGCGGTTCCATTGATCTGATAAACCTGATCGGACGCAAAGTCAGCGCCACCGGGTGTGAAGCGAATCTGCAGATTCAAATCGGCAAGCCCTTTGTCTTTGTCGCAGGAAGGGAGCAGGACCGATGCGAGTCCAACAAGCAGCACAAGGGGCAAATAGCCCATAAATCGACTCATGGTGAAAAAATTATTGGGTGGAGGTGTATTGAACTAAAGCTCTGTTAAAGTTAAGCCCGAAGGCTTTACAGATGGCCCTTTTCCACTTGAAATATGATGCATTTGCCCGCCCTTGTGCGTCATTTTGGGGCAAGAATTAGCCTTAAGCTGGCAAGGGAACGCATTTTCCCCTAAATTTGTTTAGTGATGGTGATGTTACGCTATGCTCAAGCCCTTTTGGCCCTGTCCCTTTTTCTGCTGGCTACCAGCGGATGGGTGCTGCATAGCCACTATTGCCCCATTAGTGAGCGTCAGAGCATATCGCTGACCGACTTCGCTCAGTGTCCCGTGAATACTGCCCCGGTTGAGCAGGAGAGTTCCTGTTGTCAGAAGCCGGAGATGCCCTCCAAGCCTGTTTGCGCAGAGGACATGCATTGCTGCGAGGACGAATGGGTGGTATTGGACATCTACAGTCCCTTCTCTGCCCCAGTGGTTCTGGAGTTAAGCCTCCAAACCGCCCCTCTCGCCGATGCGTTCGTTCATCCTTCCCTCCTGCTCAGTAGCTCACAGCGCAACAGCGCTTCGGCTGTTCCTGAGCCTCCGCCGCCTGTGCCCTTGTACAGCCGCAGTCTGGACCGCCTCAACGCGTTCCAGGTGTATCGAACCTGATTCATTGTGTATTGATTGAAAGACCTATGGCATCACTGTGCCAATGCGGTCTATGGCCTTGCCTTGTCCTGTGCCAATTCACGTCATACTCAATGATTTCAGACTATGATTTTCAATAAAAAATTTGTGGAGAGAAGTGCGAAAGGCTGCTCAGTCCTTTTGCATGCTCTTCTTTTTCTGCTGGCTTCGGGGCCAGTCCTGGCCCAGTCGCCCGGGCTTCAAGCGCCTGCAGCAGATACCCTGAGGGGAAGCGTTTTGGATGCCTCCAGCGGGCAAGCCCTCCAGGGTGTTAGCATCTATGGGGTCAACACGCAAATTGGAGTGATCAGCGACCAAACCGGGCGCTTCGCCCTGCACGGACTGGGTGATGAGCACCCACTGGTGTTCAGTTTGGTTGGCTATCAAAGCGATACGGTGATGGCCCGCAGCGGCCGGGAGCTGAAAATTCGCCTTTCGCCCGGCAAGACTCTGGAACATCTGACCATAGAAGCGCGGCGCGAAGCCGTCAGCCTCCTGGAGCCGATCAATACGGTCACCGTCAGTCGCACAGAACTCAACCGAAGTGCATGTTGCAATCTTTCAGAGAGCTTTGAAACCAACATAGACGTGGACGTAGAGTTCAGCGATGCCGTCACTGGGGCCAAACAGGTGCGCATGCTGGGCCTGGATGGGCGCTATGTGCAATTGCTCAGCGAAGGAAGGCCGGGCTCCCGCGGCCTGGCCCTGCCCTACGGCCTGCTCTATATTCCCGGCAGTTGGATGTCCTCAATCCAGATTACCAAGGGTCCTGGGTCTGTGGTAAACGGCTATGAAGCCATCAGCGGTCAGCTCAACGTAGAGTACTTCAAGCCGGACAACATTGAGAAGCTCTTCATCAACGGATACGGGAGTATACAGGGAAGAGCGGAGCTCAATGCGCATGGTGGTTATGCACTCAATGAACAAGTCTCCGGGGCCTGGTTTGGCCATGGACATTGGGTTGGCCGCCAAAACGACCACAACGATGATGGCTTTATGGATATGCCACTGGCCCGAATGGCCGTTCTGATGAATCGCTGGGATTTCAGGGGCAAAGGCAACTGGCAGGGTCAGGCCGGAGCCGAGTACGTCCACCAGGATCTGTTTGGGGGCCAACTGGACAGCCGCAACGCCGAAATCAGCACGCTGTACAGCAATCCGGTTGGGGTCAGGCGCGCCCAGGTCTGGGGAAAGAGCGGTTGGGTCAGCCCTGCGCGGGAGCGCCGCAGTTCGGGCATTACCCTTCAGGGCACCTGGCACGAGCAACAGAGCCGCTTCGGGAACCGCCACGAATTGCTCGGGGAGCAGCGCACCATCCATGTCAATCAGATCAATGACTTTCCCTTGGGCCAGGGCAATGTACACCTGCTCAGAACAGGGGCCTCCTTCATGCTGGACGATATCCTGGAGCAGCTCTCCGACCCGCTTGAACCCAGCGGCTCTGAAGTGCCGGCCAGGACCTGGGAGCGGATGGAAGTGGTTCCCGGACTCTTTGCCGAGTACGCTTTTGAGCAAAATGAGTGGTCAGTCATTGCCGGATTTCGGGCTGACTACCACAATTTGATTGGGTGGCAGGCTACTCCCCGTCTGCACTTGCGCAAGTGCTGGGATGGTCAGACCACCATTCGCCTTTCGGGTGGAAGGGGTTTCAGAACGGTCAACCCCCTCTTAGAATTCAGCCAGTGGCTCAACAGCGCCAGAATCTTTGACCGACAAGATGGGCTGCTCACGGAAAGCGCCTGGAACGGGGGCGCAGGTTTGGTCAAGTTGTTCGAGTTGGGCGGAAAGAGTTGGGCCATGAGAACCGATTACTTCTACACGGTCTTTGAAGAGCGGGTCGTCGCCGACCTGGACAGTGATCCGGGATCTGTGATCATTCGCCAGGCTGAAGGACAGAGCCGTTCCCATGCAGCGCAGATTGAACTGGATGGGGAATTGGCCCGCGGGCTCACTCTGAGACTGGCCTACAAGTATGAAGATGTCCGGGCTGAAACAGCCGGAGAGTTGAGGCTCGAAGCCTTTGTGCCCCGCTGGAGAGCGCTGATCAGTTCCGGGTATGAGAGTAAAGATCAGCGCTGGCAGGCTGATGCCACCCTGCAATTGGTCGGTCCCTCCCGCTTGCCCCTCGGAGGCAGCATGGAGAACTCTCCGGTCTTTCCCCAGTTGATGGCCCAGGTCACGCGCAATTTTGAGCGCTGGGCGGTCTATCTGGGATCGGAAAACATCACCAATTTTCACCAGCACGATGCGATACGCGGTGCTTCTAATCCCTTTGGATCCAATTTTGATGCAGCCGGATTATGGGGTCCTGTCATGAGCAGAAACATCTATGCCGGCTTCCGCTTTTCGATGTAACACAATACGTTCACTCACGCGATTGAACATTTAAAAAAACTCAAAACCTAAGAATCATGAAGTTTCGAATGATGAATCTTGCCGGCCTTATGTTGTTTGTTGGCCTGTTCTCCATGAGCAGTGCCTGCAGCAATGCCCAGAGCAAGAACAGCAAATTACAAACATTAGAGATACAGACCTCGGCAGTCTGCGGCATGTGCAAGCAAACACTGGAAAAAGCCATGAACGACACAGAGGGCATCAGCAATGGCCGGTTGGATCTCGGCAACAAAGTCCTGACCGTCAAGTACGATAACGCTAAGATCAGCGCGGATGAAATCCGTCAGGTGATTGCCAATATTGGCTATGATGCCGATGATGTCCCAGCCAATCTTGAATCACACGATGCCCTGCCCGCCTGTTGCCAGAAAGACAGCGGTCTTCATTGAACCCATTTTGTTCCTCGAGCAAATCAGGTTTCTTCAGCCATAGACAGATTCTCCAAGATGAAAATGATTTTCAAAACCAATATCCATTGTTCAAGCTGCGTGCGCGCTGTATCTGCTGCCTTGAACGCCGAAAAGGGCATCAGCTCCTGGACGGTCGACACGGATACCAGCGACAAACTGCTCACGGTAGAGACATCGCTGAGCGCCGAACAAGTCGTGCGAACGGTGGAGAGTGCGGGCTTTGATGCAGCCCCTCTGTCAAAGGTTTAACGCTGCCGGGTGCTTTTCCATGCATCCGGCAGTCCTCACAGAGGGAGATCCAGCAGTTGAAAGCTGTCAAAGAAGCGGTCGTAATCCGCCGCTTGAGGATACTTTCCATCTCTGAGTACGCCGAGTTGATACAGGCGATTTTCGACCAGAATCAGTTCATAGACCGCGTGAAAGTGTCCATCGCGGGCGCGGAAACGCAGAGCCGGGTAGTCTTGTCGAAGGGTATCGCTGAGCACCTCGAACACCGTTCCGCTGCCCAGGTGCTCCACGATGTATTGCCGGGCATCGGTCAATACCTGATAGGCGGGCTTCATGCCAATGAATGCTGAGGGATAGTCGGAATAGCTGGCCCAATACGCCTTGGTCACGCTGAAATCTACCGAGAGGGTGTTCAGTTCAATCTGCCCCTGATTTGAGCTGATCATCGAGCTGCTCACCTTGGGCTGGCTTGGAAAATTGATCTGAAAGTCCTCTCCGCTGCTGCGGTAAACATAGCGCAGATCCGGCACCCGGTCCGGCCCTATGCGGGCCTCATCCAAACTGGGCATACTGTCGGGAAGCAAGACCCTCGTATTGGGATGCTCCACCGGTGTGCGGGGCCTGTACTCACAAGCTGCCTGCAACAGCAAGAGCACTGTCCACATTCCCCACCGTCCAATGCACTGAATAGTATGGTTATATAACCCCGTCACAATTTGCCTCATCTCGCGCAGCGAATATAGCAAGGCCAGCCCATGCATTGTGGATAAACCCGGGCTAGTTTCAAGTCCTCTCCAGTCTCGCGTCCAGCGATTAAGTATGAATTCCCTCAAGGAGTGCGCATCAGTTCAATGGCCCGGTCCGGATAGTCGGTGATAAGTCCATCAACGCCCAGCTCCAGCATGTGCTCCATGTCTGATGTTTCATTGATGGTCCATGGAATGATACGGATTCCCCGCCTATGGGCCTGCTGAACATCCCTTGAACGAACTAGCGGAAACCAGGGGCTGTAGATCTGAGGTTCAAATCCCAGACGCCTCCATTCGCGCTTCATGTTGGAACTGTGCTCTACCAATTGAACCAGTTGCAATTCGGGTTCAAGGGTTCTGGCCAATCGGAGCACCCGGTAGTCAAAACTCTGTACGAAGGAACGGCTCAACAGTTCATTCTGTGTTATAACATTCAACAGAAGGGGAAGGGCCTGTTCCGGAGCTGGCTGCTCCACGCCATCCCATTCCGGCCTCGCTTTCAACTCTATGTTGTAATAGACTACAGTTCCCTTGCTGGCAGCCCATGGTTCCACCAGATCAAACACATCCTGCAACAGAGGCTTGGCTGCCCTGATCTTTTGCTGCTGGGGGAAGCGGGGATGGTGCATGCTCCCGCAATCGTACTGCAGGATATCGCTGTAAGTCAGTATCCCAAAATGGAGCTGTCCTTCAGTAGAATCAGAGCCCGACTCGCCTTGCAGTTTCACGGGATTCCTCGTGCCTTCCGCAAGCCGGCAAATCTCCATCGAAATCCAGGGCTCGTGAGAGAGCACAACCTGTCCATCTGCAGAGATGCAAACGTCCATCTCCAGCTCCCGCACACCGAGTTCCAATGCGTGCAAAAATCCCGGCAGGCTATTCTCCGGCATCAGTCCCCGGCATCCCCGATGCCCGTGAATCTCCACCTGGGAATAGTCACTCGTGCTGGCATTTTTCATTTGCTTTTCCAAATGCGCGCCATTGGACTGAGCCAGCGCGGGGCTTGTTGTGCAGAGACTCCACGCAATCCAGGCCATCAAAATCAAGCCATAGACTGACCAGTCAGTCGGTTTAATGTTCAAGCGCCGCAGCTTCAAAGCTCGAGTTGAAATTGATCCCGGTCATTCAGGAAGGAAAATCGCTCGCGAACCTCGGCAATGCGCGAAGCCGGAAGGGTGATGCAATAAACACCGGGTTCACTTCCCGCATCCAGTTCCAGCTCACCGAGGGGGTCGTAAACGCGGGTATCGCCCTTGTAGGCTTCCCCGTTTCCATCGGGACCGCAGCGGTTCAAACCGGCTACCCAGCAGAGGTTCTCTATCGCTCTGGCCTGCAGCAACGCCGTCCAGGCCAGGGATCGGCGGGCCGGCCAACTGGCGGTGTAGAGAATCAAATCACTTTGATCGGTGTTGCGACTCCAAACCGGAAAGCGCAGATCGTAGCAGATCATCGGTTTGATGCGCCAACCCAGATAGTCTATGGTCAGAATCTCAGTGCCGGGGCTGAAAACCTTTTCCTCACCGGCCAGACTGAAGAGGTGGCGTTTGTCGTAATGCCGGCAGAGGCCCGAAGGCTCAAACCAATAGAGCCGGTTGAAGTATTTATCCCCCTCCTTGATCATCAGAGTGCCGGTGACGACCGCATCTTTCCCGGCGGCCATGCGCTTCATCCAACGGCTCGTCTCCCCTTCCGGCGGTTCAGCCAGGCGCGAAACTTCCATGCAAAAACCGGTATTGAACATCTCGGGCAGGACGATGATGTCCATTCCCTTCAAGGGCTCCATGCAGGCTTCAAAACGATCCCGGTTGGCCGGGGCATCCTGCCAGATCAGTTCCTGTTGGAGCAGCGCAAGTCTTAGATCGCGCATATTTTCTCAGCGGCCTTTTCCAGTGTTTCGTCGGATTTGGCAAAGCAGAAGCGCAACACTTTATGGTCCTCGCGGTTGCGGTAAAACACACTCACGGGGATAGCGGCGATGCCGTAGTCACCGGTCATGCGCACGGCAAAGGCATCGTCGGCCTCGTCGGTGATAGCGCTGAAATTCAATAGTTGGAAATAGGTTCCGGCACAGGGCAAGATACCGAAACGGCTCCCGCTGATCAACTCGGCAAAGCGGTCCCGTTTGGCCTCGTAAAAAGCGGATAGCTCGAGATAAGCCTCTTTTCGCCCGATGAAATCAGCCAGCGCGAGTTGTATCGGATGGTTGACGGCGAAGACCTGATACTGGTGAACCAGCCTGAATTGCTTCATCAGGTTCTCCGGGGCCAGGCAGTATCCGACTTTCCAGCCCGTGTTGTGATAAGTCTTGCCAAAGGAAAAGACGGCAAAACTGCGCTCGGCCAGCTTTGGATAGCGCAGTACGCTTTGATGGCTCTCATCGTTGAAGATGATGTGCTCGTAAACCTCATCGCTCAGCAGGATGATGTCTGTGCCGTCGGTGAGCTTGATGAGATGCTGCATGTCTTCCTCGTGCAGCACAGCTCCGGTAGGGTTGTGCGGGCTGTTGAGGATGATCATGCGGGTGCGGTTTGAAATGCGCTGCTTGACCGAGTCCCAGGGATAGTGGTAATCGGGATAGGACAGGGGAATGTGGATGGGCATTCCACCGGCAAGGCGAATGGCGGGCACATAGCTGTCATAGGCCGGATCAAAGACGATGACTTCGTCGCCTTCGCGCACCACCGCTTGTATAGCTGTGAAGAGCGCCTGAGTTCCGCCGGCAGTTATCGTGATCTCCTGATCGGCTGAAAAGGCCGGGCCATAGAGTTCCTGCGTCTTTTCCACCAGGGTCTCACGCAGCTTCAACACACCGGGCATGGGTGCGTACTGGTTGAAGCCCTTGCGCATGTAGGAGGCCACTCCATTGACCAGGTCTTTGTGGGGCGGAAAGTCCGGGAAGCCCTGAGACAAGTTGATGGCTCCGGTTTCGTTGGCCAGAGCCGTCATCTTGCTAAAGATGGAGGTGCCCGTATTGGGCAACTTGCTGTTCAGGGAGGAGGGGAAGGAGGGCATGGGAGGTCAACGTCGTTTCAGTGGCTCAGTTTCGGCTGACATACCTCTGGGGCGGAAAGCACAAGACTGAATCGGGATCTTACAAATAGCGGTCCCCTTTCTTGCGCTTTACATCGCTGGCAATATCGCGTATAAACTGTTCCTTTTCTTTCTGGCAGATCAACAGAGCATCGGGAGTGTCAATGACAATAAAGTCATCGAGACCCTGAAGTACCACCAGTTTTTCATCCGGAGCTACGATCATACAGTTTGTCGCGTCGTAGATCATTACGTTGTTTCCGTGTGCCGCGTTGCCGAGGTAGTCGCGGTGATATTTTTCATACAGGGAACCCCAGGTGCCCAGGTCTGACCAGCCGAAGCTGGCGGGAATAACCCGGACATTATCCGCTTTCTCCAATACGCCGTAATCCACTGAAATGTTCGTGACGACCGAATAAGCTTTTCGAATGGCTTCCGATTCGCTCTCCTGCCCAAAATGCGAGCGCAGATCGCGGAATGCATCGCCTATCTCGGGCAGGTACATCTGGAAAGCATCCAGTATGCTATGAGCGCTCCAGACAAAGATGCCGGAGTTCCACAGAAAGTCTCCGGAGCGCATGAAAGTCTTGGCCAGTTCCAGGTTGGGCTTTTCGGTGAAGGTCTTGACCGGAAAGACCTGATCATTGCCTTCCTCCTCATACTGTATGTAACCATATCCCGTGTCGGGCCGGGTAGGGCGTATGCCCAAGGTGATCAGCTCATTGTGCGAACCAACATAATCCACCGCCTTGCGGATGATGTTGTGGAAATCGCCTTCCTGCATGATCAGGTGATCCGAAGGGGCAATAACCATGCTGGCCTTGGGATCGCGCATTCCGATCACATTGGCCACATAGGCGATACAGGGGGCTGTATTGCGCCGCATTGGTTCGGCCAGAATCTGACTCTCGGCCAAGTCGGGGAGTTGATCCCTGACCAGTTGGCTGTAATCCTGATTGGTGACGATGTAGATGTTCTCCTTGGGACAAACCGGTAAAAAGCGCTCATACGTAGACTGCAGCAGGGATTTCCCCGTTCCGAGTACGTCGATAAACTGCTTGGGTCTGGATACTCTGCTCATTGGCCAGAAGCGGCTCCCAATGCCGCCTGCCATAATGGCAACATACGTGTTCTGCATAAGCCCTATTTGGGTGCAAACTTAGCCCTATTTGCTGAGGGTCGAAGGAAGCCTGCACTTTTGAACGCGGAGGAATTATTCTTGAAGCAATGCGTAATTTTGCATCCGTTTTGCTTAAATTGAGGCAGATTACCGGATAAGCCTTCAAACAAGGCCATTTACACGCATAACGGGATTACGGGATTCGCATTGGTTTTTGCCGCGGATCTTTTATGGAACTCACTTTTTGTTACATCTCAGGGAATTGATGGAAGTTCAAGACATTCAACTGCAGGAAGCCCTGCAGACTCACTTTGGCTTTGACACCTTTAAAGGAAATCAGGAAGCCATCATACGCAGTGTCCTCGAAGGCAAGGACACTTTCGTCATCATGCCAACCGGTGGGGGCAAATCGCTCTGCTACCAGTTGCCCGCTATACTCAGCGAGGGAACGGCGATCATCATCTCTCCGCTGATCGCGCTGATGAAGAATCAGGTGGATCAGGTGCGGGGTTACAGCAGTCAGGACGATATTGCCCACTTTCTGAATTCCTCCCTGAACAAGAATCAGATCCGGCAGGTCAGGGATGATATAGCGGAGCGCAAGACCAAACTGCTCTATGTCGCCCCCGAAACCCTGAAGAAGGAGGAAAACATCGCATTCTTCCAGCAGATTCAGATCTCCTTTGTGGCGGTTGATGAGGCCCATTGCATCTCGGAATGGGGTCATGACTTCCGCCCGGAATACCGCCACATCAAGACCATGATCAACGCCATTGCGGATGATATCCCTATCGTGGCGCTGACGGCAACAGCTACGCCTAAGGTTCAGTCAGACATCATCAAGAATTTGAATATGACTGAGCCGGAGGTCTTCATGTCCTCCTTCAACCGGGACAATCTGTACTACGAAGTGCGTCCCAAGCCGGACAAAGCCGATATGCAGCGGGAAATCACCCGCTTTATCAAGGATCACAGCGGCAAATCGGGCATCATCTACTGCCTGAACCGCAAGACTACCGAAGAGATTGCCGCCCTGTTGAACGTCAATGGCATCAAAGCCGCTCCCTACCACGCCGGTCTTGAGGCGACCAGACGCGCTTCCATACAGGATGACTTTCTCATGGAGGAGATCGATGTGATCTGCGCAACCATCGCCTTTGGGATGGGGATAGACAAGCCCGACGTTCGTTTTGTCATTCACTATGATATTCCAAAAAGCATAGAGAACTACTATCAAGAGACGGGAAGGGCCGGTAGAGACGGGTTGGAGGGCAATTGCGTGGCCTTCTACAGCCACAAAGACATCCTCAAGCTCGAGAAGTTCATGCGCGACAAGCCCGTGGCTGAGCGCGAAATGGGGGGTCAGTTGCTGATGGAAATGGTGGCCTACTCGGAAACGGGGGGCTGCCGGCGCAAATTCCTCCTGCACTACTTTGGTGAACAGTATGACGATGGCCAATGCGGGGGCGCTTGCGACAACTGCCGGCATCCGCGGGAGATGGAAGAGGTGAGCTCGGACATGAAGACCGCGCTCAAGACCATCACGGAGATCGGTGAGAATCACAGCATTCCCCACATCGTCGATTTGCTCTGTGGAAAGGTCTCCCGAAGCATCATCGCCGCTGGTCATGACAATATCGCCCTGTTTGGAAAGGGCAAGGAGAGGGATGAGCGCTTCTGGAATACGGTGCTGAGGCAGGGACTGATGCAGGGTTTGCTGCACAAAGGCGTGGAGAATTACGGTCTGATTCGCCTAAATCCAGCAGGTCATGCTTACCTGAAGAAGTCCTTCCCCATAGAGATTGCCCTGAACCACGATTTCAAATCCCTGGCGGCCCAGGCGGAGACCGAGCGGGCGGGCGAAAAGACGGTTGTTGACCCGGTTTTGCTGGACTTGCTGAGCAACCTGCGCCGCAAGATTGCCCGGGAGAAGAAGCTTCCGCCCTACATCATCTTCCAGGATACTTCTCTGGAGGATATGGCCACCCAATACCCGATCAGCCTGGACGAGCTGGTCAACATAGCCGGTGTCAGTCAGGGCAAGGCCAGCCGCTATGGCAAGCCCTTCATTGACCTGATAGCCGACTACGTCGAAGAGAACGATATCGAGCGCCCCAGCGACTTTGTGATGAAGTCGGTGGCCAAAAAAGGCGGGAATAAAATATATATCATTCAGAATATTGATAAGAAGATCCCCCTGGATGACATCGCCAATTCCAAGGGCATGAGTATGGAGGAGTTGATCGAGGAGCTGGACACCATTGTCTCTTCGGGAACCCGCGTCAACCTGGACTACTATCTGGAGTCCATATTGGACGAATACCAGCAAGAGGATGCCATAGAGTACTTCCGCAGTACGGAGATGGACGATGTGGAGGCGGCCTATGACGAGTTGAAGGAGGAAGGTCTGACGCTGGAAGAGGTGAAACTGATGCGGATCAAGTTTCTCAGCGAGATGGGCAATTGAGCCCTGAACGCGAATTCCATATATCTATAATAACTGCTCCGCCGGCCTTCTGTCGGCGGGAATAGCCGCTGTTTAGCGCTGCTTCACCCTTGCAGGGAGCTCTCCAGCCTTTCGACCTGAATGCAATTGAAAACTTTTTGCAAAAAAATTGCAAAAAAGCGCTCTTGCATTAAACAATTTCAAAATGGGCCTGTTTTACTTTTCTCAGAGGAACATATCCTAATTCCCCACACTCAAAAAAACTATGAGTAACATGAGAAAGTTTTTGCTCCTAAGCCTGTCGCTGGCCAGTTTCAGCGCATTTTCCCAAACTGCACGTCTGCAGGTCATTCACAACTCCCCGGAGCCCACCGTTGACGTCTATGTCAATGACGGTATCCTGCTGGAAGATTTCGTCTTCCGCACGGCGACTGCTTACATAGACGTTCCGGCCGGAGTGCCCCTGACTCTTGACGTAGCCCCCGCCGGTTCCACCTCTTCTGCTGAGTCAATCTACGACGTTACCGTTACCCTGGACGAGGGTGAGACCTATGTAGCCATTGCCAGCGGCGTGGTTGGCGACCCGACCACACCATTCGGCATCTGGGTACAAAGCGGTACCCGCGAAGCAGCCCTGGACGGCAGCTCCGTTGATTTCATTGGCGTTCACGGCTCACCCGATGCCCCCACGGTGGACATCATCGCCCGCGATGTAGCCATTTTGTTGGATGATGTGTCCTATGGAGACATCAGTGGCTACATCACCGTGCCCGCCGGATCCTATGTTCTGGATGTGACTCCCGGTGCCGACAACTACAACATCGTCGAAAGCTTCCGCGCTGACCTCAGTGGTCTCGGCGGAGGTGCAGCCGTGGTTTTTGCCTCCGGCTTTTTGGGTTCCACTCCTGGTTTTGGTCTTTTTGCCGCCCTTCCCGACGGAACAGTGGTCGAATTCCCGGTTGAAGCCCCTGTGTTTACCAATCTTCAGGTCATTCACAACAGCCCGGAGCCTACGGTAGATGTATACTACAACAACGCCTTGTTGCTGAGCGATTTCGCCTTCCGCACGGCTACACCCTTTGTTACTGTGCAGGCTTTGGTTCCCGTCAAGATTGACATCGCGCCCGCCGGATCTTCCAGTGTTGCCGATGCCATCTACACGACCACCGGAACCTTCCGCAACCCTGAAAATGATTACGTAGCCATTGCCACTGGTGTGGTTGGCGATCCAATCACCCCGTTCAACGTCATCTTCCAGGGCAATATCCGCCAGAGCAATCCCTTTGGCGAAGTGGCGCTGGTCGCTTCCCACGGAGCTCCTGATGCCCCGACGGTTGATGTGGTTGCCGATGACGTGCTGACCTTGTTTGACGATCTGGAGTACAACACCATCAGCCGCTACATCCGCGTGCCTGCCGCTTCCTACACCATTGACATCCGCACGGCTGACGGCATCACGACCGTAGTGAGTTACACGGCTGATCTGAGTGGTCTGGCCGGTGGAAACGCCGTTGTCTTTGCCTCCGGCTTCCTGGCCGACAGCCCGGCTTTTGGTCTGTTCGCCGCCCTGCCCGATGGCACCGTGATCGAATTCCCAATCGCCGCTCCCCGCCTGGCCGGCGATGTGCAGTTTGAAGGTCTATTCCCCAGCCTTGCCACCGATCAGGTGACCCTGAGCCTGAGTAGCACGGCTGAAGATCAGGTAGGTGTCATGGTGTTCAGCGCGAATGGTCAATTGGTCATGTCCGAGAGTGCTGCTGTTGACTACGGCCGCATTACCCACAACATGAACATCAGCACCCTGAGCCCGGGCCAGTACTTTGTGACGGTTTACACGCAAGACGGCCCGGTCAGTGAGCCCTTTGTCAAAACCTGGTAATTTTCTGTCATATCTCTTCCTCTGAGAAAGGCCATCCCACACGGGGTGGCCTTTTTTGCTGATCGCTTACATAATGGATGTGGCATGAGTAGTTTTAGTTGAGCTGAAGCACTTTTTTCGGTTCGAAGGGCTACTTATCCACACTCCGGCTTTTTTCTGTGAGCCGGAAGCTGGTGGCCTGTGTCCTGTCTATCTTTGAGTTTTCTGCGCATGATGACCCAACCACAGACTTACGAAATCAAATTGCCGCAGTTCGAAGGACCCTTCGATCTGTTGCTGTTCTTCATTGAACGGGATGAGCTGGACATCTACGATATCCCTATAGCTGATATCACCAATGACTTTCTCGCCTATCTGCACGAAATGAAGGCGCTCAACATTGATCTGGCCTCTGAATTCATTCTGGTGGCTGCCACCCTGATGCGCATCAAGGCCAAGATGCTGTTGCCGCGCAAGGAGCTCGATGAACAGGGCAATGAGATTGACCCGCGAGAAGATCTGGTTCAGGCCCTGCTGGAATACAAGCGCTATAAAGAAGTCATCGAGGAGTTACAGACCCTGGAGACGCAACGCAGGATGATGCACCCGCGCGGTCTGGATCCCAGAGAATTGCGCAGCATGGCCGAGTCCACAGAGCCGGAGACCGATCTGGGCGATCTGACGATGTACAAACTGATGCGCGTTTTCCAGAAGGTTTTGAGCCGCCTGGATGAACGCCGTGAAACCCTGGCTCACCAGGTGGTGCCTTACCCCTACACGGTTGAAGCCTGTAAGGAAGATCTGTTGGAACGCCTGAAGACTCAACCCCGAATGGAGTTTGAGATGGTCTTTGCTCATGTGCGGGAACGTGTTCAGGCCGTGTTCATCTTTCTGGCTATGCTGGATATGGCCCAGTCGGGTGAGGTAAAGATTCAGGTTGGTTTGGGCTACAACAATTTCTGGCTGGAGAGCGCGCCGGCAGAGGCAGCTTAACACCATGCGGAT
The DNA here is from genome assembly GCA_041751015.1 of Chitinophagales bacterium. Taxonomy (GTDB): domain Bacteria; phylum Bacteroidota; class Bacteroidia; order Chitinophagales; family BACL12; genus WGOA01. The sequence continues at coordinate 95,667 of JBGSYF010000010.1, forward strand.
TTCGCTCAAAAAAGATTAGAAAAATGTATAAATTTTATACAAATACAAGCAGATTTCAGTCTTTCTTCTTCGGTCTGCTGCTGTGCTCATGCGTTAGCGGTTTCTCCGTGGTCAAAGCGCAGAGTCTGGGAGGATTTTTGACTCATCTGGCTTCTCTGCCGGGCAGCGCTGAGCGGGAGCTGGCCATAGACAGTTTTTGGGCCCAACTGCCTGCCGTTCCCTGGATTGATGGGGATACTGCGCATTTTCTCTACCGCGGCAGCATAAGCAGTCTTGCCCTGGCCGGTGATTTCAACTTTTGGAATCCCGCTGGTGACCCCTGTGATCAGGCTTCGGGAACTACCCTTTGGTATCGCTCCAAGGTGTTCGAACCCCATGCACGCTTAGACTACAAACTGGTTCGCAACGGCAGCGAATGGATACTGGATCCGGCCAATCCCCTGACCGTCTCCGGTGGATTTGGACCAAATTCTGAATTGGCTATGCCTGCCTATGTGCAACCCTGGGAGATTCAGGTCATCCCCGGAGTGCCTGCGGGAAGCATCAGCACAAGCAGCCTGGCCAGCACCAATACCGGGCGCACCTATTCCCTTCAGATCTATCTGCCTGCCGGGTATGACGAGGATCGGGAATGGGGCTATCCGGTGGCCTATTTTCAGGATGGTCACGAGTATGTGGGGCTGGCTTCAGCAGCGCGCATCTTCGACAATCTGATCGACAGCGGACTCATTGAACCGCTCATCGGAGTCTTTGTGCGTCCCACCGATCGAAGTCTGGAGTATGCGGGTGGTTTGCGTTTTTCTTATGCGGACTTCTTTGGCGAAGAATTGGTTTCTTACATAGACGAGAATTACAACAGCGCAACTCAAGCCAGAGACCGGGCGGTGATCGGGCCCAGCTTTGGGGGCAATATCTCGGCCATCATCACCATGGCCCATCCGGATGTCTTTGGAAACTGCGGCTTGCAATCCGGGGCTTTTTGGCCCAATTCCTTTGAGACCTACACCAACTGGTTGAGTTTTGATGCGGATGATTCGCTGAAAGTTGCCGCCATTTGGGGCAGCTATGAAGGCAGTTTGGTGGCCAATATGAACGACTTTGTCGTTCATCTCGCCGCTGAAAACACTCCATCGATTTGGGATGAACTGCCTCAGGGACACAGTTGGGGTTTGTGGAGATCAACGCTGGATGACATGTTGACGTTCTTTTTTCCACCCAGAGATCCGGTTTCCGGAATATGGGAGAGCGCAGAACAGCCCAGCCTCGGCATCTATCCCAATCCAGGTCGCGAGTATTTCATGATGGATGTACCGGAGACCATGCTCGGAGGGATCTTGCAGATTCATGATCAGTACGGAAGAATGATTCGAAGTATTGAGGTCATGGATCGCACGCTCTACCTGGATCTCAACGGTCTTTCCGCCGGAACTTATCAGGTCCAAGTACACAAAGGCAAACTTCGAGCCAATGCATCCTGGATAAAAACCCACTGAGCAATAAGAGCGTCATCAACTTCATGAGTTTATCCGACAAACAAATGCCGGTCATGGTCAGCGGCGCTTCCGGTTATCTGGGAAGCTGGCTGAGCAGAGAACTGCTTGAGCATGGCTTTCATGTTCGGGGCAGTGTTCGAAGTTTGAAGTCTTCAGAGAAGATCGCCCATCTGGAGGCTTTGTCCGCAGAGTTTCCCGGCAAGCTGGACTTGTTTGAAGCCGATCTTCTAAGGGAAGGGTCTTTTGATCGTGCTGCACAGGGATGCTCGGTGATTTACCACAGCGCTTCGCCATTCATCATCGGAAAGATCCGCGACCCGCAAAAAACCCTGCTTGATCCTGCCTTGAAGGGAACGCGCAATGTCCTTGAATCGGCCAATCGGGCGGCCAGTGTAAAGCGAGTTGTGCTTACGGCCAGCGTAGTGAGCATCATGGGTGATCCAATTGATGTTCGCCATACAGAAAAGGGAATCTTTACCGAAGAGCATTGGAACACGACCAGTCATATCGGCCATCTTCCCTACAATTTCTCCAAGGTTGCGGCAGAAAAGGAAGCATGGGCCATGTGCCGCGCTCAGGATCGCTGGGATTTGATTACCATACATCCCGGTTTTGTCCTGGGTCCTTCGCTGAGCAAAAGATTGGATGGTGCCAGTGCAACGTATATGCGCGATTTGCTCAACGGTAAGTTCAGGACGGGTACTGCAGATCTGTACTTCAATATTGTTGATGTGCGCGATGCCGCCCGCATGCACCTATTGGCCGGAACCACCGAGTCAGCCAGCGGACGCTATATCTGTGTTGCCGGTACGGAGCGCTCCCTGGATATGGCACGCGCGCTGGAATCACAGTTTCCAGGCAAGTTTGCCCTACCCAAATGGAATGCTCCCAAGTTTTTGCTTTACCTGTTGGGTCCGCTCAACGGCCTGACCATTAAACAGGTAAATCGCAGTGTGGGCATCAATAACAAGTTTGACCACAGCAAGGGCATACGCGAACTCGGCATGAGCTATCGACCTCTCTCCGAAACCTACCGGGATCACGCCACAAAACTGCTCGGTGATGGCCTGTTGAAAATCAAATCCTGAGATGCAGAACGAGCCTCAAATCATCGCAGATATCTTTCATCAAACCCGGGGATTGACGCGCTGGTACCTCAAGAAAATTCCGGAAGAGAAAATGGTTCTAAGGCCGGAATTCAATGGAGTTCAACTGAACTCTGCCTATTGGATTCAGGCTCATCTCTGTTGGGCCGAGGCCTATTTGTGCATCAAGAGCACTGGGGCTGAAGTACCTGAAATTCCCTGGCTCAATCAATTTACCCTGGGCTCAAAACCGGAGCAAATCAAACAGGAGCCTTCCGTGCAGGAAGTGCGCGATGCGTTTGAACAGGTGCACCAGTTGGCTATGGATCACATCAGAGCTTTGGATCCGGAAAGCCTCGGCGAATCATCCGGTTTGCCTATGTTCCCAACCCGGCGCATTGCCCTCTACCACGCCATCCGCCACGAAGGCACACATACCGGGCATATCGGCTGGATATGTAAACTGCTCGGCATTCCCGCGGTTTAGCTGGCTTGAGTACTTAAGCTGCCCGGCATTCCCGCGGTTTAGCTGGCTTGAGTACTTGAGCTGCCCGGCATTCCCAGGGTTTAGCTGGCTTGAGTACTTGAGCTGCCCGGCATTCCCAGGGTCACAACAAATGCACGGGCATTAGAGCAAAGCCCTTCCGCTCAAATCAAACCCCGGGCCTTGAGTTCGAGATACTTGTTGATTGCACTCAGGGTCAGGTTTTCCGGCCTGGTCAAGAGGGTTTGTATGCCGGCTTTAGCGGCAATTTTGGCCATTTGCTTTTTCTGCAACAAGAAGTCGGCAGCGATCGCACGTCTATAGATAGCCTCTACATCCGCGCTGTCCTGATGAGCTGTTTCATTGATCTCGCTATTCTCAAAGAGAATCAATAAGACCATATGCTTCATTTGAAGTTTGCGCAAGACCATCAGGTTTCGCTGTAGGGCGTATTCCGTTTCGTAGTTGCTGAACAGAATCAGCAGACTGCGGTGCGGAGATACTTTTAATATTTTATTATATAATAATTCATAGTTTGATTCTCCTTCGTGCTCGCTGAGTTTATAGAGCGCTTCCAGCACTTTGCCCAGTTGTGTGCGCTTTCGCTGTGCCTGGACCTCGACTTGTATCCTTTGATCAAAACACAACAGCCCGGCTAGGTCATTCTTCTTCAGAATAACATTGATCAATGACAGACTGGCATTGATGGCGTAATCCAGTAAGGTCATCCCCCCAAATGGCTCTTGCATAGATCGCCCGCAATCGATCAGACAGTAAACAGGCTGTGAGCGCTCGTCCTCATATTGATTGACCATCAGGTTCTGGGCCCTGCTGGTGGCTTTCCAATTGATGCTTCGCAGATCGTCGCCCATAACATAGTTCTTGATCTGCTCAAACTCATAGGAATGACCGATGCGGCGAATCTTGCGCAGGCCCTGTCCCCGACTCAACTCCGTCAAGGCCTTCAACTCCATGCGCTGCATTTGAGGAATGGAGGGGTAAACAGGACGATTCTGCCGATTGTCAAAGCTGATCCGCCTTTCGCTCAAGCCCAGTGGGCCTCTGACAAACAAATGACTGGCACCAAAACTGTACTCACCGCGACACAGAGGCTTGATGTGGTAGTTCAGTACCACCATCTCCCTGGATGCAACCCTTTCGGAGAGCGTAAAGTCTCTGACTTGCAGTTGCTCAGGCAACTCTTCAACAAGCTTGATGTTCAATGGACGCTGAGAACCGTTGTACACCTGAACGGCAATCGCGTTGTCTTCCCCCAGGGCTAGTTTCTTCGGCAAAGCTCGTTGCAGAGAAACCGGCCCAACATACATATATAATACAAATATATTATAAATTATAATTAAAGCTAGCAAAGCCAGCAAAACCTGAGCTGCTAACAAGAGTGCGGGCTTGACAAATGCCAGGGCAAAGAGTAAGACCAGGGCTCCCAGAGCGTAGAAAAACGGGCTGCGCAAATAGAAGGAGCGCAACGCATGGCTCATGTGCGCTATAGAATTACCCGGCAATCGATTGAGTTCAAGAGCGTCTTCTGCCCAGTCCTGAACCGTCTGCTCAGCCGCTGGACGCGCATTGATGCGATTCCACCTCATCGGGGCACGCTTATACGCTCCAGGATCTCGCGAATCATCTGTTCCGGCTCTATACCGTCGAGCTCCCGCTCGCTGTTGAGCAGAATTCGATGATTCAATACGGGATAGGCCATAGCCTGAATGTCCTCAGGTGTCGTGAAACTGCGTCCGGAAATCAGTGCGCAGGCCTTGGATGCCCTCAACAAGGCAAGAGAAGCTCGCGGAGATGCTCCCAGGTATATACCCGGATGATTGCGGGTGGCTTGCACAATGTCGGCGATGTAGTCGCACAGCTCTTCGGCAATGTAGATGGACTCACACAATCGCTGTGCTTCAAGCACTTCCTCCTCGCTCAACATGGCCTCAACAGATGTGGTGTTTCGTATTGAATACTGATTGCGAAGCTGTCGCAGCATGGCCTTCTCCGCTTCTGCCTCCGGATAGCCCATGCGAATGCGGAAGAGAAATCGGTCCAGTTGCGCTTCGGGCAGGCGATAGGTTCCCTCCTGCTCGACCGGGTTCTGGGTGGCCACCACAAAGAATGGAGGCCGCAGAAGGTGGGTCTTGCCATCATAGGTGACCTGGCGCTCCTCCATCACCTCAAAGAGAGCGGACTGTGTCTTGGCAGGAGCCCGGTTGATTTCGTCAATCAGAACCACTTGAGCAAACACAGGACCGGGTCGGAACTCAAAGCGATTCGCCCCCTGCTCATAGACCGAAGTGCCAATGACATCTGAGGGCATCAGATCTGGGGTGAACTGTATTCTGGACCAGCTCAACTGCAGACTGCCCGCCATCAATTTGGCCAGCATGGTTTTGGCAATACCCGGAACCCCTTCGACCAAAACATGGCCCTCGCAAAGCAAGCTGATCAGCAGGGCTTCGGTCGCCTCCGCCTGACCAAAGACCAAGACAGCAATTTGAGTCCTGACCCGATCGAGTTTTTCCTGACAACGTTGGATCAAATGCTGATCCGGTCCCTGCAGATTTGGAACCGGAGTTTCTTCGGCGGGCATGGTATCAAAATCCTCCTCCATATTAGCTATAATTTTTATAAAAATTTTGTAGTTCTCTGTTCAGTCTAAGCAAGGCGTAATCTTCAAACTCAGCCTCCTGATCCACTCCCTGAAATCGGAGAAACAGCGATTCGATGGCCTCCAGATCAATGCCGCTCAACCTGCTGAGTCGCAAAGCGGTCTCAGCGTCCAGCGCGGGTTGGCGAATGGGGTATTGGTCGCGTATAAAACTCAGAAACTGTTCCCGCATCATTCGCGCTATAATCCGGTGATCGCGCCGCTGTTGAAGGTACAAAGCCGCCAGACTATGCAGGTACTCCATGCTCTGATTCTCCCTGGGCTCGAAGATCGGAATGGCCGCTTGTCGCCTGCGAGTGTGAAACACGATGAAGAGCAGGATGCCGATCAACAACAAGTACCAGGCCCATCGCAAAGCCACATGCTGCATGACAAAGCGCAGCGGCCCCTCCTGATAGTTCGTCGAGAAATCGTGTGAAATCAATCGCAAGTCATAAAATACATCGCCTTGTGGTATGTACGATAAAAGTCGCTCTGCATAATCCCTGCCTGGAGGAGTGATGAGTTCCATATTGCTCAATACCATTGGAGTGGACAACAAGATCACCGAACCCGATCCCATAGGCAAACGGACGGCATTGAGCCATCCGCTTTCGTGAACACCAATAGCTTCTGCCTCTGGCCAGATGCTCAACAAGCTATCGGCCTCCATCAGCGACCAGGCATTGGGATAAACGGAATCCATGAACCAGTACTGAAGAACATGATCCCTTTCCAGAGCCAAAGTCTCCGATTGAAAATTCAGACTCAGCGAATCGAGAATCTCCTCATCCCACCACTCGCGAGCTGAATCTTCCTCTATGCAAACTTCAGACAACACATTCAGCCCATAACTACAAGCAATCAGAGCGGTGTTTCCCCTTTCCACCCATTGATACAAGCTGTCAACCTCTGTGCTTCGCAAGTTGAAACGCTCCCTTATCACAACATAGGTCCCTGCACGCGCACCCAGAACACCTGTACTCAGTGGGAGTTTGATCAGCTCCACTTTCCCATTCAGGTAATTGGGCAGAAGCTCCATCAACACTTTGGCACCATAGGGTTGATCACTCTGATGCTGATAGTGCACACTCCAGTCAAAGCTCTCAGGAGCCCGAAGTCTGGCTATCCACAACAGCGCAAACGCCAAAAGAATCAGGCTGGCGAAGATCCAAAGCTGAACTCTGCGGAAGCTCATGATAGTCCGGGCTTTTCGGGGCTGATGTTGCGGCCCAGTTCGCGGTCAAAAGCCCTCAGCTCATTCGCCCATCTTTCAATAGCCACCGCATCGGGCAATGCCCCGCCGTAGATGGTTTGTTCAAAGAGTAGCGAAAGGCGTCTGAATTGCGCCATTTCCGGGGGAAAGGCCTGAAGTTCCAGCGCATACTCCCGATTGGTTTTTCGAGCTTGCCAGCGAATCCGGCCCGCCAGTTGAAGCTGTCGGATGAGCAGCAGGAAATTCAGCCTCACCACTTCCCGATGATCGGCGCGCTCGGTGGCCAGGCGCAGCAGCTCTTCCAACTCCTGGCGCTTCATGTCCCTGGGATTGAGCTCTTCAACAGGGATTTGATTAACCCTGGCCGGCTTCATTCGCACACCCAGTTTCAAAACCATGGCCCAGATTAACAGCATCAGAAGTGCAAAAAGCAATATCCGCCAAACAAGGCTCAGTTCATTGATCCACCATGTCCTCTTCTCTTTGATTGGCCTGGGCTCAGGCTCCATTTTCTTGGCTTTGGATTCGGGATGTCTTTCGCTGTAATCCAGATCCTCTATGGTCTTCAAGTAATGCTGATCATCCATCCGCCTGAGCTCTACCGTGCTCCCACCCCCGGCGTTCTGCGCCCCAAGCCCCGCGGGCATTGAGAAAGTTGACATGACAAGGAGCATCACACCCGGTCTAAGGCCTGCGACCATATGCCCCATAGCGCGGATCGCGAGATCCAGCACCCTGATGCTGTTTGCGCCCTTGTTCCATAGCCTCATCGGGGCACAGTTTTCTGCCGGCCAAAGCCTTGCATCCGCGTGGCTATGCCCTGACCCTCATTCAACTCTCTGGCGTGAAAATAGTGGGCGCAACAAGCAGCCATTCCCAGGGGAAGCACCAGATAAAACGAGAAATAACTGATAAAAACGATCAAAAAAGCTGGAATGGCGCCTTCATCAAACAGACTCAGGGGTAAATTCTGGACCAGTATCTCTGTAAAGAATCCCAATATGGGGGAATTGGCCAGTGCGAGCACAATCATCGACAACAAGAGCAAGGTAGTGCATATGGCAATGTATTGAAAGACATCCATCATCATGATTCGCCATGCCTTTTCCGACGCAGTCAACAATGTTCTTCCCTCCCAATACACCGAGCAAGCCCAAAGCACACTCAGGGGTAGGAGCAACAGAAAGAGCAAATGCCCCCAGGGAGCCGGCAAGAAAAGAGTGCTGTGGACTATGCTCATCCCCACAAAGACAGCAAAAAACTGCCTTGAAAATTTCTGTTTCCCAGTATTCTGTTCAGGGTCAGTGCTCTGTGGCCTGTTCGGAAATCGATCAAAGACCCTGGCCAGCATCGCAAACAACATGGAGAACAACAAGACGTTGAGCGGAGCCAGCCAGGGGTAATCCCTGTACAAGCTGAATTGCAGACTCAACTTGAGATAGAAAGGGAAATCCCGAACAAACTCAAGCAGACCATTTGCTGGTGGCGGCATGTTCAAACTAAGACCCTGCAACAAGGGGTGTTCCAGGAACTTTGCAGCCAGGAGCCCCAGAATCGCGGCCAGTGCAGCCAGGGCAAGGGCCATAGGCCGAAAGCGTTGAGCATAGGCATGAAAAGCCAGGGAGACCGTCTCCGCAGAACTTCGCAACACATCAAGACGGGTGTTCAAAGGGCGCTGAGGGGGGAGCCGATCAAGTGTAAAATCCTGACTCAGACCCCGCAAAGCAAGCAGTCTGGGATAGACCACGGTATAGCCCAACACCAGAAGCAGGGAGCCCAGAATCACCATCATTCTCAGCACATCAGGCACGGTGGTTTGTCGGGTAACCCAACTCTCCAGACCGGCGGCAACCAGGGTCATCACAACCACCGGTGCCATGATCACAAAGGCCATTCGAGCCGACAAGCGCAGGGATTGCAAACGGGTATGCGTGCCCGGAAAAAGCAATCCCCGACCCAAACACAAGCCTGCAGCTCCCGACCAAACCAGGGCACTCATTTCAATGGTGCCGTGTTGCCAAATGCTCAGCGCCGATTCGCCCAACAAATCAAACTCCACAAAAAAATATTGGAAAGTTCCCACCATGACTCCGTTGTACAGCAAGACGAAAAGCGTACCAACGGCATATAGCAGTCCCAGACAGAAAGTGAGCATATCCACAAACAAATTATTCATGGCAATTCGATAAAACATCTCCATGGGACTCTGCTGGTCGTACACCTTCATCGGCTCACCGGCCGCGATGTTTCGCTCGGTCATCTCCACATAGGAATCTCCCAAAATATGGCTGGCAAAGCCCGGATCATGAAAACTGGACAGCAACCCAATGAGCACCGCGCCGAGAAACACCAGCAGTGAAATCAGCGCTTCGCGCCGGGCATGCCAAAACGCCGATGGCACCTTGATCTGCCAGAAATACAACACATCGGCCATGGTGCTTCGCGGGCGGCGTTGAACGCGTCGGTAAATCTGTCGGGAAAGGGCGTTGAGGTAGGCTCTGACGGAGCGATTGGCGTAAAAAGTTCGGGCATAGGCCAGATCGTCGGTGATCTGCACATACAGATTGCTCAGTCGGCGCGGATCGAGCTCAGCAGCCGAAGCTGATGCAACCGAAGCTGCCGAAGCCGAATCATTACCCGAGGCCAGGTCCGCAGCAGAACTCGAATCGGATCTTGAATCCGCCTCCTTTCCCCGCTCCGCTGCCCTGTAAGGATGGCCCTTTGATCGAAATCTCGAAGAGCCTCCTTCATGCTGCAGGAGCTTCTCAAACTCCTTCCACTTGTGCTGATTCTGACGAATGAAATCACCTTCCTTCATGAATGAACCCGCCTTGAGCAGAGATAAGCCCGCGCCAGGAAACAAGCGCAAAGTCGCTCAAAGTCGCCTAAAGATAAGCTCAAGCCAATGACCCTCAGAGCGCAACGGCCGAGCTAAAGCCCGTAAATTGCAAGCGGCCCGCGGCGCAGTGAGATCATCCCGCGCAAGCTCCCGAATCCCACGTGAAAACCGTCGACATACGAACGCCCCAACAGATCGTCATTCGCTTTGAACTGGCCGATCTCAAAGAGCGCATCGTCGCTTTTGTTCTCGATCAATTCATCCTCTGGACCGGCCTCTTTATCCTCTTCTTTTTGCTCATGGCACTCGGCCATGCCATCAACATCAATCCAGGCAGGTTTATCCAGGTGTTGTTCACCGGCATCTACCTGTTCTACTCGCTCCTGGCCGAGTATCTGATGGACGGACAGAGTCCCGGTAAAAAGATCATGGGCCTCAAGATCATCAAACTCAGCGGCGGGGCCAGCGGAATCCGCGAATACATCATAAGATGGAGCATGCGTCTTTTGGATATTTGGGCCAGTCTCGGAGCCCTGGCCAGTCTGATGATCAGCTCCACTCCGCAAGCCCAACGCATTGGCGATCTGCTCGCTGACACTTTAGTCATACGGCTCAATTCCCGTCAGGATGTACCGCTGGAAAGCCTCTTGCGCATGCACGAGCGCAATGCTGACTCGGTGATCTACCCTCTGGCTGTGCGCTTCAAAGAAGAAGAAATGCTATTGGTTCTGGAGATGCTGGAGCGCTGGAGACGCCATCCCAGCGGCCACAACAAGCGTCATTTCCAGGAAATCAGCAAGCGGGTCGCTAAGGAAATGGACCTGGAACAACCGCCTGAAAAGCCTGAAAAATTCCTTCGCCAGGTGCTAAACGACTATGTTACCCTGACTCGCTGAACCCGTTGCCGTAAATTTATCGGGTGCTAAGCTCACCACCTCAATTCCTGACGTCTTTCGCGCATAGCAGGCTATCCCTTTTTAGGGCGAAGGGCAACTCAGCCCTGAGCCTGTTTCTGCTCCTTGCTCTACCGCTGATGAGCAGCGCCCAAAGCACCGTCGGCACCCTGTTCTTTCGCGAAGACACCCAGGACGGTTACCTGCTCATGGCCCCATCGGGCTCCTCTCAAACCTGGCTTATGGACAATTGCGGAAGGTCGGTCAATCGCTGGGACAGCGATGCGCCCCCTTCCCTGTCCGCCTACCTTCTCGAAGACGGAAGCCTTTTGCGCAGCGCACGCATACCCAACCTCTACAATGCCGGGGGCTCTGGTGGCCGCCTGGATCGCTATGCCTGGGATGGATTGAAGTCCTGGACCTATACTTATTCCAGCGATACAGGGCATCAACACCACGATATCGAGCCCATGCCCAATGGGAATATTCTGGTATTGGCCTGGGAGAAACACAGCGCAGCAGAGGCCATAGCCAGAGGCCGTAAATCCGAAACAGTCGATACAGAACTCTGGTCCGAAAAGATTGTGGAACTCAGGCCCGTCGGCATTGATCAGGCCGAGATCGTCTGGACCTGGAGGCTCTGGGATCACCTGATTCAAGATCAGGATCCCCTCAAGCCCAACTATGGAAACCCCGCTGATCACCCGGGGCGGGTGGATATCAACTACCGCCTCGAATCCGGACCTCTGGAGGACTGGACCCATGCCAACAGCATTGATTATCGCGAAGATCTGGATCAAATCCTGATCAGTGTTCGCAACTTTCATGAAGTTTGGATCCTCGACCACAGTACCAGCAGCGCAGAGGCCGCCACGAGCAGCGGCGGAAACAGCGGCAGAGGAGGTGAGATTCTCTACCGCTGGGGCAATGCCCAGGCCTACGGGCGGGGCTCCGCAGACGATCAGGTATTCTACGAGCAGCACGATGCCAATTGGGTACCGGATGGCTATCCGGGAGCCGGAAACATCACCGTATTCAACAACGGAAAGGAGCGCCCTGGCAGCTCTTACTCCAGCATTGAGGAAATCACACCGCCGCTCAACGGCTCCGGGCTTTATGACCTTAGCCTCGATCAGGCCTATGCTCCCGAAAACAGCAACTGGACCTATGTCGCCGATCCCCCCCTTTCGCTCAGCTCAAAAAACCTGTCCGGCACCCAGCGGCAGCCCAATGGCAATACCCTGATTTGCTCCGGCGCCAATGGCCGTATTCTGGAAGTCAATCCCGATGGAGAGCTGACCTGGGAATACATCTGCCCGGTCAATCCCGGCGGTCCGGTGGCCCAGGGGGGGCTGCCCGTCAACAACCAGGTCTTCAAGATGAACCGCTATCCGCCTGATTTCCCGGGGCTAATAGGGCGGGATCTCAGCCCGGGGCTCACCATACAATTCGAAACTCCCCAACCCGAGTGCATCCCACTGACCCTCTACCAGGAAGATCCGCCGGCCTCAGCATTCCCCGAATTTTCCCCGCTTCCAAATCCCTTCAGCAACCGCGTTTGGATAGCTGGCCAAAGAACCGCTAACTTAGAATTGCTGATTTACCGCGCAGACGGCTCCCTTCAGCACCGCGAACAAGGCAATGGTCAAGGCTGGATGTTGAACACAGCAGCATGGGCCAACGGATTTTACACGGCGCAAATCCGCCGTTCAGACGGTGCCTATCTTCAACAATTTACTCTGATCAAATCCTCTCCATAACATGCGTAATGGTATCCTATCTAAGATCCTCCTCAGCACTTTGCTTTTGGGCCTCGAAGGGCCTTTTGCACAATTCAGCGAAGGCCTGATTATCCCGGACATTCGCATATCACACTATGGCGGCAAGAGCCTGCTAGCCCAAACCCGCACGGTGGGACTGTTGTCTTTCAATCACGAAAAGGCCATGGCGGGCTACAATCTGCACTTCCCCCACAACCAGGGCAATGTGTATTTGCTGGACAACTGCGGACAGATTGTACATGTCTGGGAAGACCTGATCTACAAACCCGGCAATGGGATACGCCTTATGCCGAATGGGGACATCATCGTTTGCAAAGGGCGCAACGCCGCATCCAACCCCGGTTTGCACGCCGGAGGGGGAGGGGAACTCATTGAGCGAAGAGACTGGGACAACAATCTCATCTGGCAATTTGTGTACAACGACGATGTTGTTCGCCTGCACCACGATATGGCGGTCATGCCCAACGGCAATGTACTGGCCATAGCCTGGGAAGTCATCGACAGCGCGGCTGCCGTGGCCGCAGGGCGCAATCCCGCGCTGCTCAGCGAGGGCGAGCTCTGGCCGGATAAGGTCATCGAGATTCAGCCCGATGGCGCGGGATCGGCTGCGATTGTCTGGGAATGGCGGGCCTGGGATCACCTGGTGCAGGATTTTGACCCAACGGCGCCCAATTACGATGTAGTGGGCAATCGCCCTGAACGCATCAATGTCAACTATGATATGATGGGTGGAATTGCCGACTGGCATCACGCCAACAGCATAGACTACAATGCAGACCTGGACCAGATCATTCTGTCGGTTCCACACTTTGACGAAATCTGGATCATCGATCACAGCACGTCCAGTGCCCAGGCGGCCGGAAGCACCGGCGGTCTGGCCGGCAAGGGGGGGGATCTGCTCTTTCGATGGGGCAATCCCGAAGCCTATGATCAGGGCAGTGCTGCTGACCGCAAGTTGTTCTTCAACCACGACGCTCACTGGGCAGACATAGAATTGACCAGCGCCAGCCCCAACTACCAGAAAGTGGCGCTGTTCAACAATCAGGTAGGGCCGGACTATTCATCCGCCCATCTGCTCGTTCCCAATTTTGATACCTACGAATGGGAGTACACCATGAGCGGCAGCACCTGGGGGCCCGCTGACTTCGACTGGAGCTACCAGCGCCCCATTCCACAGGATCTCAACTCCAGCGGCTTGAGCAGCATTCAACTGCTTCCCAATGGCAACACCCTCATCGCTTCGGGGCGCCAGGGCTATGCCTTTGAACTTACGCCCACGGAGGAAATTGTCTGGGAATACGTCAACCCCATGCAGGGCGGCAACCCGGTCGATCAGGGTACTGTTATACCTCCCAACGCCAACCTGCTCTTTCGCTTTCACCGCTACTCCAGCGACTACCCTGCGTTCAGCGGCCGCGATCTGAGCCCGCAGGGCTTCATAGAGCTGATGCCCGACCCCGAATTCTGCGCTCTGCCCACCGGTTTGAGCCTGCTGAGCAACCCTCTGATTCCCCGCATCTGGCCCAATCCGGTGTCCAGCGATTTGTTCATTGATCTCGACCCGGCCTCTGCCGGTGCCTTGCTGGAGATCTTTGATATCAACGGGCGAAAGGTTTTCGCAGCGCTCAGCGAGGGATCGCGCATGAACATCAGCGCGGGAAGCTGGCCCCAGGGCACCTATGCCCTTCGACTCAATGGAAGCCCTGTAAGCCGAATTGTGGTGATGCGCTAAACGCCCTTTTTTGATACCTGTGCTGGGGACCTCTTTCAGGCCTGCTGAATGACCTCGAGCTCCTTTCCCACCTGGATAAAGGCTTCAATAGCCCGATCCAGATGCTCGCGGCTGTGGGCCGCAGAGATCTGCACCCGGATTCTGGCCTGACCCTTGGGCACCACCGGGAAGTAGAACCCGATCACATAGATTCCGCGCTTGAGCAACTCAGCGGCCATGACCTGGCTGAGTCGGGCATCGTAGAGCATGATGGGCACGATGGCGTGTTCCCCGGGCTTGACATCAAAACCGGCGGCGCTGATCTTCTCGCGGAAATAGCGGGTATTGCTCTCCAGACGGTCTCGCAGTTCCGTGCTTTTGCTGAGCAGATCGAGCACCTCGATTGATGCACCGACGATGGCTGGCGCGACGGTATTGCTGAACAGATAAGGTCGAGAGCGCTGCCGGAGCATGTCAACGATCTCCTTCCGACCGCAGGTAAAGCCGCCGGAGGCTCCGCCCAAAGCCTTGCCCAGGGTACCGGTAATGATGTCGATACGGCCCATCACACCCCTGAATTCGTGTGTCCCGCGGCCGGTTTTGCCGACAAAACCCGAAGCGTGACACTCATCAATCATCACCAGGGCATCGTAGCGATCAGCCAAATCGCAGATCTTGTCCAATTGGGCAATCGTGCCGTCCATGGAAAACACGCCGTCCGTAACAATGATGCGGTTCCTCTGGGACTGCGCAGCCTGGAGCTGCTTCTCCAGATCGGCCATGTCGTTGTGCTCATAGCGGTAGCGAACCGCCTTGCATAGCCGCACTCCGTCTATGATCGAAGCGTGGTTCAGCGCATCGGAGATGATCGCGTCTTCGGCGCCGAAAAGCGGTTCGAAGACGCCCCCATTGGCATCAAAGGCTGCGGCGTAGAGAATGCAGTCCTCGGTTCCCAGAAAGTCGGAGAGCTTCTTTTCCAGCTCTTTATGAATGTCCTGGGTTCCGCATATGAAGCGCACTGAAGAGAGGCCATAGCCCCTGTGATCCAGAGCCTTCTTTGCCGCCGCCAGCACAGCCGGATGGGAGGAAAGCCCCAGGTAGTTATTGGCGCAAAAGTTCAGCACGCGACTGCCGTCCTGCAGGGTGATTTCAGCGCCCTGCTCAGAGGAGATGATGCGCTCCCGCTTGTACAAACCGGTTTCTTCGATCTCTTTGAGCTCTGTCTGCAGGCGTTTCTTCAGGTTATCGTACATGATTCCGGGTCTTTTGTGGGGGAAATGGTCACTGAGAAGAAAAAAAATGCGTTTCAAACGCCCCGATTTGCGGCTTCAGAAATGCGGAATTCCAACGGTGAAATTATTCCAAGTTTAGCTCTAAATCGGGGCAAATGTCACAGTTCCGCGCCTTGGGGAACTGCTCAATGCCCCAGACCCAGGTAGCGACAATCCATCTCGGCTCAAACCGCGCCTTCAGGGCCATATCCCTTTTTTGCCTCATGGGGCCCAGGTCACATTCGGGCTCCTAAATCGGGCAAAGCATAGTCCGCAAGACGCGTAATCGCAGCCCGCATGTACTCCTAAGCCATTGTCACACAATGACTTAACTAAGCATGAAGATTCAAAAAATGTAGCGCGCTAAACAGCGCAGGTCTTGATACCCTAACCCTGTCAGACTACATTGACCCTTGTAGAACAGCGGTGCAGCGCAGCAATCGGCACCCTCTTCGCCCCTCCTGGCGAACCATCACTCCCGGCCCAGACACCTTTCATGGAAGTGATCATTGATTTTTCTACATACCCACAAATGACTCTATTTACCGACAGACTGCGATTGGTTGCCACCCGACTCGCATGTGCCTTAGCCCTTTTTAGCAGTTCAAGCCTGATTGCCTCAGGCACATGGAATAGCGATTGCGGTACTGGAAATTATGAACTGGTTGGAGCCGGCATTCAAAACCTGGCCAGCTACGATCTTTTCATCCCAGAGGGAATGCACGCCGACAGCATTGTCGTTGAGGTGATCGGGAAGGGTGCCGTAGTACCCACTCTCTGCACCTTTTCCAGCGACACCGAAGGCCCTGAAAGCATTGCCGGAAGCGCGCTGACCCATATCGGCAGCGTTTCCCACCTCACTACAGTGTTCCGCAAGACCATGGCAGCGGCGTCTACCATCACGGTCAGCACCGATGATCCCGCCCATACCTGGTCTGTTCTGGCTTATGTATTCCGCTCCGATGAGGAGGGCATGAGCAGCCAGGGCGAGTACGCCAGCTATTACATCTATCGATCAAACTGGACGGCCTCCTACTCCCTTTCCCCCGCTTTTGCACCCCGCGATGTGATTGTCAAGGTGCCCATCACCGATTTGGACGACGATCACCGCTTTGCCTATGTAGAAGCAGAGGCCGGGGGTATTGCCGCCAGCCGTTCCGTCAGCATCTCCGACATGGGTGAAAGGCTGGCCGTGGTCGAATTGGTGCTCAACGACGTTCCCGCTCACGTCAATGAAGTGAATGTTCGGGTCTTGAGCCCCAATCCGGCGACCACAGGATCGCATGGAGATTCCTTTGTGTTTGGCGTGGGCATCAGCAGCCGCTGCGATGGCGAGATCTCTCTGGCCTGCCAGAGCGGTAAGAGTCTCGAGATTGTCGGTGCAGGGGCACACGGCAGTGCGAGCACCACCCTGGACATCTCCGACCCCTCAAGCATTAGCCATATTGTGGTAGAGGTGGTCACTAAAGGCGTCTTATTGCCTGGCCAGTGCACCTTTTCCTCGGATGTCGAAGGGCCTTCCATCTCATCCGAACTGGTTTCCATCGCCCCCAGCGGCGCTGGAAGTGAGCAGGTAGGAGTGTTTCGCAAGGTCATGAGCCCCGCTTCTTCCATCACCATCAGCACCGATGATCCGGAAAACACCAGCTCCGTGGTGGCCTATATCTTCCGCAACGAAGACGGCGCCTCCAGCATCGGCAGCTTTGCCCACACTTATCTGTACCGCGCGAACTGGAGCCAGAACTACCCGCTGAGTGTCGTAGATGGACCGCGCCATGTTCGCATAACCGTTCCCATGTCAGACATAGATCGGGTAGGCCGCTATGCCGTGATCAGCGCGAATGCCGGCGGAGTGAGCAACAGCATGACCATCAACACCTCTGACATGGGCGACTTCCTCAACATCGCTGAACTGGTGCTGATGAATGTACCCGGCAGTGCCGAAGAAGTTCAGGTAACGATCTCCTCACCCACGCCTACTTCCAGCGATCCCGGAGGTGACTCCTTTGTCTTCGGTGTGGTGGTGAGCAGCGATTGCCATGTGTCCTGCGAAGCGCCCAATATCGTCAACTACGACTTTGTCACGCCCATCTCTCCCATCGTCACCTGGGAGGAAGTTCCCGGAGCCATTCGCTATGAAGTCTGCGGACGCGAGCTTGACTCCGACATGTGGCGCTGTCATACCCGCCTGGTTAACAACAAGCGCTTCTATGGCATGAAAGCCGAAACCGGCTACGAACTGATTGTCAGGGTTCAGTGTGCTGACGGCAGCATCAGCCCTTATAGCGAAGCGGATACCATCTACCCCATGATGGATCGCAAAATGGAAAACGTCCAGCCCTTGAGCGTAAACATCTATCCCAATCCCGCTGCTGAGGAAGTCTTTGTAAGTCTCGACGGCAGCCAGGAAAAGACGCTGGTTGAACTGCGCGATCTTTCCGGACGGGTGATGCACATTCAACAGGCCGGAGAAGGCCAGCAGCAGATTCGCATGAACATTGCCCAATTGCCCGCCGGAGTCTATCTGGTGCACATGCAGGACGGGCAAAACAGCCGCACCGAGCGCCTGTTGATTCATCGCTGAGTCCACAATTAACCAACCTGCCCTTTGCTTCAGAGCCCGGCCCTTGTGGTCGGGCTTTGTTTTTGGCCGGATTTTTCAGAGCGAAAGTCCGCCTGATAGAGCGGGGCGCTTGCTTGAGTTTGACTTCTTTTAGGTGGAAGGGTTTGTCGGGCGGTCCGGTAATTTTCGGCATGATTTATGCGTTTAAGCCCTCTGCGAGCTTGTAGTAAACGCTGCTCAACACCGCCATTCGTTGTAAATCATCCATTTTCTCCTGCGCCATGAAATACCTTAGTGTTTTGGCCTTTGCTCTGCTCAGCGCATTCGGGCTGCACGCCCAGGCTGACTACACCGGTGCCCTCGGATTGCGGGCCGGCAGCTCCTTTGGCATCAGCGGCAAGTATTTCCTGACCAGAGATGTCGCTCTGGAAGGCCACTTTGCCAGCCGTCGAAGAGGTTATGAACTCACCGCCCTCGGCCTAAAACACCGAGATATTGGCTGGTACCGCGACTTCAATTGGTTCTATGGCGGCGGGGCCCATATCGGTTTTTCCGAGTACCGCGAAACAGATTCCGGAAGGGACCAAACCCAGACCACCCTGGGCATAGATGGCATGATCGGCGTGGAGTACACCTTTCAACCCGTCCCAATCAACATTGCGCTGGACTTGAAGCCCGAAATCAATTTTGTCGGGGCTACGGGGGTTTGTTTTTTTTGCGGGGCTCTTAGCGTCCGCTACACCTTCCCCTAGTTTTGAACTCGTGAGGGGGGCTGATGCTTTGTTGCGGTCATTTTTCAGACTCCTCATTTACAAGAGTAAACTCCGGGCCTGAAAAATGCCCGCGTCGCGCCTGAGCCCCCCTCACAAGTTCAAAAGGCGCTACATGTTTTGTACCGGCCCTTTTCCAAACTCCTCATTTACAGAAGTAAACTCCGGGCCTGAAAAACGCCCGCGTCGCGCCTGAGCCCCCGCGTCGCGCCCGCTTAAGCGTTGGCGTCGTCCGGGGAGTGCGTAAAGCCCAACTTGGCTTTGAGTGCATCATGAGCACCCGGGGGCATACAGCGCCGCTCGATCTTGCTTGTTAAAAACTGCCGGAAGGCCTTCTCCACTTCAAAACTATCAAAACAACAGGAGCACCGGTCGAGCTCATAGAGGAATCCCTTCATCTGATCGGTGTCCAGCTCTCCATCGAGAGCCAGATAGACCATCTCCATTACCTGCTGACAATTGTGAGAACTCTTACCGTTCATCATCGTTTAACGCTTTTCCTCAAACCCCCGTCCAGCGGCATAAATCTTGAGTTGATCCTTGAGCATATTCCGGGCTCTGTGCAGTCGCGAGCGAACTGTGCCAATTGGAATATCCATGATGCCGGCAATCTCCTCATATGTAAAACCCTCAATGTCACTAAGAAGCACCACAGTTCTGAAATCCACCGGAAGGCTGTTGAGGGCTGTTGTGACCTCGTCGCCCATCATACTCTGGAAAATTTCCTGCCTTAGGTCAACATAGCCGGCATAGGAGCCGTCTTCGTTGTCCTGTGAATGCACAACCTCCTCATAATCAACGTGATCCGGAATACGTGAGCGCTTCCTGTATTCGTTGATGAAGGCGTTCTTTAAAATCTTGAACAGCCATGCTTTTGCATTGGTTCCTTGTTGGTAGGAATTAATGAAGCGATAGGCCTTTAAAAGGGTCTCCTGCACCAGATCCTGTGCATCCGCCTCGTTGTACGTCAGGTGAAACCCAAAGTTGTAAAGGGTATCCATCAAGGGCATTAGCTCCTTGCGAAAAAGCTCATCTCTTCGATGCTTTTCTTCCTGGCTTATTGGGGGAGTATCCACGTCTTTAATCCCGGGTAAGGACGGCTCCGGAACAGTCCAAAGATAACCATGGAACAGATGTCAGGCATTTACTCGGTCGCCCCTGCTCTGAATGGCTTATCCCTATCTTTATCCCGGTTCACAACACCCTGTTTGCAGAGGCATCACAGAGAAAGCTATGTCCCGGTAAGGACAGCGCCTGGATAGTGCACTGCCCGGGTCGCTGTGTCAGTATCCGCCCATCTCCCTTCAGCATCTGTGCTACAGTATTTTCAAGTATTTTATACGTGGTTCCGGACAAGCAAGTGGCTCGGGCAGCTCGCTGTATTCCTTATGATCATAGGGTTGTTCAGTTCCAATCTTATCCTGAGTATCGCCACAATCTCCCTGGTAGTTCTGGGCATCTTTCAAACAAAAAGCCTTCACCAACTCCGGGAAACACTCAAAACTCCGCTGGTCGTTGGATTTGCGCTCATTTTCCTTATATATTTAATAAGTGGAATCGCGTCCTGGTCATTGGACAGCGATTTCTGGATGGACAAAGTGAGGGTTAAACTCCCCTTCCTGGTCCTGCCAGCGGCAATGCTCATCCTGCCAGGCCTGGATCGCCGGAGCATTGCTCAATTGCTGATTGGATTTGTTGTTCTGGCACTTATGAGCGCATCTTTTGTTTGGGTACGCTATCTGCTGAACAGCGCCTATTACGAGCAATTCTACTCACAGGGAATCGCCATTCCCACTCCGGTTAACCATATCCGCTACAGCCTGATCATAGCTCTTGCCATGAGCACCTGTCTGTGGCTGAGCAGACCCGCGCAGAGCGCAACAGCCCCCTTCGACCTGAAATGGGGCCGTCTGAGCTCAGTCTTGCGCCAAAGGCTCTTTATTGCCGCGGGCATTTTCTTTCTGATCTTCCTGCATGTACTTGCTGTGCGAAGTGGATTGCTCGCCGCATACCTTGTGCTGATTTACTGGCTGGGCAGCTACTTGTTCCGCGAGAAAAAAATCATCACCAGTCTGATCATATGCGCCCTGAGTGCCGCGCTCGCCTGGGCAGCTCTGGAGTATGTACCCACGCTGAAAAACAGGATAGCTTATACCCGATATGATCTCGAACAATTCTTCAAGGGACAGGCCAATCCCGATTTGTCGGATGCCAAACGCATAGGATCTATCCTGGCAGGGGTGGAGATAGTCAAAGAGCATCCTATCCTGGGAGTTGGGCTGGGCTCTGTGCGTTCGCAACTCCGGATTCAATACGCGCAGCGCTTCCCTGATCTGGTCGAAAGCACACCGCTACCGCACAACCAGTTTGTATTCATAGCCGCTGTTTCCGGCCTGACCGGCCTGATGGTTTTCTTGCTGGCCACAGTCCTGCCCTTTTTACAGCAACACGCTCTTCAGAGCCCTATATTTATAGGTATTAATATTATATTTATATCTTCTATGTTTACAGAGGCCACCCTTGAAACCCAACTCGGCGTGAGCTTGTACCTGCTTTTTATTTTGTTAATATATCGTTATCTACAGTTCGAAGGGGCGTCTGATCAGCCTGCAAGGGTTGAACCTGACGCCGATGCGAAATCCAGAAATCGAGGCTTATGGCAAGAAGAAAATTAACGGCTATAGTCCCGGTTTATAATGAGCTGGATCACCTTGAGGAAGTCCTGGCATCCGTGCGTTTTGCCGATGAGGTATTGGTCGTGGACTCCTTCAGCACGGATGGCAGTGCAGAACTGGCCTCAAAGCTCGCCGATCGAATGATACAGCGGGAGTATCAATACTCCGCCAGCCAAAAGAACTGGGCCATTCCCCAGGCCAGCCATGAATGGATCCTTCTAGTGGATGCAGATGAACGCGTCAGCCCTCAGCTCCGCGATGAAATTCTGGGTATCCTGGAGCGGCCAGAAATCAATGAACAAGCGTTCATTATAAAGCGTAAAAACTGGTTCCTCGGCAAGCGCGTGCGATTCAGTGGCTGGCAAAATGATCGGGTAACGCGTCTGTTCAAACAAAGTCTTCGTTATGAAGACAAGCACGTCCACAGCGAGATTCAGGTCAGCGGAAAGTCGGCTGTACTGCGCGAATCACTTTCGCATCACACCGCCCGTGACCTGGACAGTTACCTCAGGAAATGGCAGCGTTACGCGCTATGGAAAGCAGAGGATGCCTTTGCGCGAAAGAAGAGGCCCGGATTGATCCAATTTCTGTTGGAACCCTCTTTTCGCTTCTGGAAACACTATTTGTTCCAGGGCGGTTTTCTGGATGGAAAAACCGGCTTGATCATCAGCGCACTCGAAAGCAGCAGTGTTCTGCTCCGGTACATCTACCTGTGGAATTTGTGGAAGGACAGTGAAAAGTTGCCCTGAGCACGCGCTCAAAATGCAGAAGGACCGTCCGGAATGATGAGCACGGGCTGAACCGTAAACCGGTTTCTCACACCGGTCTTGAAGTAGTAAACACCGGGTTCGAGCTGAGGCATCTCTATTCGCCAATGCTGAATGGGTGCAACATAGTACTTGCTTTCCTCAAAGACCACCCGTCCAAGGCGATCGATCATAGATAGATCTATGTCTTCATCCCGCGGGCCAGAAACAACAACCCGGAAGATGCCATTGCTGGGATTGGGATAGAGATTCTCCACTGTAGTGGTTTTTCCGGAGCGATCCGCGCAGACATTGAGGCGGCTAATCCGCTCTATGTACCGCGATTCGCAGTCTTCGCAGAGCAGGGATTGAATAAAGGCTGCGCCATACACAACAACGGTGTCGTCATCAACGGTGCCGTGGCCCTGACCAATGTTTTTATACAGCGTATGGCAGCGGTTGAGGCGCTCCAGTTCTGCGCCGATATCGCCCGAGCCGTAAACATCGACAAACTTGTTCGGTGCATAACAGTGAAAGATGGCCCCATAAGTATAGGGAACAGTCATATCACAACTTCCGTGAAAGAGTAAATGTGGAATCTCCTTTCGATCCAAGACATCAAGCTTGCTGAGGGCCGCACTTTTAGTGATCATTCCCGCAATATGAAATTCGTTGCTCAATGCATTGCCCGATTCATCCAATGGCCCCAATTCTTCGGAGAGATAGGATCCAAAATCGGCATCCTCGGCATAGGAGGCAAACATAGATGCTCCACTGCCCGCACTGGTTCCCAACAAGTAAAAATGCGATGGGTCCAGGCGCCAGGAGTCCGCATTGACGGTCAACCATCGCAGAGCTGCTCTGGTATCCTGAACTGCTCTGTACACGGCTCGCATGTACAACGAAGTATCTGCGGCACAAGAGTCGCCATTGGGCCAGCCCAGACGATAATCAATGGACGCAAACACATAGCCTCTTTTTACAAATTCCTGCGCCCAGTACCGCCCCTTTTGATTGGACTTGGACCCCCCGTGGAATCCGCCGCCGTGCAAATACACGATCAGGGGTCTGCTCGCCAGGGTATCCACTTCATCGGCCGGATAATAGACATCCATGAGCAGTACAGTGGTGTCGCCAAGCCAGTTCAGGGCTCTTCCGTACTCAACATCCATGTCAAAGCGGATGTCTTCCATCGTGTACAAGGTATCATCGGGTCCAAAGCGATCCTCCAGACAATACTGAGCCCGTAGGGAGAAGGCCAGCAGAAGGCTTAGCAAAAACGTGATACTGCGCATAAACGAATAGGCAAAGATACCCAGAGCAGGCTTGTTAGCGCACTAAACGCTCAGCGGATCGTCCACCCAGGGTTTGAGCTGCCCGGCATCGGGGCCTTTGCGCAGGGTAAAGAACCCCTCTTCAGTCCATCGGATCAGGGTGACATTGGGTCTTCCATTATGCTCTGCATTCAATTCCTTCTTCATCCCCTTTCCATGCACGTAGACCAAAGGACCGCCAGCACAGCGTATCAGGGTGCGAAGCGCCGGAGTGAAAGGAACCCTCAATGCCAATTCTGTCGGCAATCGATGCCTTTCTGTCTGAGCATCCACGGCAGATTCAACATCGTGATGCCGGTTCGAATGGGCAATCGCCGTCAGCCCGGCGCTCAGCGCCATTTGCGAAGTCTTCAGACCGCTCAACAGCAAACTCACCGGCAGTCTCTCTGACTTATCCAGTATTCTCATGACCTGCGAGGGCAGATTGATAAAAGTCTGCTGAACCTCTTCAACGCTGGAAAAAAACAAACATACAGTATCTGCATACTCGTTATCTATCCCTTTGAGCAATCTCTCAACAGCCTCTGAATTGGAAAGCAAGGCTATCTGACCGATGCCGCTCATGGTCTGCAAAGTTTCCACTTCGGAATCCCGCAAAGCCAGAGCCGCAGACCAGATCGTCGGATCATCGCCCAGGACTTCCTGGGCATCAATGCCCTTGCTGCAGAGAAAATGGCCTGATTTGCAGCGCTGTGCTCCGTGCAAGCCCGGTGAACAACAGGGGTGCTCTGAAATCACCACGCGCGAATCGTGTGAAAGAGGGCCAAAGCCCAGCTCCGGGCGAGTGGCGCAAAAAACTGCCGTAACCGGCGCATCGACCGCTGAGGCAAGATGCAAAGGAGCACTGTCATTGACATAGACCCTCCAAGCCCTCTTCATCAATGCGGCGCTCTGTTTGAAGCTGAGTGATCCACTCAGATTGATGGAACCGGGCCGGCTATTGGCCAGCCTTTGGCACAATGCGCGATCTTCCTTTCCCCCAATCAGACAAACTACAATACTATCTGGTATGTTACGAATCAGTTCCGCCCAACCCTCCTCGTGCCATTGTTTGGTAAACCATTGAGAAGCCGGTGCCAGTACCACATAGGGCTGGGAGCCGACCATGCTCATGGCTTTTTCTTCATCGCCCGGACCTATCCACAATTCGGGTTTGCGCGGCGGGTAAACCTTGTCCTCAAGCAAAAGACGATTGCGCTGCACTTCGTGCAGATATCCCCCCTCCTTTAAGGGATGGGGAATGCGGTGTAGCGCCTTGTGATGGAAAGAAAATGCGAAAGGGTTCTCGCTAAAGCCCGACCGAAATGGGGCTCCGCTTCTCCAGCTCAGGTATCCCGAGGAGAAAAAGCGCTGCAAATTGTAAACCCGGTCATAGCCGTGCTTGCGCAGCTCTTCGCCAAGGGCTAAAAGCGCTGCGTGGCGGCCCTTGCCCTTGTTCCAGGTCCAGACTCTCGAAACTCGCGGATTGTCGGCCACAATCTCCTCGCAACCCTTTCGAACCAATATGTCTATAACCGCGGTTGGAAATCGATCGCTCAACTCGGCCACCAAACTGGTGGCCAGAACAACATCCCCTGGAAAAGCCGTTTGGATCAGGAGAATTTTCACTGCAGAAGCCCCGGGCTGTTTAGCGCTGCAGGCAGACTCAGGCTGCCCCCATTCCCACGATTAACGGTTGCCGTTCGAACATAGCTGAAAGGGCTTAGCCCAGCTTGCGCTTGACTTCGATCTCCTCGTAGCCCTCGATGATATCACCAACCCGAATGTCGTTGTAATTGGTCAGGTTCATGCCGCACTCCATGCCGGCAACCACCTCTTTCACATCGTCCTTGAAGCGCTTCAAGGAAGCCAGGGTTCCGGAGTGTATGACAATGCCATCACGGATAAGTCTGATCTTGGATTGGCGATTGATCTTGCCTTCCATGACATAGCAACCGGCAATGGTGCCCACCTTGGTGATTTTAAACACCTCCCGTATCTCGACATTGCTCGTGATCTTCTCTTCAATCTTGGCATCGAGCATGCCCTCCATAGCGGCGCGAATCTGCTCGATGGCGTCGTAGATGATCGAATAGAGTCGAATCTCCACTTCCTCGCGCTCGGCCAGCTTGCGGGCTGCCTGCGAAGGGCGAACCTGGAAGCCGAGTATGATGGCATCCGATGCCGCGGCAAGCAACACATCAGACTCGGTAATCTGACCGACGCCCTTGTGCACCACCTTGACCTGAATCTCTTCAGTACTCAGTTTTTGCAGCGAATCGGTGAGCGCCTCTACCGAGCCGTCCACATCACCGCGGATGATGATGTTGAGTTCCTTGAACGAACCCAATGCCAATCGGCGACCAATCTCGTCCAGGGTAAGGTGTTTCTGGGTGCGAATGCCCTGTTCGCGCTGAATCTGTGCCCGTCTTCCGGCCACTTCCTTAGCCTCCTGCTCGTCGGCAAAAACCCTGAACCGCTCTCCAGCCTGTGGAGCGCCATTCAATCCGAGCAAGAGCAGAGGAGTTGAAGGACCGGCTTCCACAACCGGCTTGCCGCGCTCGTTGAACATGGCCTTGACCTTGCCGTAATGCGAACCGGCCACTACCATGTCGCCGATCTTCAGCGTGCCCTCCTGGACCATGATGTTGCTTACATAGCCGCGACCCTTGTCCAGCGATGCTTCAACAATGGATCCCTTGGCCGGGCGGTTGGGATTGGCTTTGAGTTCCAGCATCTCCGACTCGATCAGAATCTTGTCGAGCAACTCGCTGATGCCCTCTCCGGTCTTTGCCGAAACGTTTTGAACCTGGTACTTGCCCCCCCAGTCTTCGACCAGAAAGTTCATACCCGCCAATTGTTCCTTGATTTTCTCGGGATTGGCCCCGGGCTTGTCAATCTTGTTGATGGCGAAGATCATGGGCACACTGGCTGCCTGGGCGTGGCTGATGGCCTCCTTGGTTTGGGGCATCACCGCATCGTCAGCGGCAATGATGATCACGGCGATATCGGTCACTTTGGCACCCCTTGCGCGCATGGCGGTAAAGGCCTCGTGACCCGGCGTATCCAGAAAGGCGATGCGCTGACCGCTTTCGGTGGTCACCTCGTAGGCACCGATGTGCTGGGTGATGCCACCCTTTTCACCGGCCACCACATTCGCTTCGCGGATATGGTCCAGCAAAGAGGTCTTTCCGTGGTCAACGTGACCCATAATCGTTACAATCGGAGCTCTGGCCTCCAGATCCTCGGGATCTTCCTCATCGAAGTCCTCTTCTTCCTCACCTGAGGTTGAAGCATCGATGAACTGAACATCAAAGCCGAATTCACTGGCCACCAATTCAATGACCTCCGCATCCAGGCGCTGGTTGATGGAAACGATCACCCCGACATTCATACAGGTCGAAATGACCTGGGTCGGCGAAACATCCATCAGGCTGGCCAGCTCGGCCACCGAGATGAATTCCGTTACGGCCAGCGTGCTTTCATCCTGATCCAGGGCAGCTTCTTCGGCCCGGGTCGCGTGATCATCCCGCTTTGCCCTCCTCAACTTGGAACGGGCAGTCTTTCCTCTCGCTCCACCGCCCAATTGGGTCATCGTGGTGCGAATCTTTTCGCGGATCTCCTTTTCGTTGGGCTGGTTATCCGCACCGCGTCGCTTGCCGGGAGGAGAGGCTGCTCCACCTCTGCCCGGTGCGCCTCTGCCCGGACCGGAAGATCCTCCACCAGGTCTTCCTCCGGTACCCGGTCGGGACGGGGAGCCGCCAGTGGAAGGCGCAGTTCCGGCACCCGCCGCAGCCGGCTTGTCGGTGCGTTGAATGCGCTTGCGTTTGCGCTTTTGTTCGCTGGTTTCCCTGGCCCGGTCCACCGGCAACTCGATCTTGCCAACCACACGCGGGCTGCCCAGGGTTACTTTTTCGGGTCGAATGACATCGTCGCTCGGCAGGGTTACTTCCGGCGTATCCGGCTTCTTTTCCTCGTCCGCGGGACTGTCTTTGGGCGTAGAAGCCGCAACTTCCGCGGCTTTTTCCTCTGGAGCTGAAGTCTTGCTCTCAGCCTTGTCAGGCTTGGCAGCATCTTCTGCCGGAGCCGCAGTCCTGGCTTTGTCCGTCTTCTCGGCAGTCTTACCCTTCCTGGTGCCCGCGCTCAGATCCACCTTGCCCACCACCTTGGGACCCGCTAAGCCCGGTTTTGGACTGGGTAGGGAATCAGGGGCTTTGGCGGAAACAGCAGAATCATCCTGGGTCTTTGTGCTTTCAACTGCTGCTGGCTCCTCCTTGCCGGATGGAGCTGGTGTTGAAGCAGCCGGAGGAGTCTCTTCTGACTTGGACGGGCTGGTTGCCGCACCTGCCAAGCGGCTGTGAATCAGGATCTGTTCGCCTTGCTCGGGTGCCTTTTGGGGTGCCCTTCCCGATTTGTCGTCTATAGACAAATCATCTCGCTTGCGGTTGCCAATAGAGATCTGGTCGGCCTGCTCCCGGGCTCCCTTATCCTTGTGGAAGGCCTTGATCAGCGCCCCGTACATCTCTTCAGAGAGCTTAGTGGTCGGACGGTTCTCCACATCGTACCCGCTTTTCTGCAGGTGATCGATGATGGTGGCCGTGGCCACATTAAACTCTTTGGCAGCTACTGCAAGCCTTATGGTCTTCGTTTCGGGCATAAAAGGTTGACAAAGTTAACGTTTTCTCAGGGTTCATCGTCGAACTCGGCGCTGAGAATGCGGAGGATCTCCTTGACGGTCTCCTCTTCCAGATCGGTCCGTCTCACCAGCTCGTCCTGGGCCAGGGCCAGCACACTGCGCGCCGTATCGCAGCCTATGGCTTTGAGCTCATCAATAATCCAGGAATCAATCTCATCGGAGAATTCATCCAGATCAACATCGTAGTTTTCATCGTTGGAGTCGCGGAACACGTCGATGGTGTAGTCGGTGAGCCTGCTGGCCAGCTTGATGTTCAGACCGCCCTTTCCAATGGCCAGAGAGACCTGATCGGGAGCCAGAAACACACTGGCCTTGCGCTCTTCGGTGTTCAGCTCCATATTGCTGATCTTGGCCGGGCTGAGCGCGCGGGAGATCAGCAATTGGATGTTGTTGGTCCAATTGATGATGTCGATGTTCTCATTGCGCAACTCGCGGACTATCCCGTGAATCCGGGAACCCTTCATGCCCACGCAGGCGCCAACGGGATCAATCCGGTCATCATAGCTCTCTACGGCCACCTTGGCCCGCTCGCCCGGCTGCCTGACGATCTTCTTGATGGTGATCAGACCGTCAAAGATCTCCGGCACTTCCAGCTCGAGCAATTTGGCCAAAAAGGCGTTGTCCGTGCGGCTGAGGATGACCTGGGGAGTGGTGGCGTTTTTCATCTCCACGGCCTTGACCACCGCCCTGACGGAGTCCCCCTTGCGGAAGAAATCAGCGGGAATTTGCTCCTTCTTGGGCATGACCAGCTCATTGCCCTCGTCGTCGAGCAGCAGAATCTCTTTTTTCCAAACCTGGTAAACCTCGCCCGTCACCACATCGCCAACCCGCTTGCTGTACTTCTTGTACAATTCGTCCTTCTCCAACTCCAAAACGCGGCTGACCAGAGTCTGGCGGGCTGCCAGAATGGCCCTTCGCCCAAAGCTCTCTATGGTGATTTCCTCAAAGGTCTCCTCACCCACCTGAAAATCCGGCTCGATGTTGACGGCTTCCGACAGGGAGATTTCCTTGACCGGATCCTCCACCTCACCGTCGGGAACGATGTTGCGGCGATGCCAGATCTCCAGGTCACCCTTGTCGGTATTGACAATGATGTCAAAGTTCTCATCCGACTCATATTTCTTGCGCAACAAGGTCCTGAAGACGTCTTCCAGTACCTTCATCAGCGTCGGGCGGTCAATGTTTTTAAACTCCTTGAACTCCGCAAAGGAATTCACCAATTGTGTGGTGTCCATGATGTTATGATTAGCGATCAGGCCTCCGGTTTAGAATGGTAACTTTCTCTTGGTTGATTTAATCTGTGCAAACTCTATGCGCATGCGCTCAATCTGTGGCGCAATGACTTTCTTTTTTTCGGGCGAAGGGCCTTTCTGAGCTGGAACATAGGCATCCAGATCTATGCCGGCTTCATCTACCTCTGCCAGCCTTCCCTCCAGCTTTCGCCCGTCCTGCATCAGGACCTGCACCTCCGTGCCCCGGTGCTTTTGGTATTGCCTGAACACCTTGAACGGATTGTCCATACCCGGAGAGGAGACCTCCAGCACATAGGTTCTGGGCACTGAATCGTCGTGATCCAGTTGAAACTGGATAAAGCGACTGACCTCAGCACAGGCATCCAGATCAATTCCTGGCTTGCCCGCATCCCGATCCAGATAGATCTCTATGCGCTGCTGGGCCTGAATGTGCCGGATATCCACCAGAAAAGCCCCAATCTCTTCCAACTTGGGCTCCAGCCAGGCTTCAATCTTCGTGTTTAGGCTTTCCATCTATTATTTCCAGATGCATTAATGGACAACACAAGGTTTGGGCTATGGCCTAATCCCCAGTGTTTTCCGGCCAAACCTGCGGGCAATAAAAGAGGGGACCCGGGGGTCCCCTCTCTCAAAGGAAGCTCAAAAGTAAGGGCTTTTTTGAGAAGCCGCATCCGGGAGGGCACTGAAATTTTCTAAAAACCCCGGAATGGGGGCTTGTCAGGCAGGTTTTCCTGCTCCCAGGGAGCTGAAAGAGTGATGAAAGTCATGAATTTTCGCGGTGCAAGTCAGCCATAAAGCACCGCAAAGTGCAGAGCTTAGCTTCTAGAAATCAAGTTTATGGTATTGTTTGTCAAGGTATTGCCCTTCCTCTTTGCGTTTGCAGGGTTTTTTGTCAACCCTGTGGAACGGCGTATGGTAGAAATCAATATGGAGAACAGCTCTGCCATTGCCGTAGAGGGCAGCAGCAATCTGCGCAGCATAAACTGCGATGCAGCCCAGATAAGATTCCCTCACAAAGTTGGGGTTGACCTTCGGAAAGAAGCGGGACATCTCGTCTTGGACAACGCTCGTATTCTATTGGATGTCAAACAGTTAGACTGTGGAGCCAAGTTGATCAACCGCGATATGCTGCAAACGCTCAAAGCCGACGAGCACCCCCATATTGTCATGGATTTACTCAGCATCAGCCTTCCGCATGGCCGAAGTGATCTGGACCATTCCTGGCGCGAAGTCCAGGCTGATGTACGCGTTCAGATGGCCGGTGTCATTCGCCATGAGCCCTTTGTCTTTCAGGGGAGAAAGGTCGGTCCGAATCAGTATCAGATCTCGGGCAGTCACGAGATACGCCTTTCGAACTATTGCCTCGAGCCGCCCACAGCCATGATGGGGCTCCTGAAGGTAGATGACTGCTTCCTGATTCGCCTGGATCTGCGTTTTCAAGCCTCTTGATCCGGGGGAAAGGGGGCGTTAACGTTGTCTAATTTTGGTTAATGAAATGTTAAATGCTGCAAATGGCCGCTTATTGGCCATTAGCTTCGCATAAGCAGCACTGCGGGAAGGGGAACCGCAGGGCTATCCCCTGCGACCATGAATGTTTCCAAGATATGGCTGATGGCCATCCTGATCAGCACCGCTCTTCTGGGCATAATCCTGGTTCAGGCCTATTGGATACAGAATGCGATTTCGCTGCGCAAGACCCTCTTTGACCAGCAGGTCAACGAGGCGATGCATATTGTGGTCAAGAAGATGGAGGAGTATCAGGCGGCGCGCCTGATGGAAGAACAACTCCGCCTGCTCGGGCTCGAAGATCCCGGCCTGATCAGTCTGGACAGTCTGCCGACCAGCCATCCTATGGCCGATTCAGTCATGGTCGAAGTGCTTCGCACTCATTCAGCCACAGGGCGAAGCGGCAGTGCCCTCGATCTGGTTGAAGAAGGCAAGCTGGGCTCAGTTGCGCTGAACAACAGCATGAGCATGAACCCCTTCGGCATAGGCAATATTGTGCAGGACAGCCTGGAGGACGATGCCGAAATGCTGTCCAATCTGCTGTTGAATGTTGAACAGCAGATCATCGAAAACATCCAGCGCTTCAATACGGTCATGGACAAGGTGCTGCTGGAGATGATCCGCGGTATGTATGGACCCACGCGCAGCATTGACCCTCAAATGCTCGACTCTCTGCTCAACATGGAGCTGGCGGAAAAGGGCATACACACGCCCTATCAATACGGGGTGCTCATCGGGCAGGACAAACTCCTGACCACTGCAGGCAATGAAAAGGAAAAAGAGGTACTGCTCAGCAGCCTGCATCGCGTCAGCCTCAGCCCCTCTTCACTCTTTACGCGCCCCGATGAGCTATACCTGAGTTTTCCCGCCGAAAAGAATTATTTACTGCGCAGCATGTGGACCCTGCTGAGCGGCTCTGCGCTGTTTACCCTTGTAATCATCTTTGGTTTTTCATATACTATAAATGCCCTCTTCCGCCAGAAAAAACTTTCGGATATCAAGACGGATTTTATCAACAATATGACCCATGAGTTCAAGACGCCCATCGCCACCATCTCGCTGGCAGTAGATTCCATCGTCAACCCCCGCATCATCTCCGATCAGCAGCGCATTGCACATTACAGCGGAATCATCCGGGATGAAAACCGCCGCATGAATGCCCAGGTGGAAAAGGTCCTGCAAATGGCGCTCCTGGATCGAAACGAAATCCGGCTCAATCGCGAGCAGTTGGACATTCACCACATCATACAAACCGCTGTAGATGCCATCTCTATTCAGGTCGAAAACAAAGGCGGGCAGATCATCACTGAGCTAAATGCCACACAAACGCAGATTCTGGGTGACGAGGTACACCTGGTCAATGTTATGCAAAACCTGCTGGACAACGCCAACAAATACAGCCTTGGCGAGCCCCATATCCGGGTAGAAAGCTGGAATGACAAACGCGGGATCTTTGTGGCGGTAGAGGACAAGGGAATCGGCATGGACCGCGAAACCCAGCAGAGGATCTTCGAAAAATTCTATCGCCTGCCCAAGGGCAATGTACACGATGTCAAAGGCTTCGGTCTTGGCCTTACCTACGTCAAAGCGCTGCTGGATGCCCATGGTGCTTCCATCACAGTAAAATCGCAGGTGCAGCAGGGATCGCGATTCATTCTCTACCTGCCCCAGAGCACCGGAACACGGATTCAAGGTCTGAAAAAGTAATACCCCCCCCTCAATTCACCGCCTATGCAAGTCGCTAAAAACCGCATCCTCCTCGTTGAAGACGATCCAAATTTCGGTGCAGTACTCAAAGACTACCTGAGCATGAACGACTATGATGTCGAGCTTGCACCCGATGGTGAGCAGGGCTGGACCAGCTTTGGCAAGAACGCCTATGACCTCTGCGTACTCGATGTGATGCTTCCGCGCAAAGACGGTTTCAGTCTGGCCGCCGACATTCGCAAGATCAACCAGGAGGTTCCTATCATCTTCCTGACCGCCAAAACCCTGCAGGAAGACATTCTCGAGGGTTTCAAACTCGGTGCTGACGACTACATCACCAAGCCCTTCAACTCCGAAGAACTGCTCTTCAGAATTCAGGCCGTACTCAAACGCGGCAAGGCCCGCAAGAAAGAAGAGCGCCGCGAATATCAAATCGGCAGCTATCACTTCAACGCCAAATCCCGCATGCTGACACGCGGTGAAGCCTCGGTCAAACTCTCGCCCAAGGAAGCCGATCTTCTCAAACTCCTGGTGAGCAACCTCAACGACATCACCTACCGCGAAGAGGCCCTGAAGAGCATATGGGGCCGGGACGACTACTTCACCGCCCGCTCCATGGACGTCTTCATCACAAAATTGCGCAAGTACCTCAAAGACGATCCCGACATTGAGATCGTCAATATCCACGGCAATGGGTTCAGGCTGAATGTGGAAAGAGGAGGAGATTCCTTCTAAAGCAGGAAGTTCCCTTTCCAAGCACTCTTTTCCTACCCGCTTATGGAATTCCAGGGGCTTTTGCATCTACCGTGCAAAACCCTCAGATCATGGAATACCAACGCTTGAAATTGCCCCTGATCAGCGCGCCTGCAGCCCTGCTCCTCGCTGCGCTGATATTCATAAGTTTAAGCCCGAGACACGGCGATCGCGATGCTCAAATGTCGGATCGCCGTTCGGCATTTATGCCCCTGACCTGGACTCCTTCCGGCTTGGGCAGCGCTGACAAGCAAGGCACTCCCGCCAGCTCTCTACCCGCAAATCAAGGCGCTGTGGAAAGCGGCCTGAGCGGGATGATTGTTCAGGCCTCCAGCCTTACCGGCATTGACAACGCATTTTTGGTCTTGCACCCCGTCCAGAACCAGCAAAGCAACATCACACGTCTGAGCACGCGCACAGATGCTCAGGGTCAGTTCCACTTCCCCACCGTGCAGACGGCTCAGTACCAATTGCATATCAGCCACCCATCATTCAGGGATACGGTCCTGGATCTCAGCCTGAACGAACATGTGCCTCGGGAATTGAGGGTGGAACTGCCCCCCCTCCCCCCACCACCCCCTCCCATG
The DNA here is from genome assembly GCA_041751015.1 of Chitinophagales bacterium. Taxonomy (GTDB): domain Bacteria; phylum Bacteroidota; class Bacteroidia; order Chitinophagales; family BACL12; genus WGOA01. The sequence goes on from JBGSYF010000010.1 coordinate 129,668, forward strand.
GAGATTTCCATCGCCGACGAAGATCTTGGAGAAAGCAAGATGTATGAAGTCGTGCAGAGCGGCCGTGCCAACAAGCTCTCGCGTGAAGCTTATGGCGGGCTCCCGTCTCAGGAGGCCTTTAGCGATCCCTCCTATGGCTCTCATCAGACTTATCCAAGCCCTGGCAGACCTGACCAGTATCCATACTACCCCGGAATGCCGGATCTGACCGAGCCCGAACACCATACCGAGAACTACGATCGCATCTTCGAAAATCCTTTCAAAGAGGTGATGGGCAACCCCATTTCGACCTTCTCTATAGACGTGGATGCCGCCTCCTATGCCAACATTCGCCGCTTCCTGGACAGGGGACAAGCCGTTCCAAAGGACGCCGTTCGAATTGAAGAGATGGTCAACTACTTCAGCTATGACTATCCGGCTCCCCGCGATCAACATCCCTTTTCGGTTAACACAGAGATCTCTGTTTCACCATGGAATGCTGAACATCACCTGATTCATATTGGCCTTCAGGGTCTGGATCTGGACCGGGAACAACTCGGACCTTCCAACCTGGTCTTCCTGATTGATGTCTCCGGTTCCATGGATTCACCCAACAAACTGGGTCTGGTCAAGACCTCTCTGCTCAAACTCCTCGAGCAACTCGGAGAACAGGACCGCGTAGCTATTGTCGTCTATGCCAGTGCCACAGGTGTGGTACTGCCCAGCACACCTGCCAGTGATCGGAATGCCATTCGACATGCCTTAAACAACTTGAAAGCCGGTGGCTCTACAGCCGGAGGCGCGGGTCTGAAACTGGCCTATCAGGTCGCAGAACAACAACTCATTCGCGGGGGAAACAACCGGGTCATCCTCTGCACCGATGGGGACTTCAACGTCGGCCTGAGTTCAGATGCTGAGATGATTCGCCTGATGGAAGAAAAACGCAAAACTGGTATATATATGACTGTTTGTGGTTTTGGAATGGGCAACTACAAAGATGGAAGACTGGAAAAGATCGCCCAGTACGGCAATGGCAATTACTTCTATCTGGACAAAGAAGCAGAAGCTGAAAAGGTCTTTGGCCGCGAGATGCGCGCCACCTTGTTCACCATAGCCCAGGACCTGAAGCTGCAATTGGAGTTCAATCCCGCCTGGGTAGAATCCTATCGCCTGATCGGATACGAAAACCGCATCATGGCCCGCGAAGATTTCGACAATGATTTAAAAGACGCCGGCGAACTGGGTGCCGGGCACAGCGTCACCGCGCTTTACGAAGTGCGTCTCCGCCCCCAAATGCAGCAAGTGCCCGGCGGAGACCAGCGCTCCGGTTCCTTCCAGCAAGTTCAACCTGAATCCGAAGATCTCCGCTATCAGCGCACCACCGTCAAGCCCGGAGCCTACTCGAGCGATGAGTTGCTGAGCCTCAAGCTCCGCTACAAAAAGCCCGGTCAGGAAAAGAGTGTGTTGATGGAGCACACCCTGAGCAGACAGCAAATCACCGTTTCACACAGCTCCGAGAACTTCCGCTGGTCTGCTGCCGTGGCGGCTTTCGGCATGATCCTGAGAGACTCTCAGCACAAGGGTCAGGCCAATCTGGACATGGTGCTCAGACTGGCTGAAGGGGCGCGGGGCCCGGATCCGGAGGGCTATCGAGCAGAATTCATCCGCATGGTGGGCCAGAGCCGCAACGTTCTGGTTTCTCACTAAGGCCTTCTTTTTCGGTTCGAAAGGTCTTTCGAATCCGATAAAACTTTCAGCAATCCACAAGGCCGGGGTGTACAGCCCCGGCTTTTGCTGTGAGAATCCCCGCTATTTTCGCATTCAATGCGCCACTATACCATCGCTGTTTTCCTCGGGTTGATCCTGTGTCTGCCTGCTGCTCATCTGCGCGCTCAGGAAGACCCTGAAGAGGCCCCTGTTTGGTTGTGGAAGATTCAATCGCGGCAGCAGGAAAGCCCTTCCTACGTCTTTGCTGTACTGCATCACGCCGATCCGGCTTTCAGCAAAGCCAGCGAGCGCATGCAATCGGTTTTGAAATCCTGTAAGTACTACGCAGGGGTCTGGCCGGTTGACGGTGTGGGGCGGAATGAGTTGCTCATGAAAATTCAGCGCGCTGATCACGCTGTTCTTCGCAAGGAGTATCGCAAGAAAGCCTACAGACCCCTGGAGAATCTGGTGGCCCTTCAGCTCTCCGACAACCTGGATGTGTACGCCAGTTGGCAGCCTCTATACTTGCGACAAATCCTGCAGGATGCGGGCAGGAGCAAAAACCAGCAGCGCTTTTGGGATGAAGAGCTGTACTATGTGGCCAGAGCTGCCGGACTGAGCAGTCAGTACTCGGTCAGTGTGCACACCTTGAGCGGGCAGATTCAGGCCATTCCACTCGAAGAACAGTTGAGTTTATTGCGGAGCTATGCGCAACGTCCGGTGGAAAGTGAGCGCGATCTGGACCGGCTCGCCGCCCACTACGCCTATGCCCGTTGGAATGAACTCGCGCTCGACTACCGCGCACTGCTCGGAAGCGCCGCCGCTCCGCGCCTGCAGGACGGCATTGCCCTGATGGTCAGCACCAGCATCATGGAAAGTCGTGAGGCTCCGGGCGGCTTCTACGCCGTTCCCGCTGAATTGCTCGGCGGTCCCAGAGGCGTCTTCAGCAATCTTGAGCAACTGGGAATGAGTCTGGAGCCCGTTCCTTTATCGGGCTTTCAGGCTGAGCTGCTCAACAGGCTTCCGGAATGGATCCTGAAAGAGGAAGCCGGGCAAAGGGATCAGACCCAAATCCCTGCAGCAGAACATACAGAACAGCAGAATGAGCCAATCTCAACCATAGAAAGTGTTACGGAACCTGCCGCGCCTAGCGGGCCTGTTGAAACTGCAGAAGAATATGATATACCCGAATTAGATATCCATGCCAGTTCTTCACACAGTCAGAACATTTCCCGACTCTTTGACAACATCGCTGATCTGGAGGCAATGGGCAGGGCAGCTTATATCGCCGATCCATTCTCCGATCTGATCAATCCCCTTGAACTGGACACGGCTTTTCTCAAGCAGTGGATTCATTTCAAACCCAGAGAAAGGGATTTCAGCGTGCGCTTGCCCTTTGAGCCCCAACTGCTGACCAATGCATATAAGGCCGAAGGGGGTATCGTAGAGATTCAGGCCTTCCTGCTCAATGACCCGGCCAGCGAGCTCTACCTGCTCATCAGCCGAAGCCAGTACCCAAACCCCTTCAAGCTCTCCGATCCGGTTCGCTTCTTTGAAAATGCTCAGGAGGGCACCCGCATAAAATTCAACGGATTGGTGATGGCAGAGCGCCCGCTGTCCGCACCGCTTTACCGGGGAAGGGAGTTTGTCTACTCCCTGCCGGACCAACGCTACCTCAGGGGCCGTCTCATGCTGCTGAACAACCAACTCTACCAACTCACGGCCATTGGCACCCGCGATGTTGCCTGGAGTGATGAGGCCGAAATCTTTCTGCGCTCCTTCAGCCTGCCCCGCGCCAACGTGCGCACCTGGGCGCACATCAGCGGACCCCGCTTCAGGGCACGTATGCCCATCACCCCCCTGCACGGTCAGCGAACGGTTCAGACTCCAAGCGGTGCGGTTGATGTCAAGCTGTGGTCTCTGGACGATCCCTTGAGCAAAATCACCTATTTCATCAGCCTGAGTCACTATCCACCTGAAGTAGCCAGATCGCGCAAGGCATTTCTGGAGCAAATCGCCGAGGGCACCGCGATCAATCTGAACGGCAACATTGTGCGCAATGAAAAAATCAGCGTAGGCCGAAGAAAGGGACGCTTTGTTGAGATTCACACCCCGGAAAAACACTACAGGATTCGCTTCTTGCTCGACGGCAGTGATCTTCATCAGATCATGGCTGGTGGAAGCCCGGATAAGGTGGCCGGAGCGGATGTGCAGTACTATTTCGACTCCTTCAGCTTTCAGTAAAGGCAGCGGACTGCCCGGTGTGCTGTCAGACGTAGTGCTCCTCGAGAAAGGACTGGATATGTCCGGCCACCATTGGGGAGTTGCCGAGGGCATGGCCCATGCCTTCGAGTAAGTGCACCTGCTTCAAGCCCGGAATATTGCGCTGAGCTCTGCTGTGAACCTGGCTGGCCTGGAATAGGGCGTCCCTGCTTCCACAGAGCAAAAGCGTGGGAACCTTGAGTCTGTTCAATTCCTCTTTGCCAAAGACATAGGGCAGTTGAGCTCCGGGTCGGAAATGCTGCATGGAGATTTGAAACATCCGGGCTATACGGGCAAACTCTTCCTCTTTGAATTGATCGCGTTCACCCAGAATATTGCTTCGCACAAACTCCTCCACATTGGGCAGTGTGGGTTGAAGAAAAGCCCTTCCATAGGCTATTATGGTCTTGGGGCGAATGTGGAGTTGAGTCAGCCCAGCCGGACCCAACAGCACCGCAAGAGCCAGGCGATCAGGAGCGTGACCCGCCAGCTTTATGGTCAAAAAGCCCCCAAAGGACATTCCGATGAAGGCTGCCCGCTTCACCTGGAGCTGGTCCAGAAGCTCAACCAGCCAGCGCCCATAACCCTTTCCCTTGATGGCGGGGCTCAGCGGACTGCTGTTGTTGGGCTGTCCAATCACATCCACCAGATAGATGCGGTATTTGGAGCCCAGGGCCGTAAGATTGCCGCTGACCTCCCAAAGCATACCATTGCCCGACCAACCGTGGAGAAAAACCAAGGCCTCTCCGCTGGGATTGCCACCAACAGCCACCCTGGTCAGACCATAGCGGGTAGGAAGGTCCAGCAAGTCATAAGATATCGCACTCTTGCTGTGCAGGTCAGCATACCACTGTTCAAACTCCATGCGGCCCTCATCGGTGCGGAATCCGGAGCGGTAGCGCTTCCCAGTTTCTGAGCTGAGCAGGGGTCTTGGTTTGTCAAGCCGCATTTAGGGGGTAACTTTCCTAATGATGAAATCAATACTTACCAGCGCCTTGCTGATTTTGAGCGCTTCAGCAATTTCTGCCCAGCAGGAAAACTCCCAGACCATGCAAACTGAAATTCAGGAGAGCAGCGAGCTCGTTAAAGTTATAGGAAAAGTGCACCAGATTGGCGACACCTGGCTTATTGATGTGAAACAAAATGGCGATATCCAACGCTATGTTCCCACCATGAGTGCAGAATCCAGCAAGGATATTGGCTGGCAGGAAAAGGACCTGGAGATTGTCTTCAGCGGAACCCCAGGGGTCAACCCACCTAATGTACGGGCTATGGGCCAGCCTCTTGTATTGCGTGAATGGACCCGTTTATACCGGGCGCAACCCGCCAGCAACGAGTAATCATGCATCTCGCTATGACGCGAATATGACGAACAGCATGAACAATAATCGATAATTCAGCGTTCCAATACCGGTTTAGGTACTGGCGAATTCTTTTTCGTAGTGCGTATGTTTAGTTGGGACGGCAAATTCATTTTGCCGTCATTTTTTTTTAATCCCTGATCAGTTGGAAGGGTGCCGTTGACCTTTGCCCCTGCTCTGTGGACCATTCCAACCAATAGAAACCCGCGGGCCAGGTGCTGGCGGCATCAATTTGAATGGATGTCGCACCGTCTATTTGCAGGTGTTGGCGATGGGTCAAACGACCATCTGTGGACCAGATGCTCAGGTATCCCCGCTCCACCTTCTCGGCTTGCAGTTGAAGCGCCAGAGTCCCCCTGACCGGGTTTTCGAGGACTTGAGCTGCCCCGCTGCGCAATACGGGCATGGTCAGTGTCTCCGTAGCTGAAGCGAAGGAGATGGTGGATCCGCAACCGGTCAGCACACGCCAATCATAGGTTTCACCGGGATCGAGGGTATCGAGGGAATAGACCGGACCATAACTAATGTTGTTGGACCAGCCGCTGCTTCCACTGACCCGGGTTTGAATCAGGTAGCCCTGCGCAAGGGGCTGACCTTCCCAGGTACACTGCGCGCTGGTGGGTCCGGTGATGGTAACCGTAGGATTGCCAGGAGTGCGACAAAATTCCTGACGGGCCAGAAAGAAGTTGCCGGTTCGTACCCCATCTACTGCGCGGTTCCTGGAACCGATGAGCAAATCGGGGAGTCCATCCTGATCTACATCTCCGGGTGCCCCGAGAGCACTTCCAAAAAAATCGCTGCTGGATATGCGCAATCCCAAACCACCGCTGGTTTCGCTGATCTTGCTGATGTATTGAGGCAATCCATCTTTTTGCAGATAGAGGATGTAGACCGCACCCTTATCCGGTATTCCATCATCGCTGTCGTCATCACCGGGAGCTGCAACAGCCAGATCATCAATGCCATCTCCGTTCAGGTCTCCGATATTACTGATGGCGTAGCCGAAAGCATCGCCTAAATCAAGGGCTTCGCCGAGTATGGGCAGGTTAAAACTCAGCTCTACATTGCGATTGACAATTCCGCCGGAAGTAAAGCTGAGCAAGTGCACTCTTCCTCTGCCATCAGCACCCCAGGCGCCAACAGCCAATACATCCCTTCCGCCAGGACCAAAACCAGGAAGCCCGGCCAGACCGCTGCCAAAGAAATCTCCTCCATCGATGCGCCCGCTGAGCAGGGGTTCAGAAGAATTGATGACGCGATAATTGATCACTTGCCCGGCTTCGTTGAGGAACAGCAGATAAAGCGCTCCGCCGCTGAAAACTCCGCCCGTCTGATCATGCGGAGCACCTACGACTATATCGTTTACGCCGTTTCCATCCAGATCGCCAACGCTGGCAATGGAGCTGCCGAAGCGACTCATAGAGGAAATCAATCCCGGAGGCAAACCTCCGGATCCATTGCTGATACGGGTATAGTGGCTCAAAGCACCCGTTGAATCAAGGAAACAAATATAAATAGCCCCTGATTCTAATACGCCATCAACTTCGGTAAATGGAGCACCCACAGCCAGTTCCGGCAAACCATCTCCATCCAGATCGCCAATATGAGCCAGTGCATCACCAAAGACATCAAAGGCATTGATCTCGCTGATCTGAGTAGGGCCTATGCTTCCGAGTTTTTGAACGTAGCCATTGGGTTTGAGCCTGAGCAACCAGACTTCACCGGAGTTTTCAAGACTCGCTCCAGGGCCGTCCGCACCGCGCAAACCCGCAGCAAAGAGCGTTCCGTAGGGCACGCCGGGAAACTCTCCCAGAGTGGCAAAGGATGCCCCCAGTCTATCGCCGTCGCGCAGAGCTCCTTCACTGACGGCCTCGCGGACATCATACACTTTTCTGCCGCCAACCCTATAAGGCTGCTGTGCTTCTGCGATTTGCATGAACACCAGCAAGCATGCGAACAGAAGCGATGATCTGAACATAGAGGCGCTTTTATTGGTCCGTTTTAAGCCTTTCGGGACAGGGCTACAGTTTAACAGGCCCCTTTCCTGTTGTGCTGTGCCTTTGGGACAACTATCTAAGATATAACGATTAACCCGAAATTCCCTGAATTCAGGGAAACTTATTGCGAATTTCGCGCGCTTTGCCAAATATCCGTACCGGCCAGAATTCCGCCAACTTGCCTGTTTGCTTCTGATAATGCGCAAAGAGCTGAAAATGAAAGTCTTGTAATCCTCCCTCAGCTACTAAGGCCAGAGCACATCCACCAAAGCCAGCACCGGTCATGCGAGCACCGGCACAGGCTTCATGTTCATTGGCCAATTCGACCAAGACATCCATTTCCGGGCAGCTCACCTTGAAATCATCTCTCAGCGAGGCATGAGATTCTTGCAAAAGCATGCCCAGAGCTTGTACATTTTGCTCTTCCAGGGCCAGGACAGCCTTTTCCACTCTGCGGCATTCGCTGTACACATGTCTCGCAACGGACCTCAACCGCTCTTCTTTCAACTCATCAATGGATTCCGTGGAGGATAGCTGAGCAAGGTATTCAAGACCCAGCAGAGCCGCGGCTTCTTCGCAGGCCTTTCGCCTTTCATTGTACGCCGAGCCCGCCAGGGTTCTGGAGATGCCGGAATTGATCACCACCCAGCGGTAGCCGGGTAGTTCTGCCTGCACAAGGCGATGGGTCTCTGTGGCGCAGTCCAGCATCAGGGCCATACCTTCGGCACCATAGGCGATGGCATAGGGATCCATGATCCCACATTGTACACCAAGATATTGATCCTCAGTACTTTGCGCCGCCCTTGCCAGCTCCAGACCGCTTGCATTTCCAGGGCTCAGATGCACAGCAATCAAGCCGATGAGCACTTCAAGGGCAGCCGAGGAGGACAGCCCGGCTCCTCTGGGCAGATCGCTCCAAAGCAGAACATCGAGACCACTTGCGGCAATTCCCAAAGCTTGCATTTGCACCAGCATACCCGCCACATATGATCCCCAATTCTCCGTTTGTGCAGGCAGGGGAAGTGGCTCCAGCTCTATGCTCAGAATCGGCACTTCACTCCCGGGTGGAAAGGCCGGGTGCTCCAGGTCAAACTGATCCTCAAAGTCACGGCTGTCTACCGAAGCCAAACGCCAGCTTTTAGTCGAGTTGGGTCTGACCAATGCGTGGATACCCAGATCAATCGCTGCAGGAAGGACAGGGCCGCCATTGTAGTCCAGGTGCTCACCAATCAGATTTATCCTGCCAGGCGCAAAGAAGAGCCTGAGCCCATCTGGGTCATCGGAACCGAACAGCGCTTCGAAGAACTGCTGCCAGAAGCTGAGTTGAGGAGTGGTCAAAGGATCATTGCTCTCGCGTGGACGTACAAGACGTACAAAACACCAACGCGAAGGTACCCGCAAGCGCAATATCGAAAGGCTTTACTGCGCCACATCCTTGCCCTCAAGTTGTGGCAATTTAGTATTTTCCCGCCTTCCTCATGGCCAGAACTTTGCAATTTCCCCCGGGATTCCTCTGGGGCACCTCAACGGCAGCCGCACAGATTGAGAGCGCATTTGACCACCAGTGGAAAGGCGTTCAATGTCGCACCGGAGAATTCTTTGACCGCACTACCGATCACGAGAAGAGGCGAACAGAAGATCTGGAGATCATCTGCTCTCTGGCACCCGCTTATCGAATGAGCCTGGATTGGTCCCGGTTGCAAAGGGCGCCCTATGCGGAGTTTCACCCCGAAGTGGTTCAGGAGTACAAGGAGTTTCTCGAGGCGCTGAAGTCCCGGGGCATGCACATCATGCTGGTGCTTCACCACTTTGCAGAACCGCTTTGGTTCGCGCGCGAAGGGGGTTTTAGCCGCGAAACATCCATTCCGGTTTACGTGGATTTCTGCCGCAAGATGCTCCGGCATTTCGGGGAGTATGCGGATAGCTGGAACACGTTCAATGAGCCCGGTGGCTACCTGATGATGGGCTATTTTCTCGGCATCTTTCCCCCGTATAGAAAAAATATCTTTGTTGCCCTGAAGGTGCTCAATCATATGAGCACGGCTCATGAGCAGGTCTATGATCTGCTCAAAGAAGCGTGGCCGGAAAAGCCGGTCGGGATCTCCAAACACACCATGCTATACGAGCGGGAAAGCGCTGCCGGATGGTTTGCCGAGCAGTTCTGCAATCGCTTTTACCTCGGGCATATCACCGATAAGTTTCACCGGAAAGCCGACTTTGTAGGCATGAGTTACTACGGTCGGGTGCCGCTGAAACCCATGCCTGTTTCGGAGATTGACACCCCGGGTATGCTGGCCAAACGCGGTGTGCGCCACGATGATATGTGGGAGTATCACCCCGGGGGAATTGCTGTGATCATGAAGCGCTACTACGAGCGCTACGGATTGCCCATCTGGATTACAGAAAATGGACTCTGCACCAATGACGATAACTTTCGCACAGAGAGCATTCGCGATTACCTGAGTGCGATTCACGCTTGTATGGAGCAGGGAGTTGATGTGCGGGCTTATTTTCACTGGACGGCCTGGGACAATTTCGAGTGGTTTCTCGGTCCTACTTTCAGATTCGGGCTTTACCACACTGATTTTCAAACCATGGAACGCAGTGCAAAGGGTTCTGCATCCTTTTATTCGGGTATTGCGCACAGCAACAAGCTTACGCTGTGATGAGTATTTTCTTATGAAGCAATGGTTAGGCTTTTTCGCCCAGGCAGAGAAACTGGTCAACGCGCTGTGCAGCATAACATTTATCATGGTATGCGTGAATCCGGCTTTGCATGCCCAATACAGTATACCCCAGCCCCCGGTCAGTGATCCCGATTCTGTTGAATGGCTTTATGGTAGTTTTCCCTCCTATGAGCAGGTGGTCACAAAGCTGTTTGGCGAACTTAACACGGAGCAATTGCCCTCAACTTCGGACTATACCCTGCACAAAAGACCCGATGGCTGGTGGCTGGTCCCGCGCAGTTTCAACAGGCTCCATGGCGATGATTTGACATCTGACTCTGAGCCGGTAGAGCCGAGCCCAGACCGCTCTGGAGATCCGTCGGAGACTTCCGATCAGGTTTTGCCCATCTGGATGTTGAGCGCTATCGAAGGCCAAATGGATGCGGGCGCCAATCAAGCTGCAGCGGGCTCATCGGCCTTTCGTCCCAAAAAGAAAAACACGGAATCTCGCGAGTTGCTCTACCAAAACTGGTTGCATGCAGAAAACGCTGCACACTATGACCGGGCGCTCTTTTACGGTTACCCTCAAGCGGCCCGTCAGAGCAGAACCCTGTTGGAAACTGAAGTGGAATGGTCCCCGGGCTTTACGGAGGCACTCGGCTTTGCCTGTTTGCAGGAGGCCCGTCAACTGATGGGAATGGTTCAGCGCTGGGAGCCTGGCCGGGAGCTCGCGGAACAATCCACTACTCCGCTGTCAATTGATAGCCTGGAAAAAGCCGAAGTCCGGCTGCGAGAAGCAACGGACCACTTCCGCCGTCTGCTCAGTCAAAACAGCGCTGACGAGGTCAGAACTGGCCGTATTGCACCCCTGCAAATGGATCTGGCCTTGATGGAGGCTTGTTTCTTGTTTCAGGCCAGTGGTCATGTGCGGCGTGCCCGCCCTTTTGCACAGTCCATACGCCTTTCGCCCTTTTATCAAGCCTATGGTCAGAATCTGCTGCAGGCACTTCCCGACAGTGCCCTACTGCTCTGCACCAATGAGCTGGATTTTCTGCTGGCCTTTCACGCGCGTTACAATCTGAACTACCGAAATGATGTGCGGGTTTTGAGTTGGCCGCATCTGGGGCTTCCGCTCTACCGGCAATCGCTACAGGATGCTCGGTTTGGCGAAGGGCTGCAGAACTTACAGCGAGGTGCTGTTGACTCCATGGGCTTGGCTATGGCAGATGAGGCCCGACTGATCAGTCACTCCACCGTGAACCGTCCGCTCTTTTACGCTCTTGGCTATGGGGCTGATGCCATTGTTCATGAGCGAAGAATAAACTCATTGATGTCTGCATGGAAGCGGCTACAGGGCCAGGATGATGAGAGTGAAGCCCTGCAACTGGTCAATATCGGTCTGCTCTACCGCTTGCATCGGCAGCGAGACAAGCCCTTCGATTCAAAGACAGAAGAGCTGCTAAACTGGGCTGCTCAACTCAGCGATCGCTTTCAGTTTCCAGCCTTGAGTCGCACCCTCAATGAGGATCCCGAAGCGGTAAAGCTGAGTTTGTTTTACCGCAGCAGCGTTGGCGATCACGCGCACAAACTGGCCTCATCGGGCCAGGTAGAAGAGGGCTTGCGCATTCTCAATGTCATCTATCGCCACTTGCCCGAGTGGGTCATTCCCCCGGATAGCAGCGACTTGGGGGCTATTGAGTTTTACTATCAATACGGTTCAGCCGAAAGGGGTGCTGAGATGGCCGGTGCATTGTATGAAAACATCTTAAGTGGAAAGGCGCATCCGCGCAGCAGAGATTGGTTGAGCAGGCTCGAAGAGCTGGCTCGGGAACACGGACAAACTCAACGCTTGGAACACTATGCAGCGCAGCGGGCCGAATCAGGGTATTGATGTTTTGAAGGGCTGCAGTGTGCCGTACTGGATGGAGGGGTCCAGAGGGCTGGCTATTGCCCCGCGCAAAGCGGCTTCTCCTTTTTGGAGCAGTATGCTTTTCAAGCTTGACAAAATGGGCTGGAATGGCATAGAGAACAAATTCATGACTCTGCTCCTGTTGCTTTTTAATACGGGTGTATGCACAGCCCAAAGCCCGGACTTTCCTTCCTCCGCTTTCGAAAGGGATTCACTTTTGGATGATCACGGCGCTCATCAGGGTAAGGTCCGGGGATCTTCTGCCAGTTGGATGCAGGCTGTTGAGCGCTCGGGCTTGTTGCGCAGCACCGCACCGGAGCTGGATCTGCAAGCCTGTGCCAGCAACCGGCCCTCCGAGCGCTTGCAAGGAGGCTATTTCCGGCGGCAGCGAAAGAAAACCGAGAATGGGGAGAGCGTCTGGATCTTTTACCGCAAACAGGTCATGGTGCCCCCGGATGTCGCGGGTCAGGACAGCCTATTGTTTGTCGAGCTGTTTCAGCGAAACAAGAGTTGGAACATCTACCGCTACCGGCTAGAAGACGGCAAGGCCATTCCCCAGGGAACTCAGTTGCGCTTTGACCGCAGGGGCCGCCTGATAGAGGCTCTGGAATGCGAAGAGGGGCAGATCAGTTGCCGGCGCTGGCAGCATTTCGCCTGGTGGCCCAACGACAGTCTGGCCAGATCCGGCTGGTTCGACAACGGCAGTGCCGACAGTCTGCATCAGAGCTGGTATGACAATGGCCAATTGAGAAGCCGAATGTGGTATGGGCGGGATAGGCTGGTGGAAGTGGAAGGCCTCTGGGGACCCCATGGAGATGCGCTTTCCACAGGGACTTTTGAGGCGGGCCAGGGCGATTTGCCGCTCTATTCGCTTTCGGGGAATGTGGCCCAAATGCTCAAGTATCGCAGGGGAAAGGTGGTCAAAAAGCAGAGTGTGGGACCCGGGCAACGCGAATAAAAAAAATCTCGGGTCAAAGGCAACCCAAAAGGGCTGTCGCGCTGTATTGTCCACAGAGCGGTGATGCTTCAGCCCCTGCGCTCCCAACAGCGGCTGAATAACAAGGCATTTCGCTCTGCGTTGTCTCCCAAACCCCCTGAGTTAAACCCTGGGCCTGCAGGAAGGCTAAGCAGCCGTCCAATTAGCCTGGGGATACATTCCAGGATGCTTTTCTGGTAGATTGGTTTAGTAAGGCGTTGCATATCTAATCCCCCGCCTCTTAAAAGGGAAGCTCTTCTGAGCCCCTGATGAGTTTTATACGTTTTCTGGTGTGCGGAACCTACTTTTGAGCAGGTTCCGTTTTTTTTATGGCAGAGGATGCTCAGGCACTGCGCAACTCAAAGACGCTGATTTCGGGGCGCATGCCCACCCTTCCCGGGTAGAAGGTGTATCCAAAGCCCCGGTTGACGTACAGATACCGCCCTTGTTGTTCGTACAATCCGGCCCACTCCCGGTAGAAGTATTGCCCCGGGCTCCACTGCCATTCGCCAATCTCCAGACCGAACTGAAAACCGTGGGTATGGCCGGCAAACATGGCGTGGATGTCGGGAAACAGGTCCAGGACCTGAGCCTTCCAATGGCTGGGGTCGTGGGAGAGCAAAAGGCGCAGGTCGGCCCGCTCCGTGCCCTTGTGAGCCGCAGCCAGGTCGCCGTACTTGGGAAAACGCCCGAATGCGCTCCAGTTTTCGACCCCGATCAGGGCCAGGTTAGCCTTTCTCACAGAGAGCATAAGGTGTTCATTCATCAACAAACGCCAGCCCAGACGGCGGTGAATGTCTTTGAAATGCTCAAAATTGTCTCGTTTCTGTTCGGGTCTGCTCCAGGCTACATAATCGCCGTAATCGTGATTGCCTGTGATGGAGTAAATGCCCAGGGGAGCGCTCAGTTGACTGAAAATCGGAATATATGCCTCGGCTTCACTGGCCACCATATTGACCAGATCACCGGTGAACAAGATGATATCGGGCGAAAGGGCATTGATGCGCTCCACAGCTTCGGAGACCTTATCGGGCCGCTGCAAACTGCCGGAATGAATGTCGGAGAGCTGCACGATGCGCAATCCCTGTAAATCGGGGTGGAGATCCCGGAACACAAGGGGAATTTGCCTGAATTCATAGCGATAGGCATTGCGCCACATTCCATAGAGCAGCAGGAGGAAGGGTATTCCACCGGCCAGCAGGCCGGCATAGCTGAACAGGGGCAGGCGCTCGGGTTCCAGCACCCCGCTAGCCAGGCGAATCAAGCGAACCAGGTCGTCCAGAAGCAGAAAAACGCTCAGCAGGAGCTTACCCAAAAAGGCGCTGATGAAGACCGGCGGTGTATAGAGCATGAGGCTCCTGGGCCAGCGCGAACGGGGAACCAGGCCGCTGAACAGCACAGTAAGAACAAATAGAGCACTGAATGACCAGTAGAGCACAGCGACCGGCATGGCAAAGTCACTGTCTTTGAAGATTGTGAGCAAGCCCTGATAGGCATAGGCATCCAAAACCAAAACGAGAACAAGGAGCAGGAGTCTGCTGATCATAAGCCGGGCTTTAAAGGACAAAGGCGGAATCTGAAGTACTGAACCATCCTCGGAAGGCGGAAAATTACCCCACTCAGGCCTGCATTAGGGGCACCTTGCTATATTTGAGGGAATTACCTTTCCTATGAGTACCATGCTTGTTCCTTCCATGCTGCTTCGGCAGCTCTACACCAACAACAGCCTGAAAAATGTCGAAGATGGCATTTGCTTTTCCATCAAGAACCGCCTGCAGGATACTTCCCTGACCGGACTGGAAGAGATTCGGATTGGCGATCAGGCCGTTGATCTGTCTTTGGTGAAAATAGTTCTTGAATCCGGAGATGTGATGGATGCAGCATCCATCTCCACGACTCAACCCCTGGCCTTTCCGCTCAAAGCTAGTTTTGATGTGCACTGCAGAGTCCCTCAATTGCCCCATGGCCGGCATGAAATCGGGGTATCCTTCCACACAAAAAGTTTTGGCACTCTAAAGTTCAGCGTTACCGATGGCCTTTCCCTTGACCATCAGGATCGGACCAAGATTCCGCGCAACAATAAAGACGATTACAGCCCGGAGGCCATTCAGACCCGGCAGGCCTTTGTAGAGCTCTACGCCGGGCGAAAGCTGGAGCACATCAAGCACTACTCCTTTGACCCCCATCTCACCCAGGGCAATTGCGAGCATTTTACAGGGGTTGCGCAAATTCCCCTAGGCATTGCCGGACCGCTGAAGGTGAATGGGGAATACGCGATTGGCGAATTTGTGGTGCCGATGTCCACCTCTGAAGGAACCCTGGTGGCCAGTTACAACCGGGGAATGAAGGTGCTCAACGCCTGTGGCGGGGTGAAGACCACTATAGTTCGCGATGCCATGCAGAGAGCTCCGGTGTTCATCTTTGAAGATGCCCGGGGAGCCCGCGATTTTGTGGACTGGGTCAAGGATCATTTTTCCAAGATTGCCGAAGAAGCCGAAGCCACCACGCGAATCGGACGCCTCCAGTACATAGACCCCTACCTGAGCAACAAGTTTGCCTATCTGCGATTCAATTACTCCACCGGAGACGCGGCAGGTCAGAACATGGTGGGCAGGGCCACCTTTGCCGCCAGCTCCTGGATTCTGGACAATTACAAGGAAAACAAGATCATCCACTTCTTTCTGGAGTCCAATCTGGCCACCGACAAAAAAGCTTCACAAGTCAACATCATGCGCACCCGGGGCAAACGGGTAACCGCCGAAGCCATCTTGAAGAGAGAGGTGCTGGAGCAGTACATGCGCGTTACGCCTGAAGACCTTTCCTACCACAGTCAGGTGAGCAATGTGGGGGCCATACTCTCGGGTGCCAACAACAACGGAGCCCACTCGGCCAATGCCATCACGGCCATCTTCATCGCTACGGGTCAGGATGTGGCCAACGTGTCGGAGAGTTCTGCCGGCATTGCCTACACCGAATTGACCAAGGAGGGCGACTTGTACATCTCCATCACCATTCCCTCGCTGATTGTGGCTACCTATGGGGGGGGAACGGGCTTGCCCACCCAGCGCGAGTGTCTGGAGATCATGGGATGTTATGGACGGGACAGGGTTCGAAAGTTTGCGGAGATCGTGGCGGGTACGGTTCTGGCCGGGGAGATCTCGCTGGCCTCCGCAATCTCTTCCTCAGACTGGGTGAGCAGCCACGAAGAGTACGGGCGCAACCGCTAAGAGATGGCTTTGATTCTTCCGGTCAAGGGAGTTATGCCGCAGTTTGGCGAAAACTGTTTCCTGGCTCCGAATGCCACAGTGGTAGGTGATGTGGTCATGGGTCGCGATTGCAGCGTCTGGTTCACTGCCGTAGTGCGCGGTGATGTGCACTGGATCAGAATGGGCGACGCCGTGAATGTTCAGGATGGGGCTGTGATTCATTGCACTTACCAAAAAGCTCCGACCAGCATCGGCAACCGCGTCAGCATTGGGCACCGGGCTATCGTGCACGGTTGCACCTTGCACGATGATGTACTGGTGGGAATGGGGGCGATTGTCATGGATCACGCCGTGGTGCATTCCGGTGCGCTGATTGCGGCTGGCGCGGTAGTTTTGGAAAACACGGTCGTTGAAGCCGGGGCCATTTATGCCGGGGTTCCCGCCCGAAAAGTCAAGCAACTCGATCCTGAGACCTTCCGCGATCAGAATCAGCGCATAGCCGGAAACTACCTGCGCTATGCGGATTGGTTCAGGGCTGAAGAAAAGTAGAGGAAAGCATCAGCAATATGTGTGTTTCGTTGATATATTTGAGTGCGGCCGCATCACATTTCGAACTATAAAATACTTATAATATGGATTTAAAGGCTTTGCGCGAGTTAATTGCTATTGATTCTCCAAGCGGATACACCGCGCGCGCTGCGGAGTATTGCTCTGCGTTTTTGAAGGATCTGGGTTACACGCCACAGATGACGCGTAAGGGGGGGGTTGTCTGCCATTTAGGTGACAAGCCTGTTCTGGCCATTGCGGCGCATATGGACACGCTGGGTGCCATGGTATCCGGAATTCTTCCCTCAGGGCACCTGAGTATTGGTCTGCTCGGCGGCTTGTCCTTGAATATGGCCGAAGGGGAGTATTGTCGCATTCGCACCCTGGAAGACGGCGTCTATGAAGGCACCTTGTTGTTGCGCAATCCATCGGCCCATGCCAATCGCGAATTGGGAAAAACAGAGCGAAACATTGATAACGTTTATATTAGATTAGACGAACCAGTTCGCTCGCCCTTGAATACCGCATCGCTCGGTATCAAAACAGGAGATATCGTCTGTATGGATCCGCGCTACAGGGAATTGCCCAACGGGTACATCAAATCCCGCTTTTTGGACAACAAGGCGGGTTGCTTTGTCCTTTTTGAGCTCGCTCGCAGAATAGCCGAAAGCGGCGAGAAGCCCCCGGTGACCCTCTGCTTTACCAATTATGAGGAGGTCGGGCACGGTGGAGCGGCGGCCGGCTATCCGGACAGTATCGAAGAAATGCTGGTCATCGATATGGGTGTTCTGGGCGAAGGTCTTGAGGGCGATGAGCGGCATTGCTCCATCTGCGCCAAGGACAGCAGTGGTCCCTATGACTATGAAATGCGCAAAAAATTGACACAACTAGCTGAAAAACAAGGAATTCCGCATTGCGTGGATGTGTATCCTTTCTACAGTTCAGACGGCTCTGTGGCCTTGAGGGCCGGTTATGACTTTCGGGTTGCGCTGATCGGGCCAGGTGTAGCAGCCTCACACGGGGTGGAAAGAACTCATATTATGGGTATACAGGCTACAGTAGATCTATGTCTGGCCTATATCAACAGATAAACACCTTAACGTCATTTAACATCATTGGACTTGCACAGGGCGTTGCGCCCTCCCTATCTTAGATGCGAGATGCCCAACATGCACTTCATTTGTCGCCACTGGTTTTGTCTGCTGATCCTGCTGACAGGGCTGAGTTATGGTCTGTACGCTGCCGAACGCCAGCCGGCGCAATCCAGTGTTCAGACCCTTGATCTGCCCGATAATCTCAGTCCCGCCTATCAGCTCAGGGTTCTTCCGAATCCAAATTCGGGTCGCTTTCGCCTTGAAGTGGACGGAGATTTCAGCGATACGGTGCAATTGGTGATCATCAATGTCGAAGGAGTGCGGGTCTATGAGCGGGAAATTGCGCAATCTGGAGCATTTTTGTTCAATCTCAGCACCTTGAGGAAGGGGATTTACTTTGCCCAGATCAGAACGGGGAGCAAGGTAATCAGTTGCCCTATTTTGTACGCCTACGATCCGGAGCAATTGATGCTGCCTTCTCTCGATGTAGCAAAACCCTGAGCCTTCCGCCTGAGCAGGACTTTTTGTTGACTTTTTTTGTTTTGTTTCTTACCAGGCCTGCGCTGTGATGCTGCGTAGAAATGGCTGTTCAATGGGCTTAAATGCTTCTTCTTTGAACCGTAAAGGCTTGAGCTGGCTGATTTTGGCATTCGGCTTTTCCCTGAGTTTGTCGGCTCAGCAGGCTGGGAGGGAGGAGGCGGAGCAAACAGTGCTCAGGTCAAAGGCTGATTCCTCCGCAGTTGATTCTCCTCATGTCTTGTCGATCATCAATCTGCTCAATCCGGCCGAAGCGCTGAGGCGATCCCGGCGCAAACCAGAGCCCAAGGGCAATTTCAACACACTGGTCCTGCCAATCAAAAGAGCCGGCAATTTGCTCCTGATTGAAGCTAAAGCAGGCGATGTGGAGGGCAATTTCATTCTGGATCTGGGCGCTCCCTATCTGGTGTTGAACCGGACTTACTTTCGCAGTTACGAGCGGGTTTACGGCGCTTCGGCCTCCGATCTCACCGGAACGGTTGCGCCAGTCTTCCAAACCCGATTGCCAAGATTGCAGATTGGCGAGTTGTTCTACGAACATGTAGATGCCGATGTGGCTGATCTCGGCGAGATTGAAAACAGGCGGGGAGCCAAGATTCTTGGCCTGCTCGGGGTAGAGTTGTTTCTCAACCTGGGTTTGACCGTAGATCTGCTCCATGATGTGGTGTACCTGCACCGGCTCAATGAGGGTGGGGATAGAGTGGAGCCCAATGACTTAGATCTTCGCCAGCCGGCTGTTGCGGTTCCTTTCCGCCTGATGGAAAACACCGTTGTTCTGGATGTGGTCATTGCGGATAAAGCGCTGCGTTTTGCCCTGGATTCAGGGGCCGAGGTCAACGTGCTCGACTTCAACATCAACCGCAAGGTGCTTCAAGAGCTCAAGGTGGAAAAGCGAATCACCCTGCACGGAGCTGCCGGGGGCAAGGCGGAAGTACTGGCGGGCACTCTGCCGGAATATCAGCTCGGAGGCCGTAACTTCAAGGGAGGCAAAACCATTGTAGCCAATCTCGAAGCTATGGGCAAGAGCGGGGCAGCCAGCTCTCTGGACGGGATGCTCGGCTTCAGCTTTTTTGATCAGGGCATAGTGCGCCTAAATTTTCTGACTAAAGAACTGTGGTGGTATCCCTATGTGGATGAATCAAAGCGCTAAACCAATGGGTGCCCTGCAAAGAATACGCTTGTGCTTGCTGCTTCTGGCCATGGGCGCAGGATTTCCGGTCATGGCCCAGACTGGAGCCGCAGACAGCAGCATGTTCCAGTTCCGCTTCGGGGAGGATGAAGTGATGATGGAGATCAGCCGGAAAGCACCGCTGAAGATTCTGGACAGCATCTTCAGAGAGATGGGTTTTCGCAGCACCCATCAGGTGGACAGCTTGTGGAACGCCGGACAGAGAGCCTATACCGGTGAAGACGGATGGGTTCTGAAGGGTCGAAATTCGCGAAGCTACTCCCTGCACAAGAGCATCGGCAAATTGGCCGAGAGCATGCAGAAAATGACAGACAAGCTCTTTGTGCTCGAAAATGCCTGGCTGGGCTTGCCCGGTCCGGAATTCACTTTGTATCCGGAGGCAACTCATGGTACCAACAGTTTCAAAGTAGTCAGCGTTGTTCATCTCGACGATGGGCAAGTGCGATTCTGGCTGCCCGGTCATCAGGAGGCTCAAAGAGTGGTGCTTTCGGGCAGCTTCAACGGCTGGAGTACAGGCGATTTGCGCATGAGCCGCTCGGACAGCGGATGGGTTTCCACTCTGAAATTATCGCCTGGAAAATATTTATATAAATTTATTATTGATGGAAGGTGGGAGAACGATGCCAACAATCGACTGCGGGAACCCGATGGGCACGGTTCTTACAACTCTGTGTTCTTTCGCTATAACCACCGCTTTACCCTGGCCGGCCATTCCAATGTGAAAAAGGCCTTTGTCAGTGGAAGTTTCAACAACTGGAATCCGCGGCAATTGGCCATGCGCAAGACGGCTACAGGTTGGGAATTGCCCATGTATTTACAAGAGGGTACTCATCATTACCAGTTTGTGATGGACAAAAAATGGATGGCTGATCCGGAAAATCCGGTGCAATACCGCACGCCTGAAGGTTATCTGCACAGTATTCTCCAATTGGGCCAGGCCTATACCATCGAGCTTCATGGCTTTGAGCAGGCAAAGTCAGTTGTCCTCACGGGACAGTTCAATGACTGGGATCATCACGAATTGAAGATGCAAAGAAGTGATCGGGGCTGGACCATAGACTATGTTGTGCGGCCCGGCACTTACGAATACAAGTACATCATTGACGGCAATTGGACGGTTGACCCGGATAATCCTCACCGCAACGGACAGTCACCATTTGAAAACAACGTATTCAGTATTGAGCCCAACCACCGGTTCCGCCTGAAGGGACATGAACTTGCCAAAAGCGTTATGGTCACAGGAAGTTTCAACAATTGGTCCGAAAGCGGCTATACCATGGCGCGGGATGTTGAGGGTTGGTATATAGACCTGCACCTCAGGCCGGGTAAGCATCGGTACAAGTTCATCATCGATGGCAATTGGGTGTTGGATCCCGACAATCCACATTGGGAGGAAAATGAATTCTCCACAGGCAATTCGGTACTTTGGATGGAGTATGCGCAAAAGAGCAATCCCTGAGCCGGGCATTGACTTTATATTTGCAGCCATGAACAGCCTTCTTTTACCTTCGTCCCGGTCTTGCTTCAGTTCTGTGATGAAAAGTGTGTTTCTCTTGTCTGTGCTGTTCTTCGCCGCCTGCGAATCCAAACAAAACCGGGTGGATGAGGATATTATTTTGGAATACATCTCCGCGAACTCTCTGGCGGCTCAGGCCACACCGGAGGGCGTTTACTACGCAGTTGAACTGGAAGGAAGTGGGGTTTTCCCGACCTTGAGCAGCGCGGTAACGGTGCACTATGAGGGATCGCTCACGGATGGTACCATCTTCGACACGACTTATGACAGCGGAAACCCGATCACTTTCCCGCTCTCGGGGGTGATTGCCGGCTGGCAGATTGGAATGACGCGCTTCCGCGAAGGCAGTATTGGCACGCTGATCATTCCCTCGTCTTTGGCCTATGGGTCAAATCCACCAGCGGGCTCCGGTATACCACCTAATGCGGTGCTGGTTTTTCGGATTGAAGTGCTGGAGGTCTTCTGAATAGGAGCTGGATAGAGCCCTTGTTTATCCGCATTTGGCCGGGAGTTGCACAAAGCCTTTCGACCTAAAGACAGAGGTGTTAATTTTGCGCCTGATTTTGGATTGGGGGCCGCAATTCAGCGATTGAACCCACTCTGAATTCCTTTAAATTCTACCCATGGGACGCGCATTTGAATACCGCCGGGCGGCTAAGGAAAAACGCTGGGACAAGATGTCGAAGGTCTTTCCCAAGTTGGCCAAGGCTATCACGGTAGCCGCCAAAGAAGGGGGCACTGACCCGGATATGAATGGCAAACTGCGCTCAGCCATTCAGATGGCCAAGGCGCAGAACATGCCCAAGGACAATATTGAGGCGGCCATTAAGCGCGCCGACGGCAAGGATGCCGAAACTTTCGTGGAGGTCAATTACGAGGGAAAGGGGCCGCATGGGGTCCTGATCTTTGTGGAATGTGCCACGGATAACACCACCCGCACGGTAGCGAACATCAAGAGCTACTTCAACCGCTCGGGCGGGGCCATCGTGCCCACCGGATCCCTGGAGTTCATGTTTTCGCGCAAAGCTGTGTTTGAGTTTGCGATGCCTGAAGGTTTGGAAAGAGATGAGCTGGAACTGGAACTGATTGACGCTGGTCTCGAAGATCTTCAGGAGGAAGAAGGAGGATATGTCGCCTATGCAGACTACACTCAATTCGGTGCTATGTCTCAAGCTTTTCAGCGTCTGAATCTGGAGCCCGAATCAGCTGTTCTGAAGCGCCTTCCCAACAACCCGATTGCCTTCAGCGATGATCAGATCGAAGACATTGAGCGTTTGCTGGACAAGATTGAGGACGACGAAGACGTCCAGGCGGTTTACACCAATATTGAGTAAAAAAGAACTGTTCCGTGTAGATGGCAAGATGCTGAACGTGTGACTAATGGTCACGTTTTGCAGACTTTGCACGGAATACTACACGGAACAGTCTTGGGTTGTGCGTTGGATACTACCACGCCTAAGAACCTGAACTTATCAAGTCGATCAATAGGCCTTGGTCAATCCAAAGGAAAGGCCTATCGTAGCATAAATTCCCTGATACTTTGCGCTGGGGTTAAACTTGGAATTATTCTGATACGCGTTAGTTAGACCATATGTATAGCCGAATTCAGCAGACAGAATATAGTAGTCTATACCCACTGCCGCATCAAGATTAAAAAGGCCACTTCTAAACGCATTATCTTCAACGATTGTGTTTCCGTCGTTTTTCACATTAACCAGGATGTCATAAGTAGGACCGGCAGCCACACGTAGGTTAAAGTTTTCATTCTCAATGACTTTATAACCGCCCATAGCTTTCAGTCTGAAACTGGTTCTGGCAACCTCTTCTTCATTGAAGGAGAGGCTGTCATCTAAACGATAAACCGTTTTGGTACTGGTCAGCATGATACCTGGTTGAAAGTAGCCTCTGCCGCCAATGCGGGCATCCAGACCTGCAATCCATCCAACTTTGTTGTTGGTTCTAATACCTGAAGTAGAGGGCTCTTGTGAAATGCTCACAGCAATTATTCCCACTTGTGGGTTTAATGTAACTTCTACCTGAGCAGTTGCGCCAATAGCCAAGGCGCTGAAGAAAAATAACAGCAATTTTGCTTTCATACGAATGGGGTTTTTATTCTATTAAATTATACCTAACTAGTTCTCGTTGATTATAGAGCAGAATAAGGTGCTCATCTTCTCCAAAATGATATTCTAATGTTTTATCCGATATTATTGATGAGGAACTATATCCAATCAGATTATCCGGACAGGCCATCAATGTGCCAGATAGTGAGCCAATCTTCAAACTGCCCAGATCAAAAGCCAGGGAACCCATAAAACGGTTGCAGCCATCAAAGCCATAGACTCGGTGTGCAGCTAAATCTAGTTTTGCGTATGGTTCGCCCGCGGGATAATCCGTAACATTTAAAGTGTGTCCATCTATGCTGAGCAGGCTCCAGTTGTTGTGCAAGCGGGGATCTGCGCTATAGGAGCCGCATCCCCCATATTGAACCGGCTCTAAAGCCAAATCCTTTTTTATGTTTATCAATACTTTATAATCAAAAGGCGAACCGCTCATTGCATCCTGACAAGATTCGGGAGTCAGCTCTACACTGAATCCAATCTCCTTGTCGCCTGATGCGTAAACACGGAAGCCGTTTACTGTATCATCGGTCAAACTCAATTCCTTTATTTTTAACTCAAAGCCATCTGCCGTCTTGAATACCCAACCCTTGTCTCTATACCAATCCAGTGACCAGAATGGCTCGGTACCCAGCGCGTAAAACACGATCCCTTCCTCCCACTTTCTTATGTACAAATCGCTGCCTTCCGTCTCTTGATCCATACCTGAGTTGGCACTTTGTCCGAATCCGGATGCACTTTCTGTGGTGATAGAGTTTACGCCTGCCCTGCGGCTCAACCGATAGTGAGCCGATAGATTACCGCTGATTCGCTCGCCGCTCTGATCCAGCCACCATAGACCATTCTCATCCGCGAGAAACATCTGCTGATCCTCCATACCTGGATTCAATACTATTCTTTCTTGCTTATCCATCTTGTATTCGCCTTCAGCCCTGAAAGGGTCTGATGATTTGCCCAGATAAAGAGAGGTTGATATGTAGCGACCATCTTCGCCTAGTTGGATTCTATATTCTATGCCTTCGCAGTCAGCGCAGGGGATGGTACCCTGATAGGCTCCTATGTAAGATGCCAGATCCGCTGATGAAGAACCGGATTGACAGCCATTGAATAAAGCAGGGCTTAGAAAGATGCCCAAAGCGACGAAATATTGCCTAAAAGCCTGATATACAGTGCCCACAATGACAGGCAGCTCGGATTTGACTATTCTGCTTATAGTAAAACTATGCCTTTTATCGGAGCTTTAAGACTACGCAACAAATTTATTTAAATGAATCTGCGTCCTCTTTTTTTGTTCATGGTTTATAGAAGCACTTCTTGCCCCGCCTGAGCGCTATCTCAGAACTTCGGTTCGAATGAGGTCCGGGCAAATAGCGCAATTCTCTCTTTTTCAAAAGCCAGCGATCATTGACCAGGGAGGGCTTGTCCAAATGCATAAAACCTATGTCCGCCTTCAACACGGCAATCTGCGGATCAACCGACACATAGAAAACGGAGGCCATTCCCTCCATACCAAACCATATGGTATCTAAGGGGTGCTCCATCTCCAGTTTTCCGCTTGCAGCTACCTTAACTTTTTGATGTCGGGTGCTCAGGGTCATGGCGCTGAGCAAGTGAGCATCGGAGGATCGCAGGGTGATGCTGGCCCTTTCCGCTTGATCAGGTGTCTCCGTTACGCCGATGATGTGCATAGCCGGCCCATTGTCGCCGTTCAGTATCAAGGTGTCGCCCTTGCCGGTCCACATGCCCTCAAACTCCCGGTCTATGGTGCAATTGCTGCTGAACATGGAAAAGCGGCCGCCTTCTTCGACCTGCAGGCAGACTTTCTCAAAGCTGTTGACGGAGGCATAGGTTCCGGGCGCAATCTGCGCCAGAACACCTTGACCAACGATAGCCAACGCTAATTGTACCCACAGCACTCTTCCAACCATGGAGGAAAATTCGGACTTTCCGGGCGAAGGCCGGACAAGGTCTAAAAAACTATTGCTGCGCGGTTAAAATTCGCGGCTGCTCAGCCAGTCCTCAAAGGATCGGGGCTCTTTGCCCTGCGGTTCCTGAGAAGGCCGTTCTTCGCGCTCGGGGGAATGAACCTGCTCTTCGTTCTCAATGGAAAGCTCTGGATCCTCTTCTGCGTCTTCCTGCTCTTCGATGCTTGATTCTTCCGCCTCGGCAACGCTCAGGTCGCCAATTGGGTCCTCATCCGCTGAAGAATCTCGACTGATCTCCTCCTCGGGCACCTGATCCCAAAGCACTTCGGAAGAGATGCCCGTGCGGCGCTCGTATTGCCGGACAATCAGGGCCAGGGCGCGCTGCATGTCAAAGGCGTCCTGTAAACGCGCATCCAACATGCGAATCTGCTCGTCCTTGGCCTGCATCTGACGCTCCAACAACCCGATGAAGCGCATGGCCAGCTCATCGGGCACCGCCTGGATTTTATCGGAAGGCCCTTCCCCCGTGTTGCGTTGCTTTTTGCCTTTCTTCTTGCTCATCCGACCGACAACTTACAAAACAATATAGCACAAAGAAAATGATCCATTTTGCAACAGTCCCCCGGCGCCTGTGCTGAAATCTTCCATGTTAAAGCTGAAGGAGCCATTGACCCGGCCATTCCCGGTACAGGAGGTGATGAGCAACTGGCCTGCATCTCCCGACTGGGCATAGACATTTCCCTGTAGGTCTTCAAACTCGGCGCGGTATTGGTTGCAGGCAAAGGGTACTCCGGGGACGCAGTAATTGATGAAGAAATTGGCATAATAGGGCTCTACGCTGGGGCAAACCCCGTTGGCACCCTCCCTGAAGTCCGTCACTTCCAGAAAGAAAAACTCCCCTTCGGCATTTTCCGCTTCGATCACCAGGGACTTGAAGCCTACTCCACTATAGTAGTCGAATTCCCGATAGAGGACATTGCTGAATCGCACCGCGTTGAACACCTCTCCATTCAGACTGAAGGCCAGCACATTGTTGCAGCCAAAGACGCCGTCCTTGCGGCAGGACAGGGTGAGAATAGCCAGCAAAACGAGCAGGCCGGAGAACGCCTTTCGAACCATAGACGGTAAAGATGCGCCAATCGCGCAGCACAATGGCTGTCAGATTTCTGGCCTCATCAAAGAAAAGATCAGTCCGCGCTGCAGGCCGGGCTTACCTTTGTATTGAACCCGTTGAACGGCGGGACCTGAAAACATGACTGAAAACAAATCCATTCCAGTTATTGAGCCCGAAAAAGCGGTTTTGGTCGGTCTGGTAACGCGCAGCCAGCAACAGGAGCAGATGGAAGAGTACCTGGATGAGCTGGAGTTCTTGGCAGAAACCGCCGGTGCTACTACGCTGAAGACCTTCTGGCAGCGACTGGATATGCCGGATAAACGCCATTATGTCGGAAAGGGCAAGCTGGAAGAGATCAAGGCTTATGTGGACGAGCACGAGGTGGACATGGTCATCTTTGACGATGAGATCTCCCCTTCTCAACAGCGCAATCTCGAAGAGTCCTTGAAGGTCAAGGTGCTGGATCGGCCTATGCTGATACTGGATATTTTCGCCCACCGGGCTCAGACGCTGCAGGCCAAAACTCAGGTGGAACTGGCGCAGATGCAGTACCTGCTTCCCCGTCTGAGGGGTATGTGGACTCACCTTGACCGGGTTAAAGGGGGTATCGGTATGCGCGGATCGGGGGAGACGGAGATTGAAACCGACCGCCGAATGGCGAAGGATCGCATTGCGCGGCTCAAGCTTCAGCTCAGCAAGATTGACCGCCAAAATGAGACCCAGCGCAAGAACCGCGGGGAGATGATCCGGGTTTCCCTGGTGGGCTATACCAATGTAGGCAAGAGCACTCTGATGCGAATCTTGTCCAAAAGCGATGTCTTTGCCGAAAACAAGCTCTTCGCCACTTTGGATACTACGGTTCGAAAGGTGGTCATTCACACCACACCCTTTCTGCTTTCCGATACCGTGGGATTCATCCGCAAACTTCCTCACCACCTGGTGGAGAGCTTCAAATCAACCCTGGACGAGGTCAGGGAGTCGGATATCCTGCTTCACGTGGTGGACATAGCCCATCCCCAGTTTGAGGATCATATGACGGTGGTCAATCAGACTTTGGCCGAGCTGGGGGCCTCCGAGAAGCCGACCCTGGTGGTCTTCAACAAGATGGATTTGTATGAACAGCGCCATTTCGACCCATATTTGCCCGCTGAAGTAAAGAGCAATATGCTGGAGGAGCTGGAGCGGAGCTGGATGCAAAAGACCCATGAGCATGTGGTTTTCATTGCGGCCGAGCAGCGACGGAATGTTGATGCCCTGCGGGATCGCTTGTTGAGTATGGTCATGGATGCCTACGCCCAGCGCTATCCCTGGAAGATCAAGGAGTGGAGCTGACCCTTAGCGGGCCTTGCATAAGTATCCGCTAAACTGCTTGTTTTTCCCAAATGGGGGCCTTTTACCCCAATCTGGTGGCCATATACCCCTAATAAGTGCCAATAGTCCGGGTTTTTATAGTAAGCACATACTCAAATCATAGGTTTACTATTAATTTTGACTCTCACTAAAGACCTCTTAACCATCATATGAATTTTTTCAGCAATTGGCGAAAGGACTTACCTTCAGGTTTGGTGGTCTTTCTGGTGGCTATGCCACTCTGTCTGGGGATAGCCCTGGCCTCTGGAGTACCCCTCTTTTCCGGGATTATCGCCGGAGTGATTGGCGGTACAGTGGTCGTCCTGGCCAGCGGATCTCAGCTCGGGGTTAGCGGTCCGGCGGCCGGATTGGTGGCCATTGTTTTGGTTGCTGTCGCCGATCTGGGATTTGAGGCTTTCCTGCTCGCCCTGGTATTGGCCGGAATCATGCAGATTGCTCTGGGCTACCTGAAGGCGGGAATCATCGCGTATTATTTTCCCGCTTCGGTCATCAAAGGCATGTTGGCCGGTATAGGACTGATCATCATTCTCAAACAAATTCCCCATGCCCTTGGCTATGATTCCGACTATGAAGGGGACATGGACTTTATCCAACCCGATGGCGAGACCACTTTTTCGGCCATCACACGCGCCTTGGAAATGCTCAGCCCCGGTGCTTTGATCATCAGCGCAGTTTCCATGGCTATTCTGATTCTCTGGGAGCTTAAATTTATCAAGCGTCAGGCTCTGTTCCAGGTCATTCAGGGCCCCTTGGTTGCGGTGGTCATTGGCGTTATCCTGCAAAAGATGTTCAAGGGTAGCAGTCTGGAAGTCAGCGCTGAGCACCTGGTTGCTCTGCCAATTTCGGCCTCCATTACCGACTTTTTCAGCGGGTTTCAAACGCCCGATTTTAGTGCCATCACCAGGATTGGGGTGTGGGTATCCGCGGCCACGCTGGCGCTGGTAGCCAGTCTCGAAACTTTGCTTTGTGTGGAGGCCACCGATAAATTAGACCCTCATAAGCGATTGACACCGACCAACCGGGAGCTAAAGGCTCAAGGGCTGGGTAACGTACTTTCCGGTCTGATCGGTGGTCTTCCCATCACTCAGGTGATTGTTCGGAGCTCAGCGAACATCCAATCGGGTGGAAAAAGTAGACTTTCTGCCTTCTTTCACGGGATACTTTTATTGGTTTCAGTGTTGTTCATTCCCGGCATCCTCAATATGATTCCCTACGCCAGTCTTGCCGCTATTCTGATTATGGTGGGTTATAAGCTGGCAAAGCCTTCCATTTTTGTCGAACAATTCCGGCACGGCTGGGGGGTTTTTATACCCTTTACCATCACGGTAATTGTGATCCTGAGAACAGATTTGCTGGTGGGTATTGGGGTGGGAATGGCCGTGGCTATATTCTTTATCCTGATGCGCCACTATCGCACACCATTCTTCGTTCACGATGAAGTAGGAGAAGATGGCATTGAGAAGCTGACCATCATCCTGGTGGAAGATGTTTCCTTCTTGCACAAAGCGGGCTTGTCCATGGCCCTCAAGATGCTGCCACCCAATTCCGTGGTTAAGATTGACGGAAGGGCAGCGCGGAGAATCGACGACGATGTCATCGATGTCCTGGAAGATTTCATTCAAACAGCTGACGAGCGGAGCATACTGGTAGAGATGGAGGGCTTGGATCCCAAAACGCTGAGACCACTTGATCCGCTTCCCCTGGCTGCACCGCGATCTGCAAAAGCGGCCCATCAGATGAAGCAGAATCGTTGATTGACCGGATTACCTGATCATGGAGGATGAAAACCAGCATAGAAAATATGCAGCGCGGGATCATCTCGATCCCTCCGCCATGCTGTCGTTGAAGATTCAACTCAGCGAGCAACTCTACTTGCGAGACCCGCAGGAAAGCAAACTAGGCAAAAGCATCATCACCGATGGCATTGCCCTTATGGATGAGATCGGCTTTGAAGACTTCACCTTCAAGAAGCTGGCTTCCCGTATGGAAAGCACAGAAGCCTCCGTGTATCGGTATTTTTCCAACAAACACCTCTTTCTGGTTTACCTCTCCTCCTACTATTGGTCCTGGATTTTGTTGAGGATCATGTTGGAAAACCGAAACATTACCGAAGCCTCCCGGAAACTGGAGCAGGTTTTGACCATCCTGGTGGATGCTACCCAAACCCAGCCTGAGAATGACTTTGTGGACATGGCTGCCCTGCACCGAATTGTGGTAGCGGAATCCACCAAGGTGTATCACACCAAGTCTGTCGATGAGGAAAACCGTCAGGGCTTTTTCGCCACCTACAAGGCACTTTGCCTGAAAATCTCGGAGATCATCGCGGAGATCGACCCCGCATATCCCTATCCCCGGGCCCTGGCCACAACACTGATGGAAATGGCCAAAGATCAAATCTATTTCGCCCTGCACCTGCCCCGTCTAACCGACATTCAGGTGGAAGGTGGCCGCAACCTCAAGCCTGCCGTCGAGCTACTTCGGCATTTCGCCTTTACTCAATTGGACTGCAAAAAGAGCGCATAGTCTGGTATAGGGCGCACGTTCTCCGGTCCTCAACCCTTGCCAAAACGGAAAACGCCAATACCCAAAGGACCAAAGCCGATCAGGAAACCCAGCCAGTAGAAAAATCCGGTATTATTCAAGGCGTACAGGCCGCTGTCCGCTCCAAAGAGCATTCCGATCAGGGCGATGGGAAAGACCAGACCGTGAACCAGGCCCCCGAAGAATCCATACACGGTGCTTCCATAAGTTGGATCAGCGCAAAAGGGTGCGGGGGCACAAGCGGCCAGCAAACTGAGAAAAAGCAGGCAGGCCATGGTAGGAATAAAAGCTTTCATGCTCTAATCTATTGAAAATCCGGACAAGGATAAGCCGGAGCAGTCTTCACTGCTTAACTTGTCTCTCCGCATCATGAGCCGCCCAGACATCCATAAACGGGCCATGAACACCAGTCTTTGGAGCATGGCAGGCAATCTGTTGCTGGGTCTGATCAAGGCGATTGCCGGTTTATTCGGACACTCCTTTGCCCTGATTGCGGATGCCATAGAATCGCTGACCGATACCTTGAGTTCCTTTCTGGTCTATCTCGGCCTGCGCTACTCATCTAAGCCCGCTGATGAAAACCACCCCTATGGACACGGCAGAGCTGAATCCCTGATCACCTTTGTGGTGGTGGGATTCCTGATTCTCTCCGCTGCATTGATTGCCTTTCAGAGCATACATCATATCCGCACCCCTCATCAGGCCCCGGCTTCCTTCACCCTGCTCGTACTGCTGGGCGTGATGTTGTTCAAGGAAGGACTGTTTCGCTGGGTTCAAAAAAGAGGTCTGGAAACCCACAGCAGTTCGCTTAAGGCCGATGCCTGGCACCATCGCAGTGATGCCCTGACTTCTGCTGCTGCCTTTCTGGGCATTAGTATCTCCGTTCTCAGCGGTGGGCTATATGCGGCGGCCGATGACTGGGCTGCATTGTTTGCCTCTGGCCTGATCCTCTATAACGCCTATCACATCTTTCGCCCCGCTCTGAGCGAGGTGATGGATGAACAGGTTCACCAGGATATGATTGACCAGATCCGTCTTCTGTCCATTCAGGTCGAAGGGGTGGTGGATACAGAAAAATGTCATATACGCAAAACAGGCATGAGTTATCTGATTGACTTACACGCCATGGTCGATGGGGGGCTTGCCGTGCGTGAAGGTCATCAGATTGCCCATCGGCTCAAAGACCATTTGCAGCACAGTATTCCGCAGATCTCCGATGTGCTGGTGCACATAGAACCCATAGATCATTGAGGAGTCTGCTTCGCGAATGGAAACAGTGTTCCGCTGATTTAAGCGACTGCCTTGAACCTGTTGCTGGTGCTGTTGGCAAAGCGCACCAGGGTAAGCATGACGGGAACTTCAACCAGCACTCCGACAACTGTGGCCAGGGTAGCCCCGGAGTTGACGCCAAAAAGTACGATCGCGATGGCTACGGAAAGCTCAAAGAAATTGCTGGCACCAATCATGGCCGCCGGTGCGGCGATGTTGTGTGGAAGTCTCATCTTAAATGCCCCAAAGTAAGTGATGGCAAATATGATCAGTGTTTGAAGAATAAGTGGAATGGCTATCAGTAGAATGTTAAATGGACTGCTCAGAATCCTTTCGCCCTGAAAAGAAAAGATGATGATGAGGGTGAGCAACAAACCCGCGATGGTGGTGCCGGTGAACTTTTGCAGAAAGACTTCCTGGTAGTAAGCCATCCCCCTGCTCCTGACGATTACGCGTCTGCTGACTACGGCGAGCAAAAGAGGTATCACCACAAACAAAAGCACTGAGAGAAACAGGGTATTCCAGGGAATGGCTATGCCGCTGATGCCGAGCAGCAAAGTGACAATTGGAATAAATGCAACAAGTATAATTAAATCATTAACGGCTACCTGGACCAGCGTGTAGGCAGCATTGCCCTTGGTCAATTGACTCCAGACAAAGACCATAGCTGTGCATGGAGCGGCACCCAGCAAGACAGCGCCCGCCAGATATTCTCTAGCGAGTTCACGGGGAATAAGTGATTGATAAATCACATAAAAGAAAAGCCAGGCAATGCCGAACATCGTGAAAGGCTTGATCAACCAGTTGACTATGGTGGTCAGCGCAATGCCTTTGGGCATCTTTATGGCGTTCACCACAGAGCCGAAATCAATCTTCAGCATCATGGGAAAGATCATGATCCAGATCAGCACCGCAATGGGGATGGATACATTGGCGTACTCCATCCTGCCAAGCATTTCGGGGACAATGGGCAGGAACTGTCCGATGGCAATGCCAACAACTATACAGAGAGCTACCCATAGGCTGAGATAGCGATCAAAGAATGACATTTAGAGAATATTAAATATTTGTGTTGTTAGTCTATGAGCAACATGAATGCTCGCTGTTGTAGTCACTGAAAAGCTGCCCGAGAATATTTTGCACAGCTTCCCAACGTTGCGGATCAATGCAATAGCATACCGAATTGCCTTCGACAGAGCCCTTGATCAATCCGCTTGCTTTGAGCTCTTTGAGATGTTGGGAAATAGTGGGCTGTGCCAGGCCTATAACATCCACCAGATTGCCCGTGATGCATTGCCGGGCGCTGATTAAATGCTGAAGAATGGCGATGCGCGCCGGATGTGCCAGCGCCTTGGCCAAAACGGCAATTTCATTTTGCTGTTCGGTGAACAACTCGGTTTTAGATACCCCCATTGATCCGGTGTTTTAAATAGCTTGCGCTACATTGCAATATTACGATTGTTATGGCTAAAAAAGGAGGCCATCCCTTCGAATGACCCCCTTTAACGAGATATCTATACGTATCAGGCCTGAATAGCGAGTTTGAGCTCGCTCTTCTGATTAGCACCTTCGATTTTCTTACTGCAGCATGATCGAGCTGCTCATTTTCTCGCCTTCAGCGGTCAACCCAATGACCATGTACATCCCTTTAGGCAAAGTGCTCAGTGGCATTTCGTGTACCGTCCCGTTGGCGGCCTGTGCAATGACCATTCGGCCCGTTGCGTC
Organism: Chitinophagales bacterium; assembly: GCA_041751015.1. Classification (GTDB taxonomy): domain Bacteria; phylum Bacteroidota; class Bacteroidia; order Chitinophagales; family BACL12; genus WGOA01. The sequence goes on from JBGSYF010000010.1 coordinate 162,678, forward strand.
AAAAAGCTGCACCTGAATCAATGATAGTATTGCTATCGCAATACAACAATAATAGTAATGCTATCACACAAATAAGCAGAATTAAAAAATTTATTACTTAGTATACTGTTTAAAAAAACTAAGCTAGTATATGAGTGTTTCGCTCTGCTAATGAGTCAAGCGAGGGATGAAATACATAGATGTTGTCTTTAAAATCGGGCTGACGATCACTACGAGCCCTGATCAAATCATTCCCAGCCTAAAGCACGGCGCATCTTGCTGTGTATATCCGTATTGTCGTACATACCCGAAAAAAGAGTTGCCGCAGGACCGGCGGCAAAAACTGGCACCATAGTAGCGCTGTGTTGACCCGAAGCAAAGCTGCCGCTGAAACCCGGTGATTCGGACAATTCCTGTGTGATGGAATAGGCCCCTGTTTCGTGATCCGAGGTTACCACGACCAGGGTATTCCGGTCATTCATCGCCCAATCCAGAATGGCGGCCACGCTCTCTTCAAAATCCGCCATTTCACCGAGCAGGTATTCCTGATCATTGGCGTGTCCCGCCCAATCAATCTGCGACCCTTCCACCACAAGAATAAACGGTTTGCGGGACGCGGAGAGTTGCTCCAGCGCAAGCAGGGAGGCTCGTTTAAGGAAATCCTTTGGTCTCTGGTCGAAGGGAGGCGGATCAATGCCCGGCAGCAGTACCAATTGGCGTTGATTGCGTCTTACCCTGACGTCCTCCAGGCGATCAGAAAGCGCAAAACCCCTCTCCTCCATGACCGGAATCAGATTGCGTCGGTCAGCCCGTTCCGTGAATTGTTCCCGGCCGTAGCCTATAGCTACCTGGAGCTCCGAAACCGCCAAATCTGCCGCGATGGCTTCATAGTGATTCCTGCTCTCATTGTGTGCATAAAAGGCTGCCGGAGTGGCATGGGTAATGGTAGAGGTGACCACCACACCCGTTGAGTATCCCCTATCGGCGGCTTCCTGGAAGATGGTGTAGAGCGGCTGCCGGTTGACATCCATGGCTATAGCTCCATTATAGGTCTTCTTTCCGGTTGAAAAAGCTGTTGCTCCCGATGCAGAATCCGTAATCAGGCGATCGGAGGAATGCGTTTTGATCAGACCGCTGACCGGAAACTGCTCAAAGACACTCACGTTGTCCCGGGCATACATCGATGCGCTGACTTGAGAAATGCCCATTCCATCGCCCACAATCAGGACAATGTTCTTTACCGGTTTACCCTTGCGGTAGTCCACCGAAGAAAGCAAACCCGGTGAGGCACAACTGCCGAGCAGGAGGGCGGCTGTAAGAAGGCAAAGCGCAGAATGACGGACAAAGAAAGTAGTCAGCAACATGGAAAGAAGGCAGGATGCCTCCTTACAAAGAACCGTTGAAAATGTTAACAGGCCACCCATCCGGCGAGTAAATCACGCCGTGTTGAATCTCTCCAGCAGAGCCGGGCATAGCATTTTCAACCTCCATTCCGGCCGCTTTTAGCCGCTTGATAAGCTCCTGGGAGTCCGGCGAGAAATAGGTGATCGCCGGCTTGTCAAAATGGTCGCTTTGGTGCAGGCCGATGCTGATCAGACCGTCGGTGTGGATGCCCCAGGTGTAAGGGCTGCTCTGTTTGCCCTGGCTCGTGAAGCCGAGTTGTTGCAGCCACAGCGAGGTAGTATCGAAGTTGGTAACCGGGATGGCAATCTCTCCAAGAGTTCCGAGACTGCCTTTGGTCATGGGTGGAATTGGCGGATAGGACGCAGCAAAACCGATCAGAGCGATGCCGAAGCGACCATCGGGATCCTCCATGACTTTCAGGGGCCAGGGGCTGTTGCTTTCCATGAAGAACTCCACCCCTTTATCCTTGAGCATTGCAGCCGTTGTTGGCAAGTCCTTGTTGTAATAATTGATACCAAAGTATTCCATGCCGTCAACGCTCAGTTGCACATGGACGGATCCATCACTCAGCAGGATCCATGGCCAGGGATCATTGTCCTGGGAGACTACCTTGAACCCGAGCTTCTGATAGAAGGCGGAGTTTTCCAGAAGATTGTTGGTGCCAATAGACACCTGGCAGTACGATCCAAGAGCGGAGCCTCCAGCAGCACTTCCTCCGGCAGACCCGGCTGCCGGGCTACTTTGATCCTTGAGTTCAAAGACCATGTCGTGCATCTGTTCCCCTTCGCTGCCCATCAGCCTCACTTTGCGCACCCCTTCTTCCATAAAGTAGGTGATGCTGGAGGGAAAGTCATTCTCCGGATTGCTGAAGACTGCCAGTTTATTGCCCTTTTCCACCAGGGCAAAGCTGGTTACTCCTTGACCAGTGACGTCTGTTGTATAGTGCCAAATGCCCTTGTCCAGATGAACCTTAAAGGTTTCGAAAGGCTTCTCAGAGCCGTCGCTCAACTTGTAGTAAGCCCTTCCCTTGTAGCCCGCACCATCCTTTTCCCAATTTTCATGCACGTTCATCTCGGCGATGAACCAGGTCCCAATCAAAAAATCCAAGTTTGGTGCCTCTGATGAAGAAGGCGCGCTTTGCGCGTAAGCAGGTCCCTTGCTCAGGAGTAGAAAAATCATCAATACCGATACTAAGCGGTTGAGGTTGAGGAAAGAGGTCAGTATGGTGCGATTCATCGTTTTGTATTGTAGAGTTAAGCGCACTGAACGCTCCGCAGCAGAACTTACAAAAATGAGGAAAATTGTGGCGATAGTTTACGATTACCTGTGAGATGACATAAAAAAGGGGCCGTCTATAGTAGACAGCCCCTTGAGTAATGGCTTGTAAAACAGCGATTTAGCTGCGCGCGAAGCTCAATTTCACATTGAGGGTGAACTCGTCGTAGATGGTCTTGTCACCCAGATTGTCAAAGAAGCTACCCGATCCGTAACGCACATTGAAGTCTGTGCGATCAAGAACAATCTCCGCTTTGGCGGTTCCGCTTGCCTGATCCACATTGGCGTTGAAGCGGATTTCCTTGGTAACACCCTTTACCGTTGCGTTGGCGGTAATCCGATACTCCCCATCCTTGCCCATGCTGGCTACCTTGGTGATGCGCAGCATAGCAGTGGGGTATTGATCGACGCCAAAGAAATCGTCTGAATTCAGGTGTCCTTCCAGTTTGCCTTTGCTGTCTCCGCTCAGGTCAGTGACGGTGATGGTATTCATATCAATCTCAAAATAGCCACCGGACAACAGGTCGTTGTTGAATTCCAGCGATCCGGTTTTGATGTTGACCGTGCCTTCGTGGGAGCCGGTTACCTTTCGCGCATTCCAGGTCAATTCGCTGTTGGAAGGATTGACTTTCAGCGACTCTGCTGCTGCGGAACCAGGTTGGGTGAAGGACATAGCCATCACAGCAAAGGCGAATAATGGGGCGATTAACGTGAACTTTTTCATAGCGTTTGATTTTAGTTTTTTAGGATTCTGCTGTGGTTAACAATGGAGGAGGTTTAATGGTTCAATGTTTAAACATTAATTTCACTTGAAATGGGAATGTTTTCCGACCTCATTGTCGCTTTTGTAGGTTTTTCGGGCTGTCAGGAGCTTGAATCAGGTATCCCCGACTGAACTTCTCATGATATCGAGAAGCTGGCTGAGTTTTTCGGCTTCCTTTGCGGAAAGTCCTTCTGCAATGCGCTGCATATCCGCTTCTACTAGGTCAACCTGTTTCAATTTGCGCTTGCCGATCGCGGTCAGACTGACATCAACCAGGCGCTTGTCTTCCGGGCAAACCCGCCTGCTGACCCAGCGCTTGCTCTCCAATCTGTCCACTAGTCTTGATGTGTCCGACATTCGGTCCAACATGCGATCGCGTATATCAGAGGTGCTTATGGGGCCACCTGCCCCGCGCAGTATGCGCAACACATTATACTGTTGAAGAGTGAGTCCAAAGGGTTGCAGCAAATCCCGGATGCACTCCGTCACCCAGCCATAAGTAAACATGAGGTTTACTATAGCCATGTGCTGCGGAGAATTGAAAGGCTTAACCTGCTTGATCTCCTGCGCTATACTGGTCACCACACGAGCAGTAACCGCTTTGACTGTCTTGCTGCGCCCGGGAGATTTTACAGCCGTCTTGCTGAGCGGGGCCGACTTGACTGATTTTTCGGCAGCTTTCTTGCGCCCGGCAGGTGCAGCCGCCTTGGTCTTCTTGCTTGTACTCACCGAAACAGAACGTGTTGCCAAAATCAATGTTTAAACATCAAAGTTACGACATTGAGTTTAAAGAACCAACCACTTTAGACAAAACTATGCTATTTGAAGAGAAAAGCACGGCTGAAGTAGCCTTGTTTAAAGTACATAGCAAGATTTTATTCACGCCGCACTGTTGCCGAAAGTCATTCATCAATCCGTCCAGGCCACAAGTACTTCACGCGGGCCCCAAAAGGGCATGCGGCCATGAGCCACTGCGAAATTGTCTATCATCAACACATCCCCTTTTTTCCAAGGAAAAAAGACCATGTGATCCCAGATGACATCCTGCAGGTGACGGATGTATCTGACGGGAATGGCAGAGCCATCGCCAAAAGTCACCTGAGTTCCCCTGTATTCATCCTTCAAAAAGGGCTGGGTTAACTGGTGAAATGTTCTCAGAAACACACTGAAAGCGCGTTGCCGGATCCCCCCTTGGCGCCTGGCGATCTTCTCGGCTTCCAAAACCGGACCTTCCGGGTGAAAGACCTGGGCGTGGTTGTACCACACCTTCTCTCCACTCAGGGGGTGCTCCCTGACCGCGGGACCCCGATTGATCAGCTTGAGACTATTGTCCTTTCGCAATTCAAACTCCTGTCCCTCGCTCCGGCACTTGCGGCAAACTTCTACCGGGTCGTCCGTGCCATAGACCTTGTCCCATGTCTTGAGCTTAGACAGATCGATTTCCATGTGTTTTCCCGGGGGATTGTAGTTGCGCACATGCCGAATTCCACGCAACTCAAAGGCCTCCCTGACTTCGGAATCCAGGGCTTTATAGACGGCCCGAAAATCGGCAATCGGTGTTTCGCCATGTCTCTTTGGTGCTGTCTGACAATAGAAAAACAACTTTCGGGGCGCTCCGGGCAAAAAACTCATCTCCAAGTGCTGAGGTATGGGCAGGTGCGCAGGAAGTTCGGTTGAAGAATACACATATCTGGTGCGCGCATTTCGGGGAGCAGTCCCGCGATACTGATCAAACAAGCGGGGATCAAGCTGCAACGCGAATTCCTCAAAGTCTTCGACCTGAGTGAGGTTGAAACCTTCAAACAACAATGCCCCGTACTTCAGCAGCAGCTCCGAAGACCAGTCAGGCCAGGCAGCACGGTGAAGAGAGGCGAGCTCTGTGGGTTGCACCCGAAAGGGAAGGGCTAAGGTGCTCATTTCCGCATCAAGTTAACTCGTCATCAGCAGATCGTGAAACGCCGGGGAAGCGCGGGAAGTAACAGCAATCAGCGCAGTTTCCCTAATCCCCTTCTTCCCCGTCGTCCGATGCTGAAATCAGCGAATCGGATTGCCCGGAATCAAGGGTCTTCTGAAGGCGGTTGTGCAGTTTTACAAAACGGAAAGCCACTGCAATGATGTCCTTGGATTCGAGCAGGAAATTGAAGAACAAGATGCTATTGCGGGAGCCGTACTGTTGCTTTTTAATCCCGGCGGATTGCTCAGTAATGAGCCCTTCGACCCGGAGCAACAACTGCTGTTTTTTACCCTTGAAAGCCTTTCGCTGACTGAAATTGGCACTTCGTATAGCAGAAGCGCAATCTTCCAGGAAGGCCTTGAGCTCCTCCCCTAATTCGCGCAATGCCTGCTGCTGCTCCGGTAGAAGCGGAAGGAGAACATCATCAACGTGTTTACGCGTCAATTCCACCAGTAAGATGCTGCTCTGAAGGATGTCCTTTTCCAGATCGGCATTCAACAAAAGCGCCCTGCTACCCTCCGAACCCTCTTCCCGGACTTTGCGGATAGCGTGATAGGTCGTTTGGCGAAAATCGTGGCGGGTTCGATTGAGCGCCCTGATGGCATGGCTGGCTTTTTTCAGACGAACCTGATCTTCTCTGCACAGCCCATCGGTTGCCATGTGGTAAACGCGGGCAATTTCCTCCAGAGTATCCGCGGTGTTTTGTTGCACCTGGCTCACCAACTCCCTGGAACTCATGGTTACCGAAGCCTTGTGAGCCTCTTCAATACTGGCCTTGCGCTTTTCCTTTCTGGCGTGAAATCGGAAACTCAAGACCAGAGACATCACGGCCAGGAGGCCGATCGCGGTTATGGCCACCGAGCCAAATTGAAAGATGAGTGCCGCTACGAGTGCCGCTACCACAAAGGCCACCAGTGCGGTGACAAACCATCCACCGATTACCGACAGCACCCCGGAAACCCGGTAAACTGCGCTGTCTCTTCCCCAGGCCCTGTCCGACAAGGAGCTTCCCATGGCCACCATGAAGGTGACATAGGTGGTGGAAAGAGGGAGTTTGAACGAAGTGGCAATGGCGATCAGAATGCTGGCCACTGTAAGGTTCACCGATGCCCTGACCAGGTCAAAAGAGGGTTCATCCGTCAGTTCCAGACGCGCCAAGGGCACACTGCGCTGAAAGCGGCTTTCCATATAACTTCTCCAGGTAGGTGGAATGGCATTGCTGCTCAACTCAGCCGAGCGGGTGATGGTCCGGACAATTCCCCTTGAAATCATATTGGACTCAAAACGCTCAGAACCCTCGTCCTGCCGGCCCAGATTGACCTCTGTTTCGGTTACTGAACGGGCCTTACGGGAGGTCCACAAGGTCAGCACCATGACCATTCCTGCGGCAAAAAGCAAGGCTGTTTGCGCAGGATACTCCCCTGCGAGGCTCTGCATCGAAAGCTCAGAAGCGCCAAGCCCGGAGGCAGACCAGGTTTTGTACGCTTCAAATCCGGCCAGGGGCACCCCGATGAAATTGACCAGGTCATTGCCGGCAAAGGCCATGGCCAGTGCGAAAGTCCCCGCGAGCACAACAATTCGGAATATGGGCATTCCGCTTCGCTGAAGCAAAAAGGACAGCAAGGTCATCAGGCTGAAGGCAGCCAAGAGAAAAAGTACCAGGTGCTCTTCGCTCCACTCCAACAGAATCGGGGGCACTAAGCCGGTAGATTTCAATCCCTTGATCAGGAGAAAATAGCTGATAGACGTCAGCGCTATGCCCGACCAGAGCACTCCTATTCCCTTGATATGCCGTTCATACTCAAAGGTGAAAAGGGCCCTTGCGACATACTGAATCAGAGCCCCGGCGCTGAAGGCGATAACTATGGACAAGAGTATGCCCATGATGATCTCCCCGACTTTCTCCTGATTGATGTAGTGACTCAGAGACTGAACAGCCTGTGGGTCATTGAACATCTTGATCAGGGCAATCGCCACCGCTGCGCCGAGCAGCTCAAAGACAATGGAAACCGTGGTTGAGGTCGGCAAACCCACGGTATTGAAGGCATCCAGAAGGATGATGTCGGTGAGCATCACGGCCAGAAAGATGACCATGACCTCCGCAAACATGAATTCTCCCGGGTTGAAGATGCCGCTCCGTGCCACCTCCATCATGCCCGCAGAGGACGTCGCCCCGATGAATATCCCGGCGCTGGCTACCACAAGAATAACCCTGGGGCCGGCCACTCTTGAACCTATGGCCGAATTGAGGAAGTTTACCGCATCATTGCTGACCCCAACCACCAGGTCCACAATGGCCAGTACAAAGAGCAGCCCGATGATGAGTACGTAGAACTCCATGCGTTTACCGGGTAACGGAATTTGCTGCTCCGGATCAGGCGATTCGCGCCTTCAGCCCAGAAAATGGCTTGATTAGTCGGCTAAAATATTGTGGCAATGTTAAGCCAATGTTTCCACGAAAGTGTTTAACCGCGCTTGGTTAGCGGTTCGAATGGCCTCCCGAACTTCCCCCTATGCCCGATTTAACACTTAGTCCTGGGCTGGAAAAGGCCTGGCTGTCCGATTTATGACCCTAAGACGCTTATCTTTAGAGAATAGGCAGTCAGCCGGCCCTAACCCGTCGGCCCTTCGCCCGTAAAGGACTATGATGAAGCCCACCGGCAATTACGAGCTGCTCCTCGCCAAACTGGAGGAATTCCGCCGAAAGTACTACCTCAATCAACTCATCCGGGGAATTTTGTTTTCCCTGGCTGCGCTTGTGGCGGCTTATCTGCTGGTCAGTTTGCTGGAGTACCGCTTTTACTTTCCCCCTTCTGTGCGGCAATTGCTCTTTTTCGGGGGAATGGGTGCCGCGTTCATCATGCTGGGATATTGGGTAGGGCTTCCGCTTCTGCGCTATTTCAGACTGAGTAAAACCCTGGACGATGCCGGCGCCGCGCGCCTGATTGGTTCGCATTTCCAAGAAGTGCAGGACCGTCTGCTCAATATTCTGCAATTGCGTCAGCAGGCGGATAACAGCGCAGATGCCTCCCTGATTTACGCTTCGGTTGATCAGAAGATTGAATCCATCAAGCCGGTGCCCTTCTCTTTGGCCATTGATCTGAGCAGCAATCGGCGCTACTTGAAATATGCCCTACCTCCGGTGCTTGCCCTGGTGTTCTTGCTGTTTGCCGCGCCCAATGTGCTCCGGGAGAGCAATGCCCGGCTGATTCGCAATGGAGAAGTCTTTGAGCGGGAGGCTCCCTTTCGCTTTGTGGTGGAAAGCGACCCTCTGGAGGCCATTCAATACCGCGATTTTCTCCTGCAGGTCAGGCTGGAAGGGGATGCGCTTCCCGATCAGGTTTGGCTGAGTCTTGAAAGTGCGGAGAGCGCTGTGCCCTATCGCATGCAGAAACTCAGTCCGCATCAATACGGCTATACCTTTCACAAGATAGCTGCCGATGCCATCTTCCACCTGGAAGCGGCCGGATTCCGATCCAGATCCTATACCCTCAAGGCCCTGCCCTCACCTCTGTTAGAATTGATGGAGGTGCACGCCGACTATCCGGCTTATACGGGAAGGGTTGATGAGATCATTCCCAGCCGGGGTGATCTGTCCGTACCTGTGGGCACGGAATTGACCTGGATCATTCGCGCGGACAACACCTCACAGGTGGGTTTTCGCTTTGAGGATAGCTTGTTCTATGCCGATCAGAGGGGCATAAACGAATTTCACTACGAGCGCAGAATCATTCGGGATGAGGCCTATAAGATTGGGCTGGGCAATGAGCAAGTCCCGGCTTCTGACAGCATGGCTTTTCGTATAGCAGCAATTCCCGACCGATACCCGGAGATTCGGGTTGAGCAATTCAACGATTCCACCAATCAGCGCTTTCTCTATTTTCTGGGCGAGGCCTCCGATGATTACGGCTTGCGCAACCTGAATTTTGTCTGGAGCTGGGAAAGCCCGGATCAATTCGGGGCGAAACAGGTCCTGCAAAGCGGTACAGAGCGCATACCCATCGCCGCATCACAACAACGTCTTACTTATAATTATAATTGGGATCTCAACAGTGTCAAGCTGCAACCGGGCGATCGGGTGAGCTACTATTTTGAGGTCTGGGACAACGATGGGGTCAATGGCTCCAAGTCGGCCCGTACTGCTGCCATGAGCTTCGAAATGCCTACGCTCGAAGCCTATGAGCAAATGACCGAGGCCAATAACGAGCAAATCAAATCTCAATTGCAGCAGACGCTCAGCGAGATTGATGAGAGTCGCAAGGATCTGGAGCGCCTGCGGGAGAAAATGCTGCAAAAGCAGGAACCCGATTGGGAAGATCGCCAGAACCTGGAAAAATTGTTGGAAAAGCAGCAGCAGATCCAGCAGAATGTTCAGGACATTCAGGAGCGTTTCAGTGAAAATCTGAAGCAACAAAGCGATTATAAGCAATACGATGAGCAATTGATGCGCAAGCAGGAGCAGCTTCAGAAGATGTTTGACGATGTGTTGAGTGAAGAACTCAAGGAGCTGTTCAGGGAGATGGATCGCCTTTTGGAAGAGCTGACCAAGGAGAAGGGACTGGAAGAGCTTCAGAACATGGAGTTGAGCGATGATCAGCTCGAAAATGAGCTGGACCGGATGTTGGAGCTGTTCAAGCAACTGGAACTTGAGCAGAAAATGGAGGACCTGATCAGCAAACTTGAGGAGTTGAGCCAAAAGCAGGAGGAGCTGGCCGAGAAGGCATCCGAACCGAATGCCAACCCGGAAGATTTGGCCCAGGAGCAAGACAAGCTCAAAGAGGAATTTGACAAGCTGAGCGAGGGCTTAAAGCAAATGCAGGAGCTCAACGATGAGCTGTCCAAACCCAATGAACTACCGGAGACCGACCCATCTGCAGAGCAAATCGAGGAAGGCATGGAAGAGAGCCTTGAGCAGATGAAAGAGAGCTCTGATGCTAAGGAACAGGGCAAATCCAAGCAGAGTCAGCAGAAACAACAACAGTCATCAGAGCAGATGAAGGAAAATGCTGAGATGCTCGAAGAGCTGGCCCAGCAGTTGTCTTCCGCCTTGTCTGATATGCAGGAAGAGCAGATGGCCGAAGACATGGAGTCGCTGCAGCAGTTATTGGACAACCTGATTCGCTTGAGCTTTGATCAGGAGGAGCTTATGGATGAGTTGCTCAGAGTTCAAATTAACAATCCCCGTTATGTGGAACTTGTTCAGCAACAGTTCAAGATCCGGGAGGATTCCCGAATGGTGGAGGATTCCCTTATGGCGCTCGCCAAGCGGGTTTTCGAAATTTCTTCCTTCGTGACACGGGAATTGGCCGAAATGAACCGGAATATGGATCAGAGTATTGCCAAGCTTGGTGAACGGCGTTTACAAGAGGCCCGGGTGGATCAGCAGTTCACCATGACCAGCATGAACAATCTGGCTTTAATGCTCAGTGAAGTTCTGGACCAAATGCAGGAGCAGATGGCCAACGCTATGCCCGGCAGTCAAATGTGTCAAAAACCGGGTAAAGGCAAGCCTTCAGATGCCCAGATGAAGGATATGGGCAAGCTGCAGGATCAGCTCAACAAGCAGATGCAACAGCTCAAGGAGGGGCAGCAGCCCGGACAGCGCAATCCTTTGAATGCGCAGCAATACGCTCAAATGGCCGCAAAACAAGCCGCCATACGCAAGGCTCTGGAAGAGATGGGCAATCAAATGAACGGCACCCAGGACCAGGGCGATCTGGCCAGAGAGCTCAAGGAGATCAGCGACCAAATGGAGAAAAGCGAAGAAGACCTGGTCAACAAGGTCTTTGATTCCGAGTTGTTGATGAGACAACAGGAGATCATGACGCGCTTGTTGGAGGCTGAAGATGCGCTAAGACAGCGCGAAATTGACCCGCAGAGAAAGAGCGAAACGGCTGACGAACTGCCCCGGGAACTGCCTCCGTCTTTACAGGAATACCTAAAAAAGCGACAGGATGAAATTGACTTGTTCAAAACTGTTCCTGCTGACCTGAAACCCTATTATAGGGAATTAGTAGAAGAGTATTTGAAGGGTCTTGACTTCTGATCATGCGTTTAGCTGTTTCAGAATTCATTGGTTTTCAACGTGAAAGTCTATTGTTTGCCCTATTTCATGCCGGAAGTAAGGTGGAATGGAAGGGCAATGGGTTTTCCACAATTGAAATCAGCAGACTATTTTCGGTCACCCGATTTTTCACAAGTACCTGAAAAAGCGTTTCTTTTCGATGATCTTTAACCAGGGGAATACACGAACCACAGATAACAGCATGATTTCGGATCTCAAGAGACATGAATTGACCCTGTCCAGTCAGGCGCGTAGCATTGTAGAGGTTGAACCCTTCGTAGATGCTATCTGCTCCGAGCTGTCCGTGCAGGAAGAGCTGTTTGGCAACATACTTGTTGCCTTGACCGAAGCGGTCAATAACGCCATACACCATGGCAATTCTCTGGATGCCAATAAAAAGGTGCACGTTCAGGCCCGAATTGACCGGCGCGTTTTGACCTTTGTGATCCGGGATCAGGGAACAGGATTTGATTACACGAATCTACCCGATCCCACGGCTCCTGAAAATCTCGAAAAGCCCTCTGGACGAGGTGTGTTTCTCATGAGCCAATTGTCTGATCTGGTCATTTTCAGCGACCGCGGAAGTACGGTTGAGGTTCAATTCAGGCTCTGATCTCTTTTTTGCTGTTTCGGCCAGGTGTTTTATTTAACACCTATTTTTCCTCAGAACTATCCGAACAATTTTTTGACTAAAAAAAGAGAAAAGCCCCGGTTATCTTAGGTGTACCTACCACATAATCTAACCATATGGGGCTTTTCAAGAGGAATATAAATAACCACCGGCCGTTGCTTCGTCAAATTATCGACCTGATTCCCGCACACATTTTGGCGGGATGCATTCAGCGGCATAAAAGCGACAAGCACTGTTCCCGCTACCGGACGCGCGACCAGTTGGTCGGAAGAATGGGGAGTACTACACATGGCCCTGACAAACTCCCGGACCATGCCATTGAGGTTGGTGTGGATTTGGGGGAATAACGGCTGCTGATTGGAGACGGATGCCTGGAGATTCTGAGCGCTCCCGGTCTCTATATTATTTTTTACCGACTCGTCAGTAACCTTTCTGTTGCATGATGATAACAAAAATACTATACAAATCCAACTTAACGTATTTCCAAATGTGCTTATCATGTCTGTTGGACTAATTGTATCCTTGGGGTGTCACCTTCCCAATGCAGGGCCCAACAAGCTACTTCAAATTCCGCTCTTTCAGCAACCTCTTCACTTCTTCATATTGGTCAGAGTTAGCCAACAACTTGCGAATAAAAAACAAAGGGCTCTTAGCTGTTTAAAGTGGGTATGCTGAGTTTTAAGCCGCCAAGGTGAAAGTAAATCATGTTGACAAAGTTTGTTGAGTTTGCGTACCCGCGCGCGATTCTCTTGATCTGTTGGATCTTAAGATTAACGTTTTCAGCAAAGCCATTGGTTACCCGATGTTGGAAGTATTCCCGGATTCC
>JBGSYF010000011.1:0-41514 GCA_041751015.1 Chitinophagales bacterium
AGGTGCAACTCGCGCTCCAGGGGAGATTTTCCCACCTGATTAAATTTTACCTCACGAATGTACCATGGCTTCTGAAGGCCTAATGCCGCTGTAAACAGTTCTGTAGATTGCATCCCGAAAACTACCTAACCCACTACAAACGGCAAAGGGCCTAAAAATTGAAAGCAAATCGGAACCCAAAGCCCAACGGCTACCGCTCCCACGAGGGTTCGATCTAAAATACGTGTCTTAAAAATTGAAAGCAAATCGGAACCATCAGATGATATTGGTCGGCTACAAAGGCGGTTCGATCTAAAATACGTGTCTTAAAAATTGAAAGCAAATCGGAACGTTCACAGTATGAATACGAAAAAGCGAGAGGGTTCGATCTAAAATACGTGTCTTAAAAATTGAAAGCAAATCGGAACCCAACACTCAAGTGTTATCAAATGGCAAGAGGTTCGATCTAAAATACGTGTCTTAAAAATTGAAAGCAAATCGGAACGGCTAGGCCTTTATGCTCAGAAATATAAGAGGTTCGATCTAAAATACGTGTCTTAAAAATTGAAAGCAAATCGGAACAGTATTCCTCCGGGCTTAGAACCTGAACGCGGTTCGATCTAAAATACGTGTCTTAAAAATTGAAAGCAAATCGGAACCTCTGACCTCGTGGATCGGGCCGTGGAGCAGGTTCGATCTAAAATACGTGTCTTAAAAATTGAAAGCAAATCGGAACTGCATGGCGGATGGCTTACTTGCCTAAAGCGGTTCGATCTAAAATACGTGTCTTAAAAATTGAAAGCAAATCGGAACATAATGCGTTTAAAGGTCAAGCAGAGGTGAGGTTCGATCTAAAATACGTGTCTTAAAAATTGAAAGCAAATCGGAACGATAAAACAGCGGTTTCAGCCCTAACCACAGGTTCGATCTAAAATACGTGTCTTAAAAATTGAAAGCAAATCGGAACGGTATCTTGCCTGATAAGCACTTCCATTATGGTTCGATCTAAAATACGTGTCTTAAAAATTGAAAGCAAATCGGAACAAGCTCTTTGTGCTGCTATTGACTCTCTTTGGTTCGATCTAAAATACGTGTCTTAAAAATTGAAAGCAAATCGGAACTTCGATGGCGATGAAGACCGTCCTTAAACTGGTTCGATCTAAAATACGTGTCTTAAAAATTGAAAGCAAATCGGAACTTGCGCATACCGGGGTGTTAGCGGCAACTCTGCCGCACTATACCTACAGTATCGGGTCATAACATGCGGATCAGCGAGTTATGTTGACAAGAAAGTACGTTAGACAATAAGGAATCAATTACTTTTGGTGCACAAGAGAACTTTTAGATATGGACAAGATCAGACTACCTTGGAAGAAGATTAACAAAATACGTCAATCACCGAGCACAAGTGGATTAGCTTTTCTAGAGTATGGAAAGTACGCTGAGATAAACCAGTATTCGGACGAGGAGATCACCGAAATGCTTTACGGAGTTTATAGTAGTAGTAAAACCATAAAAGTAGACGATGGTTACTTTTTAGATCTCAAAAGTATTAAACAGACGATCTGTGTTTTGGCGAGAGCAACATACTATCGAAGTCCAACTTCAGAAGATCTAAAATCCAATTCACATAACACAATTAGAAACATTAGAACATTTTATGTTAAAGATTTTTTTTTAGTGTCTGAGATACCTGTTTCTGGACAAACTAAACATAGGATAACGCAGCATTTTTCCGATATTAAGGTACTACGACCAGGACGTAATGAATTTTCGGGATTGTTTAGTATCGCCAATAGTTATAAAACTTTACAACGGTTTGAACAGGGTGTGTTTCCAAAAGATTTATATTATCCAATTAAGAGACATATCAATGGACAATTTTTTAATGACGACCATAGGATAAGGGATTTTAAGGTCGAGAGTACTCTCTCGATTGAACTAGGACACTGAATAATTTACTTTATCTAATTGATTAAGGCAGAGCAGCCGCTAACATACGGTTTCTAAAAACGCATATACCATCCCGTGCAAAATGTCGTCCGCACAGTATATCGTCTGCCTCGCGTACGCTTCATATGCGTCTTCAGAAACCGTTATCCATTATGGGTCATGCCTGAAACGCGCCATATAGTAACTACAGGCATTTTTGGTTAACTTAGCATTATGAAACACTATTCAGAAAGGATAATCATCGACTCGCAAAGGCGATTTGGTAGACCGACTATTCGCGGGATGAGGATTAGCGTTTATGACATATTAAGTTGGTTTGCATCAGGTATGAGTACCCAGGAGATTCTTGCGGATTTTCCTGAGTTAACAGTTGACGACTTACAGGCAGCCTTATCATACGCAGCTGACAGAGAGCATAAAATTCTTATTGCTTCGTGAAACTACTCTTCGACCAGAACATATCTTTTAGAGTGGCTACCAATCTTAGACCGTTGTTTCCTGAATGCGTTCAAGTACGTGAATTAAAGTTGGAAAACAAAAGCGATCGAGAATTATGGGATTTTGCTAAAGAAAAAAATTATACAATTGTTACATTTGATGCGGATTTTTACGACTTGGTGACGCTTTACGGACATCCACCCAAGGTAGTTTGGCTTAGAATCGGGAATACAAAGACCGATGCTTTGATATCAATTCTCCAAAAACATGCTGAGACAATCAAAGCATTTATCTTAGATGATACCTATTCTGACATCGCTTGCTTAGAGATAGACTTATAAAAAAAAGCACGACCCATAAAATACGGTTTCTAAAAACGCATATACCATCCCGTGCAAAATGTCGTTCTGGGCAGTGTGTCGTCAGCCTCGCGTACGCTTCGTATGCGCCTTCAGAAACAGCCATCCCGTTGTGGTGCATTTGGTTCGATCTAAAATACGTGTCTTAAAAATTGAAAAGTCAGAGACAAAAAATGTGGATGGGGGGGGGCGGCTCACCCCCGCTTAACCGCTGTTACAAAGTAGTAGCTCGGGAAGAACAAGCGCAAAACGGGTCTTATGCCCAGTGCGATCCGGGAGGGTGAAGTCCAGGTTTCTTTGTGGATAATTTCCCAGCCGGTTTTCTCCAGCAACCAGTCAAACTGACGGGGTTCAAATTCGTGGTAGTGGCGGTCCCATTCGTTTTGTTTGTTCCAATAGGCTTTGGAAAACCAAACGTTGAGGGGGACTGATGCGACTAGTTTGATGTCGGAGCCATTCTTTGGTTGAAGTGCCTTGAGGAGGTTGTAGGGCGCCATAAGGTGTTCGAAGACTTCAAATGAGGTCATGCAGTTGAAGTCGTAGGCTGCTACTTTATCGAATTCAGCATCAAAGTCTTCGCCTTGCGTGTTTTGCACCTGGTAGCCTTCGGCTTTCATGAGCTCGGAGAATGGGTTTGGCGTTCCGAGATCGAGTATGCGTTCAGACTTGCTGCTGTGTTTGCTCAGGTAATCAAGGGTTTTTTTATACCGGAGATTGGCTTGTTGTTTTTTCATACACTTAGTGTAAGGAAGTTTATATATTTTAAGGGAGTATTACCAAATAATCATCTGCACCAACAGCGCTACTCCTATGGCCAGACCAAAACTGATCAGGGTGCCTATGAGCATGTACTCGGTGAGTTTGCGTTGCCCGGCCTGACTCAGGTCGCCAAAGCGGAAGACGGATTTGGCGGCGAGCAGGAATCCGACGGCTTCCCAATGAGATGTGATGATGAAGGTGAAGACCAGCACCCTTTCGAGCATGCCGATGATCTTGCCAGCATTGCTCAGCGAGGATTTGTTCTCTTCCTGCAGAGCGGAGGACCAGGGCTCCATAACGATAGCCATGATCAGCCCCGCGGGTTGGATCAAAAAGTAGAGCGCCGTGGCGTAGATCAGGAGCGTTTCGCTGCGAAAGAGGGAGATGAGGAGGGAGGGGTCTTGCTGCACCCCAAAGACCCAAACGGCCAATATGACCAGCAAGTGCGCGGCCTGATCACCCAGAAACCAGGCGGTTTGGCGGCCTTCTTTGGGGGCATAGAGCTTTGCGGAGTCGATGAGCAGATGGCTCAGCGAGATGAGCAAGGCCAGGGGCCAGACCTGCAGGCTGCCGAGGGCCCACAAGGCGAGCAGACCGTGCAGCAGAACGTGAACCCACAGTTGCCAGGCAGCGGCTTTGCGGCGCTCTTTGGCTTCCACCCAGGCTTTGCTCTGAAGCAGAAAGTCGCCGACCAGGTGCGCGAAAACCAGGGCTACAAGGGTATTCATTTCAGGCGCTGAGCGATGCTTTTGCGAAAGAATTTTTCCAGATCAAGGATTTCCGACAAGTTGGCCCGCTTGTAGCGATCGCTTACGGAATTCTGCTCAATATTCAGAAATTCCCCCAACTGTTCCTGGGTTTGTTGGGGATTTTTCAGCACAGCGCCGGCCAGTTCCGCCGAATTGATGCTCCATTGGTCAAGGCTCATGCAGGCCAGACGGAGGCAGAGGTTGAGCACTTCGTCTACTTCGGGCCAGGGCGATCGCAGGGCCAGAGTGCGTTTTTCCTTTCGCAACAGGTCGTATTGTTCGCCGGAGCGCACAAAGGCCGGCCCATTGCTTTCGGTGATTCGGCGGGCCGAATAGGTTTTCTCCCCTATGCCTATGCTCATGCGCACGTCCAGTAGGGGAGTTCTGCTTTCGGGCGAAGGGCTTATGGATCTTACACAGGCTTTGATGCGAAGGGCTTTGTGCAGCGCTTCGGCCGGATTGGAAAGCTCGAGTTGAAAGCTGTCTCCGCGATAGAAATCCCACAAGCGGGGCCTGGGACCCAGTTCGCGCAGCAATTCCTGCAAAGGTTTTATCCAGCGCTGCTGGTCTTCGAGCTTGCGCGAGCCTATGATGTCTCCACTGATCACGGCAATCATGGAGCAAATATCGCTTTAAAAAACGATATAGTCAAGTATCGTGTAATAAAACGATAACAATAAAAATCGTCTTATAAACCGATAAAAAGCATAATCGCCTGGCTACGGCTGATTTAAACCCAGCGCGGGATCTGATCCAGGGGAATTCCAAAGATCAGTTTGCCCAACATGGCGGCGCCCTCATAGCCCGACCATGGCGGGTGAATGATGGCAGCGCGCACATCGCGGTAGTGCTGCTCCAGAGGCTCTTTGCGTACGATGGCACTTCCACCGGCCATGCGCATGGCTTTGTCCACAATAGTGATGGCGGTTTCGGTGCAATAGCGCTGGCAGGCCACCAAATCTTCCACCGGGGGATTGGCGCGAACCTCTGCGCTGCTCATCTTGGCCGCAGTAGCCTCCAGCATGGTCATGGCCACGCGCAATTCCACCTCCATCTCACCGGCCAGAATCTGATTGCCCGGGTAGTGGCTCATGGGTTGGTCGAAGGGCTTCTGCACCCGCTTTTGCACCTTGGCGATGGCGTAGTCGCGCGCAGCCCGCGCGATGCCCAGATAGCAAGCCGAGATGGCCGGGGAGAACCAGGCAAAGAAGATGTTGTTGAAGCGATCCCAGGTGCGCACGGGGCGGTCCACTACCGCCTCTACGGGAACCAGAACGTCCTTCCAAACCACATCGTGGCTGGCCGAAGCGCGTATGCTCATGGTATCGTAGTTGCGGATAATCTCCACGCCGGGCGCGTTGAGCGGCACTTGAAAGTTCAGCACGCGACCGCCGCGCTGGGGATCTTCGTAACAGGCGCTGGAGCCGAAATAATCCGCGACTTCGCACAGGGTGCCAAAGGTGCTCTTGCCGTTGATGCGGTAAAAGCCGTTCTCCAGCACTGCGCTGCGCGCCGTGTCATTGATGCCGCTGACGCTCACCGAAGTATTGGCCATGTAGTCCGAAGTGCTGGCACCGAC
This sequence comes from Chitinophagales bacterium, assembly GCA_041751015.1. GTDB lineage: Bacteria > Bacteroidota > Bacteroidia > Chitinophagales > BACL12 > WGOA01. The sequence continues at coordinate 5,817 of JBGSYF010000011.1, forward strand.
GATCCATTTTTTCTGCACCACCGACTCCAGAAAGGCGGCTTGACGGGTGTCGCCCAGGCGGTAGAAATCCGAGCGCATGGCCACGTTGAACAGGTGCATATTGAAGGCTACCGCAAAGGGGCCATCGCCCTGAGCCAGTCTGTGCTGGCAGCGCACCAGGGTCAGCACATCAGCACCTCCGCCGCCCAGTTCCGAGGGAACGGTCAGCGCGGAGTAGCCCGAAGCTTTTACCGCTTCGACATGTTCAAAGGGAAACTTGTTCTCCCGGTCAAAACGAGTAGTGTGAGGCCTGAAATCCTCCGCGTGGCGGGCGGCGAGTTCGAGCCAACTTTCCCCCGAATCAGGTGAAACAGAGTTTTGCACGGCTGCCTGAGCCTTGCTATTGGGGTTTTCGCCTGATGGTGGAACAAATCGGGTAAAAGAAATGGCCATAGAAAGTATGTGAAAAGAGCTAAATCGATGTGAATCAGTCCAGGAAAACCACTGGCCGGAAACAGTGGGTTACCGAAAGGGCTTTCTTGGACAGCACTATGCTGATCCGCTCGGCTTTGCCAAAGACAGCAAGGTAATTTAAAGAAATCAAGCCAAACATAAAAGACAGAGAACAAGTCAATTAGCCTGCGTGTCCGGCTGCCTTGTTTTTCATCACTTCGCCGAGCATATCCATGATTTCCTCCGAAACGCCCACCGAGCTGAAGCCTCCGTCATTGTAGAGATTTTGCATGGTGATGCTGCGGCTCAGATCGCTGAAAAGGAACATACATAGTCCGGCGCAGGTTTCGGCAGGTGCATTGCCCAGAGGTGACATCTGGTCGGCAAAGTGGAAGAAAACATCAAAGCCCTCTATGCCGCTTCCTGCTGTGGTGATGGTGGGAGATTGAGATATGGTGTTTATCCTCACCTTGTTGCGCTTGCCAAAATGATACCCAAAGCTGCGGGCTATGCTCTCCAGCGTGGCTTTGGCTTCGGCCATATCATTATAACTGGGGAAGGTGCGCTGGGCGGCGATATAGCTCAGGGCCAGCACCGAGGCCCACTCATTGAGCGCATCGGCTTTCAAGGCGCATTGGAGCACTTTGTGGAAAGACAATGCGCTGATATCCAGAGTTTTCTGGTACCAATCGTAGTTCAGATCCGTGTAGTGACGGTCTTTGCGCACATTGGGTGACATACCGATGGAATGCAGCACGAAGTCCAGTTTGCCACCGAGGGCCTCCATAGATCCGTTCAGCAATTTGTCCAGATCCTCGGTACTCGTGGCATCGGCGGGTATGATGGGCGCGTCGCAAGCCTTTCCCAGGTCATTGATCTTGCCCATTCTCAGGGCGACCGGGGCATTGGTCAGCACCAGTTTCGCGCCCTCGGCATGCGCCTGTAAAGCGACCTTCCAGGCTATGCTTTGCTCGTCGAGCGCACCAAAGATCAGTCCCCTTTTCCCTTTGAGTAATCCGTATGCCATCTTATGAAAGAGTTAATGCCAATATGATGCGCTAAAGTAGCAACTACCTTGCACAGATGCGTAAATGCGGCCATTTAATCAGCTTGCCTTTTCATGGTTTTTAGGGAGCTTTTTTCAGGGAAAGGGAACGTTGATATCAAGTTAAGGCTAAATTAACGCTGTATACAATATCATACCAAAGTTTTGTTGTCTTGTTTCAACTCCGTACCTTCAAAGTTGGGGAGCTATTTGGGGGATTTTTTTTTCGATTCAACAGCAAGACAACGCTTATGTATTCCGGGACTTCTAACCATGTCCGGGGAGCCTTGGGGCGCTCTCCGAAACACTCAGGCACCCCTTCAACATACCATTTGTTGTGGTATGTTGAAGATTTTCTTCATACAGTCCGAAGGACAGGCATGATCGCCATGCTCCTGTTTGTGGCTTTGGTGGGTTTTTCGGAACGGGCATTGGCATTGGGTGAGTGTAATGTCGGAGGATGTGCATATGGTGGTTCTCAGTACCCGATGGGTACCTTTAGCACATCATCCCCCACTTTTGTCACGGTTTCAACATTAATATATGCTGGTGAATGGCAGCAATATTCCGTAGTAGCGGGTACAACTTATGAATGGTCCGTGTGTGCATCTGATGGTGGCAATGCACCCTATGATTCACAATTGACACTCTTTATCAATGATTTTTGGCTAGGGTGGACTCAAGCATGCTATAGCGATGATTATTGCGTCGGTTCGGATGCTAAGATATCCTGGACGGCTACTTTCACCGGTAATGTCCGGTTAAGGGTCAATCAATACAATTGTGCAAGTAATACCACTCCTACTACTCTGGTTTGGCGAGTAGTTCCCCCTTGCGAATCGGCCATCAACATTCCCAGTGTTCCTGTAACCGGGCAATCTCTGGTGTGCAATAGCGCCAATGCGCTCAACAGTGCTAATGTTTCTGCTGCTTGTGGCGCAGCTTCAAATGATTATAAAAACGGCAGAGAAGCTCTATACACCTTCACTCCAAGCGTTACCGGTAGTTATTTGATCAGCCTGAATGCACAAACGTGGTCTTCAATTTTTGTTTACAGCGGTGCCTGTCCGGCTACGGGTGGTACCTGTGTTGGTTCCATAGGCAATTCTGCAACAAGCAAGTCCTTGACATTGACGTTGACTGCTTCGGTAACCTACTATATCTGGTTTGATACCTGGCCAACTCCCATAAGTCCCTGCCCGGGAACCTTCTCCATTTCCCTGGCGGCGCCCAACAACGATCTTTGTGCCAACGCCATCAACATAACTCCGGGCTCGGGATCGGCAACTAATGTGTCGGCAACAGGAACTGACCTCAGTTCATGTGCCTTCAATGACTTTAGGGATGTGTGGTATAGAACCACCAATACTACTGCGGTGCCCCGTCGCTTGACGGTCAGCACCTCAGGTTCGAATTTTGATCCTACGCTGGCCGTTTATTCTGGCACCTGTGCAGGACTGACGGAGCTGGCTTGCAACGATGATTTTTCCGGCTCTGAATCACAGGTTGTCGTGGATTGTATTCAGCCTGGTCAACAGGTCTATATTCGTTTGGCAGGTTACAATGGTGCAGCGGGCAACACCACACTTACCTTAAGTTCTGCTCCAGATCCAGTTGCGCCGACAATTACCTGCCCTGCCAACATCACGGTGAACGCAGAGTTGGGTTACTGCGATGCCTATGTGAATTACATTCCGCCATGGGCGGACAGCTTGGTGAACGTAGGAAACTACACAGGCGGAGGCATCATTTATGCTCCAATTGCTGGTACGGGTACTTCAGTTAGCCTGGCCGATGATCAACTCAGTGGAGCCATCAACATCGGGTTTCCCTTTAATTTCTACCTCAATTCGTACAATAACGTTTATATTTCATCTAATGGTTTTTTAACCTTTGATCCTACGGCGGATGATGGTTGTTGCACGGGTCAATTGATTCCTGATGCGACATCACCCAACAATCTCATCGCTTTTGCATGGAATGATTTAAATCCCGAGTTGGGTGGAACCATAGAGTATTTCACCGTTGGTTCAGCACCCAATAGACGATTCATTGTCAATTTTACCAATATCCAGCATTACCCCGGAGGAAATCCGGTAACCTCACAAATCCAGTTGCACGAGGGCATTGGAGTGATTGAAATACATACCACCAACATGCCATCGGACGGGAGCAATCACACCATGGGGTTGGAGAATGCCAGCGGCAATGCCGCTACCTATGTTACCGAGCGTAACTCCCAAATCTGGTCCACCAGCAACGAAGGCATACAGTTTATTCCCCCGAACAACACCTCCGACAATTGCAGCGCTGCCTATACGGAGCAGATTGCCGGCATTGGATTTAGCGGGTTTTTCCCGGTTGGCACAACAACGGAGACCTATCGCATTACCGATTGGGCGGGCAATACCAGTACTTGCAGTTTCACCGTCACGGTGCTGGACAATCAGGCTCCTTTCGTGGAGGAATGCCCTTCCAACATCAATACGGTAAGCGATCAGCCCGGCTGTGGAGGGAAGGTGGTCAACTACAGTCAGGAGTTTGGGGACAATTGCCACGGCTATGTTTCGGGGTCGCTGGTCAATGGTTTGGCATCTGGATCGGTTTTTCCCATTGGTACTACCAATGTGCAATGGTCCTTTGACGACGGCAATGGCAATCCGCCGGCTACCTGTTCTTTCAATGTCACGGTCGAAGCGCCGACTACGCTTTCCAGTGCTCTGAGCCTCACCGATGGTTGCGGAACTTGCGATATTGGCGATGGGCAGATTGTGCAGATCTACGATCAGTTTGGGGATGTGATCATGACGGTCGAAGACGATCTGGCTCTTCCCAGCGCTCTGGGTAGCACTCAGGTGTGTAATCTGGCTGCAGCCAGCCCTACGGCTTTGGATGAGTTGGGCGATCCGGTGCCCGTGCTTGAGCGTTTCTGGAGGGTTACTCCAACCGTGAACGGTCCGGCGACCGTTACCCTGCACCTGACCAATGATGAGTATGACGACATGCGCACCCATCCTTCTGCTACGGGTATATACGCCATCAATGCGTTGGAGGACCTGTGTTTCACCAAGTATGCCAGCGGAACTCCTCCGGGCTATTCTTCTCCGGGAGGAGTGGCCGTCAATGTAATCGGTATTGTAGACAATGGAGATGGGACCATCAGCGCAGAGATCAGCGTCCCGGGTTTCAGCGATATCTATTGCCACGCCTGCAGTCCCTTTGGTGGACCGCTGCCGGTTGAGCTGGTCAGTTTTTACGGTCAGACCCTGCCAGACCGGATCAATGAGCTGATCTGGTATACGGATTCCGAATTGGGGGTATCGCATTTTGAACTGGAGCGCTCCGACGGAGACATGGAGTTTTCCGTCATCGGACAGATCACTGCGCTGGGCAACAGCACCACACGCAACAGCTACCGCTTTATGGATGAGCAGGTGCCCGAGGGTGGATTGTACTACCGGTTGCGAACTGTTGATGATGACGGAACTTTTGAGTACAGCCGAATCATCTTCCTGCAGCGCAGCTCAGAGGCTTTTGCCGCCTGGCAACTCTATCCCAATCCGGCCACGGATCGGGTGACGGTTTCGCTCACGGCGCCCCGATCGCGCAAGGCTACCCTTCGACTTATCGATGCCCTGGGACGGGTTCATCAGGAGCAGATTCTGGAGTTGAGCGCAGGGCAGCAAACCACGGAGATAAGTTTGGAGGATCTGCCGGAAGGGCTTTATCAGGTGGAACTGAGAAGCGGCCAGGACCTGCCTTCGGTCAAACCATTAATCAGGCTGAGGCCTTGAGGGTTTTGGCTTATCTTTGAGGTTCTCCTGTCGTTTTCTTTCAAAAAACGCTCATACCACGATGAAACAACCTATCTGCCTTTTCGCCCTTGCCCTGTTCCTGGGTTCAGGATCACTTTTCGCCCAGCAAACCCAAACGGTTCAGCCCCAGATGCCTGCAGAGAATACCCGGCAGGAGGATCGCAAGATTGAAAAAACCGAGATTAACCGCCAGGAATTGTCCTCGGATAAAATTACCCTGGTCAGAGATGCCAATCTGCCTCCGGTGGGCGAACGCACGCCTGGCTCTACCTTAGAGCGTCAGATGAGCGGTCGCGGTCCCGACCAGGTCATGGGCCCGGACAACCAGCCTCTGGACATCAATAAAATCCGGGTTATTACTCCGGAGCAGTATAAAACACTGGCTCCGGATGCCCAAAAGGCCATTGATCAGGATCCCTATTATGTGGTCTCCGACAAGGAGCGCAAGGAGGTTATGGTAGAGTTCATCCGTCGCCATGCTCAGGTTTCAGCCATAGAGGCCGAGCGCCAGACCATGCAGATTCAGGAAAGCCTTCCCAGCCAGCAGGAAAAGGATGCCGAGAAGGCCGCTCAGAAGCCTCATAGCCCTGAGTAAACACCTTGCTCATTCGTTCAATTTTCGACAGCCTGCGAGCCACTCGCGGGCTGTTGTTTTTATGGCGATAAGCAGCAGAGGTTGCGCTAAAGCGTCAGCAATTCCCGGGCATTGGCCCGTGCGGCGTCGGAGATCTGTTCTCCGCTGATCATGCGGGCTATGGCTTCTACGCGCTCGCTTTGAGGCAATTCGCGAATCAGGGTCTGGGTTTGCGCCCTGGAATTGTCTTTATAGACGAACAAATGACGCTGGCCGCAGGCGGCAATCTGGGGCAGGTGAGTGATGGCAATGACCTGGTGACCGCGCGCCATTTCCTCCATGATCACGCCGATCTTGCGCCCGATCTCGCCGCTGACTCCGCTGTCAATCTCGTCAAAGATCAGGGTGGGAAGGGCTTTGCGGGCCGCCACCAGCGATTTGATGCACAACATCAAACGGCTCAACTCCCCACCGCTGGCCACCTGTCTGAGCTCTTCTGGCCTGCTGCCTTTGTTGGAGGCAAAGAGAAACTGAACCTGGTCCTGGCCCGAAGTACCGGGCTCCGGCAACAGGCCTAGTTCTACACTCAGCCGGGCATCGGGCATGCCCACTTCGCCCAGCAATTTCTGAACAGACTTTTCCAGGCCGGGAATGGCTTTTTTGCGCTGTGCGCTCAGTTCTGCAGCCTGTTTGCGGAGTTTTTGCTCTGCCTCCAGACTCTCTTGCTCCAGCTTTTGTAGAGCATCGCCCTGCAAGTCAACATCCTGGAGACGCTGGTCAAACTGATCGCGTAGCTCGATCAATTGGCTGACGCGCTGGAGGCGGTGTTTGTGCAGGAGTCGGTTGAGCTGATCCAGTCGCTCTTCCAGAGCTGCTTGTTGTTCGGGATCAGATGTGCTGTTGCTGGCTGCTTGTTCCAGGCTGGCGGCGATGTCCTCACACTCTATGCGCAGGCTTTCAATGCGCCCGGCCATCTCCTCCAGAGATTCCTGCCAGCGCAAGACGGGACGAAGGGCGGAAGCCGCCTGCCGAAGGGCTTTGAGGGCGGAGCCCTGCTCGGCCTGCAGATGCCCGACGGCTTCCATCAGGGCCTGCTGGCTGTCTCCGGCGTTGCGCAGGCGCAGCAATTCCGATTCCAGGGCTAGTTCGTCGCTGCCGTCCAATTTGGCCTCATCCAGCTCGTCAAATTGAAACTGAATATAGTCGCGCTCTGCGAGGGCCTGTGCATGGCGCTCCCTGGCTTCCTGCAATTGCGCCTTGGTTTTCCGCCAATGTTCAAAGCTCTGCCTGTACTGTTCCAGTCGTTTCTCGTTGCCGCCCAGGCTGTCCAGAACTCCGGTTTGAAAGCGGGAGCGATTGAGATCCAGTGTTTCGTGCTGGCTGTGAATGTGGATCAGGCGACTGGCCAGTTCTTCCAGAACATTCAGTGTTACAGGAGTGTCGTTGATAAAAGCCCTACTCTTTCCATTGGCCTGTACTTCGCGCCGGATCACGGCCTCTTCTTCGTAGTCCAGATCGCTGTGCTCAAAGAAGTCCCGCAGTCCGTAATTGCTGATGTCAAAGCGCCCTTCGACAATGCATTTTTTGCTCATGTCAAAGAGCACACGGGAGTCCGCTCTTTTGCCAAGTATCAAGCCAAGGGCACCCAGGAGTATGGATTTTCCGGCTCCTGTTTCTCCGGTGATGACGGTCAGACCGGATTCAAAGCGCACATCCAGATCGCGGATGATGGCGTAATTGTTGATTTGAAGCTGACGCAGCATACAGGGATGGCTCGACTCAAAGCCGGAGGCTATCAAAGATAGGGGTCAGTCTGCATCAAAGCGGGGCCGCCATTCGACCTATCTGCCCCCTGTTAGTATGTTTCTGTACTTGTTGGCGTTTTGCGCGTCCATGCGGTTGAGCATGGCGATGGCCTGGGCCTGTTCGCGGCTGGGTGCGTCCGAATAGATGCTGATCAGCTCGTCGGATTTTGACGTGAAAAACACCTGAATGGCCATAGAATTGGGGTTGCTGGTATTGACCCCATTGAGCATGGTCAGGCTTTGGGTAATGGTGGTGATGGGCGTGATGGCGTCGGCGTGGAATTGATCCAGTCCCATGCGGTGATACTTGTAGAAGGCTTCGCGGTAGGCCGCAAAACGCGGATTCATCAGGTTGTCCGTCAACCAATAGCGATTGCGAATGCCGTCATAGGGTTTCCAGCCTTTTTCCGGGGCGTTCTGGCTGTTGTTGACAATTTTCTGAGCCTTTTGCAAGTACTGTGTTCCTCCGTTGAGCGAAAAGGAGTCGTAGTCCAGCCCAATGATGATGTAGGCGTAATAGGCCAGCATGGAGGTCAGGTTGCTGAGCACGATGTTTTCGTTGAACTCCAGGGGCTGGTATTCCACGTAATCAAATTCCCAGTCTTTGTCAACCCAGTTGAACAACACCGTTTGATAATCGGAGTTGTAAACCGGGCGGCTGGCCTGAATGGCCACCTGGGCCCTGAAGCGGTCTATGCTCAGTTCGTCGGTGATGGTGATGCTGATCTCGCAGCGAATGCGCTCTTCCTGTTTGAACTTGTCCGGGGTCCAGACGCGGGTGTTCATGAATTCGTAGATCGAAGTCTCCAGGGATTGGAAGACCTTGGGATCGACTACGCGGATCTGAGGTGCATTGACATTGACGCCGCACTGCAATTCCTGAGCATGAGCGGCTACTGAGCCCAACATAAGAAGGGCTATGCTGCATATGCGTAACATAAAATATGGTATGCTTGTAGTTCTACTCATAGCGTGTCTCCTTTTATGCGTTGCAGATGCTGAGCTATGCGATCGATGATGATGCGGGCTACCTGCTGTTTACTGCTCAAAGGAAAGCGGTCAATTTGTTGTGGGCCTTCGATGAGACTGACCTGATTGTCATCTCCCCCAAAACCGGCACCGGGATCATTGAGGGAATTGAGTACGATAAAATTGAGCTTTTTTTCACGGAGTTTGCGCAGGGCATTGTCCTGTTCGTTTTCGGTTTCCAGGGCAAAGCCCACCAGGACCTGATCTTCGCGACGGCGCTGGCTCATAGCGGCCAGAATGTCGGTGGTCTTGACCAGTTCAAGCTGGATTTGCCCGTTGTTTTCGGCGTTTTTCTTGATTTTTTGCTTTGAAGATTCTTTGGGGCGATAGTCGGCTACGGCTGCGGCGGCGATGAAAACATCGCTGTTTTCGAAGTGTTCCTGACAGGCCCGATGCATGTCCTCTGCGCTGCTGACGGGCACTTCCTCTACCGCCGGGTGACGGGCGTGGAGGCTACCGGGTCCTTTGATCAATCTGACTTCTGCTCCGAGTGCGGCCAGTTCATCGGCCAGGGCAATGCCCATCTTGCCGCTGCTGTGGTTGCCGATATAACGCACCGGATCAATGGCTTCGTACGTCGGGCCGGCTGTGATCAGGGCTTTTATGCCCTTGAACAGTTTACTTGGCCCGGGGAGGGCGCTGCTTACACTACCTTGGAAGAAGGCCTGAAGCTCTTCAAAGAGTTCTTCGGGCTCGGGCAGGCGACCGGGGCCACTCAATCCGCTGGCCAGTTCGCCTTCTGCAGGTGGTATGATATGCAGCCCATCGGCCTGCAATGTGCGAATGTTGCGCTGGGTAGCGGGGTGATTCCACATATCCAGATCCATGGCGGGGGCTACCCACACCGGGCAGCGGGCCGATAGGTAGGTGGTCAGCAACAGATTGTCCGATTTCCCGCTGGCCATGGCGCTGATGCTGTTAGCCGTGGCTGGCGCAATGAGCATCAGGTCGGCCCAAAGACCGAGTTCGACGTGGTTGGTCCAGGTTCCGTTCCCGCGATGGTAGAGGCGGTTGAGCACGGGCTTACCCGATAGCGTGGCCAGGGTCAATGGCCCGATAAAACTCTGGGCTTCACGAGTCATGATGACCTGCACCTCTGCTCCGGCCTTGACCAGCAGACGGGTGAGCACAGCCATCTTATAGGCGGCAATGCCACCGCAGATTCCCAGTATGATGCGCTTGCCTTTCATCAGGATGCTGAGTTACACTGAGCAGTCTGAAAGACCGACTGAGGGCTATTACTCCGGCAAATGGAAGTCCTGACCGCTGCTTTGGGGCAGATCGAGGTCTTCGGGAATGTGGTAGTGCGTATTGTCTTCCATGAATTCGCGCGTGGCGAGAATGGCCGGGTTGGGCAACTTCTCGTAATGGCGAGAAATCTCAATCTGTTCCCGGTTTTCAAACACTTCTTCCAGATTGTCTGAAGCCGTGGTGAATTCCTCCAACTTGCCGTGCAGCTCCTCCTTGAGCTCAACGGCAATCTGGTTGGCCCGCTTGGAAATCACGTTGAGTGAAAGGTAGAGGTTGCCGGACTTGTTTTCAATCTGGCGCAGACTTTTGGTTTCAACGCTGGGCGAAATGTGTCCGGAAGTCAGCTTTTTAATTGAGCTCATTGCAGTTTTTTTGATATTGATCTTGTGACTTCAGTATGCTTTCATAGATGATCTCAGCCTGAGCTACTTTATCGCTGGCCGGGAACTCTTCAATGAAGTAATAGTATTCGTTTATGGCTTTTTCCAATCCGGTCAGCACAGTGCAAGGGGCTGTGCTTTCCAAAGCAAGGCGGTACCGTGACTGGATCAGGTTCAATTGCACCTGGTCCAGGTCGTTGTTTCCGTTGTATTGCTTGCGATACTCTTCAAATAATCTTGAAGATTTTTCGTATTCTTTATTTCGAAAGGTATTTTCTGCATTGAAAAGGGCTCTGCTGCGCTCTTGTTCGGTGCAGTCTTCTGCACTCTTGACGCGTTTGGTCAGGGCTTGCTCATGCAGGGAACTCGCCTGTCCCAGAAAATTGCTTTGGGGGTATTGCTCCTTGAATTTGTTGTAGCGCGTATTGACTCTCTCGTATCGCTCCGACTGTTTACAGGTAATGCTGCGCTCGGCAAATTGATAATACGAATCGACGATGAGAAAGTTGATGTATTCGGCCTGAGGCACATCCGGAAAATCCCGCAATAGATTTTCATAGGCTATGGCGGCTGCCTGATAATTGCGGGTTTTGTAGTAGAGTTCAGCGGCGGCAAGAGCCTTTCCCTCCAGCTTTCTGCGCATCAGATCAATCATGCGGTTGGCCGCCTGTACGCTGTCGCTTTGGGGGTGTGCGTTGACGAACAACTGAAAGGATTCTATGGCTTTATAGGTAACCGTTTGATCCAGTGTTGGGGTAGGGGAGGCCAGATAAAAACAGAAGGCACTCATGTAGTGGCATTCCACCGCCCTATTTGACTTTGGAAAAAAAGTATAATAATTTTTAAAAATTGTAGAGGCAATCAGGTAGTCTTTCAAGGCATAGTGGCTGTAAGCGATATAGTACATCAGTTCCTCTTCGCGAGGGGTACCTTTCTCAACGGCCAGCAGTTGTTTAAACAGGGGAAGGGCTCTGGTGTAGGAGCCCTTGTTGTAAAATTCACTGGCTTTTTGATACTTTAGGCTGAAATCATCGCTTTTCAACAATTGCTCGTAGCCGCTGCAAGAGCCGAAAAACAACAAAACCAGAGAAAATAACGGGATAACCCGAAGATGCTTCATAGGGCTAAAGAGGGGCAAAGATAAGCCGGATGGCTCAATTGTGAGGGGTTTTGGGAGGCGGGAGTGCTGACTTGTGTAGTCCTGACCTTATCTTTGTCGCCATTTTACGGAGCAGGTCCGGCAAATCGCTGTGAGTACGCAGATAGCCGGGCCAGAGCCGAGCAGAAACCCAGGCAAAGCACCTTTCAAAAAGCCTGGTAAAATGTGGGGGGAGTCCGGCAGCCATTCGCGCTGCAAAGAGTGAAGAGTATGGGTTTGAGGGGCTGGAGCCGCCTTTCGACCCGAAATCAAAACGAATAAAAACCGAGGCGTATTATGGACTTGTTTGAAAAGTTGCTGACCGATCGGGGACCGCTGGGCAAGCATGCCCGCTTAATGCATAACTACTTCACCTTCCCCAAGTTACAAGGTGAAATTGGCCCCAGAATGATGTTCCACGGCAAGGAGCGCATCGTGTGGAGCCTCAACGACTATCTGGGTCTGGCCAACCACCCCGAAGTTCGGCAGGTGGACGCTCAGGCGGCAGCCGATTGGGGTATGGCTTACCCGATGGGTTCCCGCATGATGTCGGGAAACTCGGTTCAGCACGAGCAATTGGAGCAGGAATTGAGCGATTTCGTGGGCAAGGAAGCCACTTTTCTGCTCAATTACGGCTATCAGGGCATCATGTCGGCAATTGATGCGCTGGTGGACCGCCGCGATGTGATTGTTTACGACGCCGAGTCGCATGCCTGTATTGTGGACGGGGTTCGTCTGCACCAGGGCAAGCGCTTTGTGTTCAAGCACAACGATATTGAGAATTGCGAGCGCCAATTGCGCCGGGCCTCAGAGCTGGTCAAAGAGACCGGAGGTGCCATTCTGGTGATCACAGAGGGCGTTTTCGGCATGGGCGGCGATCAGGGCAAACTCAAGGAGATCGTCGCGCTCAAAGAACGCTACAATTTCCGCCTGCTTGTGGACGATGCTCACGGCTTTGGAACCATGGGCAAGACAGGTGCCGGCACCGGTGAGGAGCAGGGTGTTCAGCAGGACATCGACATCTACTTCTCCACATTCGCCAAGTCCATGGCCTCCATAGGAGCCTTCATCTCCACCGACCAACAGGTGATCGAGTATCTGCAGTACAACATGCGCTCGCAGATCTTTGCCAAGTCGCTGCCTATGCCCATTGTCATCGGCAATCTCAAGCGTCTGGAGCTACTGCGGACCAAGCCCGAGCTCAAAGACCGGCTCTGGCAGAACGTGCGCTTGCTGCAGGACGGCTTGCGCGAAAGGGGTTTTGACCTGGGCCATACGGACAGTTGCGTGACCCCGGTTTATCTGACCGGAACCATTCCGGAGGCTTCAAAGCTGATCATTGACATGCGCGAGAGCTTTGCCATCTTCTGTTCAGCGGTGATGTATCCGGTCATTCCCAAGGGTCAGATGCTGCTGCGCCTGATTCCCACCGCTGCGCATACCGAGAGAGACATTCAGGAGACCCTGGAGGCGTTTTCAGCCGTGGCCAAGAAGTTGCGCGACGGGGAGTATGCTACCGAGCTGCCGGTCAATGTGCCGGTTGGCTGAGGGAAGTGCTGAGTTTCTTGCAGAGCGCACCCATCTTTCCCCTCAGTTCTTCGCTTACCGGGTAACAGGGCAGGCGGAGAGTTTCCTGGCACAGATTCATACGGGCCAGGGCGCATTTGACCCCTCCGGGGTTGCCTTCGCTGAAGAGCAATTCCAGCGCGTCAATCAGACCCAGGTGCAGTTGTCGGGCCAGAGTGAAATTTCCACTCAGGGCTGCGCGAACCATGTCGCTGAAGGGCCGTGGCCACGCATTGCCGATCACGCTGATGACCCCATCTATGCCCAAACCGAGCTGAGGAAGGGTGAGCGCATCATCTCCGCTCAGGACCAGGAAATCAGCGGGCCGATCGCGCAGAATGCGGGCGATCTGATCGAAGTTTCCGGAGGCTTCCTTGATGGCGCAGATATTGCTGCCATCGCGGGCCAGGCGCAGCGTGGTCTCTGCGCTGATGTTGGATCCGGTTCTGGCCGGGACGTTGTAGAGAATGATCGGAAGGGGAGAGGTTTCGTTGACCGCCATATAGTGCCGGTAAATCCCTTCCTGAGTGGGTTTGTTGTAGTAGGGACTGACCGAAAGAATTCCGCTGATGCCACTGAAGTCCTGTTGACTTATGCTCTCGCACAGGGTGCGCGTGTCATTTCCCCCGAATCCGGCAACCACAGGAACCCGCCCGGCGACCTGCTCCACGGTGTAGCGCAGGATCTGATTCTTTTCTTCAGACGAGAGCGTGACGGACTCTCCGGTGGTGCCCAGGGAAACCACGTACTCAACCCCGCCATCTATGACGTGATCCAGAAGCTTGCCCAGCGCAGGAAAATCTATGTTCAGGTTTTGGTCGAAGGGCGTGATGAGGGCCACGCCGGTACCGCTAAATGGATATGGGCCGGGTTTCATGCGTGTGGATGCTTTTTAGGTAGTGGCGTACCTGCTCCAGGAAATGGGGTAGGTTGTAGTGCTCTTCGTGAAGCTGCAGGAGCAGTTCGGCACTGCTTTCCTTGTCGGGGCGGTATTCGCCGATGCGCCAGGCGGCCCTGCTGGTCAGGGCCAGATAGCGAAGGGGGAGACAGCGGCCCAGCCAGGCGCAGATCAACAGATCGTATTCGCGCTTTTGAAATTCGGCGCTGCGCTGGTTGCGTGGTATGCCCAACAGATTGACCTGGCCCCGGCTAAAGCAGGGTATATGGGGCGGGTGAAGGCTCGCATCGCGTTTGCGTTCGAGATAGGCGAGGGTGTCCACTTGTTTGCCGTCCTGTTGAAGCTCGTTGCGAAAGTGCTCTATGGCTTGAATTTCTTCGGCATTTCCGGTGCGGAAGAGGATGCCTATGCTCCTGGCCTGCTCGTAGGGAATGGTCTTTCGCTCTATGGGCCGGTGCTTCAACTGCCGATTCACCACGAAGTGGAAAAGTCTGGATTTTATGTCTGGAAATCCGCTCATAGAAAGACCCTCATTCCCCCGTAATGGAGGCGGTTTCCGTGAAGCGACCCATGGCGCTGTACTTGCTGATGCGGGCGTCAATGCGCTCTTCAGGGCTCAAGGCGCTCAGTTCTTTGATGTGCTTTTTGATGGCGCGTTTTAGGTTGGTAACCATGGCTTTGGGATTGACATGGGCACCGCCGATGGGTTCTTTTAGGATGCCGTCAATCACTCCCAGATCGAAGTTGTTTTTGGCCGTCAGTTGAAGTGCTTCTGCGGCCTGCTCCTTGAATTCCGCGCTTCGCCAGAGAATAGAGGCGCAGCCTTCGGGCGAGATGACTGAGTACCAGGTGTTTTCGAGCATGAAAAGACGATCTCCGAGCCCGATGCCGATGGCACCTCCGGAGGCTCCTTCCCCAATGACTATGCAGATGACGGGCACGCGCAGGTTGGTCATCTCAAAGAGGTTGCGGGCGATGGCCTCGGCCTGACCCCGCTCTTCGGCTTCAATGCCGGGATAGGCGCCCGGGGTATCGATGAGGGTGACGATGGGTTTGTTGAATTTTTCAGCCAGTTTCATCAGGCGAAGGGCTTTTCGATAGCCTTCGGGATTGGCCATGCCAAAACGGCGGTACTGCCGCATTTTGGTGTTGACGCCCTTTTGCTGACCCAGAAACATATAGGTCTGTCCGTCCATGAGCCCAAAGCCTCCTACGATGGCCTTGTCATCGCCCACTGCCCGGTCACCGTGCATCTCGATGAAGTTTTCGCACAGGTTCTCAATGTAGTAGAGGGTGTAGGGACGGTCGGGGTGACGGCTCAATTGCACCCGTTGCCAGGCGTTGAGGTTTTCGTAGATGCTTTTGCGAAGTTCCCCGATGCGCTCTTCCAGCTCGCTTTCCGAGGTGCTGATGTCCACCTTGCCCTGCTTTCCGACAGCGCGCAGCTTGTCGAGCTGGTCTTGAAGCTCAGCGATGGGTTTTTCAAACTCCAGATAGGTCATAGGGTTCCAAAGTTAGGTATTCAGCGCATGCACTGCAGACTTTTAGGCGTTGAGCTTTTTGCGCTTTAAGCAGTATTTTTCGCCTCCCAAGATCTTTGTGGATTAAGAGCCTACTATGAAGTTTCTACTTGGTTTGAGTTTGGCGGCCCTGCTCGCCTGTTCTGCCTGCAAGAAGGATGAAGAGCCCACGGGCCCGGAAGAGGGCCAGTTTTTTATTGAAGCCCGCATTGATGGAGAGCTGTTCAGGATTGAGCAGGCCCTGATGTCGCCCCTGACCGGGCAGTGGAACAACCGAACGGATTCAATCTACGTGACAGCAGTAGCCGGCTTCATGAACGTCAATCAGGCCGACAGGAATTACCTGAGCATCAATGTTATTCTGGAGGGCGACAGTGCCCGACTCAATACGCCCTATACCACTGTACCCAGCGGAATTGCCGGCGAGGTGCCCAGCCTGTTGAGCAGTATGGTCTATTTTGATGCCCTGGGCAACAGTTACGTTTGCCACGCTATTTCTGATCAATTGGGCTTTGAGACTAAGGCAGAGATGGTCTTTACGGAAGTCAGCAGCAGCATCATGAAAGGTACTTTTTCGGGCATTTACTACCTTAACTCTACAGAATCACCGAAGGTCATCACCGAGGGGCGATTCTACTGCAAGCGCTATCAGTAAACCTGCGGGCGCTGATTTGGAATCTGGCTATGCGTTTTGGGCTTTTTAGCGCTTTCCGGGGATGATACCAGGGCTGAAAAATCGCATTCCGAACTTGGCGATTATGCCACAACCGCTTTATCTTTGCCCGACTTCTGAGGATCGGTAGTTCAGTTGGTTAGAATGCCGGCCTGTCACGCCGGAGGTCGCGGGTTCGAGTCCCGTCCGGTCCGCCTCCAAAAAAGCCCCTTTTCAGCGATGAAAAGGGGCTTTTGCTTTGTTGCTGGCAGGGATTGTACCCAGCCCGGCTTTAAAGGTTGATTAACTCGATCATTCCCGTTGTCCGGGCTGGAAGAGTGTTGGAGTAGCTCTGGGTGCGGGAAGTCATGCTTTGATCCACATAGGTGATGTTGCTGCCATCCAGCGCTACAGGCACATCGCTGTTGGAACGGTTGCTGTACAGGGCAAAGAATTTGTTGCCTTTCTTGAAGACTTCAAACTGAACTTGATCAGGGCGGTTGGTGCTGCTGCTGAATTGGTAGCTGCCATTGCTCATCAAATCGCCGAAGTATTCCCACAGCTGCAGCAGACCACCGGTCTTCCAGGAGCCCTGACCCGATTTCTGATCGAGCCCAAAGAGATTGGAAGTGCCTACGGCAAAGCCCTGGTGGAAGGCTGCACCGTCAACAATAGCCCCTTCTTCATTGCGCAGTCGGGCCATGATCAGCAGAAATTCCCCTACGTGGAGAATCTGATCAAGGCTGCCCACTTCTTCGTCCCGATAATTGAATTCCTGAAAGCAAACCAGCACGTCATTCCCGAAATAGGAGCGGTAGTCCTGAAGCATTTCGCGGTAAAACTTGAGGCGATCTTCAGGGTAAACCGGCATGAGTTTGTGCGTGCTGATGATGCGGGCGGGCAGTTTGCCGGCCTTGACGGCTCTTGATGCTGCGTCCAGACAGTCGGAGTGTTTGCGCACCACCGGGCTGTTGGCGCCCATATGCCGCACGACCTCGGGTTTGCCGGTCTGAATCCAGAATTTATCCGCCTGCTGGGGGTTGGAACGGTAGATGCTCTCCGCCCAGTCCACGTAGGCCTGTCCGTTGGCAAAGTGCCGGGGAACGTGGTTGGGAGGCTCATTGCCAATGCTGATTCTTCCGGTTCGCTCCGTAACCCATGCACTGACCTGATCCTTGGGTAGCTGCGGAGGCCAGGTGAAATCGTGGGTTACCGAGGGAGGCAACTGGGGCAAAAGGGTGTTGAGCACCAGTTGAACATTGGGATCCTGCACACTGCTGATCTTGTAGGAGTGGCTGCCGGCCGGGTGGCGGATAAAGCCTTTGGGCAGGTTGACCCAGCGGTCTTTCAAAGGGCTCTGATCCAGACGTTTACGGGTCCGGTCGGCGTTGGATGGGTCTCTTAACGAGATGCCGTACAGCCTGGTCAGATCGCCTTGCGGACCTTGTTTGCCGCTGAGGCTGACCGTCATAGATCCGGCAGGAGCCTTGCTGCTGCGAGGGCTCTCCGTGGTTTCAGATTGGGTGTTCTGTGCCGGGCGATTATTGCATCCGGCCAGGGCGCTGATGGATAGCGACCATAACAGAGTCGCTATAGGAAGGGTATATGTCATGACACAAAATTACACCCTTGCTGAAAATCCCGGCCTTGTTCATATTCTGCGCTGCGAAGGGCGGCGGATTTTTCGTGCCAGGTACTCGTGCATCCATTCGGATTCAGCCATGGGGGCGCCTTTTCCCAACCTTTCCTGAAGTCGGGTAAGCGCTTGTTTGTCACCGGGTTGAATGTGATTCAGGCGACGGCAAAAGCGAATGAACTGGTCAATGCGGGCCACCCTTTCTGCACCCAGTTGAGTGGCGTGATAGCGCAGGTATTTTGAAAATGATTCAAGTTCAGACTCCAGCCTGACCCGGTGATCGAGCTGCAGACGGGCCTTGCAACTCAGCAGTTTGAGACCCACTACGAGATGTTGGTCGAGGTAACTGAGTTGATTGGTCAGGTAAAAAATTTCTTCATATTCTTTTTGAGCGAAGGCAATCTGGGCCTGGGAAAGAACGGCTACGCTTTCGCGGTGAGTCTCCGGCAATCGGTCCCGGTACTTCTCCAAAAAGATCCGCGCTTCCTCGCTCTGATTCTTCTTTAAATAGGATTGAACGGCATTCTTGAAGACCCAGGGATTGATAAAGCCTTTATGAAGGAGAATGCCATTGCTCTCCATTCTGGAAATCAGGCTAAGGAGGCGGTCGTAGTATATGGTCTTGTCGAGATTGATGTTTTTAACGCAAAAGTTAATGGCATATAAGTATAATGATCCTTTTGTATCCTTCTCCAGACGGGACTCTAGTTTCTGCAACAGGTTGTCATACAGTGTGTATAAATTCTCATCCTGAGGACTTAATATCAATTGATAACAATAAATATATATGTTTAAAATATCAGGGTGTTCTTTGCGAACCTCTACAGACAGCGAATCGGGATGAATGATTTGATGGTAGGCCGTTTGCAACAACTGACTGCGGTTCAACATCTCTATGCTCAGCCGCATCTTTTCCGTCAGGTAGAAATGGTCGAGTGCATGTGCGAGTTGTTCAATCCGCCGATCATCTTTTCGGCGAAACTCCTGTTCTGTACCTTCAAAATTTAGCAATTGCCATTGATATCGGTTCAGCAGCAAAGTGCTGTTTTGGATCTTTTGCATCCTGACCAACTGCTCAATTTTGCGCATGGAGCGATCGTAGCGAACGCGGAGATTCTTCTCGCGATAGATACCAGCCAGACGTATGTGCTTCTGTAACTCCTCTTCGGGAAAGGAATCACTGGCCAGAAAACTTTCCAGTAGAGCAATCAGTCTATTGCGGCATTTATAAAGATCTTTTTTAGCTTTGAATCTTGAAATGAGTTTTTGCTCAATCAACACCTTGTCTCCTGGCAGATTTTTCTTCAGCCTTCCCCTCCGGTCCATCATCAATTGCAGGTATTCCAGCCACTCAGGATTGACCGAATGCTCCGCCTTGATCAAAAAACTCTGAAATCTTCTTCGCTCCGTTTCCGTCAAGGACAATAACATATCATATAGTTCGTTGCTTTTCAAGGACTTGAGAGTTTCGCAGGAAAGCTAAATCCTTTTGGCTGAAATAAGTAAAAGAATATTCTAATATTTATTTTATTTTAATACTGATTAGTTTGCTAATCAACTGTTTTGCGCTACTTTTTATCTGACCTATATTTTTTTTCTGGCTGATTTTGCATAAATAGTCTCCGGATTTTCTCTGTCTTCAACTACTTCGGACAATCGTAGTTTAGCCCTATTCAATGCAGGAGATCAGGGTTGCTTGGTTTGCCATGGATCCGTTTGGTTTAACAGAAGGGCAAGAAAAAGGCGAGCCAGCTTCTGTTAATGCTTTCAGGATGTATGTAGATCAACCATGTGTACCCGGATTATTCTAAGCTCATACGCACTCACCCTTACTAAATCTACAATCACATGAAAAGGTCCCTAATTCTAACCCTGTTTTACATTGCTGTTTCCGCCTTCAGCCTGATGGCCCGTCCGCTCAGCGCTGCGATTGATCCACCTCAAATAATGGCAGGTATAATCATCGTAATGGTTGATGATATCTTGGGTATGACCCTGGAAAACCCGGAGCAAAATGCCATGGTAGGGGTTCGCATTGTCAATAGCGGAGGGGAAATCGTCTTTCAGAAGAACAACATCGATCCCGTAGCGGAATACATCAACGTCAGTGGGGTCGAACCGGGTACGTACCAGGTACAGGTTAAACTTCTGGTGGGCTGGGATGCGCAAACTGTGCAAATTCAGTGAACTGATTTTGGCAAGTTTGCCACAAAAAATTCACAACAATCTTTAATTAACGATATTTATTAAGTGCTGTTAATTATTTGATTGTGTGCTCAAACTGCTTTTTAAACCCAAAATGGTTTTGGTTGTTTTGCGGTAAAGTTCAGGTGATTTTGTCCTTGAACGCTGCGCAGAACTAAGGCATCTTTGCCTTGTCCTGATTGAGTAGAGCATTTTTTTAAACCTTTTTTGACTAGCCTATTCTTGTCCTGAGCAAGTGATTGCTTGAGCACCCGGTTCTATTTTAGGCCGGGTGTTTTTTTTACTCAAAGCAAGTTGGCCAATTCCCGCAGATCGGCATTGCCTCCACTGAGTATGATGCCCACTTTTTTGCCTTCGAACAGTTTGGAGTAGCGCAGAACAGCCGCCAGAGGAAGAGCTGCAGAGGGCTCTATGACCACCTTGAGCCGCTCCCAAACCAGGATCATGGCATCCAGAATTTCCTGCTCATCAACGCGCAAGACATCGTCGAGATGTTGACGAATGATGGCGAAGTTCTTCAGCCCCAGCGAAGTGCGCAGGCCATCGGCCAGGGTGTCGGTGCTGGCATTGACCTGTAAAGCTCCGCTCTTGAAGGAGCGGTAGGCATCATCTACCGCAAAGGGCTCAGCAGCATAGACCTGCATTTCGGGATGAAGCAGTTTGGCCGCCAGAGCGGTTCCGCTGATCAGTCCACCGCCGCCAACCGGGGCGACGAGGATGTCCAGCTCCGGGATGCTCTCCAACAGCTCGAGCGCCGAAGTGCCCTGCCCGGCAATGATGTTAAAATCATCATAGGGTGGGATGAAATGAGCCCCCGTTCGAACCACAAGCTCCTCCAGGGTCTTCTGTCTCGCTTCCAGGGTAGGTGCGCAGGGAATGACTTCCGCACCATAACCCAAAGTTGCCTGGCGCTTGGGTTCCGGGGCGTTGCTGGGCATGACGATATAGGCCGGCACATTCATCAGCCGGGCCGTCAGGGCTACAGCCTGAGCGTGATTTCCGGAGGAGTGGGTCGCCAGTCCTTTACTTCGCTCAGAGGGTTCTATCGCAATGGCAGCGCGAAGCGCACCCCGCATCTTGAAGGCGCCAACCCGCTGAAAACTCTCGCACTTGAACCAGAGTCTGGCTCCGGCCAATTGATCTAGTCCGGCAGAGCGAAGGACGGGGGTTTGTTGCAGATAGGGTCCGATGTGCTCCAGGCTTTGGCGGATATCCAAAAGAGTAGGGGCCGCATTCAGACCCCGCAAAAAGGGCAACTCTGCGCTGCTGTCCGCCACTGGGCCGGCAAAGGGTTGAGCGTGAACCGGCATGGGTCAGTCCGTTTTGTTTTGCCCCACCCTCATCAAACCTTCCTGAGCCACCGAAGCCACCAGTTCACCCGAGCTGGTAAAGATGGAGCCGCGGCAAAAGCCCCGGGCGGCCGAAGCGCTGGGGCTGTCCAGCGCGTAGAGAAGCCATTCGTCAATTCTAAATGGCCGGTGTATCCACATGGCGTGATCCAGACTCGCCAGCTTCAGTCCCGGCAGAGCGGTGGAGATGGCATGGGGACGCATGGCAGTACCCAATAGATTGAAATCGGAGACGTAGGCCAGCAGCGTGTTGTGCATGGCCTGATCCAGTTCAATGCGCTCGGTCAGGCGAAACCAAACGTGATTAATGGGTTCGCGGGGAACGGGGGCAAAGGGATTGTCCAGATTGACCGGGCGAAATTCCACCGGCTGATCTTCGGAAAAATAGCGGCGAAGCACCTCGGGCAAGCCTTTTGGCGGTTCGGGAAACAGCTCCTTGAGCGATGGAAGCGCATCGGGCATCTTGACCTCCGGCATGGGCATCTGATGGCTGACCCCTTCCTCCGCAACCTGAAAACTGGCCGACATGAAGAAGATGGCCTTTCCATGTTGAACGGCAACCACCCTGCGGGTGGTAAAGCTCCTGCCGTCGCGGATTCGGTCCACATGGTAGATGATGGGGGCCTGAATGTCGCCGGGCAGGATGAAGTAGGCGTGCAGAGAGTGCACCTGCCGATCGGGATCCACGGTGTGAATGGCTGCACTGAGAGCCTGGGCGAGCACCTGACCGCCGAACACATCCCGGGTTCCGATATCCCGGCTCTGACCCCGGTAGAGATTGTGTTCAAGTTGCTCAAGTTTGAGCAATTCAATGAGTTTCCGGACAATAGACATGGGGCAAAGATACGATTAGCCCATGCTCAGTTTGCCCGGTTTTTGCACAGGCAATCAGCATCAATAGCCCTGGATAACAAGCACTTGCAGGTATTTTTCCCAAGAACACGGCCCGGGAAATCTTCATGACTTTTTGAACCTTGAAATAAACCCGGGCTTTTTCAAACTTGTTGGGCGGCCCAGGCGTTATTCAAAGGTGAAGCAGCGGGCCGGACTGCTGCAAATTCTATCGCTAGCCTACTTTTCCTCTATGAACAGGCCTCGTCCCATCCAGTCGACTCCCCCAACTCTGGAGTACCGGAAAACCAAGGACAAGGCCATGGATTTTATGCTGCGCATGGCCCTTGGAGCCATCAGCCTGCTCTTTGTGGGCTTGACTTTCGCCTACACCTTCGGTCGCCGATTGAGCGATGATTGGGTGCAATTTTCCCTTCCCAAGCTCTTTTGGCTCAGCACGCTCTTCGTTTTACTGTGCAGTTACGCCATGCAGCAAATCAGCAAGGCCTATGAGCGCGACCGGACCAGTGCCCTGCGCCGCAACCTCAATCTCGCGCTCCTGATGGGTCTGGGTTTTCTCATCAGTCAGTTTTTCGCCTGGAAAACCCTTTCCGCTTCGGGCTATGGACTGAGTGGAAGCCCATCGGCGGCTTATGTTTATCTGATCTCCTGGCTGCACGCCGCGCACATTCTGGTAGGCCTGGTGTTCATCGTCGCCAGCCGACACACGGTTCTGCGCAATACCCGCGATGAAGTAGAGGCGCTGTTGTTCTTTTCTGACCATCAGAGGAAGCGACGTTTAAACATGTTGACTTTGTACTGGCATGTAGTGGACGGACTCTGGTTATATTTATTTATTTTTTTCCTCTTCTTTCATACCTGAGCCGGGGTTTTATACGTTTCTTTTTCAACGGTTCGAAGGGCCTTCGCGCTATTCCAGAACAAAGAGCCTGCTGGCATGTGCTTGTAGCCCGATCGGGCTGTTGTATGTCAACACTTCGCCATGGCCGGTCCATTCCTCCCGGGCTCTTCCACCGCTGAGGCTCAAGGCCTGAGCCAGGCTCGTGCTCAGCCGCCTTTCGCCCAGATTGATCGGTGCTGCCCGCTGAGTTTGCCCCGTTGAAAACACAACCCCGTAACCCCGATCAGCAAGTGAACGGCAGGACAAGAGCTGCAAGGGGAGCAGGGACTGAGCGCGTCGATACCAGTCCATCATCTTGGCTTCGTACTCTGAGAGGGTATCCGAGCAGAGATGCAGGGAACCAAACAGGATGTTGCAGAGCAGCACGGTGCGCAGTTCTTCAGGGTTCATCTTGAGTGCAGCATCACCCTGTCGAAGGATGAAGACATCCGGATCGCTGAGAAAGGCCCGTCCGTTGAGCCCCCTTCGGCCTATGGTGCTGGCCAGGGCTATCTTGGTGGAGACCCGCTCGCGGTTTCGCAGAAAGGCCAGGAGTTTGTGCTCCCAGGCCAGGTGAACATCAGCGCCCACACGGCAATAGTCAAGTACACCAAAGGCGGGGGCCATGGGCACTCCACATCCGAGCAAAAGACATGAACCCGCGCTCTCCCGCAAGAATTCCAGAGCAATTCGCATGCGCTGGGCGCGACTTTGATGCTGACTGTGTTGAATAGAGGCGGCGTAGAGAAAGTCGAGTTTGAGCAACTCAAATCCCCAATCCCGGGTTATGGTGCGGATGACTTTGCGAAGGTGTTCGCGCAAAGCGGGGTTGTCCGGGTTCAGGGCGTAGAAGCGCCCGCTCCAAAGAGGGTTGTACCCGGCTGAAAGCATGCGGCCCTTCGCGTCGCGCTCGGCCCATTCGGGGTGCTGGCGCAACAGGTGGGAATTCTTCTCGGCTATAAAAGGAGCCAGCCACAGCCCGGGTTTCAAACCGTGATAGCGAATCTGGGTGGCCATCGCTGCCATTCCATCGGGAAACTTATGGTTGACCTCCAGCCAATCCCCGATCTTTTCCTGCCAGCCGTCGTCAATCTGAAAGTACTCCATGCCGTGGTCGCAAGGTTTGAGTGCTCTCAGTTCTTTGAGGAGGGTGGACTCGCTGATTCTGGTGTAGTATCGATACCAACTCGTCCAACCCCAGGCTGCTTTGGCTTGCGGGGCTTTTACACCCAGAGCTGCAAACCAGGCGTCATAGCGCTGATCTTCAATTCCAGTGACGGCGAAAAGGCTGAACAGCCGCAGCCCGTGCCTGCCCTGCGCATCTTCTTGCGATGGCCAGTTTTGCGGCACATCTCTTCGGATCGAAAGGGTTTGTGACCCTTTTAAAAGTAGAAAATTAGTATAGGCTTTGTTTTCATCCAGGCTTCCCATCAGGTAGCTTTCAGGGGGATCGCTGCCGATTTCCCACTCCGTCCAGGACCAACTGTGCAGATCACCCAGTTTGAAATGCCCTGGCCGAATCTGGTCATCGCCATAGGGTCCAAGAAGCCTTTGAAAAGGCCAGCGCAGATTGGGCAGGCGTTCCGAAGGCTTGTACATCCTGCTCTCTGACCAGCTTTGCCAGCCGTTGCAGAACATCTGTTTTGGCGGCTCAGCTTGCAGTGGAATGATCAGTTCGAGATGGCTGATTTGAAAACTTGTAGCGCTGCTGGCGCGGAGCTCAAAGACCCTTCCCCCGAAACTTTTTTGCAGTGATGTATTTAATATTATATTTTCTTCAGTGCGATGTTCGGCGCGACCCTGGGCTGTAGTTTGAAAGCGTCCTAAATCAATGAGAGAGGAAAAAGCCTGTTGAGCGGGATGGTCCGAAGTTCCTTTCAGGCGCAGTTTCCATTCCTTTACAGGAGCGAGAGCGGGGATCCAGACATCCTTTTCGCTGAATTGCATTCAAGCTAAGATGCCATACGGTATGGTTTTCAACCCGAACATGAGTTGATCAGCCTTGGAGAGTCTCCTTCATCCAGGCAAAGACTCTGGGCAGAATATCATCCAGATGGGTGGAACAGGTGTGGTCGGCCCCGGCGATGTACTCCAATGTGCTTGGGCCCTGCACCGCCTTGGCGATGGAGCGGGCTTCGCGGTAGTTGACCACTTCATCTTCCGATCCGTGAAGGATATAGGCCGGGCATTGAATCCGGCCAATCGCCCCGGCAACATCCATGTCGCGCAGCATGGCATAGACCTCCTCGTCTGAAGTGCAGCCCGACCACTGGAAGGTTCGCTGCTTCATCATGAAGGATAAATCTTTATAAACTTTTTGAAGGTGCATTGGTGCGCCTATGGTAGCAACGGCTTTAACTTTGTCACTGAGACCGGCGCTGTACAGCGATGTGAAGCCTCCAAAACTGAAGCCAAAGGTGCCAATGGCGTCGTGGTTGATTTTGGGATGATGGGTCATGTAGCGGATTGCACTTCCTATGCAAAGCCGGGCGGCGCGCTCGGAATCGAGCAGATTTCCGGTCATGCCGCTTTCGCCGAAACCCGGTTGGTCCACACTCAAAGTAGCGATGCCGTGCTCGAGGGCGTAGTCTTCGACAAAGACCATAAACTCTTTGACGGAGTCGTTGCCCTGAAAGATGATCACAGCGGGGCAGGGTTTGCGAACACCCGCGGGGAAGCGGAGATTGGCCTTCAGTTTTCCCCGGGGGAAGGGAAGGTCAACTTTCTCAATCCGCGGAATATGAAAGCGCTTGAACGATTCAAAACTATCAAGGGCCAGTCGGTAGTTTCTGCGCTTTATCGGCCCTCTTTCCAGTGGCCAGTCCGCGACCAGGTGATAGATGGCTGATCTTAGGTACTTGTCTTTGGCCGTGTAGGGATCTCCACTGACCTCGTGATCCAGGGCTTGTTGGTGGAGGTCGCGGCCCAAATCGAACCAGGAGCGGTGAAAAGATCCGTTGAAATTCTGCGCATTTTCCAGGGCCAGTAGCATCTCATCGCGGTCTGCGCCAAAGGATTCCAACGTGTGGAAGAACATTCTGAACAGGGGCAGCCGGTAGAGAATGTTATAGTTTAATAGGCGATTGGCAATGGAGAGTTGGGTGGTATGCGGCAGTTTGGAGAAAATCTGCTGCGTGAGATTCATAGGAAAGTAAGAGGTCGGTGAGGAGATGGAAAATCCGGGCGAAGAAGTTTGTTTTTATGTTGATTTTAAATATAAAAAATTACAAAAACTGTATGGCGAAGTCTAAGGCTAATGATCTGGTATTGAGTGGCTTTACGCATCAAATACCCGTCTAAAGTCGCGTATTCCTTTGAAAAAAGCAATTCTTGTCAAAATGACACTAAGCGTGTTGATAATGTGAGAACTATACGTACGAAAACTATTCTATGATGCTATAGTTTTCACGTACATGCTTGAGCGTGAACGCATTGAAATGCCACCATTCGTTTGGTATAGACGAAAATCCGGCAAATTTCATGACCTCCCGGAGCAATCTCCGGTGTTCAACATGCTCAGGGAGCAGTTCACCCGTGCGCAGATAGCGCTGTTCATGCCGGGGTTGGCTCAAGGGGCCGAAATGGTCAAAGGGGGTGCCCAAATCCAATTCCCTGCCTTCAGCATCCAGAATGCCCAGATCGACTGCGGCGCCGTAGTTGTGCAGGGATCCAACAGCCGGATTGGCCACGTAATGCGCCTGGGGACTGTCTTTTACCCTTTCCCACATGGCCTGCTGAATGCGTTTTGGGCGCGCAGCATCGTAGATCAGCAGGCGATAGCCGGGCTTGCGTCTTTGCAGTTCCTCCTGGGCTATGCTCAGCATAGCAGCCGCTTCGATGAGCAAAAATGCCGAACGAAAATCTCCATAAATGGCTGTATCCAGAAAATTATTCTGCGAAGCATAGACAAGAGCCACCTGGATGCTGCTGTCCATATCCTGAACGTTGACCAGGCCCAGGTCTACCATCTCCGCGCTGAGTCCTTCGTAGTGCTCCCGCACCGGAATTCTGGCATAGCGCTCCAGCGTTTGCCTTCTGCGCTCCATGATTTGCTCGGCATTCATCGCGTTTTGGCTGTTTTCCCCTTCCTGATCCGCATTACAGGCTGTTGTGAACAGCATGGTCAGCCCTGTTAACAAGCCAAGCCTGAATATGTGGATAGCGGGATTTTTCAATAGGCGCTTTTTATGCAGTTTTGAGCAGCCAAACGAATATGGAGAGATTCAATTCCTTGTTGCTGTTGACTTCTTTGCTGGTCACAGGGCTCGGAGCAATTGCGCAAGATGCGTTTTTGTACGGAGTGGTTCGCGACAAAGAAAGCGCTGAACCGCTGATTGGCGTCAATATACTGCTCGAAGATAGCACGGGCACCACCACGGATTTGGATGGAAGCTACCGCATCAGACTGGGCGAAGGCCGTCAGCGATTCACGGTAAGTTATCTCGGATATACGCCGCAGAACCGGGTTTTGGTGATGCAGCCGGGAGAGGAGCGCAATCTGGACATTGACCTCTTACCGTCCACTCAGGAGCTGGGAATTGTTGTGGTCTCCACCAGCCAGTACGAAAAAAATCTGGCTGAAACCAGCATTTCCATTGATGTATTGTCTTCTAAATTATTGGAAAATACCAATTCTGTTACATTGGCTGATGCGGTTCAGAAGGCTCCTGGCGTCTATCTGCTGGATGGTCAGGCCAATATCCGGGGCGGAACGGGTTTTACCTATGGAGCCGGCAGTCGGGTTTTGTTGGTGGTGGACGATCAACCGCTGCTGACCGCCGACCGCAGTGATGCCAAGTGGGCTTTCATCCCCATGGAAAACGTAGAGCAGATCGAAGTGATGAAAGGGGCTTCCTCCGTGCTCTATGGAGCATCAGCCCTCAATGGGGTGATTCACGTGCGCACGGTATGGCCGGGATCAGAACCCGAATCAGGCGTGGAACTTTACTCCGGGATATACGGCAGGCCCGACTCGGCCAACCGGCAGTGGTGGGAGTTTCCGCCCTTTACAACCGGCATAAATGCATGGCATAGACAAAAATATGAGAAGGTGGATTTCGTGCTGGGCGCCCATGCCTCCAGAGAACTGACCCATCTGCAGGGTCAGGAGAACACCCGGGCCAGGATTAACGGAAAACTGCGCTTCAGACCCGAGGGCAAGGATCAGCTCAGCTACGGATTGGGCTTCAATGCCATGTACAACGACGAAAGCGCCTACCTGATCTGGTCGGATGCCGATTCGGGAGCTTATCGCCCTTTTGGAGGTACAGAAGAGCCGCTGACCACCCTGCTGGATTGGAAGTTTCTCTGGTTCAGCCTGGATCCCTTTTTGACCGTCTTTGATCAGGTAGGAGGCACACACCGGCTCAAGGGACGACTGTACAACAACAATACCCAGTACCCGGATACCAGCGGGAGTTCATGGTTGAGCAATATAGATTACCGCTACCTCAAGCCATTCTTCAAATCGGTGAACGTGACCACCGGAGTTCAGGGCTTCTACTTCAATGTTCAGGACGGCAATCTGGGCAGTCACAAGGGCATATTGGGCGGAGTCTATTTCCAGGTAGACAAGGATTTCTTCAACCGCCTGAAGGCCGATCTGGGTTTTAGAATGGAGTTTTACGATACGGACAGCACCGCGGGTATAGGTCGTCCTATCCTCAAGGCCGGGCTCAATTACCAGAGTTCGCAGAACACCTACCTGAGGGTATCCGCAGGTCAGGGCTACCGTTTTCCCAGCCTGGTGGAGCGCTATTCCAGCACCAATGTCGGCGCCCTGCGCATCTACCCCAACGATTCGCTCAAGCCGGAATATGGCTGGAATGCTGAGTTTGGTTTGAAGCGCACGGTCACTTCGCAAACCTGGCAGGGCTACGCCGATGCGGCCATCTACTACACCGAGTATTTTGATATGTCGGAGTTTGTCTTTGACAACTGGGGCGGTCCCGGACCGGGCGGGCTGGGTTTCAGAACCATCAACATCAGCCGGGCCCGGATGATGGGTCTTGAGTTCACCGTTGTGGGCAGCGGGCAGATCGGGGAGATTGAGTTTAACCTGATCGGTGGTTACAACTACGTTTATCCGGCAGACCTCACGGCAGATTCCAGCAATATGCGCTTCAATACATTTCTGGGGAATGTCTTTCGCGGACTTGCCCCGGCGGATTCGGCTTTCCTGAGCGGAGTGCTCAAGTACCGTTTCCGACATATGGCCCGTCTGGATGCCGAAGTAGTCTGGCGCAAGTGGAGAGTGGGGGCAGACCTGAACTATTACTCCTATATGGAGAACATTGACGCGGTATTTGAAAACTTTGGTATACCGCCGGGTATCGGCGCATTCCGGGACTTGCACAATCGAGGAGACCTGATTCTCGGCTCGCGCCTGGCCTATTCCCCCAAAGAGAACATCAGCATCGCCGTACTGGTCAGAAACGCCCTGGACCGCGAATATGCGCTCAGAGTGGGCAAGATTGATCCGCCAAGAAACTTCCGGCTCCAGTACAGAATGACCATATGAGCCCCAACTTTTCCACAAGGATTCTTACGGAATTTCCCCGCTTTATTTGGTAGATGCTCAAGACTTTGTATTTTGTGACTAATTGAGCGGTTTAAGGACCGCAAGGCCTGTTTTCCATCTACACACCAAAACACCCCCTTACACATGCAGAATACTCTATTCAGAACCGCATCCGTGATTGCCCTATCTCTGGCATCGCTCGGTTTGCAGGCTCAGTTTACCAATTGCGGAGCTCCTACTTCCGCAGCCGGTGTACTCAGCCCTACAGGACCCACGACTATTGCACCCGGCGATCTTATCTCACCTCCTTCTGTTTCCGGATATGCAGGTGGATTGCCCAATCGGGAATATGCACTGGTGAACCCCAACGATCTCGTTTATAACGGTGATAGCACTATTGTAGGTGGTCGTTTCCTGGGATCCAACCTGACGGGTGCGTTCAACCCGGCCAGCTTTGGTCTCGGTGATGGCGATCAGGCTTGCGTGATTTATGTGAGCTATGACCGCGCTGTGATTCGCAACGCTGTTGACGTATTGTTGAACGGATCTTTCCTGTTCACACCCTGCTGTAACCTGATCCCCACATTTGTTCCTGAAATTGGCGATGTATGTTCGCTGTTGAACGCCGCCGGTATTACCGGTCCAAGCAGTGTGAACAACCTCAATGATGTGTTCAATGTAGTCAATGCTCTTGGAGGCAGCCCTTCCTTTGAAGCACTGGTCGCCACCATCCTGGAGATCAATACCCTGATTGCCGATGGTACACCTTGTACCGGTGGTAACCTGATTTGCTATACCGTTTCCGCTCCTCTTTGCTACAGCATCGACGTTCCTACCTGCTCCACGGCAAACCCCCCAACAGGACAGAGCCACACGGTGTTGTCTAACCGGGTACAGCTCAACTGGGTTCCCCAGGCCGGAGCCGTTGCCTGTCAGGTCGGTGGTAAGCGCGTTCCCAGCGGTCCTCAGCCCAGTGTGAACGTAACGGGTGCTGTGATCAACACCACCAATGTTCCTTTCGCCATTGCCGGAGCCGGTACCACCTGGACCTGGAGAGTGCGTTGCGCTTGCAACATCTCTCCTCTGGCCGTTTCTCCTTACACCGCGTATGGAGACACCTTCTCTATCCCCGCGGCACGCGAAGCCGATATGCTGGAGCTGAATGCCATTGTTTACCCCAACCCCGCCAGCGATATGCTGATGGTGCAGGTAAGCCCCAATCAGGATGTGGAGAGCACCATGCAGGTGATGGACCTGATGGGCCGTGTGGTCGAAAGCCGCATCGTCAGCCTGATGGCTGGTCCTCAGCAGATCAGTGTTGATGTTTCTTCACTGCCCAATGGCATGTACTTTGTTCGCATCGGCGATGCAGAGGCCATGACCTTCGAGGTAATGAACTAAGCTGTAACTCGATATGACTTAAAAAGGCGGCTCCTCAACAGGAGCCGTCTTTTTTTGTGCCTGATGGAAACACGACGGGCCCTGCTTCAATTCCTCAATCCCCTTCGCCGCATCTCTGCCTTGATCAGGCTGAGTTCGCGGCCCATCTGACCGGCCACCGAGCTGTTTTCTTCGGCCCGTCTGATCAGGTAGGGAATAACATCCTGGACCGGTCCGTAGGGCATGTACTTGGAGGCATTGAAGCCGGCATTGGCCAGATTGAACGAGATATGGTCGCTCATGCCGTACAACTGCGCAAAGTGAATATGGGGATGATGGGGATCTATGCCCATCTCCAGGGCTTTTGAAGCAGCTAAAAGACAACTTTCTTCATTGTGTGTCGCCACGCAAAAAGCGATATCACTCAGGTTGTTCAGGCAGTACATCAGCGCGGCATTGTAATCCCGATCAGTACTTTTTTTATCGGTTTGAATCGGCGAAGGATAGTTCATCTTGCGGGCTCTTTCCCGCTCCTTTTCCATATAGGCACCCCGAACCAACTTGAAACCCAGATAATAACCGTTGGATTTGGCGTGTTCGTGTGCCTGGCTCAGGAAATCGAGCCGGTCGTGCCGATACATCTGAAGTGTATTGAATATGACTGGTTTGTCTTTGTTGTAGCGCTGCATCAGATCGCGAACCAGTTCGTCCACCGGATTCTGAATCCAGCTCTCTTCGGCATCAATGTATAAATCCACATCTGAAGCGGCGGCTGCGGCGGCAATCCGATCGAGCCGGTTCACAAGCCGATCCCAGGCTTGCTGACCCGAGCTGCTCAGGACTTTGCCCGCATGCACTTGCTCGAGAATATCAAAAGGAGCATATCCGGTAACCTTGCAACTAACATAAGGAATATTATGGTTACTGTTCGCAAAAGCAATGGCCCGGAGCTGTTCGGCGACATTCTGTTCAAACTCCTCCTCGCTCTCCTTGGCTTCTACCCCGTAGTCGAGAATCGTACTCACGCTGCGTTCTGAGAGCCGCTCGATAGCCGGAAGGGTCTCTGCCAGTTTTTCGCCACCGCAGAAATGTTGATAGATCGTGTGCTTGACCAGGCGCTTGACCGGTAGCCCGATCTGAAAGGCAATGCGCGTGAAATGCGCTCCAACATCCACCATGGTATGCGAATTCATGACGCGAAAGAGCCAATAAGCCTTGCGCAACTCGCGGTTGGATTTGCCGGCAAAGGCCACTTCGGTATTGTCAAAAGACAGCGAAGTTGGATTGAAGATCACGGCCATGATAGAGAAGTTTTCGCTTAAAGATAAGACCTGCCATCATGCAAATTACCTGAAACTGACCATGATCATCGGTTGGGCGCAGGCTTAGAATTTACGGGTCGAAGGGCCCGGCTAGCCACAAGCCGGCCATCTGCCAGAAATCGTACTTTTGGCTCATGGACACGGAGATGATTGGATACTTTCTCGCGGGTTTTACCACCCTATTGGCGCTCGTTTTTGTCTTTTTATGGCGAAAGGGCACCGCTCAGCTCAAGAGGGAGAGACAGCAAAGCGCGGCCGCTGCCACCGAGCTGCAGAGCCGGCTCAGCCAGAGCCAGGACGCCCTTCTTCGCACCCAGACGGAAGCCCGGCAACAGCAGGAAATGCTGCGCCAGGATCACGATCGCCAACTCCTCAGTATTCAGGAGTCCGCCGCCCAGACCCGACTGGTCCTGGAGCGCGAAAGAGACCGACTCCAGCAGGAGCGAAACGAGCGCCAGCTCGAGTGCCGCAGCCTGCAGGATCAGCGTGAACAACTGTCGCGGGATCTGGAGCGACAAGGCGCGGAGCAGCGCTCCCTGGAGCAGCGTATGGCGGAAAAACAACGCGAGTTGATCGAAACCCAGGATCAGCTCCGTCGCGACTTTGAGAACCTGGCCAACAAGATCTTTGAAGACAAAAACAAGGTCTTCAAAGAGCAGAGCAGGCAGGACATGCAGGAACTCATTCAACCCCTTCGGGAGCGCATCGGTGAGTTTCAACAGAGCATTCACAAAGCGCAGATTCACCAAACCGAGCAGAGCAGTCAGCTCAAGGAGCAGATCGTGCAGCTCTCCCTGCTCAACAAGGACATGTTGCAGGACGCCCGCAACCTGACCAATGCCCTCAAGGGCGACAGCAAGATTCAGGGCAACTGGGGAGAGATGATCCTGGAGACCGTGCTGGACAAAAGCGGTCTGGTCAAGGGCCGCGAATACGAAGTTCAGGCCTCCGGCTACAACGAAGAAGGGCGCCGGCTCCAGCCCGATGTGGTGCTTCACCTGCCCGGCAACAAGGTCATCATCCTGGATTCCAAGGTGTCCTTGACAGCCTATGAGCGCCACGGCCGCGAGAGCGATCCCACGCTTCAGGCCCAGCACGCCAGGGCCCACCTGGACTCGATGCGACAGCATATCCAGGGCCTTTCCAAGAAAGACTACCCCTCCCTTTACGGGGTGCGCTCCCAGGACTTTGTGCTGATGTTCATTCCCATCGAAGGGGCTTTCTCGCTGGCCCTGAGCGAGGACGACAGCCTGTACATGGATGCCTTCAGCCGGGGAGTGGTCATGGTGTCCACCTCAACCCTGCTGGCCACATTGAGAACCATTAAACATATTTGGAATCAGGAGATGCAGAGCCGCAATGTTCTGCTCATCGCCGAGGAAGCCGGCAAACTCCACGATCAGTTTGTGATGATGGTGGAGCAATTGCGCAAACTGGGCACCCAGCTCGATCGCGCACAGATCAGCTATCAGGATACGGTCAAGCGCCTTTCGACCGGATCGGGCAATCTCATCAGAAGGGTGGACATGCTGCGCAAGCTCGGGGCCAAGGCCAGAAAGGAGATTCCCGAAGATCTTCGCCAGGAGGCCCTGAGCGCCGCAGAGTTCGCGCAGGAGGAAGAGGAACAGCGGGAATGGGAGCAGGGCGAAGGGCAGCTCGAAGAGAACCAGGCTGATCTGGCAGAAGAGAACGGGGAAGAAGCCGTGGAGGATTCGGGCTGGAACAGTGATGATCAGGGCGAAGAACCGGGCTCCTCGCTGTTTTCGGGGCCCGTGTAAGCATACAGCCCAAAGCGGTAGTTCTTCCAGTTCAAAGAGCCCATGCGAAGGGCCAGGGTAGTATCCAGTTGATGGGGCTCAGCGATGTACCAGACCCCCGCGCGCGGAGCGGTATCGCAGTACAGCACTTCGCGGCGGCTGCGCTCAATGTAGTAGGCCGAACTGAGCGGAAAGTCCCCGGCATTGCGCCGGCCCAGCAAGCGCAATTCGCGGCCCTGAGCTGCCTCTGCGATTTGCAGTGCCTGATCCCGGAGCGGTGCGGCGTGGCTGAACTCGGCCCGCTGAGGCAACACAACAGCATCAAAAACCACTCGGGCCAGAATGAGCAGCAGGATGATGCGCGCCGGCAAGTCATATCGTCGCGAAGAACGATGCAGGAGCCAGGCTGCGGCCAGAGCCCCCGTGACATAGAGCGGCCAGGCGTAGACGGGGACAGACAGCCCTGCATGCTGAAGCAGGAAGGGCGTTGCGAGCAGGCCCAGGGGAAGCAACCTTTCGAACCAAAGGATCAAATGCGCGAGTGCTTTTTCCCAGCGAAACAACGCGGGGCGAAAAGACCAGACCAGGGGCAAAATGAGGAGGGGGTAGAGCATGTACACGTAACGGGGACGGGTGCCGGGCGAGATCCAGTAGAGCCAGATATTGCCGGCAAAAACCAGCAGACAAAACAGGAGCATGGGATGATTTCGCGCGGCCCTTCGACCCGAAGGATGAAGCAGCCAGGGCAGGAAGAGACTGGCCGGTGCGATGTTTTTCAGGGTGTCGGGTGCAAAGAGCAGCAGGTGTTGGATCAGCTCGGTTCCCGCGTGCCTGCCGGCGGTGCGCTGGCTGCTTTGATCAAACAGTCCGGCCAGGTAGTTGGGCAAGTCAGCCCGGGCATCGTAGGCGTAGAAATAGGCTCCGCAGATGCCGGCAAAAGCGAGCGCACCCAGAGCCTGTGCCGGGTGGAACAGCGCTCTCCAGCGCCCGCGCAGAGCGAACCAGGCCAGATAGGTCAGGCCGGCAAAGATGGGGGAGGGAAAGCCCTTGGTGAGCATGCCGGCAGCAGCCAGCACCCAGGGCAGCACATAAAGTCCGCTGATGCGTTGCCAGCTTTTGAGACCCGCTGCCTGATCAAAGTGGAAGACCGCCAGCATACCAGCCAGTGTGATCAGGCTGTAGAACAGATCAATCTCTCCGGTGGTGGAGAAGTAGAAAAAGATGTCCGCGCATAGCACGGTCATCAGGCCTGCGCAAGCAGCTTTGTTGCGGAGCACACGGTTCTGATCCTCTGGTTCGAAAGTGGAAGATGTCTCCTTGAGCTCGGGACCCTTGCCCCCGTGTCGCAGTGCAAAGCGGTAAAGGATATAGCCCATGCCCAGCAGGGAGAGCACACTGATGCTGCGGGGAATCCACTCTGCAAAGCTGCCGTTGGCCTTGAAGGCGGCGATGAGCGCCCAATTGAACAAGGGCGGTTTATTCACATAAATTTCTCCAAGTTGCGTTGGGACGATGTAATCGCCCCTGAACATCATCTCCATAGCGACGATGGCGCGGCGGGGCTCCTCCAGATAAGCCGGAACCAGATCGAGATTCCAGAACAGAGCCAGCAGTAGCAGGGGAATGGTCAGGAATAGGTAGCCGGGATCGGCGGTCCCGCGGCGGGCGGCGGTTGGGTCCGCGGCCCCGCGC
>JBGSYF010000012.1:0-66152 GCA_041751015.1 Chitinophagales bacterium
GCCTGGGTTTAGCCAAGTACATCCATCCGTATCTGTTGCGCAATCTGAAGATTACTAAGCCAAATCAAGTCTGGGCCATTGACATTACCTATGTCCCCATGAAGAACGGATTTATGTACCTTACTGCCATCATTGATGTCTGCAGCCGCTTCATCGTTGGCTGGCAAACATCAAATAGTCTGGAGAAGGAGACTCAGACAGCGGTGCTTAAGGCTGCTGTATCGCGCTATGGCAAGCCAGAGATCATCAACTCTGACCAAGGAGCGCAGTATACCTGTTCACATTGGGTGGAGACCTTGAAGGAAATGGAGGTTAAAATCTCGATGGATGGCAAGGGACGGGCTACCGACAATGCCTTCATAGAACGTTTCTTTGGGACTCTAAAACGCAAGCACATCTACTTGAACCCGGCCAAGGATGGCTTGGATTTGTACCAGGGAGTGGCTAAGTTCATCCACCGGTACAACAAGCGAAACCACCGTGGAATCAATCGAAGAAAGCCTGAGGACATCTACATGAAAGCCGCCTAAACAAACTTAAGACCAGCAACTGTTGGTCGGAAGAATGGGGAGTACTACATGTGACCCAGGTAGCCTACCAGCCGGGCCAGGTAGATCAATTCTATCACCGGTACAACTACGATGCGGACAATCGATTGCTCGAGGTTTCCACTAGTCCCGACGCGATCATCTGGAGCGTCGACGGGCGTTATGACTATTACAAGCATGGTCCGCTGGCACGTCTGCAGTTGGGAGACCATTCCGTTCAGGGGCTAGACTATGTGTACACCCTGCAGGGATGGCTCAAAGGGGTTAACAGCAACCAACTTGGCCCAAAGCATGATGTGGGGCGCGATGGGGATGACGGAACCTTTGACACGGACTTAGACGGGCTTCACAAGCAGTTTGCTCACGATGCCTTTGGGTACAGCCTTTTGTATCATGAAGATGATTTTAAACCCGTGAGAAACACCATCGCTTTGGACTGGTACTTTGAGGCAGACTACAGCACGGGTAAACTGATAGCTGGAGACTATTCGCAGGATTTGTTCAATGGGAACATCCAGCAGATGGTCACCAGCCTGAGGAATGTCAATACATCGACATCAAGTCCGGACCCCATGAACCCACAAGTCATGGGGTATCAATACGATCAGCTCAATCGACTTATCGGCACAGTTTCATCCACTGATCTGGATGCTGGGTCCAATACGTGGCTCAATACGGGACCTATCAATCGCTACGCGGAGGTTTATAGTTACGACGCCAATGGAAATATTAGCGAACTCAGACGCCGGGATCAGAACGGTAATTTCATGGATGATTTGTACTATAATTACGTCACGGGTTTTCAGAATCGATTGGAATATGTCGAAGATGCCGAAGGGGTCACGATGGTGACGGATCTAGGTGATCAGTCACCTTCCAACTACGGCTATGATGCTATTGGGCAATTAACGAGCGATGTGGCTGAGAAGATTACCGCCATCACCTGGACGCCATCCGGAAAAGTGGAATCCATAGAAAGAACGAACAGCTCCGGCGATTACGACCTGCTTTTCCGCTACGATGCGCTGGGCAACCGAATCCATAAAATTTCTAAACCGGAGGGCGGTACGCAGCTCCACCGCCAGGAAACGGTGTATATTCGAGATGCACAGGGCAACGTCATGGCCTCCTACTCAGTTACCTACGCGAGCAATACCAACCCAAACACGGAAGACGTGGCAGTGAACCTGTCCGAACAGCACATCTACGGCAGCAATCGGCTTGGCCTATTGAATCGCAACATTCTGGTGGCCTCAGGGGAAACGCCCCTTTCCTCTGGGCTTGGCCTGATCACGTATTCGACTGGTGCAGCGGAACCATTGGGTGCGACAAACGAATACGAGCGGACCTTGGGAGAAAAGTATTATGAGCTGTCCAATCACCTTGGGAACGTGCTCTCGGTCATAAGCGACAAGAAGATTGCCTGGCAAGACGGCACGACGGCTTTTGTTGATCATTACGATCCGGATGTGGTCAGCATGACTGACTATTATCCGTTTGGGTCATACATGCCGGATAGGAATGCGAGTAGTGGTGAGTATAGGTTTGGATTCCAGAATCAAGAGGTTGATAGTGAGATTAAGGGTGAAGGCAATTCCGTGTACTTTAAGTACAGAATACATGATCCTAGAATTGGTAGGTTCTTTAGCGTTGATCCCCTTACAAAAGACTATCCGTGGAATAGTACGTATGCGTTTAGTGAAAACAAGCTAATTGATCATGTAGAATTGGAAGGTTTGCAATCAGATCCAACAAATTTTGTAATGCATCCCTCATGGGGATTGTACAATGTTGCAGAGGGCATAAGGCGATATTCACAAGATGTCTCTTCTGTAGTAGATCAATACGTTTTTAGTGTTTCTAACACTACCAGTAACATTCTGAATGAGGTTAAGAAGTCTTTAGGACTTGCAACAGTCACAATTACCGCCTCCGAGGATGTATCGCATACCCAAACCTGTTCCACGAATTTAGAGGAATTTTTTACAACTAGCCAAAACAATCCCAATTCGCCAAGAAAGCCCGGCGGAGCGTGGTGGATTTACGAAAATGAATATGAAAGGGAAATCAACGTCTCAGCGACATTAGACGGAACTATCCGTGGACCAGTCGGGGTACAATTGGAATATTTAAATAGTACTAATTTAGGAACCGGGGAACAAAGTTCGGAAAGTCAGGTAACGTTTGGAGTTGGTGGAAATGGTTTATTCTATTCAAATGAACGATCAAGTAGTGGATCTACTACTACCACCATCGGAATCCAGGGCACAGTGTCAATAGAAAAAAATGGTACTAGACATACAACTACTGTCCAAGCTGGACGTAGAGTTAGTGAAGAGTAAAGTTATGGTTAAGGCTGCGCTATTTTTTTTATTACTATGTTGTATAGCTTGTAATCTAAAGGTTAAGGAACCGGTCAACTATGATAGATATGAAAATCCTTTTTCGAGTGAGAACATAGAGATAAATCGGAAGGGTATGGAGCAAAAAGATTGGAAGTGTGAAAACCTGCAAGGAGGTGTAACTTGTTACCCTAGGGCTTGGCATGCGGTAAACCAAAACAGCTTCTATTTTTTTGCATATATTGATACAATTAATAAAAAAGAATATTATGTCGTCGGAAAATTTCCGCAAGATAGTATATACCATCTAGAACTGGATTATTTATCAGAAGTATATCGTCAGCTCACCCTTGACACACTGGAGATGTTGATATCTTTTGATTTGAAAAAATTAACTTTTCGCAATGATGAATCTTACTATGGAGAATATGTAACACAGGAATCAAATGGTGTTAAGTATGTTACTTACTCTATGGTTTTTCGTCACAGTAAGTACATATATGATATTACTGTTAAGATTGTCTCTTTTGCAGAAGTCGGGCACTCATATTTATTTGAAGCTATTCTTTATAATTTTCAACTAAATAATAAACATGTGTTTAGAAAAAGTAATTCTATATTAAAAGTAACTCAGTTAGGCCCATCCGATTTGTTTTGAATCACATTGGCAGCAAGGTAGCCTTTGCTCATCTCTGTTTGAAAATCAAACAGCATACCTTAATGTAGAATCCTTCAAAGATGTTTTCATAGATAATAAGTAACCCATCGGTGAACCGCGTCTTTGTAGTACTCCCCATTCTTCCGACCAACAATTGCCGGCCCCAAGTTAGTTTAGGCCGCCATTCGAACCCCCGCGCACTTTTCCACATTCTGAAAAAACCCACGGCTGTTAACCTTTAGGGCGAAGGAGGGCGTCCATTTTCGCGGGCATGTTGGTACACATGCTCAGCGCAGCCCTGAACGGGGTTGACGCCTACCCGGTTCGCATTGAAGTGGACGTGGGCAAGGGCGGTCAGTATTTTATGGTTGGTCTGCCCGACAATGCGGTGCGGGAGAGCTGGAAGCGAATGGAATCGGCTATCAGGGCTATGGGTTTGAAGATGCCCAGGCAGCGGATCATCATCAATCTGGCTC
This sequence comes from Chitinophagales bacterium, assembly GCA_041751015.1. Classification (GTDB taxonomy): domain Bacteria; phylum Bacteroidota; class Bacteroidia; order Chitinophagales; family BACL12; genus WGOA01. Next base: position 4,025 of record JBGSYF010000012.1, read on the forward strand.
CGGCCGACAAGCGCAAACAAGGCTCGGGCTTTGATCTGCCTATGGCTCTGGGGATTCTGGCCGCGTCCGGGCAGGTGCCGGAAGAGGTTGCCCGGCAGTGGATGCTACTGGGCGAATTGGCTCTGGACGGCTCCCTGCGGCCGGTTCCGGGTTGCCTGTCTGCCGCACTTTTGGCCAGGAGTTTGGGATGCCCGGGCATGATCGTTCCGTCTTTGAACGGGCCGGAGGCGGCTTTGGCTTTGGGATTGCCGGTGATGGCCGCTCAGAGTCTGGGGGAAGTTCTTGCGCATTTCAACGGGCAAAGCCCGATGGAGAGCGTGGATCCCGAGTTGTCCCTGACTATGAAAACGGCCAATGACGCTGAAGTGGCAGATTTTGCAGATGTGCGAGGGCAGGTGATGGCCAAACGCGCTTTGGAGCTGGCGGCGGCCGGTGGGCACAATTGCCTGTTGGTGGGACCTCCGGGAGCCGGGAAAACCATGCTGGCGCGGCGATTACCGGGCATCCTTCCCCCGCCCACTCTGGAGGAAGCCCTGGAAAGCACGCGGGTGTACTCGGTGGCAGGGCTCTTGGCTCCCGGCACAGCCCTGCTCGCCGCCCGGCCTTTCCGTGCCCCGCACCATACCTGCAGCGATGTGGCCCTCGTGGGCGGAGGCAGCCCCCCTTCCCCCGGTGAGATCAGCCTGGCTCATAGCGGGGTGCTGTATCTGGACGAAATGCCGGAGTTCAGGCGCTCTGTTTTGGAGGTGTTGCGGCAGCCCGTTGAAGAAGGTCGAATTGCGATTGCGCGCGCCCGCTATGCGGTGGACTATCCGGCCGTGTTCATGCTCATCGGCAGCATGAACCCCTGCCCTTGCGGTTACGCCAATCACCCGGAGAAGAGTTGCCATTGCCACCCGGCGCAGATCCTTCGCTATCGCGGCAGAATCTCAGGGCCGCTGCTGGACCGTTTTGACCTGCAGGTAGATGTTCAACCCGTGTCGGTGTCGGAGCTGGCTCAGGAGGAACCGGGGCAAAGTACGGCAGAAGGCAGCCAGAGCATCCGGCAGCGGGTCATGGCCGCCCGGGCGATACAGCAGCAACGCTTCCTGGAACATCCCGGTGTCCATCACAATGCCCGCATGCCCGCCAGGTTATTGCGAAGGGTTTGCCGCCTCGATCGGGCGGGAAGTTCTTTATTACAAACGGCGATGAGACGCCTGCAACTCAGTGCCAGAGGTTATGAGCGCATCCTCAAAGTGGCGCGCACCATTGCCGATCTGGACGACAGCCGGGAAATCCGCGCTGAACACATAGCCGAAGCGGTCGGTTACCGCAGCCTGGATAAAGAATGAGCGGAGAAGCATGCAATAGCTCCCCCGCCCATTCCACCCGAAATTGGTTGATACCATCAACGGCTCAGAGCGACCTTGCCCGTGAAGACGCGGTTGCCCACATCAACCCGAACCAGGTAGAAACCGCCCGGAGCATCGGCCAGAGGCAGGGTCAAGGGACCCTGATCGATCATCAATTGCTGGTTATAGACCACGCGACCTGCGATGTCCATGACCTGAACCAATGCCTTTCCGCTCACCGAACCGGGAAGGGCCAGATAGACATTGCCCGTGCTGGGGTTAGGCCACAGGGCCAGGGCGCCCATCTCCAGGTTGTTGATGCCGATAGGCTCTTCGACCTTGCAATCTTCGGGAACCGAGGCAAAATTCACCCCGCCCTGATCCTTGTAGCGCTGCACAAACTCCTGATAATAGAGATTGGCTATGGTGGCATCGTGCACAATCAGGATGTTCTCGTCGCTGCGGGCCGTACCGTTGGCCGTGTAATTGCTGGAACCGGTCATCACCAGCGGGTCTTTGTTGGGGCATTGCGCATCCACAATAGTGTATTTGTGGTGCAGCAGGCCGGGCAGGTTATCCTTGAACAGGTTGGGCCCCATGGCCGCGCGAAGAACCGTCCACTGAGTGGCCATCGTGTCGATATCGTCAATGATACCGGCAGCCCAGGCTCCGGCGCTCACCGCATCTTCCACAGCATAGCTGATGTTGAAACGGGTCCAGTTGAAGACGGCAAAGTGGATGTCGTTGTCGGCCGAAAGCAGCGTGCGGATGATCTGGTTCTCCACGTTATCCGAGCCGCTGAAGTAGAGCTCCACCTCCCTTCCACCGATCAAAAACTGGGTGGGGGTATTGGCTTGCTTTTCCGGACCCCAGGTTCCGCCAAACATCTCCTCAAACTCCAGGCGATAGGCGCGGGCAAGGCTTTGGTCCTGCACCACAATGATGTTGTTGGGGTCAACCAGAATCTGGTTGGTGGTCCAGTTGGTGGAACCGGTCAGTACCATTGGCTTGGACGGATCGGCGTGGTTGGCGTCCACAACAATGAACTTGTTGTGCATCAGACCGTAAAAACCCCCGCTCGGCGCAGGGCCCGTAGGCGACATTTTCTTATTGGTAAATCCAATATCAATAATGCTGAATGCACTGGCATTGACCCCGTTATCCGCCACCAGACGCACCGTCACACCGCGGTCATAAGCCGCATTGATCGCGTCAATGATGCCATTGGAATTGTCCAGGTTGTAGATCGCGATGTCCAGGGTTTCTTCAGCGCTATCCAGGATGGCGATGATGGAATCGTCAAAGGTCTGGTTGAGGAAGAGCGCGTTGACGCCGGAGGAGACCGAATTGTCCACCGGATTGTTGAACCACACCCGGATATCTCCGGTGGAATTGCTCACTGTGGCCATGGTCACTACATTGGAATACGAAGTATCATTGGTAGCGCTGACGCTGGCCGCCCGCACAAAATACAGGGTACCCGGAACCAGGCCGCTCAGCCCTATGCTGTGCGTGGTCGTCAGTGCCGGATTGCTGACTACCGAACCCAATGAAGGTGTGGTGCCATAGTAAACAATCGTATTCCCGTCCAACAAGGTCTCATAATTGACCGTAAAGCTGGTAGTAGCAAGGTTGGTCTGCGTAACCTGTGAGCTGATCACCGGAGGATCGCCCGGATAGACCAGGTCGCTCAAAAAGCGGGGCAGCAATTGATAACCGCTTGTGGGCGAAGTAGGATGAAACTGCGACATAATGCCGATAATGTCCACCGGTTCTGATGGAATGGCGGTACCGGCAATCTCGGTGGTGGCATTGATGCGCACCACTCCAGCGCCCGTGGCATCGGTAATGTTGTAGTTGGCAGCACTGCTGCTGAACGCCCCGGAAGAGGCAAAGGTGCAAGCCGGAATGCGCACCAAACGACCTTCATAAGCCTCCGTAAAACCGGCAGCAGCCGTCAGGGTTATGGGCGCCGGAAGGGGATTGCCGCTGTTGAGAATGGTCAGCGAAGTGGTGGGGCTGATCTCCAGCAACTGGTTGAACGAAATCAGCGGTCCGCTCACCAAAATGGAATCGCCGATGTTGATTCCGCTGGCTGCAGAAAAATCATATACGCCAATTCCGGCAGTATTATCTTGAATATAGCGAATGACACCCAGCTCCGGACCATTGGTCACGATGCCTTTAACGGTGACATTGGTTCCCAGGGGAAGGGCGCGGGCTGCGGCGATGGTAATCGGAGTCTGAGCCTGCACAGCGGCACTCAGACCCATTACGGCCAGCAACAAAAAAGTAAAAGAACGCATGGCGAAGAAGGGGGTTTGGTCTGTTTCGTTTGGGTTAGATCAGTGAAAATAGGCATAACAAGCGGGCTGCCGAGCATGCAACAACGCTTTGTGTTCGGTTCGAAGGGCTTACTGTTTCACAACTTGGCTGATCTGCACATCATCAGAGCCCTGTACGCGCAGCAGGTAACTGCCCTGCGGCAATGCGCTGATGTCCAGCCCGAAGCTCTGCACACCAGCCTGTAACTCAAGCGTTTGGCGCATGACCTCCACGCCGGTCAGATTGAGTACACTCACCGAGTAATAGCCTTCACGCGACACTTGTCCAGACCATTGCAGCAAGCCGGATGTGGGGTTGGGCCACAATGCAGGCGCACCTGAATGCTGACCTCGCTGGATAGAAACAACCGGCGTCATGGAATGGCTTCCATCAAAGTCTGTTTGCTTCAAACGATAGTAGGAGGTGCCATTGAGCGGTTGGTCATCAAATACCCGGTATTCGATGAGGCTGGTACTGTTTCCGGCGGCCTGAACATTCAAAACTTTCAGAAAGTTCAATCCGTCCGCGCTGCGCTCAACCGTGAAGAAGTCGCTGTTCAACTCAGTGGCTGTAGCCCAGGAAATCGCTACCTGATCTCCCGCGTTTTGAGCGCCAAACGCAATGATCTCTACCGGTAGCGGCGTGCCGCCACCTCCAATTCCAAAATCAGAGAATCCTGAATACCCGGCACCTATCACCTCATAAAATGAGGGGCTGACTTCGCAAGGATCACCATCAAGAGCATAGCTGCTCCAGTCCGAAGTACTGGTAGGTGCCTTTAACAAACGGTACTGATCGTCATTTGAGGGGATGGATATACCTGCCAGGGTGTTGGGATAAGCGGTGATATCGTAGGCAATGGTTGTTCCTGAATTCTGCACTAATCGCCAGTATCCTTCATTCATCCCTGAATAAAAGACGTCAAACTCTTCACTGGAACAAGTTGTGGTGGTGTTTACATCAATCGTACCGGGACTACCTGGTAAGTATGTTGCCTCCACGAGACCATTTCCACTAGCCACATCCAGTACGACTCGGTTGTATCCGCTTTCCGTTCCTCCAACTCCATCGCCAACAGGAAAGTCATACACTCCTGCCCCACTGATCTGGCGCTCTATCGTACCATGGATGAATCCATTGTTTTGGTAAATACCTGGAAGAGCCAATGAAAATCCTTCAAATCCAGAGACTGCACCACTGGCAGGATTCCTCACGCTCACTTTATTAGTGCCTGTTTCAATGATTCCGCTGACAAGAGACAAGGATCCGGTTGCTGTGGTTTGCAAATCATCATTGAGGTTCAAAACCGTTTGCGCATCCTTATCTAATACTATGTTGTGCAATACCTCAGCCGAACCGGTTTGTACGCTTAATGTCTGAGCATCTCCACCCGCAAAACGCACCAAACCCAATCCTTCCGCGACTTCAGCTTCGGAACGCAGATTGTTCCAATCCCCGTACAAAGTCAGCTCCGTGGCATTAGTTGCGTCAAAAGCTAAAGAACCTGTTCCGGATATGGTCAAATCACCGTAAACCTCTAACTCGGTGTCTGCGCCGCTCAGAATCAATTGATTTCGACTTATATCAATGTTGTTTGCTTTGGCTATGAAGCCATATTGTGCGGCAAACTCCGCACTGGAGTTAACAACAATGTTCGATGATGCTGCAGTGCTGACTGTAACGTTGACTGTTTCATCGGGCACATCCAGGTTCTGCCAGTTGTCGCAATCAAACCAGTTGGTGTTGGAAGTTCCTTCCCATACGCCTTCGTCAAAATCACCGGGCAAAACAGTTATGGTGGCTAAGCTTGCACCCCAGTAGTCTCTTCCGGATTCCGCATTGTAATCAGCATTGTTAGCGTAATCTGTCCAATTATCAGAATCATTGACACGACCAATCCATACTCGCTGTGTGGCTGCTGAAACGGGACCTGTATACTTGACTTTGCTCGGATAAGTTTTTCCCTGTACGTTAGTCGTGAAGCACTCCAATCCCTCAGGAATAGTTGAACCAGCTGTGCTGGCATAACCAGGGGCAGACTCCCAACCGATGGCAGTCCACCCATACAAGACATTACCCGTATATATGGCATTGTGTGACCCAGACGGGTTAATCCAACCACCGTTTTGCATGATCCAGATTTGATCATTGCTATTCAAATCAAAATCGTATAGTGAAGAATTCAAACTGAGAATCGTCCAGTTTGCATTGTCGTTGACACCATTAATTTGGATATCAAAATTTGATGCGGAATTGCCCGCCCCCTGGAAGCAGATTACTTGACCTAAAGGAATAGTGGAAGACCCTGCTTTCCTTGTAAATCGAATTGTTCCTTCTGTATCTCCCCATTCTCCAGCATAGAGTCTTTCAAATCCATTATCTGTAAAGTCTATTGATGTATACTCAGTAATATCTTTGAACGCAACAAAGCACACTTCATCTTTTGAACCACTTGAAAGTACTTGTGTGTTAACAGCAATGATAATGAGGTCACCTGTTTCCAGGACTGTAGCTGTATTAGGGGTTGCTGAAAGAGGAATTCCGGGCGACCACGCCATGCCCTTTCGAACAAAAACTTCAAAATGATAGAGTGTAAAATTCGTTAGACCGGTGACCAATTCTGAAGTACCTGCACCTTTGTACACCACATACTGACCTGTCATAACTTCAGTGCCTGAACCAAAAGTTGCATTTGCACTGTAGTCACTTCCATCTCCAGTCGGATTAGCAGTAACCGCAGACGTTGAACGGGCAATAACTAAAACCTCATCGTAGCATCCAACATCCGGTGTGGTCCAGGTCAGGGTAACTTCAGTATTACCAGGTGAGGCTAAAGCGCCGGTAACATCAGAGACTTGTGCAACTTGAGTCGTAGTGGTACCCGTTGACCAGAGATTGGAGCTTACAAATGTTGAAGCTTTGATATGATAATTAGTACCCGGTGTTAGTCCGGTAACCGTGACAGAAGTTCCCGTTCCACGGTAAACCACGTAGCTGTACGGGGTTGTACCTCCAAACTCATAACCGCTTCCAAATGTAGTGTTAGGAGTGAAAAGACTATTGTTGCCGCTGATCACATGGACCGCAGAAGTGGCCCGCACAGCAATGACAAATCCGTCCGAACCTCCCGCTGGTGCAGTCCAGCTTATCTGCATGGAGGTGCCGTCTGCACAACTGGTGGTTAGACCTGATACATTTTGTGGCAAGGTAAAAGCATTTGTGGTCAGTGGGGTTGTAGTTTGATACAAAGGCCCGCCCGTGCAAACAGATGCATTGAAGGAATATACTCTAAAGCTATATTCAATACCCGATGACAGACCTGAAGCACTAAAGCTGGTTGTTGTACCCACTCCAACCACTATGCCAGTTCCGAGAGGGTCGCCAAGTGAATAGGTGATTTCGTCTACTGGCGCATCAGAAGCTGAACCACTTGTCGGATAGGCTACAGTCAGGTAGCCGTATGGACTTGATGTCGCTGCAGTAAAACTTCCATCAATTTGCGTCATTGAAACCGTAGTCAGGTTAAGCGCTGTTGGTTGGTTGGAAGGGGTTGTGCAGGGAGGTGCTTCATTGCATGTCCAGGAGATGTCGTCAACAATAACTTGACCTGCTGTAGTTGATCTGATTTGGACCACTACATCACCAGCAATATTGATAGGCTCAGAGTATGTGACCGGGACATCTGAAGTTGTGCTGACCGATATATTCGAGCCTATCTGTGTACCATTGACCCAGACCTGCAAGGTGCGGGTACCTGTTCCTGTGAAACCCCTGACATACCTAAAGGTCAAAGTTCCAATACCATCTGCGTAAGTTGGTGAGGTAACCCAGCGATTTCCGTGAGAGTTATCTCCAAAGCAAATAGCTTTCCCGGTCAACGACTGGTCTGTCCGTGCACCTTCAGCGGTCCAGGTTACTCCATCTGTACCAGTCCATGAGCGGCTTAAATAGTTGCCTGGTGACCCTGTTGGCAAATTGGCAAAATCCTCTAATGCACATACATTTTCTGGTGTGCACTCATCAGTGCTTGAAGCCAACCACAAGGTATCCTTGCGTGAAAAAACCTTGAACGAGTATTCCACGCCATTGGTTAGCCCCTCTACTGCACCAGAGGTAGACAACGCTCCTTTGTATACAACAAATCCACCATCAAAAGGCGTACCTGATCCAAACGTAAGATTTTCTGTGTATGCCGAGCCATCGCCAGTAGGGAGTGTTGAACTGAAAGTCCCATCCTTGACCACTACCATAACCTCATCAAAACAATTCGGGTTGGACCAGCTTACCGATCCCTCTGCAGAAGCGCAAGATGCTACAACTCCGGAAGGTGCGGTGAGATTTCGAATTGTAAAGGCGGCAGTTTGTGTACCAATAACTGCAGGAGTGCTGCTAATCACCCGTATGCGATAACCTGTTCCCGCTGGTGTAGCAGCCGGAATAGTTGCAGATATGGCTCCCGCTGCTGTGCTACTGAGCGTGCCAATTTCGGTAGGCGTGGCAAACGATCCGCTTGTGTTAGACAATTGAGCGGTAAAAACGTTGCCTCCGGTAAAGGATCCCGTAATGGTATAAGGTACGCTGACCGATGCACCACTCCCCCCTCCCACACAGAAAGGTGCACCGCTAATGGTTCCTGTAACGACACCTGATGTCGCCTGACTGTTCGGGTTATTTGTTGTTGTACTACTTTGGTAAACACGATCAGGGCTGCAGTATTCAAAGACCTGATACCAGTAAGTCAGTCCACTGGTCAGGCCAGTTACTGTAATCGGGCCACTTCCTGTCCCATTAAAAACAACTTGCTGACCTCCGCTGTAGGCTGTGCTAGCAGTAGGGTTATCTCCGGTAGAAGGGGCAGTAATTGTACTGCTTGTATTCATTTTCACCACTCGTCCTGCGCCATTTCCATTGGTCCAATTCACGGTCATATTGCTTCCGGTAATGGTGGAAAATGTAATATTGGATGCTTGGGTGGTTGGGGCGGCACACGCAGAAGATGCTGCAGATATAGAAACTTCGTCCAAGTCACAGTTTCCTGTTGCCTTAGTGTAAGTCCAACGGACATATCGCACCATTGCACTAAGACTAATCGCTATGTTAGCACAGTCAGTGATTGGAGTAGCTCCGGCAGCAGTTCCATACTCCCCGAGCAAACTCCATGAACTACCGTCAACAGAAGCCTCAACCACCATTTTTGAACCACCACTCATGGAGGCCCTTTTCAGTTGAAAGTTTAACTCCTCGGGATCCGAACTGAAGTGCACAGTTGAACGATCTCCAGTATCATCGAAGATTCTGGCATTGCTTCCAGTACAGGCAAACGTAGTGGTTCGTGTTCCCGTCCCACTTGTTGTCCAACCAGCAGGTTCCGCTCCATTCCATATAGTACGAAAAATTGGCAATGACGTCTGCCCCCACCCCCGCCCCGCCGAGAAGATCAGCAGGAGCAGAATGGAGTAGCGAAGAGCAGAAGCGAGAGAGCGATGGAGTTGGGAGGGCTGTAAAACGTGGTTCATGCTGGGCATTTCTTTCAGCAAATTTTATCCACGTGGAAAAAATTTCCCCGGGAACAAAACGGACTAAGTCAAAGACAAAGTTAAGGAGTTAGTCAACCGCTTGTAGCTGTTTCAATGTGAACAAATCGTTAAGAATCAAGGCTTTACCGGGTTAGGGAAGACCATATATCCGGCTATGATAATTCACATAAAACGCTATTAAGCAAGAACTTACGCCGTTGAAACTATAAAATAGCAATACGAAGAGCTTTGTGTCGCCCGAACACTAAGCTAAAAAATGTCCACATTATCAGAAATAGCGTCATACATAGTTGCCCGGGGTGCCTCATGGAGCCACTTAAAAAGCCATTCCGCCGAGCTACCTCTACCCCAGATGTTACCCCAGATATCCACACGACCGTGCGACCCACTTCCAACCGGATCCCCTCAACTCCTAATAGCTACTGCCCTCGAGCTGACACCCGCCCTCCAAACTGAGCTCCAGGGTCCAAATCCTTCCAAACCACCACACTCCCTTCCACTCCCCAACTACCTTCCACTCAACGAAACCGATCCATACTCTTGATCAATCGCTCATCCTGACGGATTCCGCGGATGGCCAACGACAAGGCCAAAACATAAGCCAGTGGCAGGAAAGAGCCCAGCGTCCATTCCACCCCTTTGATATTAGGAAGCATGATCAAAGCGGCCAGGATCGTAAAGGCGAGACAGCTCAGCAGCGCAGCATAGCAAAGCGTCATTTGCAGCGGGCGTCTCGTATAGAAAAAGATAGCAAGCACTGGAATTGCAACCATAAGCAATCCTACGGAAAGGGTGCTGAGATGCTCCCGGGCCATCACAGGATTCAAAGGTTCTCCGGGACCAGCAGCCGGAAGTACGCCCAGCGGAATGAACATACACAACAAGGCGACCAATGCAGCCAATAGCAGATAGATGGTTTGTATTCTTTGTATCATAAAATAATGTATAATATTTTATAAGATGCACACAAGGCCACGCTCAGGGAATCCATACTCGATTCCCGGGCCGGTAAAAATAAGGGTAGCCACCCCAGCCGCACAAACCCCATCCAAAAGGCCGAAATTTGCGCCCATGCCCAAGCGCTTCTTCCTGGAATTGTCCTACCGCGGCACCAACTTTCACGGCTGGCAGCGGCAGCACAACGCGGGCAGCGTTCAGGAACACCTCGAAAAGGCCCTGAGCGAAGTGCTGCGGCAGCCGAGCTACGTGTTGGGTTGCGGGCGCACGGACACGGGCGTTCACGCCGCGCAGTACTTCGCGCATTTTGACTTGAGCGATGAGGCCGGGATTCCGCCGAGCTTTTTGGCCCACCTCAACAGCCTCTGCGGCCGGGATCTGGCGGTTCATGCCCTTCACCCGGTGCACGAAAGCGCGCATGCGCGTTTTGACGCGGTGCAGAGGGCCTATGACTATTTCCTGCACCTCAACCGCGACCCTTTTCGCGAAGGGCTTTCGACGACATACCCTTTCCTCAAACTCAATGTGGAGCGCATGAATGAGGCGGCGGCGTTGCTGCTGAGGCAGCAGAGCTTTGGGGGCTTCCAGAAGACGGGTTCGGACGCCAAAACGGCCATCTGCCGGCTGGATCAGGCGGTTTGGGAGCCCTTGAGCGGCGACTTTCCGCCCCAGATGCTCAAGAAGGGCAGTGGTGAGGCCTGGGTTTTCCGCATTGCCGCCGACCGGTTTTTGAGAGGCATGGTTCGAATGGTGGTCGGAGCTTTGCTCGAAGTGGGGCGCGGACGGATAAGCGTGGAGCAATTCGGGCAGACCATAGCCGCGGAGAAGCGCTTTGACCGAATGACGGCCGCTCCGCCCGACGGGCTTTATCTGAGCAGGGTTCACTACCCCTATCTCAACCCAAGGCCCGCGTAGGAACAGGTAAACTACCACCCCTCCAGCACCCCACTCAATCCGTTACCGGCCCGTCCATCGGCATATTCATGCCGTGGTTGCGGTTCTTGGCCAGGTCCAGGCGGAAGGTGTAGCCGATGTTGATCACGTAGTCGGCAAAAGCCGCATCCCCGTGGCGCTCAATACCGGTGATGTTCTGAGTCTCGATATCGGTGAGGCTTTGGGGACGGTTGCGCACCAGTGAAATCGGCATGTTGATGTTGAAATTGTGCATGCCCGTGCGGTAGTTCAAGCCAGGCTCGACACTGATCACATAACCCGGGCGGCGGAAACCATCGCTTCCACCGATCAGATCGCGAACCGGAATGCCTTCCCAGCGAGCGCCGCCGGAGATGGCCAGACCTTCGACACCGGGCATGAGGTAGGTGATTCCACCGCGCATGAAGTACTGGTCGGCAACGGACATGATAGCCTCGTTCTGAAGAAGGGGGCTCAGGGTCTCGCGATAGGTGCGGGTTCCGTTGGTCTCGCGCGGGTTGGACAGATAGAACGCTTCGCCATAGGAGATCCAGCGCGGGCTGATGCGGCCAAAACCGCGGATAGACAGCGCTGCGCCCCAGCCTCCATCGCCCAATTGTATGCTCTGATCAACAGGGCGAAGTTCGGCTTCTCCGTCCGGGCCTACATTGTAGAAGGTATCCATGGCCGCGTAGTCGCCGGTGGGCAGTTTGACGCCCAGCCCAACGGACAGGTTGCCGCCGGGTCTTTTCTCCGGATCGAAAACCCAGTAGTTCGCGCCCAAACGCACGTCGCCTATTCCAAAGGATCCGCTGTTGCGGCGCTCAGTTCGCCCGTGCTCATAGAGCGAAGAGCGGGTGTTGTGCGTCAGCGGCAAAATCCCTTCGACATTGAAACGATTGGTGATGTTGTAAGCAAGGGCCAAATCAACGGCATGCGTGCGATTGACCACCTGGGTTTGCTGAATCTGGCGATCGGGCTCTTCGTGAAAACCGCGGTAGTGCCGGTCAGACATAAACCAGCGATAGTTCAGAGCCACGGTGAGAATCTTGTCCTCCGGGGTAATGCCCTGAGCATCGCCGGAGCCGCAGGAGGAAAACTGTCGAACGGCAACGCAACCCTGTGCATGAAGATCCTGGCTGATCGCTAGGCTCATTGCCGCAAAAGTGAAAACTTGTAAAAAACGATTCATGTTGAAAGTAGACTTGTGACTGTTTGATTTTTAACAAGAGACAAAACTACGACCGCTAAAGGCCGGATGACAGAGGTATTTGTCTATACACCTATAGACCAAATTGATATTGACCCCAGGTCATCCACTGACCATACATAAAGTGCTCTACCTTACGCACTTGAGTCCGGGGCTCCGGCTTATCCGGCAGAGGCGTAACTTCACCGGGCCGAAAAAATACCCATTTATAGTTAGGCGCAAAAACGCGTAATCAGGGCAGAAACCCGCGCATGGCAAGAACAGAAAAACATACCGAGTACACGGACTTTGCCCTTTTGAAGCGCATCATCGCCCTTGCCAGACCCTATAGAAAGCAATTTCTGGGCAGCACAGGGCTGGCCATATTGTTGGCTATTGTCGGCCCGGCACGGCCACTGCTGATCCAATATGGCGTAGATCACTACATACTCAATGGCGAAGGGCTCAAGCTGCTCTACCTCAGCATCGTGCTCATCGCGCTGTTGTTGTTAGAGAGCTTTTTCCGCTATCTGTTCAGCTACACCACCAGTTGGCTGGGCCAGCACATCATCAAGGACCTCCGGCTTCGGGTGTTTCGCCACATCACCCGCTTCAACCTGCGGCACTTTGACACCACCGCCATCGGTACCTCCACCACCCGCACCATCAACGACATTGAAACCATCAACAATGTCTTTACCGAAGGGTTGATCCAGATCATCGCCGATGTGCTGACCATAGTCACGGTCATCACCATCATGCTCCTGGTCAACTGGAAACTCGCCCTGGTCTCGCTCTCCGTATTTCCACTTATCATTGTTTCAACATATATTTTTAAAGAAGGAGTTCGAAAGGCCTTCAATCGCGTACGCAATCAGGTTGCCCATCTCAACGCCTTTCTGCAGGAACACATCAGCGGCATGAAAGTGGTGCAGATCTTTAGCGCGGAGGATCAGGAGATGGAGAAATTCAAAGTCATCAACGAAGAGCACCGCAAGGCCAATGTCGCCGCCGTCTGGCATTATTCGGTCTTCTTTCCCGCCGTGGAGATCATCACCGCGGCGTCCATCGGTCTGATGGTCTGGTTCGCCGGCTATCAGAGCATCAGTCAGCACGCCTCCATTGGAAACATCTTTGGATTTATACTTTTTCTAAACATGCTTTTCAGGCCGCTGCGCATGCTGGCCGACAAATTCAATACCCTGCAGATGGGTATTGTTTCCGCCGACCGCATCTTTGGGGTCCTGGAGAAAGAGGCCCGCACCCCCGACAGCGGAACCCGCAACGCCGGTCAGCTCAAGGGAGACATCCAGTTCGAAGATGTCTGGTTCGCATATAAAAAAGAAGAATGGGTTCTCAGAGACCTTAGCTTTCATCTACCCCAGGGCAAGACCCTGGCCCTGGTGGGCGCAACGGGAGCAGGTAAATCATCGGTGATCAATCTGCTGAATCGCTTCTATGAAATCAACAAAGGTCATATAAAAATTGATGGAATAGACATCAGGGAGTTCACCCTTGAATCGCTCCGTGCCAACATTGGCGTGGTCTTACAGGATGTCTTTTTGTTCTCCGGCAGCATCACTGAAAACATCACGCTGCGCAATCCTGAGATTCCCTTTAGCCGGGTGCTGGAGGCCTCAAAGATTGTGGGCGCCCACAGCTTCATCGAAAATCTGCCGGGCGGCTATGACTACAACGTGATGGAAAGGGGCTCTACCCTGTCCATGGGTCAGCGGCAGTTGATCTCCTTCATCCGCACCCTGGTCTACGATCCGCGCATCCTGGTCCTCGACGAAGCCACTTCCTCCATCGACACCGAAAGCGAGATGCTCATTGAGCACGCCATCGATACGCTGGTCTCCAACCGAACCTCTATTGTCATCGCACACCGCCTTTCGACCGTGCGCAAAGCCGACACCATTATGGTGCTGGAAAAGGGGAAGGTCATAGAAGCGGGCACCCACGATGAACTGCTTCTGGCCGACGGGCACTACCGCAAGTTGCACGACATGCAATTCGCCCAGACGGCGGGCTAAAGCAAGGCTTCAAAGCAGCTCTGACTCGGGGGAAGGGCCACTCAACGCACACCCCGCGGCAAACCAGACCGCAACGGCAAAGCTGTCCCGGGGGAAGGGCCGCTCAACGCAAAACCAGGGGCAAACTAAACCGCTACGGCACCGCGCTGGTCAATCGGCACATAGCTGCGCAACACTTCGCCCGTATAGATCTGACGGGGACGGCCGATGGGCTGTTTGTCGGCGCGCATCTCTCTCCACTGAGCGATCCAGCCGGGCAGACGGCCCAGGGCAAAGAGCACCGTGAACATCTCAGTGGGGAATCCGATAGCGCGGTAGATGATACCCGAGTAGAAGTCCACGTTGGGATAGAGCTTGCGCTCCACAAAGTAGGGATCGTTCAGCGCGGCCTCTTCCAGTTTCTTGGCGATCTCCAGAACCGGATCGTGAATACCGAGCTTGCTGAGCACCTGATCGGCAGAGCGCTTGATGATGGTCGCGCGGGGATCGAAGTTCTTGTAAACCCTGTGCCCAAAGCCCATCAGGCGGAAGGGGTCATTCTTGTCTTTGGCCTTGTCGAGCCACTTGTCGGCATTGCCTCCGTCGTTGCGAATGGCCTCCAGCATCTCGATCACCTTCTGGTTGGCGCCCCCGTGCAGGGGTCCCCAGAGGGCCGCGATGCCCGCCGAGATGGAGGTGTAGAGATTGGCGTGCGAAGAGCCCACGATTCTCACCGTGGAGGTGGAGCAGTTCTGCTCGTGATCGGCGTGCAGAATCAGGAGCTTGTCCATGGCATCGGCCACAACCGGATCAATCTCGTAGTCCTCAGTAACATGCTTGAAGGTCATGTTGAGGAAATTGGTGACGTAGTCCAGGTTGTTGTTGGGGTAGATCTTGGGATGCCCGATGGACTTCTTGTAGATCATCGCGCAGATGGTCGGCATCTTGGCCAGCATGCGCCTAATCGTGTGCAGTTGCTGCTCGGGCGTGCGATTGGGGTTGAGGGACTCCGGATAAAAAGAGGAGAGCGAAGACACCATGGCCACCAATTGCCCCATGGGGTGTGAACCCGTTGGATAGGCGGCAAAAATATTGCTCATGTCTTCATTGACCAGGGTCTGATGCCTGATCTCCTCATCCCATCGGGCGAATTGATCCGCCGTAGGCAACTCTCCGTGTACCAGCAAGTAGCACACCTCGATGAAACTCGACTTCTCCGCCAATTCTTCAATGGAGTATCCGCGGTGGCGCAAGATGCCCTTTTCGCCATTGAGGAAGGTGATGCCGCTGGTGGTGGAACCGGTGTTCTTATAACCGATATCCAGCGTAATCAGACCGCTTTGGTCCCTCAGATTGCTGATATCAAGGGCCCGTTCCCCTTCTGAACCGATGACCACCGGTAGTTCATAGACTTCTTCACCGATCTTGAGGATTGCAACTTCAGCCATACTGGGAGGGGAGATTTACGGGTTTTTTTACCCGTCAAAATTAACAAAGAATGCCGCATTAAGCAGGGCTTTCAACGGCCTTAAGAGACAGAAATAACAACATAGCTCACTTTTGGTTTTTTATCACAAAATAAAATATAAAACCCAGGAAAGGTATAGCGGTAAAGATCAACAATCCGATCACGGAGGCATAGCCGTTATGCCCAAAGAAGTACTTGGAAAGGTCCACTCTGAACAACCAGACCACCCAGGCAATGCCCACAAAGACCAGCATGACCGAGACTTGCTCCAGGCAACCGGCGAGGCGTTTCTTACTGATACCCATCCCCTCTGAGAGACCCTTTTTTGGGTTGCATCCCTTTAAAATCGAGGGGTAAAGTAGGGCAAAGCAATGGGCCTCACAAATCAAAAAAGCTCTGGATTGTCCCGGAAAGGCCCTTCCACGCTAATTTTAGCTGATGCGAATACCCCGGATAGCCTGCGCGGCCCTGCTCTTGCTGAGTTTGCAGAGCCTCAAAGCCCAGTATTACATCGATCCGCCTAAGGATCATGTGGTTTACGTGATTGACGGGGTGCACATCGGCGACGATGCCCCTGTCTTTGACCGCGAACCCAACTTTCCCGGGGGACGCATAGAGCTTTTTCGTTTTTTGGAAGCCAATATCCCGCTGACCGGCCCCGCTCAGGCCGAAGCTGCGCTGGGCGGAGAGGCCTTGTTGCTCTTTGCACTGGACGCCGCCGGGCGGGTGGGCGAAGCGGCCGTGGTCAGGACTAATACCCCCAGCCTGGAGTTCATCTTACTCCGGGCCATCGAGAAGATGCCCGATTGGGAACCCGCCGTGGTGGACGGGATGGAAACGGCTGTTCTGGTCTATCTGCCCCTGTTCTACCGCAGTTTTCCGGGCGGCCTGATCATGGATGAGAGCACCCAAAAAGCCATCGTGGGCCGTCAGCCGGCCAATTGGTGGCTCAAAGCCGGGCTGCTCGTGGGGGCGGTTGGGCTCTTTGCCGCCCTTTTCTTTGGCTTGCGCTGAGGGTCAAAGTTGCCGCCTGCCCATTGGCAGGAATGCTCCTTAGCGCCCGGGCGCGGCCATCTTGCCCAAGCCGATCATCATGCGCTTGCTGAGCGGCCCCTTTCGCCCTTTTTCACTGCCTTTGAGGAAGGAATCAAAGTAGAGCTTGGTGTAGATCGACGTGTACAGCGCGCAGTCATCATGGCCAAACTTGCGCCCTCCCCGGCGCAAGCGAACCGATTCGCTACCCAGAGCCCGCATGCGCTCATAGGCAACTATGGAGTTGCGCGGATCAACCTGTTCGTCCGAATCACAGTAGCAGATCATCATGGGGCGCTTCGGTGCCCAGTCCGTCAGACTGTTCTCGAGCATGGCCCGGCGCATCCCAAAGCTACTGTCCTGCTGGTAGGCTTCCAGAAAATTCGGCTGAATGATCTGGGCGGGTATGCTGGGCATGGCCCGGCTGATCTGGTTGAGGCTGTATGTTTGACTTTCCAACATGGCCATCAGGGTGTCGGCATATTCGGGTCGAAAGGCCATTCGAACATCGGGCATGATGCTGTACGCTTCATTCATGCCCCAGAGCAGATAGGGAAAATACCCGGGCGTATCGTAGGATTTGAACATCGCTTCGGCCTGGGTGCCGATGAGGTCATAAGCGCCCGACATGGGCGCCGAGGCCACCAGATTGAATTCATCGGGATAGTTCTCCTCAATAGCTTTATGCGTGGCCATGGCGGCATGCCCGCCCTGGGAGTAGCCGCTGAGAAACAGATCACCACTGAGCTCAACACCCAGTGCATCGTTGATGGCCGCCAGAGCCCGGATCATATCCAGACTCGCATCGCTCTCCGTTTGGGCGTGATGGTACAGGTGGAAACGCTCTCCTCGCCCGAGCCCGACGTAGTCCGGCATGATGGCCGCGTAGCCATCAGCGGCCAGCGCGGTGGTGATGACCGCTTCGCCGCTCATCTTAACCTTCTTCCTTCACTCCGATTTAGAACCGCGGTTGAAACAGACCAGGGGCAGAGCATCGCGCTTCTCCAGAGGCAGATAGTAAAGACCTGATGCGCGAATGGGGCTTCCGTCGTGCCAACGGGTCCAGTACATGACCTCATACACCTCCACTCCATAGCGAACCGGCGAGATGTACTGAGGCACTTTGTTGACCTTCCAGACCGAATCGAGCAGAGACTTGCTGTAGGTATCGGCCCGTTCAAAGCTGATCAGGTTGCCGGCAACGGCCTCCGAAGGACTGCTGTGCGCGGTATCGCGGGGTGTTGCGGGCAGAGAGGGCGAGAATAACAGCGAAGCAGCGCTGAGCGCTAATGAAGACAATTGCATTAACATGAGAGAGGCTGGGATGAGAGAAAAGGCCTGTAAGGCAGGGGCTTAAAGTTAAGCAGAAACTCAGTGCGACGGGCGTGCCAACTGCACCATTTGCCGCACGCGCACGGCATCGGGCTCGGCATTCCATCGCCCATCCCTCTTCAGGCTGGAGCCCACGATCCAGGCATCGGCTTTCGCATATTGCAGCGCATTCTCCGCGTTGATGCCAGAGCCGATCACCAGCGGTAAGCGGCAGGCGGGGCGCAAGCTCTCCAGATCAGCCGGGTCGGCAGGCATACCCGTAGACTTTCCCGTCACGATAAGAGCCGAAGCTCCGGCAAATTCGGCTTCGCGCGCCCAATCTTTTAAGCTCAGATCAGCCGTCACTGCGTGGCTGGCGTGCTTTTTCTGCACATCGGCCCAGATCCCCACCATATTGGCGCCGATTTGACGCCGGTAGCGCAACAAGGAACCCGCATCCGAATCCATCCATCCCTCATCGGCCAAATGCCCGAAGACAAAGGATTCCACGCGAATGAAATCCAGGCCGCAGGCATAGGCTATAGCCAGGGCATCCCGATTGGCACCGGCCAGAACTTGCAGGCCGATGGGCAGGCCCGGCGCAGCTCGCCTGACCGCAGCCGCCGCCAGGGTGATGGCCGCGGTGATCTCCGGCCCGACCTTTCGCTTCAGATAGGGCCGGTCGTGCATATTCTCGATCAGCAAGCCATCTACCCCTTCGCTCTGATACAGTTGCGCTTCAACGGCGGCCTGCCGGGCGATGCGCTGCGGGTGCAGATGAGCGTGCGGAGTGCCGGGCAATGCGCCCAGATGAATCATGGCCAGCAGGGCCGGGCTGCCTTTTTGCTTCCGGTCGAAAGGGAATTCGTCTCTCGGCCCCAAATGCTGCTCCATAGAAGCGACCATGCACAAATATAGGTGAATGGCACTCCTATTCAAGTTTTCAATCATGGAAGACAAGCCTCAACTGAACCACACAAAACGCGTCACAGCAGTGCGGGAACTGTCCCCTTCATAGTGGGTCAAAACAGCAACGACGCTGGGTCCCCTGCGTTTGAGCATAGGGTGAACCGCTCCTGTCTGCCTCCAATCTTCGCTGCTGCGTTCTTGCTCCCTCTGCTGTTTTGCGGCGGGCTCAGCGCCCAGTTGCCCGGCGCACCCCTGCCCGATTCGGGGGTCAGCCGCCATTCCCTCTATGTTGAATTTGCCGGCAACAGCGGCGACCGCCTTTCGCTCAATTATGAGCTGGCCATCTGGCGACAGGAGAAAGTGACCTTCACCGCTCGCACAGGGGTGTTCTACTTCCAGCAAAAAGACTTCTCGCCCCTGCAGGTTCAGCGCGATGCGGGCGACATGATCTTCGGGCTGCACAGCATCTATGCGGCCTCGACCAGACATCGGCTCGAAACGGGTGTTGGCGTCAACATCCGCTGGCAAAAGCTGGAGGGCATCACCAATTATCTGTCCAGCAATCTGCTGACGGCCAGCATCGGTTACCGGATGTTGCCCAAAGACGGAAAGGGCCTGATGTTCCGGGCCAATCTGATGATGATTCACAATGCGGAGTACAACTGGCTGGAATACTACGCAGAAGGTCAGCGCCGCCGCGCCCCCCTGATGCCCTGGGCCGGTTTGAGCATAGGCTACGCATTCTGAACTTTCTGAATTTTCAGAACTTTCTGGCCACTCCAGACAAAATTCATTACGCAACACGAAAAAAAATTATGTTTAACTTAATGCATTGAATTTCAACGTTTTATAGAATTTATCCAGTGGCCAACCATAATATAAGTTCGAGTTATCGAAACATAGAAAGCCCGCATTTCGATACAATGGTCACCAAAGCACACAACTGAGAGGAAGATGAACATGAACAAAACCCTTTTTGCCGCCATTGCGCTCACCTGGGCTTGCACCATAGAAAGTCAGGCCATTCCATTCAACAGCGGAGCGAATGTCGCTTCGTCGGTTGACAGCAGTTACCGCACTTCGGGCGTAGCGGTTTCCCCCTCCCGCTTGCGCATGTCGGCCAGTCCGGGCGAAACGGTGATTCAGAAGATCAAGATTACCAACGACACGCCCCAACGCAACTCGTTCAAACTGAGCTTTCAGGATTTTGACATGAATGGACTGGGCAAGAGCAGCTTTTTGCCCGCGGGCGAAGGGCGTTACAGCCTGGCCCGCTGGGCGACCATCAGCCCCAGCTTCGTGGAGCTCTCCCCCGGTGAGCAGATCGAAGTGACCCTGACGCTCTCCCTGCCCAATTCCGATGTCGCGAGACGCGCCGCCTGGAGCATCTTGCTGGTAGAGCAGACCGCCGAACGCCGCTCTTTGGACCTTCCCGATCCGGGTCGCGACAATGTGGCCTTTGGTGTGGTGCCCACATTCGCCTTTGGGGTATTTCTATATCAAAATCCGCCCAACGTCAGCAACAACAAGGTGGAGATCACCGACTTCAACCTCACGGCCAATGTAGAGGAAGGTCCTGTGATGTTCCTGAAGATGGAAAATACCGGTGATGGCATTGCCTACTGCAGCTCATACATCGAGCTGACCAACCTGAGCAATGGCACAGAGCGCCGCCTTCCCGTCAAGCAATTCACCATTCTGCCCGAATTGATCCGGGAATTCCGCTTCGCCCTTCCCAATGACCTGAGCCCCGGCCGCTACAGTGCCGTCGGTGTGCTGGATTTCGGTCACCGCGAGGAGATTGAAGCCGCGGAGCTGGAGTTTGAAATAGCTGCCCATTAAAGCACTGCTACCATACAATAAGATATTCTACGCATTTCCCCCGGCCCTTCGCCGGTCCATCTCATACCGATCTGTCAAAAGAAACTACCGACCACAACCACACTTTCACATTTCACATTTTACAAGGTTCGTAAACAAAATTTCAAAACTCCATTAGTAAGACCATGAAAAGAATTCTCTTAACCCTGGTTGCGGTCAGCATGATCATGATGATGCCCGCATCCGCACAGTTGATTGACGAAAAGGATGTGACCATCACCATGGACCTCCAGCCCGTTCTCCAACTGGACATGAGCACCCCCAACCAACTCGAGTTTGTCTTTGACAACATCAACGAGTACTATGCCGGTATCACTCAGTATGCTGCCACCGTGCTCAAAGTGAGCTCCACGGTAAGCTGGGACTTGTATGCAGTTGGCCGCTCAAACGGCACCAATGGTCCCGAATTCTGGGATCAGGTGATTGACTACGGCAACAACAACCCCAACGCCATTCCGGACCTGCCCCTGTCGCTGCTTGAACTGCGTCAGGCTCAGCCCAACAACGGCGCCACGGCTGCTGCAGCTACGGCTACCTTTGCCGACTACAACCAGGCTTTCGCCCAAACCGCTGCTCCAAGCGCCGGCAACAGCCTCTATGTCAACGGCGGCACCAACACCCCTCCCGGTGCTGATGGCAAGTACATCGCCGGTCACTCCGGTACCACCGGCACTGGCGCTGATGCCATGCCCGGCGGTTCCTACCTGATCAACGGTGGAACGGCCAGCGACTACTACTACGCCATTGACTACCGCATCCTGCCCGGTCTGCCCGCCATCTTCCCTATGGCCGGTGCTGCTGACGGCAACAGCTTTGTTGACCTGGAAACTGCCAACGGCCCGGGTTCTTATGCTGAGCCCGGTGTTTACACCATGTACGTTCAGTACATCCTGCTCGAAGACCAATAATCAGATCATGAACCAGGCGCCCGCTCCACTACCGGAGCGGGCCCTTTGGTTCCTGCCTGACCCTGGCCCGAGCCCGGCCCTGCAGCTCTGCTGCCCTGCTGCTCTGCTGCATTGCTGCCTTGCTGCTCTGCTGCATTGCTGCCCTGCTGCCCTGCTGCCTTGCTGCCCTGCTGCTCTGCTGCCTTGCAGCCCTGCAGACTTGAACACGGCCGGAATCATCGCGCTTCGACCCTCTACCGCCCAGGCACTGCACAACAGATGCCTGATCAGAAGTCCCTTGCCTTGTCTTTCCCGTTTCTTCCGCATCTCTTTTCCTGTTCCCACATAAGCCGCACAAAGCGGCAACCCCTGGATGAACCGACCCGTTCACAAATTCATCCTCCTTGTCTGGCTGATCACCCTGAGTGCAGCGACCCTTCGGGCTCAACTCCACTGTGGAAATGTTGAACTCTCCCCGAATACTCCGGTCAACGCGCTGTTCAGTTTTGATCAGTTCAGAAACTACCAGGGAGGAATGGTGCTGAGCAACGTTGCCACGCTGCGCATCAACGTCGAGCATCTCGCCGTGCCGGATCCGCAGTGCTCCTGGTCTCTGTCGGTCATGATTGACAACAACCCGGCCAGCGGCACACCCATCAGTGAATGGGAAGAACTCAGCCCCTATGGAATCGGAGTGGGCAACAATCCCAGCATAGACATTCTGGAGATGCGCGTGCGAAACAACTGCCAGACTTCACCGATGAACGGCGTCTTCCAAAGCTTTGCCAACCACGGCGACATCCTCGAAATCATTCAAGGTGCCCTGCCTGTCACTCCGGCCGGTTCCTGCACCAGCAATGTCAACGGACCGGGAAGTTACCTGAGCCAGCCCGGAGAATACACCTTCAACATAGACCTGCGCATTCGCCCTGGATTTGACTTTGATCCGGGCATCTACATGATCAACCTGCGCTTTCACCTGGAAGAAAATCCCTGATCCTCCTCACCTGCCATGCTCCTGATTCCATCAAAGACCCAACAGACTGAACACTCGTTCATCCGGCTGATCCCCGCGGTGATGCTCGTGCTGTTGAGCTGGAGTGCGGCGGCGCAGCAACAGGGCATCCTCAATGCGCAGATGCGCCACAAAGAGATCAAGCTGGGCGAAGGGGAGATCGTTTCCAATACGCTGATCGTGCGCAATCCCGGCGACCGGGTTCGCGAGTTTCAGGTAGTCAGTACCGAGCCGGCCAATTGGAAAAGACTCAGTCCCCGCGACCAGAAGAGTTTCACCTTGCAGCCCGGTGACTCCATGTTCATCCCCGTTCGCCTGATTCCCGCCAAAGAAGCCGCCGGCGCAAACGCCGTGATCAATGTGCTGGTCTTCACCACCGAAGGCCAACAGGTTGCCCAGGACTTCTTCTACGCCAAGTCCGAAAAGCAGGTCTCCTGGAAGCTTGATGCCCTGCCCGGACGCAAGCTGTACTTCAAGGCCGGTGAGCACGAGATGGACATTCAGGCGGCCATACAGAATCAGGGTGCCTTTGATCAGGACATCCTGGTGCGGGTTGCCCCTATAGGGAAAGGGCTTTCGGTCAGCGCCAAGGACCAGCCCACTAATGACAATAGCCAGGTGATTCAGTTGTCGCCGGGCGCGGATACCTCCATGACCTGGACGGTGAGAACTGAACAGAGCGAGCGCAACCTGCGCAACGTCTCCCTGCTCAGCCACCTGCCGGAGAGCAACGCAGAAGGCCGGCGCTACTCGGTGATGATTGAGAGCACCGAACCCATGCAGAGCGACAGTTCGGCCTACCGAAAAGCCACCCGTATTGAATTGCTCGAGCTTCCCAATGAAGTCAAGGTGCAGGAATACGGTTCCCAGGTCCTTCCCCTCATCGTTGAAGGCCAGTACCAGAACATCTTGGGGCAGCAATCCGTCTTTGCCCTGAACCTGAACGGTATGAAGGCCATCAACGAAGATGCCTACATGATCTACTTCAGCCAGTTGATGTTTCGCCAGGTCTATGCCAACAACCCACTGCAGGGGGCGCCCTGGTATGTGGGCTATTTTGATTCTCGTTTCAGCCTTGAAGCCGGCACCATCAACGGGGCAATGCTGGGTATGAACTCTGCCGGTCGCGGATTGAAGGGCTCCTGGCAGATCACTCCGGGGCAGCGCGTCGGGGGCTTCTACGTGCGCGGGCCCTTCATCAAGGACCCTTTCCACCAGAGTTATGGGGCCTTTCATCAGGCCAGACTGGGCAAGTTGGGCATGGTCACCACACGCGTTGGCCGCAACACCAGCAACTTGCTCAATCAGAACACCGATGTGGTCTCCTCAACGCTCAATCTGCGCCTGGCTTCCAATCAGTACCTCGGTTTGACGGGGGCATACAGCCAGCGCCGCACCGAGTACAATCCCGACAGCTCCGCTACCCGACAGGGCTATCTGCTAGGCTTCAATTACTCCTCGCATTATCTCAACCGCAGGTTGGCGGTGCTGGCCAGCGGTCAGACCAACAGCCCCACCTTTGGCAGTGCCAACCTGGAGCGCGTGGCCTCCAACAGCCGAATCACCTACCGCATCAGTTCCAAATGGGATCTTTTCTATGCCGGTGCCTACAACCGCAATCGCATCTACTCCCCTAACCCGCTGATCCCGGGCATTCAAATGGAGAACGAGCAGAGCATCAATAACCTGGTGCTCTCCACCCGCAGCGGTAAAGGCTCCATACAACCAGGTGTTTACTACAACATCCTCAATCGCCAGGACTTTGCCACGCATTCAAGAGGTTTGAGTCTGCGCTATTCGGCCCTGGAGTTCAACAAGAATTTCATGTTCACCTTGTTTGCGATGGGTGGTTACGACGACGCCCGCAATCGGCCGGAGATCAACGACTATTTCACCTTCCGCTTCAATACCCTGATGCGGATTCGCACCCTGACGCTGAGTAGCAGCTATCAATACGGTGCGCTCTCCTCCGCCGCCCTGAACTATCAGGTCGAAAGGGGGATCACTCCGCAGTTCGCGCGTCTGTCAGTCAACCATCAGTATCTTTTCCAGAACAGAAGATATGTTATGGAAAACAGCGCGTTCTACACCTTCAACAACCAGTTCAGAAGCCATACGCTGGGTACCTATCCGCGTTTCTACTACTTCAGCAATACCGGCTGGCGCTTTGAGCTTCAATTGGGCTACACGCTGTCGAGCAACAATTTCCAATCCACCTATGACACATACAGCGGTCCTCTGGCCGCCCCGGTCAATGAAGGTGGAAGCGGTGCTGTGGTCAACAACAACGTCACCTTTGGCTTTGGGCTGAGAAAGGAATTTGGCATTCCCATTCCCTTTGCCAAAAAGACGGTCTCCACTTCGGCCTTCCTTGCTTTTTATGACCTGAACGGCAATGGGCAGCGCGATCAGGACGAGCAGGCGATTGCCGATGTGGTCATCGGGCTGGGCAACCACGAAGTGATCAGCGACATGGGCGGTCAGGCCGCTATCCGCAATCTCGCGCATGGCAGCTACCGTTTGAGAGTAACTCCGCTGACCCGTCTCGAGGGATGGTTCCCCAATCTCCCCGACTCGGTGAACATCGGTGCAAGCGAGATTCAGTACATCCCCTTTGTACGGGGGGTGAAGGTCAGCGGCAACGTCCACGTCAACCGCCAGCAAATTGCGGTGACCGACGACAAACCTTTGGATCTGACCAACATCAAGATCACGGCTACCACAAAAGACGGCGAGCGCGATTTTCACGCGCTCACCGATCTGGAGGGCAACTTTTCTTTCTATTTACCGAATGGCACTTACCGCATTTCGATGGATGAGAGCATTCTGGGCAGCCGTTTCAGACTGGCGCAGAACAACATCGAGATCACTTTGGCAAGTGGTGTTGAGTCTGTGTACACCTCCTTTTTCATCGCGGAAAAAGAGCGTGAAGTCAAGGTAAAGCGCTTCGAATCCGAAGTACCTGTGATCCGCTCCGGAGGGGAATAAATCCCGACCGGCACGGCTATGGGTTATGGATCCATCTTGATGAAAGTCCGGCTCAGCCACTGCCCATCCCGCGTTTCAATCCGCAGGATATAGGTGCCGGCTGCTGCCTGATGCACCTGAAGCTGATGCGAAGTACCGGGAGCCATCAGCAGACGCCCCATCCAGACCATGCGGCCATCGGCGCCCAGGATGCGGCCCCAGGCGTCCAGGGTCTCTGCGCCCTGCCAGTTGAGTTGCAGCATCCCGGTGGTCGGCACCGGACCCAGACTCAATGAGGAGGGTTGTAAACTCTGCAGGCCGCTGACCTTGCTGACGATGACCGTTGCACCTGCAGTGCAGCCATCCGGATCGGTCACCGACACCGTGTAGATGCCGGGCTCGCGGACGATGATGCTCTGGCTCTCTTCACCCGTTGACCACAGATAGCTCGCGCCGGGATTGCCCGCGTCCAGAAGCAATTCGTCTCCGATCAGCTCAGCCGTAGCGGGCAGTGGAATATGCACTTCTACCACCGTAACCATCACGGAGTCCACGCCGCTGCAACCCGTGTGCGGATCGGTAACCACAACGCTGTAAACGCCTTCGGCCATGACCAGAATTTCGGGCGAAGTGGAGCCGTTGCTCCACAGATAATCCATGTCATCCAAGCCTGTGCTCAGCCAAATGCCTTCCTGGCGGCAGATTCTGCGATCATCACCCAACTCAACATCAAGGCTGGCGGATACCACCCATATGCTGTCGCAGGCCATCGCGCAGGCGTTGGAGGCCATGGCCCAGACCAGGCCCGGGCTGGTGGCATGGAAAATCGGTCCCGTGCTGCCGTCGTGCCAGGTGATTTCACTCACTCCGCTGATCTCGGGGATGATCATCAGGCTCATCACCCCTGGACACAGACTGGTGTCTGAACCCAGATGGACATAGGGAGCGCTGTACTGAGTGATGGTGTAGCTCAGGGTATCCGGTGGGCCCCAGCCATAGACAATGGCGCTGGCGGTGTAGATTCCCGGTGTTGAGTAGATATGCCAGGCGTTCAGGGCGTTCATGGTATTGGCAATGCCTGAAGCGGGATCCCCGAAGTTCCAGATCACCGAATCGACATCGGCCAGATTGCCTATGCTGAAGAAGCTGGTGTCGGAGACGCAAAGCCCTTCGCCCAGTATCTGGTTGGGGGCAAACAGATAGGCCGGGAAATTGGGTATGGACAGCTTGGCCAGTGCGCTGCCGCCCAGCGCAAGATTTTGATCGAGGTAATTGCAGGCCGTGCCCAACTCATCGGGGTGCTCAATCACCGAGAGGAAACCCGTCCAACCGGCCATGTAGATCTTGCCGTCCGGCGAGAGGGCTAATCCCCCGGGTTGAGCCACTGAAGGTATTCCCACCACCGTTTGGGTGCCCGGAATTGCGCTGTAGTCTCCGCTGGAAAGGTCGTATTGCACCACCCTGGATACGCTGACTTGTGTGGTCAGGTAGAGCTTGCTGGAATTGGGCGAAAACTCCAATCCATAGGTCCAGTCGTCCTGCATCAGGGTAAGCGGATCATAGATCTGCCCGGTGTTTCGGTCAAAGCGAAACAACTCGACTTTGTTTTGTTTGTAGATGGCCGAGGCCAGCCATTGCCCGTCGGGGCTGAACTTCATAAAGCCAATGGCATTTTCGGGGATCATGCCGTGGACACTGCCCACTGCCGAGACAACCGCTGGGCCTACGCCATCGCTCGTCAGCAAGCGGGCCTGAAACTCATTGTTGCCAAATCCGTGGCTGATCACCCAGACATCGATGTTGTTCTCGTGCTTGTACGCGGTGATCTTTTCGGCTGCCGGATCCTGCAGGGGTACATTTTTGATCAGCACATCACCCATTCCACCCTCGGCCTCCATATCGACAACGGAGTACTGCAGTCCGGGGCTGACCCCCATGTGGAATGTAGTAAACACATAGTAAACATGCCGGCTACCGGGTTCGCGCACAATCAGCGCTGACTGACAGGCGGAGGCTCCCCCGGCCAGCCCCGTACCATTTGGCATGGTATTGTGTGCTCTGTTCCAGATGGTACGTCCATCGGTGTAAAAGAGCAGATTGCCCCAGCCATCGCTGATGCTGGCTGTTCCCTCTATGGTGTGGGTCAACCCATCGTTGAGCAGGCTAGGCCCGGCAGCCGACATATGCACGCCGCCGTACTGACCAAAATACCAGTGACTCGCCTCTAACTGGGCAAAGACCGGTACTGCGCTACTCAGGATGGCAACCAGAAGCCAACGCAGTGTCGTGGTCATGTTGTTGTTCTTTATCCCAAAATAGGGAGAAAGAACGTCACAAAGGTTGCCTAACTGAAAATAATTTTCTGATTATCAACAGATTATAAAATCAAGCTATGAGACTATAAATGAGGGAGAAAACGCATATGAGCCGTGAATTCAGGGATTTTGACAAACAAACTTTATGCTCTGACTTGGTCTGGGATAAAAAAAATAGAGCCCGGCATCAAGCCGGGCTCACGAGCCGGATCCTCGGATCCTGCCATAGGGAGGGTAAAGTCTGCCTAAAAAGGCTGGATATCGTCAGCCTATACTTGGCTTTAGGAAAGGGGGTTGTTTACTTTAAGGCAACCACGAGGTATCGGGAAACTTTCCAGAACTCTTCGGGATTGGTTATCTCCAGGTTTGCACTGCTCTTGTCATCGCCTTCAACCACTTTGTAGGAACCTTGTGGGTGGAAGGTGATCAACTCGGGCTTGGACGTATTCAGCGGAATGGACTTGGTCTCGCGGATGTCCAGGGGGCGGAAGCCTTCTTCGGGCAACTCTTCGTTCAGGGTAGAGGGACCCATCAATCGGGTATCCAACAGACCTTTTGCCTTGAGTTCCTTGCGGGTACCCGTGATCATATAGGCCTGGTTCATGCGGGTCGTGGTCTTGTCCAGGGCATTGCTGGTGGCCAGCAATTCTTCCCGCGTGGCTTCAATGGCCTGATCGCGCTGTGAAAGATTGTCTACCACGCTGTCCACGCGATCCACCAGTACGGCAATCTGTGCATCCTTCTCGGCCATGCGGGCTTCAATCTGCTGAATCTCGCTCCAGCGGGTCTCCAGCTCGGCACTCAGTTCCTTTACCTTGCGGCGAAGGGAGGAGGCCTCTATACCTGAAGCGCTAAGCTTCTTCTCCAAATCGGAAATCTTGTTGCGGTTTTCGGCCAGCACATCACCCAGAGCCTGAATGTCTCTCAGAACGGCATCGCGCTGACTGGCTTCTAACTCTCCGGGCTGGCTGAGGGTGAGCAACTGCTCCTTCTCTGCCAGGGTGGTCAGGGTGCTTTCAATCTCCTGAAAGGAGCTGAGCATGTCGTTGATCAGGGAGTCTCTGCGCTCCAGAGCCTGCTCGTGCTCTTCTAAACTGACGGTGGTCTGTTCACCGGAACCCGTACAGCCGATGATCATTGTGCCTGCGGCCAATGCGACCATCGAACTCATTACGGTCAATCGGATTCTGTTTGTTGCTTTCATAAGCTTGTGTTTGGCCAAATGTTTGCTTGGTTACTTCAGCAATAGCCAAACTCATGCCAGCAACATAAATCACTGATTTACAGTAACTAACAAATCAAACATAAATTAATTTTTTTGCAAAATGCAAAAATGCTGCGCAAAAAGTGGCGATTTGCTAGCCCGCGTCCTCCTCTTTCTGCAACAGGCGGTAGATGGTAGAGGGATGGATGTCCAGGCGCTCGGCAACAGCCTTGACCTTGCCGTCATAGCGCTCCAGAAAGTGCCGGATGATGCGCTCGGTATAGTCCTTGAGCGTCCGCTCCTGGCTCATCTCCACGGCCAGCATATCTCCGGCGCCAAACTGAAAATCGGGAGCCTGAATCACGGAATTATCACACATCACCGCTGCCAGCTCCACCACCGCCTTCAACTCGCGAACATTGCCGGGCCATGCATAGGACTTTAGAGCGCTGATGGCCCCGGGCGAAAACCGCGCTTCGGGCATCTTGTGTTCCTTCGCATAGGTCTGAACAAAATGTCTGGCCAGCAGGACCACATCATCGCCCCGCGAGCGCAGAGGGGGCAATTCGATCGGGATACCCAGAAGGCGATAGTACAGATCACTTCTGAAGCGCGAAGCCTGCACCTCTGCCTGCAAATCCCGGTTGCTGGCAACAATGAGCCGGGCGTTGAAACTGATGCGCTCTCTGCCCCCCACCCTCATCAGTTCGCGCTCCTGCAGTGCGCGCAGGAGTTTAGGCTGAAAGGACAAATCCGTTTCCCCGATCTCATCTAAAAACAGCGTTCCCCCATGCGCAGATTCAAACAAGCCGATGCGCCGTTCCCCGGCACCGGTAAAAGAACCCTTCTCGTGGCCGAACAACTCGCTCTCCACCAAATCCCGTGGAATGGCGGACATATTCACCGCGATGAAAGGACCCTTGGCCCTGGCGCTGTTGTAGTGAATGGCCTTGGCAACCACTTCTTTTCCCGTTCCCGTTTCTCCACTGATCATCACATTGATGTCGGAAGAAACCGCCTTCTCCATAAGGTTCATTACCTTTTTCAGCCCCGGACTCTCCCCAATCATAGAGTTAGAAAAAACATACTTTGTTTTTACCTCTTCGTGGAGTTCCTCTATGCGCTCCTTCATGTGCTGGCGCTGACGCAGATGATCGGTTACCTTCAAAAGACGCTCTTTCAGGTCGCGCTCCTTGACCAGGTAGTCATACGCGCCGTCGCGCAACAAGGCAACTGCTGTCTCGACTTTGCTCTGCTCTGAGATGACAATCACCTCGGTCTCCGGACTGCGGGTCTTGATCTTGCCCAGCAGCTCCAATCCTTCGGTATCCGGCAGGCGATAGTCCAATGTGATGAGTTGGGGCAGCTCGTAGAGTTTATCCAGACAAGCCTTTCCCGTATTCATCACCCTGCACTCCATATCGGGATAGATCGACAAGGCCTGGGCGATCAACTTGCCGTAAAACGGATCGTCTTCAACGACAAAGACCAGAAATCTCCCTTTTTTACTCATATCAGGGTTCAATCTTCTTTTCCAGTTCAGCGGCAACGCGAAGTGCCGTGGTGTGCAACATCGGCTGCAGACGGCGGCAGCGATTGGCCAATGCGCTGATCGAAGCGCCTCCATCGGCCTCGTGCTCTAATGCTCTGAGCGTGTTGGCCAGCTCCACAAAACCGAGCTGCCGGGCCGGAGCAGCGAGTTTATGCGCCGCCTCGGCAATGGCCTTAGTATCGCCCCTGGCAATAGCCTCCTCCCATTCGACCCGGGTGATCTCCAGCCGATCTTGAAACAACTTTAGCATATCGGCAACAAAGTTAGGGTCTTCTCCGGCCAGCGACATCAGGCTGTCCAAATCCAGGAGACCCGGCTCAGACAGGGGAAGCAGGGATTCCATCAAGGCAAAGAGTTCAGCCTCCGAAAAGGGCTTGGCGAGAATCTCATCAAAACCCGAGCCGCTGCAGCTTAGCTTTTCCGCCTCCGTGACCCCGGCCGTGATGGCGGCGGCAACCACCCCGGGCTTCTCGGCCCTTATGGCTTTCAAGGTCTGGTGACCATCCATTCCGGGCATGCGAACATCCAGCAACAACAAATCTGCCGGCCTCTTTTTGAAAGCTTCTAAAGCCTGCTCTCCATCTTCAACGATCTCCGCATCCAGACCCTCCAACAAACTCGCGAGCAACTTGCGGTTGAAGGCCTCGTCATCTGCGGCCAGAATCCTCAAACTCTTCCAGTGTTCCGGCCATTCCATCCGCGTTGGAAGCGCTCGATCGGAAGGGTGTTTTCGCAGCACAAGCCCTCCATTGGAGTCCGCCAAAATCGGCTCTGAGCGCTCAGCGTTCAAATCATGTGCCTCAGCAGATGCCAAAATAGAAGGCGCCATGACAGCTACTGGCTCATCGTCCCAGGATTTTAAGGGCAGTTTAATGCGAAAGACACTGCCCTTGCCCGGCTCGCTGTCCAACTCCAATGTGCCGCCCATTCCCCGGACCAGATCCACAGTGATGGCCAGACCCAATCCCAGTCCTTCGCGGAAGGAACTCCGGTCTTCCCCACCCTGCCTGAACGGCTCAAAGATGCGCTCCCGCTCCGATTCAGGAATGCCAGGTCCGCTGTCAGCCACCTCCAGAATCAGCATGGTTCGGCCCTGTTCCATCTCCTCCGCCTTAGCCAGCAATTGCACATAGCCCTCCTGGGTGAATTTCACCGCATTTCCCGCCAAATTGATCAGGGCTTGTCTGAGGCGAAGGGGATCGCCGGCCAGAACCGGGGGCACAGAGTCTTCTACCCGCGCGCTGAGCTCCAGCGATTTGCTCTCCGCTCTGGGCTGCAACAGCGAGATGACCTCCTCCAGCAGGACCCGAACCAACAAGGGGTCCTGCAGGGGCTGATTGTTGCCCGAGCGCTCGCGGGCATAGTCCAGGATATGTTCCACCAGACCCCGCAGATGGCCCGAAGCATCGGCAATGGCGCTGCCAAACTCCCTGGCCCTGGGGCTCAGTTCAAGCGTCATCAAACGGCTGGAGAATCCCGCAATAGCGTGCAAGGGGGTTCTCAACTCATGGCTCATATTGGCCAGAAAGGCTTCCCGCGCCCTGACCAGGCCCCGCTCCCGTTCCAGGGTGCGCTCCAGGGCTGCCTGCATCAGATCGCCCCGCCTGAACAACACGACTAAACCGCTGGAGAGCAACAAGAGAATGGCAGTGGCCATGACGCCGTAGAGGAAGATCATCTGATTGACCCGCTCTGACTTGGTGCGGCTCTCGGAATTCAGCGCGTCTTCGCGCATCATGGCCAGGCGATCCATGCGGTCGAGCCAAAGGGCAATTCGCTGGCTGAGCAATTCATCTTCTGCCGCCAATTGAAGATTGAGTTTGCGCCGGGCGTCTTCGCGCTGCCGCTCCTGACGCCTGACCGCGTCCAAACGCGACTCTATCAGGTTGAGGAAGTGCGCTTGTTCCTGCAGACCTGAGCGGGCCAGTTCCGCTTCCTCTTTCAGGTCGCGGCGGCGATTGCTGCTGATTTGCCTGAGCGCTATACTGTCCGCTTGCAGGCGCTGCGCTTCATCTATGGCCTGTTGCACGGTATTGAGCCCGGCTGCCGGGGCGTTCTCGGCCAGGTTGACCCATTTGTCCAGAACGACAAATCGGGCTTCGGTCAGCACCTTCAGGGTATCCAGGGCCGGATTGGGGGCAGGCCCGCTGAGACTGCTCAGCAAGGCATCCAGGTTCATACGGGCCACCTGATACTCCTGCAGATCGGCCTCGCTAAGTGTCGTGTTGTAGCTGAGCACGGCATAGGCCGCCTGGGCCTGAAAACGCCTCATCTCCTCCACCAGCAAGCGGTCTGCGCTGCGCTCACCCAGCCTTTCGAGCACCTCTACCGAACCCCTCAGGTTGCGATAGGCCTCATAGGTTACCCAGGGTACGCTGAGCATCAGCACCGTCAGGGCCGCAATGACCGCATTGCGCCCCCGGCGTTGTTGCTTTCGCCGGCGCTCGGCGCTCTCGGCGCTTCGATCGGCGGCCACACCTATGCTGGGGTTCGCTTCTGACACAGGCCAAAAGATACGAATCGGCGTGGGAAGGGCGGGTCTGCCAGAGCCCTAAACTCAGTATGTCGCCATTTGCGGATCGATCTCGCGGGCCCAGGCCAGAATTCCGCCCTCCAGGTTGTAGAGATTGGCGAAGCCATAGCGGCTTTCCAAAAGGCGAATCACCTCGGCACTCCGCACTCCGCTGCGGCAGTGAACCACCACCTTTCCCCCGTCGGGAATGGCGTCAATGTGCTCCTCCACACTTCCTTTTGGGATCAACCTGCCGTTCAAATTGGCAATTTCATATTCGTAAGGTTCTCTTACGTCAATGAGCGCTGGCGGCTCAGCGCTGTTGAGCCATTCCTTCAGAGTGTGCACATCAATACCGCGCACCGCACGGGCCTTTTCTGCTTGTTGCCCTATGCCGCAAAACAATTCATAGTCTATCAATTCAGTTTGCACAGGCGAAGGGCCGCTCAGCGGATTGTCGGGATTGGGTCGAAGCTTTAGGTTTCGGGTTTCCATGCTGGCCGCGTCCAGCAGCAACAGACGACCGGACATGACTTCGCCGACTCCGCTGATGACCTTGATGACCTCATTGGCCTGCAGACTGCCTAGTATGCCGGGCAGGACGCCTATCACCCCACCTTCTGCGCAACTGGGCACCAGACCGGGGGGGGGAGGACTGGGAAACAAATCGCGGTAGTTGGGCCCGCGGCTTCCGTCTGCATGGAGGTAATTGAAGACGCTCAGTTGCCCTTCAAAGCGAAAGATCGAAGCGTAAACATTGACCTTTCCCAGCAGCACACAGGCGTCGTTCACCAGATATCGGGTGGGAAAGTTGTCGGTGCCATCGGCGATGACATCGTAATTGGCCAGGATCTCCAGTGCGTTGTGACGGCTGAGCTGAACATCGTGTACCTGAAGCTTGATGTAGGGATTCAAGCCTCGAATGCGCTCGGCTGCGGCTTCCACCTTGGGCCGGCCCACATCGGCAGTGCTGAACAGAACCTGGCGCTGCAGATTGTGATCTTCGACCCGGTCATAGTCCAGCAAACCCAAAGTACCCACCCCTGCGGCGGCCAGGTACTGAAGCAGGGGCGCACCCAGGCCCCCGGTTCCCACTACGAGCACACGGGCGGCTTTGAGCTTGCGCTGGCCCTGGATATTGAATTCGGGGATGATCAGGTGGCGGCTGTAGCGCTCCAGTTCTTCGCGGCTAAAGCTGGGAGGCGGTGCCGGCGCAGTAGACGCCACTGAATTGCTGGCAGGCGCTGCTGCGGGTTGTCCTGCTCCACCGGCTATGGCGGGAACGATGCTGAGCGTATCCCCGTCTTTGAGGGGAGTTTGCGGGCCTTGCAGGGCATTGATGTCCTCTTCGCCCAGATAGATGCGAAGAAACTCGCGCAGACCTCCCTTCTCATCCAGAATATGGGGAGCCAGTTCGGGATGGCGCTGAGTCAGGTCAGCGAAGGCCGAGCTGACATCCTGACCCTGAACTTCAACGCGCGATTCGCCCCCGCTGAATTTGCGCAGCGGAGAGGGAATATGGATCTTGATGACTTGTGTGCTGGTGCTCATGGTGTGTTAGGCAGATTCGGGCTTAGTGCTTCAGGTCAGGCGGGTTTTCAGATCTTCAAAGGCAAGATCGCTGATCACGCTCTCGACCGGCTCTTCATCAAAACGCCGTTTGTTGTTCAGGGTCCAGGAGCGCAATTGGAAAGGTCTGCCCCCTCGAACTTCGATGATGACGTAAGAGAAGCCCGGTACGGCACTGCGCAGATCGTGTACGGAGGGCTGGGGTGGGTGATCGGGGTGACTGTGGTAAACGCCCATCAGGTCCATACCCAACTCTTCGGCGCGCTGTTCGGCAGCGCGATACTCTGTAGTGGATATTTCAAATCGGCGCTCCCGGTTTTCGCTGGCTTCATTGTTGATGGGCATAGCCCGGTTAACATGCAGGGCGTTGCCGTCGATGTGGCCATAGAAGAATCCGCAGGCTTCTTGGGGATAGCTGGCCGCGGCGTCCAGGCGCATCACGGATTCTGCATCTGCACTGAGCAAAAGCCGCGTGGCGGCTTCCTGTCCGGTGTAAGGTGCAGCGGAGTCATTGCTGTGATCTTTAGACATGGATTAGGCAGTTTAATGGATTTGCTGAAATGGGCTTAACCGTATAAAGAGCGTTCAAAAAGACTTGTTACGTATGAACAGTTGAAAGTTCCTGATGTTCTGCTGGCCAGAGTTCCTCAAAGAGCTCGGGGTACTTGCTGATGTCATCAGGGAAGATGGTCACGATGAGTGCGCGCTGTCCTTTGGCGTGCAATTCACTGGCTAACTGAGCCGCAGCAGCGGCATTGGCAGCGGAGGAAGGGCTGAGCAGGAGACCTTCTGAAGCCGCCAGAGAACGCACCATGTTAAGGGCTTCCCTGGAGCTGACCAGCCGCACTTCATCCGCGATGTCGGGATCGTGAATACCTGGAACCACCGCGGTTTCCAGATGCTTCCAACCTTCAAGTCCGTGCATGGGTGCATCGGGCTGAAGAGCGATCAGACGGATATCCGGCAGCGCGCGTCGCAAGGCAGAAGCGGTTCCGTTGAAGGTTCCCGTTGTGCCCAGTCCCGCGATGAAATGGCTGGGCCTGACCTTGTTGAGGATCTCCTGTGCTGTGCCCTTCTCATGTGCCAGTCTATTAGCCGGATTGTTGTACTGGTCCAGATAGACATAGCGCTCCGGATGCTCAGCGTACAATTCGCGCGCCTTTTGCTGAGCCCCATCGGTGCCTTCCAGCGCGGAGGTCAAGAGCACCTTTGCTCCAAAGGCGCGCAGCATTTCCTTGCGACGGGCCGAAGCATTGGACGGCAGGCAGAGGGTAACCGGAATTCCCAATTGGGCACCTAACGCAGCCAGTGCAATGCCCGTATTGCCACTGGTGGCCTCCAGAATAGAGCGGGGCTCCTGCCCTAGAAGCACCTCAAAAGCGCCTTGTTCAAGGGCCTGCACGATCATGGCATAAGCCGCGCGGGCCTTGACACTGCCGGAAAACTGACTGTATTCCAGTTTGGCAAAAACCTCTACTCCCGGCCTGGAAAGGCTGAGTATAGGCTGAAGGGGGGTGTTGCCTATGAAAGACTCCAGCCCTTTGACGCGGGCTCCCAGTGGATGAGATGTCTGTGTGATAATCATATGTACGCAACTCGACTATAAAAGGCATTTCCGTGAGGCCAGGCGACTACAGCCTGTGCCCCCGGAATTGCCTGTGAAAAAAAACAAAGCTTCCAAAACCATACCAACAACCAATGTTTAAACATTAACGTCAGAACGGGTGCAAAATGTTCAGTCTGCCGTTAATTCATGAGTTTCTCTGCTCCTTAGACTCTTGGGGTAGTATTCAACGCCTGATCAAGTTCACTGCGCACTTTGATTTTTAAAACAGACCAGGGCCAAAAATCAAAGAGCCCCCCGCTGGACGGGAGGCTCTTTGGTTGGCAAAGGCCCGTGCGCACACAGAATTGCCCCTAAGCTCCCGTTCGGATGCCCAGACAACAAGGTGTACAGTTGTTCAATATTACCACAACACTAAGATAGGTCTTTTTAAAGGAAAAAGCCAGTTGCAAAGAAATTCGGAGAGACTGAGCTTCAGCTCTGCTGAACCCTGCTCATGACATAATAAATCTCCGCGGCAATCTGACGGCAGCGCAAATCATAGGTGGCTTCCTCTTCCGGACTGCCATCGGACACCTTGGGATCGATGAAAGGAAGGGCGATACGGGCCTCAGCTCCCGGCACAAAAGGACAGGCTGCGTCCGCTTCGGAACACACCATTACCGCTACAAAGCCCTTTTGG
The DNA here is from genome assembly GCA_041751015.1 of Chitinophagales bacterium. Lineage (GTDB taxonomy): Bacteria > Bacteroidota > Bacteroidia > Chitinophagales > BACL12 > WGOA01. The sequence continues at coordinate 41,162 of JBGSYF010000012.1, forward strand.
GGGTTGGCGCTATGGTCAAATTTCTTGGAAAAGCAGGTCAAGGCTTCGGCCTGATCCGAGAATCGCACCGAGTAATGGGGGTTTTCGCCCTGCCCCTGCTCAATTTGAAATCCGGCCCTTTGCGCGGCGGCAACCGCTCTGGGATTGAAGGCCGTCGCCTCTGTTCCCCCTGAAAAGGTGTGAATGCCCGTCAGTCCGACGTGAGCGGCGGCAGCCGAAGCCCAGATTTGACCAAAATGACTGCGGCGGCTGTTGTGGGTGCAGATGAAGGTGAGCTGCACGGCAGGCTGGGCGCTGCGCATGAGGCGTATCTCCTCTGCCAGCTCATCCAGGATCTCCTTGCGCTGGGGCGAAAGGCTTTCCCACTCCGTCGGCAGGCTGTTCAGGTAGTTGCTCAGTTCGGGATACAGCCCGGAGGAGGGCTGGTTTCCGGAATCGGATGCCTGAGGAGAGAATGCGTAAATCATGGTCAATAAGGCTGTTGTGGCAAGAAGGAGCATAGAGAATGCGAGTTTTTATGCGGTTGGAGACCGTGCAGAAAGCGGCTGCTGGAGCAGCTCTGCTAATTTCATCGCAATATTACTTTATACCGATGGTAACTCTGCCAGGCTGAATGTTAAGAAATCATCAACAAATTCAGCCACCTGAATGGTCTTTCAGGTGGCTGAATCAATGGCAAAATCAATAGAGAGGGACCGGATTATGGCATAACCGTGACCAGGCTGCTGCGGTGTGGAGCATTGCCCTGATTGCTGCTGAGCACATACAATCCCGCGGGAAGGCCCTGGTTGGAAATGCTGTTGCGGCCCTCGGTTTGCTGACCCTGCATCAGCAATCGACCTGCCAGATCGTGCAGGCTCCAATGCCCTTCGCTCCGAGCCTCATAATACCATGCATGAACATCGGTGATCACAATGAGCGCTTCTTCCTGGATCCGCAGTGCTGGCGTGTTGAAGTTCTTCAGGTCGGAATTCAGGGTGATGCTCAGATCATTGCAACGGGCTCGAACAAACCATTCATAAGCCGTAGAAGGAGTAAGGATATTGATGGTACGGTTGGTAGAAGTGGTCTGGACTTTGCCAAAACCCGATGAACCCACCGGGCGACCATTGATTTGGTAGCCCTGAGCTCCGGGCAGAGGATCCCAACCTACATTCACTGAATTAGGGCCGAGAACCTGTGCATCCAGTCCCGTTACCCGAACCGTTGAGGAGCAATTAGGAGTGAGCTTATAGATCACACCCGAAGAGAGATTGGCGGCGTAAAGTTCACCTTCATAGTCCTCACCAAAAGAGGAAATCAGGCTTTGTAGGGCTCCATAAGCGAAACTATTGTAGCCTCCGGCACCGTCGTCCTTCAGGGACCACCAGCGACCGCTGAGGTAGTCGCAAAAGATGTAGTGACCTTGCAGGTCCGGGTTGCCCGAACCGCGATAGACGTATCCGCCGGTCACCGAAAAACCGCCGCTGGCAAAACTGTGGTTGTAAACAAAGACCGGGAAATCGTAGTTACTCGCCGGCAGGCAGCCCGAGAGATTGTAAGGAGCATTGCCCTCATAACAGCGCCATCCGTAGTTCTCTCCTCCCGTGCTGGAGGCTGGCTGAACATTGATTTCCTCCCAGAGATCCTGACCCACATCGGCAATCCAGTAATCACCGGTCAGCGCATCAAAACTGCAGCGCCAGGGGTTGCGCACGCCCAGAGCCCAGATCTCCGGTGCATAGCTTGGATCGCCAACAAAGGGGTTGTCGGGGGGAATAGCATAAGGTGAACCCCCATCCACATCAATGCGCAATACCTTGCCGAGCAAATTGGTTTTGGTCTGTGAGCGGTTGCCGGGGTCGCCTCCGCTGCCTCCATCGCCCATGGCGATGTACAGGTATCCATCCGGACCAAAATTCAGATCACCGGCATTGTGATTGGAAAAGGGCTGATTGATGGTCATGATGATGAACTCACTGCTGGCCAGCGCCAGATTGGGGTTGGAGGGATCGACGCTGTATCGTGCGATGGTCGTATTGCCCGAAGTATTGGTGTAGTTGACGTAGAAGTAACCGTTACTAGCGTAATCCGGGTGAAAGACCAGACCCAGCAAACCCCGCTCTGAACCAGCAGACAACTTGCTGGCAATGTTCAAAAACGGAGTGGGAAGCTTATTGCCTCGGGCATCCAGCACCTGGATGCGGCCGCCTTTTTCTACAATAAAAAGGCGCTCATCTCCGGCATTAGCGATATCGGTTGGTTCCACTAATCCACTGGCAAAGGGTTGTAAAACAAAGGGTGCCTGAGCGCTCAATCCGGCACTCAGCAGGAGAACACCAAATAAACTTAGTATTAAAATTCTCATAAGTGAAAGGGTTTGGGAGATCAAAAAAAGATGTTGAAAGCCCATAATACGGAAAAATTGGGGCTTTGCGATGGAATTTGTCCTCCGAGCAAGCGCAAAGAAGGCCCGGCTGCTATCAAACAGCCGGACCTCAGCAAACATTCCAAGTGCTTTAACGATACTTTCACTCCGACCAATAGCCGAGCGTAACCACGATGAAGCCGTCGGCACCCACCAGAGCGGGCTTCAGGGTAACTGTATTGGAAGAAGCGCCTTCAAAATAACCGGGATAGGCCCCAAAGGTGTAAGTGCCTCCCCTCAGATCAATGAACTCGCGGTTTTCGTAGGAATAATCCGGATAGACGTACTCGCCCTTGAACTGATCCAGTGCGAAAAAGCCCATAAGACCGGTAGGGCCGCTCACCGTATCGCCAAACTGGTCCACGAGTTCAATGCGGACATTGTACAGGTTCTGGCTCTGGATATAGCGCTCTGCTTCGCGGGCAATATCCCTGGCCAGGCTCAATTGAGTGCCCAGATCAGCCCGTATGCGAAGAGCAGATGCATTGGCTGCCGAGGTATTGCCGGCCAGAATCAGCGAGCGCAAGGCCTGGCTTTCCAGCACAATATCATCCGTCAAACCCTCAATCTGCCCGGCCCAGCTCAGTATATTGGCCGGATCAATGTAATTATCCAGGGCTGCGGCCTGGCTCACATTTAAAGAGATGAGATCTTCCAGAGGCTCAATGGCCCCCTGGCGCAAGGCAGTAAGAGCCACAAAAGCGTCCACATCGGGTGAGGGATTGCCGTTGATGAAGTAGTCGATCACCAGGCTGCGAAGACCGAGGCCATTCGCCTGAACTTCCTGGCGAATGTCGGCTGCTGCTCCCTGAACGTTGCCGAGCAAAGCTCCGGGCGTTTGCGCCTGAACAGAGGCGCCCATGAGCACTGCGACAAAAGTGGAGAGTAGTGTTGTTTTCATGCGTTTATCCGTTTATGGCACAAAAGTACCGGGGACGCATGAGCACAACATTAAGTCCAGGTTAAATCTTTAGACGGTGGAAAAGTTTCGCGAAGCACCGCCTACCAGCAAGCTGAATCACTTGCCGATCATCAGCAATCTAGCCGAAGAGCGCCGGTCGGACAACACCTGCACCTGGTACACTCCCGCGGGAAACTCGGGCAATTGCACACTCATGCCTGCGCTATCTCCAGCTACTTGCTGCTGATGCATCAAGCGGCCCTGCATGTCGCGAACCACAATCTCCGCCTGCTCTGTCTGAGCCTGTTCCCACTGGAGGGTTACCGGACCGGAAGCCGGATTGGGATAGAGCTGCCATTCCCCCGAATGGGTATCCAGCGCCTCAAGTCCCGTGGGCTCCACAGGGGGTTCGCCCAGATAAAACACCCGCTCGTATTGCTCCCCGTTGAAGTTAACGCGATAGATATAGGGTCCTTCCTCGTCTGTAACGCTGGTTTCAACAGCCCAGTAGGTATAGGCCGCCGAGTAATTTGGCCAGGGACTGATGAAATTCCAATCAATCATCAAAGAGCCGTCTGGGCGCTCGATCTTCAACAAGGTGGACGCAGCGTTGAGAAGGTCTTTGTACCAGACCGCAATCCAAACCGTGTCACCCGGCTCATAAGAAAGCGCTTCATTGGTCGTCTCCGGGAGAGGACACATCTCCTGCGGTGGTTTAAAATGGGTGGAAATGCGGTTCATCTGGGGCTCCCAGTAATCGGGTTGCTCTTCCCACCAGGTATCGGGATTCATGCTGTTGCAAGTTCCGGTGTAGGGATCTATAACCTCGTCGTTGGAATCGAACACCTGAAAGTGCAAGTGGGGAATGGTGGAGCTGCCCGAACTGCCGGCCGTGCCCAGAAATTCACCCTTCACTACGCTTTGGCCAATGCCCTTGCTGGTCAGGGAGCCGGTTTTAAAGTGCAGATACCATGCAATGGAGCTGTCCGCGTGCAACACATAGATTGAATTCCAGGAAGTGCTTCCGCTCAACGCACAATTGCGATCGTAGTTGCCATCCACCTTGTGAATGATCACCCCCGGAGCTGCGGCGATGATCTCCATCACATCTTCGTCCATACGCTTCCATGGATATGGCCATAAGATATAATCTGTTCCCTGATGGTTACCGCTAAACCAGTCATAGGTTCTTTCGCCGCAATTGTAGTCCGAAAGGTTGTTAAAAGTCAGGTCGTGATCCACAAAATTGATCACAGCGTAGTAGCCCGGGTCATCAAATTCATCCTTATGTCGAATGGGGGAGGAAAATTGAACATGACCTATACCGCGGCGCAGGGGTTCAGCTCCAAATGCGCCCCCTGCCATGATAGCATTAGCTCTTTCGCGCAGCATCGGAACCAGTTCAGCCTGCTGCTCGGGGCTGACACAAGGAGCGCTATGACCGTAGAGGTCGGCCCAGGAGCCCCCGCCGGCGGGGCTAGGCTGTTGTGCATGTGATTGCGGGGCCGATACGATCAAAGCTATCGCGAGCCCGAAGGTGGAGGCGGAAAACAAGACTTTCATGATAGTAAGATAGGGTGAACAGAAGAAAATTGCAAACCGAAGGTATATTAAATTGTCTATTTTCCAATACAAAATCTTCCAAACACACTTCCGAGTATGTCATCTGGTGTCACCTGCCCGCTGATCAAACCCAGGGCATCCAGAGCTCTGCGGATGTCCAGTGCCATCAGCTCTCCGGAGCGACCTTCTTCCAACGCCATGAGCACATCGGCGAGTGCTGAATCTGCGGCCCGAAGCGCTTCGTAATGACGCAGATTGCTGATGATGACCTGATCGCGGGGCTGATTCTCGCGGATCACCGATTGCAGCATGGCCTGGCTGAGTTCCTGCAATCCGGAGGCATGGGCCGCGCTGATCCAAAAGATCGGTCGGCCGGAACTCTGGTCCAGGGTCGCAAAACACTCGCGGGCCCTTCCACCGACATCTAAATCCGATTTGTTCCCCAGCACGAAGAGCTCAAGCCCCGGGCGCTGAAGTGCGGCGAGATCGGCGCTGAGCTGTTCGGGGCTGCTCTGTATCACATCAAAGACGTAGAGCAGCAGGGCCGAGCTGCGGATCTTTTCCATCGTGCGCTCAACACCCATGCGCTCAATCGTGTCGCTCGCTTCACGAATTCCGGCAGTATCTATAAGTCTAAATGAGATACCATCCAGTTGCCAGATCTCTTCTATGGTGTCGCGGGTGGTGCCCGGAACATCGCTTACCAGAGCGCGATCCTCTTGCAAAATGGCGTTGAGCAGGGTGCTCTTTCCGGCATTGGGGCGCCCGGCAATCACCGTGCTCACCCCGCTTTTGATGGCATTGCCCAGGCGGAAACTTCCACTGAGATCCGCCACAACCTGGCGAATCTCCCCGACCAGTCTCTGGAGTTCGGGGCGCTTCACAAACTCCACATCCTCTTCGGAGAAGTCCAGCTCCAATTCGACCAGTGCAGCAAAGTCGATCAATTGACTGCGCAATTCCGCGATGCGTCCCGAGACTCCGCCGCGCAATTGATTCAGGGCCAGATCGCGCGCGGCCGCTGAATCGGCTGCGATCAAATCAGCAACAGCTTCGGCCTGACTCAGGTCAATTCGCCCGTGCAAAAAAGCGCGCAGGCTGAACTCTCCAGGCCCGGCCGGGCGGGCTCCTGCTGCGCAGAGGGCGCGAAGAACCTGCCCGAGAATGAAGGGCGAACCGTGACAGGAAAATTCCACGCTGTCCTCTGTGGTAAAACTGCGGGGCTTTCTGAACACGGCGGCCATCACTTCGTCAATGTTCTGATTTCCGTGACTTAACATACCATACTGTACTGTATGTGATAGGCTGTCACTGAGAGAGTGTTTTCCCCGGAACAAAGTGTCGGCTATGCGAAAGGCATCGGGTCCGCTCAGCCGGATTATGCCGAGCGCAGCATGTCCCGGAGGCGTTGCCAGTGCGCATATGGTATCGTTCAACTCCAGGGCCATGAGGTCTTTATTCAGGTCGAAGGGGGGTCAATCAAAGAAATTGCACTGCAAGTTATCCACAGCCTATGAGCTTTGGGGCGCTTTTCTACCAGATCCCTGCCTGAACAAATAGGTTCGCAACTCACATGCAGAACATTCATTCATCGGTGGAAAGGAGGCTGAAAATTAGGCAAATCCGTATGCATCGCATCGGTTTTGCAGGTTGTGGTTTGGTTGGGCGGGCGGCTGCCAGGCGGTCGCCCGTTGGAAGATACCGGGTGCGCTCAGCGCTGCCTGTTTATGATAGCGAAGATTCGGGTCAGGGGAAAGATGACCGGATCAGTGTACGTGGTGGCCGGCGCGCAGGTACTGCGCGCCGTGCGCCGCCGGGCTATCTTTGGGCATATGAAAATTCTGATGGTTTGCCTGGGCAATATCTGTCGCTCACCGATCGCCCAGGGCATTCTGGAACACAAGATCGCCCGCCATAGCCTTCCCTGGACGGTGGATTCTGCCGGCACCGGGGCATGGCACAGTGGAGAACCGCCCGATCCGCGCTCGATCGAGGTAGCCGCTCGCTTTGGGCTTGACATCAGTAGCCAACGCGCACGGCAGGTGCGCTCTGTGGATTTTGATGAGTTTGACCTGATCCTGGCCATGGATTCCAGCAATCTTCGGGATCTGAAGAAGATGGCCGTCAATCCAGAAGAAGAGGCCAAGATTCACATGATCCTCAATCTTGTTCAACCGGGCAGCAACCGGGGTGTACCCGATCCCTATTGGGACAATGATGGCTTTGTCAAGGTATATCACATGCTGAATGAGGCTTGTGATAAGCTGATCGAATTGCGCAAGTAGTCCTCTAAACTGGAAGCCTTCCGGGAGGATGTAGAGTGCCCCATATGGGCAAATCGCTCTGTTCCAAGCTCTCCGACTATTTTTGCAGCAAGGCGCCCGACAATGGCCCGCTTTACTTATGACGCAAAAACCCGCTCTGCCCAAAGGAACCCGTGACTTCAACGCGGCTCAGGTGCTCAAGCGCAACTTCATCCGCGATACCATTACCGGGGTATATGAGCGTTTTGGATTTGAGCCACTGGAAACCCCTTCAATGGAGTTGCTCAGCACCCTGACGGGCAAGTACGGCAACGAAGGTGACCAATTGTTGTTCCGCATTCTCAAGTCCGGCGATTATCTGCGCAGTGCAGATCCGGAGGCCATCAAGCGCAAGGATGCCCGTGCGCTATTACCGGATATTGCCGAGAAGGGCTTGCGCTATGACCTGACCGTCCCCTTTGCCCGCTATGTGGTGATGAATCAGCACAACCTGACGATGCCCTTTCGGCGCTATCAGGTGCAGCCGGTCTGGAGAGCGGATCGCCCGCAGAAAGGCCGCTATCAGGAGTTCTGGCAGTGCGATGCCGATGTGGTTGGCACCAATTCCATGCTTTGCGAGGTGGAGTTCATCCAGATCTACCAGAAAGTGTTCAAGGCACTGGGCATCAAGGCGCGCTTGAGAATCAACAACCGCAAGGTGCTCAGTGGGGTGGCTTCACTGATCAAGGCCCATGAATTCTTTGTACCCATCTGCACAGCCATCGACAAGATGGATAAGATTGGCGCAGACGGCGTAAAAGAGGAGTTGCTGCGCCTCGGGCTGGATGCTGCCCAGGTTGATCAGCTCCACGAACTACTGGCCATAGAGGGCAGCAACATGATGCGCCTCAATGAACTGGCCGATCGCTTTGCGGGAAGCTGGATTGATCCCAAGGGAATTGAAGAGATGTGGGAGGTGCTGAGCTATACCAGCCAGTTGGGCATTGATACGCTGCAAGTTGACTTTGACCTCAGCCTGGCCCGCGGTTTGAGTTACTACACCGGTACCATCTTTGAAGCGGTAGCTTCAGAGCACCAGATTGGCAGCATATCAGGGGGTGGTCGCTACGATGATCTTACGGGGGTTTTTGGTCTGCCGGACATCAGCGGAGTGGGCATCTCCTTTGGGGTAGAGCGCATCTTTGATATCCTGGAGGATCAGGGCTGGCCCGTTGATTTCAGCCGTCAGGGCACGAGAGTGGTGTTCTTCCCCTTTGAGGTAGAGGGCATTCCCAGGGCGCTGGAATGTTTGCAGTCGGTTCGCGCTGCCGGGATAAGGGCGGAGCTCTTTCCCGATACAGACATGAAGATGGGCAAGAAGATCAAGTACGCGGACAAGAAGGGTATACCCTTTGCCGCCCTTTTGGGTGCCGATGAGATTGCCTCGGGCACCATAGGTCTGAAGAACCTCAGCACAGGAGATCAGGAGAAGCTGAGTCTGGAGGAGCTGGTGGCCCGGCTAAAAGACTAGTTCGGCGACAGCACAAAGGCTCTGCTCAGGCCGCTTTCCACGGCTTCGAGAAAGTACATACCCGACGGCAAAGCACTTAAGTCGGCGCCGAAGATGCGCCCCTCTTCGACCTGAGATTGATGCAGCACGCGCCCGTCCTGGCTGAGAACGCGATAGGTGATCAAGCCCGGAGTGCCCTCAGAGATGGCGTTGATCACGCCGCTGCTCGGGTTGGGCCATAGAGTGAGCTCGGTTTCGGGCAACTCTTCCAACCCGACTTCACGACTGGCCGAAGCGGGTAGGGTTTTGAAATCCACGCGTTGATAGGTCTGCCCGATATAAGTCAGAGAACCCCCTAAATCGCGACAGACACTGGTCATGTACAAGCGATGGTTTTTGTTGGGTGTCAGGGGGGTGATGTTGCGCGAGCTCAACCCAGCTCCGGCATAGACCTGGCGCATGGGCTGACCTGGAGAAAGAAGAAACATAGCCGTTCCGCCCACCGCTTCTTCTATAGGCTCCCAGGTGACTACAGCATTGGTGGAGCCTACAGTGGCTTTGGGGTTGAATGGCTTGCGGCAGCGTTCTGTCTTAACCGCTTGGGCATAAGACCAGTCCGAGGACAGCCCACCGGAGCAAAAGGCCTTGACCTCAATCGTGTAACGCGTGTCTTCATTCAGGCCGCTGAGCAGTGATCCGCTTTCGAAAACGGGAGTGCTGTAACTCCATAAGGGCTGCCCATGACCGGCAATGGAATGCCTCCATTGGTAGTAGTCGGCGTTGTAAACCGGGCTTACCTGCACCAGTGCTGCGGTTGGGGAAACATCCTGAACCAGAGCGGGATATGGTGTTTCACAGGTCGAACCGAAGCCGACCGGATCAACGTTTAGGGCTTGGGAAGAGGACACTGCGCATGATGCATCCGGGCCATAAAATCGGGTATGCGTAACGGTATAAACGCCAGGTGCCAGATAGCGATGGGGAGCCGGGATACGCTCATTCAGAACAATTCCATCGCCAAAATCCCAGCGCGAGAAATCCAGGCCACTTTGAGGAAACTCGGTCAGTGGCTCTACCGTCAAACGCTTATCGGCGCTCAGCGTCATCTGGAACGCCGGATCGGGCAAGCCTCCACCAATTTCAAGGCGGAGGTGATCCATGGAGAGAATTTGCCCGGAATTGTTTTCCAGCGTGGCTTTGATCACCAGTTCTGTCGGATTGACAAACCAGGATGTGGGCAGGGAGTCCAGACTTAAGGTCGCAGAGTTCCCGCTTGCCGAAACAGGTTGTTCATTGATGGTCCATCTCACCTGGTAATCTGCAGGATTCAATCCGGTTCCCTCGATGTTCAAGGTAGCCTCCACGGGAATGAGACTGGAAGTGCTGAGCGGTGCACAACCCAAATCGGGAATCTCAATGCGGATACCAGGTTGTATTGTTCCGGCTAGAACTTCTCCGGGAATGAAGCTGTTCAGCCAATCTCTGATGCTCTGATAGGCTGGCAGATCGGCCAGATTGCGCCATTCATTGGGATCAATCTCCCTATTGGGTCCAATATCATACAGTTCAAAGAGGTCTTCATAGATACCGCTGGCACAGGTATTTGCACCGATGGGCACCCGGTAGCGTATCAGGTGGTAGCGCTCGGTCCGCACAGAGTAAAATGGATAGCAGCTTATGGGGAATCGCTCCGGTGGGCGTATGGCGCTGATCACCGGTCGCAAACCGGGAAGCGGGCTGCCATCCAATCCCACTTTAAGAGAGCGTCCATCCGGATAGGGTGTTCCGTCTGCTTTGAGTGGAAGGGGGACATCGGCAATCTCGCAGAGTGTGGGGAATAAGTCCAGCAGAGATGCAGGTGAATGCTGCACCTTTCCACCCGATGCACGAGGATCGCTGATGATCAGGGGCATGCGGGTGTCCGTTTCCCACAGGCCATTTTTAAACCAGTGTTTCTTTTCGCCCATCCCAAAACCGTGATCGCTGAAGAGCACAATGACGGTATTGGCTGCTAAAACCGGATCGGACTCAATGGCGTTCAACAGCCGGCCCACCTGGGCATCCATATAGCGGATGCAGGCCAGATAGGCCATCAGGACAGTTGCCCGTCGCGAATCACCGACCAATTGCTTGCGCTGCAAATCAGAGAGCGTATCGGAAAACACCGGAATGGTGCTCAGGGTATTGTGGAAATTGAGAAAATTCAGGTGGCTTCCCAAGCCGTTTGCCATGGATTTGCCGACATAAGAAAGGTTATCAAAATCAGCATAGATTGGATCGGGCTGTTCGGGCATGATCACGCCGTTAGGCGGAAAACTGTTTGCCGGATAGTTGAAAGGGATATCATACGGAAGTTGGTACAAATCGGGTTGATAGAAGGGCAAGAAGTATTTCGCCGGAGCGGTAAAGGGCTCATGGGGTCGATACATTCCCACAGCCAGAAAGAATGGGCGGTTGCAATACGTTCCGGGATTGGCTTTGTAGTCCGAAAGGAATTGAATGGCGGAGCTTGTTTGCTTGTAATCCAGCATCTTGGTTTCGACCGAATCAGGTAATCGTCCGGCAGAGATGTTTATCACCCCATCTCCGAAGTTACCTGCCAGTCCCGGCTCAGGGCGGGGGTCATCCTTAGGGGAAAAATCGCGAAACTCACTCCAGGAGAGTCCGCGGGAACATGCATCGGGATTCGTCTGATCATAGTCGCGGTCATAGCCATCGCGGGCCCAGCCGTGAAACAGCTTACCCATACCTATGGTGTAGTAGCCACCGGAGTCCTTAAGCCAGCCCGGAATGGTTTCAACCTGCAATGGGCTTCCACCTATGTTGTAAAGGGAGCGAAACTGCTTGGTCGGGGCGATGGCCGCGAGGTACTCTTCATTGCTGTACAGGCCGCTGTGCTCAGCGCTTTTGCCGGTAAAGAAGGTATTGCGCGAAGGGGCGCAAACCGGTACAGCCGTATGGGCATTGGTGAACGTGGTACCCCTGGCCGCCAGACGGTCTATGTTTGGGGTGAAGGTTTGCGGGTGCCCCAGCAAATGACCGGCAAAATCGTTGTAGTCATCCACACAGATGAAAACGATGTTGGGCCGGTTTCCTTCATCCTGTGCCACCACTCCGGTGGTGCATAGAAAAGATAAATATACTAAAAATATTACGAAGATAGGTCGGTTTTTTCTCATAGCGCTAAGTGACCTTAGTTTAAATTGCACGGGGCAAGAGAGCAAAATAAGCCGCAGCTTAGATACTTAATAACTCCCTGATAAATTGTTGAAAGAAAAAATCTCAACTCGCTCGTAATAAAACAACTACATATTAAGTTTGATTACTACAATGCCCATTTTACCCGCACTTAAACCCTAATTTTACCTCCAGCACGAACATGACCCATACATTCAACCTGGACCCGCTCAGCCTTGAAGAGGTTCGTGGCTGGCTAAAACCAGACCAGAAGTTCGCTTTGGCGGATGAAGCGGTTGATGCCATCCGCGCCTGTCGGAGCTATCTGGAACAACGCCTCTCCAGTGGAAAGGAGATTATCTATGGTGTAAACACCGGTTTTGGTGCGCTGTGCAATGTCAGCATCTCAGCATCGGAAAGCAGTGCATTGCAACTCAATCTGCTTCGCTCCCACGCGGTGGGCTGCGGAAAGCCGGTTCCCGATTTTCTGGTCAGGCTCATGCTCCTGCTCAAAGCCCGCGCCCTGGCTTATGGACATTCCGGCGTTCAGATAGAAAGCGTTCAGCGTCTGTTGGACATGGTCAATGCCGACTGTCTGCCGCTTGTACCCGAGCAGGGCTCTTTGGGAGCCTCCGGGGACCTCGCACCCCTGGCCCACCTGAGCCTACCCCTTATAGGAGAGGGCGAAGTACGGCTCAAAGGCCAGCAGATGCCGGCCTCAGAAGCCCTGGGAAAACTCGGTTGGGCCGCCTTGCCTCTGGGTGCCAAAGAGGGCCTGGCCCTCATCAATGGCACGCAATTCATGGCCGCTTATAGTCTGTACGCTCAATTAGAAGCGGAGCGTCTAGCTGCTCTGGCCGATCTGATCGCAGCCATGTGCTTTGAAGCCAGAGGGGCCCGACTGGACTCCCTGGATGCCGACGTCCATATCATCAGGGCCCATCCCGGTCACGCCAGGAGCGCAGCGCGCATCCGACATTGGCTCAAAGGCAGCCCGGCTGCGGCAAAAGCCCGCACCCAGGTTCAGGACAACTACTCCTTTCGATGCACCCCCCAGGTGCACGGCGCTTCGCTGGACGCCATGGAGCACACCCGCCAGGTCTTTACCCGCGAACTCAACGCGGTAACCGACAATCCGCTGCTCTTTCCCCAAAAGGATAAAGTGATTTCTGCGGGAAACTTCCACGGTCAGCCCCTTGCACTGGCCCTGGACTACCTGGCCATAGCCCTGGCTGAGCTGGGCAGCCTGGCCGAGCGCCGAACCTATCGCCTCTTGTCGGGCGAAAGGGGGCTTCCGCCCTTCCTGACCCGGGGATCTGGCCTGCACAGCGGGATGATGATTCCCCAGTACACCGCCGCCGCCCTGGTCAGTCAGAACAAGCAACTCTGCACCCCCTGCTCCGTGGACAGCATCCCTTCGAGCAACGAACAGGAAGATCACGTGAGCATGGGCGCAAACGGAGCCACCCGCATGCTCAGGGTGGTGGAGAACACCGAAAATATACTCGGCATCGCCTTTATGACGGCTGCTCAGGCCATAGACCTGCAGCGCCCCGAGCTGCGCAGTTCCGAAGCGCTCGAAGCCATACTAAAAGCCTACCGCAAAGAAGTGCCTGTGCTGGGCGATGATCGCTGGCTGCAGCCGGACATGATCGCAACGCGCGAGTTTCTCAAGAGCCTGACGCCGGAGGAACTGACGCAGTGAAGTATGCAGCTCAGGTGCGTTGAAGCACTTTTTCGAGCGCCTGCCAGGTCTGGGATGCGCATTGATCCCAACTGAAGCGCAGAGCTTGCTCCAGCCCATCGGCGATGAGCTTCTGGCGCAAGTTTTCTTCACGGCTCAGCCGCAGCATGGCGCCGGCCATCTCTTCGATGTCTTCCGGGTTGACGAGCAAAGCCGCATTTCCGGCCACTTCGGGCATGGAAGAACGATTGCTGGTCATCACGGGAACGGCGGCCCGAAAAGCTTCGAGTATGGGAATGCCAAAGCCCTCAAAGAGGCTGGGGTAGAGCAAGGCAGTAGCTCCGCCCAGGGCGAGTTGAAGCTCTTCGGGCTCCAGGTGTCCGGCAAACTGAATCCTGGGGCGATGCACAAGCCCCTTGAGCAATTGCTGGACGGGACCCGATTGCCAGGCCATTCGACCCGCTATGAGCAAACGCTGATCCGCAACCGAGTGCGCAAACTGATCAAAGGCTTGCAGGAGCCTGACCAGATTCTTTCTGGGATGTACAGAACCCACGTAGATGAAATAGTCATGACCCTCGCCAAAGCGCTGTCTGGCGCGCACTTTTTCATCGGGCGAAAGGGGGCTGTAACGCTCATTGGCCCCGTTGTACACTACGCTTATCTTCTCCGCCGGAATGTGATAGCTGAACTGCAAATCCGCGCTGCTGGCCTGACTCACGGCAACAATGCGCTCAGCGCGTTTCGCATACCTGGGACTGAAATGCCGGTAGTAGCGACTCACCAGCGCTGGCACAAAGTCGGGATAGTGCTCAAAGGCCAGATCGTGCACGACCATAAGGGTGGGTATGTTGCTGCGCAGGGAGCAGAAACCATCCGGGCTGAAGAACAGGTCAGCTTTGTACCGCTTCAGGGCGGCGGGCAGGGCCATCTCAAACCAGAAGTACCACAGCAATGGGTGGCGGGCCGGAGGGGCAATGCTGTATACCTCAATGTTCGGGGCGCGAAAGGCCCCGGCATCAACGGTCCGGTCAAACAGAAAGATAAACTGGTGTTCGGGGTGCATGCGGGCCATTCGGGTGGCCACCTCAAAGCTGTACCAGCCGATGCCCTCTAGCTTGCCCGGAATGACAAATCGCATGTTGACAGCTATGCGCACGGGGCTCAAAGCTATGGCAAGGGCGCTTATTGGCGCAGCGCGCTCGTCGGCCAGCGCTACAATGCACTAACTTCGCTTCCGGGCCGGAATGCCGCTGCGCTGAAGAGGCTCAGCACTTCATTGCGCTCAGCCCGCGCGAGGCTGATCCAGCGAGCAGCAACACCTGCGGAAAAGCTCCCCACGCCCACCCTCAGCGCTCTATGCCCCGGCCCTTTCTACACAATGTCGGTTTTCTGCTGCTGATCAATCTGCTGATCAAGCCCCTTTTCATCTTTGGCATTGATCTGGTGGTGCAGAACCGCGTTGGCCCGGAAGCTTATGGCAACTATTTCGCCCTGTTCAACTTTGCCTTTCTGTTCAATGTTCTGCTGGACTTTGGCATCAACAACTTCAATCAGCGCCTGGTGGCCCGCGACCCTTCCCGCCTGCTGCTCTGGCTGCCCAACATCGTGCTGGTCAAGCTCCTGCTGACCCTGCTCTACGCCATAGTGGTGATGCTGGTGGCTGTGGCCCTGAACTTTGAAGCCGGGCAACTGCGCCTGTTGGGATGGATTGGCCTGGGGAGAATTCTGATTTCATTCCATATGTATTTTCGGTCAAATGTCTCGGGACTGCAGGCGTTTAGAACCGATGCTGTGCTCTCGGTCATGGATCGACTACTGACCATCATCGGCGTTGGGCTGTTGCTTTACACGCCCCTGCTCGGTCGTGAAATCCGGATCGAAGACTTCGTCTATGCTACCGCCGCAGCGCTGGCGCTGACCTCACTGATCAGCTTTGGGGCTCTGCGCCGACTGAGCGGCCCCCTGCAGACAAGTTGGAATCCGCGCCTGTTTAGGGTAGTCTTGAAAAGGGCCTATCCCTACGCCCTGCTCGGGGTGCTGATGAGCCTGTACAACCGCGTGGACGGGGTGATGCTGGAGCGCATGCTGGGCCCGCAGGGGGATCTGCAGGCGGGGATCTACGCAGCGGCCTATCGCCTGCTGGATGCAGGAACCATGTTTGCTTTTTTGCTGTCGGGCATCCTGCTGCCCCTTTTCGCCCGAATGCGAAAGGAGAGCCGGGACATCTGGCCGGTGCTCAAAACCAGCGCCGGATTGATGTTCTCGGTATCGGCCACCGCGGCCGTTGTGGGCATTTTCTACGCCATTCCCCTGATGAATGCCCTCTACACCGGAGCAGATGATTACTGGGGAAGGGTGTTTGCTATGCTGATCGGGGGATTTGTCTTCAACGCCCTGGTCTATGTTTACGGCTCCCTGTTGACGGCCGAAAATCGTTTGAGAGGCCTGAACCTCATCGCGCTGGCAGGGGTGTTGCTCAATGTTCTGCTCAATCTCTGGCTCATTCCGCAGCATCAGGCTTACGGCGCGGCCCTGGCAACATTGTTCACTCAAGGCTTGGTAGCCGCCGCCCACCTGCTCTACGCCGCCCGGGTTTTTTCGCTGCAGAAGCGCATGGCCGGGCAATTGGGCATCTGGATGATCTTTGGTTTATGGCTGCTGCTCTGCGCCTTTGGACTGCGCTGGCTGGAAATGAACTGGGCGGCCTTGACCTGGCTGGGAGCCGCCGCGCTGCTCAGTCTGGCCGGGGCTCTCGGGGCTTTGTTGCTGGGGCTTTTTAAGCTCCGCGAACTCCGCCCTCCTTATTCCTGAACCGTTCCCTAACTTCGGGGCTTATTTTTTACCATGACGGATGCTTCTCGCGGGCCTGAACAGCCCAAAGCCGGCAATGACTTGCTGGAACTCGTGCAAATTGCCTACCGGCGCAGGCGCTTCATCTTCTGGGTGACCGGCGCCGCTGCCGTGGCCAGCGTGGTGATTTCGCTCTTGTTCATGCCCAATTACTACAAGTCATCGGTCACTTTCTACCCCTCCAACCCCACCATGACCGACCGCTCGGTGATGTTTGGCGAATCGGTCAGCGATGTGCAGATCGACTACTTCGGGGGCAATTCCGACATTGACCGCATCCTGACCCTGGCCCAGACTTCGGGCACTATAGACTACATCATCAACCGCTATGAGCTCTACGAGCACTACGGTTACGATACGGCTAAACTGAACGGGCGCTATAAAACCCGGCTCAAGTTTCAGAAGAACTACAACACGCGCAAGACCGTTCTGGGTGCGGTGGAGATTAGCGTCTGGGATACCGACAAGATGCTGGCCGCGGAGATCGCCAACCATATCGCCCTGACGGTGGACGACAAAAATCGCGAAATGCTCAACAAGGAGCGTCTGAGCATCATCGACAAACTCTCCGAGCGCGCAGAGGAAAAACGCCTGTTGGTGGATTCTCTCTCCGCGCAGTTGGAAGGAAGCGACTTCGATCTGTTCCGGATGCCTAAGCTGGCCAAAGAGCTGGAGTTTGCCCTGGAAGACCTCAACAACACCCGCCGTCTGCATGAACAATACAGTACTTCGGTGAACCTGGGTGTTTCCACCATCAACATCACCGAGCCGGCCTATCCGGCCTTGCGCAAGGACAAACCCAAGCGCTCCCTGGTCTGCCTGGGCTATACCCTGGGCGCTTTTATCGCCTCCATCTTATTGGTGGTGTTGCTGGAAAAATATCGCCAATTAAAGCCCGCTCTGGTTGACTGAGCTGAGTTCGCAAAGACTGAACCCGCCCGTGCTGGCCCGCTGGCTGGAGCGCACCGGTGAGCAGCGCGCCCTCCGTCTGGGAGCGCTGCTGATCCTGGGCAGTACCCTGGCCGCGCTCTTCCTCAAACAACCCCTGCTGGGGGCCATCCCATTGATTCTGCTCGGGGTAGCGCTCTGGCTTTATGACTTCAGACCCCTGGCCTGGATGCTTTGGGCAGCAACGCCGCTTTCGGTGGAAATGATGCTCGGCGATGCCCTGGGAACGGATCTGCCCACCGAGCCCCTGATGCTGATCCTGTCGGGCACCTTTGTGCTCTGGATCTTTTTGCACAAGGATCTACTTCCCCGCTCCTACCTGAGCCATCCGCTGAGCAGCATCATCGGACTGCAATTGATCTGGCTGCTGATCTGCGCCATCTTTTCGGTTGATCTGCTGGTTTCCTTCAAATGGATGGCCGCAAAGATCTGGTATGTGCTGGCCTTCTTTGGCATCACCCTGCTGCTGGTCAAAAAACCCCGCGACTTTCGGGTGCTGTTCTGGCTGCTCTTCATTCCCTCCCTGTTCACCGTCATCTGGACCCTGGTCAAACACGCCGGATACAACTTCGGATTTGCCCAGGTGAATCTGGGCATGCAGCCCTTTTATCGCAACCATGTCAACTACGCCGTCTTTCTGGCCCTGCTCATGCCCCTCTTGTTCTGGGCCAGATCGCTGTATGCCCGCTGGACCTGGCCCCGCATGCTGCTGAGTATCTCTATTCCCATATTTTTTATTGCTGTCTATTTTTCCTACACGCGCTCGGCCTGGATCAGCCTGATCATCGGCTTTGCGGCCTGGTGGCTGATGAAGCGCAACTGGCTCCGCCAGGGAGCCCTGCTGGCGCTCTTTGCCCTGCTGGGAACCTGCGCCTGGCTGCTCCAGAACAACCGATATCTCGATTACGCCCCCGACTTCTCCAAGACCATCTACCACGACGACTTTGCCGACCATATGACAGCCACCGCCTCGCTGGAAGATGTGTCGAGCGCCGAGCGCATTTACCGCTGGGTAGCCGGCTGGTATATGTTTCTTGACAAGCCCCTGACCGGCTTTGGCCCGGGCAATTTTTACCCCCATTATCAGAACTACACCGTCTCGAGTTTCTACACCTACATCAGCCGCAATGAAGAGCGTTCCACGGTGCACAACTACTACTTGCTCAGCCTCCTCGAAAGCGGGCTGATCGGTTGCGTGCTGTTCTTTACCCTGATCTTTACCGCCATCTTCCGGGCGCAGGCGGCCTATGTGCGCGAACACGACAGGGAGTACAAAACACTGCTTTTGGCTGTATCCGTTTCACTGGTGACCATACTGGTCAATCTGTTCTTCTCGGACCTAATTGAAGCGGATAAAATCGGTACCCTGTTCTTTGCCTGGCTGGCCCTCATTGTGGTGCTGGATCGAAAGGAGGTGGAGCCAGATCCGGGTTCATAAATCTATTGGATCGAAAAAAGGCAGAGCGGGGCTCCTAAAGCTCCGGGATCGAAAGGAGGCAGAGCTTGAGATGGGTTTGGTGAAACGTTCGGAAAGGCGTGATGAATCTTGAAAATTAATATAATATATTTATCTATTTCATTCGCATAGCCAGGATAGATATGTCATCCACGTACTCCATTTCGCCTTTGAAGCGGTAGATCTCGTTCATGATGCCCCGAACCAGGCCATCCATATCCGTGTCTGGCTGACGCTGTAAAAAATGCGTCATATGGTCGGTGGAGTATGAAAGGCCCTTCGCATTTTGAACATCGGTGACCCCATCGGTATAGTTGAGGATCACCGCATTGGGTGGAATGTGCACATTGCCCACTTTCACGCTGGGCAATTCGTCAAACATGCCAAGAATAGTGCATCCCTCGGTGAGCAGTTGCGTCTCTCCGTTGTGAAACAAAATGCTGGGATTGTGGCCGCAATTGACATAGGCCAATTGCCGGGCGCTGAAATTGTAGCGCCCCAGAAACATCGTGATGAATTTTTCTCCGCGGGTAATGCCCAGAATGTTTTCATTGAGCTGTCTTACAAAGCCTTTGAGATTCAGGCCGGCGGTCTTCATCAAGGCCCGCACATGTGCCTGGAAATTGGCCATCAACAAGGCCGCGCCCGTGCCCTTTCCGCTGATGTCGGCAATGCAGAAGACAATCTCATTCGGGCTCAGCTCAATGAAATCGTAGTAGTCGCCGCCCACATCTCGGTGGGGCTGATAGACCGCCGCGGTTTGAATGCGATCGTTGTCGGGCAGCACATCGGGAATGAGCATGTTCTGCACCTGGGAAGCCAGTTGCAGCTCTTTCTTCATGCCCTCCTGTTCGAGCTGTCGCTTAAACAACTTCTTATTTTCTATAGCAACCACAACAATATTAGTAAATGCCTGAATGAAGCGGATCTTCTCATCCATCACTTCATAACTTTCCTTATGGGGGTATCCCATCAGCACATAGGCCAGAGCCTGATCCTTGTGCAAAACTGGCAGAATCACATCAAACTCCGCCAGCGACTCGGGGCGGGTAAGACCCTCTTCGTCAAAGCGAACCACCTCTGAAAATCTGATCAGCTCCTTTTCGACATTTAAGCTTCGGACTCCCTCGGAGACTTTGCGCTCAAAGGAGAGGTGCCAGCCTTCATCATACAGGAAGATGGCTATATTCTTGACCCGCAAATGCACCAGAAGGGTCAGATCGTAAATCTGCAGCAATTGCGCCTCAGAGCGATTGTCGTTGATGGCCCGGGTTATATCCAGCAGGGCATCAATTTCCTGCTGCTTAACCCCTACCTGGGTGGTCAGCAGCTCCAAAAGATTCTCAGCGCGGCCCTTGATTTGGGGCATAAAAAAAACTTAATGCGGTTGGCGTAAAATGCCCTTTTGATGCTGAAAGGTAGAAATAAACACGCAAGCCATGCTTACCGTTCACACTAGGCTTTGTTCCATTTCTTTGTTTTTCAGTTCGAAGGGCGATCCAAAGGCCATTCGAATCAGTGATCAATCCGGGTTTTCGCATCCAGGGCATCGCGCAAACCGTTGCCAATGAGAAAGAAAGACAGCACCAGAAGCACGATAGCAAAACCCGGAATCAGGGCCAGATGGGGATCGCCATAGGCAATGTTGTCTTTGTTGCGCGCAATCATCTGCCCCCAGCTCGGCTTGGGCGGCTGGGCACCTATGCCCAGAAAACTCAAACCGGCTTCAATGAGAATGGCATAGGCGAAATTGGCCGCCGTAATCACAATGACCGGACCGCTGATGTTGGGCAGAATATGCTTGAAGATGATGCGGGCGTGTGAGAACCCCAGGCTGCGGGCGGCCTCCACATACTCCAGCTCGCGCACGCTGAGCACCTGGCCCCGGACGATGCGGGCGATGTCCACCCACATGGTCAGGCCCACGGCCAGAAAGATGGTCCACTCCTTCATTCCAAAGGCGAAGGCAATCGGGAAGACCAGCAGCAGCGTAGGAATAGACCAGAAGACGTTGATGAACCAGAGGATGAGATTGTCCACCCTTCCCCGGAAATAACCCGCCACCGAACCCAGAATCAGGCCGATGAACAGCGCAACGGTCACCGCCAGAAAACCCACGGCTATGGAGATACGGGTGCCGATGATGATGCGGCTCAGGTAATCGCGGCCCTCCTGATCGGTGCCGAACCAGAAACGGCGGCTGACCAAATGCTTCCGCTCAATCACTTGCAGCAGTTCATCGCGGCTGATGTCCCGGGCATTGCCCTGAATGTCGGTAAACTGAAACCGGTCGGCGCTTTTGACCACTTCGGGCCTGTCGTAGGAACGGGCATAGACCACGTCCACCAAGCCAAAAGCCTGGCGCTGCGTCGGGCGGCCCTTCCCCCGATAGGCCTCAACGATCAGCGAATCACCCTGAACGCTGGAGTTCAGGATGGGAATGTCGCGGTGAATGCTCTCCGAGCCGCTGAGCAGGCGTTGGAAGAAGTACTGCTTTTCGTGGTCGCGGTTGCTGCGTACGAGCAGGAAGTCCATCCGGAACCCCGGCTTCTCTTTTTCGATCTCCAGCACCTGCCGGTTGGCGTGCTCCGTGCCGTCCGGCGCGATCAGATAGGCGAAGATGGCCACCAGAATGGCCATAACGATGGTCAAAAAGCCAAACATCGCCGAGTCGTTGGCGATGAACTTGGCCAGCGATTTCTCCTGCTGGTCGTTCCGGAAAGGTTTGCGCTTGCGGTAGCCGGCCCACCAGCGCCGGATCAGATAAATGGGCGGGGCGTAAACCAGCCCGATGATCAGAGCCAGCACCAGAATGATCCATCCCAAGGTTTGAGCTGACGCCCAGCTCTGTTCCAGCATGCTTCCCTCCCCGATCAGATGGCTGAACAAGCCGCCGATCAGCGATCCTATGACCAAGAAAAATGCAATCCAGCGCAGGGCGCTGAGCAGTTTTGCCAAGGGTCGTTTTTCCCTTTCGGGCGAAGTGGGGTCGGGTTTTGCCAAAGCGCTTCGAAAATAGCAAGATTAACGCTGCATCGCAGGATAGTCCTTTAGCGGCGGGCAGCGCGCCGTTTAGCCCGCTCCAGAACCTGCGGATCCACCCGCCTGCCCTTCCACCGATATGGAGCAAAAGTGCTCCAGGGACCCATGAAAACCACATAGACGATATGCGACAATTGCATGGGCAGGAAATTCCACAGCAGATGCGAGCGGTTGAAGAAGCGCAGGACCGGAACCTGGAACAAGGTATCGGCCACAATCTTGAAGAACAACATCATCACCCCGATGCGGAACCAGGCCGCATCCAGCACACCCAACAGCATAAACAGGGGAATGAAGAGGTTGAAAAGCCATACACCCACCAGAATCAGCGTGATTCTGCGGTCCTCGTAATGCGTTGACTTGCTGGCCCAGCGCAGTCGCTGCTGCCAGAACCCGGCCAGGTCCGGCTCCGGAAAAGTGCGCACAATCGCTTTTTTGTCCTTCAAAAAACCGATCTGACCGGGAAACTTGCGCCCGATCTTGTGCATCAGCATCATGTCATCGCCCGAAGGCTGCTGATCTATGCCCTCAAATCCGCCAACCGCCTCAAAAGCGGCCTTTTCATAGGCCAGATTGGCCCCATTGCACAAATTGTAAAAGCCAAGTCGAATGGAGGCCGCCGCTATGCCAACCAGGCTCAGAAAATCCAGCTCCTGAAACTTGCCCAGCATCGAAGGGGCCGGGTAATAGCTCACCGGCCCGGCAATCATCTTCCAACCCTTTCGCTCATAGGCCGCCGCCATTCGGCTCAGCCAGCTCTGCCCCGGCCGCGCATCGGCATCCGTAGTCAAAATCAACTGCCCCTTGGCCTGAGCCACCGCAATCTCAATCGCCTTTTTCTTGAAGGCCCGCACCCCGGGCTCCTTCTCCAGCCATTCGGCCAGCGCAATCACCCGCACCTGGCTCCCTCCCGCCTTCAGGGCCTCCTGCGCCGTGCCATCCCTTGAAAAATCATCTATAACCAAAATCTCATACAACTCCGCCGGATAGTCCTGGCTGCACAGCGCCTGCACACAATGCCCTATCCGCCCCGCCTCGTTGCGGGCAGGCACGATGACGGTGATGGGGGTGGAAGGGTGGTGGTTTTGATGGGTGGCGGGGATGGCTGGCTGGGCTGCGGGGTGGGTGGGTTGGGGCTTATTCTGGTGGGAGGTGGAGTGGGTTGCGGGGAAGGTGGACGGGATCTTACTCGAATGAGCTGGGGGGTAGCTCGGCGGGTGGGCTGCGGGGTAGCTCGGCGGGTGGGTTGCGGGGTGGAGGTCTGAGTGCTCACTTTCCGGCGTGCGCATCCAGCCCCAGCGATAGATCATCATCAACAAGACATAGGCTCCCGTCAGTCCGGCGGCCAGCAGACCTCCGGCGTACCAGGGCGCCTGGGCAAACCAGGCCAACATTTGCCAGACTGAAGGCATGCCGGCGAAAGTTCGGTGTTTTTATGGGAAGCGGGGAGTTGGTGGGGAGCTGGGGCGAGGTAGAGGTGACGGGGTCTGCGCGGGTGGGTGCCGCGCGGGTGGGTGCCGATGAACATCCAAATGGCGAGTACGTCTATTCATTTACCTTTCGAACACTAAAGCAACTTCAGCTCGTGCTCATCAATGCCGCCAGCCGCTCCCCAAATGCCCGATCAATCAAGAAATGCCCCTTGTCCAAAGGGTGGAACTGAGCCTCGGGAATTTTCTCTGCAAAGGCGCGCGCCCTGGACATGTTGATCAATGGATCGCGTTTGCCGGCATAGATATGCACCGGCATCTTGTGGCTGGCAGCCTGACGGGCCAGTTGCGCTCGATCAGGCTTCAGGCCGCTCATCGCAATCCAGGACTCCCGCAATTGTATACGCAAGGTTCGGCTGGCTACATTGGCCCTCACAAAATCGGCCATCTTCTTGCTAACCAGTCGACTGCGTTCGAGCCATGCAACCGGATTGTTGATCAGCCCTGGGTGGTCAATGTGATGTTGGATGATCCAGCGACCTATGGCTGTCTCCGTGCTGATGATCTGCGCCCAGTTCGGGCTCAGGCCCTCTGGCGCCGCGAGATGCAGGGAATGCAGGTTTGCTTCCGGCGTCTGACCCAAAGCCATCGCGTAGCGCCCCCCCATGCTGAAGCCCAGCACTGCCAGCGGCGGGTCCTTGGTGCGGGTTTTTAAGGCTCGAAGGAGTTGGAGGAGGTCGTGCGGGCTAGCGGGCCTTTCCCCCGGCCAACTGGTCTTGCCATGACCCGGCAATTCAACGGCCCATACTTGCGCAATCCCTTCAAGTGGTTTAGTCAGCGAATCGAAATACTCCGGCCCCTGACTAAACCCATGACATGCCAGCAACAGCAGCGGCCCATGCCCGCTGACCCGAAAATGCCAATGGACACTCTGGGCCTTGTGCCTACCCAGCTCTGACAACTCAGTTTGCAGATAGATATGCTCCGCGCTCACGATGCGCGAAGGTAGCAGAAAGGCGGGAGTAAAGTATATTCTATAATAATATATATTATAATTTTATGTTGTACATAGAAACATGAACACTTTGAGCGCGTAGCCTTCCCTAAAAACCGAGTCAGTGATAACCATAAAATCACTAAACTTGGAGACCATGAAGAAGTCGCGTTTTACCGAGACCCAGATCATTTCGATACTCAAGGAGTACGATTCGGGTCGCTCCGTTGCGGAGCTGTGCCGGGAGCATGGCATTAGCCAGCCGACCTTTTACAGCTGGAAGAGCAAATATGGGGGCCTCGATGCTTCCCAGCTCAAGCGGATCAAGGAGTTGGAGGAAGAGAACTCCCGATTGAAGCGGATGTATGCCGACGTGAGCATGCAGCGTGATGCCCTCAAAGATCTGATTGAAAAAAAGCTCTAAGGCCTGCCGAAAAGCGCGAAGCGGTCGCTTATCTGCACGAACAGCACCGTATCAGCCGTCGTCAGGCCTGTCTATTGCTCTGTTTAAGTACTTCGGTTCTGTATTACCGCCATCGAAGGCGAGATGATTCTGAGATCATAGAAGCCATCAATGAAGTGCTGCGTGGCCCGATAGGCTACGGCTTTGGCAAGCTCTTTCAGAAGCTTCGCAAGAATGGTAAACCCTGGAATAGAAAACGTGTCTTGCGTGTCTACCGGTTAATGAACCTCCATTGTCGTAAACGCACCAGGAAGCGCAGGATCACGCGAGAACCCAGACCCCTGGTGGAATCAACTCATCCCAATGAAACCTGGTCTCTG
>JBGSYF010000013.1:0-50658 GCA_041751015.1 Chitinophagales bacterium
TCACGCTGTACAGGCCCGGCTCCAGGCCGCTGATCTGCGAGTCCGTCGAGCCCGTGCTCCAAACAAAGCCCAGCGGCTCTGCGCCCCCGAAGACCATCGCTTCGATGGCTCCATCACCTCCTTCACAGGAAACCGGCGTGGCCAACAACACCGCGTTGATGCCCTCCGATCCCTCTATGTCGAAGAGCAGGGCCTGCGCACAGCCGCCCGCGTCCGTGACCACGACCGCATAGCTGCCCACAGCCAGGCCGCTGAGCACAGCCGCACCTGGAGAACTCTCCACCAGGCCCGTGCTCCATACATAGGTGTATGGTGCGCTGCCGCCCGCCGGGCTGACCGTCACTGAACCGTTGTTCAGTCCGCAGCCCGCATCGATAACCGAAGCCGTCAGACCCAGACCAAAACCATCAGAGACGGTCAGGCTCGCGCTGGCCGTGCAGCCCGCGGCATCTACGACCGTGACCGTGTAAACCCCCACAGACAAGCTGTCGGCGATGGGGCCAACATCCCCGTTGCTCCAAGTGATGCTATAGGGCGCTACTCCCCCGCTGGGTATGGCATTGGCCTGGGCATCCGAAAGACCGCAGGCGCTGGGTGGAATGACCGCTGTGCTGATGAGCAGATTGTTGTCTTCTTCTACTGTTGCGCTGCCCGCACTGACGCAGCCATTCGCATCGGTGACCAGCACGGTATAAACGCCAGGGCTCAGGCCTATAGCCGTTGTGCCCGTTTGGCCCTCATTCCACAGATAACTGAAAGGCTCAGCTCCCGAAGCGATAACACTGGCTGTTCCATCCGAAGCTCCGCAGGCCGATGACGTTGCGCTCAGCTCCAGTTCAGGACCCAGGGTGCTGCCCAGAGCAAGGCTGCCCGTAACGCTGCAGAATCCATCGCTGACCAGCAGCGAGTAAAAGCCCGGACCCAAATCAACGGCAGTAGCGGTGGTCTGTCCATCGCTCCACAGATAACTTAGGGCACCGGAAGCCCCGCTGACAAAGCTGCTGATTTGGCCATTGTTCATTCCGCAGTCCGGGGCTATACCCAGCAGACTCAGGTTGAGGGTGGACTCCGAGCTTAAAGTGTAGCTCGCACTTCCCGTGCAGCCCGAAGCATCGGTCACCAGAACCGAGTACACACCCGGGGAGAGATCCAAAAGCGTTTCCCCCGTAAAACCGGTGCTCCAGAGAATAGAGTAAGGCCCAACGCCGCCGCTGACGCTCAACGCAATGCTGCCCCCGGCCGAATCCGCGCAGAGCGGCTCGGTCAAAACGGCGCTGAGCAACAAAGGACTCGAAGGGGCAATGACAATGTTGCTGCTCAGGGTGCAGCCCGCCGCATCCGTCACTTCAACCGCATAGCTGCCCGCGCTCAGGCCGCTCTGGAAAGCCGAAACAGAGGCCAGTTCGGGCCAGAAATAGGTGTAAGGTGGCAGGCCTCCGGTGGCGACCAGCAGCACGGAGGCATCTCCGCTTCCGGCGCAAGTCTCCAGCGTAATGACCGAACTGCTCAGATCCAGTTCAGAGCCTTCATTGAGCACAAAGGCAATGCTGTCCTGACAAGCGGCCGCATCGCTGACCAGCAATTGGTATGCTCCGGCGCCAATTCCCGTCAAAACAGGACTGCTTGCCCCGCCGGGACTCCACAGATAAGTATAAGGCGGTGTGCCCCCGCTGACCATGGCCGAGATGGAACCGTCCAGGCCGCCAAAGCATGCGGGATCCTGGGTGAGTCCACCCAACATCAGTGCAGGTGCTTCATTCAGTTCGGCCATTCCCGCAATTGTGCATCCCGCTGCATCGCTGATGAGCACCGAATAGGTTCCCGCTCCCAGACCACTGGCCTCTGCCCCGGTCTGCCCATCGCTCCACAGGTAATTGTATGGCGGGGTGCCACCGCTGACCAGGGCGGCGATGCTTCCATTCTCCAGACCAAAGCAAGTGGGGTTCAAGCCGATCAGATTCAGACTCAGGGCACAGCCGGGGTCAGCCTCAATCATCACCATGCCGCTCGTGCTGCAGCCCAGAGCATCGGTCACCACAACGGTGTAGATGCCCGGTCCAAGACCCTCGATCAAGGGGCTTGTCTGACCGCTATTCCACAGGAAAGTATAAGGTGCTGTACCACCGGAAACCATGGCCTGAGCCGTGGCATCATCCGCACCAGGCGCTGAGATTGGCGTGCTTAAGATGTTGACTACCAGTAATTCAGGATCAAACAATTCAATAGTATCTACAAGCAAGCATCCCTGGCTGTCTTCAAGAATCAGGGCATAGAGTCCCGCGGGCAGAGAGTCGGCAAGAGGGCCAGTTTGGCCACCGGGCAGCCACAGAAAACTGTAGGGCGAAAGGCCGCCTTCAGGCTCCGCCAGAATACTGCCATTCGCCTGACCAGCGCAAAGGGGATTGACTGCATTGAGCTCCACGCTCAGATCGCAATCGGGAGCTACCAGTACTGCGCTGCCCGCCGCCTGACAGCCCCGTGAATCGGTCACGACTACCGTATAAGTACCCGCGCATAGCCCGCTGAGCAGGCTGTCTGTAGACTCACCCGGGGTCCACAAATAAGTATAGGGAGGGGTTCCACCGCTGACGCTAACGCCGGCCGATCCATCGCAAAGACCGAAGGCGCTGGGGTTGAGCGAGCTCATGCTGAGCACAAGAGAATCCGGATCGCTCAGGACGATCTCGAGGCTCCCGCTGCATCCGGCCGCATCGCTGACCTCAACGCTGTAAACACCTGCGAAGAGCCCTAACAATACTGATGCCGTATCACCGGTATTCCACAAATAGGAATAGGGCGGGCTGCCCCCGCTGACGCTGATGGCCAGAGCCCCATCGCCAAATCCGGGGCAGAAAGGCTGTTGCACCAGACTGTTGATCTCCAGAGCACCGGAAAACAGGAAAAGCACCCAGGCGCTGTCGCAGAGCCCGGCATCATCGCAGATCTGGTAGAGCAGGCTATCGCTGACTACACCCGATGAATCCGGGGTATAGCTGAGCAAGCCCGTGCTGACATCAAAGCTGATGCTGCCGGAAAAAGGCCCGCTGAGGACCGAGAAGTTTGCCGGGTTCAAAGGCAGCCCGTCGGGGTCGCTGTCGTTGTCCAGTGGAAAGAGGCTCAGGGTTTGTCCCGGACATCCGCTCACCTGATCGGGCAGGGCCAGGGGTCCCTGATCACAACTCGTGGCTGCGTCCTGCGGCCGAACCTGAATTCGCTGCCATTCGCCCAGTTCAGAGGGTATCACTGCCTGCCGGACAATCGTGCGCGTGCCCGACAATTGCACATAGCGCACTTCGAGCAGAATTTGCTCATCCGGCCCCTGGGGCAAACCAAAATGAACCGGGCTGCTCTCCTGATTGCCGTGCCCGTAGCCCCCGTTTACCTCCTTGATTCCGCTGATGGGCTGACCTGCGCAATCGTACAATTGCAGGGTTGCACCCAGTGCGTGGCGCTCTGCTCCAAGCATAGCTCCGCTGCTGTTGCGGTTCTCAAACACTTCCACCGCCAGATAATCCCTGGCTTTAGGTCCAGCTTGCAGATCGTTGATCCACAGTTGGTTATTGCCATTGTCTATGTTGATATAAAGATCGAGATCACCGTCCTGGTCAAAGTCGCTGAAGTTGCTGCCTTCGGCATTGGCCCCCACATCGATCCCGCGATTGTCCAGCACAAAACTCATGGTGCCGGTCTCGCTGAGCTGGTTGATGAACAGGTAGGAAGGCCCGCTGTCATCCGCCAGAAAGATGTCGATGTCCCCGTCGTTGTCGATGTCCCCGCAGGCCAGACCGTCAATCGAAAGGCCGATTCCGTCAAAGGGATCCGCAATTCCCGCCGAAGCCCAGGGCTCCGAAGTCGGCGCGAAGATTCCCGAGTTCAGGCCCACCTGAATCCAGATTCGGTTTTGATCGTGTTCGGTCCAGAACAAGTCAAAATCCCCGTCGTTGTCAAAATCGTGGAAGGCAACCGCCCCCTTGTTGAAGTTGTTCGCCTGCTGGTCGAAGGAGGTCACGGGGATGAAAAAGCCTCCTGCGTTCTGAAACAAATCCAGTTGATCCCGCTTGCGGGCAATGGCGTCCACCAGACCGTCGTCGTTGAAGTCGGTCACTGCGGCATAGTCTCCATCCGTGGCTGTGATTGGCAGGCCCAGGGGCGCATCGTTCGGCGTGACGTGCACGAAACTTCCCGTGGCAAAACCCACATTCTGGTAGATGTCCATCCCCCAGTCGTGGTTCTCGATGAAGATGTCCAGGTCCCCGTCATTGTCGTAGTCCATCACCCCGATGCCCTCTGTGTTCATTCCTCCTGGTATGCCGAAAGGCGGACTGTCCCACCCAATAGCATTGGTATAGAGCGAGAAATTGGGTTTCTGGTTCAGGTCCCCGAAGGAGAAAGGCGGATCCCCGTCTGTGGGAGCAGGCCCCTTGTTGAGGAAGACATCCAGGCGTCGGGCCGAGTTGCGGATGAAATCGGGGTAGCCGTCATGGTTGAAGTCGGCAAAGACGATGCAGCGCTCCGGGGCTCCATCGCCAGGGGCCGTCTCTATGCAACCCTTGCAATGCGTCTCAGTCACATCGGTAAACAACCACAGCGGTGGGCCCGATGAAAAGTAAACCCGGGTTCGGTGCTCCGCATCGTCCTGATCGGTATTGACGATCAGATCCAGCCAGCCATCCCCGTTGATGTCCGCGAAGGCAAAACCGCCATCCTTGATGCCGTCCAGGGCCAGGCCGTGGGTGGCAGCCGCTTCGTTGAAGTTCTGCGCTTTCGCTTCATCAGGTGCGAAAAGAATCAGCAGCAGCATTGCTGCGCAAGGCATAAACAAAAGGCGATGCCGGGACTCCATAAAGATGCCCGACGCGGCCTGATAGACAGCTCTTAATTGAAGTGAAAAATTAATCAAGTGTAACTATGTTGCTAACTATCAAGGGCATATACCTCAGTTACTAAGGTGTTTGAATGCGAGGTGAGTAAAAGGCATTGCACTTGCCCTGAAAGGTCATTGTACCAGCATTTCCAAGCGTAAAACACTCTCCTGAGCACGGCAATTGCGGGACCTTAAAGGTCAACAAAAAGGCTCTTAATCAGAAACGGTAATTTATGCTGCAATTCAAGCTCAGCATCAAGTGTTTATAAGCAGTTTAGGTCGAATTTGCGCTGGCCGCGCGCGAGGGGCGAACCCATCAGGGGTCATATCCGGGGGCAACGGCTTCGTAAAAGCCACCCGCGCGCGCATAGAGCCAACCGCTCCATTCGGCCTCCAGGAGACGAGAAGCCAGATAGGGCGCTGACCAACGCGTCTTGTCGGCCAGTTGCTCTACGTGAACCGGTCCCTGTTCGGTCAGCCAGAGCAGCACCTCTTTCAAGTCCTGCAGATTCGGGGGAAGGGCCTGGTCAATTCGCTCCGACAGCGGAGGGACATCAAACAATCCCCCAGCTCCCGGCCTCTCAATCTTCGGAACCCAGAACAGCCCTTCGGCAATGTCCCGGGCGGACGCGCCCAGAGCCGCACTCTGCTCCCGAATCAACTGGTGACAACCGGCACTCTGCTCCCGGTCAGCAGGCCCAGGCAGGGCAAAGACATCGCGGTGATAGCCCAGAGCCTGAGAAGCGGTGATCATGGAGCCGCCCTTCAAACCGCTCTCTACCACCCAAACCGCATCGGCCAGCCCGGCAATGATGCGATTGCGGCGCGGAAAGTGAAATGCATGGGAGGGCGTTCCGGGTGGAAACTCGGACAACAGGGAGCCACCACTGTTCAGAATCCGCAGGGCCTCCCCTTTGTGCACAGCGGGATAGATCCGGTCCAGACCATGGGCCAGAACAGCCCAGGTGCACAGCCCATTTTCCAGAGCGCTCAGGTGGGCGCAGATGTCAATACCCATGGCCATTCCACTGATGATCAGGGGTTGAAGCGGACTGAGCTCTTCGATGACCTTTCGCGTCATACGAAGCCCATAAGTCGTGCTGCGCCGGGTGCCCACGACGGCCAGATTGCGCTCATGTTCCTGCGGGGCCCTGCCGCGCCAGAACAGTGCCAAAGGCGCATCCGGGCAATGGCTCAGCCGTTCAGGGTAATCGGTCTGTCCCAGAACCGACCAGCCTCTGCCCTCTCCCTCCCAAAGGCTCATCTCTGCTGCGGCTCTTTCCCGCTCTGCCGGAGCGGACAATCGCCCGGCCGTTGCCGGGTTCAAGCCGGCCTGCACCAGATCATCGGCATTCACCCTGCTCCAGTCCGCGCCGAAATGAGCGATCAAATCCCGGGCCATAGCGGGCAGAACCCTGGTCTCCCGACTCAACTGCCAAAAGAGTATGCGGCTGTCCTCATCCAGCTTTTCCTGTGCCATATGGGGCAAAACAGGCCCTCAAAATCACGCCATGCCTACTTTTATCGCCCAAATCCCCTGTAGGTGGATAATTTGATCGAGCTGTGGGGCGTTGAGCTCCTGCTGACACATCCCAAAAGCACAAATCCGGAATTTTTGCCGGGGATGATGTAACTTGAATCACTATGGGCAGCCTGCGCCTTCCCCAGCAATTAGAGGTCATACGAGGCTACTTTCCTGAACTGAGCACAACACAGCTCAATCAATTCAAACATTTAGAATATTTAATTCGATATTGGAATCAGCGCATCAACCTGATCTCCAGGCAGGATATTGATCACCTGTTCAGCCACCACGTGCTGCACAGCATGGCCATCGGAAAGTTCATTCGCTTTGCGCCGGGCACCAGAGTGCTCGATGTGGGCACTGGAGGCGGTTTTCCGGGCATACCCCTGGCCATTCTCTTTCCCGAAGTGGAGTTCACCCTGGTGGATGTGGTGGAAAAGAAGATCCGGGTGGTGGACCTGAGCTACAGGGCTCTGGGGCTGCGCAATGTGTGCACCCGCCGCATGCCGGTGGAGATGCTCCGGGAGCGCTTTGATTTTGCGGTAACGCGGGCCGTGGCCGATATGAACACGCTCTACAGTTGGACTGCTCCCCTGATCAACGACGGGGTGCCCAACGACTATCCCAACGGATTGATCGCCTTGAAAGGGGGTAACCTCAGCGCGGAGATTGCCGGTTTCCGGCAACAGATCTATGTCTTTTCCCTGATGGACTACTATCGCGAAGCTTATTTCAGCGACAAAGTGCTCGTTTATCTGCCCTGCACCTGAGCGTTGCCGGCAAAGAACAATTCCCCCAACTGTTCAAAGCAGTTCCTGAGAGAGCGCAATCAGTAGTTGGCGCGCGTCGTCTTGAGAATATTATAGAGGAGCTCTTTGGCGCGGAACAACTGGGCCTTAACGGTTCCCAGTGGCAGGTCCAGCTCCGTGGCGATCTCGTCGTAGCTGTATTCCTGAAAGAAGCGCAACTCGATCAGTTGCCGGTACTTGGGATTGATCTTTTCGGTCACGTCCCGCATGAGCTTGGCGCGCTGCTGCTTGATGTACTTCTCTTCGGGGTCCAGGGTAGTTGCCCGGATGCTCTCCGAAAAGGAGTTGGTGCTTTCCTCCTTGGTATCGTCGTCGATCGAAAGGGTCTCCAGGCGCTTCTTGCGGATGAAGTCTATGCAGTTGTTGATGGCGATCTTGAACAGCCAGGTGCTGAAGGCAAACTCCGGACTGTACTTGTGGATGTTGGCAAAGGCCTTTCCAAAGGCCTCCACCGTCAAATCATCCGCATCATCGCGGTTGTGCACCATCTTGAGCACCATGTAGTAGATGGAATCCTTGTAGCGATCCATCAGACGGGCATAAGCCCGCTGATCGCCATTCACCGCCCGGCAAACCAGATCGTAATCCTCTTTGGCTCTTGGGGAAAGGTTTTCGTTGACACGAACTTCTGCAGTAGGGCGTTCTGCAGCGGGCTTGGGTTCCTCCATGGTAATGGTTTCCTTGATGTTCAGCGCCATATCGGTGGTTTTGGGACGAGTGTGCTGTGGACGAATCTAGCGTAATAGAGCACCGTCAAAAAATCAAATATTGTGGAAAAGTGCCATAATTCGGGACGCTCAAAACGCTTTCCGAGTCTTTGGAACATGATTGCCTGCAACAAGAGTCGAAGGGTGAAAAGTCCCAATACCAATGGGATTGAGCTGCAAAGCGCTATACACACCAGAAAGCTTGCATAGCAGCCGAAATGTGACAGCGAATAGGCACCCAGCGCAAGGCGGTGTAGTGGACGGTAGAACACCCCTGTGGATAAATGTCTGCTCTTTTGCCGCACCCAGTCCTTCCACTCCTCAACAGGAGCCGAAAGCGTCCATGCAGCAGGGTTCAGACAGAGTGCAACCCGGCCCGGAACTGCCGCAGCGTTGACCAGCAGATCATCATCACCGGAGGGCCAGTGTTGATGCGTTGTAAATCCTCCCACGCGTTGGTAAACGGATTTCCGGTAGGACAAGTTACGTCCAATTCCCATGTAAGGCATTCCCGCTAAAGTCCAACCCGCATATTGTACAAGGGTATGCAGCGTTTCGAACTGAATAACCCGGTTCAAAAAGCCCGGGCGCAGCTCATATGCCCCATACCCCAGCACGATATCGGTCCGCTCATCGTACTGAGAAGCCATATGCCGGATCCACTGGGGCGTGGCCGGGCGGCAATCTGCATCGGTCAAAAGGAGGATGGAATGGCGACTGGCGGCTATGCCCAGCGCCAATGCCCCCTTCTTTCCGGGTCCCGCTTTCTGATTCTCCTCCACGCGCAAGACCTTCAGGCGCGGCTGAATCTGCGCCTGCCCGGCAAGCCATTCCGAACTGCCGTCGCTGGAGCCATCATCCACGACCAACAACTCCCAGTCCGGATAGTCCTGCCCGAGCAGGAGGGGCAGATTAATGCGTAAATTCGGGCCTTCATTGCGGGCGCAGACGATGACGCTGACCGGGGGGAGTTGAGCATCATCTGATGCGTTTGCTCTTGAGGCCGCAGGGAGCGGATCGCGGTAGGCGATCAGTCGGGCAAAAACCAACCCATAGATGGCCAGTTGTACGGCTGTGCAGATGATGAACACGATCAGGATCAGCGATGCGGCATCCATGGGGGCCAAAGTAAAGCCGGCCGGACTGAATACCCCTCATCGCCGCGGAAGAACCCTCCCCTGCCCATAGAACGCATGCGATTCGAACTGATCAAAACCGACCCCAAGAGCGGAGCGCGAGCCGGGCTCCTGCACTGCCCGCACGGTGTGGTAGAAACGCCCTGTTTCATGCCCGTGGGAACTGCCGGAACGGTCAAAGGGGTGCATTTCCGCGAATTGGAAGAAGAGCTGCGCGCCAGCATCATTCTGGGCAATACCTACCATCTCTACCTCCGGCCGGGGCTGGAGGTCTTGAAAAAAGCCGGCGGGCTGCACGGGTTCAATTCCTGGTCGGGACCGATTCTGACGGATTCGGGTGGATATCAGGTCTTCTCTCTGGCCGGTAGGCGAAAAATAAATGAGGAAGGCGTATATTTTAAATCACATATTGATGGTTCGTCTCACCTGTTTAGTCCGGAGCGGGTCATGGACATTCAGCGCATCATCGGAGCCGACATCATCATGGCCTTTGACGAATGTCCGCCCTGGCCCGCCGATGAGCAGTATGTAGAGCGCTCCATGCACCTGACCCACCGCTGGCTGAAACGCTGCTTTGAACAGCTCGATAAAACCGAAGCGCTCTACGGGTATGAGCAGACCCTCTTTCCCATTGTGCAGGGCGGAACCTGGCCCGACCTGCGCCGTCAAAGCGCCGAATTTGTGGCAGCTCTGCACGCTGACGGCAATGCCATCGGTGGCTTGTCGGTGGGTGAGCCCGCTGAAGAGATGTATCGCATGAGCGAATGGGTTTGCGGAATTCTTCCATCCGATAAACCCAGATATCTGATGGGCGTTGGCACCCCGGCCAACATTCTCGAAAACATAGGGATTGGTATTGATATGTTTGATTGTGTTATGCCAACGCGCAGCGGCAGGACGGCGCAGTTGTTCACCCGCCAGGGCATCATGAACATGCGCAATGCCCGCTGGCAAAATGATCACCACCCCATTGATGAGCAAAGCAGCGCCCTGAGCAGTCGCCGCCACAGCAAAGCCTATCTCAGACACCTGTATATTTCGGGGGAAATGCTGGCTGCCCAGATCGGCACGCTGCACAATCTGGCCTTCTACCTCGATCTGGTTCGCGAGGCGCGGGAGCGCATACTGGACGGATCCTTCAGCCAGTGGAAGTCAGGCCTGGCCCCCGCGCTGGAACAGAAAGTATGAAAAACAGCCGACACCTCTCCTTCCGCCTTTTAGGGCGAATTGACCGCTACATCATCGGCAAGTTTCTCACGCACTTCTTCTTCATCTTCTGGGTCATCATGGCCATTGCTATCGTCATCGATGTATC
Source organism: Chitinophagales bacterium (assembly GCA_041751015.1). GTDB lineage: Bacteria > Bacteroidota > Bacteroidia > Chitinophagales > BACL12 > WGOA01. The sequence continues at coordinate 10,357 of JBGSYF010000013.1, forward strand.
GGAGAAGATGGATGATCTGCTGAGCGAAAAATTTACCGCCGGCACCGCGGAGACCATACTGAATTACTATCTGCCCTTCATCCCCTGGATGGGCGCCATCCTGACTCCTCTGCTGATCTTTCTGGCGGTGATCTTCTTTACTTCCCGCATGGCCTACAACAGCGAAATTGTGGCCATTCTGGGCAGCGGGGTGAGTTTCAGACGATTCCTGAGACCCTATTTACTCACCTCTTTTCTGTTGGCGGGTTTGATGCTGTATGCCAATCACATGCTGGTTCCGCACAGCAACAAGGTGCGATTAAATTTTGAATCCACTTATTTTAAAAGTAAGAGATGGTATGGAGACAATATCCACATGAGGCTCGACGCCAACACCTTTGTTTCGCTCGATCGCTTTAAGTACCAGCGAAATGAGGGGGTGACCTTTTCTCTGGAGCATTTTGAGCGCGATCAGGAGGGCAAAAAACTCATCTATAAATTGAATGCAAATCGCATTTTATGGCTGCCCGAAGAGGAGAAGTGGAGGATCTTCGACTACCACATCTGGGAGATTGATGGACTTAAAGAGAGCATCAGCAAAGGTGCTGAACTCGATACGGCCCTGGCCATGACCCCCGATGATTTTGAGGTGGATACCCGCTACAAAGAGAGTTATGATTACCGCGAACTCCAGGTGTTTCTGGCTAAAGAGAGAGCCCAGGGATCGGGCAATCTCGAGGAGTATCTGGTCGAGTCCGAAAGGCGCACGGCCAGCGCCATCTCCATTGTCATACTCACCCTGATCGGCGCGACCATCGCCTCCCGCAAGGTACGGGGCGGTATGGGTCTGCACCTGGCCTTCGGCGTTGGCCTGAGCGCTCTTTATATAGTTTTTCTACAAATTTCCAGTACCTTTTCCATCAAGGGCAATCTCGATCCGGTGATCGGAACCAATATTCCCAATGCGGTATTCCTGATCATCGCGCTGGTGCTCATTCGCTATGCGCCCAAATAGGCAAACTGCGGATTGGATTTAGCAAGCTTCTGCCCTATTCCGAGGGGGCCTTTCATTTAAGCGCTTGCACTAAAAAGGTGCATCATCCCCCTGATCGCCTTCGCTCCAATCATCTACTTCGCCAAAACCGAGATCGTCGTCAAAATCGTCCATCTTGGAGCTTCTCTTGATCACTCCCGAATCGCCGGGGCTCATGTGGTCGGACAGCGGTATCAGCCTTCCCTTGCCGGAAGCGGGTTGGTCCGCAGAGCGCGATCCGGAAGAACCAAATCCGCCGCCGCCTTGTCCATACCCTGAACCCCCGTACATATTGGTGAACTTGGCGTACTTGTCGATGAAACGGGTCTTGACGGTTTCAAGGGCGCCATTTCGGTGCTTGGCAATGATCACTTCGGCAAGTCCCTCTTCGAGGGGTTGGCCGTTGGGGTCCTGAGTCAGGCCGTAGTACTCCGGGCGATAGAGGAAGATGACCATGTCGGCGTCCTGTTCAATGGCACCGGATTCGCGCAAATCGGATAACAAAGGCTTCTTGTCGCCGCCCCGGGTCTCCACGGCTCGGCTGAGCTGGGAAAGCGCTATGACCGGAACATGCAACTCCTTGGCGATGGTCTTGAGCGATCGGCTGATGTTGGAGATCTCCTGCTCGCGATTGGCCCCCTTTCCCGCCGAAGTACCGCTCATCAACTGCAGGTAGTCGAGAATGATCATCTGAACATCGTGCTGCTGTTTGAGCCTCCTGCACTTGGCGCGCAGCTCAAAGATGTTGAGGGCGGGGGTATCGTCGATGAAGATGGGCGCTTCGCCCAGCTTGCCAGTCAGATTGGTGAGCTGAATCCATTCGTGCTCCGCCAGATTGCCTTTTCTGATCTTGTCTCCGCTCAATTCGGTCTCCATGGAGATGAGGCGCTTGACGAGTTGTACGGAGGACATCTCGAGCGAAAAAAGAGCAACGGGTTTTTTGTAATCTATAGCGGCATTTCGGGCCAGAGCCAGGGTAAAGGCGGTCTTGCCCATGCCCGGTCTGGCTGCCACAACAATCAGGTCGGATTTTTGCCAGCCATTGGTGACCCGGTCCAGATCGCTGAAGCCGGAGCCCACCCCCGTAAGACTGTCATCGTGATGGCGCACTTCGTCAATCTCCTTGATGGCTTTACTGACCAGTGAAGACATGGATTCGGAGGAACGGCGCAGGTTTTGCTCAGCCACGCTGAACAGGTTCTGCTCCGAGCGATCGAGCAATTCCAGCACATCGGTGGTGTCTTCGTAGGCATCCCGGATGATGGTGGTGGAGATGCTGATCAACTCGCGCTGAATGTACTTCTGCGCGACGATGCGGGCGTGATGCTCCACATTGGCCGCCGAACTGACTTTGTTGCTCAACTCGGCTATGCCATAGGCGCCGCCGGCCGATTCCAGATTGCCCTCTTTGCGCAGTTGTTCGGTAACCGTGAGAATGTCTACCGGTTCACTGCGCTCAAACAGAACCATGATGGATTTGTAGATGATCTGATGAGAGGCTACGTAAAAGCTCTCGGGCTTGAGCATGTCCACGACTTCGGACACCGCATCGCGGTCTATGAGCATGGCCCCGAGCACAGCCTGCTCCAGCTCAATGGCCTGAGGTGGCAGTTTGCCGTAGATCAGCGGATTGCCCTGAGGCATCTTGGGTTTACGGACACTGATTCTGCCGGCGGACAAAGCACCGGAGTCGGGAAGATCAACCATAGTACGGGTGGCCACTCATGGACGAAAGCCTGACAGTCGGGAGCATCCGCGCAGTCATTTCCATCCGGGGCCAGGGATTCAAAAATAGCGAGCATAGCTCGATTGCGGAGAGCATTTTATAAACCTCTTATCATTGAGGAGTCAACAATTTAGCGGGCTTAATCCACCAGCATATCTGTGTACTCAACAGCCTTTCCACAAATGGCCTATAGCTAAAGCGAAATGAGCGGGTCAATTATAAATAGTTTTATTTATTATATTTTTTATCAAAATACAAATACAGGGATTTGTTGAAAACTCCTCCGTGACTGTTTATAAGTTGTTGATGGAAGGGGGAAATGCGTGGATAACAGAATTCAGCACCGCAGCTCGTCAATGAGTGGGCATGTAACGCAATCCCTGATATGAAAAGCCTGACCCCGATCAGGATTGGAAGGCATTCAGCCCGGTGATGTCCATGCCGGTGATCAGCAGGTGGATATCGTGGGTGCCCTCATAGGTGATCACCGATTCGAGGTTCATCATGTGGCGCATCATGGGGTACTCTCCGGTGATGCCCATGCCGCCGAGGATTTGCCTGGAGTCCCGGGCAATGTTGATGGCCATTTCGACATTGTTGCGCTTGGCCATGGAAATCTGCGCTGGTGTTGCCCGGTCTTCGTTCTTCAGCAGGCCCAGGCGCCAGGCCAACAATTGAGCCTTGGTGATCTCGGTCAGGAACTCAGCCAGCTTCTTTTGCTGGAGTTGAAATCCGCCGATGGGCCGGCCGAACTGCTCCCTTTCCAAGGAGTATCGAAGGGCGGTGTCGTAGCAATCCATGGCGGCGCCGATGGCACCCCAGGCGATGCCATACCGAGCTGAACTCAGGCAGGAAAGAGGACCTCTCAAACCGCTGACGCCCGGCAGGATGTTCTCCTTGGGAACCCGCACCTGATCAAAGACCAGCTCTCCGGTGGCCGATGCTCGCAGGGACCACTTGCCGTGAGTTTCCGGAGTCTGGAAGCCCTCCATCCCCCTTTCGACAATCAGGCCCTGAATCTTACCCTCCGGATTCTTGGCCCAGACGATGGCGATATCGGCGAATGGCGCATTGGAGATCCACATCTTGGCTCCGGAGAGCAGGACATGGTCGCCCTTGTCTTCAAAATGGGTGGTCATCCCCGCGGGATTGGAACCGTGATCCGGCTCGGTGAGCCCGAAACAGCCCATCATTTCCCCGCTGCCCAACTTGGGCAGATACTTTTTCTTCTGGGCTTCAGACCCAAAGGCGTAGATGGGGTACATGACCAATGAACCCTGAACGGATGCTGTAGAGCGAATGCCGCTGTCGCCCCGCTCGAGTTCCTGCATGATGAGCCCGTAGGCGATCTGGTCCAGGCCACCTCCGCCGTACTCAGCGGGAATCTGGGGGCCGAAAGCCCCTATTTCGCCCAGGCCGCGAATGAGCTGGCGCGGAAATTCAGCGCGCTGAGCGTAGTCTTCAATGATGGGCGAAACCTCCCTTTTGACGAAATCGCGGGTGGCATCGCGGACGAGTTTATGCTCTGTCGAGAGCAATTCATCCAGGAGATAGTAATCAACTCCCTGAAAGAGGTCGGTCTTGGAGGCCTTTTGCGCCTCTGCGCTTTGGGTTTTCGCTTGCACGGATTGAGGATTTATATGGCGCAAAAGTACGGAATTCAAAGGCTCCCAAGGCCTTATCTTTAGAGCGAAAAGGCCGCTAAGCTTGAACATAAACCTCTATATATGGGTCGAATTGCCATCGAGGGCATGAAGTTTTACGCCCATCACGGATACTACCACGACGAGCGCAAGGTGGGCAATCACTTCATTGCCGATGTCTATCTGGAAACGGACTTTCAGAAGGCCGCCGAGAGCGATGAACTCAGCGGAACCATCAACTACGAGGACATTTGGGAACTGACCCGTCAGGCCATGGAGGAACCGTCTTTCCTCATAGAGCACGTCGCCCTTCGTCTCTACCGCAGCATCCGCGAGCGCTTTGCCCAACTGAGCTATTGCCGGGTCAGGATCAGCAAGCTCAACCCGCCATTGAAGGGCGAAGTGGCCCGAACCTGGGTAGAACTGGACAGCGAGAATTGAAGGGGACGGGTGGAGCCCCAGGTTTTCAGGGCTTGGGCTCGTTCGATGCCTGGGGTGGCATTCAGAGCATTTTTTGATTACCTTTGACCTCCGTCTGAACCGTGGAGGATCCTATTTGGGTGCTCATTGCGGTGCAAACAGGGTCGGTTGGCCGAGTGGCTAGGCAGAGGTCTGCAAAACCTCGTACGGCGGTTCGACTCCGCCACCGACCTCCAGAAAAGCAAGTTCGCTTGCTTTTTTTTGCCCTTTTTGCATTGTGAAATTATTTATATTTTAATTTTTTAATTCATATAGTGCGAAAAGGCGACAGGTCGCGGAGCCGGGTTTATCTGCGTATTTTTAGCCATAAGAGGCTGTTGATAAAGCAGCCTGGTTTTCTCTCCGGTCAATCCGATCAACTCTATGGGTCAAAGGACTTCTCGCTTGTCGTGGCAAGCAGCGATGTGGCTTTTCGCTGGGCTTGCAGGTCTGTGTTCGTGTGCGGAGCGCGGCGGTCATCAGGGATTGGAAGAGTCCGGCAATCCCGCAGGGACGCAGCAGGGCGCAGGGGATTCGATATGTTGTGGAGAGGCCCCTTCGCGGCCCGCACCCCGCATAGGAATGGATCAAAGCTTTGACAGCAGAGCCTCTGCTTCGACCCAGGATGATCCCGCGTTAAACGACATGGTGCTCATTCCAGGAGGCAGTTTTTTGATGGGAGCCCATGATGAGCGATCCTATCCGGATGAGTACCCCCCCCACCCCGTCACCCTGAGTTCCTTCTGGCTGGACCGCTACGAAGTGACCAATGCTCAGTTCGCCAGGTTTGTAGAAGCCACAGGCTACGTGAGCACCGCCGAACTGCCCATTGACTGGGAGGAGATGGCCCGCATGTTGCCCCCCGGAACCCCGCGGCCCAGCGAAGAGGATCTGCAACCGGGAGCCCTGGTCTTTCGCATGAGTAAAAGCCCGGTCAACCTGAGGGATCACAGCCAGTGGTGGGAATGGGTCAAGGGGGCGAACTGGAGACAGCCCGAAGGTCCGGGCAGCAGCATCGAGGGCAGGGAGAACCATCCGGTGGTTCAGGTGTCCTGGTACGATGCCCAGGCCTATGCCCAGTGGGCGGGTAAGCGCCTGCCCACAGAGGCGGAATGGGAATGGGCAGCCCGCGGGGGCCTGGACGACGGGGTGTACCCCTGGGGTAATGAAGCGCTGGAGAGCGGCTATAGCAAGGCCAATTACTGGGAAGGTGATTTCCCCTATCGCAACACTGAACAGGACGGGTATACCGGTCTGGCACCCGTGGGTCAATATCCGCCCAATGGCTATGGTCTGCACGATATGGCCGGAAATGTGTGGGAATGGTGTTGGGATTGGTACCATCCGGAATACTACCAGCAGATCGCTCAGGGTGCCCTCAACCCGACGGGACCGCTGCAGGGATACGACCCGGCGGAACCCCTCTTGCCCAAGCGCATCCTGCGCGGGGGATCCTTTCTCTGCAACGACGCCTATTGCGCGGGTTACCGCGTAGCCGCAAGGATGAAGTCAAGTCCGGATTCGGGTCATCAGCACAGCGGTTTTCGCTGCGCGCGAACGGCCGATCCGTCACCCTAATTAAATCTGTGCCTGATCTCATATCAGCCAGCCCTTAAAACATAACATATATTATCTTATGGACAAGAAAATCTATGAACGCGCTCTGGCCCTTCACGATATGCTCAAGGGCAAGATCGGGATCAAGACCAAGCTGGACATCAATACCGCTGATGAGTTATCGCTGGTGTATTCCCCGGGCGTGGCGGCACCATGCCTGAAGATTGCCGAAAACCAGGAGGACGTCTGGCGTTACACCATGAAGGGAAACGCTGTGGCTATCGTCACGGATGGTTCGGCCGTTTTGGGTCTGGGCAATATCGGACCCTATGCCGCCCTTCCGGTAATGGAAGGCAAAGCCATGCTCTTCAAGCGCTTTGCCGGCATCAATGCCTGGCCCATCTGCCTTGACACTCAGGATGTTCAGGAAATCATCGCAACCATTCGCCGCATAGCTCCGGTCTTTGGGGGCATCAATCTCGAAGACATTGCCGCTCCCCGCAGCTTTGAGATCGAGGAGGCCCTGCAGGATCTGGGCATCCCCGTCTTTCACGATGATCAACACGGAACGGCTATCGTGGTGCTTGCCGCCCTGATGAATGCCGCCAAAGTCACCGGCAGAGAATTTGGGGATTTGCGCGTGGTGGTCAACGGCGCCGGCGCTGCCGGGGTCGCAATTGCCCGCCTTCTGCGCTGTCAGGGTCAGAAGATCGAAGTCTGCCAAGCGGTCAGCGAATTGCTGATCTGTGATTCCAAAGGCATCATCAGCCCAGCGCGAAAAGATTTGAACGAGTCCAAGCGCAAACTCCTGGCCTTTACCAACCGCCGCAACAGGTCAGGCAGTCTTTATGATGCGCTGGAGGGCGCCAATGTGTTTATCGGTGTGAGCACGGGAAACCTACTCAAAGCTGAGCACATTCGCCGTATGGAGCCGGACAGCATTGTCCTTGCACTGGCCAACCCCGATCCGGAGATCATGCCCGATGAAGCCCTGGCCGGCGGAGCCGCTGTGGTGGGGACCGGGCGCAGTGATCTGCCCAATCAGGTCAACAATGTGCTTGGCTTTCCGGGCATCTTTCGCGGGGCTCTCAATGCGCGGGCCAGCAGCATTAGCCCGGATATGAAGATGGCCGCAGCACAGGCCATAGCCTCCTGTGTAGAGCATCCGAGGCGGGACTTCATCATACCCTCAAGTCTGGACGAGGTCGTTGCATTTAAAGTGGCCAGAGCTGTCGAAGCTGCGGCCCGTCTCAACATGCCTAAGTCAGCAGCAGATCAGGACCCGGTGGCCGTTCCGCCGCAGTTGCGGAGCTATGGCACATCTTAGGACATTCAGGTCACAGGGTGTGGATAATAGTTCTTTTGCCACTCCATAAGTTTAAGTATCTATGCAGAAATCACCCCATTATGCGCCTTAGCAGATTGTACTACATCTCCCTTTTGATCCTCGGCTCTAGTGCCCTGCTCGGTGGTTTGATTTTTCTATTTTTCTAGGATACTTACAGAGCCGGATTGGGCATTTTTTTTGCTTGTTCCCGTTTCATTATACCGCCATCACCAGCGCTGTATTGCGCGTACTTTAGGATCAAATAGCCCTTTTTGTTTAAGCGCTTTGTTTACCGTGATCATTCTATCGGGTCACATTTGCGGAGAAAATTGATTTAGAGAATAGGTCAGGCACAACACTTTGTCCCTGTTTCTCCGACATTTGATCAATTCAGCGTCAGGCTCCTCAAGGATAGAACTCCAATCAGTCTTGATTATCATGTCACTTTTTAGTGAATATATTGGTGTAGGTTTCTACTGAAGGTGTGCTTAATTTTAGTAACTCTATTTTCTTCAAAACCAATCAACCAGTGAATCTAAACTACTTCAACAAACTGTTTGCCGTGCTTGCTCTTGTATCGGGCATCACAGCAGGACTCCAGGCCCAAACCGTGACCGCGCTTCAATTGATGAACGCCAACACCAATTCCGTCATTCGCGAGCTTACCAATGGAATGGTCATTGACTTGTCCGTCGATGGGAGCTCACTCGCTGTGCGGGCTGATGCCGTAGGTGTGGGTAGCGTCAAATTTGTATTGAGTGGCGCAGAGTCCTATGAGAGAACTGAGAGTGTTGCTCCTTATGCTCTGCACGGCGATGTCTCAGGGAACTACAATTCCTGGACACCCAGCCTGGGCAACTACAACCTGGTCACCACTCCCTGGTCTGGCTCGGGAGCCAGCGGCACCGCAGGACCCAATTCCGTCATAAATTTCTCCGTAATCAACACTGCACCTCCCCCACCGGCTGCCGGTGGTGAGTTCTTTGAACAGGCCGGTCTGGTAGTTATGGAGGCCGAAAGTCAGCCATTGGTTGGTTCATGGGACCTGAACATTGGCGTTGCCGGATACACCGGTGTTGGTTACATCGAATGGAAAACCGGCGATCCATTCGGCGGTGTCATTCCCGGTGGAACGGACATCATCACCTATGAAATCATCATCAACAATCCAGGCCGCTACCGCTTTCAGATGCGCTCAGCAGCGCCCGATCGCACCGAGCACAACGATGTTTGGGTGCGTTTCCCCGACAACGGAGGACTGAAAGAAAAAGGCGGAGTCTTTACTTCCGTTGGAACCGCCTGGATCAAGGCTTACCAAAATGCGGACAACGACACATGGACCTGGGCAACGAACCACGTGGACAACGATCCCCACGCGATCTACTCCGACTTTCTGAGTCCCGGAGTTTACCGCTTCCAGTTCTCCGGACGTTCTACCAAATTCAAGATTGATCGCCTGGTTCTCTACAACAGCAGCGTTACCATGGGTTTTGCTACCAGTACCGCCAGACCTGAGTCCCTTCGAAATACTCTGGTAGCCAATGCGGATTTCTCGACTACCGCGGTCAACACCGCAGTGACCACCAATGTGCTGAGCAATGACACCGATGGAACCGGAAGCATTTTACCCGGCTCGGTCAGCATTGTTTCCGGCCCCTCCAACGGTCTTGCCGTGGTCAATCCTAGTGGCAGCATAACCTATACACCCAATGCGGGTTTCAACGGCATCGACATCTATACCTACCAGGTTTGCAATGATTTGGGCGCTTGCGCGCAAGCCAATGTCAACATCAACGTCAGCGGGATTGATCCGCCTGTCTGCGATGTGCCCAGCAACCTGAGTGTGAACGTCATCAGCCCAACCACGGCTCAATTGAGCTGGGATCCGGTGCTCAATGCCAATGGCTATCAATTCCAGGGTCAGCAGATTGGAATGGGATTCCGGAACCGCCAGACAACGGGTACCAGCCTGACCTTCTCCATCTTCCAGCCGGGCGAATCCTATGCCTTCCGGGTAAGGGCGTCCTGCTTTGGTGGCAGCGCCATTTCGGACTTCAGTGCCCCCTTTGGCTTTACCGTTCCCACCGCACGAGAAGGTCTGGAGAGCCAGTGGAGCCTCTCCCCCAACCCCGCCAGCGACATGCTCTACCTGAGCAGCCTGCCGGAAACTGTGGAGTTCGTTGAAGCCTATGACCTGACTGGTAGGCTCGTAGGTCAATGGGCCGCTCAAGGAACCGTACAACTCAATGTCTCCGCTCTCGAAGAGGGCAGCTACCTCATTCGACTGCGCCATTCCGATGGCCGCAGCGATGAAAGCCGCCAGATCATCATCATGCGCTAAAGCGCAGAGTCGATAAAGTGGTTTAAGCAAAAAAGCCTCGCTGAGTTCAGCGGGGCTTTTTTTTAAGTGCATTTAATAGAAGCCGATCAGCTTTCCCAGTTGTAGGCCCGGAGAAAGTCATACGAATCTATGCGGCGCTGCACTTCGCTCTTGAGCTCCTGGGGCCACGCCACCCCCAACCGGCTCTTCTTGGGCTTGTCGAAGACAATTGAAGCACAGGCGTCCAGATAGTCGGCAGGAGCATCCAGATCAAGAGCCGCACACAAGTTGGCCAACTCTTCTCGGGGCTTGGCGATAAAGGCCTCATGCGATACATCAATCACCCGGAAACCCCTGGATTTGATCATCGCAACGGTATCCGCCTCGAGAAAGAAATCTTCGGCCCCCTTGCGCAGTTCGGCCTCGCCCACCTGCTCCAGCACCAGATTGCCCCCTCTGGCCCGGGTAGTGATGATGTCATATGGATTGCGCGTCACGTGCACCATGCGAATCTTGTCCGCTCCAATCAGTTTGTTGAGTCTGTCGAGCAGGGCCGGATCCCGGCGAATCTTATTGGTAGAGCCCCCCCCCTTCTTGTCCCCGATAACCTTTAACTCCGTCGCCTGGCCCTGATACATGCCAGGGATCTTGTAGTTGTAGTCCATCCACTGACCGCCGATGCTGATAAAGGTCTTGGACATGCCCAACAGTCGGGAGTATATCTTATCGCGACTCTCCCCCTTGATGACGTACTTCAGCGCATCCATCTCGTGACCCAGGATCACATTGGGGTGCGCATCCAGTGAAGCGCCAATCAGGGTATGACCGCTCCTGGGATAACCTATAAACATACAATATATACCAATATCATCATAGGTGGAACGGCGGCTCAGCATATTGAGCTGGGTGTTGTACACCAAAGTCAATCTTCGCCTCACTTTCTGAAGCAGATCGTAGTTCTCACCTTTCTTCTTGATAGACATGGTTATCGCACTAAGTCAGAGAATAGCTCTTATGAACAGCCAAAGTTAGGCAAAGCTGGAAAGCCCCCTCAAAACAAGGTCCCGGTGCCTCCACCCCTGGACTTCGGCGGGCGCTTGGAGGACCCTTTACCCATGTTTTTGGCCGGCTTGTTCAAAGGAGGTTTAGCACCTGGTTTAGCCGGTGGCTTTGCAACAGGTTTATCGGAAGCCTTGGCACCAGGTTTAGCAGAAGTTTTAGCAGGAGTTTTAGAAGGGGCCTTCCCGACGGACCGGCCCGATTTAGGCGCTGCTTTAGCGTCCCCCTTACCCTCGTCTATACGGGAAGGAGGGGTTTGGGTTTTGCGGGTTCCCTTCTCCAGATCCCACTCGACCTGATCGCCAGCTTTGAATCCGGTGCCTTTGCGCTTAAGCTCATCATTGGTTTTGCCTTTTACGCCTCCCTTTGCCACGGATTTTGACTTTGCCTCCTTCATGTCTTTGAACAGATCCGGCTCTGCCAGAAGATCAACCGGGCTTCCACTCCTGCCCTGCCCGCTCCTGTATGGCTTTTCTTCATCCGGGCTCTCCGCGATCTGATCGGCATTCAAGAGTTTAATCTTGCCCAAAATAGGATCGCTGCTCAGCTTGTTCCCCTGGGCTTTCCAGCCCTTGGGCTCTATGAACTCATCCAGGCGCAACTGGTACTCCGTTTTCACTCCGGTTTTGGACTTGACGGTATAGATGATCTCCGGATGGGGATGGTCAGTGATCAGGCCCAGCTTGGAGCCCGGACTCTCATTGATGATGCTCATCTGCCGGCCCGCCCCTGCCTTTTCGAACAAAAAGCGTTTGACATACCAGACTTTGCTCTGCCCGTCCTGGTGCACCACGCTGAAGATGGCCTGCGGTTCAAACTTTTGGACCCGCTCTATCCGATTCATATCGTAGCGATTGCTCAACTCATAGCTGGTCCATTCTGCCATTCCGTCCTTGTGCAGCAGGAGAATCAGGTCACCGGTATCGAATTCACCCAAAAGCTGGCCTCTTCCTTCTGTGTTCAACCGACCCACTGAATCGTCGAGCCAGATTTGCCGGCCACCCAGCGTAGAACTCCCCACCTCAAGACGGGTCACTTTTCGAATGGCGTACTTGCTGATGATGTTGCCCCGGCTGCTGCGGCCCTTTACATCCAGTTCGGCAAAATCGAAATCGAAGGACTTGTTGTGAGCCCTGACCCCCGGTGCCAACTGAATCTGTACAATCTCCGACTCACCATTGGGATTGGCGGTCAGGTACAAGACTTTGGACTTTTCCGATGCGCCCAAGGGGTATTCCTTATCCCGCGTGATGGAACTGACCTGGAAGCGCTTGGCATAGTTTCGCCCTCCCACCACATCAGCATAGATCATATTATACGTAGTCCGGTCATCATTCTTCTTCCAGACCCCGACATAGAGTATATCCTTGCCGACAAATTTCTTCTCGGCAATGCGGGTCACCGACATCACCCCGTCCTTGCGAATGATTACAATGTCATCCATATCAGAGCACTCGCCGATCAGCTCATCCTTCTTCAGACCATAGCCGATAAAGCCCTCAGCGCGATTGACATAAAGGCGGGCATTGGCTGCTGCCACGGCAACGGCCTGTATGGTTTCAAAATCCTGTAGTCTGGTTTTTCGCTCTCTTCCGGCACCGTATTCGGCCAAAAGCTTCTCAAACCACCCGATGGCAAATGCCGTCAGGTTTGCGAGGTGATGGCGCACTTCAGTCAGCTCCTCTTCAATGCGTTTGAGATTCTCATCGGCCTTAAAGCTATCAAATTTTGATATTCTTTTAATCTTAATCTCTGTCAGCCGCACGATGTCCTCCGTGGTCACTTCCCGGTTCAATCCCGGCTTGAAGGGCTCGAGTCCCTGATCGATGGCTTCGATGACCGCCTCCCAGGTTTCGCATTCCTCTATATCTCTATATATTCTATTTTCAATGAATATTTTTTCAAGAGATGCAAAATGCCACTTTTCTTCGAGTTCATGTCTGCGAATCTCCAGTTCCAATCTCAATACTTCGCGGGTATGCTCTGTATTGATGCGCAGGATCTCGTCCACCCCATAGAACCGGGGCTTGTCCTCATAGATCACACAGGCATTGGGCGAAATGGACACTTCGCACTGGGTAAAGGCGTACAAGGCATCCAGGGTAACCTCCGGGCTGGCATCTGCGGAAAGCTCCACTAAAATCTCCACATCGGCCGCCGTATTGTCAACGACCTTCTTGATCTTGATCTTACCCTTTTCATTAGCCTTGACTATGGTATCCATCAGCGAGGCTGTAGTCGTGCCAAAGGGAATATCGCGAATGGCCAGAGTTTTCTTGTCCACGATGTCAATAGAAGCGCGCACCCGCACCTTACCCCCGCGCTTGCCCTGTTGATAGTCACTGATATCGGCTATGCCTCCCGTTGGAAAATCGGGGAGAATCTTAAAGGGCTTTCCCTCCAGGACTTTGATGCAGGCCTTGCACAGCTCCTGGAAATTATGGGGCAGAATCTTGGTCGCGAGACCTACGGCAATCCCCTCTACACCAAGGGCCAGCAGGAGTGGAAACTTGACCGGCAAGGTCACCGGCTCCCTTTTGCGTCCGTCATAACTCAATTGCCATTCGGTGATCTTGGCATTGAATGCAACGGCCAGGGCAAACTTGCTCAATCGGGCCTCAATGTATCGCGGAGCCGCTGCACCATCCCCCGTGCGCACATCCCCCCAGTTGCCCTGGGTATCGATGAGCAGCTCTTTCTGACCCAGATTGACCAGGGCATCGCCGATGGCCGCATCTCCGTGCGGATGATACTGCATGGTCTGTCCAATGGCATTGGCGACCTTGTGGAATCGCCCGTCATCCATCTCGCGAAGCGCGTGCAGAATGCGGCGCTGTACCGGTTTGAACCCGTCAAGTAGATGGGGCACCGCCCGCTCCATGATCACATAACTGGCATACTCCAAAAACCAGTCTTCGTACAACCCGGACACAGAGACCGATCGGCTGATGCTCTCCTGCCCGTTGCCGGATTGTCCTTCGGTCAACTCCTCCGGCTGTTCTGAGTCCTTTTTTTTCTTAGCCATTCATTCCTCCTTCAATGGTGTCGCGCTATCGTCCTATCAAGCCATCAACAATGGATCAGCGGGCTCCTCCAATAGCGCCTGCTCATCTTCTTCAGCCGCCATATCCTTCTCTATGCGCAAATTCTCAACGATGAATTGCTGGCGTTCCGGAGTGTTCTTACCCATGTAGTAGCTCAGGGTCTTCTCTATACTGGAATCCTTCTGAATGATCACCGGTTCCAAACGAATATCCCGGCCGATGAAACGCCCAAACTCATCCGGGGAGATCTCACCCAGGCCCTTGAAGCGGGTGATCTCCGCCTTGGCGCCCAGTTTGCGCAGAGCTTTTTGCTTCTCCTCTTCGCTGTAGCAATAGATGGTTTCCTGTTTGTTTCTCACCCGGAACAGAGGCGTATCCAGAATGAAGAGGTGCCCATTTCGCACCAACTCCGGGAAGAACTGCAGGAAAAAAGTCAGCAACAAGAGCCGGATATGCATACCGTCCACATCGGCATCGGTAGCCACCACCACCTGATTGAAGCGCAGACCTTCCAAACCATCCTCGATGTTCAGAGCGTGCTGCAGCAAATTAAACTCCTCATTTTCATATACAATTTTCTTGGTCAGACCATAGCAATTCAAGGGCTTACCCCGCAAACTGAAAACGGCCTGAGTCTGCACATCGCGGGCCTTGGTGATGGACCCCGAAGCAGAGTCGCCCTCCGTGATGAAAATCATGGTGTCCAGACGGCGGTCTTCATCCTCTTTGCTCACCCGCCCATCGCTGAAATGGATGCGGCAATCCCGTAGCTTTTTGTTGTGCAGATTGGCCGACTTGGCCCGCTGATTGGCCAGCTTCTTGATACCGGCAATCTCTTTGCGCTCCCTTTCGTTTTGCTGAATGCGCTTGAGCAGGGCCTGCGCTGAATCGGGATTGCGATGCAGATAACCATCCAGCTCCTTCTTGAGAAAATCAGCGATAAAAGTGCGCACCGCAGGCCCTTCAGGCCAGAGATGAGTAGAGCCGAGCTTGGTCTTGGTCTGAGATTCAAAGACCGGCTCCTGCACCCTGATGGCAATGGCCCCGACGATGGAGGCCCGCACATCAGAGGTTTCAAATTGCTTGCCGTAGAACTCGCGAATCACCTTGACCAGAGCCTCGCGGAAAGCCGCGAGATGAGTTCCCCCCTGGGTGGTATTCTGCCCGTTGACAAAGGAGTAGTAGTCTTCACCGTATTGATTGCCGTGCGTGAGAGCCACTTCAATATCCTCACCGTTCAGATGAATTATTGGATATCGTATACTTTCTTCATCCGTTTTTCGCCGGAGCAGATCGAGCAAACCGTCTTTGGAGAAAAAGCGCTGACCGTTGAAATGCAGAGTAAGCCCCGCGTTGAGGTAGGCGTAATTCCACAGTTGATCTTCCAGGAATTCCGGCCTGAAGTGGTAGTGCTTGAAGATGCTCTCATCCGGTTCGAACCGAACATAAGTGCCATCGGGTTCCTTGCTGTTCACAATCTTGCGATCCTCCACCAACATCCCGCGCTCGAACAGGGCGGTCTTCACCTTTCCCTCCCTGAACGCGGAAACCGTGAACTTGCGCGAAAGGGCGTTGACCGCCTTGGTGCCCACCCCGTTGAGCCCGACCGATTTCTGAAAAGCCCGGGAATCGTACTTGGCCCCCGTGTTCATCTTGCTGACGCAATCAATGACCTTGCCCAGGGGAATGCCCCGCCCATAGTCGCGAACCTCAACATGATCGGGAGCGACACTGATCTCGACCCGCTTGCCATAACCCATCATGTACTCGTCTATGGCATTGTCCACCACCTCCTTGAGCAACACATAAATCCCGTCATCCGGGCTTGAACCGTCGCCCAGTTTGCCGATGTACATACCCGGTCTGAGCCGCATGTGTTCAATCCAGTCCAGGGTGCGGACATGCGCCTCGGTATAAGCGGTTTCGGTATCGGGAGAGCCTTTACTCTTCTTGAAATCAGCAGCCATTGGAGAGGATAAGATGAAGCGGGAGCTAGCCGGGGTTCAGGTGTAACACGATACGTTTAGCGCGAACCAATGGCCGCGCAGATCAAACCGCAAAATAACCAGCCCTCCGCCGGAATCGAAGAGCGATTGCCCACCGATGAGCAGCAATGTGGACAAGTTTTGCTAAAAAAATTAGTCCGCAGGCGAAAAACGGACCTCAGCCCTCCAAATCAGGCCGGTTGAGCACCGTTGTGTCCGGCGTGGGCATGCTGCGCAGATGAGCCGGCAACGGCCTCTGCCGGACTGACACTCTCTGAAGTAGCCCTTCCCAGAGCCTTAAGCACCCGCAAATGAGACTTTAGCGCGCTGAACAAGCTCGGATACTCGTAATAGGGCACTCCGAATTCCTGAGCTGTGCGGCGCACCACTTCGCTGAGTTTGCGATAGTGCAGGTGGCTGATATGGGGGAAAAGGTGGTGCTCTACCTGATGATTGAGCCCTCCGGTAAACCAGGTAACCAGGGCGCTGCCCGAGGCAAAATTGGCCGTCGTGCCAAACTGGTGCAGAGCCCAGGTGTTCTCCATGGTTCCGCTTTGGTGAGGAACAAAGTGATCGGGCCCTTCCACTACGTGAGCCAACTGAAAGATGGTGGTAATCACAAATCCGGAGATGGCGTGCAGCACCATAAAACCAGTCAAAACTATCCATAGCGGCGTGCCCAAGACAAGGGGCAAGGCCAACAAAAGAACAAAATACAGCAATTTGGTCGCTGCCATGATGATCAATTCGCGGCGCGGCTCAAAGCCCGCTTTGGCGGCCAATCCGTTCTTGCGGTAGGTATTCCACTGGCGAAAGTCCTTGAGCGTCACCCAACTTATGGTGGCCAGACAGTAAAGGCCGAGCGCGTAGATATGCTGGAAGCGATGCATGGGCTTGACCACGCCATGCGGGCTCAGGCGCAGTCCGGGCTTGTCGTGGATGTCCTCGTCGAGCTCGTAAATATTGGTATAGCTGTGATGCAGCAGGTTGTGCTGAATCTTCCAGGTAAAGGAACTTCCCCCGACCAGGTTCATGGTGTACCCAAGGCCTTCATTGATCCACTTTCGCCGGGAAACCGATCCGTGGTTGGCGTCGTGCATCACTCCAAGACCAATGCCGGCCGTTCCAAAGCCCATGACCACATACAGCATCAGGGCCCAGGCGCCCGGCACAATTCCAGTGTAGAGCACAATCAGAGGCACCAAAAACATCGACAGCATGATCAGCGTCTTGATGGCCATGCGAAAGTCGGCCGTTCGGCTTAACTGGTTCTCTTCAAAATACGTATTGACGTTCTCGCGAAGGGTCTTCAGAAAGAAGCGGGGATCCTTGCGATTGAAACGGACATAAGGAGGTGCTGCCGTTTTGGGAATCTCTGGGGAAAGGCTTACTGAGTTGCTCAAAATCATTCAAATTACTCCAACAAAGGGGGCTCAACGACCGAAATAGCAAATGGTCGAACAGGCGCGTCCCTTTCGCAGTGCAAAGATGCGGGATTTTAAGGGGAAATGGGATGATTTCCATCAGCGAACCTTGCACAATTCAACGGTTTCCGGGGGTGGAAAGGCGGCAGAAGGAACAAGCCCCCTTCCCCTTTTACCCAAAAACGTTGTATTTTCAAGGTTAGATTTTCCCTCTCTCTAACCTTCTCATCCTCTCATTTCATGGAATCGTTCGGCGCCATTCTGCTGTACGCCATACCCGGATTCGTTGGACTCATCCTGCTCGAGCACCTGTGGGGCTGGTACAAAGGCGAGATTCACTATCGCCATATGGACACCATCTCCAGCCTGAGTTCGGGCATGACCAATGTCATCAAGCAGGTGCTGGGCCTGACCGTGGTTATCCTCAGTTACTCCTGGATCTCCGGTCATATCGCCCTGTGGAACTATGAAGTCAACAGCCCGGCGGATGTGCCCTGGTGGGCCTGGATTGCGGGTTTCATCGCCCTTGACCTGGCCGGTTACATCGGCCACCGACTGGCCCATGAGATCAATGTGCTCTGGAATACCCATATCGTTCACCACAGTTCAGAAGAATTTAATCTGGCCTGCGCCCTGAGACAGGAAATCTCGCATTTCACCAACTGGGGAGTGGTCTTTCTGCTGCCCGCCGCCCTGTTGGGAGTACCCGACATCGTCATTGCGGTTCTGGCGCCCTTCCACCTGTTTGCCCAGTTCTGGTACCACACCCGCTACATCGGCAAGATGGGTTGGCTCGAACACATTTTGGTCACCCCCAGCCACCATCGGGTGCACCACGCCATCAACCCGGAATACCTGGACAAGAACTACTCGCAGATCTTCATTGTATGGGACAAATGGTTCGGAACCTTTCAGGAAGAACTGCCCGATGTGCCCCCGGTGTATGGGGTCAAAAGAGCGGTGCACACCTGGAACCCCATACTCATCAATTTTCAGCACATGTGGCTGATGCTGCAGGATACCTGGAGGGCGCAAAACTGGCTGGACAAGGCCCGGCTCTGGTTCAAACCCACCGGCTGGAGACCCGCCGATGTGGCCGAGAAGTATCCTATAGAGATCATCGAAGATCCCTACACTCAGGTCAAGTACGACCCGCCGGCATCGCGGCGCTTACTGAGTTTCAGCTATGCCCAATTGGTGGTCAACAACCTGTTGCTCCTCTA
Source organism: Chitinophagales bacterium (assembly GCA_041751015.1). Classification (GTDB taxonomy): domain Bacteria; phylum Bacteroidota; class Bacteroidia; order Chitinophagales; family BACL12; genus WGOA01. The sequence continues at coordinate 29,136 of JBGSYF010000013.1, forward strand.
TTTCTTTGCCAGTCTGGGCTCCATCAATGAGCGTTGGGGATGGACGGCTCTGCTGGTTTATGGCCTGTTCATCAGCTTTTCCATCTTCAGCTACACCACCCTGATGGATCGCAGCAAACACGCGGTCTGGCTGGAGCTCATCAAATCTGCCGGGGCTGTTCTGCTCATCTTTGCCCTGGGTGGAACCTGGTTCGGGATAGAAAGCCTCTTCCCCGCGGCCAATGCCCTGGTCTTTGCCTGGATGCTCTTCTCCGCGGGCATGACGGCCTGGATTGTACTGGTGGAAATACGACCGGAAAAAGCCCTGCAACAGGCCTGAAACACAAGGGAGCTTCTCACCACAAGCCCGCCAAACGCAAGACTTCGGCCTCGGCCAATCGGGCGTTGTAACGCGCATTGTTCAGACCGTTTCGGGCCAGCAACCACTGCACCTGAGCCTCGCGGTAGGTGGTCGCATCTACCTGGCCCATGTTGAAGCGCTCGCGCAACTGGTCCATACTGGCCTCAGCCGTCCTGACGGCCGTTCTCTGCATGGACAGCATCCGCAATGCATTGGTATAGCTGCTCCAGGCATCCAGCAAATCCGCCTCAAGCCTTCGCTGAAGATCTTCTTTCTGGAGGATGCGGTTCTGATAGGCGATCTCGGAATTATTGGCCGCAATGCGCCGCGTCTGCCCGGTAAACAGCGGAACGCTCAGGTTGAGCCCTCCGGTAAAACCCAGATTGCGGTTGTTGACAATAAAGCCCGCGTCATTCACATTGAGCGAATATCCATAGCCGGCGCTGACGCTCAGCGAAGGCCAGAATCCCGCGCGGGCAACCTGCCAGTCGAGCAGGGAATTGCGCTCCTGCAATTCAGCAACAGACAATTCTGCATTGTACTGTTCCATGCGTTGGCGCAAGGCCGACAACTCCAGGCCTTCGGTGGTGTTGGCGGCCTCCTGGGTCAGCACCGGAGCATCCGCTGCGCGGCCCAGGAGGTAATTGAGGTTGTGCAAAGACTGATCCATGGCCTGCTGAGCGTCCAGCAGGGATGCACTGTCGCTGTTCAGCGCAACCTGAGCCTGCAACAATTCCAGACTGCTTCCCGCCCCGAAGGACTCGCGAACCTTGGCGCGTTCATAGCGCTCCGCGGAGATCTCCAGCAACTCGGCCACAGCCTCCAGATTCTGCCGCGATCGGGACAAGCCATAGTACGCCCCGAGCACCTGCACACCTATGCTCTCCACCACCATCTGGTGCTCCGCCCCGGCCACCAGAGCCTGGCCTTTTAACCATCTATAAGTTCGAAAGGGGCCAGGTCCGTTGAGCTCGTAGTTCATCGTAACGCTACCCGTTGTGGTCTGTGAAGCAGCGTTGTTCTGCTCGATATCCGGCACATCGGGACTGGCGAATTGCAGACGGGTATTGTTCAGGCCATAGACCCAGCCCCCATTGGCCGAAACTCCGGGCAAAAGTCCAGCCATGCCGGGATGCGCATTGTTCTGCGCAATCTCCCGATAGCTTCTGGAGAGCTTGATCGAAAGGTTTTGCTCCATGGCCATAGCCAGAGCTTCATCCAGGCTCAAAGTATCCTGCTGAACCAGAGAAGCTGTCGCGCCTGGAGCAGAGACTTGAGAAGAGCCTTGAGCAGGGCCTTGAGCGGAAACGGTTCCCGCCCCCCCCAGCCCGGCAGCAACGAACAAAATCAGCCACAAACCAACTACTCCGCTTCCGCCAGACCCGACCGGTACCACCCGCTCAGCCGGTTCCTGCTCCAACTCCTGAACCGCCGGCTCCACGGACTCCGGACTCACCCTGGTATCATTCCAGAACCATTGCACAAAGCGCTGCAGTGAATTGAAGGAACTCAGCAGGGTCGGCAGCAGCAGCAGATTGATCAACGTGGCCATAAGCAGGCCATAAGCCACAGAGATGGCCATGGGAATGAGAAATTGAGCCTGAAAACTCTTGTTGAGGATCAGCGGAGTCAGTCCGGCTATGGTGGTGATGGAGGTGAGAAGGATGGGCCTGAAACGGCTCAGCGACGCATCGCGGACAGCGAGAGAAACCGGCTTGCCATCGCGCAGGTTGTTGTTGTAGGCCGACACAAAGACCAGGGCGTCATTGACCATGATGCCGATCAGCGCGATGATGCCCAGCACCGAAAAGAAACTGATGGGTTTGTCGTGCATGTAATGTCCAAAGACCACCCCGGCATAAGAGAAGGGCAGGAGCAGAAAGACAATCAGGGTCTGCATAAAACTGCGGAAGGTCAGTACGATGATGGACAGCATCAGCAGGATGATGACCGGCAAGACCGTCTGCATGCTCTGGGCCGACTTGGCCTGTTCGCGGTACTGCCCTTCAAAACCGTAGCGCACACCAGGGTGCCGCGCAAGTATCGGGGGAAGGACGCTGCGTTCAATGGAAGAGATCAGATCGGTCACCGAAGTCTTGGATGAAGCGACATCGGCTTCCACCAGGATCTCGCGCTGACCGTCGGTGTGATTGATGGCCAGGGTACCCCGTTGCTGGGTGATCAACGCCAACTCGGCAAGCGGGAAAGAGCGCCCGTCCGGGGTGCGAATCCGCATGTCGCCCAATTGCTCTACCCTCTCCCGATCTTCCGGTTCGTAGCGCACCCAGACCTTGACCTCGTCCAGTCCGCGTTGCAGACGCTGAACTTCGCCCCCGAAGAAACCCTGCCTGACCTGGGCCAGGACATCCTGAGCGCTCAGCCCAAGCAGGTAAGCCTTTTCGGTCAGCTCCAGATGCAACTCCCGCTGCCCTTCCTGATCGTTGTCGGTCACGTCTTTGAGCTCGCTGAGATTGTTCAGCTCCGCTTTGAGCTCTTCGCTGGCCGCCCTGACTTCGGCCATATCGTTGCCGCGCATGCCGATGGAAATCGGTTTCCCGAAAGCCGAAAATGCGCCGAAGGTGAGTTGCTCCGCCTCGGGAACCGGCCCCGTAAAACGGCGCATGGCCTCGGTGATGGTCAACACCGACATCTGCCTTTGCTCGGTATCCAATAATCTAACCGTCAGTCGTCCGGTGTGACTGCCCGAAATGCCCAGGCGCTTGTCCACGGCCAGCACCACATCCAGGCTGTCCTCCCGCTCGGATTTCAACTCCTCATTGGCCAGCCAGACCGCCTGTTCAATATGGTCCAGCCAATTCTTGGTGATGCTCTCGCGGGTTCCCGCCGGCATGCCCAGGTTTACATTGATCTCATCCCGCTCGATGAAGGGGAAAAAGGTGGTCTTCACAAAACCGCCTTTGACCGATCCCAACGCCACGATGAACATAAAGATGGCGATGGACACGGCCAGAGCCCGGTTCCTCAGGCAAAAATTCAGCACGGGAGCATAGAGTCCGTCGCGCAGAAAGATCATCACCCTATTGGTAAAGTTGAGCAGCCAGTTGCTCTTGTGACTGCTGTCCAAAGCTCTGGAATGCGCCACGTGGGCGGGCAGGATGATAAAGCCTTCGATCAGTGAGAAAAAGAGCGTAGCCATGACGATGAAGGACATCTCGCTGAAGAAATCGCCCAACCTTCCCCCGATAAAAAAGAAGGAGGAAAAAGCGACCATGGTGGTGAGAATGGCAGCGAATACCGATGGCAGCACCTCCATGGTTCCGTCGATGGCTGCGCGCATTCGGGACTTGCCCATCTCAAACTGCCGGTAGATGTTTTCGGACACCACAATGCCGTCATCCACCAGAATTCCGATCACCACGATCATGCCAAAGAGCGAAATGACGTTGATGGTGATGCCAAAAAATGCCGCCAGGATAAACATGCCGGCAAAACATATTGGAATACTTAAAGCCACCCAAAAGGCCAGTCTGAGGTGCAGGAAGAAGGCCAAAAGAATGATGACCAGAAAGATGCCCTGCATACCGTTGACCTTGAGCGTGTCGATGCGCTGCCTCAGGGTGATGGAGGAATCCGAAACGATGCTGGCCTCCACCTGATCATTTCGCTCGTTGAACGCTTGCACGTAATTGCGCACCGTGTCGGTGATGAACAGTATGTCTTCGGTATTGGTGTTGTAAACGTCCACGGTGACGGAGGGACGTCCGTTGTACTCGCTGCGGGTGGGGTTCTCCTCCCAGGTGTCCTCTACATTGGCGATGTCCACCAGGCGCACGATGCGGCCGTCATCGCCGGTTTTGATGACCAGATTGCGCAGGTCATCGGCGAAGTAACCCTTGCCGTCATAGCGAATCAGCAACTCCTCTTCGGGGCCCTTGACCGTTCCCCCGGTGATCTCCAGATTGCCGGCTCGAACCTTCTCCATCACTTCGCCAAAACTCAGATCGTAGGCGCGCAGCGCATCCTCCCGCAGATTGATGGCAATCTCCTCTTCCGGAAAACCGCCGAGTTCCACCTTGGAGATGCCTTCAATGGTCAACATGTCCCGCTCCATCTCGCGGGCCAATGCCTTGAGCGCGTGCAGATTGACCTCGCCGTGAAGGGCCACCGACATGGCCAGCGTGGTGGACTCCACCTTGAAAACAATCAGGGGCTCCATGCCCAGTGGAAAGCTCGATATGCGGTCTACCGAGTTTTTAACATCCTGCAAAACCAGATCGGGATTGCTGCCTCTTTCCACCTCAATGATCAGGCTGCCGCTGTTCTCCATCGAAACGGAGGTAACCCGCTCTATCCCGCTGAGTCCCTTGAGCTCATCCTCAATCTTGAGAATGACCCCCTCCTCAACTTCGGTTGGGCTGGCCCCCGGATAGATGACCTGAATATTGATGGAACGGCTCGGGGTCTCCGGAAAGAAGGAGGAGCGCATCTGCCCCAGACTGATCAACCCGAAGACCAGGATGATCAGCAGCAGCACATTGCCCGCAACCGGATACTTGATGAAATAGGCGATTATGCTTTTCATGGCTTTGCTGCTCTTGCTCAATCCAATCTCACCGGCATGCCGGCATAGGCCCCGGCCAGGCGCTGAACGACCAACTGATCCCCGTTGTTCAAACCGCGCACGGCTACCTTTTGACCAAAACTGAACAAATGTTCAGTCTGACGGGGAAGAAGGGCCTCGTCCTGCACCACCCAGACGCTGCCGTCGTCGCGCAACAAACTGCGGTCTATGGCATAGGCATCGTCAACCGAGCTGCCCAGGATCATTCCGCTCAGGTACAGTCCTTCCCGCAGGCCCTGTCCGCTGACTTGCACATAGACTTTCACCGTCTGCGTACCGGCGTCAAGCACCGGACTGATGCGCTCTATTATGCCCGTATGCGTCGCCTGCCCGGGTCCTTCGGACAGCTCAACCGATTGCCCGGCCTTGACATAGGCCAGGTCAGTCTGTGCGATAGAGGCCTCCAGCTCATAGCGGCCGGGGCTGAGAAACTCCCCCAGCCGGGTGCCCACCCTGATCAAATTGCCCGGGTCGAGCTTGCCCGAACTGATCACCCCGTTAAAAGGCGCCCGTATCGTGTACTTGGCCAGCAGGGCTTCGGCTGCCGTGATGCTGTAGTATTGATTGAATATCTGGTTGAGCGCCAGAAAATTGCGGGCCTTGTCGCTGCTCAGCTCGGGCAAATTGGGCAAGGGGCGGGCGGCATCAAAGCGCTGAACATACTGCTCCCAGGCCGGAGCCTCTGAAGCGTAGTCGATCTTCAGATCGGGAATGAGGCGCAGGATCTGGCTGTGGAAAGCGGAGCGCTGAGCGATCAGTTGCAATTCCTGATCGCGGTGTTCAAGGCGCAGTAAAACTTCGCCCTGTTGAAAGAAAACGCCCTCTTGGAACGGTTTGTCGCCCCGTTCCAGCCTGCCGCTCACTTCGGCGAACAGCTCTATTTTCTGACGGGCGCGCAGTCGCCCGGTAATCGGAACTTCGGCCTGAACCGCTCCGTTCTGCACCGCACTGACCTGCACTTTGACCGATCCCCGTTCAGCGCTTTTGCGGGGCGGCTCCGTCTTCTGCGCGGCCAGCCATTTGTTGATGCCAAAACCTCCGGCCAGAATCAGCAGGGCGGCAATGAGAGAGATTCTTCGGTACCACATGGGTTAGCGGCTATTTTTTTGTCTTTTTCGGGGGAAAGGCGGCAGGACTGCGCGCCGGTTTGGTCGGACTCTTTAAATCGGCAACACTAATTTCGCTCTCCGGGCGAAGCGAACTTAAGATGAACGCGCTGACTTCGGATTTCCGGCGCTCTATGAATCGCTCAAAAGCGGCTTCATCCATGCCCTGGGTGCTCATGATCAGAGGCTTGGCGATGAAGGGATGCATGCAAAGCGAAAGCATATTCACCATGAGCTGGACGGGATCTATGGGTCTGATCCTCCCCTCCTGTCTCGCCTTTTTGAGCAATTGCCTGAACTGCTGATTGAGTTCCTTTCTCAATTCGAGCTCCTCCTCAGCATGGTGTTCCGGGCAGCGTCCCCATTCGCCCAGAACAAAACCGGGCAGATAGGGATGCTTTTGCAGAAATTCAATCTGTACCGCGACAAAACGCGCAATAAGCTCAAAGACATCGTCCTGCTCTTCAAAAATGCGGGCCTGCAATTGCAAGAGCCGGCGCACATCCTGCTGAAAGACGGCGCTGAAGAGCTTGTCCTTGGAGCGAAAATAGTAGTGGAGCAGGGCCTGATTCAACCCGGCCTCCGCGGCGATTTCCTGCATGCGGGCCCCCGCCATTCCCTGCCGGTGAAAGACCCGGCGCGCGGCTTCGAGTATGGTGGACTCGGGTCCTTCGGCTTCTATACGGGCTTTGGCAACAGACACAGTGCTGCGAAGCTAAAGAGGAATTCGCAGAGTTTTAACCAGTTGGTTAAATTATTCAATTAACGTTACAACATCAAAGGTGGGTGCTCTGCGGCGTACTGCCGGCAGGCCAGCCAGTCCGGAGCGTAGTATTGTTCCAGGGCTTTGAGATCATCGGCTGCAATCAGGGGTTCGGGGGGGAGCTGGGAGGCGGGAATCAGCTTTCCGGCACCCAGAACTGCATAGCAGGCCAAAAGCCGGCCGCGCCGGGCCAACCAACTGGTCTTTCCGTGGGCAATCGGGTTGGGGAAGAGAACCCGGCTCGCGCTGCGCATGAGCTTGAGCTGCTTTTCACTGTAAGAAGTGTGAATGCGGTCCAGGGACAAGCGGTTTTCATCAAGCCCTGCACCCAAGGCGGAGGCCATTTGCCGCAGCCAGGCCAAAGGCTCGTTTCGGAGCTCTTCGTAGAACAAAACCACAGGAGGACGGCCGAACAGCTCTTCGAGAAAGAGCAGTTTTGGCGCGAAAAGTCCGTCGCTGAGCTTCCAGAGACCCTGGTCCTGCTCAACGTCGATGAACTGCTCAAAGCTCAGCGGGCTTCCGTTCTTGATGTGGCGGCGGTACTGAGAGGCAAACCAGCCATCCTGCCGGCGCAGGACAATGAGCGCCTGTACAGGGCTGGCATGGATCGGGCTGATTTGACGGGCGAACCAGGTGCATTCCCGCTCCAGTTGCTGGTCGAATTCACGGCTGATCAGCACGGGCTCAGGGGAGTCTGTGCCCGCAGCAATATGCCGCGCGATCAGCTCTGGCGAACGCTTGTAGCGCGTGCGTTGAATGTAATGGAGGCCCTGCAAGCGCGGAAAGATGGCGTATTGCAGCCAGGTAGAGGCCGCCTTGCCCAGGCCGACATGAAAGAAAATCCTTGCGCGGGCGTTTTGAGGTGCAGCGGAATCAGCCGCGTATGGGACTTGTTGCGCTTCGGCCCGGTCGGGACTGCTGGGCTTCATCAGAATTCCCGCTGCGAATCCCAGGCCTCCAGGTAGTCCGCCACGCGGCGCACAAAGCTTCCCCCTAAAAAGCCGTCAACCACCCTGTGGTCGTAGGCGTGGCTGAGGAACATCATGTGCCGAATGCCGATGAAATCGCCCTGAGGGGTCTCGATCACGGCGGGTTTCTTGCGAATGGCTCCTGCGGCCATGATGGCCACCTGGGGCTGGTTGATGACCGGGGTGCCCATGACATTGCCAAAGGTGCCGACATTGGTCACCGTATAGGTGCCGTCCTGAACCTCTTCGGGCTTGAGCTTGCCCAAGCGGGCGCGGTTGGCCAGATCGTTCACGGCGCGGGTCAGCCCGAGCAGGTTGAGCTGGTCGGCCCGCTTGATGACCGGCACGATGAGATTGCCGTTGGGCAGGGCTGCCGCCATGCCGATGTTGATGTCCTTCTTGACGATGATCTTGTCCCCGTCCACCGAGACGTTGACCATGGGGAAGTCGCGGATGGCCTTGACAATGGCTTCGATGATGATGGGTGTGAAGGTGATCTTCTCCCCGGTTTTCTGCTCAAAGGCTTTCTTGACCCGCTCTCTCCACTGCACTATAGGAGTCATGTCGGCCTCCACAAAGGAGGTGACGTGCGGTGAGGTATGCTTGGAGCGAACCATATGCTCCGCGATCAGTTTGCGCATGCGGTCCATCTCCACAATCTCCACTTGCCCTTCTAATGACGAAGAGGGGCGGGAAGCCGAAGCAGAGGGTGTGGCGGGTGTGGCGGGTGTGGCGGGTGCTTGCGTGGGTGAGGCAGCAGGTGCGGCAGCAGCGGGTGGAACGGCGGCGGGGGCAGGTGCCGGGGCTTGTGCTGCGGCCGGGGCTTGAGCAGCCGGGGCAGCGACTTGTGCTCCTCTGCTCTTGCGGCTGTCCACATACTCCAGAATATCCCTTTTGGTTACGCGGCCTTCGCTGCCCGAGCCGGGCAGAGCTTCGAGCTCGGTCATGGGTATGCCCTCCTGTCGGGCAATGTTGAGCACCAGCGGGCTGTAGAACCGACCCGCGGGAATGGAGGCTCCACCATGAGCAGGAGCGCCGTTGGAAGACTGAGCTGACGGAGCTGGAGAAGCCGCCCTTCCAGCACTTGAAGAAGGGGAAGAAGCGCTTTTGGAGCCCAGCGAAGAAGCGGCCTGAGAGGCGGCCTGGGCCACCCGCGCGGCTGCCTCATCGGCCATGGCCTGTATGCTTGCGGACTCGGCGTTTTCCCAGCCATTACCACTGGAAGGAGCTGCAGTGGGAGCCGCCGGAGAAGCTGACACAGAGGCATTGGCCTCGGTAGCAATCACCGCGATGACCTTTCCGATTTCCACCGTGTCGCCTTCGGCAAAGCGAATCTCCTGTAAGACCCCGGCATAAGGCGATGGAACTTCGGAATCCACCTTGTCGGTGGCAATCTCCAGAACCGCTTCGTCCAACTCCACCATCTCCCCCGGCTGCTTGAGCCATTTGAGGATGGTCGCTTCCATGATACTCTCGCCCATTTTGGGCATAATCAGTTCTGCCAAAGCCATTTAGGCAAAATTTTGTCTATAAATTGAGGATGCTTTACGCTCGGTAAAGGTAAGGTTTTTGCGCGGGCTGAGGTAGCCCAAAGCCCATTCGCTATGCGGTGCAGGGCTTGTGAAATCAGGCTTGTAGCCGGGCACTTTGGGACAGAAAGGCTGCCCTTCGACCCGAGCTTAACTCCTTACTCTGCGAAGCTGAGCAGCTTCAACGTAAGCCAGCGCGCCCACCACCGGCATCTGCAGGAACAAAAACAAGCCTCCCAAAAGCGTGGCTTGCTGATAGAACATCAACAGAAGAATTGCGCTGATCAGCACCCAGAGCCAATTGGCCGCAACCAACATGCGCAACCAGTTGGCCCTTAAATCCTTGCGGGTCGCCATATAGAGAGAAAACATAGCATAAATTAATGTAACAACTGATATAAATATAATTAATTTATCTGGCAAACCAAAGATTTGAACCAATGGCCCCAGAAAAAGCAAAGCGGCCAGGCCCGCGGAACTGCCCGCAGAGAAATCCAGCCACAAAAGCTTTCTCATCACCGTCGGATTTTTCACTTCATACATGATCCTGATTGACAGATTTTACTTCAATGTATTCTTATAAACCACTCCATTCTTCATGATGAGTTTGAAATGGGTTTCGGGATCCTCTACAAGTTTAATGTTTTCTAATGGGTTTTCTTCCAAAATGATCAAATCCGCATAGGCGCCCTCTGAAATCTCCCCCAGCCTGCCCTCCTGGTAAGGACTGCGCTTACCGCTCATATTGAGCAATTGGGCGTTGTCGTAGGTAGCCATCTTCAGCACTTCAAAGGGAGTGAACCAACGGGTCATCTTGGCGAGCTTCTTACCCTGGCGGGCTGCCATCTCCGGATCGGACAGACAATCGGTACCCCAGGCAATCTTGACTTTGTACTTCTTAGCCAATTCACAAGCCTGATCGGTCCCTTTGGATACTTCTATTTGCTTCAATCGGTTTGCAGAACCCTCTGGATATGGATTGGCGTCCTCATCGTCTAAAAAGGGTTGCAGGCTCCACCAGACCCCCTTTTCGGCCATCAGTTTGACGCTGGCTTCATCGGCCAATTGTCCGTGTTCAATGCATCTCACACCGGCATTGATGGCTGTTGTAATGGCATGGGGTGTATAGGCGTGCACCGTGACATAGGTCCCCCAGTTTTCGGCTGCTCCAACGGCCGCTTTGAACTCGGCTTCGGTGTACTGAGTAACGTCGATGGGATCGTAGTGCGAGGCCACTCCACCGCCTGCCATCAGCTTCAGTTGTGTGGCCCCCTGGCGCAACTGTTCCCTGCTGCGCAGCAAGACCTGGTCAACGCCGTCGGCGATTGCCGTCACACCGTTCAATTCGGCATAGGACATCTCTCCGATCTTCCTGGGCACCTCGGTAGGAAGTCCCAGATCCCCGTGGCCTCCCGTCTGGGAGATGAATGCACCGCTGGCAAAAACCCTGGGTCCGTGGACCAGCCCCATATCGATAGCCCTGGCCAGAGAAAGTGAGCCTCCTCCCAAATCTCGCACGGTGGTAAAACCTCTCAGCAGTTGCTTCTCTGCGGCCCGCGCTGCAAACAGATTCAGAAAGGCAAAGTCGGAGAACATGGCCTGACTGGCCGGAATGCTTTCCAGGAGCAAATGCGCATGGGCATCGATCAGTCCCGGCATGGCGAACCTGCCGCTTCCATCAATGATCTGAACGGCAAGATCTTCCCGAATTGGAATGGCATTTTCAGATATCGTTTTAATCAGATTTCCTTCAATGAGCATGTTGGCGCGGGTTACTGCATTGTCTTTTCCATTAAATATACCAATGTTTGTTATTAATATACTCGTTGCTTGCCCGGGGGCCTGAGCCAGAGCAATTAAGGGAAGGAAAAACGCTAAAAAACTAATCTTTTCATATTAATTACTAAAATTTGATCATTGGTTTTTGCTCAGGGACTCCTCTCCTACTCCAACCCTCCATCCATCAGGAGCCGCAGCATGTTTAGAGCGGCTACCGTGCTCATCTCTATGTTTCCGGCCCTGTCTCCGGGAAATTGAACACGGCGAATATGGACAAAGCCATCGCGGGTGGCTACGCCAATAAACACCGTGCCGACCGGCTTGTCCTCTGTGCCTCCTCCCGGACCGGCAATGCCCGAAACAGCCGCGGCAGCATCGGCATCAAAGACGCGAAGCGCTCCGCTGAGCATCTCGCGAACCGCTTCTTCAGAAACCGCGCCGTATCTGGCCAGGGTTTCCGGGTCGACACCCAGAATAGCCGACTTGGCCTCATAGCTGTAAACGGTCACTCCACCGCGAAACCAGGCACTCGCCCCCGGAACACGGGTGATTCGGGCGCCGATCTTGCCGCCTGTGCAGGATTCGGCTATGCCCAATTGCCAGTTCCGCGCAGCCAGGCGCACGAGTACGGCTTCTTCCAGGCTGCTGTTGTCATACCCGTAAACATAGCGGCTGATGCGCTCGGAGATGGTGTCCAGCCAGTGTTGAAGCTCCGCGCGCAAGCCCTCCTGGTCATCTGCCCTTCCGGTCAGGCGCAGCTTGACCTGACCCAGACTTGGCAGATAGGCCAACCTGATGTGCGGGGGAAGGGCGTCTTCGATATCTTCAATCAGTCCTGCGATATAGCTTTCACCCGCTCCCGCCGTGAGAAGATGCCGGTGCTGAACCGGAGGCAGGTCAAAGCGCTCGCGCAGCGCGGGAATGATCTGCGAAGTCATCAAATGCTTCATCTCGTGGGGCACACCGGGCATGGACACGAGCACCCGCCCTTCGCGCTCAAACCACATTCCCGGAGCCGTTCCGCGCCGGTTGATGAAGATCCGGCAGCCCTCAGGCACCAGAGCAACCGCCCTGCTCATCGAATTGACCGGACGACCAAATTTGGCGAAAAGCGATTCTATGGCTTCGAGCACCTCAGGGTCTTCGACCATTCCCATGCCAAAGTAAGTGGCCAGGGTCTTCTTGGTGATGTCGTCCCGGGTGGGGCCCAAACCACCGGTGAGCAGAATCAGATCAGCGCGTTGAAGGGCGCGTTCCACCCCTTCGGTAATGGCCTGGGCATCGTCTGAGACGGACAGGATTTCGAGCACATTGGCACCCAGCAGGTTGAGCTCGGCAGCCATCCAGGCGGAATTGGTGTCCACCGTCCGGCCAATGAGTATCTCATCGCCTATCGTGATCAGGATTGCTGTAAGCACAGATGTGGTTGCTCAGGTAAGAGAAAAATTGCGCTAAATTGTGAGCCAGGCCCGGACTGGCAGGGTATTTGCCTGTTTAGCGGCCGGCCCCCCGGCATTCCGCTAACTTCTGCAAAACAAGTGTAAATTTCAGCATAGAATACTCCCATACCCGGCGCTCAGCCGATCCTGTCTCATCCCGCACATTCAGCCAGCACAACTCCCAAGCTATGACCCTCAGATTCAGCACCCTATTTCTTCTGCTCGCCATCAGCGTGAGCTCATGTGATCCCGGCAGCCTCAGCAGCATTCTGGGCACCGGAGGTCTGGGTGGGATTACCAATTCCGAAGCTGTCATGGGCCTAAAGGATGCCCTCAAGCAAGGTGCCACCAACGGCTCTTCCACCGTCAGCAAAGTCAATGGCTATTTTGGCAATCCCCTGATCAAGATTCCACTGCCGCCAGAAGCCGACCCCATCGTCAGAACACTGAACGCCATTCCCGGAGGAAAAAAATTGCTGGACGATGCGATGCTGTCCATCAACCGGGCCGCCGAAGAAGCCGCCAAGGAAGCCGCCCCCATCTTTGTCAGCGCCATTACCACCATGACCATCAGCGATGGAATGGACATCCTGTTTGGCGAAAAGGACGCGGCTACCCGCTATCTGGAACGCAGCACCACACCCCAGTTGACCTCCAAGTTCACCCCGGTTATCGACAGGGCATTGGCCAGCACCCAGGCCACCAAACACTGGAGGGATGTAATGAACGCCTACAACAAAGTGCCGCTGGTCCAAAAGATTGATCCGGATCTCTCGGCCTTTGTCACTACAAAAGCCCTGGAAGGGCTGTTTGTGATGGTGCAGCAGGAAGAAGAGAAAATCAGAACCAATCCGGGGGCCCGCGGAACCGATATGATGAAGAAAGTTTTTGGTTACTACGACAGCAACAAGTAAGCGCACCATAACACCCCTTCGGTTCTTGATTGATTGAGCGCAACACCAAAACCACAGCATAAGTTATGTTATGTAAAAAATATACGTTTTTATTTTTTTTGCTGAGTTCTGCGGCGCAGCTTTATTCGCAACAGCAATTGGTCACGGATGTACCGAGCCCCCGATCGGAGATCATTTCCTGCGATTCGCTGATGAGCATGCCCTTCCTGCGTTTTCATCCCAGTAAGCTTCCCGAGGGATTTCTGGATTGTTTCGGCGGTCATACCGCTGATATCATGATGATGAAAAAATATATGCAAGTTCTGTCTTCTAACCGCGGAGATGACTATACGGTAGGTGAGATGAAACGCATCCTGGACAGTGTGGATCAGGCAACGGACTACCGCGCAAATGCCCTGAGAATTGAAGCCTGCAGAGCCGAGTACCGCCGTGCTCTGATTCCCGAAAACTGGAGTGAAGACAGCCTGGCATTGCACGCCTGCGGTGCCCGGCCCCTGGCCCTTGAGGCCATGGGAAAGATGGTCAGATCAGGTCGAACAGAGGAAGATTGGACTCTGGGCCAATTGTTTTCGGTCTATGAACGCGAACTGGCCGATCGGCTGGAAAGCGAAGCCCTGCAGCACTCCAACTACTGCGGCAACGGAAGCGCCCGGCGTTTCAGTTTTGGTCTGAAAGCCTTCGACGATCCCGAAGCTGCCCTGGAATGTGCGGCGGCCAAAGATCTTCCCGTGCTCTTCATATTCAGTTCCTGGATGAACTCGGTAACCCGCCGGCTCGAAGAGAGCACCCTGCGCGAACTGGATCTGTTCACGCGCATCAACCGCGAATCGATCGTACTTGTACTCTATGAGGATGATCCAAGCCCCCTTCCCCCGGAAATGCAATACAAAAGCCCCGCAGACGGTTCCCCGATCAATACCCGCGGAGGCATGGCCCAGGACTGGGCCTACCGCTACCTGAAAATCAAAAGTCCCCCCGGAGTGGTCGTGCTGAACGCCAAAGGAGAGAAACTGGATGAACTCATCGGAGAGCCGACCCGGGACGACCTGATCCGGATGCTGGACCGAAGCGCCAAAGGGCGCTGATTTGACCGCCTATGATTCAATTCCTGCTCAACAATCGCCTCATACAGACGGAACAAAGCGGCGCCATGACGCTGTTGGATTTCATCCGCTATGATCAGCAGCTCCGCGGTACCAAGATAGGTTGTCGCGAAGGAGATTGCGGGGCATGCACGGTCCTGACGGGCGAACTGGACGGGGATCAGATCCGCTACCGCAGTGTGACCTGTTGCCTGATGCCCCTGGCCAATGCCCAAGGCAGGCATATTGTTACGGTGGAAGGGCTTAATCTGCCCGATCAACTCAACAGGGTTCAGCAGGCTATGGTGCAAAACTCCGGCACCCAATGCGGATTCTGCACCCCGGGTTTCGTGGTTTCGCTCAGCGGTTTTGCGCTGCGCCTCAGCACGATGTCTCCCAACGCAAGGGCTGAACTCAAAACCCGCTCTCCGTCGGTCTTAAAAGCTCAGGCTGATAAAAAAGAGACTGCCCGACCTTACGAAGAGGCCATCATCAGCGCAATCGATGGCAATATCTGCCGCTGCACCGGATACAAATCCATAGAGCGGGCAGCCTTTGAGCTGGCCGCTGAACTCGAAGAGTCCGGTGCTGCGCCAGACTTGCCATGGTTAGAGAGCCGAGGTTTCATTCCCGAGTACTTCCTCGGTGCAGCCGACCGACTCAAAGGGGTACGAGAAAGCATCCAGCACCTGGCCAATCAGAGGGGCAAGGCGGAGCTGCAAGCCCGGGAAGACGCAGCCCGCGCGGCTGACGCAGCCAGCTCTTCTGTCGCGAGCCGCGATTCCACCCCCGCCCGGGATTTCACCCCCGTCGGCGGAGGTACTGACCTGTACGTGCAAAAACACGATCAAATCCTGAACATGGATTGGCAGTTCCTGGCCTCTGCGCGCACCGTAACGCCCTTGCGCTTTGAAGGTTCGCGCTGTGTGATCAGCTCGCTGGCCACGGCTGCTGATCTGATGGAAGAAGAACGCCTGCTCAGGGCCATACCCCAGTGGTACGCATATATGAAATTGGTTTCCTCCACCCCCATTCGACATATGGGAACGGTGGCGGGAAATCTGGCCAATGCATCACCGATCGGGGATCTGACCATTCTTTTGCTGGTGCTCCAAACCCGGCTGACTCTGCGCCATCCCCGTCGGGGAACCCGCATCGTCGCTCTGAAGGATTTTTATATGGGATATAAAAAGATGGACAAAGACGAAGATGAGCTGATTGAGTCCATTGACTTTGAGTTACCCGATCATCAGCAGCACTTCAGCTTTGAAAAGGTTTGCAAGCGCAGCTATCTGGACATTGCCACGGTTAATTCGGCCATGTGCATCCGCATGGAGCAGGACCGGATTGCGGACATCAGGCTATCCATGGGGGGGGTTGCGCCGGTTCCTGCTTTCCTGGCTGAAACATCCGGGTTCCTGATCGGTCAGCAACTTCATGAGGGGACTATCCTGAAGGCGGCTTCGGTCTTGCAGGAGGAGATTTCGCCCATTGGCGATGTGCGCGGCTCGGAGGCCTACAAACGCCTGCTGGCCCGGCAGTTGTTCTTTGCACATTTCATCGAATGTTTCCCCGATAGACTATCGGCAGAAACACTTCTTAAAGGCTCTGCATCGTGATCAACATTGATGCCCATAATCACGTCAGCGGCAAATCCGTCTATCTGGATGACATCCCGGAACTGCGCGATACCCTGTACGCCCTTCCCTTTGATGCCCCGGTGGCCCATGCCCGGATCTTGTCTTTGAACCTTGACGCTGCGCGACAGATGCCGGGCATAGTGCGCATTCTGAGCGCAAAAGACATCCCGGGAGAGAATCAGATTGGCGGAATTGTGGCCGATGAGCCGCTGCTTGCTGATGAACAAATCCATTTCCACGGACAATGCATCGGCGTGATCATCGGTGTTTCAGAACACCATTGCCGTCAGGCTTCCAAAGCCATTCAGGTGGAATTTTCAGAGCTGCCCGCCATCCTGGATGCGCGTCAGGCCCAGGCTCAGGGCCAGCTCATTGTTGAACCCAGAACATTTTGCATAGGTAATCCGGATCAGGTCTGGGGCGAATGCCGGCACATCATTGAAGGCAACACGGAAGTCAATGGACAAGAACACTTATACATAGAAACACAAGGTGCTTATGCGCGCCCAAAAGAGGACGGCAGTCTGCTGATCAGCTCATCCACGCAAGCGCCTACGGCTGTGCAACGCATGATCGCCCGGGTACTGGCTTTGCCCATGCACAAGGTGGAGGTAGATACCGTTCGGCTGGGCGGTGGGTTCGGGGGAAAGGAGGATCAGGCGAACAGTTGGGCGGTGATGGCAGCCCTGGGGGCCCATCTCTTGCAGAGACCGGTTAAGCTTTCGCTGCACCGATTAGAGGATATGCGCATGACCGGCAAACGCCACCCCTACTCCGCCGACTTTAAGATCGGGCTTAGTGAGGACTTAAAGATTCTGGCCTATGAAGTAACGCATTACCAAAATGCGGGAGCCTCTGCTGATCTTTCTCCGGCGGTGATGGAAAGAACCCTGTTCCACTCCACCAATGCCTACTTTATTCCCCATGTGCGGGCTACGGCGTACTGCTGCCGGACCAATCTGCCGCCCAATACGGCTTTCCGGGGTTTTGGTGGACCCCAGGGCAAATTCGTCATAGAAGCGGCCATAGTTAAAGCCGCAGAACGCATTGGCGTCAAAGCTGCGGAGATTCAGGCCAAAAACCTGATTGGAGATGGCGATGAGATGCCCTATGGACAAGTCATGCAGAAGACCCAGGCCCGGCAAAGCTGGACTCAGTGCATGGAGCAGTACGAATACTCTCAGCAAAGGGAAAGGGTGGATCGTTTCAACCAAAGCCATTCCACCCAAAAGAAAGGCCTGGCCGTTCAACCCATATGCTTTGGGATCTCATTCACCAACACGATGATGAATCACGCCCGGGCCCTGGTACATATCTATCTGGATGGTAGTGTTGTGGTCAGTACAGGGGCGGTGGAAATGGGGCAGGGTGTAAACACCAAGCTGCTGCAAATTGCATCGGAGTGTTTTGGGATAGAGCCGAGGCGGGTCAGGATTGAATCGGCCAATACACTACGGGTAGCCAATACCTCTCCAACTGCGGCCAGCGCAGGTGCTGATCTGAATGGCAAGGCCTTGCTCATGGCCTGCGAAGCTTTGGTCGGGCGTCTCAAGGCCGTAGCGAGTCAGGAGGGTTTGTTGGGTGATTTGTTTTTCAGCGATGAACATATCTATACCCGTGACCGGGCGTCTGCCATGAGTTGGTCTGATCTGGTGACCAAAGCCTTTCAAAAGCGGGTTTGTCTGAGCGAAAATGCGCATTACGCCACACCCGTCATTCACTTTGACAAGAGCATGGAGAAAGGCCACCCCTTTGCTTATCATGTATATGGGACAGCAATAGTTGAAGTAACCCTGGACTGCATCCGTGGTCGCTATGTGCTCGACCAGGTTCAGTTGGTGCACGATCTGGGTCAAAGCATGAACAGCGCTATTGATCTGGGTCAGATCGAAGGGGGGCTGGTGCAGGGCATAGGATGGCTGACGCTTGAAGAGGTGCAATTCAACGATAAGGGCAGGCTATTGTCCAATGCACTTTCTACGTATAAAATCCCGGACATTTATTCGGTTCCCGGTCAAATCCAGGTTGCATTGCTGGAGAATGAGGGGCACGAATTGGCCATAAAAAAATCCAAAGCGGTAGGTGAGCCGCCCCTGATGTATGGTCTTGGCGCCTATTTTGCTATCCGCGAGGCCGTTCGGGCGTTCAATCCAGACCTGGAACTGAAGTTCGACGCACCCTATACGCCCGAGAAAGTGTTGATGGATTTATACCGGCAGGAATGAATTCCATTGAATCCACTTCAGGAGCATCTGCAACGCGGGGGTCAATGCTGTTCAGCCATTTACTGGGTGGGATGATCTATGCGGGCGGTGACAGCATCGCCGCGCTGATCGCCGGACAATTAAGTTTGCTTCGCCTCCTGGGCATTTTTCTGGTCGGTGCAAGCCTCTACGCTTTTGAGATACAGCGCTATTTCCGCTGGATTGAATCCCGAGTTCAACGCGTTGAACCGGGTCGTCGGGCATGGCTAAAGACCGGCATGGCCCTGATATACTTCAATCCCCTGTGGATCGCCCGACACCTGGCCTTTGTGTACCTGTTCAATGCTCAGGTTGATCAGATAGATTTGGGCATATTGCGAACAGGGCTGTTATCCTTTGCAGTGAACATTCCCATTTCGCTGCTGGCCAATTACTGGATTCAAAATAAAACAGCCCTTAGATACCGCTTCTGGGCCAGCGCGTTCTTCTCGGGATTGATGGCCATCTACTACTCGATGAGCAGCGTATGGTTCTAGATTTCTACAAATCGCTGCATCGCTCCCTGTTGGGTAACGGTCGGGCCGTAGTCATGGTGGTCATAGACCATCAAGGCAGCAGCCCGGGAAAAACCGGATTTAAGATGTGGTGTTCCAAAAGAGAAATGTACGGAAGCATCGGTGGGGGCATCATGGAACACAAGTTGGTAGAGATGTCCAGATTCTTGTTGAAAGGCCCCCGATTTGAACCCTTCATCAAAGATCAGATTCACGACAAAACTGCACTGACTAGTCAGTCGGGCATGATTTGCTCAGGAAGACAGCGGATCGCATTTTTTGATGTCCATGCCTCTGATGTAAAACTGATAGAGGACATCATCCATTCCACACAACCCTTGACCATCTGTTTCTCTATAAACGGAATAACGATCGGCGAAGATGGTACTGCAGTATACCGCGGAGTTGCAGACCGGTCGTTTGACCAGGAGGACAACTGGCGCTTTACTGAATCAACCGACTATGCTCATCACATCTACCTGATTGGTGGGGGACATGTGAGTTTAGCACTCAGCCAGGTGCTCTCCCAGCTCCATGTCAAAATCCACGTACTTGACCACCGCGAAAGTTTGCATACGATGCTGGCTAATCCCTACGCGCACAGTAAGCAGACCGTAGATTTTGAACAGATAGATCAGTTCATCCCCGAAGGTGAACAGGTTTATGTGATCATCCTGTCTTTTGGCTACCGCACCGATTTGATCGTTCTGAGGCAATTATTGACTAAGCGTTTCGCCTACATCGGCATGATGGGCAGCCAAAAGAAGGTTGACATCATGTTTGAAACGCTGAGAGCCGAAGGCTTTTCAGAAATAGAGTTACAAAGAGCTCATGCCCCTATTGGACTGAACATCAACAGCCACAGCCCCCAGGAAATCGCTATAAGCATTGCGGCTCAACTTATTCAGATAAAAAATCGGGGTAGGTGATTTATAATCATAATAATATTTTATATATACTACCAAGTCCTAAGTCCTTCATTGTCTTATAATCTTAAACATCTGCTGCTGACTTTCGCTTGAAGCATGCAACAAATACAAACCCGGTGGAATTGCGCTCAGATCAATGCCCGAGCCGCTATACCTATCCCGCCAAACCAATCTCCCCCACACATCATAGGCTGCCAGGTTGGTATTTATAGGGCCACTAAACACATATAAACCAGAGCTTACCGTGGGTTGCACTTGCCAATCTGATCTGATCTCACCAGGATTTTCAACAAATGTACTGCCACCACCCGTTGAATCACAATCACTGCCCTCCATTGAACCGAGATTGTGATTGACAAAATTGGGTAAACCATAACTGCGGTTGTAGAAACCCCCTAACCATACAGCGAAAGTATCCAACACTACATCTGCTCCCGCTGCATTTGGGTTGGTGACTGCCATGAGATATTGACTTGGATCCTCCCCATACGGATAGGGCCAAAAACCAAACTTGCGGAATCCCATGTAGATTTTATTGTCAGGTCCTCGCTGCAATTGCGTAGCTTCATAAAAATTACTTTGACCAGATCCTACCCCCGAGAGCAGTTCTGTCTTAGCAAAATCTGGTGTGGAAAGATCGTATTGAAGTAGTTTTGGAATGTGCGTTGAAACATACAGTTTACTGCCGTCTGATGAAAATGCACAACCATAATGACCATATACACTGTCTTCTATAATACGAGCATTACTCAGTTTACCCGTACAGCGATTAAAGTCAAAGAGTTCAACAACACTCGAACCAGCATGTGCAATCTGACTCCCATCTTGTGATACTGCCAATTGCGAACCAACGCATAAAGTACCAATACGCTGGATAAATGATTCAACTATACTGTCCGACCTGAAATGCGCTACCCAAAAACTATCTGATGCTTCCGAGTGAGATGTAGGTGAAGATCCACCAGATACAAGCCACCAATCGTCTCCATTTGCATGTCGAATTCCCTGCAATCTTCTTCTTGAGTTATAACTCATCAACTTTTTGGCATCACTAATTGAGATCAACACCTCCTCATCTATGTAATATAAATCTATCACTCTATAAAACAGCTCTGATAAATACGGCGTTGTAGGTGAAGAATCGACCAAAGTATATATAAATAATAACTTGGTAATTTTTGTTTCCTCAGAATCATCCTCCTCGATAGGCAATAGTAAAGTACCTTGATTCCATCCTAGATGAGCCTTACTTGGGTTAGCCAGTCTGTGAATTGTATCTCCTCTTAATGTTATCAAAATTGATTGTGATCCATATAATAACAAATTTCCATAAATATCATTAAAAGCAACATGACAAGGATCGTTGGGGAAATATTCGTATGAACCGATACTCACTGTATCATAAAACTCTAAACTTCCACTACTATACTTAAGCAAAACTTCGCGATCTATTGGCCAATAATCAAATTGACTTTGAGCTAAAGAAATTGCTATTGTTAAGCTCAGCAAGACTAAAAAGAACAGATGCTTTTTGAACTTCATGACTAAAAAACAGGCTCTTAGCTATTTAAAGTGGGTATGCTGAGTTTTAAGCCTCCAAGGTGAAAGTAAATCATGTTGACAAAGTTTGTTGAGTTTGCGTACCCGCGCGCGATTCTCTTGATCTGTTGGATCTTAAGATTAACGTTTTCAGC
>JBGSYF010000014.1:0-150172 GCA_041751015.1 Chitinophagales bacterium
GAGTGGCTAAGTTCATCAACCGGTACAACAAGCGAAACCACCGTGGAATCAATCGAAGAAAGCCTGAGGACATCTACATGAAAGCCGCCTAAACAAACTTAAGACCAGCAACTGTTGGTCGGAAGAATGGGGAGTACTACACTTTTAGTTCCCTTAAACATAAAAATAATACTCCATATCAAAAAATTAAAGCAAATGTTTTCCAATTTTATCCACTTCTACATAAATAATATTGTGTTTAATAAAAAATCACTCATAAAGTATAAAAGTATATGCAAGTATTCAATGCAGAAGTCTTGCGAGATATGATTTGACGATCAAGCACAAAATATCTTTTTATAAAATTAGCAAATAACCAACTATGAATAAAGACAGCATCGCCCGTGCATTCATGGATCTACAAGACAACATTTGTAATGGTCTGGAACACTTTGACCAGAAGGGTGTGTTTCGCGAAGATCTATGGAAGCGCGAAGCCGGAGGAGGTGGACGCACCCGACTGATTCAGAACGCCAATGTACTGGAGAAGGGAGGGGTGAATTTCTCAGCGGTACACGGGCCTATGCCGGAAAAAATTCTGAATGCTCTGAAGCTCCGAGGTGGAGACTTTTTTGCCACCGGTGTCTCCATAGTATTACACCCGCACAATCCCTGGGTACCCATCATTCATATGAACGTCCGGTACTTTGAAATGAGCACTGGAGTCTGGTGGTTTGGCGGGGGAATTGATCTGACTCCTCATTACATCATACCAGAGGATGCTGTTTTCTTTCACCAGGGCCTCAAGACTGTATGTGACCGGCACAACAGCGAATACTATCCACGCTTTAAGACCTGGGCTGATGATTATTTTTTCATTCAGCACCGCGATGAAACCAGGGGTATAGGCGGCATATTCTTTGACCGGCTCAGCGATTCAGATCCCGGTGGCAAGGATGGGCTTTTTGATTTTGTTTTGGATGTGGGCAATGCCTTTGTTCCTCTGTACACCGAGATTGTTTCCCGGCATCAGCACAAAAGTTATGGTCGAAAGGAGCAGGAGTGGCAGGGCCATCGCCGCGGTCGATATGTGGAATTCAACCTCGTCTATGACAAGGGAACCAAGTTTGGGCTGGACACCGGCGGGCGCATAGAATCCATTCTGATGAGCCTGCCTCAAACGGCAATGTGGACTTATCAACATCAGCCGCAGGATGATCCGGAGGCCCTTCGAACCCAGAGCTTACTGGTTAAAGGCCTGGATTGGGCCAGTGAATTGCCTCAGGGCATGGTTGCCGGACGACTGGAGCACTAAGCGCTCAAGGGTCTGACCCTCATCGACAGTTGAGGGTAATGGTCGGGGTGCGAATGGTATTGCTGCGGTTGCCTGCGCGATCGACGATGTACATGGACAGGCTAAGGGTATCCTGAGCTTCAAGGCTCAGGCAACCGAAAAAACCGCTGTTGAAACGCAGATCGATAAAACCCGATATAGCCTTGACGCTGCGGCCTTCATCCACCGCATCTATGTGATAGTAAATGGGAAATCCGGGCACCCGTGAATCCTCCAGAAATACATTTCGCGTAGTATCGGCTTCTATCTGGGGATCTCCATGACCGATATCCCCATCGCCATCGGTAAAGGAGATGCGCAGAATGACCGGATCTGTCCCATCTTCATCAATCAGAAGTGATGACATAGAAACAAACTCGATATAAGGTTCCACTGGATATTCAGGGGGAGAGACGCAGCCCTGTTGCAAAAGCATAAACGATGCGGCGGCGCACAGCAGAAAGGCGCCGGGCAAGCGCAAAAAGCGGAGGGAAGGAAGTATGGGCATCAATTTTCTCACTTGCTCCAATAAATTTAGGTCTTTTTTACAGTCTGCCGGGCAGCCGGGGCCTTAATCAGGTTACAAGCCCATAACGGACTGCACTTCTATAGCTGATGAACCATCTGGATCAATTAACGAGAGAGCCCCATCTTTTTAACGAGATGGCACTGGAATTGTTCCGCTATCAGGCGCTCAACAACGCACTGTACCGGGATTGGCTGGAAGGCCTGGGCTGTGATCCTAAGGAAGTTCTCGACATCAACGACATTCCCGCCCTGCCCATTGCTTTTTTCCGATCCCAACAGGTACAAACCAGGCCTCTTTACCAGATCGAGGGCATCCCGGAGCAGGCCACGGGCTCGGAGCCCCTGGTTTTTAGCTCCAGCGGAAGTAGCTCCCAAACGGCATCCCGTCATTTCGTGCCGCGTCCGGAGCTTTACCGCCAGGCCTTTCTGCGGGCATTTGAACAGGAATTCGGAGATCCGGGGGAATGGGCTTTCTTCTTCCTACTGCCTTCCTACCTGGAGCGCGAGGGCTCATCCCTGGTCTGGATGTGCCGTGAATTGGCTGCTCTAAGCCGTCAACCGGAGAGTGGATTCTTTCTAAATGAACACCTGACCTTGATGGAAAGAGTCAGCAGCGCCCTAAAACGCAATCAACCATCGATGTTGCTGGGGGTTTCCTTTGCCCTGTTGGATTTGGCCGAAAGCGGTCTATGGAATCCGATCCATCGCGAGAGATTGCTGGTGGTGGAGACCGGCGGTATGAAGGGCCGGCGCCGCGAACTGCTCCGGGAGGAGTTACACGCCCGCCTCTGCTCCGGATTGGGAGTTGAGCGCATCTTGAGCGAATACGGAATGACGGAATTGCTGTCCCAGGCTTGGAGTCGCGGGGAAGGTCGTTTCTGCTGCCCGCCCTGGATGCGGGTTCGCATCCGGGAGCTGAACGACCCCCTTTCCCCCGCCAAAACGGGTGCTTTAGGAGCGATAGATGTATTGGATCTGGCCAATGTTGATTCCTGTGCCTTCATCGCCACCGATGATCTGGGCCGCTTGCACGAAGACGGCAGTTTTGAGGTGCTCGGCCGCATTGACCACAGCGATGTTCGGGGATGCAATCTGTTGTTGTCATGAGCACTGCCCCTCCTGCCCTCCCCTTGTACGGCCTGGTGCTCGCCGGGGGCTACAGCCGCCGTATGGGCCGGGACAAGGGTCTGATTCCCGTGAACAACAAGCCAGCCCGGGAGCATATGCTGGAACTGCTTCGGCCTTTCTGCGACAAAGTGTGGCTTTCCCTCAGACCTGATCAGAAGGCAAGCTCAGATTCCGCTGCACACCAAACTGGAGATGCGCTAAATTCCAATGAAGAAAACACTTTAATTTTATACGATCTTTTTCCGGGCGAAGGGCCTTTGGGGGCATTGTACAGCGCCTTTCAGCTTCAGGGACCCGCGGACTGGCTGTTGATGCCCTGTGACCTGCCGAACATGAACGCCGGGACGATTGCCCTGATCGCGAAACGTTGGAAGCGGCTACAAGTCCAGGATATGCCAGCCAACAAGCCGCTAGCCCTGTTACTGCGCCACCCTGATCGGGCATTCGCCGAGCCCCTCTCGGGCATTTGGGGGGCGCAGTCCAAAGCATTGATCGTGCAAGCCTTTGAAGAGGGTCAGCGGGCAGTGCATCCCCTGCTTCAAGACATGATTGTTGAAGAATTCGTTCCCCCGGATTTGAGGGTGCTGGACAATCAGAATGAGCGACCTTAAGGGCGTTTTTGCTATGCGCGCTGAGCCACGGAAACATTTAAAGCGCTATTTTTAAGAGATGGCAGATTCCGCAGGAAAGAAGCTTGTTGAAACCCAGGCAGGCGGCAGCACCGAAAGGGCGGTCTGGCGCAGAGGCGAACTGAACGGCCCTGGTTCAGGACCTTTTAGACCCGGGGAGGGCGTGGATAGACTCGCCATCGAAGAGCCCCTGGAGATCAGGCTGGCCTGGACGGATGCCGATGGCATGGACGCAGAGCAGTCGATCTCCATCACCATGCGCACTCCCGGTCAGGATCGGGAGCTGGCGATTGGCTTTCTGCTCAGCGAGGGCCTGCTCAGCCAACCGGATCAATTGCACAGCGCCCGGCACGATGATGCTTTCTGCGCTTCGGGTGAAAGCCAGAACACCATCCGGGTGCGCTTGCGTGCGGGCAGTTTACCCGATCTGGAGCGCCTGCGCCGCCATTTCTACACCAGCTCCAGTTGCGGGGTTTGTGGGAAAGCCTCATTGGAGGCAGTCCGCCTTACGCTCAGACCCGAGCCCCTTCCCACAGGACAGCAACTCAGCGCGGAACAGATCAGTTTGCTCCCCCAGCGCTTGCTGGAGGCACAGGGCACCTTTAGAGACACGGGAGGTCTTCACGCCGCAGGGCTTTTTGCCCTCCAACATCCAGAGCCGGTCTTGCAGGTGCTGCGCGAAGATGTCGGCCGCCACAATGCCGTGGACAAAGTCATGGGTTGGGCTTTTGAGCGCACACTGCTTCCCCTGCACCAACATGTCCTTATGCTGAGCGGAAGAGCCTCTTTTGAACTGGTGCAAAAGGCCATCGCCGCCGGGATTCCGATTCTGGCCGCTGTGGGAGCTCCTTCCAGCCTGGCCGTTGATCTGGCCCTGTCGAATGGCATGACCCTGTTGGGCTTTGTCCGCGATGGGCGCTTCAATGTTTATTGCGGGCGGGAGAGAATCATCGCTTAGCCGGGCCGCGCTGCCAATGCCCTTCGCCCGATTTAACGTTAAGTCGTTTGCCTAGTTTGTGGCGATCTCCGGGTTGATCTATGGGCTGATCAATGGGCTGATCTATAGGCACAAACCACACTTCTACTGATGCCTGTTCGCGGGTGACTTCAAGGGTGAAATAGCCGTGCCGGCCAAAGTTCACCCAGCGGTGGTGGGGATTGCTGCGCATGTTGATGAAACGAATGAAGGGCAGAAAAACTCCGGGGACACCGGCTTCGCGCATGTTCACACGGGTGACGCTCGGCCCGGCTATCTCGACCCCATAGCTCCCGCGCCCGGTTCTTGGATGATACAGCTCCCTGCAGGTTGGACAGCCCGTCAACTCCATGAAAAAGGTCATGTGCATATCCCCCGTCAGGACTATCGTGTTTTGAAGTTGGTGTTTGTCCAGCAGATTGAACAATCGCTGCCTCGCTCTGGGATAGCCATTCCAGTTTCCCGGGTCAAAGACGCGCCCGTCGCCAATTCGGCTGCGGAACGGACGCGGCAGGCCCCCACTCAACCAGTCACTCATCAGTTCCTGATTGCCCAGGAGTTGCCAATGGGCGCTGGAATGGATCAATTGTTCTTCGAGCCAGGCTTCCTGAGTCAGCCCTAAAACAGAGCGGTCGCCGGGGCTATGCTCCTCCTTTCCCCGGAAATAAAACATATCCAACATGTGTAAATCAGCGAGAGAGCCAAAGGAGAAGCTGCGGTAGATGCGCTCCGGATGCAGGGAATCCGGCATGCGAATGGGCATGTACTCATAGAAGGCTTGTATGGATTCATGGGTCCTGCTCTTGTCGGGAAGATCAATGTCGTGATTGTCCCAGACCGCTATCCAGGTATGACTGGCTCGAAGGGCGCGCAGATCCGGGTCGAGCAGATAGAAGGCATGCCGTCTGCGCCACTCCTCCAGACTGGCCACATCGTTTTGCTCGCGATTGGCCGCCCGCAATTGCTCTTGCTTGCGATCCGGATAGTCGTAGACGTAATCGCCCAGATGAATGACAAAGTCCACATCATCTCGCTCGGAGGCCAGGCGATAGGCGTTGAAGTAACCCGCCCAGATGCTGGAGCAGGAGAAGACGGCCAGCTTGATCTGCCAGCTCTCCAGGGGCAGGGTGCTGAGCCGACCGCTGACCGAAGCCCGTCCATCCACGGTCAGAAAGCGGTACCAATAGCGGCTTCCCGGTTCAAGGCCATGGGCATCCACGCGGACGCAGTGGTCGTTGCGACTCAAGGCCCAAACCTGGCCTTCAGCCTTCAGGCTTGCAAAGTCCGGCTCTGTGGATATCTGCCAGCGAAGCAGGGCGCTGTCCTGTGCATTGAGCCCTTCCACCCGGGTCCAGATCATAACGCGATCCAGCCCGGGATCACCGGAGGCCAGGCCCTGCAAAAACGGGGAGTGATCGTCATCAGGATACAGATTCTCGTCTGGGCTCTGACCAACAACAGGGGTGTAGCCCTGACCGAGCACAATCAACAGGGTGATGAAACAGCCAGTAAGGTGATTGCGATATAGCTGAATTCGCTCCACCCGCTAAGACTTGGACACCCTCCAGGGCACAAGTGCCGAAACTCTTTTCATGCGCCCGGCATAGGCCGGTCTGCTGGCCAGCATGCGTTTGTCGATCATGGGTGTGGAGATGAAAAAGAACAGCAAGGTGATGGCGATAGCACCGGCGAAGGTGCTCCAGACCAGCCCCCCTGCTGCCAGACCAAACAGGGCAATGCCCCACCAGACCATCATCTCACCGAAGTAATTCGGGTGTCTGGAGTACTTCCAAACCCCGCTTTCCAGGATGCGCTGGGGTTCCTTGTTGCTGAGTCTAAAGCGGCGAAGTTGCTGGTCGGCTGTGGCTTCCAGCAGAATTCCACCGAGGAGAACCAGTGCGGCGATCAGGTCCAGAAACCCAAAAGGTCTTGAGCCGGTGGCCAGCGCCGGAAACAGCGGCAAACACCCCAGAAAAACCAATATCGTGGGGAAGTAATGGATACCGCTCCAACTGACCAGCCAATACGCCCGCCCTGTCTTGCGCTGCAGATCAACGTAGCGCCAGTCCTCGTGATGCAGGCCGGTCCATGACCGGGCCCAGTTCCAGGTCAGGCGTATCCCATAGAGCAGCACCAGCACCACTACCATGCGCACCCGGGTCGGATCCGCCTCGGCCGCATACATCGCGCTCACTCCAAAGACGCCCAGCCAAACAGCCACCACCGCCGGCTTGACGCTCCAGTAAGGATCGTAAAAACTCGAATTGCGAAACAACATGCTCAGCATAAAGATCAGGCCGGTGGCCACGGCATCGGCAATGCCGAACTGCCAATAGGGATCTG
Source organism: Chitinophagales bacterium (assembly GCA_041751015.1). GTDB lineage: Bacteria > Bacteroidota > Bacteroidia > Chitinophagales > BACL12 > WGOA01. The sequence goes on from JBGSYF010000014.1 coordinate 6,917, forward strand.
TGGCCATCACCATTCGCACTGCGTAGAGCCCCGCCCAGAGCGCCAGGAGATAACCCGCCATCACCACCCATAATCCCAGCCATCGATTCGTTCTCCAGGCGGGGATAGTCTGCTGTTTCATAGGGCCAAGTTAAACGCTTCAATCAGAACCTTCCGCAAACACCTCTTCGGCTCTGACCACCGTGCGAGTGACCCGGGCCTGCGCCAACTCTGCGGGCTTCGCATGCAGTAAATCCCGATCCAGCGCGCTAAAGTCGGCAAATTGTCCTGGCTTAATCTGCCCGCATTCATCTTCCTGGAACTGGGCTTCCGCGGTCCAGGCCGTCATGGCCAGCAGGGCTTCGAGTCTGCTCAGGGCTTCTTCGGGTCGAAAGGCGTTCTGATGCTGAGCATCGGAAGAGCGAACCCCAAGCCCTTCGCCCGAAACAAAAGAAGACAACTCTGCGCGCAGACAGGCCGCGGCAAAACTGCGAAGAGGACTGATGGGCTCTATCGGAAAGTCCGTACCGTTGACGAAACGGGCTCCGGCATCCAGCAGGCTTCGGGCGCGGTAAGCATAGGTCAGCCGCTCTGATCCCAGCCGCTGAAGGGCCATTGCACGGTCGCTCACACCATGGCAGGCCTGCACAGATGCCCACGCGCCGAGCTGGGCAAATCGCGGCACATCATCCGGGTGAACGATCTGCGCGTGTTCCACCCGCCAGCGATGATCGCCCGGGGGAGCAGCGCGCTGCAGTACATCCAGGACCAATCGCACGGCCGCATCCCCAATGGCGTGGGTGACCGTCTGAAAACCCTGATCGGCATTGAGCCGCGCCTGGGCATGCAGGTAGTCGGGGTCATGCATCCACAGTCCTTCAGCATCGGGCATATCGGAATAGGGCTGCAAAAGGCGAGCGCCCCGCGAACCCAATGCCCCATCGGCGTAGTACTTGAAGGCCCGCAAACTGAGCCGATCTCCTTGGTACGGGCCTTCACGCCGATAATGAGTCTGAGTTGCTTCATCAGGCGTCAGCGTGCCGTAAATAGGCATCTTCAATGAGCCCTCGTCCTGAGCGGCCAACAAAACCTTGTATTGGTCCAGATTCAGGCCCATGTCGGCCACGCCCACCAGACCCTGAGAGAAGCAGAGCTTCTGCGCCAGCAGCAAGGCCTCTCGCTCCTGTTCCGGGCCGGCTTCGGGCATCAGCACCCGAACCAGATTCATCGCCTCATCAATCAGCAATCCGCTGGGCAGGCCATTGCGCTCTTCGATCATACCTCCCTTGATCGGTCGGGCGCGATGCACTCCCGCCATTTTCAGCGCTGCGGAATTCACAACAGCGGCATGCCGGTCCACCCGCCCTACGTAAACCGGTCTGTCGGGAAAGGCGCTGTCCAGCACATGCCGGTCCAGGATGGCCCCTGCGGGCCAGGCGCTGTCGTTCCAATCCCGACCGATCAGCCATTCGCCGTTTGACCCTGAAGAACCCGCATGGGCGAGCAATCGCTCCAGCACCTCCTCCGGACCTGAACAAGCGTTCAAATCGGCCTGCTGCATTCCCAAACCCAGATAGAGCAAATGCGCATGGGGGTCTCTAAAGCCGGGATAGACATAAGCTGAATGAAGATCGCTCTGCCCTTCTTCCATACCATATGAAATGTTATCCATATCCGGAGAGCGCTCTGCCGCGGAACGCTGCTCCAAAATAGTCTCCCCAAAATCCCTGGTCCGCAGCGCCCGCATTTCCTCCTCAGTACCCAGAGCGTAAATGCGCTCTCCGCGCGTCAGCACAGCATCGCAATACCCGGATGAATCGAGCCAGAAACGACCGTTGTACCACAAGTGAACCCGCTCAGACCACAGCCTACTCTTTTTTTGCATGCTCCACAATGTTTCGAATCATTCCGCCGAAGACAAAGTAATGCAATGGCATCACAGCGAACCAATACAGTCTTCCCAAAACGCCTTTAGGTCGAAAGGTGGCGGTCTGTTGAAGGTAATCTTTGCCATCATCCTGAACAATGCTAAACTCCAGCCAGGCCTCTCCCGGCAACCGCATCTCGGCGTACAACAACAACTGTGGAGTCTTTTTATCCGCCACCAAAACCCGCCAGAAATCAAGGCTCTCTCCGGCGTAGATCTCTGTATCGCTGCGTCGCCCTCTGCGCAGGCCAACACCTCCGGCCAGCTTGTCCAGAAAGCCGCGGATTTGCCAGAGCCAATTGGCGTAGTACCAGCCCCGCTTCCCCCCGATAGCCCAAACATGCTTCAAGACTTCCTCGCGTCGATCTCCGATCGCGTACTTTCGCTCATCGACGAAACAACCATGAGCCGGCACCTCGATGCGCAGGAGCAGATCGCTGGCGGCATTGCTGGAGCTGAGCGAATCAATCCAACTGGACTCGACATTGTTTTGCCCAATACGCTGAAAGGCCAGCTCAACGGCTTGCTTGTAGCTCATTGGGCTTATACCCAGCATCTCCTCCAAGCGCCGGTCCTTGGCTACTACTTCAACCTTCATGCTGTTGACCAGATTCACCGCCAGCTTGTAAGAGGTTGACGTAACAAAGTACAACCAATAAGATGATAATCTTGGCGACATCACCGGTACCGTATAGATCCGGCGCTTCAGGCCCCGCACTTCGGCAAACTGAAGCAGCATCTCGCGATAGGTCAGCACATCGGGTCCACCTACATCAAAGGCCTGATGATAGGTTTGGGGATTGTCCAGCACACCCGTCAAATATTCCAGTATATTTCGAATAGAAATGGGCGAAATGCGTGTGTTCAGCCAGCGCGGTGCGATCATCAGGGGCAGCTTTTCCACCAGATCGCGGATGATCTCAAAGGAAGAGCTGCCTGAGCCGACAATGATGCCCGCCCTTATGGCACAGAGTGGAACCCTTCCACTGCCCAGGATGTCCTCCACTCGTTTCCGCGATTCCAGATGACGGCTGAGTTTTTCCGTGTTGATGATGCCGCCCAGATAGATGATCTGCCTGGCCTTGGTCTGCTCAACTAACTTGATGAAGTTCTTCGCAGAGCGCGCTTCGAGTTGCTCAAAATCGCTGCTCTCATCGCTCATGGAATGGATCAGGTAATAGGCCACTTCGATGCCGGCAACATCTTCGGTGATCTCTGCTCCCTCGATAAAGTCGATTTGAAAGAGGCTGATGGCCGGGTGAGCGTAGATGCCCTCACCCGGGAAACGGCGGATATCCCGCACACAGCAGACCAGTTCGTGGCCCTGACTCAGCAAAACCGGCAGCAGGCGCTTGCCGATATAACCCGTTGCACCGGTGAGCAGGATCTTCAAAGGAGTGAATTGAGGAGCATCATGGTCTTTCTGCGGGAATACGGCTGATCAATTCCGGCCAGGAGCCTGCATCCTCGCCCAGAGACCTGATGATGTTCAGATATTGCTCTGCCACACGAGCCGGTTTGCCCAGCTTGCCCTGCTCGTGCAAATCCACAAATTTGGACTTGGATGAAAACTGCTCCGGATCGGCCGCGCGCAGGCTCTCCTGCATCGCCGTTTCTACCACGCCCGGAGCAACGGCCCGCACCATCACAGGCCATTCGTCCTTGCGAAGTGCCAACTCCTTGTCCTGCACTCGGGCCAGCATATCCAGACCGGCTTTAGTGCTGCAGTAGAGCGACCAGCCGTCATAGGGATTGCTCGCAGCCCCCGTGCTGATGTGCAGCATCAGTCGAGACGCCGGGTAGTTCCCATAGTCGCGGACAAATGCATTGCTCAGCACCAGTGGTGCGCTCAGGTTGACCTGTACAGTTTGCAAAATGACCTCTGCATCCAGTTGTCCCACGCGCCCAATTTCGCCCAAACTACCGGCATTGTTGACCAGCACAATTTGCTCAAAGCCCTTTTTTAACCGGGGAAAGGCAAAGGCAGCCAGCGCGGCGGCATTGCTTAAGTCTATGGTGATGTGCTTGTAGCGGGGATGAGATATGCCCTCTCCGCGGGCATATCCGGTCACCTCAATATCTCCACTCTCGCAGGCGGCCTCGGCGATCGCGCGTCCAATTCCGCGGCTGCTGCCGGTGATGAATAACTTGATCATGAGCGGAAAAGTACTCCCCTTAGGTCAAAGGAACAGCCCTGGGCTCCTCGCCTTCCGAGCGCGCCACCAGGCTGGCTATCGTGGCATCACCGGTCACATTGACTACAGTTCGGCACATATCAATCGGCCGGTCTATGGTCAGAATGATGGCTACCCATTCGGGTGGAAGACCGACCGAGATCAGCACCACCATCATCATGATCAGGCCGGCAGAGGGCACGGCCGCCGATCCGATGGAGGCCAGGGTGGCGGTCAGGACTATGGTCAACTGCTGCGCCAGATCCAGATCCACCCAGTGCAACTGGGCCAGAAACACCACGCCCACGGCTTGGTACAAGCTGGTGCCGTCCATGTTGACCGTGGCGCCGATAGGGAGAACAAAACTGCTGATTTGCGGCGAAACACCCAGATTGTCGCGCACACATTCCATAGTAACCGGCAGGGTGGCCGCACTGGAACTGGAGGAAAAAGCCAGCAATTGCGCCGGACTGATTCCGCGGAAAAAAGATCGATACCCCAAAGTGGGAACAAAGACCCTCAACAAAAGTGGATACACGGCATAGACCAACAGAGCCAGACCCGCGAGCACGCTTAGCGCATACCAGCCGAGCGAAGAAAAGATGCCCCAGAGCGCCGAAGGGCTGTCGGCCATCTTGACCAGAATGCCGGCCATCAGAGCAAAGACAAAGTAGGGTGCCGCGGCCATCACCGCATCGACCATGCGCAAAAAGATGCTGTTGGCTCCGTCCACGAATTGCTTGACGGGCCTGACCAGTTCCCGGGGACTGAAGAGCAACGCTACCCCGAAGAAGATGGCAAAGAAAATGACCTGCAACATGGAGGAATCCACCAGTGCGCCAAAGAGGTTTATTGGAACCATGTCCACCAGAAACTGAAGCGGTCGCTTTCCCTTCTCACTTTTGGTCTCCGCGGCTTTCTCGCGCACAAAGTCGGGCAGCTCTGCGGTGCTGGACTTCTCAGCGCCAATCAGATGGGCATAGGCCGGGTCGCTGAGCAGATTTCGCCCGTCCTTGATGGGTTCCGAATTGGCCGCAGCCCATTGCTCGTAACTGATGCGGTACTGAACCCGCTGTTCCATCGGCGCCCTTTCGCCCGGTTTGATGATGTTGACCAGAACGAGACCTAAAGAAACCGCCAGAACTGTGGTGAGCAGATAGGCCGAAAGGGTTTTGATGCCCAAACGCCCGAGTTTCTGGGTATCGCCCAGATCGGTGATGCCGCTGATGATGCTGAAGAGCACCAGAGGAATGGCGATGAAGCGCAACAGCCGGATGAAGATCTCCCCAAAGGGATCGATCCAGGCCAGGGTGAAATCGCCCCAACCCAGCCATATGGAGACAAAAGACCAGATCACCCCAAGGAGCATCCCGATGCCGATCTTCCAGTGCAGCGCGACTTTCAAGGGGTGTTGCCGGGTTCTGCGCCCGGGCCCTGTTCAGGCTCGGGGGCGAGGTGGGGAAAATCGCGAACCCCCGCGGCATCGGGCGGCTTTGCCTCCGAGTTCAAATACCGGCCCTGAGCGCGGTAGCGCAACCAGTGGTCGGCCAGCACCAGATAGGCCATGGCCTCAACGATGGGTACGGCGCGCGGCAGCACACAGGGATCGTGTCTGCCCCGCCCTTCGACCTGAATGGATTGACCCGCCTGGTCCAGCGATTCCTGTGCGGGTATGATGGTGGCCACGGGCTTGAAGGCCACGCGAAAATCCAGATCCATTCCGTTGGAAATACCGCCCTGCACACCCCCGCTTCGGTTGCTTTGAGTGGCGATTCGGCCCTGTTCTAAAACATAAGTATCATTATGTTCAGAGCCCCGCATCACAGCGCCGTCAAAACCGGAGCCGTACTCAAAACCGCGGGTGGCATTGATGCTCATCATGGCCTTGGCCAGATCGGCGTGAAGCTTGTCGAAGACCGGTTCGCCCAGACCCGGGGGAATGCCGGTGCACACTGCACTGATCACTCCGCCTATGGTATCCCCGTCTTTGCGCACGGCGCGAATGAGCGCCTCCATGCGGGCCGCTGTTTCGGGATCGGGGCAGCGCACGGGATTTTGCTCGCCCAGACTGAGGTCCAGTTCGGCGTAGGACTTCTCCAGTTTGATGACGCCGACCTGGGAGACCCAGGCATGACAGTAGACTCCATGAGCTTCCAGGAACATGCGGGCCACCGCCGCCGCGGCCACCCTGGCGGCCGTTTCGCGGGCAGAACTTCTTCCCCCGCCGCGGTAGTCTCTTATACCGTATTTTATCTGATAGGTAAAATCAGCGTGTGAAGGCCGGTATGCTTTGGCGATATGACCATAATCTCCGGAGCGCTGATCGCTGTTTCTGATCAACAGCGCGATGGGTGTTCCGGTGGTCAAGCCCTCAAATACCCCGCTGAGCACCTCCACTTCATCGGCTTCCTTGCGCTGGGTGACGATAGCGCTCTGACCGGGCCGGCGGCGACTCATCTCCCGCTCGATGCGCTGCTGATCAAAGGCAATTCCGGGCGGGCAACCGTCAATGATGACCCCCAGGGCGGGTCCGTGGGACTCGCCAAAGGTGGAGATGCGAAAGGCCTGACCAAAGGAGTTTCCGGGCATAGGGCAAAGCTATGGATTGACGCAGAGCTTCAAAAAGTCCCGCGGTATGGTAAAAACTCGGGGAAATTGTGCCGCAACGCCTTGCGCGATTCGCGGGATGCCATTGCGCCTCTGTTCCCCTAACTTTGCCCGCAAGGTAAATGCTATGTCGCTGTTAATCAAGAACATCCGAACGCTGTACGGCATTGAAGAAGGAGAGGATCTGGGTCGCCGTGTGATCAGGGGAGCCGACATGGCCCGGCTTCCTTTTCTCGACCATGCCTATGTGCTTTGCGAAGGGGAGCGCATCAGCGCCTATGGCCCGATGAGCCATTGCCCGGAAGGTGCCGACAAGGTGATAGACGCCAGTGGAAAACTGGTGCTTCCGGCCTGGTGCGATTCGCATACTCACCTGGTGTTTGCCACCACCCGGGAAGGCGAATTTGTAGACCGAATCCGCGGTTTGACCTATGAACAGATTGCCGAGCGCGGTGGGGGCATCCTCAACAGCGCTCAAAAACTGCGGGAGTGCCCTGAAGAGGAATTGCTGGAATCGGCCTGGCGCCGCCTTGGCGAGATCATGGACAGTGGCACAGGCGCAGTGGAGATCAAGAGCGGTTACGGCCTGGACACCGAGAGCGAGTTGAAGATGTTGCGCGTAGCCGCCCGATTGAAAGAGATCAGCCCGGTCAGCATCAAGAGCACTTTTCTGGGAGCCCATGCCCTTCCACCCGAGTACCGGAGCAACCGCTCAGCCTACATCGATTTGCTCTGTGATACGATGATTCCCCGGGTGGCCGCTGAAGGACTGGCCAGCTACGTCGATGTGTTTTGCGATCGGGGATTCTTTACGGTGGAAGAAACCGACCGCATCTTGAGCACGGGGGCGCGCTTTGGCATGAAGGCCAAGATTCACGCCAACGAACTGGACTTCTCTGGTGGAATTCAGGTAGGGGTTAAGAACAAGGCCATCAGCGTTGATCACCTGGAGTGCACCGGTGCGGAGGAGATCGCCGCCCTGCTCGACTCGGAAACCATGCCCACCCTCCTGCCTTCCACAGCGTTTTTTCTCAAGCTGCCCTATGCCCCAGCCCGCGCTATCATAGAAGCCGGGCTGCCGCTTGCGCTGGCCAGCGACTACAACCCGGGCAGCAGTCCTTCGGGTCGAATGGCCTTTGTGCTCTCCCTGGCCTGCATTCACATGAACATGCTTCCCGAAGAAGCCCTGAACGCCGCCACCTTAAACGGTGCCCGCGCCATGGAGCTGGAGGAAGAAATGGGCAGCATAGCCATCGGGAAACTCGCCAACCTGATCATCACCAAAACCCTGCCCAATCTGGCCAGCATACCCTATCACTTTGGAAGCGATCCGGTTCAGTCGGTCATCTTGAAGGGCGTTTTGCGCTGAGCGGAGCAGCTCCTCTTAAATCCATCATTATTTATTGCTATCATTGTCCCCCGGAAATTCTTTTTGCCGGACATTCAGGGTATATTGAACGACTGTTCAACTTCAGAACCGCCTCGCATGGCCAAAGAGAAATCACCCAAAACGGAAAAGTCCGATAAGCGGGAAAAGATTGTTAAGGTTTCTCTACAATTGTTCGCCCGGCACGGCTACGAAAACACTACCATCCGGATGATCGCTCAGGAATCCGGCATCTCTTTGGGCCTTCTCTACATTTACTTTGGCGGCAAGCACGAAGTGTTAAAAGCCATATTTGATATATCGGTAATTGATATAAAAAATTCCTTCATGATTAAGGGGGAACAGGGACGGGCCGAATCGAAATTTGCGCATCTGCTGGATCAGATCTTTCAAGCGGTCAGTAAAAATCATTTGTTTTATAAGATGTTTTTCGGGATTCGCATGCAGCCCGCTGTTCAAAAATTGCTCAACAAGGAACTCAACTCTCTTCAGGCTTATATTCTGGCCAACCTGGAGAGCATGCTGGTGGAGTTGGGATACAACAACTATCGCCATGAAGCCCAGGTGCTGTATGCCTGTCTGGACGGATGCAGCCACCAGTATGTGATGCACAGTCGCAGCTATCCCATCGATCAGGTCAAAAAGACGATTCACGGCCACTTTGTCAAGTCATGAAGCCGAACGGCAGTCCCGTGCTGCACAACAGCCCCTCAGCAGTCTGTCCTTTGAACAGGTGGCTAAGATGCCTGCTGAGTTTCTCTTTGCCTTTGCTGCTTACCCCGGCATGTTCTGGCCAGGCGTCTCAATCGGCGGAAACGGAAGCGGAAAGCAGGCAGTTAAATGAGGCACCGACCTTAGCGCTTGAGCGCCACAGCCCTTCCGCCTCAGTGTTGCCCGGAGTTGACAGCAGCCTCTTGCACATTGTGTTGAATGAGCTGGAAAGGCATCCTGCCCTGATCCAGGCCCACTGGAGTTTTCATTTGTTGAGTCCTCATGGACAGACCATCGCATCGCGCAGAGCGCATAAGGCGATCATTCCGGCTTCGGTCTTCAAACTCATCAGCAGCGCCGCAGTCCTGGATCAGCTCGGACCGGAGCACCGTTTCATCACCCGACTTGCCCATTCCGGAGAGATTAAAGAAGGAGTGCTCCGCGGAGATCTCTATCTGATCGGAGCCGGGGATCCTTCCCTGGGCAGTGGAAGGGGTCAGAGCCTTTCGGCCCGGGAACAGCTCGCCCTCTGGGTCAAAGCTTGTCGGGAAGCGGGCATCAGCCGAATCGAAGGGCGGGTCATTGGCGAGGGAGGCAGCTATGGCCCGCTGGAGAGCCCCGACGCCTGGCCCTGGGACGATATGGGCAATTACTACGCCCCTGCATTGAGCGCATTGAGCTTTGATGAAAACCTGTTCAGCGCCCGGTTCAAGACCTCTTCTACCGCCGGGCAACGCGCCGAATCGCTGGGTGTGGAACCGGCCCTGCCGGGCTGGAACATCACGCATGCCGTGATCTCCGGACAAAAGGGATCCGGGGATCAGACCTATGTGTACAGCGCTCCGGGCAAGCGCGATCTGGACATTCGCGGCAGTCTGCCTCCCGGCCAAAGCTCCTACCGCATCAAGGGAGCCTGGCCCGACCCAGAGCTGGCCGCGGCTCAGCGATTGCAACTGGCCTTGCAGGAGTCCGGCATTCCGGTAGAACTGGAAGCGGCATCGGGCCGGGATCAGAGCATTCCCACAGCACTTCGCGATCTGCACAGCAGCCTTTCGCCCCCCTTGAGCCATCTGGTGAAGCAGACCAATGAACAGAGCCTGAACCTCTATGCCGAAAGTTTCCTGCGGGCGCTAGGGCATCAATCCGGGGACGCCAGCGTCAAGTCTTCGCTGGAGGCCCTGGAAGCCTGGCTGAAAGAGCGGCCCGGTCTTGATCTGAGGGGCTGGAAGCTAAGCGATGGCAGCGGGCTTTCCCGGCGCAACACCGTCACTGGCGAAGGGGTCTGCCAGCTTCTGGCCTGGACCCAACAACAGAGCTGGGCAGAGGAATTCATGCAGAGTCTCCCCCGTTCGGGGCTCAGCGGAACCATGTTGCGGGTCGCGGACTACTCCGGGGGACGCATCGCCGCCAAGACCGGCACGCTGAACGGCATTGGTGCTTATGCCGGATTTGTGCAGGGACAGAGCGGGCAATGGTATCCCTTTTGCGTGATGGTCAATCACAGCCCTTCCGGATCCGCCACTTTGCGCAACAGCCTGGACCCGCTCTTCAAAGCGATGCTGAGCCTGCCTTGAGGTGGCGGCCATCTCGCGAGCTTTCTGCGTCCTTCATGGTTCGGCACTCAGAATTCTCAACTCAACCCGCTGATTAGCCTGCCGGCCTTCCTCTGTATCGTTGCTCTGAACAGGAGCGGATTTCCCGTAGCCGATGGCGCTCAGGCGCTCGCTCTCCACACCCTGTTCCAGCAGAAAACTCATGACCGCTCTGGCCCTCTTTTCTGAGAGCTCCAGGCAAAAGGATTCATCGCAGCGATCATTGGTATGACCGGCTACTTCCAGTTTCAACCTGGGGTTCTCCCGCATCATATCGCTGACCCGCAAGAGTTCTCCCGCGCTCTGCGTCTGCAGCTCAAAGCGGTTGGCCTCAAAGGCCAGTTCCGGCAAGGGAATGATCTGACCCGGGCGAAGGGGAATCAACAAAATGTCCCTTTTCATCTCCCCGTACTCCTCCAAATCGCTCAGATCAAGGTTCAGGGAGCCGGAGTAGTAACCCCTGCAGCTTGCGATGATTCGCCAGGCCCTTCCCCCGTTGAGCAGGATCTGATACTGACCCGATGGCAGTTCCGTTTTGGTATCGGCCATGGGCAAAGACCCATCCTCTGGCTGAAAAACGAGCGTGGAGTTCAGCGCCTTGTAGCTCTGCGCATCCAGGACCCTACCGCTGAGCAGGAGCAGATTCTCAATCTGATCCCCGGGGCGCAAGCGGATGCGGTAGATGTCCTCCGAATTGCTGCGCGGATTGAAGGAGGTGAAATAGGCCTCCTGGCCTGAAGCGGTGAGCGAAAGATTGGCATCCCAGGCGGGGGTGTTGATCAGGGGCCCCAGATTGCGCGGCTCGCTCCACTCGGTCCAGCCCTGGCCCTGCCGCTTGCTCATCCAAAGATCGGCGCTGCCGTAACCGTAGCGCCCGTTGCTGCTGAAATACAAGGTCTGCCCGTCGGCGGCCAGATAGGGCGTGCTCTCATCGGCCACAGTATTGATCTGCGGTCCCAGGTTGAGCGCTGAACTCCATTTTCCGCTTTCATCTTTTAGAGAAACGTATAAATCTTTATGACCATAGCTATCCTCACGTTCCAGAGAAAGGAGAATAGTTCTGGCCTCCTGACCCATGTGAAAGGCCGCATAGACATTGCGATTTTCGAGTCCGGGAATCTCCAGGGGAAGGGGTTGCTGCCATTTCCCATCCTGATACCTGGCCAGGTAGAGCCGCTCCCGCTCCTCGGGCTTTTCATAATTTGCGGCAATCAGAGCGAGCTGCCCGTCTGCGCTGAACCCGTTGAGGTAATTGTGCCCCGCATCATTGAGCGGAGGACCCAGATTCACCGCCCGCCTGAAACGGCCGTTGGACTTCATCCTGGCCACCCAGATATCATCTTTGCGCGAGGCCCCGGTGTTTCGCGGATGCAGTTTTCGAGTAAAGTAGAGTTGCTGACCGTCCGGACTGATCAGGGGATGCACCTCGGCATAGGCGCTGTTGACGCTGGGGGGCAACAACTCCTTCTCTCCTTCTATCGGAAAATCGGCCAGCAAAACCCTGGGTTCAATAGGCACACGACTGTCGCTGATGCCCACCGCGTCTATATGGGGATAGCCCTCTACCCGCGAGGGCTCCAGTTCAATTCGGATACCGGTCACCGGATAAGTCGTGGGCTCCAGAAAGATCCGGTATATACGGTAATCCTCTTCTGTCTTTGCGGTTCGAAGGGCCTCGTGCACCAAACGAGCCTGCAATCCGCTTTCGAGATAGACCCTGGTGATCGCCCCGGGGTTGAAACTTTCCACTATGACAATTTGCTGCACCCCTTGCAGCCCTTCGCTCTGATTTTCAGTTTTTTCGGGCGAAGGGCCCGGGGAATCCTCTTCCGGCCTGGTTTCTCCGGCGCCATTGGTCCCGAAACGCAGGTTAATGAATTCCTTAACGGAATCGTCAAAGAGCGGGCTCCAGGCTTGTGGGGCCGGAGTGCGCATGACCGGTGGAACATCGGGGATGCCCAGGGCCTGGGAGGCTGCTCCATAGCGCTCGCTGTACTGGCTGGAGTAGGACTGCACGGCGCTGGCCCATCGGACTTCCTGAGCAGGTAACAGCCCTGGGGAGAGCGTACACAGCAGCAGGCAAAGAAAAGGCTGGCCGAGATGGTAAGCCCATCTTCGAGAATTCCTTTCTGTGGTGTAATTCCGCTGCATGACGCTTTTTACTTATGCTGCAGTGACACGCGGAGTAAGCCAAGGCCCCTTCACCAACCGCTGGACAATATCTCGGCAATATGTACCATGCGCATGGGTTGTTCTTGCTTGGAGGCATAAGCCTGCAAATGCATCAAACAGGAAAGATCGGTGGAAATCAGCAACTCCGCTCCACTGTTGCGGGCATTGGCCAGTTTTTGATCCGCCATTCCGGTTGAGATGGGCTCAAACTTGACCGCAAAGGTGCCGCCGAAGCCACAACAGGTCTCCGCATCGCTCATCTCCATCAATTCCAGCCCCTTGACCCTGGACAATAATTGGCGGGGCGCATCGCGGATGCCGCATTCCCGCAAAGCCCCGCAGGCATCGTGGTAAGTGGCTCTGGCGGGATAGCTGGCCCCCAGATCGTCCACCTTTAACACATCCACCAGAAATTCACTGAGTTCGAAAACCCTTTTGCGCACCTGGAGGTACTCGGGTTTGAGAGGAGACTCTTCCAGCACCTTTCCCATGGCATTGCGCACAAAACCGACGCAAGAGCCCGATGGGGCCACCACGGGTCGGGTACCCGCAAAATCCCGGACCCATTTTTCGGCCACCGGCCTGGTTTCGCTCCAATAGCCTGCATTGCAGGCGGGTTGACCACAACAAGTCTGTGCGGGGTTGTAGTGCACCTTGCAGCCCGCCCGCTCCAGGATGCGCTGGGTTTGAAAGCCCGCTTCCGGAAAAAGCTGATCGATAAAACAGGGGATGAACAGGTCCACTTCCATAGGCTGCAACGGCTAATGCCCGGTAAAGTTAATCCGCTCAGGCGGCAGGCTGTAAGCGCAGGGCATTTTGCTAAATTTGCACTCTGCAAAAAGGAAAAAAGCAACAATAATGAAAAAAATTATAATATTTTTACTGATTTGTGCGAGCTCCGGGGCCTTTGCACAACAGCTCAAGTTTGGGTACATCAATACCATGGAGGTGCTCGGCTTGCTTCCAGAGTCCAGACAAGCTGACTCCCTGTTGATGGCCTATCAGCGTGATGTGCAGGCGCAGTACAATCAATATGTGCAGGAGTACAGCACCAAACGCCAGGATTTTGAGAGGGTCAAGGACTCCCTGAATCAGTTTGTAGCCAGCACCCGTCTTGCAGACTTGCAGAGTCTGGAGAAACGCATTCAGGAATTCGAAAGCGGCTCCAATGAGATGTTGCAGCAACGCCGCGAAGAGTTGTTGCAGCCCGTCCTGATTCGCGCTCAGAATCTGATCAAGGAAGTGGCCGAAGAGAACGGCTACCGCATGATCTTTGACAGTTCAACCGGATCCCTGGCCTATGCACCGGAAGGCGACAACATCATGGGTTTGGTCAGAAAGAAACTGGGCCTCAAATAATTCTGAACTACCTGAAGTCAGCCGCTCCGTTCATCGGATAGGTTTCAAACCCCATTCCAGCAAGATGGGATAAAGACGGGGCATGGGCAGGCCCACTACATTGTAGTAACAGCCTCGAATAGATCGTATATAAGTTAATCCAAGCCATTCCTGTATGGCATAGGCACCTGCCTTGTCCAGGGGCTGGTACTTCCGCACGTAGAATTCCATGTCTTCAGGGCGAATGGGGGCCAGCTCCACCTCGGTGCTCTCGCAGAAACTTTGCTCCTCTAACTCGCCCCCCCGTTCACCCAGCAGAACTACTGCAGTACAGACCCGGTGAGTGCGTCCGGAGAGCTCCTGCAACATAGCCAAAGCCTCCTGCTCATCAGCCGCCTTGCCATACCATTTGCCGTCCAGCGCAACTACAGTATCAGAACTCAATAGAATCTCTCCGGGCTTTCTCAATGCAGAGGAGGCCTGGGCTTTGCCTCGGGCAATATGCAATGCGATGGCCTCCGGATCGCGGTGTCCTCCCCCATCCTCCTCGGTTTCTTTCGAATCCACCCGGAAAGCAAAGCCCGCTTCGGTCAGTATCTGCTGCCGCCGCGCCGAGCGTGAAGCGAGCAAAAGCTCTGGCGGGTTGGATGCATCTTCCTTCATGGTTGGATAAGCCACTGCAGATGGCCATGGTGAATACCGGGGCGCAAAGTAGGAAAAATTGGCTCAACTCAAGCGGCACCACAACGAGACCAAATCAGCACCCCCATCCAGCACAAGCCCATGCCCATGATGAGTTTGGCGAGCGTTCCCAGGCGGCCAAAGTCTTCTCTTTGCTGGCTTCTGAACAGTTTGATGATCAGCAGAGCATATCCCAACAGAATCACAGCAGCCCAGAGCAACATCCCCCAACTCATCCAGGCCCAATACCAGATGGCCAGTGGAATGAGCAACATCTGCGCCATCAGCGTTAGCCCAATGCCTATGCGGTTTTGAGCCAAACTCAGGCGAAGGGCGGCAGAGCCCGATCCGGCCAGGCGGTCTCCTTCGCGGTCCTGAAGGTCCTTGATCCACTCCCGGCTCCAGCTCGCCCCGGCAGCCAATGAAGCGAAGGTCAGCAGTTCTCCGTTTGCGGAAGCGAAGGGCCAGATGCCCATCCATGCGGGCAACATGATGGCGCAAAAGATCAACCCGGCCACCACCACATTGCCGATCATAAACCGGTGCTGAGCCCCAGTGGAATACCACCATAGCGCGAGTGCGGCCAGTAGCGGAATCCAGGCCGCCCAAGCTGCACCCAGGCGCATACCGAGCCACAGTCCCAAACCTGATCCCAGCATACTCAAGACAAGCCATGAAGCAAAAGCGAAGCGCGGGCTGATGACATTCCCGACAACATTCTGACCGGGTTTGTTGATGTGATCAGCCTCCCTGTCGCAGTAGTCGTTGATGATGTTTCCACCTGCGAAGATCAGTGCGGTAGAGAGCATCAAGAGGTAGAGATCCCAGTGAGCAGGGCTGTGCAGAACAGATTCGCCATGATTCAGACCGGCCCATTCTCCCTGCCCGCAGGCCAGCAAGATAGCGGCCAGGGACTGAGCCAACAGTAGAATGAGCAGATTCAAAGGCCGCAGCATGCTGAGGAAAGGCCGCAGAGCAAAGCCCCTCATCGCTCTTTGACTTTGTCCTTGTCCATCTGCCTCCTGATGTGCTCAATGGAATGCGTCATGCGCTGGTAGAGTTCAGCCAGGCGGGGATGCTCGGACAGCAATTCCATATGATACAATATGGTATGTTTATCGCCCCGCACAGCCGGTCCGGTTTGCCGCTCATGGGGATTGCCTTGCATAACACCCGCTGCAGTCTGTAGAATCAAGGGGCGGATTAACTCCTCACTCAAACCTTTGGCTTTGAGGACGTCCATGGCCAATCCATAGAAGTGATTGCTGAAATTGTTGGCCATCACAGCAGCCAGGTGAAGATGTACGCGATCGGCATCATCAATCCGGTAAGTCGGTGCACCCAGCGATTGAGCCAGGTCTTCCAGAGTCTCCAGCACGTCCGGATCCTTTGCGCTCAGGGCCAGGGGAATACGGCTGAAATCCTCCCCGCCGCTGCCGGAAAAAGTCTGCACCGGATAGAACACGCCGATGCGCGAGCCGCAGGCTCTCAGACGATCCATGCTGGCTGAGCCCGAACAGTGCGCGACTATCACCCCCGGGCCCATATCGCCCAGTGACCCGGCCACTTCTTCAATGGCATCATCGGGAACCGCCAACAGATAGATGCCCGCCCGCCCGCTGAGCGCTTTCAGCGAATCAATAGCTTTGGTTTTATCAGTGGCCAGATCCCTGGCTTTCTGCAAGCGCCGGCTGAACAAATCGGACAGTTCCCAACCCTTGGCGTAAAGGGCTTTGGTCAGTGCAGTTCCGAGTCGGCCTGCTCCTATGATGGCTATGGGAACCCGCATGTTCAAGCTCAGTTACTCTTCGTCATATTCTTCATCGTCAAGCGCTGAAGCGGGCAGTTCAAGTGCACTGACGCTCTGTATGGCCGTTCCGGCTATGCCCTTGATGCTGCCGTACATCTCGGAAGTATTGCAGATGACTTTTTCGATCTGCTTTTCCCTTTCCTTCCAGATGCGATGCATGGCCCGCCGCTCGTTGTCCAGAGCGCTCTTCATGGCGCTGAACCCCTCCACGATGGCCTCTATCTGCATGCGAAAGCTGTTGCTGGTCAGAAAGTCGTAGAGCATGATCATCTTATCTCCCTTGTTCTCCTGGGAACTGACCGCATCACTGATCTGGATGAGGCTCTGTCTGAGCACGATGCACAAGGCTTTGAATTCCGCAAAGCTGCATACGTAAACCCCTTCTATCATGCCCAGGCGCTCCATCCCCGGGGGGCGGGCTTCGCTGACCAGCACCCCGATGTCGGCGCTTTTGTCCAGCATATCGGCTTTGAACTTGGGGATCCAGGTGGCGTGAAAATCCTTGGTGCGCTTGCTTTCGTAGTAAATCCTGCCGCACTGCTGCCTGTTGTGGGTGTTGACGATCTGCAGACAATCGGCTCCCCGGGCCCCCTTCTTGATCTCCTCAATGCTGTCCATCGGAAACTGCGCCATGAGCCATTCCTCGATGGCCATCTCCTGAACTTCGCCTTGCAATTGCATGGAGCCCTGTTCCTGTTTGCGCTTCATCTCTTCGGTGAGCTTGCGCTGATCTTCAAGCTGCTTTTGCAATTCCTTGATCTTGAACTCCGACTTTTCTTCTTCGATGTGCTTGATCTTCTCCTTCTCGCTCTGAAGGGTTTCGCTGATGCGCTTCTGGGTCTCTGCCTCGATGACCTCTCTCAATTCATCTTTCTCTCTTTTAAGTCTTTCGATCTCCGCCTTCTGGCGGTTCAGATCCTTGACCTGCTCTGATTTTTCTTTGAGCTCTTCTTCAAGGAGACTCAAACGCTCTTCCTGCTCTTCTTTTATCTTGCTGCTCAGGCGCTTTTCCATCGAAGCCCGATCCTTCTTCAGGCGCTCTTCGATCTGCTGTTCAAACTGCTCCGCTTCCTTTCGTTTACGCTCTTCGAAATCCGCCCTTTCCTTTTGCAACCTGGCCTCTTCCCTGGAAAATCGCTGCTTTTCTGAAGCTATATCTTCCTGATACTTATTCTTGTATTTTTCCTCTAATTGATGGCTGATAATGTCCTGCACATCAATGATGCTGCCGCAATTGGGACATTTGATCTGGCTGTCCGGGGAATCAGTGGCTTTAGAGCTCTTACTCATAAGCTAAATTAATATGAATAATTTGGAATTTGAATAGGGGGACAGGCATAAAGCTAAGCGAACTTTTGCAAAGCCCGATCACCCGCTGCGCACGCGCTATCGCCGGAACATCAGGCCGTCTTGACCATACTGCGCCGGCGAACCACGCTCATGGCTATGCCGATAAACAACAGGATGGAACCGATCCAGACCAGTCGTATATGGGGGAAAATGATGGCTTTGAGGATGACCCAGTCCCCGGCTGAGCGGGGCTCTATAGTGGCCAGTTCAAACTCGCCATTCTCCGGGAACACATTGCGAAAGACCACTTGCAATGGCACGCCAACAACGGCGAGCGGAGGGCTGATGATGCGGGATCCGGCGATGCACAATTCGGGCACGACTTCCTTGGTGCCCGCGTCTGATTCCACCAGCAATCGCAGGCCCGCCCGAATGGTATCACCCGATTGGGGGAGGCTGATCGGCCCTTCGACCCGTATAAGACCGGAGGCGAAGAAGGCAGTATCTCCGACGGAGAGCGTATGCGTCGTGATCTTTGGCCCTTCCTCCTTTGGACCCGCCTGAGCATTGGGGACGGCGCTGACATGGGTGAACAAGTCGCGGCTCAGGTAGTGGCGGGTAGCCGGATTGGGCGAGAGCTGCTGGGTCTTCTTGTCGCGGAGCAAATAGGGCTCCAGCACAAAGCGATCCTCTACCGATCCATCGGCGCCCAGACGCTCGTATTGCACCGCATAGTAAGTGGAAGGCCCGGAGACGGAATCGCCCAGATAAGTAACCCGGTAATCTCCCATCTGCTGGGGCATGTCCTGATAGAGCAGGATGTTCTCCTGCTTGAACTGCCGGTCGAAGTTCTCGCCGTAGTCAATGCCCAGGGTGTTGCGGCTGATCACCTGCTGACGGGCTCCGGAAATGAGTATGCCCACCAGCATGATGCCGAATCCCGCATGGGCAATCGAAGCACCGCTCAGCCGGAGTTTGCCCTTCAAACCCATGACCAGGTAGACCATATTGGCCACAGCGGCAAACCAGGCCGAGAAAAGCAGAAGCAATTCGGCATTGGGTACACTGACCGTACCGGAAGAGGCAAAACGCAGACGCGCTTCAACCCAGAAGTCAAACCCCGCAGCCCAACCGCTCCAGATGCTCAATCCCAAAGACAGCAGTAAAGCGATACCGGCCATGCGCCAGAATCTCTGCATGTCGCTGCGGTGGTAGCGCAACATCTGGCCTATGCCCATCATCAGCGCCACGCCGATGGCCACCCAGATTTGAATGGCGTTGTAATAGGCCTCCGGCTCGGCCGGGGTGGGAATGCTCTCCGGCAGGCCAAGACCACTCCAGGAATTGATCCAGTGAAAAAGGCTGTTGAAGGCTGGCACCGATGTCACCACAATGATCTGAGCGGCGGCAAAGGTGAGTACCAGAGATCCGAGGAACATCCAGAATTCGCGGGAAGAAGCCAGTTCTTCGGTGGCCTTGGCGGGAATGGCTTTCCAGTGGATCACCAGGGCTGCGAGGCTGAAAAAACTGAAGAAGCCCAGAAAGATGAGCAGGTGATTGCTCAGGCCGGCATTGACAAAGGAGTGCACAGAGGTTTCGCCCAAAATGCCGCTGCGGGTCAGAAAACTGCTGACCAAAACCAGTAAATATGCCAGAATGATCATGGTAAAGGCCGTGCGAAGGGCTCTGCCGGTGGCCTTGAACGATACCATGGAATGCACCCCGCCCACCATCACCAACCAGGGCACCAGGGAGGCGTTTTCCACCGGATCCCAGGCCCAGAAACCCCCGAAACTCAGCGATTCGTAAGCCCAGCGCCCGCCCATCAGAATACCTGCTCCGAGCACTAAAACGGCAAAAAGGGTCCAGGGCAGAGCCGGTGCTGCCCAGGCGCGGTAATCCCCGAAGCGCAGGGCAGACATGGCATAGGCAAAGGGAATGGCGGCCGCGGCAAATCCAAGGAAGAGCACCGGAGGGTGGATGACCATCCAGTAGTTCTGAAGCAGTGCATTGAGTCCCGTGCCATCTTGAATGAAGCGCATGTAGTCGCCGAACAGAAAGACGGGATCAGCGGGCATCACATCGGCCAGCAAGAGGAAAGGGCTGTTGCCGACCTTGGTTCCCAACAGATAGATTCCGCTGAGAAAACTGAGCAGAAATACTTGAAGCAGCGCCACTACCCAAAGGGTGCGAGCCTGCCAGGCGCTGCGGGCGGCCATGATGACCAGACCGAGTACGGCATGCCAGAACGTCCAGAGCAGGAAACTTCCCTCCTGTCCTTCCCAAAAGCAACTCAGGATGTACTTCAGGGCCAGATCGCGGGAGGAGTGTTGCCAGACGTAATGGTACTCAAAATGGTGCCCAAAGATCATGGCGAAGAGCGTGGCAACAATGCCCAGCACCGCCACGGCATGCACCACAAAGGCCCTTCGACCTATGCGCAACCAGGAGAGCTCCCGATCGGGGCCGGCTTTCCAGAAGGCCAGGGCTGCCACAGCGGCCATGACCCAGGCCAGGATGACGAAAAAATGGCCGAGTTGTCCAAAGATGAGATTAACCGGCTGGGCTTGGGGCAGAAGTGACTCCATTCAGTCCGCTAGGGGTTGAGCATTAGGCGGGGATCAATAGCTGACAGCGCCTTCGTAATTCGCCTCTTCGGGCAGTGACGAGGCCTTGCTCAGCTCGTTTTCCACATACTTGGAAGGGCATTTGACCAGCAGATCGCTGGCGTGGAAAACCCCTTCCCTCATCTGCCCGGTGAGCACCACTTCTTCGCTTTTCTCAAAGTCGTAGGGCTTGTCATCGTAACAGATCACCTCGGCCTCCTGCCCTTCGCGATCCCTCATCCAAAAGCGGAAGCTGTTGGGATCGACCTCGGGATCGTAGATGACCGGCTTGCCTTCCACCAGAGTGCCACCCACCCGGATGATCTTGTCGGGTTGTTGCATCGCCTGATCAAAGCCGGCGAACTCCGCAGAGCTGGACAACATGGAGGCCAGCGCCAGGAAGCCACCTGCGACGAGAAAAAGCAATGCGATATGCGTTTTTTTCAAGGCTTTTGGATGGGGTTGAGCAAAAAAGTGGGTTCTGTGGGTGGCAGTGAAAAAAATGGCCACTATCAAAACAACAGAAGGAAGACGTTCAACTCGCGCTGAAGGAGCATGCCCAGGTGATCAGGGCAACAGCACAGCGCTTAAAATGTTGGACACAAAGTTACCCTATTTTGGTATCTTCACCGGCCTAATCAGGTAATAAACAAAGGCTTATGCACTCGCTTGGCAGACACATCCTGGTGGAGTATTTCGATTGCCGGAATGAACTGCTCAACGATGTTCCCTACATCGAGCAAAGCATGGTGGCCGCCGCCCGCAAGGCCGATGCCACCGTGATCAATTCGACTTTCCACCACTTTTCTCCATTCGGAGTGTCCGGAGTAGTGGTCATTCAGGAAAGCCATTTGGCGATCCACACCTGGCCGGAATACGGCTACGCTGCCGTGGATCTGTTCACCTGCGGCGATACCGTTGATCCCTGGATCGCCTATAATGAGCTCAAGAGGCTGCTCGAAGCCAAGTCCGGTTCCAGCATTGAGATGCTCCGCGGTCAGTTGGGCCTGATTCCCGGCACCCGCCAGGAAATGGAGGAGCAGCGCGAGCAGATGGTCGGACACGTTCAAAGCGCACCCAATGGGCAGAGCCCCGGCTTTTCGTCCGAGTCCTCCATCACTCCCAAGTACAGCCGCAACGTCTGGTTTACCGAGCGCAGCGAAAACATCGCACAGAGCTTCCGCCACACCGGCAAGCAACTCTACCGCGAACAGTCGCCCTTTCAATTGGTCGAGGTTTACGACACCTATGCCTGGGGCAAGACCCTGACCCTGGATCGCATGGTGATGACCACGGAGGTCGATGAGTTCATCTACCACGAGATGATCGCCCATGTGGGCATGTTCAGCCATCCCGAGCCGCGCAAGGTCCTGGTGATTGGAGGCGGAGACGGAGGAGCCATACGCGAGTTACTGCGCCACGAAGAGCTCGAGAAAGTGGTCATGGTGGAGATTGATGAAAAGGTCATCGAAGCCTCCAAGGAACACCTGCCGGGCATAGCCAGCTCCTTTGACCACCCCAAACTGGAACTGATTGTCGGGGATGGGATTGCCTATGTGGAACAGGCCGCCGACGCCGGTTTTGATCTGGTTCTGGTGGACTCCACCGATCCGGTTGGCCCGGGAGAAGGGCTGTTCACCGAAGATTTCTACCGCCACGTCCTGCGCATCCTCAAGCCCGGGGGCATTCAAATCACGCAGAGCGAAAGTCCCCACTACGCGCCCGAACTGTTCCGCGAAATCTACGCCTGCTACCGCCGCGTCTTTGGCGGGGGAAGCGTGCATTGCTACCTCGCCCATATCCCCACCTACCCCAGCGGAATGTGGAGCTTCTCCTGGTCCATCAAGGGCGAAGGGCATCCGCTCGACGGGCTGGATACAGAGCGAATCAACCAATTCTGTCGCCAGCACAAGTTGCGCTACTACAATGCCGAAGTGCATCGCGGAGCCTTCTGTCTGCCCACTTTTACCCGTGAGATGGTCGAAAACAAAGAGCATGCTGCTGCCAAGGCGGCGGCGTATTGATCTTCAAGGCTTTTCCGCGATAAGCAGGCGATGAGCAGGGCAGCGTTTTTTAGCCCTCAGACTATTTCGCATAACGACAATTGTTCCATTTGAACCGGGAGGAAAAACTGGCCGCTTTTGACCCCAACGGGGTGGGTGCCGCCCATGCGCAGATCTTCGGTCTGCCCTTCAATTATGTCGAATCCAGGGTGATCCTGTTGCCGGTTCCCTGGGATGCCACGGCTTCTTATCGGCCCGGAAGCGCAGCCGGTCCCCGCATCATTCGCGAAGCTTCGCCACAACTGGACTTGTTCGACCCCGATTACCCCGATAGCTGGAAAGAGGGATTCTTCCTTCTGGACATATCGGAGGAATGGGCCCGCCGCAACCGCCTCATTCGACCTTCAGTAAGCGAATATCTGCGCTTGCTGGAGAACGGTGCCGAACCGGATACTACTTCCGAAAACTCGGTGGTGCAACGCGTCAACCGCGAAACCGAAGCACTGCGCAAATGGGTCTTTGAACGCAGTGCAGAGACGCTGAAGGAAGGCAAGATTCCGGCTGTTCTCGGCGGCGATCACAGCACGCCGCTTGGGGCCATACAAGCTGTTCTCGCTGCTCATCCCGACATGGGTATCCTGCAGATTGATGCTCATGCCGATTTGAGAGTGGCCTATGAGGGCTTTGCGCATTCCCATGCCTCCATTATGGACAACGCGCTCAAAGCCGGAGTCCCGCGTTTGGTTCAGGTTGGGCTGCGCGATGTCTGCAAAGCGGAGAACGACATGATCAGCAGCGATGAGCGCATCACGGCCTTCTATCAATATCAACTGGATGCTCGCCGCTATGCCGGAGAAGATTGGGATTCCATCTGCCGGAAGATCGTCTCGGCTCTTCCCGAACAGATCTGGATCAGCTTTGACATAGACGGATTGGATCCTTCCCTTTGCCCCAATACCGGAACCCCGGTTCCAGGCGGCATGAGTTTCTCCGAAGCCTCTTTCTTGCTGGGCGAAGTGGTGCGCTCTGGTCGCCGCATCCTCGGTTTTGACCTCAATGAAGTGGCTCCGGATGCCGGAGGCAAGAACGAATGGGATGCCAATGTGGGCGCTCGTATGCTCTATCGCCTCTGCAGCCTGGCCTGTCTTTCACAACGGGCCTGAGAGATTTAGCTTGACTTTTTGTATACGATCAACAGTCGTTCATGACCGGCCATGTCATGTCTGATCGCCGAGTCAAAGCCGGCATCCCTCATCAATTGGGCAGCCTCCTGTGCTCTTAGAGCACTGCATTCCAGATAGGCCAGTGGTAAAGCCTCTGGCCATTCAGCTTCACTGCGGGCCTGCGTCATGGGCTCCTTTCGCTCTAATAGAAACTCAGCCGCTGCCCGGTAGAAAGCCAGCGCATCGCCGTGTGGAGCAAAGAGCGCCTTATGCGGTTCAAAGTCCCGCACACGGGCTTCAAGCGAGGGCGCTTCTTCCGGATCAATATAGGGCGGATTGCTGATGAGCACATCAAACTCAGGCAGCGTATACCGCTCCAAAGGATTGAGAAAATCACTCTTCAAAAATTGTATTGATATACCATGTAGTATGGTATTTTTCTTGCCCAACTCCAGCGCCTCATCGCTGATGTCGGTTGAGAAGACTTTTGCTCCTGGCAAATGATGAGCCAGGGCCAGGGAAATGCAGGCGCTTCCCGTCCCGATTTCAAGCAGGCGCGGGTAGTCTGAATCAGCTTTGCCCGGAGTAAGCTGTTTGGAAAACTGCCTCAATTCGCCAATGATCTGATGCACCCATTCTTCGGTCTCGGGCCGGGGAATCAGGGCACGAGAATCTATATGAATTTTTAAACCACAGAAATGTGCCACTCCGGTCAGGTAGGCCAGAGGCTCATCCTTTATGAGCATGCGCCGGCAATAGTCCTCCAAAATCTGCTGTTGCTGAGCGCTGAATATTCCATCTTGCCGAGCTGCGTGCTCTATGCCAAAGGCGTCCTCAAAGAGGGCTCTGGCACTCGCCCTGGCCTCCCTTTCCCCGAAGACCGGCAACAGAGCCTGGTAGAATCGTCGGTATGCCTGGGCTATGTTTTCCATTCTGAGAGCCTCTCTGCGGGCAAAGGTAGAACCTATCTTTGCCCTTGTGGAAGGGCATGAGATCTATATGCAACGCTGTTTGGAGCTAGCCGCTCTGGGCCGCGGGCGCGTAGCGCCCAATCCCATGGTCGGGGCACTGCTGTTGTATGAAGATCGCATCATTGGGGAGGGCTATCACAGGGGATTCGGTCGGGCTCATGCTGAGATTGAAGCGATTGCCACGGTGTCCGGGCAGGATAAACACCTCATAGCCCAATCTACCTTATATGTAAACCTGGAGCCCTGTTCCCACCAGGGCAAGACGCCTCCTTGCGCCAGAGAGATTGTCCGGCTAGGAATCCCCAGAGTGGTCATCGGAATGACCGACCCCAATCCACAGGTGAGCGGCAAGGGCATAGCCATGTTGCGCGAGGCGGGTGTTCAGATCAAAGAAGATGTCCTGCACAGGCAGTGCCGGAACCTGAACCGTGCTTTTATTACCCAGATGGAAAAAGGCCGCCCCTGGATCCTGCTCAAATGGGCTCAAAGCGCAGATGGATTCATTGCTGCCCAGGGAGGGAAACCCGCTCGTCTCACCGGCTCCTGGGCCAATCGCATGGTGCACGAGTGGAGAGCCGACTGCGCTGCCATACTTGTGGGTGCCAGAACCATCATCATGGATGACCCACTGCTCACCCCGCGTTTGGCCCCCGCTTATCGCAGTGGCTCAGCGCTAAGGCCTCCTGTTCGCATAGTCCTGGATCGATATGGGGAGCTTCCTCAGGATGCGCGTGTCCTCAACAATGATGCCCCTACCCTGTTGGTGCGTCCACCCGAGCTTCCCCCGGAGCGCTATCTGCTGCCCGGAGTGGAGATACTGGCCCTTCAACAAGATCGTCAGATGCTTCCAAAGCTGCTTCGCATCCTGGTTGAAAAAGGCATCAACAGCTTGATGGTCGAAGGGGGAGCGATGACACACAAGGCCTTTATAGAAGCAGGGCTTTGGGATGAAGCGCGCATCTTTAGCACCCAACACCGCCTGGGCAGCGGCGTATCGGCGGTTCCTGCACCGGGATTGCTTCAGGAGCGCACAGCCCTTCCATCAGAACATGGCCGGGACGAACTGGAGATCCGGGTTCAGGATCGCGAATCGCCCGAGCCGTAAGAGCCGGTCATCCGGCCAAAGAGGATGGGAATCTTGAGGGCCATGAAGATATTGGCTCCATCAATGGTGTCCTGGAAGGTCTTGCTCAATAGATTGGAGGAGCCGAATACCACCGGTCCCGCCCGGAAGTAAAGCCCTGCATCAACACCGCTGAAATTCTGGTAGCTCACGGGAAGTCCGATTTCAAACCAGCGCATTTCGTAGCGGGGCTGAAGTGAGATTCTGGAGACTCCGTGAACCTTGTTGAAGTTGTTGTTCCCTCTGGGCGACATCCAGGCACTGGCGCCGAGATAAAAACCCTGATAAACCTGATAATCTAAAAAGAGATTGATGGCCGTGGGCAGGGACATGCCAAAACGGGTTTCATTGCTCTGCACACTCGTCGGAAAGCGATTGTTCAAGGTATCATCAAAGTCCTGTATGCTGTTGAACTGCACCTGGGTTAAGTCCCAATCCACCACGCTGATGCTGCCAATGGGGCGGTCATAGCTGTCCGGATCGCGGTTGAAGCGAATGGCGCCGATGTCCATCACAGAAAAGCCTGCCTTGAGTTTGTAACGGGTGGCCGAGCGGTCGTCCTTATTGATTTTTTGTTCGCCGGTTCGCCCATTGTAAGCAGCACCATCAGGCCTCCACTCATAGATCAATCCCACATCAGCCCCAATGCCCAGAGCATCGAAATTGAAGTATAGATCGTTGTACTCGGTGATCTCAAAGTTCTCTGAATGACCGTAGTACAGCGTGCTTTGCTGCAGGGTTAGGATATCGTCGTTCGTGAAATTGTAGTTAAGATCGTCTGCGTACATATACATTCCGGCAACTCCCTGCATCAACTTGACCGTCAAACCCGCTTTGAGCAAGTGGTTCTGGTCTTGCCAGAGCACCCGGCCATAGCTGCCAAAGTATTCCACCCAGGCCATGATGTCCAGGCTGGCACCATCGGATTCAAAATTTCTGCCCCAAAGCGGTGGCACGACAAATTCATCGATAGCCAGACGAGCTGCTTCTGCGCCCAAATCATCAAAATTGGTCATGACGCGGTAGCGGGCGCCAAGGGCAATGGCATCATTGGGAGATAAGCTGATCAAAGCCGAAGGGCCCATGACATCCAGTCCCAGATAGAGCTTGGCCGTCTCACCTCTTTGCGTCCCGTCAAAATCGACAAAGAGTGCCTTTTCTCTGAAATCCGTCCAATCGGCATAGGATTCTGAGAAATTGCCCATACCCAGAAAGCCTTTGTTTCTCAGCTTGAGAAAGTCGTTCTCAAAGCTCAGAGAAAGCCCAATCACATTAACATCAACGACGTAGCGATTGTCGGCAATGGAGGCGGGGTTGGTAAAGATTCCGTGGACACCGGCGTAGTTGCTGTGGCTGTAGCCCAGATACTCCTGTGCTTGCAGGGGGCGGTTGGACAACAAAATCAGGCAAAAAAGACTGCACAGACCAAATAGTTTAGTATGCATAATGGTATATTGTAGTGCACAAAGCTAACAGCTTAGCTTTGAAAATTAGCCCGGTTTAAAGAACCCGGAACATTGGCCTTCTATGTCGGAGAAAGATCCTGCTTACCGAACCCTCCTGGCACCCGCACAGGGAGAGTACCGCGAAAAGGGCAGCCGCTTTATCGGTGTGGCCATACCGGTAGCGAATGAAGAAGGCATAAGACTGGCTCTGGAACAGATCAGAGAGGATCACCACAAAGCGCGTCATGTCGCCTATGCCTGGAGGTTGGGCTTTACCGGGGACGCCTTTCGCTGTAACGACGACCAGGAGCCTTCCGGCAGTGCAGGACGGCCCATTCTGGGCCAGATTGACTCGGCTGACCTGACCCAGGTCCTCGTGGCCGTGGTGCGCTATTTCGGAGGAATCAAGCTCGGTCTTTCAGGCCTGACCCATGCTTACAAAGCCGGAGCTGCCGTCGCACTTGAGGCGGCGCAGATCGTTGTGAAGACCCTGCTCGATGGCTATACCCTTCACATCAGCCTGGAGCGCATGGGCGAAGCGGAGCACCTCCTTAAAAGCCGGGGTGCTGAAGTGCTGAGCCGGGAATACGGTCAGGATCAACTGATGCTCAGAGTACTGCTGCCGCGCGGAGAAGCGGAGGAGATTCTGCGTGAACTCAAGACCCGGGACTACCGCATGCTGTACTTCGCGGACGCGGCCTCCGAAGATGGAGCATACGCAAGCCTTAAAACCGTTCGTGAGAACCTCAATCCTGCAGGATGCTCTTCAGATTGGCCGGTCTCAAACTGAGCACGGGCCGCCTCGAAGTAGCAATCACCCTGGAAGCTCGGGAACCCATCAGCAGGCTGTCCAGTTTGCCTTCTTCTGCGGTGACAATGACCGTGAGGTCGGCGTTGATTTCTTCGCCATAACCCACCACAGCATGGGCCACATCGTCATGTCGAATGACCTCTGTGCTGCAATCCAGGCCGTTGGAGCGGATGATGGCCGCCTGCTCCTCCAGCATAAGTTCAAGACTCCCGGTCTTGCGCTGCAGGGTTTCGAAGTAATCGGCTACCGCCAACAAATGCAGACGACTGGAGAACAAGCGGGCCAGGCTGATGGCAAATTGCACCTTTCCCCGGGTTTGCTTGGTCAGATCAAGAGGGAGCAGGATCTCGCTCCACTGAAGAGGCCGGGGTATCTCACGCAGGGTCAGGGCGGGAATCTGGATATTGGCCGCCGTGCGGTTGGCATTGGAACCCAGAAAAAACCGGGTCAGCGGATTCATGCCCAGAATCCCGTGGGTGCCCATAACCAGCAAATCGCTCTGCCAATTCGCAGCTTGGTCCAGAATGCACTCGTGGATCTTGCCCTGATCCACATGGGCCTGGAATCGAATACTGGGATCCACGGGCAGGTGCCCGGTGATTTGAGCCCATTGACTCTGAACCCTTTCCAGAGAGGCCTCAGCCAGCGACTTGCCGCTCTCTGACTCCCTGCTCTGCCCGCTTTCCAATACGTGAAGCGCATCGATGTCCGCCTTGAAACGAGCCCCCAAAAACACCGCATACTCCAGCGCCTGAAGGGACAAGGATGAAAAGTCCGTAGGGACCAGCAGGCGGTTGATCTTGATGCGGCGAATACTCACCGCGCAAAGATAGTCTCTTGCCTTTCTGCCTAAATGAAGCACATGCAAGCTCGGAATAGCGCAGGATTTGCCTCCCAAAGGCTATCCTTAGCTTTGTCCCATGGCCAGAAGTTCAAATCCAAGCAGCAATACTCAGGGCTCCCTGCAGCGCTCCGAGCTCGTACTGAATGCCGATGGCAGCATCTACCACCTGGCGCTCAAACCGGAGCAAATTGCCCCTACTGTCCTGACGGTTGGCGATCCGGGCAGGGTTCCCAAAGTGGCCCGGCATTTTGATGCCCTTGAGTTTGAACTGGAGAAGCGCGAGTTCCGCAGTTGTACGGGTCGAATTGGGGAGCGGCGCTTCACGGTATTGTCCACCGGCATTGGCACCGACAACATCGACATAGCGCTCAATGAACTCGACGCTCTGGTCAATCTGGATCTGGCCGGGCGTAAGCCCCGCGATCAGCACCGGCGACTCAACATCATTCGACTGGGCACTTCGGGAAGCTTGCAGGCGGACATACCCGTGGGCAAACTGGTCTGCTCCAGCCACGGTCTTGGCCTGGACGGGCTGCTTTCCTGGTATCTCGATCCCGATGCCCGGATCCAGTTTGGCCCTCCAAAGGGGCAACAACCCGAGGCAGGAGGATCCGCCGGGCTGCCCTGGCCCTGCGAACTGGACGCCTTTCCCCTTCCGCCTTACCTCTGCCCCGCTGACCCGGAACTGCTGAACTGGTTCGGAGCGGATTTCGCCAGGGGTATAACCGCCACCTGCCCCGGATTCTACGGCCCCCAGGGCCGCAGTCTGCGCCTTCAACCCGTCATGCCGGACCTGCCCATGCGCCTCTCGGGCATGCGATTTGGCGAGCATCGCGTGAGCAATTTTGAGATGGAAACGGCGGCCATCTATGGCCTGGGTGCCCTGCTCGGGCATAGATGCCTTTCGATCAATGTCATACTGGCCAACCGGATCAATGGTGAGTTTGCCCAAAATCCCTCCGCGCTGGTTGAGGACATGATCAGCCAGGTACTGAGAATTCTGAGCGATGCTCCCCTGTCCACCAGCGGGCCGGAGCGTGATTCAACAGACGGAGAAATCGCTCAAGTGCCTGGCGCTTAGGCTCATCCAAGGGATAACTGATCTTTTTGGTTAAGTAGTCCATCAGGTCAAACTGCGGGGGAAGGGCAACCTGTTCCAGCCCCACCATTTCGGCAATGCGCCCCACGCCGTCTCCGAGCGCCGCATTGAAGACCCGGACAAAATCCGGATCCAGATCTCTGGTGCTCACCCAAACGGCAAAGACAAAGGGCAGGCCGGTCCACTCCTTCCAGACCTGTCCCAGATCATAGACAAAGGGATATTCACGCTCCAGGCCAATGGCCCGGTCTCCGATGACCAGAGCACCGGTTCTGCCTTCAATGCGCGTCCGAAATCCTGGACTGGCCGGCACCAAATCCGGCTTGAGCTTCCAGTACTCTCTCAACAAGAGGGTTAGCAAGCGAACTGAGGTGACCGAGTGGTAATCCAGCCAGATATGGCTCAGTTCTTCAATGGGCTTCTGCGCATAGAGACAAACCGTTTGCACCGGTCCGTCACAGCCGATGCACCACTGACTGAAGATGCGGGCCTTGGGAACGCTGTTGAGCACACCGACCGGAACGAGCGCCAGCTTGACCAGCCCGCGTTGCAACTTTCGCGCACCCTCTGCGGGAATATCCAGACTGATGTCCAGTTGATCCGCCAGGGGACTGCGCTCCAGACCGTAGAGAAAGGGTCGGGTATTGTGGTAGGCGACCGCGCTGAGCTTGATTTTTTCCATATCAGGAAGTGACCCGCAGATGCAGGTCTGTGTTGCGAAGCAAGAGGTTGAAGCGGTTTTGTTCGTAGTTCAGGTAGTAGAGGCTCAGATTGCCGTGTTCAAACTGCTCCATATGCTCCAGTGGCCGCCCCAACAAAACGCAGATCAGCACACGCATGGCCCGACCGTGACTGACCACCAGGCTGCGCTGATGGCTCTGCGTCTTCCAGTGTTCCACGAACTGTTCCATGCGCATCTTGACGTCAAGGGGGCTTTCCCCGCCGGGTAGAGCTACCTGAAGCTGCCCCTGGGACCAACCCTGAATGATGCGCTTGTAGTCCTTGCGCATCTCCGGGCTCGCTCGCTTTCCCTCACTGTGACCCCAGTCAATCTCATCCAACTCGGGATGAGCAGTCCAGGGGTGTCCGCTGTCGATGAAGGGCTGAGCGGTTTGGCGCGTTCTGAGCAGAGAAGACACATAAACATGATCAAACTTAGTATTTTTATAAGCTTTATAAAATCTCTGGCTCTGCTCTATTCCGGTTTCATTCAGGGCTGAGTTTACCCCCCTGCCCTGCACTATGCCCTGGCGGTTGAAATCCGTCTGTCCGTGTCGAACCAGATAGATCTCCCGGGTCTGCTGGCCTGCTGCTTCCAGCCCTTCCTTCATACCCTGGCTTGAGTTGAAGCCTGGCGGCTGGGTGTGCTTTTTGTTTCGGCAAAGTCATCCCCGCTGTACTCGCGAATGGTGCCGTAGAGGGTGTCGCGCTCTACC
Organism: Chitinophagales bacterium; assembly: GCA_041751015.1. GTDB lineage: Bacteria > Bacteroidota > Bacteroidia > Chitinophagales > BACL12 > WGOA01. The sequence continues at coordinate 38,086 of JBGSYF010000014.1, forward strand.
GGCCTTCGCCCGACGGCCGAGATCAACTCCACCAATTGCTCTGTACTCAGTGCCGGGACCTGCTCCTCTGATCCGGCCATGGAATAGATCTTAGTGCTGTCGTCTATAGTGCCGTCCAGGTCATTGACTCCGAAGGCCTGGCTGAGCTGTGCAGAATCCCTTCCCAGCATGGGCCAATAGGCTTTGAGGTGGGGAATATTGTCCAGGTAAACCCGGGCTACCGCGTAGGTCTTCAGGTCTTCTATCAGAGTGCTCTCCGGCACATGGCTCATCTGATTGTCCTGATTGCGGAATTTGAGGGGGATAAAGGTGTTGAAACCGCCCGTGCGATCCTGCAAAGCCCTTAGTCGGTCCATATGATCAATGCGGTGGGCATAGGATTCGATATGGCCGTAGAGCATGGTGGCGTTGCTCTTCATCCCCAGTTGATGCGCAGTTTCGTGTATCTCCAACCAGGTAGCCGTGTCGCACTTGTCGGGGCAGATCTGGGAGCGAACCTCCTCGTCAAAGATCTCCGCTCCTCCGCCGGGAAGGGAGCCGAGGCCCTTCGACATGAGAAACTGAAGCCCTTCCTTTATGCTGACCTTGGCCTTGCGGAACATGTAATCGAGCTCCACGGCGGTGAATCCCTTGATGTGCAGGTCGGGTCGAAGGGCCTTGATGCCTTCGAGCACATCGCCGAACCAGACCAGATTCATCTGTGGCAGAACCCCGCCGACGATATGGACCTCGGTGACCGGCTGGCCCTCATATCGGCGCACGATGTGGAGGATCTGATCCTTGTCCATGATCCAGCCCTGATCCTTGTGTTTGATCAGACGGGAGTAGGAACAGAATTTGCAGTCGAACACACAGAGATTGGTGGGTTCGATGTGAAAATTGCGGTTGAAGTAGGTCACATCGGCGTGCAGACGCTCTCTGACGGCATTGGCCATGCTTCCCAGCAGTCCCAGATCGCAGTTTTCAAAGAGATACAGCCCTTCAGCGGGGGAAAGGCGCTTTTGCTCTTGCACTTTTTGTGCTATTCGCTGGAGTTCGGGGTCTGCCAAACCTATGCTGAGCAGGTTGGCGAGATTAGCGGGTTCAGGCATGATTTTATAGGGTAAACAACCCGGACAAAGATACGGTTGAACCTCAAGGGGGCGGAAAAAGCTTCATCCCCAGGGCAGAACCCCGAGTACTCCTCTTCATCAAAAAGGAGCTTGTAGGTTTTCAATCCTGCACACATCTTATCGAATATCCTGTGCGTTTATAACTGCCCAATCGGTATATCCGAGCTCCGTAGTAATCCACCTCTCTGTTCCAGGCGCCGACAGCATTGTAATCCGATGCCGTCCACCAGGAACTCGAATATCCTATATTATAAAAGGTGCCGTTGTCTGATCGGAAGCCCGCCGGTACCGCTGAAAACTGACTGCTGTTGCTTGCCGAGGTATTGGGAGCCTGCCAAAGACCGGTGCCGGCGCCCAAAGTACCTGTACTTTTTAATGAACCGCCAGCTATATCTGACGCACCCAGGTAAACAATGAGAGATTTCCACTCTCTGTTAAGCGGAAGGTGCCAGCCTTCAGGACAAAGCCCCCGACTATCCACTGCAGCATACCAATTGTACAACAAACCATATGTTGAATTATGTTCATTATTAAACATATATGATGATGCCGCGCCTGAATTCAACATGCGCCAGTCTTCTGATGCTGGATTGAACGGTATACTGTCACCATTGGAATAAAGACGTGTCTTGAGATTCTCTCCCATCCAGCACTGATCTGCCAGGGCAACAATCGGATAAACATGGCCTTCGATATCTGAAACAGACAAGGGGCAGAGCACCTTTGGTCCTTTATAAAAAGTATCCGGCTCAGACACTGGACTTAATTGATATGGCGCCACATCATCACAACTCAACTGAACTCTCCAGGTGTAGAGTCCGGGAACAACTCTCCATTCGGGGATGAGCCAATGGTCAGGCTCTAAACCGGATATCCGGGTGCTGTGAACCTCAGTTGATGGTAATTGCACCCTGATTTGGGCTCCTCTGCTGCCGGGCACTGCATCCCATTGCAATAAGAGCCCGAATCCTTCCATGAACTCTGCGCTTAGATTTTGGGGCGCTGAGGATGGATCGCACAAGCTCTGTCCAAACAGCGCTATAGGAAGTAAGCCTAAGCAGAAGAAGATAGCCTTAAACATTGGGGGGATTGCGGCTAAAGTGGTCAAACTCGCAGCTAGCCCCAGCCCTTTGAATGCAAATGGGTCATGGAAAGGCAGCGCGGAAAGCCCATTCATGTTTAGCAACAAGATAGTGCATGTGCCTCATATTTCTCAATGCTCCATCGCGGTTCCGATTGCCGGAAATGTACTTTTTGTGATTGATATCCATTCAGGGCCGGGTACTAAAGAGGATAACAATAAGTACATCATTTTATATAGAAAAAACCCGGACCGGCTTTAAAACCGATCCGGGTCCTAGATCCTTTGGATTTATGCAAGCTTAATCCTTGATACAGCGCACAGAACCTCCGTAGGTCTCCAAGAGCAGGAATCTTCCCACCGTAGTGTTGTTGTAATAAACCGCCCGATAATATGGACTGCTACCGCCGATCTTGGTCGAAGTCCACCAAAGACAGTTAAGTCCAACTGGTGCATAAGTTTCCCCATTAAAGTTGCGATTACCCGCCGGAATACCCGTGAAGCCACTCGAATTCGTTGCTCCAGTGTTGGGAGAGAACCACAATCCGGTGCCAGCAGACGTTGTTCCCGTTTGTTTGAGGCTTCCACCGGCCACCGCGCTTCCTCCTAAACCATCCGTCAGGGTGGTCCACTCGTTATCGGTTGGCACATGCCATCCACTGGGGCAAAGGCCACGGGCATCGTTGACCGCATACCAGTTGTAGAGCAGTCCGTAGGTAGCCTTGTTGGCGGCAATTCCATTGTAAACAGCCCATGCCCCACTGCTTGTTCCCGCCCAGCTTGCGGCATCGAGATTTCCGGGTATGGGATCGCCGTTTTGATAATTCTCAGTTTTGAGATTCTCCGCCATCCAGCACTGGCTTCCAATACTTACCGTGTTATAGACATTTCCATCGATATCAGTGACCGTTGCGGGGCAACCCGGAGCTCCTTTGTTGAACGATGATGTAGCCGAAATTGGGGTAACTGAATAAGGTGGGATGGTGCTGCAGGCAGCCTGCACCCTCCAGGTGTATGTACCGGGGCTCATCAAGCCATCCGGCACGCTGAACTGATCTTGTTCAAATCCAATGATTCTCTTGTTGAACACCGATCCCGAAGGGAGATCAACTCGAATGTTAACGCCTATGCTGCCCGGAACGGCATCCCATTCCAGCAGAGCGCCCGTACCCGGAATGTATGTAGAAACCAGATTCTGCGGTGCTGTAGAAGGATCGCAAACCTGCGCACTGAGGTGTTGTGGCAGCCAAGCGCACAACAAGGGAATGATGGCAAACAGTAAAGTTGTTTTCATGGTGGAAGTTGTTTGCCGAAAGGTCAGGATAAAAACGTAAAATGATAAGTCTGACAGCAGTCAAAATCAAGCTTCAAAGTATCAAAAAACCACACAATTAACTCATTATGAACTACTTATGAAGAAATAGACCCCAGGAGTGCCACCGCCAAATTCAGGAAACAATGCAACAACTACCAGATGCCATGGCGAAGTGCCCGCTGTGCGTGCTATGGATTTTATAAAATGTGTGAATATTGCAAGATTAATGTTTAGATATGCATCTTTTAACTCTTCAAGATGGGTTAGATTTCTTCCGAAAGAGGTATAATTTACAAATAAAATATATCTTATGAATATTTCAAGTTGTATTGAGGCTTGTCTGGCATGCGTGGTAACCTGCGAAAAGTGCATCACCGATTGTATAGAATCCGGGAACAAAAGATGCATCTCACTTTGCCGCGATTGTGCTGACATCTGCTCAATGTGTGCCAGGTTTGAAGCAAGAGGATCTGATTATGGAAAGGAACTTTGCGCTTTATGCGCTAGAATATGTAGGGACTGCTCAACAGAATGCGCCAAACACGCGTCGCACCATGAAAGCTGCAGGGAATGTGCTGAAGCATGCAAGTTATGCGCAGAAATCTGTGAAGAACTCGCTTCCGTTCACTCATAAGCTAAGCAAAACGACCAATTAACGCCATCTATTTAATATATATATTATCAAAATCTACCAATGAATAGAAAAAGTTACGATACAGTCACCGAAGCACTGGCCGACCTGAAAAAGCGGGGTTATAACATTGATTTTTCAATTTTGAAGGATGAGGACTTTCTGGTTGATGATCTAAAGAAAATCATGCTATCACCTGATGACTTTGAGATTGATGACTTTTATCGATTCGAAGGAGAAAGCGATCCTGGTGACAATATGATCATCTATGCCATTTCTTCCAAGATCAAGAATTTGAAAGGAGTTCTGTTAAACGCATATGGCATTTACTCCGATAGGGCTTCTTCTGCCATTGTTAAGAAGTTGAACACGCACCCGGACCAGGCTCTGACTAGTTCTCGTGAAACTTAATGCACCCGGAATCAACCTCAGGCAAAACTCCTCAATTGGATGCCAAGCCAACTCAACAAGTTTTCAATAAATGATCATTAAAAGAATAAAAGAGGAGCTAAAAGCATCGAAACGGCCAGTGGCAAAGTCACTTCATCATGGCAAGGAATTCAAAGTACTTATTGTGGGGTTCAACAAGGGAATGAGATTAGAAGAACACAAAGCTCATATACCCTCAAAACTGACGGTACTGGAAGGTGCTGTGCTCTACCAAGAAGAGAACAGAGTGGTTGAACTCAAACAGTATGACGAATTGGAAATACCGATAGAGCTAACGCATTCAGTCAAAGCTATAGAGGATAGCTTGTGCATCTTGACTCAAGGCGAATAGACTTTTAATGTGCATAAGCGACCGCGCAGCTCCGCTCATCCCTTATTTAGCGGGCTATCACAAAGCGCTTGACCTGATCACGACCATCCTGGCTGAGTTGTAGCATATAAATGCCATTGGGTAGACCCGAAAGCGCGAGCTGGGCCGTTCCACTGCCCGAAGGCTCAACCATACTTGCCACCATGCGCCCAGTAGCATCAAACACCCGGATCAGCGCCTCTGCAGAGGTCTGGGTGGCCGTCCAGCTTAACTGAAGGCTCTGCCCGCTGAGCGGATTGGGATAGAGCAGCAAGTCCTCCATAAACTGCCCGGGAATCTCCTCAATAGCTGTATTGAAGTAGCACTTGGGTGAAACGGGGATTGTGCTGCGAACTGAATTCAAAATCGCGCGCATACGGTCTCCCTGACCTTCCGTGAACATGACCATACAGCGGTCATCGGTATAGTCCATGAAGTTCTCCCATAAATCCAGACTTCCGCAGCTCGCTGTCGTGGCCAGAGGACAACCAAAGTTTGGGCCTCCTGCTGCAGGGGTATCATCTATGCCATCATCAATTCCACAGCCTCCATCCCCCCAGATATGCCTGAGTCCCAACCAGTGACCCACTTCATGGGTGGTTGTGCGACCGCGGTTGAAGGGAGGAGTCAACACCCCTACCCGGCCGAAAAATCGAAAATTGATCACCACTCCATCCTGCCAGGAGGCAACACCCGGAGGATAGGCATAGCCCAGTACTCCACTGGTAGGATCCAGATTGCAAACCCAGATATTGAGATAATCATTGCGTGGCCAGGCATCCGAGCCCCCGTAGTCAGCCATCTTAACCCCATCCCAGCCCATCGTATCCGAATCGTTGAAGCTATTCTTGCCCGTTTCCTTTCGGACAATGCCATTGCTGGGCACGCCCAGGGGATTCTTTTCGGCCAGACAAAACTGAATACGGGTGTCTGCAGCCAAACTGGTAAAATCTGCGCGCAAGCTGGTCCAGTCGACGTTCAATCGGGCAAAGTCCTCATTGAGCACATCAATCTGAGAAAAAACTTGTTCATCGCTGATGTTTTGCACCGCAGTCTTGTAAACGACATGGACAACCGTGGGAATATAGATGATATCTTCCTCTACCCTTAACTGGGCCTGAGGCTGTTGCAGGTAGGCTTCCACGGCCTGTTCGGCTGCCTGAACCGAAGCGCGGGCATCGGGTTGGCGCTCGTAAAGACGATCGAGCGCATGCTGGTGACCGCATCGTTCGGCCTGTTGAGCCTGGGCTGTTCCCAAAAGCCCCAAAAACAGCATGGACAAGCCAATCAATCGGGCGGGTTCGAAGAATTTCATGAGGAGTTTGCGATAATGTGAGGTGGTAGTGCATCAAAAGAACACCGGGAATCAACAACCGAAGTTACCGATTCTGAAGGCGAAGGGCAAATCGAAATGATACCCAGCAGTCATTGCTGCTATACAAATAACGGAATTTCTCAGTCCTCGGGTTCCCCGCTTACTAAAAAATCGGTCTCGGATTGGCCTTCTTCTGAGCCGAGTCCCAAAGCCCCGGCATACCGCCTCCAACGCTGAATCAACTCCAAATGGTCTTCCGGCGGGTCCCGTTCAAAGCGCATTCGCTCTCCGGTGGCCGGATGCGTAAAGCCCAGTGTTCTGGCATGCAGAGCCTGCCGGGGCATAAGCAAAAAACAGTTTTCTACAAAGCGCTTGTACTTGGTGAACACAGTGCCCTTCACCACCTTGTTGCCTCCATAAAGCGTGTCTCCAAAGACCGGATGTCCAATAGACTGCAGATGCACCCTGATCTGGTGAGTTCTCCCCGTCTCGAGCTTGAGCGCTACTCGAGATACATAACCCAGATTTTCCAGAACCGTGTAGTGCGTAACCGCGTGCTTGCCCTCCTCTCCGTCTCTGAAAACGGTGAACATCAGTCTTTGCCTCGGATGCCGGCCAATATGGGCAATGATGCTGCCCTGGCTCTGCTCCATTTCGCCCCAGCAAAGGGCCTCATACAAGCGTTCTGTGCTGCGCTCAGCAAACTGCCTGGACAGGGATTCGGCGGCCAAGAGGCGCTTGGCAATGACCATCAGGCCGGAGGTATCCTTGTCCAGTCGGTGAACCAGCCCGAGGCGTTCCGGGTCGAGTGCCTCCTCGCTCACACCCGGCAAATGGTGGAGCAGGCCGTGGACCAGGGTGCCCTCATAATTGCCCGAACCGGGGTGGACCACCAGGCCGGCGGGCTTGTTGATCACCATCAGATCCTCGTCTTCATAGAGGATATCCAGATTCATGGCCTCTGCTTGCAAAGGCTGATCCTCGTGAAATTTGGGCAACCTCAGCGCGATCTGATCTCTGGGCTTGACCTTGTAGTTGACCTTGACCACCGCCTCGTTCACGCTCAGCAAACCCGCATCGGCGATCTGCCGGATCCGGCTGCGACTGAGCTTTTCGACCCTGGAGGCCAGAAAGATATCAATGCGAAGGGGCTCCTGACCCGGGTCAACCGTCCAGTTCAATTCTTCATAGCGCAGGGGCGTCTTGCCCCCATGTTCGCGTTCGGTGGGTTTGGACATGATCCGGAATCAGGTTCCACAGCAATTTAATGCAAAACTTCATCAACACAGCATATCTTATTGAAGATCAATAATTTATGATATTCTGATTATGCGTCATTTTCATGTCGAAAAGGCGGGCAAACACCTCCCGCCAGCGCTGGGCTATCGCGGCCTCATCCACGGGTCCACCCAGTTCGGCAGCCAGCGAAGTAACAGCTTTATCGGCGATTCCGCAGGGAATGATCAGTCCGAAGCGACTCAGATCGGTGTTCAGATTCAGGGCGAGTCCGTGCATAGTCACCCAGCGGCCGGCCCGGATTCCTATGGCGCAGATCTTCCGAGCTTTGAAAGGATTGCCCGCGTCCAGCCATACTCCGGTAGCCCCCACAAGCCGCTCCGCATTCAGACCGTACTCGGCCAAAAGCAGGATCACCGACTCTTCGAGCATGCGCAGATAGCGCCCTATATCGGTAAAGAGACAATCCAGATCAAGGATGGGATAGGCCACCAGTTGGCCCGGCCCGTGGTAGGTGATATCGCCCCCGCGGTTGATCCTGAAGAATTCTATGCCCTGCTCCCGCAACTGTTCCGCCTTCAGCAGAAGGTGCTCTTCCAGGCCATTGCGCCCCAGAGTAAACACATCGGGATGATGACCGCAGAGAAGATAATGAAGTCCGTCTTTATGAGCCTCCCCGCGCTCCCTGCGCAGGAGTTTGGCATCCACCACCCGCTTAAACAAGCGCTCCTGTAAGGCCCAGGCCTGGTCGAAGGGCATTCCGCCCATCTCCGCCCAGATCAGCTCTTCAGAAGATGTTCCGCCACCGACCGGCTCGACCTTCTGATGGTCTGAAGAATGTTCAGGACGCTGAGCTGCCTTCATATTTCACGGAATCTGATCCAGCTCATCCTTGAGCCGGTCAATCACTGCAATTTCCACCGGATCCAGATCGCGGAGCGCCGCCAATTCCACCGAAAGCCAATCGCCCAGGTGAATCCAGTAGAAGCTCTGCTCCAGCAAATCACGTCCTTCAGCCCTGATTTCCAGCACCCGGTCGCAACTTTCGTTGATCAGTTGACGGGTGATGTCCATGCGAAGGGCTGTTCGCTCATAGTCCAGAGAGCTTCTGAAAAAGAGCACGGCAAGGTCTTCGCGGCGATCCCGCCAGCCCACCAGCTCATTGTGGTTCATCTCGGGCAGGGTATTCATCCAGCAGAGCATCTTTCCGTTCTCCTGAATTTGCTGAACGCAACGCCTCAGGACCGCCTCCCAGGCCGAACTGCTGTACAAGACCGGTGTTCGGTCCAGCAAGAGCTGAGCCAATTTAGCGGCCTGCTCGCGGATGGCATCCTGCTGAAACTCCAGAAAATTGGCTACCCGCTCTATGCTCTCCTGCATGTCGGTGGAAAGGCCGTAGTGGCAGAGAATATTCCACTGTTGAACGATAGAAAAGCCCAGGGTAGAGCGAGGCGGTCTGCCCGGAGGAACGATGACGCAATCAAAATCATGCTCTGCCGCGATTTCGGCTACCCTTCCCCCGGAGGAAACCGCTACAATGCGGCAGCCCTGTTGAAGGGCCTGTTCAAGGACGCTGAGGGTTTCCTCCGTGTTTCCCGAATAGGTCGAGGCGATCAGCAGGGTTTCTTCCCCGGCCCAGGAGGGCAGATGATAGTCTTTGACGCTCTGCATGGGAACCGCAGGCCGCGCGAAAGCGGCCACCAAATCCGCACCAATGCCACTTCCGCCCATGCCGGCCACCAGCACATGGCGAACCGGTCTGGCCGGCTTGAGACGGGCAGCGGCGGCTATGTCCAGCGCCTGGCGCAATTGCAAGGGGAAATCCCGGATCAGTGCTTCCATTCGGTTTTGAATCAGCATGGTGTTCATACGCGCAAAATCAAGGGTTTATGTGCCCGGGGTTCAGAAAAACCCGTTTCGTACCCTATGGTTACGCACATTGCACCAATGCGTTGCAAAAAATGGCCATGCGATTCAAAACAGCAGCCAAATTCGCCCTCAAAAGCATCCATGCAAAGAAACGACAATCCCAAAAAGCAGGGTTCCGCAGCATTTTCTCAGGTCGAAGGGCGCAGGATGTTCCAAAACAGAGCCTGGTTGGGCATGCGGGGTGAGGCCGTGGCCGAAGCCTGGCTGAGGCGGAAAGGCTATGAGATTCTGGATCGAAACTGGAGAAGCGGGCACCTGGAGTTGGATTTGGTAGCCCGTAAAGACGATACTCTGGTCATCGTAGAGGTTAAAACAAGGCGGGAAAAGCCCGGTCAGGAGAGCGAAAGGCCGGAAGAAGCGGTGCAATATCTCAAGCAGCGCCGCCTGGGCATGGCGGCCAAAGCTTACATGTGCACTTTGCCGGACTGTCTCTACCTGCGATTTGACATCATCGCCATCCGGGTTTATGGAAGCCGATGCCGATTGTATCACCAGCAGGATGCCTTCTTTCCTGGGCTCTGAGCGCTTTGAATTGAACTCGGTTTAGCCCGTGGTTCGCCCCTTGCTTGACGGCCTGAGGGCTTATCTTTGTGCCCGCCTCGGGACCGGCTTTGTACCCGGACTCGAAAGGCTCATTGACCACCCTAAAGACGCTCTCCTCTGACTACCGATACGCAGAAACAATTGGTCTCCAAGCTGGCCACCCTGCGCAACTTCCTTCAAATTGATCAGCGCCTTCACCGCATTGAAGAGGGCGATGCCGTCAGTTCTCAACCCGGCTTCTGGGATGACCCCAAAAAGGCGGAGCTGATCATGCGCAACCTCAAGGTCGAGAAGAACTGGGTCAGCGAGTATCGAAAGGCGGAATCCGCTCTGAGCGATCTGGAGGTACTCGAAGAGTTTCAGGAGGCTGGAGAGGCAAGCCAGGAAGATCTGGATGCCGCCCTGGTCAAGGCCAATCAGATCATGGCCGATCTGGAGATGAAGACCACCCTGAGCGAGGAGCAGGATTCGCTCAACGCCATTCTCACCATCAACTCCGGTGCCGGGGGCACGGAGAGCTGCGACTGGGCCGATATCCTCTTGCGGATGTACCGCATGTATGCCGAAAAGCGGGGCTTCCAGGTCAGAGAGCTGGACTATCAACCCGGCGATGTGGCGGGGATCCGCTCCGCTTCCCTCGAAATCAAAGGCGATTTCGCCTACGGTTACCTCAAATGCGAAAACGGGGTGCACCGCCTGGTGCGCATCTCTCCTTTTGATTCCAGTGCGCGGCGCCACACCTCCTTTGCTTCGGTTTTCGTCTATCCCGAGGTGGATGACTCCATAGACATTCAGATCAATACCGCGGACATCGAATGGGATACCTTCCGGGCCAGCGGCGCAGGAGGACAGAACGTCAACAAGGTGGAAACCGCCGTCCGCGTCCGGCACCTGCCCAGTGGGATTGTGGTGGAATGTCAGGAATCCCGTTCCCAGCACGGCAACCGCGAAACGGCCCTGAAGATGCTCAAATCAAGGCTCTATGACCTGGAACTGCGCAAGCAGCAGGAAGAGCGGGATAAGACAGAAGCTACCAAGAAGAAGATCGAATGGGGATCGCAGATTCGCAACTATGTCCTGCACCCATACAAGTTGATCAAGGACGTGCGCACCGGTCATGAAACCAGCAATGTTCAGGCTGTGCTGGACGGAGAGCTTCACGAGTTCATCAAGGCCTGGTTGCTGATGCCCGATTGAGCCAGACCAGGTGCAGGTTCGTCAAAGAGGGCCAGGGAATTGAAAGCATTCAGCCCTGAATGATTTGCTGAAACTCCTTCATCTCGCTGGCCCTCTCCGGCTCTTCAGCCGCTTCATAGTACAGGGCGATGTTCTTCAACACCTCGCAGAACAACAGTCGATTAGGCGCTGGTCGGTAATATAGCGGCTCCGGGCTGATATCGGCTGAACGCAGGTTCTCCTCAATGTCCCCGTTGCTGATGACGGCACCTTGCATGTAGGGATAGAAATAACACAGGACATCCTTGGTCAAATCATCCTTGTCAAAGTCCATGACATAGCCGGAGGTCAGCGCCATCAGAGGGTTCTGGGGAAAGCACACCCCGTAAACCGGCAATTCCAGTTGTTGCCCGATGATCAGCGCCAACAGGGCCATACTCTGTGGATTTCCCTTTTTGTTCTTCAGCAGATAGCCCAGAAATGAGCCGGCGGGTTTTCGCAACATATGCAAAGAACCCTCATATCCCAAACGCTGAAAAAGGACCTGATGCACCACATGAACCCGCTCCAGGAGGCTGAGATGCTGGTGCAACTCCAGCCAGATGGCTCTTCGCAGTTCTGCTACTTTCTCGCGAAGCGCTTCAATATCCGCCTCCGGAAAGACAAAACGCTCCAGGATCAGTGCGGCCTCCAGCAAGTCCTCTGCACCTTCTTCGGACCATCTCACAAAACCCCTTCGTACATCTTCAAATCGAATATGATAAGCCAGAATGGGAATGCGCTCCTGAACCAGAGTATTTCTGCTGCTCGCCCAGGCATCCTGAAGACGCGGTATGATGGGCAGACCAAAATCCGCCAGGCGCTCTGCCACACTGCGATAGACCTCCTCATCGGGATCTTCGAGCAGGTAGATCATCGCTTCCAGCTCCTTGTCGCTCAGCGTCTTGGGCTCCATAGGGCCGGGGCTATCAGACCTTCTTCGCCTTTTTCTTAGGGCGGGCCTTGGGCGGGGCACTGATGATCGCCTGGCAATCTTTCAGCGTCAATTCCGCCGGATCAACATCTTTTGGAATTTTATAATTTTTCTTGCCCTGCTTGATATACGGTCCCCATCGGCCGTTGAGTACCTGAATATCCTCTTCGTCAAATGACTTGATGAATTTCTGACGATCGGCTTCTTCTTTGGCTTCGACGATCTCAATGGCCCGCTCCATGGTCAGGGTGCGGGGATTCTCATCTTTAGGAATCGAATAAAACTTTCCTGAATTTCGAACATAGGGACCAAAGCGTCCCGAGCCGATGACCAGATCGTCTTCGCGATATGTGCCCACAGTGCGGGGCAAGGAAAGCAACTCGAGAGCCTGCTGCAGATTGATGGTCTGCAAACTCAGCTCTCCGACAATCTTGGCAAAACGCGGCTTTTCTTCGTCCTCCGTCTCCCCTACCTGCACCATGGCGCCATAGCGTCCCATACGGGCATAAACTGGCTTGCCTGAAGCCGGATCTTCGCCCAGCAGACGCTGCCCGGTCACCCGTTCGGCGGTCTCCAGTGTATCCTGAATAAGCTGGTGAAAGGGCCGGTAAAATCCGTCTATCATCTTGGCCCAATCCGTATCCCCTTCGGCGATCTCGTCAAACTGCTTCTCGATGCGGGCCGTAAAATGGTAGTCGAGCACCTGCTCAAAATGCTCGGTCAGGAAACTGTTGACCAGAACAGCGATATCTGTGGGGAAGAGTTTGGCCTTCTCCTTGCCTGTGATCTCGCTCTCCGTTTTCCGGGTCACCTTTCCCGCTGGATTCAATTCCAGCACTTCATAATTGCGGCTCTCCCCTTCGCGATCGCCCTTGGTGACGTATTCGCGCTTTTGAATCGTAGAGATGGTCGGCGCATAGGTCGAAGGTCGGCCTATGCCCAATTCCTCCAGTTTGCGCACCAGCGAAGCTTCTGTGTATCGAGCAGAGGGCTTGGAGAAACGCTCTGTCGCGCTGAGCCGGGTCATATCCAGCACCTGCCCGCTCTTGAGGGGTGGCAAAAGCCCTTCCATCTCCTCCGATGGCTCTTCATCGCTGCCCTCGGCATAGACCTTGAGAAAACCCTCAAAGATCACCACCTCACCCTTGGCCTGAAGTTCTTCGGGACGGGTGGAGATGCCTATGCGCACTGTTGTCCGCTCAAACTCCGCATCGGCCATCTGTGAGGCGATCGTGCGCTGCCAGATCAACTTGTACAAACGCTCTTCGTCACCGCTCAGTCCCAGTTGATCCTGACTGATGTCGGTGGGTCGAATGGCCTCGTGGGCCTCCTGAGCCCCGCTGCTCTTGGTCTTGTAGCGCTGGGGTTTGGAGAACTTCTTTCCGTAGCGGTCTGCGATAGCTGATTCAGCTTGTTGCATGGCCTGATCGCTCAGATTGACTGAGTCGGTACGCATATAGGTAATGTGCCCGTTCTCGTAGAGCTTCTGCGCCACAGTCATGGTGCGGGCCACCGAGTAACTCAGTTTGCGGCTGGCTTCCTGCTGTAAAGTTGAGGTGGTAAAAGGAGCAGCCGGGCTGCGCTTACCGGGCTTGACCTGAATGTCTTCAATGGTATAGGCGGCTCCGATACAATCGTTAAGAAAAGCCTCAGCCTCTTCCACATTGTCCAGGCGGCGACTGGCCTCAGCCTTGAGTTCCCTGGTTTTACCATCGGCATCGGGCACAGCAAAGATGGCCTGAATGCGAAACTGACTCTGACTCTGATGCGATTCAATCTCCGCTTCGCGCTCAACAATCAGGCGAACAGCCACCGATTGCACCCGGCCGGCAGAAAGGGAAGAACCCTTGCTGACCTTGCGCCACAACAGAGGCGAGAGTTCAAAACCCACCAGGCGATCGAGTATGCGCCTGGCCTGCTGGGCATTGACCAGATTCAGATCTATGGTTCTGGGCGAATCCACCGCCTTGAGAATAGCCGCCTTGGTGATCTCGTGAAAGACAATGCGCTTGGTCAGTTTCGGATCCAGATTCAGCACTTCGCAAAGGTGCCAGGAGATGGCCTCACCCTCGCGATCCTCGTCAGTAGCCAGCCATACGGTCTCCGCACTCTTGGCCAGTTTCTTCAACTCGGCAACTACTTTCTTCTTTTCCTCCGGGACAATGTAGTTGGGCTCATAACCATTTTCAATATCTATAGCGTCATTGTTCTTGGCCAAATCGCGAACATGGCCAAAGGATGAAGTGACCTTGAAATCCTTTCCCAGGTACTTTTCAATGGTCTTTGCTTTAGCGGGCGACTCGACAATAAGGAGGTTCTTGGACATTCCGTGTGCACTTTGATCAGCTTGTTCTTTCTGTATAACAGCCGACGTGAAATCGGGGTTCAAAGGTATTCTATTTGTCCGTATCGGGACAAAGGTACCCGGAGTCTGGCGACAGCGCTATGAGCTTCAAGGGCTTAGGGCCGGTAGAGCATCTGCTTCGCGTTGCCCGTTTCGCTCTGCCACTCCGCCACATACCAGCCCTGGCTTGAAGTGGGAACAGCCAACCGAAGTTCCTGTTGAGCCTCTACGTTTTGCGAGAAAATTAGTTGTCCGCTCAGGCTGTAAACACGCAAAACACCGCTGACGGGTTGAGTCCAGTTAGCGCTTAACACGCCGTTGGCATCCAACTGACAATTCCATCCGGGCCCTGCAGTGTGGTTTGTTATCAGGCCGGTGGGAATGGCGCTCCCGCTCACTGCGATGGCCGTCTCTGTCCGATTTTCACTGCTGCTCGAAAAGCGAAGAGTGTCGAGCAGAAGGAGCAGCGAAGTTGGTGCATAAGTAATACGCACCAGTTCACTCTGACCTGCAGCTACCGGACCCAAGGGCCATTCAACGCTCAAATCCGGGTGACTCATCGCCTCAGGTGTGATGCTGATGTCGCGGTTGCCATCAGCCACCAAAACCAGATCATAGGAGATGGAAGCACCAACTGCGATACTTCCAAAACGAATTTCCTCCTCAATAAGTTCAAGCGTATTGCGCTCCGGTTCCGTTGCTGTCGAGAGGAAGTGACTGATGCGCTCTTCAAATTCCGGGTGGTCTATCAAGGGGTTGCGGTTGTTCTGCAGCGCGTAGATCGCATCATTTCTGCGCAGTTCTATACTGTCTGGAACAAAGTCTCGGTGCCAGCCTCTCAAAGCGTTTTCCTGCGATGAATTCATGTAAGATCCGAAATTTCCATAGCGAAGAAAAAAATATAAAACTGCTCTGGATGTTCGTCCCTTGTGCCCGTCCCGGGGTTCAAACAAACCTCCGCCCCGCTTAGCGCCACCATTGGTCCAATCCGGGGTAATCACATTGCCAAAGGGCAGATTCCCGCGGGTACTGTTGACGACTGCATCTGCAATAAACAAATGAAACAAATCACTTTGCATGGGTTCAGATGAACCAAAGGCGCTTTGGGGCCAGGTGTGTTCCGTATTGACGTTATAGCTGTTCTGAGCATCGGTTCGATCGGTCCACCCGGAGGCAATGCGACCGATGTAACAGGTTTCCAGGGTGTTGACCGCCGCTCCCATACCATTGACCCGCTGATTGTCGATGACCATGTACATCTGGTCGCGCGCCGGGGTATAACCGAGGCTGGCATGCCCGCTGATCAGGCTGCTCAAGGCATTCTTCAAAGCTTCCTGGCTGAGGTCCTGGGTCGGGTTGTAGTAGGCATCGGCATAGACGCCGCGGCCGCGCAAATCCACAGCGACCTGCCCATATGGACCATCGCAGAGAATGAGCAATTCTGTGTCGTGCACAATGTTGTGTCTGGGTGAGAACTCCACAGCTATATCCAGGGTAGCCCCAGCAGAGAGGACCCAATCGCTGCCAGAGACCGAAAAGGCCTCATTAAAACTCAGGGCAGCAGGAATGGTCAATTCCGTTTCGCCCGAGTTTTGCAGGCTCAGGATCAGGGTTTGAGGCTCGTCGGTGAAGACATCCCCAAAGTCAAGAACGGCCGTGAGAGGCTGTAGTGGATGGGATTGTGCCCCCACCTGGAAAGGGCATATAGCGCTTCCTAAAAGCAGAAGGGCTATAGAGAGTAGCCTTGAATTCATCGGACAAAGGTAAGACGACATAACTTTGCGGCTCCAGACAGGTCGTATTTCGATGTTCAACTCTCCACCAACAGCATGGCTTTAACGGAATTGTCGGCAATCAGCCCCATAGACGGTCGCTACGGGGCTACAACCAGGGAATTGAGCCCCTACTTCTCGGAGTATGCCCTGATTCGCTACCGGGTGCGGGTAGAAGTTGAATACTTCATGGCCCTGGTCGATCTGGGGCTCTTGCAGCTCGACAATCTGCCCGAGGAAGCCCATGACAATATCCGGGCCCTGGCCGATGACTTCACCGAGCGGGAAGCCGCCGCCATAAAAGACATCGAGAAACGGACCAACCACGATGTTAAAGCGGTTGAATACTGGATGCGTGAACGGTTCAGTGCCATTGGTCTCAAAGCCTGGCAGGAGTTTATTCATTTCGGTCTGACTTCCCAGGATGTCAACAATACGGCCATTCCCATGGCCATCAAGGCCTTTTGCCGCTCCATCTACCAGCCGGCCATCAAAGAGCTGATCCAGCGACTGGAAGAACTGGTGCTCGAATGGAAAGACATTCCGATGCTGGCCCACACGCACGGGCAACCCGCCTCTCCCACCAAGCTCGGCAAGGAGATCAAGGTCTTCTCAGAGCGCCTGGAACTGCAATTTTCAGAGTTCTCCGCCCTGCCGCACAGTGGCAAATTCGGAGGAGCCACAGGCAATTTCAATGCCCACCATGTCGCCTATCCGGACATCGACTGGCCCGGCTTTGGAAAGGTCTTCCTCAATGATTATCTGGGCCTGGAACGGCAGGTCTGGACCACCCAGATCGAGCAATACGACGGACTTGCGGCGCGCTTCGACAACATGAAGCGAATCAATACCATTTTACTTGATTTGTGTCGGGATATCTGGCAGTACATCGCCATGAGCTATTTCAACCAGCGCATTGAAGCCGAAGAAGTCGGCTCTTCAGCCATGCCCCACAAGGTCAACCCGATCGATTTTGAGAATGCCGAGGGCAATCTGGGTCTGGCCAATGCCCTGTTCGAACACCTCTCGGCCAAACTACCCGTGAGCCGTTTGCAGCGAGACTTGAGCGATTCAACAGTCACCCGCAGCATAGGCGTGCCGATGGCCCATACGATGATCGCCCTTCGTTCACTGCGCAAAGGCCTGGACAAGTTGAGGGTCAACCGGGCTGCCATACACAGCGATCTGGACCACAATTGGGCTGTTCTGGCCGAGGCCGTTCAGACCATCCTGCGTCGGGAGGGCTACCCGGAACCCTATGAAACCCTCAAGACCCTCACCCGAACCGGGGAGCGCATAACCGCCGCAAGCCTGAAGACCTTCATTCAGGAGCTAAAAGTATCCGATGCTGTTCGCGCAGAGTTGCTGGCGCTGAGACCCGATACCTATACCGGAGTTGTTTAAGTTCGTGTTAACTTTCCCTTTTCTCAGCACACAAAAGCGCAGAGCACTTTAGGTTGATATGCAAAACTTTCGCTGTTACCGTCCCCAAAAAGGACTCGACTACTATCTAGACGCTCAGGGTCTGCTGGTGTTTACCGAGCGCTATCATTTGCTTCGCGGGTATTGTTGTCAAAACGGATGCCGGCACTGCCCCTATAGTCAGGCGCCAGGTCAGAAATCCCAGGTGCGCGATCAGCAAAACACAGAGATAAAGATTAAAACCGACTGACTGATCAGTCAAAGCGAAGAGCAGTTATGGGATTGACCCGGGTTGCCAACCAGCTCGGAACGATCAAAAACACCGTGCAGATCAGCAGGGTTCCGACATTCAACATCAACAGCCTCAGTGGCTCAAGCACCACGGGGGCTTGGGTAACGTAGTACGATTCTTCGGGCAATTGTAGAAAACCGAATTCCTGTTGAGCCAGACATACGCCCAAACCGAGCAGGTTCCCCCAGGCCAGACCGATACCAATGATCCAGGCGGCATGGCCGAGAAAGATTCTTCTGACCGCCCAATCTCCGGCACCAAGCGCTTTGAGCACACCGATCATGTGGGTGCGCTCCAGAATCAGGATCAGCAGAGAAGTGATCATGTTGATCAGCGCTACGATCATCATGAGACTCATGATGATGCGTTCATTCTGACCCTGTAGATTGAGCCAGTCAAAGATGTTGGGTTCCAGTTGACGTATGCTGTTTACGCGCAAGAAAGGGCCGGCTTCTACATCGATAAGCTCGGTGTAAGCCTGCAGCACATCGGGGTCCCGTGCATCGTCCAGATAGACTTCAAATCCACCGGCCTGCTCTTCGGACCACCCATTGATTCGGCGAATCTGCCGTATGTCCGCCAGGGCGAAGAGCTTGTCATACTCCTCCAAACCGGTGTGGTAGATACCTCCGACGACAAAGAGCCTGGCCCGCTGTCTGAACTTTCCCTCTTCGCTTTGATCGATGAAAAAGATGGCGAGTTCGTCACCAACGTCAAAACCCATGCGCCGCTGAGTGGAGCGGGAAATCATGATGCGCTGGTCGGCATCGGGAAGTGAGGCATCAATGCGCTCACCTTCGGCGATAAAGTTGCCAAAGGAATTCCAGTCAAAATCCGGACCTATGCCCCGGACAATGATGCCTTCAATGTCCTGTCCATTCTTGATGATGCCGGCTTTTCTGCCAAAAACCTGAATATGCCGGATACCCTCCAGTTCAGTCAGGCCCGGGTAAAAGGGTTGATTGATCAACAAGGGCAATTCATCCATGGAGCGCCTCTCCTTCCGCACATCCAACTGGGTGATGAGCACATGGCCCATGAATCCGTAAACTTTGTCGGAGATGGTTTGCTGGAAACCCTTGACCAGGGCTGAGGTGATGATCATCACGGCCATACTCAGGGCGATGGCCACTGTGGCAATGCGGATGATCAGCCTCGAAAAGGCCTTTGACGGCGTTCGGGCCAGTCGGTAGGTGATGAACCAGGCGAGTTTCACTAGCGCGTTGAGGATGGCGTTGCAACATCGGTGTATGCCCGGGATTTGCCGATCTTTGAACGCATGAGGCTGCCTTCCGGGCAGAGGATGTGCAGGCAGGCAAATATCTTTGTTATTCCCCAATTCCTCCTCCTGCTTTCAATCTTGCCTGCCTGAACCCCCATACGATGCTCAATACACCCAAACTCATTCTCCTGGCCGCTCTGTTTGGGGTGCTGTGCCCAGCCTGCACGGCTCAGCCCGCATCAGGAGCTGCCGAAACCGAGTCGCGGCAGGATGAGACAACCTATGTACTCAATGGCGCTGATCGAACGGAGCTCTGGGTTCCCCTGCTGCGCGAGCGCCGCATAGCCCTGGTGGTCAACCACAGCAGCACCCTGGGATCCCGACATCTGGTGGACAGCATGCTGGGCCTGGACCTGGATGTCCGGGCCATCTTTGCCCCTGAACACGGTTTTAGGGGAATGGCCGATGCGGGAGCTGCCATTGCCGATGGGAAAGACCCCGGCAGCGGGTTGCCGCTTTTTTCCCTCTACGGTCAACATAAGAAACCTTCTGCTGAGCAATTGAGGGATATTGATGTAGTCGTCTTTGACATTCAGGATGTAGGTGCGCGCTTCTATACCTACATCAGCACACTGCACTATGTGATGGAAGCCTGTGCGGAACAGTCTGTGGATGTTGTAGTCTTTGACCGTCCCAATCCCAATGGGCACTACATAGACGGACCTCTGCTGGAAGAGCGTTTCAAGTCCTTTGTCGGCATGCACCCCATTCCCCTGGTGCACGGTATGACGGTAGCGGAACTGGCCCAGATGATCAATGGAGAAGGCTGGCTCAGCGGATCGGCGAAGGCCTCATTGAGCGTTGTTCCCTGCCTGGGCTGGGATCATCAGCAGCTCTTTGAACCACCCATCCCCCCTTCGCCCAACCTCAAAACACTGCGTAGCATATATTTATATCCTGGCTTATGTTTATTCGAGGGAACAGTGGTCAGCGTTGGGCGGGGTACCGCCTGGCCCTTCGAAATGATCGGTCACCCCGAGTACCCGGATCGGAGTTTTCAATTCATCCCGGAGCCTATGAGCGGGGCAAGCAGTCCACTGCTTCAGGGCAAGGTTTGTTATGGTATGGATTTTCGGCAGAGCCACAACGATTCACTCCGGGCCAGGGCGCGGATCGAGCTTCAACCCTTGCTGACTTTTTACGAAAAGCTCAATAACAAGAATGCCTTCTTTCTGAAGAATGGATTCTTTGACAAACTGGCCGGCACCGATCAGCTCCGCCGGCAAATACAGGCGGGTTTGAGCGAGGCGGAAATTCGTCTTTCCTGGGCGGAAGATCTGGAGGCTTTTGCCCGTCAGCGCAAACCTTATTTGCTCTATCGTGAATAAAAAACTGCGCATCGTTTTCATGGGTACCCCGGAATTTGCCGTGGCCACCCTAAAGGCAATCCACGAAGCGGGCTGGCCTGTGCTGGCCGTGGTTACGGCTCCGGATAAGGCGGCTGGAAGGGGTTTGAAACTTCAGGCCTCGGCGGTAAAGCGATATGCCGAAGACCAGGGCATAGAGGTACTCCAGCCTCTCAAGCTCCGCGATGAGCAATTCCTCAGCGAGTTGAAGAAGCTTGAGGCCGATCTGCAGGTCGTGGTGGCCTTTCGCATGTTGCCCGAGATCGTCTGGGCTATGCCGCCCATGGGAAGCATCAACCTGCACGCCTCCCTCCTGCCCGATTACCGGGGAGCAGCTCCCATCAACCGGGCCATCATGGATGGAGCCCGCCGCACTGGCCTGAGCACCTTCTTTCTACAGCAGCAAATCGACACCGGCGATCTTCTGGATCAGGTGGAAGTGGACATTGGCCCGGACGAAACGGCGGGGGAACTCCACGACCGCATGATGGATCTGGGAGCAGCGCTGGTGTTGAAGAGCCTGGAAAAAATTGCCAGAGGACAAACCCGGGGTCAACCCCAGCGATCGAGTCATGATCATCCCTCAGCACCAAAAATCTTCCGGGCGGATTGCCTGATCGACTGGCAGAAAGAACCCGCTGTGCTGCACAACTTCATTCGGGGACTAAGCCCTTACCCTGGCGCCTATTGCACGCTCGGCAATCTCGAACTCAAGCTGTTGCGCAGCAAACTGCTGCCGGATGAGCAGGACGCCTTAGATCAGGCCTGGCAGAGCAGCAACAGCGCGGGCCTGAACATCACTTTGCCAGAACCCGGAACCCTCTTTCGACCCAACAATATGCGGATGTTGTTCAGAGCAAATGGCGGCTGGATCGAGATATTGGAACTACAGCCCCAGGGCAAGAAGAAGATGAGCAGCGCTGAGTTCCTGAGGGGATATCGGCCTTAGCCCATGTATCCTCATTCCATGGCTTTGAAATCCTTCTTGTTCAGTTGTTCTGAAGCAACGGGGCCTGAGCTGGTGGAGTAAAAGAGAATCTCCCCGCTTTTGGCGTCGATGATGCTCTTCTCCACAACCGTACTACCCGGTATCTTAAAACTTTGCAGATAGGCGTAAAGTGCACCTTCGCGGGGCTCAGCCATCATTTCCAGCAATTCGTTTCTGCTGATCAGTTCAATGGGTCCGGTGTAGAGCTTGGCCAACTCCCCGCGATCCATATCCACATAGGCGCGATTGAGGTAGAGGGTGCTTTCCTTGTGGCGGCTTCTGCGCTCGCTCATAAAGCTTTTGAAGTCGGTCACATCTCCGGCTTGCTTAGCCATCTCATAGCGAGCCTTGTCCTGTATCATGCGCAATCCGTGCATCATGCTCAGGCGGGCGGCGTTGGAAGATTCCAGATCGATGGGAGCACCGGTGATGTTGCTGCGGAAGCGACCCTGGCGGGCAAAGGTTGCCAGGGTGATAACGCTCTTGTATTGACGTACATCGGCATCAATGCCCTCGTTGCTGGTGAGAAACAAAAAGACATTGTTCACATCGGCGCGAAGCTCTTCGCTCTCATCAAAGCGCACAAATTCATAAGCGCTCAGGGTCCAGGTTTTCTCCACCATCTCCTGAATCAGCGAGAGGTACTGCTCCCCGTAGCGGTCGTCAAGGACTACATATATGGGTTTCTCGAGCTTCTCCGATATGGGTTTGTTGATGCTTTGGGCCTGAAGAGTAAAAAGCGAACCCAGAAGTAGTAAGATGGTTATTCCTCTAAACAAGCTCAGCATATTGTGGGGCTTGAATGCAGAAGACAAGGCCAGGGAGCTGGAGCAGAATGGGTTGAGCATGTTGGTTCTTTTTGAAAAAACCATTGAACCCGCAAAATTCGGGCCAATGAGAAAACGGTGATACAGGCAAACAAGGGCAGGTGAGAGTACAATAAAGACGAGGCAAACAAAGCTTGGTATAAAGATAGCGAGAAGCGAGCGGCTTTCCAAGCACTAAATGCCTGATTTTCTTAGCATTATAATAAAAATTGATGGATCTGGAAGCGGCAGATGAGCCCTAAACTTATCCCGGGGAGATCTCTATTCCGCCGGCCATACTCCGCTGAACACCGGTTCAGCCGGTCCGATCAGGCGAATGCGGCTAAAGGTCCCCTCTCTCAGGTCAAAGCGGAGTTGCAGAATGCCACCAGGACTGCTCAGGTAGAGGTCCTGCTCGCCTTGCAACTGCCTTTCCAGCGCAAAGGAAAGCGCCACCGCAGTGGCCCCTGTGCCACAGGCCAGGGTTTCGTTCTCCACGCCGCGCTCATAGGTGCGCATGATCAGGGGCTCCGATGGGCTGCCGCTGCCCGGTCCTGCAAAATTGACATTGATGCCCTGCTCCGCATAGGGAGCTGAATAGCGAATGGCCCTGCCTCTTTGAACCACATCGAGTTCAGGCGTCTGCTCACTGAAGCTGACATAGTGCGGAGAACCGGTATCCATCACCCAATCGCTGCCCTTGTGCTCCCAGGCAGTGGGGGCATGCATGTGAAGGGAGATGCGTCCATCCGCCAGTATTTCAGCCTGGTGCAGTCCGTCGTAAGCCTCAAATTGCAGTTCCCGCTCACACCAGCCCAAAGCGGCTGCACAATGAACAGCACAACGCCCTCCATTGCCGCACAAAGACCCCGGCAGTCCGTCGGCATTGTAGTAGTGCATGTAAAAAGCAGCGGCTGACGATTGGGTTTCAAGGGTCTCAGGAGGCAGTTTTTCCAACAGGATCAAACCATCCGCTCCGATGCCGAAATGACGGTCGCAGAGTTTTTGGATCAGTTTTTGATACAACCAGGTGCTTGGACGGCCCGGAGTACCCTGATTCTGCTCCTGGACAGCTCTGCTGTTGAGGAGAATAAAATCGTTGCCGCTTCCCTGGTATTTGATAAAGGGAAGCCTGGGCGGGGATGCTGAAATCATTGAGGAAACTTCAGGGCGTTAAATATTGTTAAAACATCCGTTCGGGGTCTTGAACAGGGCACTTGTGAAAATTACTTTGCGTTGTACAAAGCACTGTGCAAAGATGCAACCGGGCAAGTGCAGCTCGTGAATGCCCGCTTGAACACCTGAACTGAATCATTCATTGTACAAAAGTGGAGAAACTATGAATTGGAAGAATTGGATAGCAATGAGCGGAATTGCGCTGATCAGCGCAGTCTCTGCCGTGGGTCTGTACATCGTTTTACAGCCGGAACCCGTGGTGATTCAAAGCAATGAGAACAGCGCTCAGGTTCGCATGGCTGGGTATGATGCCATCATGCGGCAACAACCCAGCCAACCGATTGACTTTACTGCAGCCGCAGCACTGTCCACGCCTGCGGTGGTGCATGTAAAGACCACCTATACCCCGGTGGCCAGCAACGGCAATCGCTCCATGGATTTCTTCTTCAGAGATTTCTTTGGCACCGATCCGCGCTCAGGTGGCTCGGCCATGCCCCAGCGACAGGCATCGGGATCCGGTGTGATCGTCTCCACAGATGGATACATTGTCACCAACAACCATGTGGTGGAAAATGCCCGGGAGATCGAGGTGATCCTTCACGATAAAAAGACCTTGAAAGCCAAGCTGATCGGCGCTGATCCATCCACTGACCTGGCCTTGCTCAAAGTGGAGGATGGCAGCTATCCCTACATGCCTTTTGGCAATTCCGACTCGGTGCGCGTAGGCGAATGGGTGCTGGCCGTCGGAAACCCCTTCGAATTGGAAAGCACCGTAACAGCGGGTATAGTCAGTGCGAAAGGCCGCAACATCAATATCCTGAGCCGTCGTCAAAATCAGCCGGCCATTGAGTCTTTCATACAAACCGACGCTGCGGTCAATCCGGGCAATTCCGGCGGTGCACTGGTCAATACCTCCGGTGAACTGATTGGCATCAACACCGCCATTGCCACCCCAACGGGCACCTACGCGGGGTATTCTTTTGCTGTTCCCGTCAACATTGTGCGCAAAGTAATTGTGGATCTGATGGACTACGGTGTGGTTCAGCGGGCCTACCTGGGGGTCTTGATCGATGTGAGCAAGCAGGATTTGGGCGGGGTGTACATCTCCGAGATCATTCCCGGCACTGCAGCCTCCGACTCAGAGTTAAAGGTGGGCGATGTGATCACCCGAATCAACAATTACAAAGTGTCGAGCTTCCCTCAGTTGCAGGAGCAGGTCAGCAAGTACCAGCCCGGCGATCGCGTTGAAGTGGATTTTGTGCGCGATGGCAAGGAGCGCAATACCCGACTGACCCTCAAGAACGCCGACAAGAGTACCTCTTTGATCAGCCTGCCGGAGAGCAGCAACTCCGCCACGCTAGGCGTCAGACTGCAGGCGTTGGAAAGAAAGGAACTGGAGCAGTTCAAAATTGACTCCGGTGTAAAGGTGGCTCAGGTTGAAGATGGATTGATTGCCCGCAGAACCCGCATTCGCGATGGCTTCATCATCACCAGTGTCAACGATCAGAAGGCCAGCACTCCGCAAGATGTGGAGGTACTGATCAGCAAGGGCAAAGGTACGGCCACCCTCGAGGGTTTCTACCCCGAGTATCCCTACAAGGTTTACAGTTACAGTTTGAACCTGAACTGAGCTGAAAGCCCTTCAAGAGAAAACCGGAGCATGGCGAGACCATGTTCCGGTTTTTTTTGAGCTTGCTGACTCCTCAACCGCGTTTCACTTCGGCAGGTAAAGGCTCTCTCTGACCACCCGTATGACTTTTTCCGGATCGGGCAGATAGGCACTGACCAGGTTGGGCGCATAGTGCATGGAGGCATCGGCTCCATTGACTCGTCGAACGGGGGCATCCAGATAATCAAAGGCTTCGCGCTGAATGCGATAGGCGATCTCCGAAGAGATGCCACCATAAGGCCAGCTTTCATCAATGACCACCGCGCGATTGGTTTTCTTCACCGATTCCAGGATGGTTTTGATGTCCAGGGGCCGGATGGTTCTCAGGTCAATCACCTCGGCTTCGATGTCGTCCTTGGCCAGTTCTTCAGCGGCAGCCAAAGCCACCTTCATCATCTTGTTGAAGGAGACCAGTGTGACATCAGAGCCTTCGCGCACGACCTTGGCAACACCGATGGGAATGAGGTATTCCTCCTCGGGAACTTGACCCGCATCGCCATACATCATCTCCGATTCCATGAAGATGACCGGATCATCATCGCGGATAGCGCTTTTGAGCAGACCCTTGGCATCATAGGGATTAGAGGGCGAAATCACCTTGAGACCGGGCACGTTGGCATACCAGCTCTCAAAGGTCTGGGAGTGCTGTGCACCCAATTGCCCCGCGGAGCCCGAAGGCCCGCGAAACACGATGGAAGAACCAAAGGCTCCACCCGACATGGCCAGCATCTTGGCCGCTGAATTGACCACCTGATCTATGGCCAGCAGTGCAAAATTCCAGGTCATGAACTCCACGATGGGCCTGACCCCATTCATGGCCATACCCACACCGATGCCGGCAAAACCCAGTTCAGCAATGGGGGTGTCAATGACTCTCCTGGCGCCAAATTCATCGAGCATACCCTGGCTGACCTTGTAGGCGCCGTTGTACTCGGCCACTTCTTCGCCCAACAACAGTACCCGCTCATCGCGGCGCATTTCTTCAGACATGGCTTCGCGCAATGCGTCGCGGAAGCGGATTTCACGATTGCTCATCGATCGGTTTGATTCGGGGGAAAGGGATGGCGTGGAAAAAGAGGCTCTGGTAAACAGATGCATATCTCGGGACCTGCTCCAGCCCTCTTTCGCCCCGCGAAAATACGGCGCAATTACGCGCCTGAGAAACCGCTATCATGGCTGATAGAGCAACTTTTGCACAGTTCTGGGTCCTGAACTGGGCTCCAATACCGCCAGATAGAGACCCGGTGGCACTCCCGCACCCGGATTCCAGGTCAACTGACGGGTTTGAAAAGCAGCGGGAATAGCCCATTGTGCGTGCACTCTGCCTTGCAGATCCATGATTTGCAGCGTGGCTCCGGCGCTGCCTTCTATGCTGAGCTCGAGTTGCACAGCTTGCCGGAAGGGATTGGGCCAGACCCTGATGCTGTTTTGCGGCAGTGCGGCAGCGTCAATATCATTTACCCCCACGGCACTAATGCCTCGGGTCAGCCAGAGTCCGCCGGAGACAGAGCCCGCCCAGACGCTTTCTCCGCTGGGATCATTGGGGTCAACCATCAGAGCGCGGGTGCGGCCTCCTACGTTCAGGGGCCCGCGCTCCTCCCAGTCCAGGTCGTTTTGCAGCCCATCGGGGTCGAGCAGTGCCGTAAAGATGCCCCGGCCATGAGTTCCGGCCACCACCGTCCAATCAGAGTCGCGGTAGCGCAGCATATCCGTGCGCACCGTCGGGAAGTTGGAACTGATGGTCCAGCGGGTATTTGCACCGTTCAGACTGTCGGTGTACCAGACCCCGAGATCAGTGGCCGCATAGGCCACCAGAGGATTACCCGGGTGCAACATCACCCAGTTGACGGGAAGATCAGGTAGGTCGCCCTCCACAGAATGCCAGGTAGGCGCTTCGGCGAGCGCGTCAAAGCTCTGCCAGAGATTGTTGACCCCGTAATTGCCGTAGCTGATCAGCACGTGATTGGCATCAACCGGATTCACCGCTATGCTGGTTACAGTAAGGGTTGAAAGTATGGGTGCATCGGGAATGCTGTTGTTGGGATCAGTGGGTTGAACGGCATCCTCCGAAGTGCTTAAATGGGCATCGTTGAGCTTGAAGATTTCGGCGTTGGAGGCTCTGCGCCCGACAAATACGATATTGGGTGGTTCGGTAGAGATACCAATAGCGGTAATCTCACCGGCGATCTTGCTGGCCTGAGCCCAATCCTCAGAGCTGGCGCTGCGGGCGCCGGCCAATCTCATCAACCCACGGCTGCTGGCCTGGTAGATCAGTTCCGGATTGTTCGGATCCATCTCTATGGCATTTATGAACTGAAGGTTGTTGTTGCTGATGAGGGTATTGCGAAGGGTGTCGGGCAACTCGAAACCACCGTTCTTGAAGCGGTAGATGGGTTGGTACTGTTTGGAGGTGTAAAAGCGATTGCCGTCCTGATGGTCAAAGCGACAATAGGAACCATCAGCTCCGGAAACCGGCTTGAAACGACTGATGCCCTCGTGCAGAGAAACCAGACTTCCGTTGTCCTGAGTCCCGCCCAATACCCTCAGATCTCCAGCTTCAGGAGCGATATCGGCGGCGTAGAACTGCGTGCTGGAGTAACCGAGATTGCGCTCGTAGATGATGGGGTAGTCGCTGGTAAAATTGTCACAGCGGTATATCCCTCCATCATTGGTGAAATAGACCGTATCGGAATTCACAAAGAAGATGCCGTGCTGATCGACGTGCATGTAGCGGGTCAACAAGCTGTCCGGGCGACCGCTGCTGATGCGCTGCCAGCTATCACCCCCATCGCGGCTCCGCCAGGTGTCCAGACCTCCGGCGACCACTACGTTTTCATCGTTGGGATCGACGGCAATGATCAGATCGTACCAGCCCTGGCTGGCCGCCAGCCGGCGATCTCCACCGGGATTCTCCACTTCGATCCAGGTGTTGCCACCGTCCTGGGTGCGGTAAACCCCATCGATCATGTAGTCGGTAGACAGGGGAATGGCATAGGCCACAAGGGGATTGGATGGAGCCGTGGCCAGCTCAACACGCCATATGCCTGCGGAGGGAAAGCCATTGGTCTGCTTGACCCAGGTCCCGGGGTCACCGCTGGGCGAGTAATACAAACCATCGGTGTCGAAGATGCCAATACCGGCAAAGATTCCCCCATCGGCCGTCAGCTCCAGATCGCAGATGGAATTTCTGATCGAACCATTTCCGGCTCCCAGAACCTGCTGCCAGCTCTGTCCTCCGTCTTCGGAGCGCTGCACCCCTCCCGTTCGCGTAGCGACGTAAACATGCCCGGTTTGAGGATGAACCTTAATGTCCTGGCAATACCAGAATTCAGAGCCCAGTGTTGAGGGCAAGCGCTCCCAGTCCTGTCCGGCATTGACGCTCTTCCAGATACCGGCCCCGCGCACGGCGTCGGCATTGAACCAGCCCTCTCCGGTGCAGAAATAGAAAATCTGAGGATTTGAGGGATCGCTCACGATGCCGGTCACGGCCATGGAAGCCAGACGGTCATCGACCGGTTGCCAGGAATAGGCAAGGCTTCCCAAATCACCGGATCGCCTGCTTTGGATAGCCGGCAACTGACCGCTGCTCTGCAGATCATGCCAAACTTGCCAGCGCCGCTCCGAAGGCAGTTCACCGCTGAAAGGATCGGTGCGGGTAGCGACATATTGCTGTATGAAATCAGGGGCCTGCAGAGCTTGCTGACCCGGGGCTGACTTCGGGCTTTCTGACTCTGTCCATGGCTTTTCTCCCTTCTGAGCGCAGGAGAAGAGCAAAGCTGGCAAGCAGATCAGCACGGCCCATGCATAGCGAAAGGGATAAGTCTCTTTGTTCATAACTCGTGAAAATAAGGAAAACAGCTTTAAGGTGTGTCGGAACGAGGGGTGGCAGCACCAACCCCTTCGAAGCATCCTGTTCAAGGAATGGCTGATTACCAGGGCAGGCGGGCTTCAACACTGATGCTCTGTGAGTGGCGAACACCGTGTTGATGCATAAAGGCCGCCGTCCGGGCGACCATGGCGGCATTGTCCGTGCAATACTCCAAAGCCGGCAGGTAAACCGACCACCCTTCCACCGTGGCCATGTCTTGCAGGGCCTGCCTAAGACCGGAATTGGCGGAAACCCCTCCGGCGAGCGCTATATGAAGAATGCCGGTTTGGGCAGAAGCGCGCTTGACCTTAGCCAATAAGGTACGTACAATACTGTTTTGTATTGAAGCGCACAGATCGCCCATGTTCTCACGGACAAAGCTTTCTTTATTGTCGCCCAGATCTCGCAGGAAATAGAGTACCGAAGTTTTGAGACCGCTGAAACTGAAGTTCAGATCCGGGACTTCAGGGCGGGCAAAGCTGAATCGCTCCGGATTTCCGGCCTTGGCAAGTCGGTCTAATTCAGGGCCACCGGGATAGTCCAGACCCAGGAGCTTGGCGCACTTGTCAAAGGCTTCTCCGGCCGCATCGTCCAGGGTACTGCCCAGAACCTCCATGTCCAGCGGACTCACTACACGGATCAACTGGGTATGCCCACCGGAAACGGTCAGGCACAGAAAGGGAAATGGCGGGAATGGCGGCTCGATGAAATGAGCCAATACATGAGCTTTCATATGGTGTACCCCCAAAAGCGGGAGCTTCCAGCTCCAGGCGAGGGCTTTGGCAAAGGAGGCCCCAACCAGGAGACTGCCCAGCAATCCCGGACCTCTGGTAAACCCGATGGCCTGTATCTGAGAAGGTACAATTCCACTTTCACCAAGGACAGCATGGAGCAAGGGCACGATGTGCTTTTCGTGATCACGGCTCGCCAGCTCAGGCACAACCCCACCGTACTGTCTATGAATCTTCTGACCTGCGCAGAGATTGGCGCGGATTTTGCATCCGTCCCAAATGGCCATAGCCGTATCATCGCAGGAAGATTCTATGCCGAGAATGAGGGTATCGCTCGCAGGCCCCTGATCGCCCAAGGGCAATGGCGCATGGCTCATAGTAGGCATACAGTCTTGATTTTCAGCGCTTTGTTTGGCATTTCCGGCCATATCGGAGGCGGGCATTAGTGGGTATCTTCGCAGAGACAAAGGTAAGACCGGGGAAATTTGCACCTTGTTTACTTTTTTTCCAGCGACGGATGCTCTGATGGCCATGCATTCCGACCTGCTTCCTTATCATCGCATTTGCTTTTATAGCCTTCATGTCCAGCCCGCCCCGGAACAGTCCAAGCACTCAGCCCAAGCCGCCCAGTAAGTGGCGGAAGCGCCTCCTGAGAACCTTGCTGGCCTTGATCTTGCTTCCTTCATTGGGACTTCTGGGCCTCTATACCTTGTTTCTGTTTCCGGGCGTGCAAAACTGGACGGCTATGAGGGCTTCCGCCTGGGCCAGCAATCGCAGCGGAACCGAGGTCAGCATTGAGAAAGTGCGCCTGCGCTTCATGCGCAAGTTTGCCTTTGGCGAAGTGTATGTGGAGGACTACAATGGCGATACCCTCCTATACACCCGGGAGCTGGTGGCCCGAGTGGAGCAGTTTGACCCTTTCCAGCGACATATTGTGATCCAGCATGTGCGCATCCGGGGAGCTCAGTTTACGATGCGCAAGGAATTCGGAGAGCGAGAATTTAGTTTTTCTGAATTTGTCCGGCGCTTGTCGGGCCAGGATGAGGTGGAAGAGCCGGTTGAAGTGGTGATTATTCCTCCCGTTATGGACACCGCCATGGTAGAAAATGACCAGGCAGACTCCATGGCCATCGAAGAGTCGCCCGGCTCTGACAAGCTTTTTGAAGGAGATGCGGAGGATGAGAAGAGCAAGGCCTGGCAATTGGTGCTGGGTGATGTGGAACTCGACGACGGGCGCTTTCACATTCGGGATAACAACGCCCGGACGAGTATGGACTTCATCATTCCGAAGATCCGTATGCTGATGCGACGCACCAGTCCTTCGAACCGGATTCTGCAAGCTTCAAGCATCCTGATTGAAGGGTTGGATGTGCGCCAGGTCAGACAGGATTCTGTGCGCGGACCTTCTTTTCGCACACCTGTGGATTCTCCCCGCTTGAATACCCAGGGTTGGGTTTACGGTGCAGATGAACTGCGTTTGAAGAACTGCAGCTTCAGTCTGAATGACATGAGGAAGGCGCCCATGGAAGGCATGGACTATTCGCATATGGATATTGACAACATTAATTTTGTCGCCCACAATGCAGTGTTTAAGACCGATACGATTCTGGCCAGCATACAGCGCATGGAGGCGCGGGATCACAGTGGTGCTGAAATCGAGAAGCTGAGCGGTGATTTTCTTCTGACGCCGAGGGTAGCATCGCTCAAGGATCTGGTCCTGGAAACCCCAAAAAGTAGGATTTCAGATAGCCTGAGCATGGAGTATGGCACCTTTAACGCATTTAAGAATTTTGAAACTGAAGTAGTTTTGAACGCCTGGCTCGACAACACGCAAATCAGTATGGATGACCTGGCTCTCTTTGTGCCCGGTGCGGATGTCCTGAACGGGAAGGTGGTTTTAAACGGTCATCTTTACGGGAGGATCAGCAATCTGCGGGGAAGGGATCTGGACCTTCGTTTCGGCCGAAACAGTCGCTTGCTCGGTCGCTTTGACGTCAATGGTCTGCCCGATCCCAATGAGAGTTTTGTGGAGTTCCAATTGGAGGAACTGAAAACGACGATGGCTGAGGTTAAGGCACTCATGCCTGGTCTTAGCCTGCCCTCTTCACTCCATCATCTCGGCAGCATTCAGGCCAGTGGAGAATTCATTGGATTTACGCGGGACTTTGTGGCTTTCGGTCAGGTGAATACGGCTATTGGCTCGGTTAAGTCCGACTTGAACCTCAAGGTGGAACCCGAGCGGGAACAGGTTACCTACTCCGGTACTCTGGATCTGGTGGATTTTGATCTGGGGGTATGGACCCAGCAACCGGAGTGGCTGGGTGCGGCAACTGTTCGTTCATCCGTTCAGGGAACGGGTAACTCCGTGGGATTTGGTCTGGCTAATCTGGACGCCCTGCTCCAGGCCAATGTGGCTTCCCTGTTCCTGAGGGGTTACCAGTACACCAATCTGGAATTCGATGGGAGGATGCAGGAGGGTTTTTTTGAAGGATCCCTGGAATCGGCCGATCCCAACTTTGATCAAACTTTTGAGGGGACGATTGACTTTCGCGAAGATTCACCGGTGTTTGCCTTTCGTTCCGATGTGCGCAATCTGAACTTTTACGCGCTCGGACTGAGTCCGGACTCCTTGTCCATGCAGGGTAACCTATCCCTGGATCTGGTGGGCGACAACATCGACTCGATCCTGGGTCTTGGGGGAGTGTACAATCTGCGCCTCCAGGATGCCGATCGGGAGTACAGCCTGGACACTTTGGAGCTCAGGGCTACCGAAGAGGGCGGGCAGCGCAGTCTGGTGCTGGAATCCGATATCTTCATGGCCTCTTTTGAGGGCGACTTTGTGTTGAGTCGATTGCCGGACGCCATTCGACTTATGCTCAACGACTACTTCCCCAGAGCTGATTTTGCGCTCGATGTGCCTGTACCCGATCAGGATCTGCGTTTCAACATCGAAATTGAAGACAGCCGTAATTTCCTGCAGTTGTTCGACCCCAAACTCGGGCAGGTCGAGAATGTGGCCATCTGGGGAGAACTGTTCAGCGAAGAGCGATACTTTGAATTGCGCGCCAGTCTTCCACTGGTTTCCTATGGCGATATACGGGCTGAAGAGTGGGTGATTGATCTGCATACGGACGAGAAAACTCTTCAACTTTTTACCCGATCGCAAAGAATATGGATCGGGGACAGTCTTCACAGTCCGGTGAGTGTTCTGGAGGCGGACTACAAGAATGACAGTCTGTTCTTTCAGGTGATGCTGGGCAGGGATACCGACCCCGATCGCCTGAACCTGCTGGGCGTCATGACCGCTGCTGAGCAGCAGTTGATGTTCCGGATTCTCCCATCGGAGATTTACACGCAGTACGAGCGCTGGGACATCAGCGAGAACAATTCCATGGTCTATGACTACCAAAGCATCACCGTCAGCGATTTTACCATCCAATCGGGTGAGCAGATAGTCACCTTGAGCAGTATTGAGAAAGAGGGCTATGAAAGTTGGCTGGACATTGATCTCCAAACGGTGAATGCGGGTAATATCCTCAGCGCCTTCAACATCAATCCGATGAAGCTCGGCGGCTTGCTCAGCGGTCGGGTATCGGCTTCTAACGTAACCAGCAATCTGGGCTTTGCTTCCAATCTGCAATTGAAAGATTTCAGTCTGGATGAATTGAAATTGGGTGTTCTGGATCTCAATGCCTCCTTGCAGAAACCGGAGAACCGATTGAATTTCATCCTTGGTCTGTCCGGTCAAAGCGATGTGCGCGCGCGCGGTCATATTGGCTTGAATGAGGGAGCCAGCCTGGAAGCAGACATGCGGCTCTACCGACTGCCTTTAGCTCCTATGGGCTTTTACCTTCAAGGTCTCTTTGATCAGCTTGAAGGAGACATCAGCGGACAGGTTAAGCTCCGGGGAAGTGCTTCCAATCCGGAACTCAGCGGTCAATTGAAGGTTGAGCAGGGTGGCTTGCGCCTGATCTATCTAAATACCCGCTACCTATTTCCCGAATTGGAAGTAAGTATGGTGCCTGGTCGCATTGTCATAGCTCCGGGAATCCTCTACGACGAGGAGGGCAATACCGGCAATCTGAGCGGTGCGGTCTCCTATTCCAGCTTGTCCAACTGGCGATTTGAGAATATAAACATCACTACTGATCATATGCGATTCATGAAAACGGATCGCTTCAGCAATCCCGAGTTTTACGGGAGTGCCTATGGAAGTGGATCGGTTTCCATCAATGGACCGCTCAACGACATCGCTATCACCATTCTGGCGCGCTCCAATCGCAATACCTCCATCGTCATTCCCATAACCTACGGGCCGAGTGTGGGTCAGGGAAACTTCATCAGCTTTCGCCAGCCTGTGGATGAGAACAACAAGACTCCGGTTGTTCAGGAGCGCAATCCCGGACGGGTTCGGTTTGATTTTTACATAGAAGCTACTGAAGACGCTGAAGTGGCACTTGATTTGCTGGGAGACCGGCTCAGCGCCAGGGGCCAGGGCAATCTACATCTGGAGATCAGCACCCTGGGGGATTTTGCCATGAATGGAGTGTACCGCGTCAGTCAGGGCCAATACACGTTTTCTCTGCAGGATTTGGTCAGCAAGGATTTTCGCATAACGGATGGCAGTACCATAACCTGGACCGGAGATCCCTACCAGGCGCAATTGGATATTGATGCCGTGTACAGCACCCGCGCTTCGGAATGGGATCTGGTGAGCAACTTCGTCTCCACCATGTCCGCTCAGGAGATCGAACGGGCCAGACAGTTGCAGCAAGTAGATGTGTATCTCTCCCTGAGCGGTTCTCTGGAAGCTCCGGACATCAGTTTTGACATCAAGATTCCCCAGGGCCAAAGCGGGGGAACCAGTGTCTTTGAACGCCGTCTCCAGGAAATCCGCGCCGATGAAAACGAGTTGAACAAACAGGTCTTTGGCCTGCTGGTGGTCAACCGCTTCATACCCGATCAAAGCGGTATCTCCCCCTTCCTCTCCGGTGCCGGCAACTCGGTCTCCGAATTTCTGACCAATCAGTTATCGGTGTATGTTACGGACTGGGTTTCAGATTTTCTGATCACCGATGTGGATGTTGATATATCCTATAGAAACTATCAAAGTGCTCAGGCCGAACTCACTCAGCAGGAACTGCAAATTGAATTGTCCAAGCGATTCATGGATGATAGAGTCTTTGTCAATGTCGGCGGCAACATAGGTCTGAACCAGCCCGGGGAAGGCGGAGCCATCACCGGTAGAAACAACAACGTAGCCGGAGACTTTGAAATTCAATACGCCATCACCGCTGATGGGCGCTTTCGGATCAAGGCTTTTCAGCGTCCGGACTATGATATTATAGCTGGAAGAAATATATCTGAAACAGGTGTGGGATTGTTCTACAGCCAGGAGTTTGACAGCGTGTTTGACTTGTTCAAACGAGCGGAAAGTCCAGAGCCAGGAGACTTGAGAAAACAGGAGGATTGATCAAGCGCAGCACCCCCGGATTGTCCTGAAAAGAGATATCATTTAAACCGGCTGAACAGTCGTTCAATTTGAACTGATCAGCAAGCCTTCGCGATAGACTTCCTTGCGGATGATGTTCCCGGAACGGTCATAGTATTCCCAAACTCCGTGAGGCTTGCCCTTTCTCCACTGAGCGCTGTGCTCCAGCGCTCCGTTTGGATAGTAAAAAGCGCCCTTTCCCTCTCCCATCGACCAGGTGCTTTGACTTCTGGTCTGCCCCCCTTCGTACCAACTCTGAAAGGGGCCATCTGGAAGATCGTCGCGGTAAGCACCCCGTTCTGCTTTTGACGCGTCCGGATGGTAAAGAACCCACAGGCCTTCCTTTTTACCGCTGCGGTACTCTCCCTCTTGTTTCAACCCACCGCTCTGATAATACGCTTTATAGCTGCCTTCGAGTTGAGCGTCCCGAAACTCCCGCTCTTCGTGCAAGGATCCGTCCTCATACCAGCTTTTCCAGCTCCCCTGCTCCTTTCCCATGCGGTACTTTCCCTGCCATTCCACGTTGCCATTGAAGTGGTAGGAAGTCCATTTGCCATGCCGCAATCCCTCGCGAAGTGGACCTTCTGCTCTGCCCTGCCTGACCGTCTGAGGCGAACAGGCGAAGAGCATGGCCATGAGCGCCAACGCGAGCGCAGGAGAAGATGCCTTTGCGGATACCGCTCTGGCATTGGCCCGTTTATGGTATTGCAGCAATGCCTTCAAGCGACCTAAACCTACCCGGTGGGACATGTAGGCCACACCCCGGCGATGATTCTCGCGGCTGATGTGCCAGATGACTTTCCAGTGCCAGAGGATATCCCGGTAAAAGCGGAGGATCGGGTAACCCGGCTGATAGATGTGTGCGGGCTCCGACTTAACCCCGTTGAATTCCAATATGTAAAAATCCCGTCCCTGAGTCAGGGCTTCAAAACTCGCGCATTTGATGTCATAGCGCCCGTAAAAGATGCCATCGAGATGGCTGTTGATCTGGTCAAAGGTCTGCAAAAGTTGCTCGCTGTTCAGATGGCGACCGTCCAGAAACATGCATCCTTTGCTGTGATTGCCGATGGTGTGAAAGACGATTTCCTCTCCTTTGGCCGGTACATCATTCCATCGTTGAGCATGGCTGAGCCTAAGCTTGTCTTCCTGCAGGCGCGCTCTGGGGTAATCCCGGATCAACTGGCCAAGTGTGTCGCGCCCATTCCCCTGAACAGATAAATATTTTTTTAATGTAATGGAGCTGATTCTGCCGGTTTGCTGCCCGGGAAAACGAAAATGGAGCACACTGACTTCATTGGGGTAGGCGATATACTCCTGAATGAGCACATCAACCGGATGGAGCTCACGCCAGGTCTTAAGCGCCAAAGAGTCTGAGATCAATTCTACGAGCAGGCCCCGCTCCCCTATGTCCGGTTTGGCGATCAGTGGGAAAGGCAGAGCGGCGCTTTGCAGTTGCCGGAGGCAGTCTTCATGCGAACAATGGGCGGGAATGAGGAGGCCTTTGGGCTTCCACTGATGGGGAATCTTATCCAGTATGTCCGATTTGGATTCACCGACGAGCCCCCCCGCGGGAATACCGGGATTGGCCGCGCTGAAGAAGAGCAGATGCCGGGCCCGGAGAGCGAGCCAGCCATAGTACAAAAAGACGGGTATATAGACCAGGTTGAAAGGCCAGTACTCCCAGCTCATCAGGCGAATGAAAAATTTCTGTCGCTGGAGGGAGCGGATC
Source organism: Chitinophagales bacterium (assembly GCA_041751015.1). Lineage (GTDB taxonomy): Bacteria > Bacteroidota > Bacteroidia > Chitinophagales > BACL12 > WGOA01. Next base: position 75,112 of record JBGSYF010000014.1, read on the forward strand.
ACGGCTTGTCGGCTTCTGCCCGGTGGCGCATCGTGGAGGGTGCCACACCAAAACCAGACCTGAGGCTCAGTTCAGGTGCGCTGAGCTTAAGGGCTATCTTAATCATGGCCAGGTGGTGAATAGCGTGCTCCACATTGTACACCAACTCGCGCTCAAAGGTGGATTGAACACAAGGGCTGTCCTTGCTCACCCGCTCATAATCCACAGCGAGCTCGAGGGGCATCAGGGGGTCAATCAGGGGAAGTTTGCGTTTGATCTCGCCGATGGCTTCCAGAGCAGAAGCGGTAAATTGTTCTATGAGCGGATTGCGCATACGCGCATCGTAATCAACCCTGCCACATGCGCTCTGCTCCAAAAGACATTGAAAAAACTCGATGACATGACGGGTGTGCTGACCTGTTGAAGCCTGAGACAGCAACTCGATGGGTTGCGTATAACGCTCATCATCCAGATGTTCTAAGTAGTATTCCATATCCTGTAATATGGAATGAAAAGCACGATGTACACTCATATGGAAAAACGGATACCGTTGGCCGTTTGTAACCGATAAAGGTAAAGAGAATTTAGCCCAAAAAGCACTTTCCTTCACCCCGGTAAGTGGCCCATTTGCCTAGCTTGGCATCGGTGGAAAAAAGGTGTAGCTGCTCAAAGTGCTCGCAAAGTTCTCCGGCTTTTGCGTGTCTGAAGAAGACCGGATCTCCAATTTGAAGCTGATCAAGCGCCCCTTTCAAGGGGGTTTGCACCTCTCCGGCCATCTCATTGGGCAGCAGGCTGAGGCCTTCGGGCAGATAGGGACGGGGTTGCTTTTGGTCTGAAGTAGCCCCCGAGGCGATGTAACCGCCCCCCAGGCAGGTTCGCGTCTTTTCATTGGGAATGCGGCAAACTTCGAGACAGAATCCGGCGGCTGGCTGGGGCTTAAACTGCCGGTAGGCATCAAAGAGGAGCGGGCCAAACAAACCGGAGCCCGCCGCCAGTTCGGTCACCCAGCTCTCCCGGCTGCTGCTTTCCAGGCTTCCGGTACCCCCGGCGTTGACTTTCAGCCCCTGAAAGCCTCTTTCCGCAATCTTGTCCAAAGCCAGTTTGCGCCGTTTGGCCACCTTGCCCACGCTGTTCTGCTTGAGCCGCTGTATCATGTTGTTCATCAGCCACTTGCCGGGAAGGGCATCGGCGAGCCCTGCGATCTGGGCTTCATAGCCCATCAGTCCGCTGAGCCGGACATGGGGACATCGCTGCAACTGGTCGAGGTAGGTATCCAGATCATCGGGCGTTTGGAGCGGGGAGCGGTACACCCCAAACCAAAGACCGGGATAGGCCACCGAGCAGTCCAGGTCAAGCCAGACCGGCTGAATGATGTTGTGTTCGGCAGCCACGCGGTTGATGTGCATAAGCTGGTCCCCGTGATCGGTCATCAGGGCTATGGAATGACCGGCAGCGCATTGCATGGCCACGGCCTCCAGGTCCGCTTGCTGTACCGTTGGATAGGCGACCACCAGATCGCTGAACCCCTCCTGACTCAACCAGACGGCTTCTTGAGCGTGGTAGCAGAGCAGCCCCTGATAGCGGGGATCCATGTCCAGGACATGGCGAAGGGCCTGGCGGCATCGTATGGACTTGGTGGCAAGACGCAAGGGCTGTTGTCCCGCCCTTTGCAGCATACTCAGCGCATTCTGCTGCAACATGTCCAGATCCAGCCAGGCCGCCGGGAGCCTCTCTCCTGCCAGGGCTTTCCGGTAGCGTTCATATCGCTGAGCAAGAGATTCCATATAAAACATCCAATTTTTAGACCGCAGTTCCGGCAGGATCAGAGGGGGCCAAAATACAAAAGGATCAGTTGGCTGGAATAGCAGTCGGCTGCCCTTCGCAAAGTCAATATTGATCTGATTCGGAGAGAATTTGACACAATGTTGTTGGTCATTCGCGCTGCTTTCCTTAGCTTTTCGACATGAATTCCTCTGTAGCGCTCAGCCTTGGCTTGCTCTTTCTCTGTTCAGGAGCATCCATTCCTGAAAACAATGCCTCTGCCCTCTCGGTGGTGGACGGCATGCTCGAAGCCATAAACCGCACACATCAACTGACCTACAAGATGAAGGCCTGGGAGCGCTTTGGGGATGAGATGATCTACAGCGAGGCCGATGTCCGCATGCAGGCCAAACCGTTCAAGATCTACATGAAGACCTATGCCCCGGATCCAAATATTGAAATTCTTTATGTGGATGGGGAGCGCAATGGGCTGGCCCTGGTGAAACCCAATGGTTTTCCCTACGTCAGCGTCAAGTTAGACCCCTATAGTTCCCGTATGCGCGAAGGTCAGCATCACACCCTCAAAGAGTCGGGGTTCAACTACTTTGGGGACATCATCAGGCGCAGTCTTGAACAGCACCGAAGCGAGATGGACCGCTATGTTCAACTGGAGGATGGAGCCTCCTGGGACGGCAGGGCTTGTTACAAGCTGACCATCAACAATCCTATCTATGCCTGGGTCAATTACACGGTTAAGCCGGGGGAAGATCTGATCAGCATAGCCCGAAAGACCGGTGTTTCAGAACACGCCATCATCGAGCGCAATCCCTCTTTGAAGGACTACAAAAGCGCTAAGGCGGGCATGAGCATTCGCATCCCGAATGCCTATTCCAAGAAGACGATTCTCTTCATCGATAAAGGCAGCTTCTTACCGGTCGTGAAGCTGATCTACGACGATCTGGGACTTTACGAGCGCTACGAGTTTCACGGTCTCAATGCCCAACCCCGGCTCAAAGCCGATGCCTTCAACTCATCCTGCCCCGATTACGGGTTCTGATTCACTGCTCGAGGTGCTGCTCAGTCGATGACGGTGTTCCAGCCAAAGCGGTCGGGAATGAGTCCTGTGCGCAACCTGGTTAACTCGGTCTTCAACCATCCGGACAATTCCCAGCGGGAAGAATCAAAGGTCAACTCCCCTTCGGTATAACCCATACGGCCAATCTGAGCGATAGTGGCCGCAGTTCCCGTGCCAAACATTTCGGTCAGGCGTCCTTCCTGCTCGGCCTGGATCACCTCATCAACGGTAATCCGGCGCTCTTCTACTTCGAGCCCCCTTTCGCGCAGCAATTGAATGACTGAGTCGCGGGTAACGCCTTCGAGGATGGTGCCCTCCGCAGTTGGCGGCGTAACCACTTTTTCGCCAAAGACGAAAAAGACGTTCATGGTGCCGATCTCCTGAATGTATTGAAACTCAACTCCGTCCACCCAGAGCACCTGATCAAATCCCCTTTCACGAGCCATGCGCAGCGGAAGCATGGTGGCCCCGTAATTGCCCGCAGCCTTGGCAAAACCGGTGCCGCCTTTGAAGGCCCGGACAAAGTTTCGGGCTACAACCACTTCAACCGGCTTGGGATAGTAAACCGATGCCGGACTGGTCATGATCAGAAAGCGATAGTTCTCCGCAACGCGGATGCCTATGAATTCATCGATGGCGTACATCAGGGGGCGGATGTACAGGGAACTCCCGTCGCGGTCTGGAATCCAGTCGCGATCCAGGCGGATAAGCTCCTCCAGCGCCTGCATGAAAAGATCTTCGGGTATCGCCGGCATGGCCATGCGCTCCGCCGAGCGGTTCATGCGCTCAAAATTCTGCCGGGCTCTGAAAATCAGGGGCTTGCCATCCGCTGAGCGATAGGCTTTCATACCTTCGAAGATGGACTGGCCATAGTGAATCCCTGAGCTTGCCGGGTGCATGGGTATGGGGCCAAAGGGGAGAATTCGGGGATTGTTCCAGCTTCCCGCCGAATACTCCATGAGGAACATATGATCAGAGAATACCTTTCCAAAGGGAATATCATCAAAGTTGATGGAAGACAGCCGTGAAGCCTTCGTCTTTTCAACCGGTATGGAGTACCGTTGCACGGTTTTCGTATTCATGGGCAGAACAGCGGATGGATGGTGGAAGAATGTAAAGATGAGGAGAGGAAAAATCCGGCTAACTTACTCCGGCATGTAAAGGCGCCTGTTTGAACGGGCAGAAAAGAGAGCGATGAACGACAATCCTGAATCCCTGAAGCAGATCGGCGAAGAAGCCTGGAACTACCTGTTCAATGAGCGCTTATATCAGGCGGCTGACTGGCAAATCCAGGAGCCCTTGGATAGCGTCAAAAGTACGCAAAAGGTGCTGATCGTCCTATCCCGCGAAGAAGCTGAGCCCTCTTCGGAGAGCGGTCAAATGCTGGATAAGATGCTGGCTGCTATTGATTTAGACCGTTCTGGATGCCGTTTGATTGATGCGGCAACCGGCATGAGTTATCGGCAATTGGCGGCGGAAAGCGACTTTGAGTTACTGTTGGTTTTTGGCTCCACTCCTGCTGATTTTCAATTGCATGTGCTGTACAAACCCTGTCAACAGCTCTTGTTTCAGGGCCATTCGCTGATTTTTTGTCCTGCTTTGAGTCACATGTTGAAGGATTCTGCGTCCAAAAGAGTGCTTTGGGATGCGCTGAAGGCTGTTTTCCCGCCCAGTTGAACCCCTGGGATCGCTTTTCCCGGTTGAAATCGCATCCGATGGAGCCAGACTTCTGATAAAATGATTTATTTTGAATACGATAAAACCTAACGCAACTTTAGTCTTTGCCAGCAATAACGCCCATAAGAAGGCGGAAGTTCAGGCCATTGCGGGTTCCGGCTTGCGATTGATCAGCCCCGCTGAGCTCGGCTTACTGGAGGAATTGCCCGAGAGCTCGGCCACACTTGCTGAGAATGCTCTTCAAAAGGCGGCCTTTGTCTTCGAGCGCTTTCCGGAGCTCGAAGTGTTTTCCGAAGACAGTGGTTTATTCGTTGATTGCCTGAATGGAGATCCCGGAGTTCACACCGCTCGTTTTGCCGGAGCAGGCGCAACTGACCAACAAAATATACAGCTCCTTTTGGAGCGCATGAAAGGCCATTCGAACCGAAAAGCGGCTTTCAAAACCGTGATTTGTCTGATGAGCAAGGAAGGGCAGCACTTCTTTGAAGGCGAATGTCCCGGAATCATTGCCAGCGCTCTTTCCGGGGAAGGAGGATTCGGCTACGATCCGGTCTTTCACCCTCTAAAAGGCGATGAAATGGAGCCGAGGAGCTTTGCCGCCATTCCTTCCGAAGAAAAAAACCGACTCAGCCACCGCGGAAAGGCCCTTCGAAAGATGTTGGCCTACCTTCATTCGCAAGGGAAAATGTGAATAAATGAAGCATCTGGAGGCCCTCTGGAGCTTCTGAATCTGGTATTTGTTTAAAATATTTTTTCACCGGGCCAACGGATTTCGTAATTTTTGCATCTTCAATCAGGAACCTCCATGTCCAATACCCATGCATCTTCACCGGAACAAGCGCTGATTCAGGCTTGCTGCCGGGGAGAAAGGGCTGCCCAACAAGGCCTTTACGAGCGATATGCACCCAGGCTTTTTGCCATATGTCTGCGCTACGCCGATGATTACCATCAGGCTGAAGACCTTTTGCAGGAAGGCTTTCTCAAGGTGTTTCGCCATATCGCGAATTTCAGAGCGGAAGGCTCCTTTGAAGGTTGGCTCAGAAGGATCTTTGTCAATACGGCTATCGAGCATCACCGCCGGCGCCACCACCTCTACCCCCTGGTGGATGTTGCCGACACGGAGATTGAACTTCACGACGAAGGGGCTCTGCAGCAATTGGCTGCATCGGATTTGCTGGACATGGTCAATTCACTCTCGCCGGGATACCGGACTGTTTTCAATCTCTACGCCATAGAAGGCTATAACCATAAAGACATCTCGGAGATGCTCGGCATCAGCGAGGGAACCTCCAAGTCCCAACTGGCGCGTGCCCGGGTCATCCTTCAGAGAAAAGTAGAATCTGCCGGAATGCGCGAACGAGCAGGCGGGTTCCGGGAACTCAAACGAACCGGTGGAGCATAATTCAGGACATTCCGCTAACTCAGGCAGAAAGCTGGACGATTTCTTTCGCCAGCATCTGGACCAGCATCAGGCAGGAGCGCCGGAGGGCTTGTGGAGCAAGCTTTCCGAGCAACTGGATCAGGAGCCGCCTATGGCATCGGGTCAGGCCCTGCAAAGCGCTCTGCTTTGGCGCAATGCGCTGATGTTCGGGCTTTTGATCAGCGCTGTTGTGCTGAACTACCGGCCAACAGCCATGCAAGGGGTTGAGGCTTTCCAAGGTTTAGAGGCCCTGGCCTGGAGTCCGGAAGCAGAGTCCTCAAGTCCCGTTCAGGAAATCGCCGCTGTGGAGCTGAATCAAGATAGCCATTCATCGTACAGAGTCGCAGCACGGGCAGAGTCAATGACGGCGAGCAGCGCCCCGGCACAGGCTGAAGCAACGCTGATCATGACTGCTCAGACGTCCATAGAAAGCGAGGTTGCAGTTGGGACCTCATCGGAAATTCAAGCGGAGCATGTACCGCTTGCAGAGCAAGGGCAAGCCCGGGAAGAAGCTTTAGCGGATGCACCCAGCGACCCTTCCACAACTCTTCATTCAGCCCTGGCGCCTCAGGAACATGTTCTGGCTGCTCAATCTGCACCAGAGCAGCCGCTTTTCTCCAGGGACGAGGCTAAATCATCTGGTTCCGCTTCCCTCAGTCGCTGGTACACCGGTTTGCAGGTCAGCCTGCAGTGGACCGGACTGCTCAGCCAGGGCAGCCAATCGGCCACTGAGGACATGGATCCCATGCTCAGCCTGGGCCAGGCCTTTGGTGTGGTGGGAGGATTCCGCCTGAATGAGCGGATGAGCCTGGAATCGGGATTGATCATCGACTCCCGCCAGGGCTCCCGATACTCCAGCACGGTTGTAGCCCGCAAAGAGGAGGTGGATGTCACCAAATCCCTGGCTTTGCACTATACTCAGGTACCTCTAACCCTTAAAGTGCGCGCGGGCGTACCGCAAAACCATTCAGTTTCCTGGCACTATGTGGGTGGAGTTCAATATGGAATGCTGCGCAATTCACGCCTGCACATTGAGAACAAGCCAGTCAGTCCGGAGCGGAATCTGCGCGAGCATGATTTGGCTCTGCTCTTGGGCATGGATGCCGATATTCCCCTTCAGAATCAGATGTTCCTCAGCCTTGGCTGGAGAGCCAGCATGAGTGCGACTTCTACCCGACTCAACAGTGTGGATGGCATAGAGCGCGACAAGCACAATGCCGTACTGGGATTCCGCGCCGCGCTGAATGGCTGGCTGCCTGCTCGTTAGATTACGCTGTAGTCAACAAGCCCTGTTGCACAAGTGATGCAGGCTTTGTTGTTTCGCGATGGTGCCGGCGCAAATACCCATCTTTTTTCCACCAATATCTGCCTCATGCAAGGCAGGCTTTCTGGCCAAAGTCAAGCGGCCAGCGCTGGCTTATGCGCAATGCTTGGGTCTTTGGCTCCTGATAATCCTCGGCTCGGTGGAATTGCTTGCCACCGCCCTTCCACCGGAAGGACTTTTTGCAGCAAGCTCAGGAGTCTTTGGCAGCATCAAAGACAGGGATGGAACTCCCCTTCCCTTCGCCAATGTCTTTGTTGAAGGCAGTGCGAAAGGCTGCGCGAGCAACCTGGAAGGGGATTACGCATTGGATCTGGAACCGGGATCATACACCCTGGTTGCGCGCTACCTGGGCTATACCACACAGCGCATTCCCGTGAGCATCGGTGCTCAGCGGCAGCGTCTGGACTTTGTGATGGAGCCCGAAACCCTCACCCTAAAGGATGTGCTGATCAGCGGAACGGAGGATCCGGCATTGGAGATCATGCGCAAGGCCATCGCCAAAAGAGAAGAGTATCAGCGGGAGACTCGCTCCTTCTCCACCGAAGTGTACATCAAGGGCATGCAGCGAATAGACCAGGCCCCGGACAAGATCTTTGGCATTTCGCTGAACGAAGGGGCATTTGGCGAATCCCTGGACTCCAACAACTCCGGGATCATCTATCTGTCCGAATCCTTTTCCCGCCTCCATGTCCGGGATGCCGGAAGGCCGAACGTGCGCATGAAGGAAGAGATGTTGGGCAGCAAAGTGAGCGGAGATGATCAGGCTTTCAGCTTCAATGAAGCCGGTCCCATGGAGATGAGCTTCTACCAACCCCGCTTGCACATTGGAGGCCTGTCGGAGCGAAACTTCATCTCACCCCTGGCCAATGACGCATTTTTCTTCTATCGCTTCAGCCTGGCCGGAACTTTCTATGAATCCGGAAATCTGATCAACAAGATTGAGGTCAGCCCGCGCAGGGAACACGACCCCGTCTTCCGGGGCCATATCTACATTGTGGAAGATTCATGGAGAACCTATGGAACAGACTTGATGCTGACCCGCAATGCGGGCATAGAGTTTGTGGATTCACTGCGCTTTCAGATGACCTATTCGGAGCAGGATTCAGCTCGCTGGATGCCGGTGAGCAGGCAGTTCAGTTTTCGCTTTGGGATCTTGGGCATCAAGGGCCGGGGTTACTTCATGGCCTTCTACAACAACTATGTGCTGGAACCCGAGTTTGCGCGCAACTTCTTCGGTCCCGAAGTGCTCGCCATACGCGAAGGAGCCAATGAGCAGGACAGCGCCTTTTGGACCGGCTTGCGCCCCATTCCTCTGAGCCCGGTGGAGATAAGCGACTACCATCGCAAGGACTCCCTGGCCGAATTGCGCAAAGACCAGACCTACATGGACAGTCTGGATCGCATAGACAACCAGTGGACCTGGATGAACGCATTGCTGGGATACAGCCATTCTAATACGTTTAAAAAAAGTGTATGGTATTGGAACTCGCCGCTCAATACCATCTCCTTCAATTCTGTGGAAGGCTGGTATGGAGAGATGACCGGAGGCTGGAGAAAGGAGTTTGAACAGCGAAAATCGCTGCGCATTCACAGTAGCGTACGGTATGGTACGTCCAATGGACGACTGCAGGCGGATGCGCGTATTATCTGGAACAACAAACCATATGATTTTCAACGCTTTGAATTGGCGGGTGGAAAGGCGATACGTGATTACCACCCCGGAGCGATCAGTCCAATGGTCAATTCGGGCTATACCCTGTTGTTGAGGGAGAACTACCTCAAGCTCTATGAAGTCCGCTATGTAGAATTGAAGGCCGCGCGGCAGTTGTTCAACGGAATGCGAGCCACTGTCACTCTGCATCGCGCCGACAGGATTGGCTTGCGCAACACCGCCGATCCTAGCTGGATCACCTTTCGCGATAAGGAATTGAGCAGCAACGATCCCCTGGATCCAATCTTCGGTGATCTTCCTTTTGAGCCCCACAGCCTCAGCTACGCCGAGTTCAATCTGCGCTATCAGATTGCCGAGAAGTTTGCCTCTGAACCCAACCGGCGCTACATCATTCCCTCGGGCTGGCCAGTGATGCGCGTCAACTACCGTCACGCATTCCCTGTGCTTGGATCTGAGCTAAGTTTTGCCCGACTCGAAGGGGGAATGGAGTATTCACAGCGCATGGGACTGTTGGGCCAATCCGATTTTGCCGTCTCGGCGGGTGCATTTGTACTTCAGGACAGCCTGCAGTTTGCCGACTTCAAGCATTTTGGCGGCAATCAAACCATCTTCCTGAACAGCGGACTGCAGCGCTTCAATGTACTTCCCTACTTCGCGCGAAGCAGCGCTCAGCCTTGGGCGGAGTTTCATTGGGAGCATCATTTCAACGGCTTTGTCTTCAACAAGATTCCCGGTTTCAGAAAACTGCGTTGGCAACTGGTCAGCGGTGGGCATGCGCTCTACACTCAGGAACACGGTTGGTATGGCGAAGGGGCGCTGGGCATTGAGCACATCTTCAAGGTCTTGCGGGTTGAGTTTGCTGCGGGCTGGGGAGAGGGCGAGCCGCGCTACGGCGTTTTGGTGGGCCTGGGCTTCTGAGCCTGAGCATCTGGGCCTGGGTTTCTGAGCAAGGGCTTCTGAGCCTGAGCATCTGGGCCTGGGCTTCTGAGCCTGAGCATCTGGGCCTGGGCATCTCGCTCAAATGACAGCAAATCGCTAACATTGCTCCCATGGATAAAACCCACTTTTTCTCCGCTGTTTTTAACCGAAAACGGCCGATCAGGAACACTTGGTCGAGCCAGGTCATGCTCCTCTCTTTCCTAGCGCTGGGGCTGAGTTCATGTGGAGGTTCATCGGCTGATGAAGTGGACTTCCGCCATGATGGAGTCCTGGAGTTCCTCAGAGCAGTATCTGTGGCAGAGGCGGACTCGGAGAACGGTGCTCCTTCAACGGGCATGAAGAGCCTTGCAAAGATTGATATAGAAGTTTCTGACGAACCTCTGGAGCACGCCCGCGGTCTCAAGTACCGGAGTGCAATGGAGGAGAATCAGGGTATGTTCTTTGTTTTTGCCTTTGAGGGCATGCAGTCTTTTTGGATGCAGGACACAAAGATTTCTCTGGATATCATCTACGTCAACACAGATTTGCGCATTGTACATATTGCGGAGAACACGGTTCCTTTCTCTGAAGATCAGATTCCTTCGCTCAAGCCCGCCCGCTATGTCGTAGAGGTGAATGCGGGATTCTGCAAGCGTCACGACATTCGCGTGGGCGATTACATCAGCACAAAACCTATAGATGCCTGAGCGAATGTATGATTCAAAAGATCCCTTGAAGGCGGAGGCCGCCCGAGAGGAGGCTGCCCGAGCGGAGGCTGCCCGAGCGGAGGCCGCCCGAGCGGAGGCCGCCCAAGAGGAGGCCGCCCGAGAGAAGGCCGCTCAAGAGGACGCTGTCCGAGAGGAGGCCGCGAACAACTCTTCTCGCCTAGCCCGCAAAAAGGATGCCCTGTTGCACCCTTTCACCCTGCCCTGCGGGCTGGAGTTGCGCAATCGCCTGGTCAAAGCGGCGATGACCGAAAGGCTGAGCTTCAGCGATTACGCACCCAATCGCTATCACCATCAACTTTACGAGCATTGGGCGAACAGCGGTGTCAGCCTGCTCATCACCGGCAACATGCTGGTGGATCATCGCTCTCTGGAATCGGCCGGTAACATCGCACCCCTGATGGGTGATCAGCGCGAGGCCCTTCGAACTATGGCGGAAAACGCCAAAAGCGGAGGCGCTCAGGTTTGGGTTCAGCTCAATCACGCCGGGCGGCAGAGCTCCCGCTTCAACAATCTTCGACCGGTATCCGCATCCAATGTCGGGCTGAACAAACTGGGCTTCTTCGCCCGTCCACGGCCTTTGAAGGCGCGGGAGATCGAGGAGCTCATCGCTCGCTATGTGCAATGCAGTGAACTTCTATTGGATTGCGGTTTCGACGGCATTCAGATCCACGCAGCGCATGGTTACCTGCTCAGCCAGTTTCTTTCGCCCCTGACCAACCTGAGAACCGATGAATGGGGCGGCTCACTCGAGAACAGGGCTCGTTTTCTCCTGCAGATTGTCCGCGCAGTTCGAAAGGCTCTGGGAACTGCCGTGCCGGTTTCGGTCAAGATCAACAGCGCCGATTTTCAGCGCGGAGGTTTTGAACAGGACGATTCGCTGCAGGTCATCGCCTGGCTCGAAGCGGAAGGAATTGACCTGCTCGAGATCAGCGGGGGCAATTACGAACGTCTGGTTTTCTTCCAGGATCGGCCAGGGAACCAGGAGAAGGATAGCACTTTGGAGAACATGCGGGCCTCCACCCGGGAGCGCGAGGCGTACTTTGGCGACTTTGCCCGAAAAGTGAAAGCCTCCTGCTCTGTTCCTGTCCTGCTTACCGGGGGTTTCCGGAGTCGGGAGGGTTGTCTGCGGGCTTTGGAGGGAGGGGATACCGATCTGATTGGCATGGCCAGACCTTTTCTGTGTCAGGCTGACTTTGGGTTAAAGTTTCTGCAGGGGCATTTGAACGACATCAACGTGCCCTCGGTCAAATTGGGTCTCAGGCATCTGGACGATCTGGCCGAAGCGGGCTTTTGGGATGCCCAATTAGACCGCTTGTCCCGGGGACTGGAGCCGGATTTGAATCTGAGCGCCAGCGCTTCATTCGCCCATATTCTAAAGAGGGAGGCGGGCAAGGCCATGGCCAAGCGCTGGGCAAATCTTCTCAAGTAAGGCTGCTGAGTCCTAAGCGGCGGATTGCTCTTGTAAAGGCAGTAAAATGCGCCAAAAAAGCCTTTTGGGGCATTGATTTCTGCTACACTTTGGTATATTTGTGCCCGCTTTGTAGCAGAAGGTCAGATGGACTTGTTCCCGGTTCTTTGTTGCAAGGCGATTGTTCTTGAACAGCGGTTGAATACGAAAAGCACAAAGAGTTTTTGACGGTAAATGCGGGAATAGCTCAGTTGGTAGAGCACAACCTTGCCAAGGTTGGGGTCGCGAGTTCGAGTCTCGTTTCCCGCTCCAAAAGTGCTCTGGCCCCTTGTAGGGGTATGGAGATTTCAATCGGCCTTTAGTGCTGGAACCAGAGACTGTCGGAGCATTTAATGGAATAAAAAACCCGGTCCTTCGCAGGCCGGGTTTTTGTTTTCAACGCTGTGCCCAGGGCGGGACTCGAACCCGCACGGCTTTTATGGCCACGGGATTTTAAGTCCCGCGTGTCTACCGATTCCACCACCAGGGCTGCTTGGAAAGTACCGTAAAGCCGGTCTTTCCGACCCGAAATTACACTTAATGCCGAGAAATGTTCTTTGCTCAAGGAGGGCTTTGGGCTTGCTCGCCAGGGAGCTGCTCAAAGCTCCCCGATCTTCGACATAAAATTCTCCGTCTAACTTTGCCTTTGGCGAAGGGGAACTCTTTCAAAAAAACCACTTCACTTTTTTTAATAAAACTTATTCCAACTTTTTTATTTTATGCACGATAAACTCATCGAATGTGTTCCCAATTTTTCAGAAGGCCGGGATTCGGCGGTGCTGGAGCAGATTGTTGCGGCCATTCGCAGTGCAGAAGGAGTCAGCTTTCTGGATATGGATCCCGGAAAGGCGACCCATCGCACTGTGACGACCTTTGTCGGGTCTCCGGACGCTGTGGTGGAGGGAGCATTTCGCGGCATCGAGGCGGCTTCACGCCTGATTGATATGCGCAAGCACGAAGGTGAACACCCCCGCTTCGGAGCCACCGACGTCTGTCCCTTCATTCCGGTCTCTGGAGCTAGCATGGAGGATTGCATCGCCTGCGCCAAAGCACTGGGCGAGAGAGTGGGCCGGGAATTGAACATACCGGTCTATCTGTACGAATCTGCCGCCAGCGCTCCGCATCGTCGCAATCTTGCTTCGGTGCGGGCGGGAGAATACGAGGGCATTGCGGCCAAGATCAAGCAGGCCGAATGGAAGCCCGATTATGGTCCGGCGGAGTTCAATCCCAAAAGTGGAAACATCGCCATAGGAGCCCGCGATTTCCTGATTGCCTTCAATGTCAATCTCAACACCACCAGTGTGCGCCGAGCCAATTCGGTGGCCTTTGATGTGCGCGAAGCCGGGCGTATTCAGCGCGAAGGGGATCCGGCTACAGGCAAGATTGTGCTGGATAAAAACGGAGAGCCAGTTCGTATACCTGGCACCTGTAAAGGGGTAAAAGCAATAGGTTGGTTCATAGAGGAATACGGTATCGCGCAGATTTCGATGAACCTGGCCGATCTGAGTCAAACCCCTCTCCACCTGGCCTTTGATGCCTGTGTTCAAAGCGCTCATGAGCGGGGTATGCGGGTGACTGGTTCCGAGTTGGTGGGCCTTGTTCCGCTGGAGGCCATGCTGGAAGCCGGGCGCTACTTTCTTAGAAAGCAGAAACGCTCCACGGGGATTTCGGAGGGGGAATTAATACGCCTAACTATAAAGAGCATGGGGCTGGACGAACTGGGGCCTTTCGACCCAAAACAGCGCATCATTGAGTACTGCATTGCCGATGAAAAGGCTAGCCATCTGGTCAGCATGCCCTTGGATCAGTTTTGTCGGGAGACGGCGTCGGAGTCTCCCGCTCCGGGTGGGGGTTCGATCTCGGCGGCTGTCGGTGCCATGGGGGCGGCGCTCGGTGCCATGGTGGCCAACCTGAGCAGCCACAAACCCGGATGGGATGATCAGTGGGAATTCTTCTCAGATTGGGCTGAAAAAGGGCAAAACATTCAGGACGAATTGCTCCGCCTGGTGGACGAAGACACCCGGGCCTTCAACCGGATTATGGATGCGTTCAGACTGCCCAAAGACAGCGGGGAGGAGAAGGCCGCCCGCACGGCAGCCATTCAACAAGCCACTCGCTATGCGATTGAAGTGCCCTTGCGCGTGATGGAATGCGCCAGTCAGGCTTTTGAGTTGTTGGAAGCAATGGTGGAAAAAGGCAATCCCAATTCGATCAGCGATGCGGCGGTAGGTGCTTTGTGTGTGCGCAGCGCGGTGCTCGGTGCCTTCTTGAACGTGCAGATCAATTGCGAAGGGTTGAAAGACAAAGCCTTTGCTGAATCCTCTGTTTCGCGGGGCAAGGCCCTGGCTGACAAAGCCAATGCGGCAGAGAGCGGCATTCTGGCCAAGGTGGAGTTGAGTATGAGTGCGGGATAACTGGCAAAATTTTAGGATGATAAGGATAGAGATATTTGCATACCATACAATATGGTACTCAAAGACCTGCGTTTTCACGACTTTTGGCTTTGTGTTGATGTTGTGCTTCAGCAACAGCAGACTCGGTGCTCAGGTGCAAACTCACAGTGTAGAGCATGCCTTCGATGCGGAGAGCTACACCCAAGGCATGCTGGAAGCGCGCGAGGCAAAGAATCTGGCCTATTCCACAAAAGGAGAAGCGCCCTTCAAGCGGGAGAAAGATCGAAAGGTGTTCAAGGGTATAGCGTGGTTTGACGTGGATACGGCCTGGAGAGTGCGCGCAAGGGTGGACAGGATGGATCGCGATGACACCCTGGTTTTTGCTACCTCCTCGGGAACTACAAAAACCTTTCTACCCTATGCGCGGTTGATCTTCAACACCCCCGATGGACAGGTGGATACGCTGGAGGCCTTTCGCAGTCTGCAAAACATGCAGCATCCTATATATGGTAAACTATTATTTGTTCCATTCACGGATGAGAACAGCGGAGAGCAATGCTATGGAGGGGGACGCTACCTGGATCTTCCCGTTAGCGATGAAGACAGCCTGATTTTGGATTTCAACGAGGCCTACAATCCATATTGCGCTTATAGCGAAGGTTGGTTTTGCCCTATCCCACCCTCGCAGAATCACGTGAACAGCCCCGTCAATGCCGGGGAGAAGGACTACCGTCCTTAGGCTTGCACTCCGCTTGCAACGGGTGCCTGGTAGCGGAAACTCTTGACCGCTCCGATGAAGGCCTTCACCCCATCCAGAGGGGTATCCGGGTAGACTCCGTGGCCCAGATTGGCAATATGTGGCCGTCCGAAGGCCGAGAGCATCTCGCGGGTTTTTTGCACAATGAGCTCCTCGTCGGCGTAGAGCAGACAGGGATCCAGATTGCCCTGGAAGATTTTGCCGGGGGCCTGAGTCCTGGCCCAGGCCGGAGCCATCTGCCAGTCCAGCCCAATGACCTGAGCATCGAGTTCAGCCAATTCAGGCAAAGCAAACCAGGCGTCTTTGGCAAAGACAATCACAGGCACTTCGTCTATTGCCCGACAGATCTGCGCCAGTCTGGGCAGTGCCCAATAGCGATATTGCTCAGGGCTGAGCACTCCGGCCCAGGAATCAAAGATCTGTAGAATCTGAGCCCCCGCTTCGACCTGAGCCTTGAGATAGGCAATGGTGCTTTCGGTGATCATGTCCAGCAAGGAGGCCGAGAAAGCGGCTTGGGCATAGAGCATGCGACGGGCATGAGAGAAGGTCTTGGACCCTCCCCCTTCAACCATGTAGGCAAACAGGGTCCAGGGGGCGCCGGAAAAACCGATCAGAGGTACACGGCCATCGAGGGCTTTGCGGGTGAGTTTCAAGCCTTCAAACACATAACTCAGATGGGCCTGATCGGCGAGGTGCACACGACTCAGATCGCGGGCATGGCGCAGTGGACTTTCAAAGCGGGGTCCAACACTCTCGACCATGCTGTAGGGCAAGCCCATGGCTTCGGGAATGACGAGGATGTCTGAAAAGATGATGGCCGCGTCCACATCCAGGGCATAGACGGGCTGAAGGCTGACCTCACAAACCAATTCAGGGGTCTTGACCAGTTCCAGAAATCCCGAAACCGAAGCTCTCAGTGCCCGATACTCCGGTAAGATCCGGCCGGCCTGGCGCATCAGCCAAACCGGGGGACGCTCCAGTTCTTCCCCTGCCGCAGCGCGGAGCAGGAGCTCATTTCTCAACATCATTCGGCAAAATTAGCGCGCAATGCCCTTGGAAACGCTTTTGAGCCCAAGCGGCCTCTGTTCGGGCTGATGGATTTGCCTAACTTTGAACCATGTCGGATTTGGTCATTGATATACGCCGCGGCTCGGTTTACCAGGGCCAGATGCTGGTGCTCAACGAAGTGGATCTGCGCATCAGCGCCGGGCAATTTGTCTATCTGATTGGAAAGACCGGCAGCGGTAAAACCAGTCTGTTGAAGACGCTATACGCCGACCTTCCCCTGATGGACGGCGAGGCCGATGTTGCCGGATTCCCTCTGCACAAGCTCAAAGCCGCACAGGTGCCCTTTCTTCGGCGCAAACTCGGCATCATATTTCAGGACTTTCAATTGTTGATGGATCGAAATGTGACCGAAAATCTGGCCTTTGTCCTCAGGGCCACGGGATTCAAAGATTCCGCGCAGATCAAGGTCAAGATCGACAATGCTCTGACCAAGGTCGGGCTGCAAACCAAGGCGCACAAGATGCCCTATGAGCTCTCGGGCGGGGAACAACAGCGCGTGGTCATCGCCCGGGCCATCATCAACAAGCCCGAATTGATCCTGGCCGATGAGCCCACGGGAAATCTCGATCCCGAAACCTCTGACGACATCATCACCCTGCTCTGGCGCATTGCCCGCGAATCACGCACTGCCGTATTCATGGCCACCCACAACTACAATTTGCTGGAGAAATTTCCCTCGCGCATCATCAAGTGCAGGGACGGACGGGTCATTGAGGACGCTGAACAAATAGTGATTGCATAAGTCGGAGCGCATTTTGACGGTTGTTGTACAACAATTCCAATGGCTTGCGCTCCTCGGCGTCTTCGGGTCGAAAGGCTTTTGAGGCCAATGCTTGCAACTGCTCTTTCCACTCCTGCTCCCCATCGGCCACCGTACAAAAAGGTTCCAGCCCCGTTTCATGGACCATGTCCGGGGAGACCAGCACAAAGCGGCCCTGAAACAGTG
The DNA here is from genome assembly GCA_041751015.1 of Chitinophagales bacterium. Taxonomy (GTDB): domain Bacteria; phylum Bacteroidota; class Bacteroidia; order Chitinophagales; family BACL12; genus WGOA01. Next base: position 92,277 of record JBGSYF010000014.1, read on the forward strand.
CCCGGAGCAATTTGAGCTTGATGCCGCTTTGCTGGAAGGTCGGAAGCACATGCACATGGGCGGATTGAATCCATTGATCCAGTTCTTGCTCCGTCGGGTTGGGCAGCAATTGAATCTGGGCATGCTCCCGGACTAACTCCAACAACTTATAATCCGGGTCCATACCGGCAATCACCAACTTGAGCGGTATGTCCTCCCAGATGCGGATCAAAAAAGTAGCGGCCTGCACATTCTCCGCTACAGAGAGATTGCCGTGATAGAGGGCGAAGTCGCTTTTGCCCGGCATGCTGTTGATCTTTTCAAAAGGGTGAAAGGCGGGAAGGTGGAAGGAAAGGTCACCCACCTTGCCTCGATAGTATTGGGTATCGGAGGGAGAGATACACGCCACGGCATCCGCTTTATACAGAATTTTTTCGTATGATTTAAGTCTTCGGCTCTCTTCGCGGTAGTAGAGTTCGTGAAAGAAGCGCCGCTCCATACCCGCCAAACCTGCGTAATAAGACCATTCCACATTGTGCATGCGAACCACCTTTCTGCGCCCGGCGAGCTGGGGATCGGCCAGATAGTGACAGGTGTGGAGGCCATCAAAGAGGATAGGAGCCTCATCACCCAGAAGATTGTTGTGCAGTTGAACCGATGCCCTTGAAGAAACGATGTAGGGCTCGGTGGACATCAAGCCCGCAAGCGCTGGGCGACGAGCGTAGTAGGTCACCCTGCCCAGTTGCTCGAGCTCAACCGCCCTACCCCGGCCGTATTCAAAACAATGAATGTGCATCTTCAGCCCCAGGCGCGCCAGCTCCAGCAATCGATACCAGGAATCGATCACCCCGCCGTAGTTGGGCGGCCAGGGCACGTTGAAGACCACGACATGCAGATGAGCGCTCAAGATTTATTTATATTGTAAATGACTCAGCGCAAAACCGGGCTGGGCTTAAGGCCGGAATGCTGAAAGAGGTTTTCGTAAAAGGCCAGGAGTTCAGGTTCGATGGCTTCCCAGCAGAAGGCCTGCCGGGCTAGAAGGCAATTGTTTTGGAGGCGTTTGTAGCGCTGCGGATCATCGAAGAGGTGTTGCACAGCAATGCGTATGCTTTCGGGCCGGGTATCGCTGATTAATATGGCTACTTCATATTGTTCATTGATGCTGCGGTACTCGGGAAAGTCCATGCAGATCTGCGGGATGCCGGCATGTATATAGTCAAAAAACTTATTACTTAAACTGTAATAATAACTCAGTCCGCGGTTCTCAAGCAAGTTCAAACCCAGCCAGGCCGATGCGGTGTAAGCTTTGAGTTCATGTGGTGGTTTGTAACCAAGAAACTGTATGTTCTGAGTCTCCCCCTCCTGCTTTTGCGCCCATTCGCGGAGCTCCTGGCTCAAATCACCCTCTCCGGCGATGTGCAGGGGAATGTCCAGACCGCTGAAAGCCTGAATGGCTGCTTCCAAACCCCTCCCCTGGTTGAGGGCGCCCTGATAGAGCACAAAGGGAGGCTGTGAGGGAGTGTGATCCGTGCCGGGCGCTGACCTGAGCTGGCTATCGGCCAATCGGGGGTAGTTGGGAATGAAGGCATAAGGCTGCCCATATCGCTGCTCTAACTCGCGGGCAATGCTCTGACTTACCGTGTAATTGTGTGCCACTTTCGGGCTTAACCAAGCTTCCAGCCCGGCCCAGAACCTTTTGATCAATGGGCGCGAAACTACCTCGGGCAATTCGGAATAATATTCATGGGCATCAAACACGAGCGGGCAACCCAGTCTTCGCGAGGCGAAGTAACCAGCACTCAGAGTGTCCAGATCTATACTGCAAATCAGGTCGGGTTTGAGTTGACACAAACGGCGGTACAATTTATAATTATATTCCAAATAAAAAGACTTGCCCACCGTGTTGCGCAAAACCAGCCTTTCGCCCTTGAAGCTCCAAACGGGCAGTGTAAGCGAGCGCGGGCGCTCAAAACCAATCAGCAATACATCATATCCGTTTTTTTGCAGGGTATCAGCGATGCGCTGCATGCGCTGGTCGTAATTCAGGTCATTGGTCACCGTAAAAACCAGCCGCTTCACGCCTGACAAGTTAGCGTATTTCCCGGGGCCCGGCGGAGCTCGCCGCGGTCCTGCAACCAGCGCAAAGCGTTGAGCACCTCCTGCTCGGAATGGGGTTTCATGCGCTGAACGATCTCGGCGGCGCGCAAGTTTTTCTGGCTGAGGAGCTGGCGCAGGGCTCCGTGCAGAACCAGGGTTTTGGAAGGGCTTTTAGACTCGCGACAAAGGTCGCACAAACCGCAAGGCTCAGCCTTTTCGCCAAAGTAGGCTTGAATAAGACTGCTGCGGCAGCCCTCTGTGGACAAGGCGTAGTTGAGCACTGCCTGAATGCGCTCGCGGTGCCGCTCCCGTCTCCACTCCAGGTGTTTGACGTCCAGTGGAAGATTTCGGGCATCGCTGCGGGGCTGCAACCAGGTGAGTGTAGGCTTCTCCTGACGGGGTTGATAAGCGAGCAACTTGTACTGAACCAGTAACTGGAGCTGGCGCTGCAATTCCTCCAGACTCATGTCCAGGCTGCGGGCGAGCTTGCGTTCGTCCAGGTGGGCAAAGTAGTCGTGAATGCCGGGGGTGCTCCTCTGCAGGGCCTTGATGAGCGGATCCAACATCCGGTTATCTATTTGAAATCGATAGATGTCTTCTCGTCCGGCAATCATCATGGCCCGCGGTGGCAACCAGGCCGCTTCGTTCAGTGCGATCTGCGATTCCTGGCTCAGCACACTGAGCGCTGTCATAAGGCGGGCTACCGGAATCTTGTAATGCCTTGCAAATGGAGCGGGGTCAAAATCGAAGGATTCACCCAGACCGGAACCGAAGGCCAGGCGGCAGTGCTCACCCAACTGCTGATAGATCAACCTGATCTGGGCCAGGTCGGGCATGTCTTCATCGCGCCTTCTGCTCAATTCAACAAGATCGGCATCATCGACGAGCAGACCGGCCCAACAGGGTTTACCATCTCTGCCCGCACGTCCGGCCTCCTGATAGTAGGCTTCAAGGCTGTCGGGAACATCAAAATGGGCCACCAGACGCACATCGGGTTTGTCTATGCCCATGCCAAAGGCATTGGTGCAAACCATGACCCGGATCTTGCCCTGCATCCACTCCTGCTGCCGGCTTTCTCGGCTTTCCGCATCCAGACCGGCGTGGTAGAATGACGCGGGGACTCCATTGGCCTGCAACAGCGTGGCCAGCTCCTTGGTGCGCCGCCGGCTCTTGACATAGACCAAACCCGTTCCCCCAACTTTGTTAAACATATGCAACAAACGCTGCTTCTTGGAATCGCTTCGGCGAACCACCCAACTGAGGTTGGTGCGGGCAAAACTGGCTTCAAAGAACGCCGGTGTTTTTAACTCAAGTCGAAGGGCGATTTCGCTCTTGACGGCCGGTGTTGCGCTGGCCGTCAGGGCCAGCACCGACACATCGGGAAGATGCTGTCGCAACTCGGCGATGCGGAGATAGGAAGGTCTGAAATCGTGTCCCCACTCCGAGATGCAATGCGCTTCATCCACGGCGATCAGCGATACCGGCATGCGGTCTAAACGACCGAGAAACTTCTCGGTGGCCAGGCGCTCCGGGCTGATGTAGAGCATGCGCAATTGCCCATCGGCTGCCGCGTCTAAACGCCCGTCGATCTCCCGCTGGTTGAGACCGGAGAAGATGGCGGCGGCTTTGATGCCCCGCTGCCGAAGGGCGCCCACCTGATCCTTCATCAGGGCAATCAGTGGGCTGATGACCAGACAAACCCCCGGCATGCAGAGAGCCGGTACCTGATAGCACAGCGACTTTCCACCTCCGGTTGGAAGCAGAGCCAGGGTGTCTCTTCCGTTCAGAACTCCCCGGATGATGTCTTCCTGCAGGGGGCGGAAAGCCGGGTAACCCCAATGCTGCTGGAGTACGTCTACGGGGTCAAGCTGGCTTATGCTCTGCATGGGAATAGACCGTATGCCGCCCATCAAACGATGAGCCAGCTATATCGCGGAAAAATACCCCGCTTTGAGCATTCTGCTCGCTCTGAACCGGCATAAGTTACCCACGTTTGCAACGGGCTGCGATGGAAGCATTTCGCTCGAAAGTCCTTCCGGTTAACTTCAGGTCTTGGGATTCTCCCGGATGAGTCTTCGCAGACGTCCGAGTTCAACGACCATCGCGACTACGCTAAGCAGAAAGGCTATGGCATCCACTGCGGGATGGGCCCAATAAACGCCCGGAAGCCCCATATGACGGGCCAGCAACCAAACAACAGGAACAAAGAACAGCACCTGTCGACCGGCAATCAGCAGACCGGAGATCAAACCCTTTCCCATGAATTGAAACAGACTCACCGAAAGAAAGAGAAACGGCAAAGTGGGCAGGGAAAAGATGATGACCCGAAAGAAGTAAAAGTCACTGGGCTCAAAGGCAAATCCCGGAAGAAGCATGGCCAGAAAGGGCCTCGGCCAGATTTCCATGGGGATCCAGAGGGCCAGTTCAAAGAGGGTTCCCGCGGTAAAAAAGACGATGGAGGACTGAATGACCCGGCGGTAATTGCCCGCGCCGTAATTGATGCCCACCACCGGTTGGAAGGCCTGAACAAATCCGAAAACAGGCACTACGGCGAGCATGATGATGCGATAGCAGGCGGCCATCAGAGCCATGTCCTCTTCGTTGCCATGATTGCGTACCGTGTTGAAGACCACGGCGTTTTGGATCAGAAACATGAACTGCATCATGGAGGCGCTGATGCCCACGCTCAGGATTCCGGGGAGCAAATCGGGGTGAAAGCCCAGGTGTTTTCGCCCGAACGCGTAGCTGGCTTTGCCGCGCAGAAAATAGCCGGCATTCAACGCCAGATAAACCACCATGGAGACGTTGTTGGCCCATGCTGCGCCTTCCACTCCCCAGCCAAAGGTGTGGATGAAAAGGGGGTCCAGGGCCATGTTGAGCACCATGGCAATACTGACGTAGAGCATGGCTTCTTTGAGCCGTCCTTCGGCCCGTATAAGCATGTTGCTGCACAAGGCGGGCATGCGAATGATGGTGGCCAGAACAAAGACTCTGAAGTAATCCGCGCCCAATTCGGCCTGCTCCCCCGCCCCACCTACCAGGCGAATGAGGGCATCGGCTTGCCAATAGCCTATGCTGGTCAAAAAGATGCTGAAGAAAACGGAGAGCCAAAGCACATTGGACATGATCCGTCCCGGCTTGTCCATGTCGCCTTCTCCCAGGGCTCTGCTGAGCAGGGAGGACGAGCCCACCGACACCAGAGAGGTAAATGCGGCGGTCAACAGGGTCAGTGGAAAGGCGAGGGCAACAGCGGCCAGAGCGTTGGGTCCGATGAGCTGCCCGACAAAGAGCGCATCGACAAAGTTGTTCATGCTGATGACCAGCATGCCGGCAATTCCGGGCAGGGAGAGCCGGAAAAACAAGGCCCACGGGGAATCGCGGAGTATGGCATCTCTGCGGGTATTGTCCTGCACGCGGCGAATATAAGACGCCTGTTTAGCCTCTCGTGAAAATAGCAGCTTAGACCTGATCTGTTTTGTTGAACAGAAGCGGTAGTTCGCCCATGCAGCGAATGAAACCAGCAGGCAGCAAGATGGCCGCGCCCAAGGCCAGCCTCCAGGAGGAATCGGGATAGACAAAGCGGGCTTCGCGGCAGATCAGTTTCCGGGGAACGGGCCCGCAGAGCACCCCGAGGGCTTCCGGGTCCTCCCAGGCATCGAGGTTCTCCAATTCCTCAAAGGCTTCCGCGAAATCGGCTTCATAGGCATAGGCCGGCAACTCTAGCGGGTGGCGGCGGTAGCCGTGTCGGGTCCAGGAGGCGAGATAGGCCAATAGAAATGGATGCCAGCTTCCCCAGTGATAGGGATACTGCTCTGCGGCTTGTTGGATTTGAAGGGCGTGATAAGCCTCGTGAACGGCCAGCGCAACCCAGTTGGGGTCAGAGGGTTCCCAATGTTTCAGGTAAATTCCTATGCGTTCCCTTCCAAAGGCCCAGGGCAGGGTGATGCCGCTGACCCATCCAAAGCCCCGGACAAACCAGGGAAGCTCGCGATGCCAGCTCAGCTTGCTCTGCTGGAGTTGAGGATAGAGCTTTTTAAGCAGTTTGCCGAGATCAGCAGGGATGGTGACGCGGTCCGGAGTTATGCCCATTTTAGGGTAGATCGGGAGCAAATTGGGTGCCGTTGGCCCTCAACTCTGCATAGCGCTCGGGATCGGCCCGGTACAGGCGCGGCGGGCGGTTCTGCCCGTTCTCCTGAAACTCCTCTAAGGCTATAAAGAGTCCCGAAGACAGAATCTTTCGGCGGAAATTCCGTTTGTCGAAGCTGACATTGAACATGTCTTCGTAAAGTCGGTGCAGTTGGGGCAAGGTGAATTTCTCCGGAAGCATCTCGAGGGCTACCGGTTTTTGGAGAACGCGTTTTCGGATCCTTCTCAGAGCAGATTGAATGATGTCGTTGTGGTCGAAAGCTAGTCTGGGCACTTCTTCCAGGCGGTACCAGCGCGGATTGTTGGCGAAAGGAGCCTCGGACAAAGTCAGTTCCTGCATGCGCACCAAAGCGTAATAGGCAATGGAAATGACCCGTCCGGCGGGGTGCCTGGCCGTTCCGCCGAAGGCGCGAACTTGTTTGTAATAGAGTTTCTTGATGCCCAGGATATTGCGCACTGCGCTGATGGCGACATCTTCCACTTTCTCTTCAGGGGCCATCAGGCGTCCGGGCAGCGCATCGAAGCTTTTGTACGGTTCGCGAACCCTTTCGATGATCAGAACATGAAGGTTGTGACCGTCAAATCCAAAGACCACACAGTTGGCCGAAACTGCGGTATTGAAAAAGGGGCTGAGATCCTGGACCTGATCCAGATTGTCGTTGGAGCTGCTCATCCTAATGATGCAATGAATGCCGAAAGTACAAAGGGAGTGGGTAAGCCCGGATAAATTTTTGGTTATTTGAATAAATTACGGAATAACATGAGTACGAAATACTTTTTAATTTATATTATATTTTTTGTTTTTAGTGGTCTTGTGTCTCGCGCGGAGAGTGGAGAAGGCAAGTTTGGAGAAGACTCCCTGCAGTTGCGCAGAATCGCCGATCATGCGCTGACCCGCTCTTCGACCTATGCCTGGCTGGCTGAATTGTGCGAACAGATTGGACCCCGGCTCAGCGGAAGTACAGGGGCGGAACAAGCCGTGCAATGGGCATTCAACAAATTGCAGGCCATGGGCTTGGATTCGGTCTGGCTTCAGCCGGTCATGGTTCCGCATTGGGACAGGGGTAAGCCCGAGAGGGCCGCCATGCACCTCAGCGATGGAAGGCGCGAAACGCTGCAAGTCTGTGCGCTGGGCGGTTCCGTGGCCACGCCGTCCGGGGGAATACGCGCACCGGTGGTGGAGCTTTTCCGGCTGGAAGATCTGGAGAGACTCGGTCGGGATAAGATCGAGGGCCGCATTGTTCTGTTCAATCGACCGATGGAGCCCCGTTTGATCAACACCTTTGACGCTTATGGATCCTGCGTTGATCAGCGCTCTTCTGGTGCGAAAGAAGCCGCCCAATACGGAGCAGTAGCGGTATTGGTGCGATCGATGAGTCTGCGCATGGACGATCTGCCCCACACCGGGACGATGAGCTATGCCGAAGGCCGCGACAGCATACCAGCGGCAGCCCTGAGCACCAACTCCGCCGCCGCTTTGAGCCGTGCACTGAGACTGGATCCCAGTCTGGAGGTGGAGTTGGAGATGTTCTGTCGCAATCATCCCGATGCCCTTTCGCACAATGTCATTGCGGAGTTGAGGGGTTCGGAGTTTCCGGAGGAAATCATTCTGGTCAGCGGACACCTGGACAGTTGGGATCTGGGTCAGGGTGCTCACGATGACGGGGCGGGTTGCGTGCAATCGATGGCCGTGATGGAGAGCCTTTTGGCCCTGGAGATGCGACCCCGCAGAAGCATTCGCTGCGTGCTTTTCATGAACGAGGAAAACGGTCAGCGGGGGGCTGCACGGTACGCTGAACAAAGCGCACTGGAAGGCCTGAGGCATTTGGCTGCTCTGGAATCGGACCGGGGTGGATTTTCGCCTCGCGGTTTCTCGGTTGACGGTGCCGAAGGGGTGCGGCAAGTCGCATTGGCTGCACTGACGAACCGCCTGGATTTACTGGCACCCTATGGCCTGCATTTTGCCGCCTATGGCCATGCCGGTGTAGACATCAGCCACCTCAAAGATCAGCAGGTGGCGCTCTTTGGTCTGGTTCCGGATTCCCAGCGATACTTTGACTACCACCACGCCGCGAGTGATCTGTTTGAGACGGTGAACAAACGAGAATTAGAACTGGGTACCGCGGCCATGAGCGCGTTGATCTACCTGCTGGATCGCTATGGTTTGCCGGCAGATGTCAGCCGCCCCGTAATCCGATAAGTTCGGCGTTTCCCAGGCCTCTAGATACTGAACTGACAATATTCCACATGCAAGGCAGTTTATCCACAAGAGGAGCTGTGGTTGTCCAGGTCAGCGCTGTCACATAACAAGCGATTTTTCTCCCCTTTTATTCTGTAGGAACAATGAAATAGCCATTGCTCCTCAGATTTTCGCTTTTAGTCCTCAACAACCTAGTCACAAACATTTCTGAAACAACATTTATTTACGGTAAAATAAAAAAAAACAATTGTCACATAATTTTACAAGAACGGGAAAAAATTCAACAACATTCTCTATTCTTGCCATGGATAAAAATCAGGCACTGATGCTCAGATGTATGCTATTAGCGACAAAGACCATGTATGACAGAGCATTTTAAGTGCCGTTTCACTGCAATTCCTTTCAGACCTCACTTGATTTATCTTGGAAAAATATTGGCACTTCTCTCACATTAATCACCACACACTATCCCTGTGTAAAGGGAAAACTAATCATCATGAGAAAAGGACTTGGCTTTGTCGGGTTGTCTTGGGTTTTAAAAGGTAAATGGATGGTTCTCTTGTTGGGCTTAGTGCTCAGCAGCAATGTAAACGGCTCGAATTTGTGGAGCAGTCCCTCCACCTGGCCAGGCGGACAAGTGCCGCAGGCAGGACAGGAAGTGACCATTCCAATGGGCCAAACGGTTATTTTGGATGTAAATCCACCTGCATTGAGTGGTTTGCGTATCATGGGCACACTTCGATTTGCCGAAGTGCCTTTGCACTTGACCACCGACTGGATCATGGTCATGATGGGTGGCCAACTGCAAATCGGCACGGAAAGCGCACCTCACATGAACAAGGCGCGCATTACACTAACCGGTCCTGATGTGGATGTCAATGGGCTTGGAATGGGCGGAAAATTCATCTCCGTCATGGATGGGGGCGTTTTGCACCTTCACGGAGCGAGCAGGGACGAGTTGTCCTGGTCGGTGATCGAAGGGAGCCTTTCCCCCGGAGCAACCACTATGACCCTGCGCGATGCCTGCACCTGGAAGGCAGGGGACAAGATTGTCATAGCGCCTTCCGGGGTCAATCCCTATGAAGCGGAGGTGCTTACCGTGGTAGCAAAAAGTGGTAACAATGTTCAATTCAGCCCCCCGTTGCAGTACCCGCACTTTGGTGAGGTTCAAATCATAGGCGGAAAGGCTCTTGATATGCGAGCCGAAGTGGGCTTGCTGACCCGCAATATTCTCATTGAAGGGGATGCAAGTTCAGAGAACAGCGTCTTCGGAGGCCACGTGATGATCATGAATGGCGGGCATGGTTATGTCGAAGGGGTCGAGTTCTTCCGAATGGGACAGTTTGGACGCCAGGGTCGCTATCCTCTGCACTGGCACCTGACCGGTCAGCGCTACGACAACTACAGCCGCTTCAACAGCGTTCACAACTCCTTCCACCGCGGTATGGTCATCCACGGAACGGATGGTGTAACCCTAGAAGGGAATGTGATCTATAACATCCGGTCACATGGCTATGTCATTGCCGAAGATGGAGATGAAGAAGACAATGTGGTTCTGAACAATCTGGGCATTCTTATTCAAAAGATCTTGCGCTCTGAAGATTATGCCTTCCCCAATGTCTCCTTTGTAGGCAATTCCTCACAAAGTGAGTTTCGCCCCGGTGTTTTCTGGATGAAGAATCCCAATCAGATTCTGCAGGGTAATCATGCAGCGGGCTCTGTTGACGGTATAGGTTTCTTCTACGATGGCGTGGGAACGGCCACGGGTATTCGTCCGGATTTTTTCCGCGACAACATCTCGCACTCGAATTATTCCTACTTCACGATAACAGTCAATGAGCGTTACCCTCCCCTCACCCGTGGGCATGGACTGTTCATGCGCACAGAGGCCATATCGGGTACCACCTTCGACTTTGAAGGGCTGACGGCTTACAAAAACTCCGTGAGCGGAGTGTGGTTGGAAGAGTATGGTCAAATGGCCAGTGGGGCTATGTTGTCAGACAACGGATCTGCTGCCATGTTGATGAGAGCTGCTCTCACTAACAGCACCGTTGTCTATCAATCACAAAACACGATCAGCCCTCCTGCCAAGCGATACGGGGCCATCAATACCATTCCCACTTTTGGGCGCAAGAAGGATCACCTGGTTGACGGGGTGAAGTTCTACGGATTTCCAGAGCCCATCTTCAGTTATGAGGATTCTGTAGCCGGACCCAATGTGTCGGTGAACAATGTGCAGTTCTTCAGTTCAACCGGGCCCCGGGTAGCCTTCAAAGCCGAGCCCATGGCCGGTGCCATACGCGACGAAGATGGCAGCCTTACCGGGGGCCAACCCGCATTGGTCTTCCATGATACCTATACGCTTAATGTTCCTTCTTGCGTCACAAGTGGGGTGAACAACTCCATTACCTGCCCAATGGATGAGTACGTCTTCCTGAAGGTATACTCGATCTTTGGTGCAGCCAAGCCCATTGGCAAAGTCAATGCCAATCGGATCGGAGGTAGGCAAAGTATGTTTTACTCCTATGAAAGTCCGGAGGCCTACGAACAGTACAACTACCTACCCAGAAACAGCCGCTATCAGCTCAATTTTGTAGCTCCGCCGATGGGTCTTCTACCCAGCCTGATCAACCTCGAAGCCAAAGGCAGCGCAACGGGTTATGTTGGTATGATGATCAAATTGGATGCGGGTTACGGTGGTTATCTACTGGACGAATATGATGAGTTTGTGGAAAAGGTCAACAGCCTACAGCAACTGCAAACCGACCGCACCAACTACTATCTGGATGCTGCGAAGAACACCATTTATGTGAATCTTCGTTTGGATGCAGCCAACAATTTCAGCCAAAAGGTCAAGCTCCTGCAGGTAGCAGCCACCGCCTTTCTCCGACAGGAGGAAACGGAAAGCTCTCCTATCAGCGCTGTTCCCATGCCCAGTGTCAGCGACCGTGAAACTAACTTCAGCATTTACCTCCCTGAGGCAGGAGACGCCCTACTCAGCCTGTTTGACATTACCGGTCGCCGGGTCAGGAACTGGGATCCTGGCACCATGGAAGCAGGCCAGCACAACTACCGCATGGATCTGAGCGACTTGCCCTCCGGTACCTATGTCTATAGGCTCGAAGCGGCGAGCGGTTCCACCAGCGGCAAGCTGAGCGTGATTCGCTAAAGCACAAGGCCCGGGGATCTTTGATCGTCGGTCTATGCCGGAGATCAAAGAACCCCATCAGGCTTAAGATTAGTTGCTCAAAACCATTTCGCGCATTTGCACGGGTCGGCCTTGTACAAACAAACCGTATAAGTAGATACCAGAGGCCCAACCTTCATGCCGGAATTGCACCTGACCTGAACCCTCATCACTTAGAACAATTCGCTCTCGGATCTGACCATTGAGGTCCATAACCCGGATTTCAGCCGGCCCTGAGCCCCGCGGCAAAAAGTAGGGAATACTGGTCATGGCTCCAAAAGGGTTGGGAATGTTCTGGCCAAGGCTGGGTTGATTTTCACCGGAGCCCTCGTAGGAACGCTGCGATCCCTGGTCAGGATGCTGACCCTGACAACATACACTCAGCGCGTTTTCCAGATCGGAAATGCGTTCAAGTGCAATAGTCAGATCCTTTTTCAAATCGCTGATGGCGGACTCTTGCTCTTGATTTCGCTGGGCTTCTTCCTGCCATACGGCAATGCTCAAAGGAATCAATTCGGTATAGGAAACAGTGCGCAATCCAGTTTCTCCGTCCTGATGGACCAATTCGGGAAAGACCGTTTCCAATTCCTGGGCTATAAAGCCGTAGTACAAATGCTGCCCTTCATCGGAACGAAATCGGTATTGTCTGGGCTGCAGTTGGGCCATCTTTTGGCTCAAAGGCTCTATGTCTTCGATCCCGCTCTTCAGGCGCAGATCAGAAGTGACCAGATAGTTTCCGGAAACGTTGTCAAATCTACCTTTCAGCGAATCGGAGTTGAACAATCCCAGGCTTCCATCGACAAAACTGTACATGTGCCATGTCGTGTTGTTCAATTCATTGATGATGGCAATCCCGTTTTTGCTTAAAGTTCCTGTAGGGTGCCTTACCGTCAGGGTATAAGCAGGAGTTACTGCGCGTATGCCCACTCGGTTGTTCGGGCTGTTGGCGTAGACCAGATTGCTCAGGTTCACAATTCCTCCGCCGGTTCCAATGGCGACATTCCCGGATCCGGTGCTGGCAATATTGACCAGTCCCCCGCCCTGTCCGATGTTCACGGTTCCACCAAAGGGATTGATGTCAAGATTTGCTGCACCACCGGCGTTGGCCGCCTGCAGGGTGTTTTTATAGATAGAAAGTCGAATACCGCCTGGGGCGCCAATGAGCAATGGTCCGTCCTGGCTCGGTGAAGGATCGAGATTATTGTTCACAATCACGCCGCTCAATGTGGCATTGTCGGCGGTTAGTGGACCTATCAAACGAGAAGGTCCGTTGGCTAAAATGGCAAAGTCACTTCGGCCCAATTCCGCAAAGTTTCCTCCACTGTGCTGACCCCGAACACCCACATTGTCGCTGAACCCATAGACCCCGTAATTGTCGGTCAATCCGGAAGAACTTCCCGTTGCAATACCCAGCGCGCCAATTTCAAAGTTTGGGGCGTTCAGAGCCGTACCATCAAAGCCGTTAGTGCCCAGCACGCCGAGATACCCAACCGTAAAATCATTTACACCCTTGCCTTTTATGGCCGCTTGTTGTGTGCCGGAACTGGCCAGAGCACTGATGCGGGCCTGACCCGTTACTCCGCCAATGTTGAACTCCCCGGTTATGGCCAAATTGCCCACTCCGGAGCCCGAAGCCCCAAGGGTTAGTGCGGGAATACCCGAACTGTTGAGAAACTCAAAGCGGTTCTGGGTCTGATTGAAGTAAAGTCCAATGCTACTGCTGAAGGCCTGGAAGGCATAGGAGTTTCCGGGCACAATGTATTTGGACGAGCCATAGAAACGCAGGTTTCCGGTGGCGTCAAACTCTCCATAGTTTGCCCCACTGCCCAGCCGGGTATTGCCGATCACCTGAAAACTCGATGCTGGATTTGGAGCATTCACGCCCAACTTCCCCCGAAAATTGGACACCTGGCTGATGGGGTTGATGCTCAATTCAGCCTGACCAGCCGCATCGCGAAACTCAAATCGGTTGTCATTGGAATTGAAAAACAAACCAACAAGAGTAGGTGAACCGCCGGGCTGATACTGAAAAGCGTATTGGTTAGTGCCGATAAATGAGGTTTGCGCTTGCAGTCCCTGGTTGAAAAGTATGAAGATCAACAGAGAAACAAAGCTGAATAGGCGTTGATGATTCATGGAAAATGGTATATAATGTTTCATGGTATAAATTATTGTGAATGATTGGCTGATTGAAATTAAGCTCCTTTCCGGCAATAAATGATAATGATTTACACTGCATCCAGATTGGAATGAGTAAACGCGTTGAGAATGCTCCCATTTTCAGATAAAAAGCCCATCAGCAAGTCCATGTCGGGCAATCTGGTTAAATTTCAGCTTGTTTGGCCTTGTTAAGCCTTTTCATCAATGCCTTTTGCCAGTCACCTAAATCCTACCCTATGAATCTTTCGTTTAAACCACTACTTCTCTCTCTCAGCTTTGGAACTTTGTTTCTGGCCGGTCTGCACACGAGCCAGGCGACCATTCACGTGATTGAGGCGCGCAATTTCTTCTATGCCCCTACTTCACTGACCGCTGAATTGGGTGACACCATTCGATTTGTGTGGATTGAAGGGACTCACCCAACCGAATCAAGCACTGGAGCATGGCCTTTGTTCACGCTGAGCTCCAGCTTTACCAGCTACGATTTCATTCCGGTATCGGCGGGTAACTATCCCTACATATGCACCATCCACCTCGGCCTGGGGATGCTCGGCAGCTTTAACGTGGTCAGCAGTACTGCGCCCTGTGGCCCGAGCAGCCCGCCCACGGGCTTGAATTCAGTACCCGGCAGCACAAGCGCTGTAGTCAGTTGGAACGCGTTGCCCAATGCACTTCTGTATCAGGTGAGGGGGCGCCCTCTTGGAAGCTCCGTCTGGCAAAAGCGAACGACGAGCTCAACTGCAGTCAATGTGCCCGGATTAACCCCTGGAACCACCTATCAGTGGACTGTAAGAGCGCTGTGTAACGGCACCGAAGTCATCACACCATTCGCTTCATCGACCGGCTTTACGACGCTCAGTCTGAAGAATCCTGAGGTTTCAGCACAACCAGGGCTGATGGCCTTTGTGCAGCCAGGTCAACTGATTTATCAATGGGAAGCACCAGAGCCAGGACTCTATATCTATCGCCTTTCCGACATCATGGGCAGAGTCATTCAGGAAGAGCTGGTACAGTGCGATGAACAAGTCAACAGAGGCCTATGGTCTTTGCAGACCTTAAACTCTGGACTCTACTTTTTTTCCGCTGCACAAAAGGGAGGAAATATCATGGAAAGCACTCATGTATTTGTTCCCTGACCGCGTGAGGCTTAGAGCATGAATCTTGTTACTGACCTTCAAGTAGGTCAATTCCAAGGGTTTTCTACTAATTGAATTTTTGGAGGGCAATCCTTTGGGAATTGCTGACTCAGCCCCTATATTGTGGTCATTCCCTTCGAGGAGTACCTTAAACCTTTTTCGACCAAACTGAACACAAATCCTTGACTATGAAACGTATTGTACTTTTCCCACTGATGCTGGGACTGATGGTTATCCTGGGTCAGTCCATGCAGGCTCAATGCCCTCCGCCTACGGGCATCAATCTGAGCATCGACACCGCCAATTTCCTTCTCACTATTGAACTGGAAGGAGAAGATTCCACATGGGTTCGCTGTGAGTACCAGGTGCGTGCTGCAGGTGACATCAACTGGAAGAAAGCCCGTAGAGCGCCCGGACCATTTGACGTTAACATGCTTTCCAACCTCACACCTTCAACCAATTACGATCTCAGAGCACGTTGCGCCTGTTCGCTTGTGCCTATTGACCTGTCACCTTTTGGTCCACCGGCAAACTTTTCTACTCCGGACGCACCCGCAGAACGCTTGAGCATGGACCTGGAGCACATCAGCGTGTTTCCAAATCCCGTGGTCTCCGACCTGAACATCAGCTATCAGTCCGACATGGATCAGCAAATCAACATCAGCGTGTATGACCTGACCGGTCGCGTGGTCGTTCAGCAAGTTGCCGACGTTGAAGCTGGCATCAACAGCATCTCTGTTGATATGAGCAATCTGCAAAACGGAACTTACCTCCTTCACACGATGGCTGGCTACCTGGAGCACCGCGAAATGCTGCAGATCATTCGCTAAGCCTGGCTGTTGCATCAGCTAATAGAATGAATAATCCATCTATTGGATAATTGTAGATTCCAAACCTCAACCAACGGGGCTCCTCTTCTGAGAGGGGCCCTGTTTTTTTAAGCCCGGCAGAAGCGGGATGGAACGGGCTCTACCTGTTAAACTTCCCCTACTTTTGCAAACATGGAAGTATTGCTGGTCAGCCTGGGAATCTTGCTCCTTCTCAGCGGTCTGGCTTTTTCTATACTGCCGCCCCTTCCCGGCCCGCCCATCGTCTGGGGCGCTCTGCTGCTGCTCAAGTGGCATGGCGGTGTCGTTCCACCCCACAGCGGTTGGTCGCGCTTTCTTATCCTCTGGTTTTGTATTGCTGTTGCATCCACTTTTATGGACAACCTCCTGGCCATCTGGGGAACCAAACTCAGCGGAGGTAGCAAGGCAGGTACCTGGGGCGCATTTGGCGGCTTACTCGTTGGACTTCTATTTCTCGGACCCTTGGGCATCATCATCGGACCTTTCCTTGGAGCATTTGTCCTTGAAATTGCCGGCGGTCGGGACTTTCCGGTCGCTTTGAAATCTGCCTTGGGCTCCCTGGCGGGCTTTGTTGCGGGAACCATGCTCAAAGTCGGCATCTCTGTTTGGATCATCTATCTATGGATCCGTTTACTGCTTTAGTGCCCGATTTTCGCATTTACCTGCGCCCGGGTGAGCTTATGGACAGCTTTCACCCGGATGTACTGGCCTTTGCCCTGCCTTTCGCCCGGGAAGCGGACAGCCCGCGGCAAGCGGCCATCGCTCTGTACTACGCCATCCGGGACCGCTATCGCTACGACCCCTATGCGGTCGATCTGCGCATGGAGCACATGAAAGCCAGCGCATTTCTGCACCGCGATCGCGGCTATTGCATAGAGAAGGCCAATCTGCTCGGAGCCGCCGCCCGAGCCATTGGCATTCCGGCCCGGCTGGGATTTGGAGACGTCCGCAATCACCTGGGCACGGATCGCCTGGTCAGGATGCTCGGCACCGACCTGATGGTCTTTCACGGCTACACTGAATTGTATCTGGAAGGTCGTTGGGTCAAAGCCACACCGGCCTTCAACCTGGAACTCTGCCAAAGACTCGGAGTGGAGGCGCTTCCATTCGACGGATTGCAAGATTCTGTGTTCCAGCCCTACAAACCCGGAGGAAAGCAATTCATGACCTACGAAAATGACCGGGGTACTTATGCCGAATGGCCTGTTGAAGATTTTGCGACAGCCCTGCGCGAACATTACGGGCACTTGTTTAGTCCGGACCATCCCGAATCGTACATCCGCCCGCTTCACTCTGCCGGAGAAAACTCATGAAAGCCCGGTACATTATTGTCCTTTTGATGGTTCCGGTGTTGATCCTTGCAGGAGTGATGATCCCGCATTACCACGCCGATCTTCCTTTAGAGGAGTTGACGGGTCGAATGGCCGCGCAGCCCTCACAATGGTTGGATCTGGACGGCTATCAGGTCCACTACCGGGATGAGGGTAGTGGAGCGGTTCTCCTGTTGCTGCATGGCACAGCCTCCAACCTGCACACCTGGAGGGAATGGACGGATACCCTAAAGACGCGCTATCGCATCATTCGGGTCGATCTGCCCGGATTTGGACTTAGCGGTCCCACGAAGGAGCGGGATTATTCTATGGCCGCTTACAGCCGCTTTCTGGATCGCTTTCTCGACGCTTTGCACATCGACAGTTGTGCCATAGCCGGCAATTCGCTCGGTGGGCAGATCGCTTGGAACTACGCACTGGACCAGCCCCGGCGGGTTCGCAGGCTGGTTCTCATTGATGCGAGTGGCCTTCCTGCACAAGGCAGCCCCAGCCTTGGCTTCCGCCTGGCCAGAACACCCATCCTTAGCAAGCTAATGCTGCGCATCAGTCCAAAACCCCTGTTCAGAAAGTCGCTTGAAGAAGTCTATGGCGAACCAGATCTGGTCACGGACAGCCTGGTGAACAGCTACTTCACGAGTATGCTCCGCGAGGGGAACCGACAAGCTTTTATTGACCGGGCCAATACTCCATTCATTGACCGAAGTGATGAGCTGGCTCAGATTGCCGTTCCAACCCTGATCTTGTGGGGTGAGCGAGACCGATGGATACCTTTGGAACACGGCTATAACTTTGAACGTAAGATTCCAGATGCCGAGCTGATGGTCTATCCCGGAGTGGGGCACGTGCCCCATGAGGAAGTTCCTTTAATCAGCGCCCGAACTGCAGAAGGCTATCTCTGTGCCAGCGGATGGTAGCCTTAAAATTTCCGTAAAACGACACCTTGATCCAGAATTGCGCCAGAATCATTGAAGCCGGATTTGACAGCTTCATGGAGCGCTTCAGGCAAGTGACCCGCAAGAGCCGCCGGCACTTTGACCGGGCGGACTTTCACGCCATACAGGGCGATACCCGCTATCGGCTGAACATGTACAAGGACAGCGTCCGCAAGGTGGCCAGTTGGGTGGCCCAAACTATGGGCGAACAGGTGGGAGACGAAGAAATCTGGCGCTCCATCCGCGAGACCTATGCGGTGCGCATCCTCGAAAAACCCGCCTATGAGATTGCCCAAACCTATTTCAACTCCGTCTATCGCAAAGTGCCGCTGAGCCGCCACTCCTTTGATGTGCTGTTCATCGATCCCAGCCAACACCACCTGAGCAGCGATCGGCCCATCTTCCGCCGCCATTGGACCATAAGGCCTGTGGAACAGATCATCCGCAGGATCCTCAGGGATGCCGGTTTCCAGGCGGCATGGGAGGATATTGAGCGAGACATTCAACGTATATCCCATACCATATTAAATGGTATGTTAGAGAAGCACCCGCCGGACAGAGACAGTCGGATTGAAGTGTTGCGCCCCGTCTTTTACCGCAACAAAGGCGCCTATATCGTGGGCAGGGCCATACTCGGCAAGCGCTGTATCCCCTTTGTATTGCCTGTATTGCACAGCGAAAAAGGACTGTTTGTCGATGCCATCATCGACGATGAAGATGATGTGTCGGTTATCTTCAGCTTCACGCGCTCCTACTTTCTGGTGGACAGCGAGATCCCCTCCGAGCTCGTGCGCTTTCTGAAGAGCATCATTCCCCAGAAAAACACCAGCGAGCTCTACAATTCCATCGGTTTCAACAAACACGGTAAAACCGAGTGGTATAGAGACTTTGTCCGTCATCTTCGCGAGTCCGATGACCTCTTTGTGGTGGCCCCAGGTATCAGGGGCATGGTTATGTGCGTGTTTACCCTGCCGAGTTTCAACTTTGTATTCAAGCTGATCAAGGACCGCTTTGAACCGCCCAAAAACATCACCCGCGAAGAGGTGAAAAACAAATACAAGCTCGTCTCCCAACACGATCGGGTGGGACGTATGGCCGACACCCATGAATTCATTGATTTTCACTTTCCCCGCGATCGCTTTTCACCGGAATTGCTCGAGGAGTTGCTCCGCGATACCACCTCCCTGGTGGAGCTGAGCGAGCGTGAAGTCGTCATACGGCACCTCTATACAGAGCGCAGAATGATTCCCCTGAATCTGTATCTGGAAAGTGCCGATCAGGAACAAGCCGCTTCTGCGGTGGATGAATACGGAAACGCTATCCGGCAACTGGCCGCGGCCAATGTGTTTCCCGGCGATATGCTCTTGAAGAACTTCGGGGTCACCAGGCACGGAAGGGTGGTGTTCTACGACTACGATGAGATTTGCTTTCTCAGTGATTGTCGTTTCCGCTACATCCCCAAGGCCCGCAACGAAGAAGAGGAGATGTCAGCAGATAGTTGGTTCAGCGTGGGACCAAATGACATCTTTCCGGAGGAATTCAGCAGCTTTTTGATCGGGCGCAACGACATCAGAGAGTTGTTCTATCGGCTTCATCCTGAAATCTTCGATGCATCCTATTGGAAAGCCCTTCAACAGCGCATCAGAGATGGAGAAATACTAACAGTTTATCCATATAGTGAAGAGAAACGCTTTGATCCATTGCGTGTAACGCTTTAATTCATTCAGAATACAGTAACTTTTCTCTGAATTACTTATTTTGAGCTTCAAATATTTCCCACCTCGAATGACCAAGTCCACTTCCCACCACACCGGAGTCTTCCCGGTTTACCTGCTTTTTGCCCTATGCGTTGGATTTTCCAGCCTTCAGGCCCAGAGCACTCTTGAAGACATACAGACCATCTTCAGCACCAATTGTACCTTTTCGAGCTGCCACAGCGGAAGTTCCCCAGCGGGAGCTTTGGATTTGAGTGGTTCGACAGCTTCCCTGTATACCAATCTGGTCGGTCGCGTGCCTACCAATCCCGCGGCAGCAGATCGCGGCTATCTGAGAGTGGATGCCGGTTTCCCGGAAAACTCCTTCCTTCTCCACAAGGTCGCCCGCAGCGCATGGGATGATGAATACGGAGTTGGTCCTGGTGAAGGCAGTGTTATGCCCACTTCAGATGATTTGACGCTGGAGGAACAGGAACTGATCCGTCAGTGGATTCTCTACGGTGCACCCGAGAGCGATCAGGTAGTCGATCCATCAGTTTTGGCGGATTACTATGGTGGAATGGGGGCTGTTGGGGTTCCAAAGCCCGAGCCACCAGCCAGTGGGGAAGGCTTCCAAATCCGACTCGGCCCCTTCTTTCTCGCTCCTGGTCAGGAAGTTGAATACTTCTACAAGCGGCCCGTTTCCTTTGACGGCCCCACCGAAGTTACCCGCACGAATGTCTTCTTCAACGAGGTCAGCCACCACTTTATCCTCTATAAATACAACAGCCTGGCTGCAGCCAGCTTATTCCGCTCCGGTCTGCGGGAGATCGAGGAGCCCGGCGCAACGCCGGATGCCAGCGTGAACATCGTGGCCGCCTGGCAGGACGCCTATGACATCGATCTGCCCCCAGGCTCCGCTTATTTCTGGAACAGTCAGGAGGTGTTGGACATGAATTTCCATTTGTACAATGCCAGCATGGATTCTGTGCTTCCCTGCGAAGTTTATGTCAACATCTATACCCGTCCCCGTGATGAGAGCCAGCCCACCATTCAAATGTTCAGCCAAATCATTCCCATTGATGCTGTTGCTGCATTCTCCGGTGCAGGCTTCATTGGGCAATCTTTGATCATACCCGGTGATGGGGCTACCTATGAATTCACCGACCATCTCTTCATTCCACTTCCCACTCCTCCAGTCTGGCATCTGTGGTTCCTCTCCAGCCATACACATTCTCGAGGGGTGGATTATGACATCTACAACCGGGCCACCGGTGAACAGATCTTTGAAGGCTTCTACAATGTAGATTATACTTTTAACCAAGGCTATTACGATTGGGAGCATCCTCCCGTTCGCTACTTTGATCCCTTCTATCCCATCGGAATGGGCTTGACCGGAGGCATCACCCATAAGGCCAAGTACGTTAACAATACGGGCAGCACCATCACCTGGGGTGACCGCACTACCGATGAAATGATGTTGTTCTTCATCCAATACACCACCGAGCCCCTGCCGGAAGTGAGCTCCATCGATGAACCGGTCCTGCTGAATGAATCCGGGTTAAACCTCTTCCCCAACCCCTTCCGCGATCGCGCTGAACTCAGCTTCCGACTTCCGGTGGATGGTCAGGTCAGCATAGAGGTGATGGATGCCATGGGGCGCCGCAGCGCTGTGTTGTATAATGGTTGGATGGGATCGGGAATGCAGCGCATCAGCATACCCGCCATGCAGCAGGGTGCCGGTCTGTACACCGTCGTCATTCGACATGAAGGTCAACAATTTACCCGCAAGTTGATTCAGGTGGATTGATGGCCATCTGCTTCAAGCCATGGTATGCTGTATTCGGTAGATATTGGCTTGTGCTGGTGCTATTGCTCTTATCGCCCAATGCGGTTGAGGCACAGTACGCCCTTGAGCGCAGTCAAGAGTACTCCGTAGAACTTTTGACGGGGGAAAGGCTGCTGCATCCATGGGCGGGGGGGCTGAACAATCCCCAACTTTCCGGAATAGACATCGATGGAGATGGCGAAAGCGATCTGCTGCTCTTTGAAAAGGCGGGCAATCGCTGGTTGCCCTTCATCGCAAGCTCAGAGGGGGGATCCTTTCAATGGAAGTACAGTCCTGAATGGATTGAAGGCTTGCCACCGGTTTCAGTCCTGGGTTTGAGCCTGGATATGGACGGAGACGGCGATGCCGATGTGCTGACCTTCAACGAAAGTGGCCTGCAAGTCTGGCTCAACCGATTTGCTCAGGAGGGCGAATGGAGCTTTGATCTCTACAACGAAGGCAGAAATCTGCGCACCGAGCGCTTTGGCATCGTTCAGGATATTCGCATGACGGGCGGCGATGTGCCAGCGCTATACGACCTGGACGGCGATGGAGATATAGACATCCTGATCATGGATGCCGCCGGAGCTTTTGTGGAACTTCACAGCAACAGAAGTGTGGAGCGCTACGGCCACACCGACAGTCTGGTCTTTGAATTGAGCTCGGATTGCTGGGGCCGCTTCAGGGAGAATCCTTCGGACGATGGAATCACTTTGGACAGTTGCGCCAGCGGCTCTCCTTTTGAACGAATGTTCAGTCGGTCGGGGAGTTCAGGAGTTGTCGCAGACCCTACTGACCGGCCGGTTCATGTGGGCTCTACGCTCTGCCTTATAGATATCAACGGCAGCGGTGTACCCGACCTCCTGCTCGGAGACAATGGGGGCAGCCGTCTGGGCTTTTTGGAAAACGGAGGCAGTGCAGAAGATGCCTTGATAGTCAGCCATGAGCCAAACTGGCCGGCAGATGATGTTCCGGTCTTTTTGAGTTTGTTTCCTGCGGCCTTCGCCCTGGATGCCAATGGCAATGGAAGAACCGATGTAGTGGTATCGCCCCAGGACAGAGGGTTCTCGAACAATCACCAAAGCCTGCTTTTTTACGCAGATACCAGCAACACCGCTGTACCGGCTTTCGCCCTGCAGGAAAAGGGCTTTCTTCAAAACCAGATGCTGGATTTTGGCGAAGGCTCCTGCCCCGCCCTGCTGGATGTGGATGGAGATGGTGATCTGGATCTGGTGGTGGGAACTTGCGGATATCGCGACGATAGCGGTCCGCGCAGAGCTCGACTGGCCCTGCTCGAAAATCTTGGACCGGCAAGTCAATCCTTTCGATTGATCGACGATGATTTTGCGGGCCTTTCTGCCCTTCCATTCAGCCTGACTTGCGCCTGCCCAACCTTTGCCGACCTGGACGGAGATGGGGATTTGGATATGATCACCGGCGGGGAGGACGGGCAATTGCAATACTTTGAGAACATCGCCAGTATCGGCGCAACGGCGCAGTTCATCTGGCAGGAAAGTTTCTATCAGGGCATTGATGTAGGCAGTTTTGCCATGCCCCATCTCGCCGATCTGAATTCCGACGGCCTGCCGGATTTGCTGATTGGAGAGCGAAACGGCAATCTTAATCTCTACCTCAACAACGGTACAGCAGCTTCACCGCTGTTCATTCTGGCCGATGAGTTCTGGGGCCAAATAGACGTGAGCAATGGTTCGGCGCTCAATGTTGGTTTTAGTGCGCCCTTTGTATACCGGCGTGAAGATGGGAAGATGGACTTGCTGGTCGGTTCCCTGAGCGGGAAAGTCTCCCTCTACCTTCAGGTGGATGCCAACACACCATCGCCTTTCACACAAGCCGACAGCTCCTTGAACGGCCGTCCGGACGGGGAGCGCATCAGTGGGGCAATGGCCGATCTGGACGCGGACGGCTGGCCCGATTTGATCCTGGGCAACCTGGCTGGGGGACTGATGTACTACAAAGGCCTGCCTTCGGTGGTAGGTCAACAAGAAATGCTTGATCTTCCTTCTCAACCTATATTGAAGGTCTGGCCAAACCCTACTGCTGAATGCTTCTGGGTCGAAGGGCCGGAGGAAGTTAGCAACCAAGCCGGTACATCTGGAGTTTCCGGCCCGACGCCTCCCTTGGAGTTGCGCTTATACAACACCAGTGGTCGGCTAAGCGCAAGTTGGCGAGCTCTTCAATGGCCTGTACAGTGTTGCGCTAAGCTTACTCCAGGACTGTATCAGCTCCAAGCCGAGGGCTATCGCGGGAGATTCATTCAATTCTCTACTGCTCCCTGAACTTGCGGCTGAGAGGATACTCAAAACCTTAGAACTGCGTCCGTATCCCGAACATGAAAGTGCGAGGCAGACCCGGTCTCAAAACTGCGTCCGTATCCCGAACATGAAAGTGCGAGGCAGACCCGGTCTCAATCCTGAAGGCTGCAGGGCAACCACATAGACGGCATCGCCAACATTGCTGACGCTCGCAAACAAACTGGCCTGCTTGTAGAGCGCATAGCTGGCGCTCATGTCCAGAACCAGGAAGGCATCTGTTGCCTGACCCTGAGGAATATCGCCCTGACCGGCCGTGGCCCGCATGGCATCGCTGTACTTGGCGCTGGCGTTGATGCTGAATCTCTGATGCTCCAGACTGAGCATCAGGGCCAATTGGTTAGGGGCCAGATAGGGAATCTCATCACCTTGGCTCACATCGCCCCAACCCTCAAAGGTGCTAGCGAAATCCGAGTCAAATGTGGCGCGGGTAAAGGTATAAGCGAGGCTGAAAGGCAGAGAGAAGGCGCTGGTCCAGTTGCTGAGTACATCATAGGAAAGCTGAAGTTCTAAGCCTCTGCTGGTCGCTGCACCTCCGTTAAAGGTCTCTGTAGTTCCTCCTCCCCCCCCTGCCTGCAGATCGGCTCCCAATAGGTTGCTGTAGTCGTTCAGGAAGGCAACCGCCGTGCCGTTCAGACCATAACGATCAAATCGCAGACCGAGTTCGTAATTCAGGCTGGCTTCGGGCATGGCGCCTTCATTCGAACCGGGAGGGGCAAATCCTTTGTGCAGTCCGGCAAAGACCATGAAGTGATTGCTGAACGAGTAATCAGCGCCAATTCCGGGAATCAGGACATCCACCGTATTGCTTCTCTGGACCAGATCGCTTCCCGTTCTGGCCGGATCACTCTTGCCGTAATCCAGGCGTTGCAGTAGTATATTTTCGTAGCGCAAGCCCGGAATCAGCGAAAATCGTCCCCATTCCATACGGTATTGTGTGTACAAGGCCCATGCGCGGGCCGACTCAATGCGATTGCTCTCTGTGCCGGGTTGACCGGCCTTGTTGAGAATCATCAGTCCGCTTTCCATACGATAGGCATCGGTCCACTGAAAGCGATCCATCTGGTCTTCGTGATAGCGAACGCCAAAATCAAGATTGTGTATAAGTTTGCCTCTTTCAAAGCTGGCTGCCAAAACGCTTTGTAGCCCTTGAGCATAGTAAACCCTATTGTTGGCCTTAACCTCAAGCGCATTGGGATTGAGACTGTTCTGTCCACCGAGGACATTGTAGAGTTCAGGATACAAAGAGGGCTCTTCCAACAGCGGGGCAATGCCCACTTTGGTGCCGGCGCTGTCCTTGAGCGCATCGAGCTTGTACCAGTTTCGGCTGAAGTCGTTGCGGTAAGCCGTTGTGCTCAAACTGATGTTCCTGGAGAATTGTACCAGGTGCATGGCGCTGTACTGGTACTGATCGGTGATCATCTGATCCACCTGCGAGGCCGCATAACGGCGCAAGGGATTCTGTTCAAAGTCTTCGGCCGTAAGACCCAGATAGGTTTCGTCCGAGACTTCATCCGAATAGCCAACTTTGAAGGTCAGACTCTGGTAGATGCGGCTCCCGGGATTGGTATTGACCCGGAGTTTGGCCAGCAGATCCCGCTTGTTGAACCCTGTTTCTCCGCGGCTGTCCAGCTCCTTGAATCCGTCCGCACCGTATTGGAAGGCCTCCACAACATAGCCAAAGTTCTGGTAGGAGTTTCCGGCTACTGCATGAACGCTGCGGCTGCCATAGCTACCGGTACTGACGCTGACTCTGCCTGAAAATGCCTCCGGAATTTGGGTGGAGATAAAGTTGATCGCTCCTCCGGTGGTGAATGGACCATACTTGATCTGGCTGCTACCCTTGAGAATCTCAACAGCCTGCATCCTGCCCATGGTTGGAAAGTAGTAGGCAGCAGGTGCCGAATACGGCGCGGGCGCCATGAGGATGCCGTCTTCCATGATGGTGATCTTGGAGCTGCGTTCTGAACCCGTTCCCCTCAAACCGATGTTGGGGCGCAAGCCAAAGCCCTCCTCTTCCTGTATGTTCACGCCGGGTATGCTCCTAAGAGCCCGGTTGACATCCGTATATTGAAACTTTTGTAATTCCTTGGGCGAAACATAGTGGGCTGATCCCGGAATGTCCCGCAAGCCGATGGCGCCTCCGGTCATGCTGTGACTTCTGACCACAGCCTCGGGAAGATCAAGAACCAGTTCAGTCAGACTGATGCTCAAAGACAGGACTTCATCCTCAACCAGGATGACCTGTCTTCGCTCCGGACGGTAGCCTATGCAACTGATCACCAGGGAATACGGGCCGGGACTCAGATGATCGATCTTAAACCTGCCCTGCCCGTTGCTGGCTGCGCCAAGATTGGTGGATTCAATCAGCACAGAAGCTCCAGCGAGCGCGAGGCTGGAATTGCCCTGGGTAACCACTCCTTCAATGACCGCATGGCCCTGTGCTCTGACCGCGCCAGCAGCCAACAAACAAAGGATGACCAGCCAGGTTCTGCTCCAAGCCCAAGCATGGATCTTCTGGAGTTTTTCCGTTGAGTTCATAAGTAGTAAGGTGAAGTGGGCATCAAGGTTCAGAAAGAGAACCTAGCTCCAAGCCTATTTAGACTGATTTCAAATAACGATGCAAATCAAGCCCGCATGCTTCCGGCACACAATACCGTAGTCAGGGTATTTTGCTCTAACCTCTTTGGTTAATGCTCAGGTACTCAATAGGTTAGACCATGGAAGAAGGCCGTACTTCCTCCTTCAAAGCCCCGATGAATCGACTGATCTCCGCCGGGGTGTTGAAGGCGTGAAGGCAGCAGCGCAAGCGCTCGGCTCCGGCAGGTACAGAAGGGGATCGAACGGCTTTGACATCAAATCCCCGCTGAGCCAGCTTTGCCGAAAGCGCTAGGACGGCCTCATTGCCGGGGCAGTGTATTGGCACAATGGCGGAGGGGCTATCCGTCTCTGTGGACCCATGTGCTCCAAACTGTCGGGGCAAGTCACGAAGCAGGAGCCGCCGGAGCTCTCTGACTCGGGCGCGTTCTTCCGAAGCTTTCGCCATTAGGTCATAAGCTTCCCGGATCATCAGAACCTGCAGAGGTAGAGGACCTGTGCTGTAGATCAGGGGGCGGCAATAGTTGATCAGGTAGCGGCGTAGGAGGGCTGAACCCAGGACCATTCCACCTGCTGCACCAAAGGCCTTTCCATAGGTGATCAGGCGGGCGAATACCTGTTCTTCCAGGCCCAGTTCCGCCACGCGCCCCTCCCCCTGATGGCCCGCCAGGCCGCCGGCATGGGCTTCATCCACCAGCAAATTCCAGCCGAATTCGGAGCAGATGTCCGCGATCTCGTGCAGGGGAGCCAGGTCTCCATCCATGGAGTAGATGCTTTCGATCAAGACAAAGACCTGACCGCTGCAATCTTTGGCCCGCTCTCGGAGACAGTGGAGATCGTTGTGGGCAAAGGGGTAGCATTTGGCAGAGGACAAGCGCATGCCTTCATGGGCTGAGGCGTGAACCAGTTCATCGTACAACAGGGTGTCTCCCCGCTTGGCGAGAGTGGCTATCAGGCCGCTTTGAGCGGCATAGCCAGAAGAGAAAAACAAGGCGGCTTCTGCCCGGTGAAAGGCGGCAGCGTGATCTTCTAAATGGCTGAGCATCGGGTAATTTCCTCCCAGAAGTCGGCTGGCTCCGGCTCCGGAAGCGCGGATAGCGGCTGCCTGTTCCGCAACTGCGGTGCTCAACTGAGCAGAGGCCGACAGCCCCAGATAATCGTTGGAACTCAGGTCGATCAGTGCGCCGGGGTACTGCACATCCCTCAGAGCGGAGTCGCGCTCCCTTTCGCCCAGACGTTGCTCCATACGCCCGTGCAAGGATTCACTCATGGGCTCCTCCTGCAGGCGATTCGGCATAGCTTGGAACAGGGGCGGGGGCGGATTTGCCGGGGCGGGAGTCCTGATCTGCGGCTCTTGATGGAACCTCTTCCTTGTGATAGGCAGGGCGCGGCCTCAGACCGAGCAGATCAAACATGCGGAGATCGCGATCCTGACCCGGATTGGGAGTGGTCAGCAGTTTTTCGCCGGCAAAGATGGAATTGGCACCCGACAGAAAGCAGAGGGCTTGCTCTTCTACGCTCATCTGTTCCCTTCCCGCCGACAGCCTGACCATGGCGCCGGGCATGAGTATCCGCGCTGTGGCGATCATACGGCACATCTCCCAGACCGAAACCCTGGGCTGTGAGGCCAGCGGAGTTCCCTCAACCGGAACCAGGGCATTGACGGGAACGGATTCGGGATGGGTCGGCAAGGTGGCCAGGGTGTGCAACATGGCTATGCGATCCTCATCGCTCTCCCCCAGCCCGATGATGCCTCCACTGCATACGGAGATCCCGGCGTCGCGGACCTGATTCAGGGTGTCCAGCCTGTCCTGATAGGTTCGGGTGCTGATGATCTGCCCGTAGTGCTCTTCCGAAGTATCGAGGTTGTGATTGTAGGCGTAAAGTCCGGCCTCTTTCAAACGCCGGGCTTGTTCGGCGTTCAACATGCCCAGGGTACAACATACCTCCAGACCCATGCCGCGCACTCCGCTGACCATATCCAGAACGCGGTCAAAGTCGCGGTTGTCCCGGATGTTGCGCCAAGCCGCACCCATGCAAAAACGGGTGGAACCTTGTTCTTTCGCTTCGCGGGCCTTGGAGAGCACCTCTTCGGTGTCCAGCAGTCGATGGGCCTCTACCCCGGTCTGGTAGCGGGCTGCCTGGGGGCAATAAGCGCAGTCTTCGGGACAGCCTCCTGTCTTGATGGAAAGCAGAGTGCAGACCTGTACCTCACCCACCTGATGATGTGCGGCATGCACCGCAGATGCGCGCTGAACAAGTTCAACAAAAGGGCTGAAATACAGCTCGCGGACTTCCTGCTCCGTCCAGTTGTTTCGAATCGCTGACATGGGCACAAAAGTACAGCGGTCAAAACGCTTTTTGCGCTCCTCAGAGCGGCTAACTTTGCCCCATGCCGCCAGAAAATGTCCCGCCTTTCGACAAACAGCGCCTGTACCGGCAACTGGGTCTCTTTGCTGTTTTGGCCCTGCTCTATTCCGGGGGGCTTTGGCTGCGCAGGGACAAAGATCCCGTCACGGACCATGGCGTGCTCTCGGTGCAGGAGCAACTGGCGCTGCGTCCATTGGTGCTCACCCAACACGGGCGCTGCAGGATGGAATGCCGCGAAATCAGTCTGGAGGAAGTTCAGCAAGCTCTTCGAAGTGGCAGGATCAACATGGAAAAGTCGAGGACTTCAGATCAACCCTGCCCTACCTGGGCTCTGGAAACCTTCACCGAAGACGGGCAACATATCCGTGTGGTCTTCGCTGGCTGTGATGCGGAAACCCGGGTGGTTACCGCCATAGACCTGAACCGCGAATACGTCTGTGCCTGCGATTGAGTGTGGGTTTTCACCTGTGCTTTGCTCCTGCACGCTTCTCCCGCGCTCTTGACCTTAAACTTTAAATCCTGCCTTGCCATAACATAAGTTATGTTATGTCAATGCGAATTGGAGCATCTCCAGGAACACCCATTGAACGATAACCGTTCCGTCCAACAAGCCGAGATAGAGAAACTCCCTCCCGTCAGGGCGGGCCAGCCGAATGATCCAGGCCGCATAGATCAGGGGCAGCGCTAGCGCCACAGCAATGAAGAGGGAGCCACGCAGGAACATTCCACCCATCAAAGGAAGCATCAGCAAAGCGGATAGTCCCAAAGCAAACCAGGAAAGATGCCGGCTGCGCTGAACCCCGAACACGGTGGGAAGGGTTTCCAGTTGGCTGACCCTGTCCAGCTCAATGTCCCGGATATCAAAGGGAAGGGTGCAGGCCGCGATGAGCAGAAATCGGGAACTGAACAGCCAGAGCAAATCGGAGAGCGGAGGATTTTCCGCCATGCCAAGCCATGGAAGAAAGGCGGTCATCCAGGCCCATACCCAGGCGATCAACACGATCTTGAGCAAGGGGCGGCGGCGCAGAATCCAGGAATCCGGAACCCGGAGAAATGGCCAACCATAGGCCAGTGCAGGCAACAAAGCCGGCATGATGAGCCAGCGCATTTCCACCGGAAGTTTAAAAAACAAGACCCCGCTGCACAGGGCGGAGATGCTCAAGATGATGAGCGCAGGAAAGCGATTCCGCTCCACCCAGAGCAGGCGCTTTGGTCTGCCGCTGTTGTGCATGTCTTTCGCTCCATGGCGCCTGGCGGCATCCAGCCTCAGGGCCAGGTAGAGGGAAAGGCCTCCCAGCCCATTGAACGCAACTAAAGTCCAGCTTGTGCCGGAGGACTTAAGTAAGATAAAGCTGCTGCGCGTCAGTGCCATGGCGCACAAAGCGACAAACACATTGCTGTACAGCAGAGAGGCAGCAAGACGCTTGAATAGCGCATGAAGGCGCCGGCCCGATTCAGGCCCGTCGTTCACAGATAGTTGTAGTCGTAATCCGGTTTGATGCGCAGCAGGGTTTCGTAGATCAGCGAGATGACTCCTTCGACATCATCCTTGTGCGCCATCTCAACCGTGGTGTGCATGTAGCGAAGGGGCAGGGAAATCAGGGCCGAGGGAATACCTCCATTGGCGTAGGCGAAACTCTCCGTATCGGTTCCGGTGCCGCGTCCGACCACTTCTCGCTGAAAGGCAATCTCTTTCTCCGTTGCGCAATCCTCTATGATCTGGAAAAGCTTGCGATGCACGGCTGGTCCAATGGTCAGTGCAGGTCCCTTTCCGCAGTGCACATCCCCTTCGATCTGCCGATTGATCATAGGCGTGGTGGTGTCGTGGGTAACATCGGTAACAATGGCCAGATCCGGTTGCAGGCTGTGGGCCATCATCTGTGCACCCCTCAGGCCAACTTCTTCCTGAACAGAGTTAACGACGTACAGTGCGAAAGGAAGCTTCTTCTTTCGCTCACTGATCAGGCGGGCTACCTGAGCTATCATAAAGCCCCCAATCCGGTTGTCCAATGCCCGTCCGACATACCATTTATCATTCATAACATCCAACTCATCATCAAAGGTGATGGGATCTCCAATCCGGATTCCAAGTGCCTCAACAGCCTCTTTGTTCTCAGCACCAACATCGAGAAAGATGTTTTTGACACTGGGATTTTCATCTTTGTCATGGCGGGTATGAATGGCCGGCCAACCAAAGATGGCCTTGCGCACCCCGTTGCGGGTGTGAATATTGACCCGTTTGGAAGGTGCGATCTGAGGATCGGATCCGCCGACACGTTTGGGGTAGATGAAACCCTCCTTGGTGATGTAGAAGACCGCCCAGGCAATCTCATCGGCATGAGCTTCGATGACAACCTTGAAATCTGCCTTGGGATTGATGATGGCCGCGGCAGAGCCATAGGCATCGATCTTGTGAGAATCACAAAAAGGTTTTATATAATCAAGCCAAATTTTTTGTCCACTGCTTTCATAGCCAACCGGTGAGGCATTGTTGAGATAGCGGGTCAAAAAGTCAAATTCAGCTTTGCCGATGAGCGATTTAGTCTTAGCCATGTTTTGTCATTGAGATGGAATCAAAAAGCCTGCTCAAAGCGGGATGTTACCGTGCTTCTTGCGGGGCAGGGAGGCTGCCTTGTTTTCGAGCATGCGCATAGCGCTGATGATCTTTGATCGGGTGTCACGGGGCAGAATGACTTCGTCAATGAATCCCAGAGATGCCGCCCTATATGGATGCGCGAAGGTCTCGGTGTACTCGGCCACTTTTTCATCCAGTTTGGCCGCAGGATCGGCCGATTCGGCAATCTCCTTTCTGAAGATGATCTCTGCAGCGCCCTTTGGTCCCATAACGGCTATCTCAGCACCGGGCCATGCGTAGTTCATATCCGCTCCGATATGCTTTGAATTCATGACACAATAGGCACCTCCGTAGGCTTTGCGTGTGATGACGGTGATGCGGGGAACGGTGGCTTCACTGAAGGCATAGAGCAGTTTGGCCCCGTTGGTGATGATGCCGTTCCACTCCTGATCGGTGCCCGGAAGGAAGCCGGGAACATCTTCCAACACCAACAGCGGAATGTTGAAGGAGTCGCAGAAGCGAACAAAACGGGCGCCCTTTGTAGAAGCATTGATGTCCAAAACGCCGGCCAGATAGGCGGGTTGATTGGCGACTATTCCCATGCTTCTTCCGGCCACACGGGAGAAGCCAACCACGATGTTCTCCGCAAAATCTTTGTGAACTTCCAGAAAGCTATCGCTGTCCACGATGCCCGAGATGACATCGCGGATGTCGTAGGGTAGATTGGGATTGTCGGGAACGATGTCGTCTAGTCCCTGACGCTCTTCCTGCCCGGCTTCATAGGGTAGATTGGGAGCGGTTTCCTCGCAGTTCTGAGGCATGTAGCCGACCAATTGACGAAGGCGCTGAAGGCATTCGATTTCATTGGAACAGGAAAAATGTGAAACTCCGGATTTGCTGCTGTGGGTAGAGGCACCGCCGAGATCTTCTGAGCTGACCTCCTCATGCGTGACCGTCTTGACCACATTTGGACCGGTGACAAACATATACGATGTATTCTCTACCATCAGGATGAAATCGGTGATGGCTGGCGAATACACGGCTCCACCTGCACAGGGGCCCATTATGGCGGAGAGCTGGGGCACCACGCCGGAGGTCAATACATTTCGATAAAATATATCGGCATAACCCGCTAGCGATTTGACGCCCTCCTGTATCCTTGCTCCACCCGAATCATTCAGTCCTATGACCGGTGCACCGCTGCGCATGGCCAGATCCATGATGCGGACAATCTTGGCGGCATGGGTCTCCGATAGCGATCCTCCAAAGACGGTAAAATCCTGCGAATACACATAAATCAATCGACCATCTATAGTGCCGTATCCGGTGACCACCCCATCGCTGTAGGGACGATCCTCAAACATTCCAAAATCGTAGCTCCGGTGGCGAACCAATGCTCCAATCTCCTCAAAAGACCCCTCATCGAGCAAAAAGTGGATGCGTTCCCGGGCACTGAGTTTGCCTTTGGCGTGTTGAGCCGCGATGCGCTTCTCTCCTCCGCCGAGACGGGATTCTTCAAGACGCTGGTGCAGGGTATCTAAATGCTTCTGCAACATATTTTACTTTTATTTTTATTTTAGGCTCCACATACATAGAGCTCCTGAGAAAGAATGACAAGGGTGCCCGAAGTTACGGAGGCGGAATGGGAAGGGCAAACCCGCTGCAGGAAGCAGGCAACACAGAAGAAGCCCGTAAGCCCTTTTGCTGCGCACGCTCAGCCGGGTCTTGCCCCAACTTGCCAGGGGCTTTAAACCGGTTTGGCCAAAACGGCATGACCGAGCTTCTCCTCCAGCATCTGGAGCACGGCATCAACCCAGCTATCGCGGTCATTGAGGCTTTCCACCAAAGTCAGGCTCTCGCCCCCGGCCTCTTTGAACTCTTCGGCGTACTCCACCGCGATCTCGTCAATGGTCTCTATGCAATCGGCCACAAAAGCCGGACAAAAAACCAACAAGCGCTTTACCCCCTGGGAAGCGAGCTGCTTCAATACGTCCGAAGTATAGGGCTCTATCCAGGGGTCTTTACCCAGGCGACTCTGAAAACAGGAGGTATAGCTCCCCTCGCGCAAGCTCAGTTGCTGAACCAAAGCCCGGGTAGTCGCCATACACTGGGCGCGGTAACAAAATCGGTTCTCTTTGCTCATGGCCGCGCAACAGTCGCCAAAACGGCAAACTCCGGCATCATCGGCCTTGCGAATCTGGCGCTTGGGCAAGCCGTGGTAGGAAAACAACACATGATCGTAGTCCTGGATGTTTACCTCGCTGGCCGCATCGGCAAATGCGTTGATGAAAGCCGGATGATCGAAGTAGTCGCCCAGCATATGCAGCTCCGGTATAGCCTGACGCCGGCTGAGAATACGCATGACTTCTTCGTAGATCGAGCCGGTGGTAGCCGAAGCGTATTGAGGAAACATCGGAAAGATCAGCATGCGGTCCACGCCCTGCGCCATCAGCTTGTTCAGGCCCCCTTCGATAGAGGGCTCCTGATAACGCATGGCCAATTCCACAGGCATACCGGGATCCAATCTCTGGCGCAGCTTGTTCAACAGGCGCTCCCCGTAAACCATGAGGGGCGAACCTTCCGGCATCCAGATTTCGCGGTAGGTAGCCGCGCTCTTGGGCGCTCTGAAAGGACCGATGATGCCTCTGACCAACAACTGCCGGGGAAGCCAGGGAATGTCAATGACCCGCCCGTCGGTCAGAAACTGAATCAGATAGCGTCGCACATCGGCGGTAGCCGTAGAGGCCGGTGTGCCAAGGTTGACCAGAAGAATGCCCGTCTTTGCCATACAAGCCCAAACAACAACCCGGCCCGCCGGTTCATATCAGCGTGAAAGGCGCAGTTCAGGCGGTAAATTTATAGCCCACCCCCCGAATGGAGTGGAAGTACTGCGGGTTTTTGGGGTCGCTCTCAAAGTATTTGCGGAAAGCCAGAATGAAGTTGTCGATCGTTCGGGTGGAAGGGAAGACGTCATATCCCCAGACCGTCTGGAGAATATGCTGACGGCTGACCACTTCATTGCGGCGGTCAATGAGGAGTTTGAGCAGTTTGAGCTCCTTTTGGGTAAGGCGAAGGGGGCCTTCGACCCCAAAGGCTTCATAGGTGCTGAAATTGACCCGGTTCTCTCCAAATCTGAACTCGTCCAGCGTGGCTTCTGTACCCGTGTTGCGCATACTGCGCTTGACCAGATTGGCCACCCGCAGCAACAATTCCTCCAGCACAAAGGGCTTGGTCAGATAATCATCCCCACCGGTTTTCAGACCACTGACTATGTCCCGGGCCGTATCCTTGGCCGTGAGGAAAAGCACCGGAATGTCCCGGTCTTCCAGGCGAATTTGCTCGCAAACGCTCAAGCCGTCGAGTTCGGGCAGCATGATGTCCAGGATCACGCAATTGAAACGCTGTTCCCGAAAGTGGCGCAGGGCCTGATGACCGTCGGCGGCAGTGACCACTTCGTAGCCCTCTGCGTCCAGATTGAAGCGAAGATTTTCGCGGATATTGGCCTCGTCTTCGACCAGGAGTATTCTGGATGTCACGGTTGGAAAAGTGATTGGCTTTTTGAGCTGATGCAGGTCAATGGTCTGCGTCGCGGTGCTCGGAATCGGTTGCTGCATAGATACATCGATTTGTACGCTGAAAGATTACGCCATATTTGGCGGAACTGCGTCAGCGCTGCGTCAAAATGTACATCAGTGCAGGTCATAGACGTTTTTCTTAAACTCGAGCTGCAGAAAAATCAAACGGGAAGGGGCTCTGGCAGTTCGCTAAGGGCCTGGGGAAGGCGCACCTCAAACACCGAACCTCCGCCCGGGCGGTCCAGGATGCGAATCTGACCCTGATGGGCCCGAATGATTTCCTGAACGATGAACAAACCCAATCCCGTGCCCTTGCTCGAGCGGGTTTCCTCATTGCCAATGCGATAGAATCGGCGGAAGACCCGGCTCTTCTCGCCTTCGGGTATACCGGGTCCCCTATCGGATATGCGCAACAACACAGAGCCGTCCTGCTCGCTCAAGTCTAGAGCAACCGCGGATTCGGGCGGAGAATATTTCAATGCGTTGTCCAGCAGATTGAGCAACACGGAGCTGAGTGCTTGCTCGTCTCCGTGCAGATACAGGTCGGGAGCGATCTGCAATTCGAGAGACTGATTGGGGTAGCGGCGGCGGATGTTCTCCGCCATTCGCGAAGCCAGAGAAGAGAAATCCAGATCCGTCAGGTCGAACCGGTGTCGTGGGTCCTCCATGCGACTGGCCATGAGGATGTTCTCGACCATGCGCTCCAAGCGCTCGGTGTCCTCCAGACAGAGGCCGGAAATCCGGTGCACCTGCTCCGGACTCAAGGCTCTGCGGCGCAGCGTCTCCATGCCCAGCTTGATCGAAGCCAGGGGCGATTTCAATTCGTGGGTGATGGACAGCAGAAAATTGTTCTGCTGTCGGGACATCTCAATCTCGCGGGTAAAGGTTCGGTTGATGCGCCAGAAGCCGATAGACAAAAGCGTCAGGAAGACCAATCCCTCTCCGGCGATCATCAGATTCTTGCGCTGCAAGGTGCTCTTCAGGCTGCGGGCTTCAGGGCCGCTTTCTACCAAAGACCATTCCCTGCCCTGCACTTGCGTCTGAATCCGGAGCTCTTCAATATCCTGCTGATAAGCCCTTTTGTTCTGGCGTAAAAAAAGCAAGGACCACCAGCCAAAGGAGGCCAGAATATATACAAAGATTAAATAAAATATTAATCTATTCTTGTTTAGGCTGAACATGGTTCAACTCGGCTTTAAGGAGCCGGAAAAGGCGAAACCAGCGTGGAATTCGGTCAGCACACAAAACAGCCCTGGCGCGTGTTGTGCAGGTTAAAGTTAAGCATAAGCTCTGTGGCCCGGACGGGGGCTCTCTTCGCTCAAACAGGTCTCAAACCCGGACGGGAGTTGTCATTGTTCATAGGCTCTGTGGCCCGGACGGGTGCTCCCCACTCCCCTCACGCAAAAACCGCTTTCAGTGCATCGGAGATGAGTCCGGCGGCCGTGCTGAGCTGTTCCGGGCTGTGCACGGAGGAGACAAAGGCCACTTCATAGCCCGAAGGGCCCAGGTAGATCCCCCTTTCGAGCAATTCGCGGTGCAGCCTCTTAAAAGGCTCCATGGACGCCGGATCTATGGCCGAGGATCTGCGGATGGGATCGGGACCGGCAAAGGCCAGCCAGAAGATGGAACCGATGCGGACCACCTGCAGCGGCCAGCCTCCCTGCTGAATAGCCTCTTCCAATTGAAGACAGAATTGCTCCGTTTTGGCTTCAAGCTCGGTGTAAAAGCCCGGCTGCAGGCAGCGGTAGAGCTGGGCGCAACCGGCGGCCATGGCCACGGGATTTCCACTTAAGGTACCCGCCTGATAGACATCGCCCAGAGGGGAGACGCGTTGCATGATATCGGCCCGGCCTCCGTAGGCACCCACGGGAAGGCCACCCCCGATGACCTTGCCCATGGTGATCAGATCAGGGCGTATTCCGAAAAGTCCACTGGCCCCTTCAAAGCCGATGCGGAAGCCGGAGATGACTTCGTCAAAGATCAACAGAATGCCGTGTTGATCGCAGAGCTTGCGCAGCAGGTGCAGGTACTCAGGGCGCTGGAGCAGCAGGCCGTTGTTGGCCGGAATAGGCTCTATGATCACAGCGGCTATCTCCTCCGCTCTTTCGCTGAGCAATGCGCGCAGGGCGTCTTCGTCGTCCAGTTCCAGCACCAGGGTTTGTTCGGCGAATGGGGCCGGAATTCCCGCAGAGGTAGACACGCCTAAGGTGGCCAGTCCGGAACCCGCGCGGACCAGCAGCGAATCGGCATGACCGTGATAACACCCTTCGAACTTCAGAATCTTGTCCCGGCCGGTAAAGCCGCGGGCCAGGCGCAGCGCAGACATCACCGCCTCGGTGCCCGAGCTGACAAAGCGGATCTGATCCAGGTATTGATGGTGGTTGAGGATGAGACTGCCCAGGGCATTCTCGCAGCGCGTGGGGGTGCCAAAACTGGTGCCGTTCACAACAGTGGCCATGATGGCCTGCAATACATCGGGATGAGCATGCCCGTGAATGAGCGGCCCCCAGGAAGCGCAGAAATCCAG
This sequence comes from Chitinophagales bacterium, assembly GCA_041751015.1. GTDB lineage: Bacteria > Bacteroidota > Bacteroidia > Chitinophagales > BACL12 > WGOA01. The sequence continues at coordinate 129,790 of JBGSYF010000014.1, forward strand.
AAAGCGGTGATCGTCTGCATCCCAGATGTAGGCGCCGCTGCCCCGCTGTATGAACAAGGGAGCTCCAAAGACGGATCGGAAGGCGCGCACCGGGCTGGATACTCCACCCGGGAACAAGTCCTTTGCGCGTTCAAACAATTGGGTCGAAATGGGGCGTTCAAGGCTCATGGGTTGGAGGGCTTGCTGGGGTAGGGTGCATCTGGGGGAATCAGGGGAAGGGTAACAGAGAAGGTACTGCCCTGGTTGGCAACACTCTCAAAGGCTATGCTGCCGCCGGCGCTTTCAATGATGTTCTTGCTCATCGCCAGACCCAATCCCATGCCGGAGCTCTTGGTGGTGAAGTTGGGCATAAACACGCGGCTTCGCATGTCCTCTTCAATGCCGCAGCCATTGTCCTGGACTTCGGCCCTGACCTGAGTGGCCGAACTGGCCATGGAGATGTGAATCTGCCCCCTTCGATCATCGGGTATGGCCTGAAGGGCGTTCTTGATCAGATTGGTGAAGACGCGGAGCAATTGATCCCGGTCGGCCCAAACCCAGGCCTCAGAGCCCGGGAGTTGAAGCTGAAGATCGCATTGTTCTTCGGCCTTGAACAATTCCACCGCACTTTGCAGGACACTGCTCATGGCGACCCGCTCGGGCCGGGAACGGGGCATCTGGGCGAAATTGGAAAACTCCGTGGCAATATGGCTCAGGGTCTCGATTTGCTCGAGCAGAGTGCGGCTGACCCGCTGGGTCAGCTCATCGGCTGAAGGGTCTCCGGCGGCGATGGCCCGCTGCAGATGCTGGATGGAAAGGCGCATCGGGGTGAGCGGGTTTTTGATCTCATGAGCCACCTGCCTGGCCATCTCTCTCCAGGCGCTCTCCCGTTCAGAGCGGGCCAGCATGGCGGCACTGCGCTCCAGTTCGGCCAGCATTTTATTGTATTCAGAAACGAGCAATCCAATCTCGTCACGGCTGCTCCAGACGATGGGTTCATTGCGCTCCCCTACCCTGACCTTGCGAAACTGTGCGCTGATGGTTGCCAGGGATCGCGTTACGGAATTGGAGATGGCCAGCGCGACCAGACCAGCTACAACTAACAAAAGAACATATACATTAATCAACGCGACCATAAACCCGGCGACCTCCTGGCGCTGGTTCTTCTCTTTGGCAAAGTAGGGTACCTGAAGGTAGGCGGCAGTCTTGCCCTCTGCACTCTGCAAGGGGCGATAGGCACTCAGGAATTCCAGGGAACCGATGCGTTCATTCTGCATCCAGTGTGCGCTCTGGTCCTGACTCAGGGCCTGCCAGGCACCGGGCTCCATGACCTTGCTCAGCAGACCCCGGGTGAATATGTCGGGCTGTGAACTCTGCTGTAACTGGCCCAGCGTATCGTAGAGATTCAAATCTATGCCGTGTATCTCGCTGATGGCCACCAGATCGGCCTGCACCCCGGCATCAAAGGGCCAGCGGGGTTCGCGGCGCCGGTTGGGATCGACATCCGAGCCCCTTCCCCCGCTTTCATACTCGATCTCCGCGCAGGCCGAATAGAGCTTTCTCAGCAAGCGGCTTCGGTGATACTCCTGGCTCTGGCGGTTGAAATAGGTGATGGTAATGGCGCCTATGATGATGAAGGACAAGAGGGTAAGCATCACCACAAAGGCCTGGATGCGCCCGCGCAGACTGAAATCCAACTGGGATGAAACTGAACGACCGTTCAGTCGGTTGGCGAACAACAACACGGGCAAGAGAACGATGAAGCCCAACAAAAGTAGAAACAAAAATATATAAGAAAAGAGCGAAAGTGGAAGTATCCAGCCCCGGTCTGCCCGGCTGATCACGACACTGCGTTGCTCTCTGAAGCGGAAGACAAAGTGCACATTTTCTCGGTCGCTGTAGCGGGAGGCCTCCGGCCCTTCCATCCATTCAGAGGGGAAACGAAGGGTGTAGGGGTAAGTTCCCTGACGGCTGAGCAGGGTCTGACCCTTGTAGTGGGCAAAGTCATAGCGCTGGGAAATCTGACCGCTCTGTTCGCGCATCAGCAACTCGGGATAGAGCAGGCTTCCGGTATTGACCTTGCTCTCTAAACTGATGTACACCGTGCCGTGCTGTTCCGCTGACTTCCTGACGGGTATGCGGGCCAGGTATTCCAGGCGATTGCCTCGCACGAGGTGAAAAAGCCCTTCGCTCAAAGTGCCCTCTGATTGCAGGGCAATCACACTGTCCAGTTCCTGCTTTCTGGGGGAAGGGCCGCTGTGCAGGGCCCGGCCTTCCTGAGTGAAATACCAGGTGCTGATCCGGTAGCGGTCAAAGTAAGGCCCGAGGTAACTGTTGAGGATTTTATCATCTGCTATGCGCAAGGCGGGATAGGCTTCGCCAAAGAGATTGCGCACAAAGGGATCCTGGCGAACCGACCGGGCTACCCCGGAAAAGAGGTACTCCATGACCGGATCCTGATCGGAACTGAGCTGTTGCGCATAGCGCATCAAACTCAAGACCTCGCGCTGGGCTCCGGTTCTCAGCAAAAGAGCGGAGGAGACCGCCGCAAAGTAAGCCGACCAGATCAGCAGGGCACTCAACCACCCCGCCGAACCCGCATAAAGAGCAGCACTGGATTCCTCCTGGGAGCGCCCAAAGGGAGCGCGGGCAAATGCGTAAACCAGCAGGAGAAAGACGGCTGCGCTCGTCAACTCCCACAGTAAATTGGGTTGATCCTGTCGGCCGCCGATCAACCACAACATCACATAGATCAGCACGGCGAAGATCGCCGAGCCTATCGCTGATCGGCTGCTGTTGCTCAGCGCTCTCCAACCCATGGCCAGCCAATGCCCGAGCAGATAGAGGTTGGCCATCAGCAGCGCTGCAGCCATCAGGCCCGCAAAACTAAAAGCGTCCAAACGCAGGAAGTGCTCCAGTTCAAAGGCGATGTTGGAATCGGCCACCAGGCTGAAGAACACCCGAACCAGGGCCCTGAACAAGGCGATGAGAAGCAAGACAGGAATCGCTGCTTTGATCCATGCGGGAAGCAGGGGAATAGGTCGGATCAACAGGGAAAACCGGACATGGCGCTTGAGAAACAAGGCGACAATCACCAGGAGGATGGCGTGCAGCAGCAGATGCCCGAGCGAGCCGGCGATGCCTGGAGAGGCGTAGTAGTGGGGATCGAAAAGCGGGATGGAGCGCAATTGCGCCAGCCAGCGAATGCTGTCGCTGAGCAGCACCCGATCCAGGGCCAGGAGCACCGCCATCAACACGAGAGCGGCGAGGAAAGGTTGTCCTTTGTTGGCGATTTGCCGGCTGAGCAGGTACATCCCGCAGAGCGTGGAGAAGAAAGCCAGCAAACTCAGGGCGAGACGGTTGCGGTGGCGCTCGAGGGAGGCTCTCGGGAAATACAGACTGAATACAGCCTCCCCGGATTGATCGCGAATCTGGTAACCGGGCACGTCCGGGCCGAGCAACAGAGCCTGCTCGGGGATTTGGAGCAAACCGGAAAATGCGGGTCGCAGGTAGCGATTGACCAGACTGTATTCATTCCGCACAGGAATCAGACCTATGCTCAGAAGCCCATTCCAACTTTGTTTGCGCAGGACATAAAAGCCATTGGGGAGCCTGAGCAAATCCTGACTCTCCTGTTCAAGGGCCAGGGGATCGGGAAGAACCTCGTGGTTGTTCCACCAAAGCAGTTTTCGGCCTTCATAGATGTATAGAGCGAAAGGGCTTTCGTGAAGGGTGGTCGCGTCTGGGGCCGCTTCACAACCTGTGGCTAAATCGCGGAGCAGGGCGGTATCGCTGAACCATTCGCCCAGAGAGGCCTCAAGTGCCTGAAAATTGCGCTCTATGCCGCTTGCTTTGCGGTCGGCCCGGCGCAGCAGCCTGTCTTCTGTGGGCCGGTAGGCTGCCAGGACTGCGCAAACAAGCGCCAGAGCCAGCCAGGGCCAGGGTTTGAACAGACGCTCAAGCAGTTTTCGCATCCAGCTCAAAGTTAATCATATCGACATGATTTACTGGAAGATATGCCTTCAAGAAGACTTGGTGTCAATTTGTACAAATGATACAAAGCTTCTACATTTGGGCGTCTTCAAAACCCCAAAACAGGTCTTTCGATCATGAAGAAAATCTTCGCCCTTTTCGGAATTCTGGCCCTGCTCAGCGGCGCTTTGCTGGCTCAGACTAAAACCATTACCGGAACGATCCGGGACGTCAATACCGGGGAGACGCTGCCTGCTGTCAACGTCTTTTTGAGAAGTGATCCCACGAAGGGTACTGCAACGGATTTTGACGGCAATTTCAGCCTCAGCGTGCCGGAGAGTGCGACTTCGGTCATCTTTAAGAGTGTGGGCTATGCCGAGCAGGAAGTGTCTCTGGGCTCCGGGAATCAGATCTTGAACATCAGTTTGTCCGATGCGGATTTACGGCTAAACACCCTGGTCGTCTCCGCATCCAAGCGCAGTGAGAAAGTGCTGGATGCACCTGCCTCTGTGACGGTTATTGGTAGGGACAAACTGGAGACCACCGTGGCCCTTTCGGCCATCGACAACCTGAAGCGGGTACCCGGGGTGGACATCATGCAAACCGGTTTGGTCTCGGCCAATGTCAATATCCGGGGTTTTAACAACATCTTCTCCGGTGCTATGCTCACCGTAGTGGACAACCGCTTTGCCGCCGTTCCATCCCTGCGCCTGAACGCGTTTCAGTTCATTCCCGCCACCAACGACGACATCGAGCGCATCGAAGTGGTTCGCGGTCCGGGTTCTGCACTGTACGGTCCCAATTCCTCCGATGGGGTTTTGCAGATCATCACCCGCTCTCCTCTGGATCTGGAGGTCGGGCAGTACCAGACCACTGTTTCTATGGGCTTGGGCATCAAGCAAAACACCGATACCCTGCGGGAATGGGACGAAGCCAATCAGTCCGTGCGCTTCCGCACCTACGATCTGAACGAGCGTTTTGTCTATGCTCCGGAGTTCAGGCACAGCGGTCGGGTATCCGAGAAGTTTGGCTACAAGATCATGGCCACCTATCAGCGGGCCAATGACTGGGTGACTTATGACCCCCGGGAACCCGCCATCGGTACTGAGATGTTTACCGGCTCTATTCGCGACGGCAAGCCGTTCACCGTGGACTCCTCCATTGCACCGTTCCCTTTTGAGCGCGACTTTGAATCGGAGAAGATCGCCGGGGAACTGCGCCTGGATTATCAGCCCAACCCAGACCTGAACCTGATCATGAACCTCGGGGGTACTCAGGGTACCAATCTGGAACTGACCGGTCTTGGCGGTGGTCAAGCCATCAACTGGCTTTACTGGTACGGCCAGATCCGAATGAGCTGGAAGAACCTGTTTGTTCAGTATTTCGTCAACTCCTCTGATGCGAATGATACCTACCTCATTCCACAGGGGGGCAACCGCATACAGCAATTGGTGGACAAGTCAAAGCAGCACGTCCTTTCCGTTCAGCATCAGAGCACCCCACTGGATGCCCTCCAACTCATCTACGGTGTGGACATTCTGCTGACCCGGCCCAACACCGAAGGCACCATCAACGGCCGCTTTGAAGATGCCGACAACGTCAATCAGGCCGGTGTTTATGGCCAGGGTGAATACAAGTTCAACGACCAGTGGAAATTCGTCGCCGCAGCCCGGGTGGACTACCACGATCCCCTGGATGAATTCCAGATCTCTCCCCGCGCCGCTCTGGTTTACAAGCCGGCCCCTCAACACACCTTGCGCGCCACCTACAACCGCGCCTTCTCGACGCCCAGCACCCTCAACATCGCCCTGGACCTCAGCAACGGTCTGATCCCCAACGGCATCAATGTCCGCGGAATCGGCAACCCCAACGGGTACAGCTACGAGCGTGATGACGAAGGGCTGCCGCTCTTCCTCAATCCTTACAACAACAACTACTACACCCCCTTTAACAACAGCAACAACGGCCTGTTCTGGTCACAATTTCAGAATGCTCTGGCCGGATTGTTGGCCGGCGGTGCAGGTCTCCCCGCAGCTTTCTTCACCGGTCCTCTCGCTTCGGTGCTCAATGGAATGGTCACTGCTTCTGGTGATATTGACCTGATTGGAGTGGATTACGCGGCCGTTGCTACGGGAGGTTCTGTTGCCGACAACACCTTTGATATTGCCGGCCTGGAAGACTTTGGGAAGGTGCAAAGCTCCATCACGCAAACCGTTGAATTGGGCTACAAAGGTCTGTTGGCCAAAGACAAGCTCTTCCTGACCGTGGACGGCTACATGACCATGATTGACAACTTCGTCACTCCGCTGACCAATGTCGCTCCGAGCATGATCTTCAATCCCACTCAACTGGCTGCTGCGTTAGGACCCAATGCTCCCGGTGGTCTGCTTCACGACAATCTTCTAGGTGTTGATCCCGCAAGTTTGCTGGTCACCAGTCTGGATGGCCAGTTTGGGGGAGCGGTGGATGGGGATATCTACGAAGAGCTCTTTGCCTTGCTCCTGGGCGCCAACCAGCAACTTACCCTTGGCACCGTGGCCCCCAACGATACCCTGGTGGGTGCCGATGCCATCCTGACCTATCGCAATCTGCAGGACCAAGTCAGGGTGTTTGGAGCTGACCTGGGTTTTACCTACCTGTTGAGCAAGGATGCCAGCTTCAGCATCTCCTACAGTTGGGTGAACCGCGACTCCATCGTTGTGGAAGGCGCTGCTGGCGGTTACATCGCATTGAACGCCCCGCGCAACAAGTTCTCTCTGGGCTATGATCACCAGTTGCCCAAGACCGGTTTGAGTTTTGGTGGAACCTTCCGCTGGAACCAGGGATTCCCGGCAAACTCCGCCATCTACATCGGCCGGGTAGCCACCTACAACATCCTGGACCTTCGCATGGCCTACCAACCCAATTTCAGCAAGAACACCCGGGTCATTCTGGACATGTCCAATGCACTGGGTATTGAATACCGCACCTTCCCAGGTGCGCCTAACATCGGGCGTTTGACCATGTTGAAACTGCAACAGACCTTCTAATTTAGCGCATCGTCCGGCCGCCCACCTGAGGCGGGCTGTGTCGGTTCGAAAGGCGGCGCTGCTCTTCCGGGCGGCGCCGCTTTTTTAATCAAGCGACGTAACTTGCTGCAATGGCTTCAGGAAAGGAAAAAATAGAGGCGAGATTCAGCGCGACCCTTTCGCCCGAAACAGAGAAAAACGAAAAGCGCTCCTCAGGCGGGACCGTGACGCGATCCCGGAAGACCTGGCCCACGGTGCCAATCTGGCGTACCCTCGTGGATGCTCCTATTGCGGTAAAAGATCCGGTGCGCTGGTTTGGAGAACTCAGCCGGAAGTACGGGGATACCTTCATGCTCCGTGTGCCCAATGGGCAGCGAATCCTGCTGAGTTCCTCCCCCGCCCTGATCCGCCACGTCCTGCAAGGCAATCACCGGCATTACGGAAAAACCTGGATACAGACCCGACATCTGGCCGCGACCCTGGGTCAGGGTTTGTTGACGGCTGAAGGTGAGTACTGGCTCCGGCAGAGAAGGTTGATCCAGCCCGGCTTTCATCGCGATCGTCTCGCAGCTCTTGCCTCGGGCATGACGGATGAACTCAAACGGGCAGAATCAGGATGTGACCAATTGGCACAAAGTGGTGAATCCGTAGACATGCTTGGGCAGATGATGCGGCTGACCTTTCGCATTGTTTCCAGGTCGCTGTTCTCTACCGACATGCCCCCTTCGGACCTGGATCGCATCGAGCACGCGGTGAGCGAGGTGCAACGGCACCTGGTGATTACAGCACGACGGCCATGGATAAAGCCAATCTTGAAGTTGAATGGAACCTATCGCAAGGTAGCAGACTTGACGGAGGATGTAGATACCATGCTGTATGGTATCATTGATGAGCGCCTTCGCACAGGCTCCCGCGGCGAAGACCTGTTGGATATGCTGGTAGATGCGCGCTATGAGGACAATGGAGAGGGCATGACGCGCAAACAATTGCGCGATGAAACATTGATCCTCTATGCAGCCGGCCACGAGACTTCAGCCAATGCCATGACCTGGATGTTGGATCAGGTGGCCCGCCATCACGATGTGGAACAGCGCTTGCTGGAGGAATGCGATCGCGTTGTGGGCGCGAGAGATCCCCTGCTCGGGGATCTGCAACAACTGTCTTATACGCGTTGGGTGGTTCAGGAAAGTTTGCGGCATTTTCCACCGGCCTGGGCCACGGACCGCATCAGCAAGGGTGCTGAAGAGTATGAGAACCAGGTCATAGAGGACAATCAGGTGGTCTTGCTCTTTCTCTACGGGGCACATCACCACCCGGACTTCTGGACGGAGCCTCAGCGCTTCAATCCCGATCGCTTTTCAGAACAGGGCGATACCCGCGGTGTGCGGGAGGCTTTCTTTCCTTTCGGCGCGGGACCCCGCATGTGCATCGGCAACAGTTTCGCCATGATGGAGATGCAACTGGCCCTGGTTCAATTGATTCGCCGCTACCGATTTATACCCCTGGCGGAAAGATCTCCGGTACCCGAACCCTTGATCACCCTGCGTCCACTGGGAGGCTTGTTCATGCGGCTCGAAAGGCGCTGAGCTTCATTCATTCCTCTGCGCCGCTTTCCCGGATCCATTCGGCGTCTTTGCGCAAACGCTTGGCCTCTTCCCAAAATCCGTCCATCTCGTCCAGGCTCATGGATTCCAGGCTGCGCTCCTCCTCCTTAGCCCTGCGCTCTATGTACTCAAAGCGCTCCTTGAATTTGCGATTGCATCTTTCCAGAGCCGTTTCGGGCTCCACCCCGATGAAACGCCCGTAGTTAACCAGAGCGAAAAGCAGATCACCGAATTCCTCCTCAATTGCATTTTGGTCGGGCCCGCCTACTTCGCGTTGCAGCTCGGCGGCTTCCTCCTGAACCTTGGCCCAGACTTCGCCGGGCTCCTTCCACTCAAAGCCCACCTTGGCGGCTTTCTCCTGCATGCGCTGGGCTTTGATCATAGCCGGAAGGGATTTGGGCACACCCGATAACACGGATCGTTTTCCCTCCTTGAGTTTGAGCTGTTCCCAATTGCGCTTGACATCCTCCGTGCCGTTGACCACCGTATCTCCGTAGATGTGCGGATGCCGCTTGATCAGCTTGTCACAGATTCCATTCAATACATCGGCCACATCAAACTTGCCCTGTTCATCGGCTATCTTGGCGTAAAAGACCAGATGCAGCATCAGGTCGCCCAGTTCTTCGCCCACACCGGAAAGATCCTGATCCAGGATGGCGTCGGTCAGTTCGTAGGTCTCTTCTATGGTGAGATTGCGCAGGCTTTCCATAGTCTGCTCCCTATCCCAGGGGCAGCCGGCACGCAATTCATCCATGATCTGAAGCAATCGCCCAAAGGCTTCTTTTTTCTGTTCAAGACTGTTGGACATACAAGCAGAGGCAGATAAGGCCCTGACCAAAGTTAGGTTTCTTTGCTCAGGCCATTGAGCAGGGAACCCATTAGAGGTTTGGAATGTTTATAAACTGTGGGAGATGCCTTTCGCGGTTTATCTGCGCCTGGCCACTCGTGTTGCGCTGTTTCATCTCCTTAACTTTGTTCCATCAGATCCTATTGGCCTAAAACGGGCACCCCTTTGAATCATGCAAACCTTTCTCCTAACCCTGTTGATTGTCGGTCTTTGTATCATTGGCTTTTCGCTGAGAATTCTCTTGGTAAAAGGCGGCGAATTCCGGGGAACCTGTGCCAACAACAACCCCATGCTGACCAACAAGGTTGGCAATTGCCAGGTATGTGGCCGTGTACCTGGTGAAGAATGCAAGGGCGATCCGGCAGAGATCAAGGCCTGAGCATGATCATCATGTAGTCATTTAAAATATGTTCAGAATTATTCTGCTCGATAGCGGGAATAACCCGTGCTCTGCATGACGGCATGCTGCCCTTCAACATCCAGATAGACAAAGTAGGCCTCCAGCTCAGGTCTGGACTCGATCAGATCCAGGCCCTTCTGAAGACCCAAAACCATGCAAGCGGTAGCATAAGCATCAGCGCTGGCGCAATCCGATGCGATGACGCTGGCACTGAGCAATGAGCTCATCTCCGGATATCCAGTCTTTGGGTTGAGGGTATGGCCGTACTTGAGCCCGTCTTTTTCCCAATAGCGTCGGTAGTTGCCCGATGTAGCCATTCCCACTTGAGAGATGGAGACAAGGGCTTGTAATTCGCGCTCTTGCTCCAGCGGTTTCTCCACAGCGATCTTCCAGGGCGTATTGCGCTCATTCTTTCCGCGCGCCATAAGTTCTCCGCCGATGTCCACCAGACTTCGGTCTATACCCTGAGACCACAAGTAGCTGGAGAGCAAATCCACCCCATAGCCCTTGGCAATTGCATTGAAATCGAGCTCGCTTTTGGGGTTGGCCTTGCTCAGCCGGACGCCGCGGCTCTCTTCTACCATGCGAATACCGCTGCCAAAGCCGACCATGGCCAGCAATTCAGTGATTTCTGCGCTATCTGGTGCATTGGCCTGCTCGAAAGGATCTTCCTGCAGAAAACCCCAGGCGCGCACCAGGGGAAGTACACTGGGATCAAAGGCCCCATCGCTTTGCTGCCAGACGGCATAACTCAAATGGTAGAGCTCCCTGATCCATTGCCCGCACTCTCCCTCAAAGACTATCTCACCATTGCTGTGGTTCCATCGGCTCAAAGTTGACTGATTGTCATAGGTCGAAAGGCAGGCGTTGAAAGCTTCGAGCAGAGAATCCATACTCTGGCGATATTGTTCAGCAAGGGCTTTAAAACTGCTCTCATCATCGGCGTGTCCCGTCTCTCCGGGATGCAAGTAGGTCACCTGGTAGCTGGTACCCATGGCCTTTCCACTCCAGCGCACCTTGTAGCCCACACCGGGCAGGCGGAGGTACTCTATGGGTGTGGGCAACCAGGCATCAGCGCTGTCGTGATTCTGCTCTTCGTCTGCGTGCCCGTCCTGACGCTTGGCCTGCTTGCCATCATTCTGGCAAGAAGCCATCAGCAGCAACAAGAGCATCAGGTTCAGCAGATTCAGTTGGGGCCTGAAAGGGATTCGGTTAAACGACACAGACCACCCGTCCTGGGTGGTCTGTGAAAATCTGAAAGACATATTCAATCTATCCACCAAAGTCGTCAAAGCTGATGTTTTCATCGGGCACGCCCAAATCATCCAGCATCTTGATGACCGCGGCGTTCATCATGGGGGGACCACAGAAGTAGTACTCGATCTCTTCTGGCTCGGGGTGGTTGTTGAGGTAGTTCAGCAACAAGACGTTGTGAATAAAGCCAGTGTATCCCGTCCAGTTGTCTTCGGGAAGAGGTTCGGATAACGCAATATTGTATTGGAAATTCGAGAATTCTTGCTCGATCTTGCGAAAGTGCTCGGTGTAGAACAACTCTCTGAGCGAACGGCCCCCGTACCAATAACTCACCTTGCGATTGCTCTTCTGGGTGTGGAAGAGGTGGAAGATGTGCGAGCGCAATGGGGCCATTCCGGCTCCTCCGCCGATATAGATCATCTCCTTATCGGTATCCTTGATGAAGAACTCGCCATAAGGCCCGCTGATGGTGACCTTGTCTCCGGGTTTTCTGGCGAAGACAAAGGAGGAACATATGCCGGGATTGACCTCCATCCATGCATTGCGGGCTCGGTCCCAAGGGGGAGTGGCGATGCGGATGTTCAACATGACGATGTTGCCTTCCGCGGGATGGTTGGCCATAGAGTAAGCGCGGAAGATGGGCTCGTCATTCTTCATCTTCAGGCTCCACAGATTGAACTTATCCCAATCTTCGCGGAAACGCTCCTCTACATCTATGTCCTTGCTGTAATCCACTTCGCAAACCGGAACATCGATCTGGACATAACCCCCGGACTCGAACTCCAGGTGTTCGTTGTCGGGCAATTGCACCACAAACTCCTTGATGAAGGTGGCCACGTTGTGGTTGCTCACTACGGTGCACTCCCATTTCTTGATGCCGAAGACCTCTTCCGGAATTCTGATCTTCAAGTCGTTCCGGACCTTGACCTGGCAGGCCAGGCGCCAATTCTCCTGAACTTCCTTGCGGGTGAAGTAGTTGACCTCGGTGGGCAGAATCTCACCCCCGCCCTCGACAACCTGGCACTTGCACATGGCACAGGTTCCACCTCCCCCACAGGCGGAGGGCAGAAACAGATTGCTGCTCGATAACGTGGTCAGCAAGGTTGAGCCGGGCTTGGTGACGATGGCTTTGGATTCATCGCCGTTGACAATGATTTGCACATCGCCGGAAGGCATCAATTTTGCCTTGGCGAAAAGCAGCATCAGCGTAAGGGTCAGAATGATCAGTGTAAAGGCAAGCAGGGCTGAAACCAATACTGTAACGGATACCGCGAGAAGCATCATGCTGTATAGAACGTTTAAGAGTTTAACGTTTAGGTTAAACTCAAAGTTTAATGCCCATGAAACTCATGAAGGCTATGCCCATGAGTCCCGTGATGATAAAGGCTATCCCCAATCCGCGCAGGGGTGCGGGAACATGGGAGTAGCCGATTTTTTCGCGAATGGCCGCGATGGCTACAATGGCCAGAAAAAATCCAAAACCCGATCCCACTCCAAAGACGCAAGCCTCGCCAAAGTTGTACTCTCTGGATTCCATGAACAGAGAGCCGCCGAGGATCGCACAGTTGACTGTGATCAGGGGAAGAAAGATGCCCAGGCTGTTGTACAGACCCGGTGAAAAACGCTCAATAATCATTTCGACCAATTGCACCATGGAGGCAATAACGGCGATGAAAACAATCAACTTGAGGAAGGTCAGATCGGTCTTGAACAGACCCCCTTCGCCCAGTATATGTGTAAGCACGAGCCAGTTGATGGGCATGGTGATGCCCAGCACGAAGATCACGGCCAGACCCAGGCCGAAAGCCGTCTGGACGCTCTTGGACACCGCCAGATAGGAGCACATGCCCAGGAAATAAGCCAGCACCATGTTTTCGATGAAACTGGCCTTGATAAACAGATTGAGCGCTTCAATGAAGGTCATATCGCTGGGGAAGTTGAATTAGGAGACGTCGACCAATTTGGGATTGCGCGCGCGCTGGATCCAGATGAAGATGCCGATCAGGAACATGGCAGCCGGGGGCGCGAGCATCAGGCTGTTGCCGGTGTACCAGCTACCCAGAACCTGATAGCCAAGGATTTGTCCCTTGCCCAGGAACTCGCGGAAGAATCCAACGGCAATGAGTATGACTCCATAGCCCACTCCATTGCCTAAACCGTCCAGAAAGGACTGCCAGGGTTTGTTGCCCATGGCAAAGGCTTCGAGGCGACCCATGATGATGCAATTGGTAATGATCAGTCCAACATAGACGGACAATTGCTTGTAGAGGTCAAACTGGTAGGCCTTGAGCACCTGCTCAACTATGGTGACCAGGGCTGCGATGACCACGAGTTGCACGATCATTCGAATGCGCCCGGGCACACCCTTGCGCAACAGGGAGATGGTCAGGTTGGCAAATGCCGCCACCAGCACCACAGCGATAGCCATGACGATGGAGGGTTTGAGGGCAGAAGTCACAGCCAATGCTGAACAAATACCGAGTACCTGAACAGTAATCGGGTTGTTGTCGTCCAGAGGGTCAATGAGTAACCTCCGCTCCTTTTTGCCGAATAAATCTGCTTTCTTCTGAACCGCGATATCCGCCATGGATCAGTTGCTTTTAAGTTGATCGAAATAAGGTAAATAAGCCCGAACACCTTCCTGCAGCATCTCCGTCACCCCATCTGCCGTGATGGTGGCACCGGTGATTGCGTCAATCTGATGGGCCGGATCGTCGAGTCTGCCCTTCTTCATGGACAGACCCACGTAATTGCCCTCCTGGTCGTAGATGTTCATACCGATGAAAGGATCGTTGTACTCTTTGGGATTGTCTTTGATCTCCGCGCCGAGTCCGGGTGTTTCTGCCCTGTGATCCATGGTGACCCCAGCCACTGTAGCCATATCCTCCTTTAAGGCGACATAACCCCAGATTCTGTCCCAGAGACCATTGCCATACACGGGAATGACATAGCGGGTTTCGCCTTCGTTTTTGTAAACGTAAAGCGGGTAGCGCTGATTGTCCTTTGGCAGTCTGGTCTCCTTGAACATATCGATGTCCAGGGCGTTGATCCCATCCTCCTGGGGAACCCTATCAGGTCCCAGAACGACGCTTTCAATCCGCTGATCAAAGATCTCATCCGCATTGGCTTTTGCCAGGTTCTCTATGCCCACAGCGGTGAGGATATCCATCTTGGTGGCCAGACGCTGGTTGCTGTCCTGACGGGCCTTGAGGCCGGTGGCGATGAAGGCCAGACCGACGGAAACCACTACGGTCAATACCACAGCATACCCTATGGTATAGAAGTTGCTCTCTTTATCCACGGGCCAGACGTCGTTTAATGTTGCTTTGAAGAATGAAGTAATCAATCAGCGGGGCAAAGACATTCATGAAGAGGATGGCCAGCATCCAACCCTCCGGAAAGGCGGGGTTCAGCACGCGAACTATCATCCCCGTTACGCCGATCAGAAAGCCGTAGATGTATTTGCCCATCTGTGTCTGAGTGGCCGTTACCGGGTCAGTAGCCATGAACACGGTGGCAAAAAGCAAGCTGCCAATGATCAGGTGGAAATGAGGAGGAACACCGAGAAAGGGTGAATTCAGATTCAATCCCGCATTGGCCAGATTGAACAACACTCCGGTTATCAACGCACCGATGATCATCGATGCCATGATACGCCAGGAGCCGATGCCAGTTACGATGAGAAACAGACCCCCAAGCAAGATAGCCGGTTTGCTCATCTCACCGATAGATCCCGGAATGAAACCCAGGAAGGCATCCCAGCCGGTGTAATGCCCCCAGGTTTGCGTGACCGTGGAATAGACCGTGTCAGTGGTTGGAATCATGAGGTTTCCGCTCAAACCAACCTTGGCCAGAATGGCATTGGGGGTTGCTCCGGAGTACCCATCTGCCATGCCGGCAATCCAGACTTCGTCTCCGGAGATGGCCAACGGGTAGGCAAAGAAGAGGAACACCCGGGCGGTGAGCGCCACATTGAGGATGTTCATCCCGGTTCCACCAAAGGCCTCCTTGCCTATGATCACGGCAAAGATGGAGGATACAGCGACCATCCACAATGGAATGTCCGGAGGCATGATCAGGGGAATGAGCATGCCCGAGACCAGATAGCCTTCATTGACCGGATGGCCCCTGAACTGGGCGAAGGCAAACTCCACCGCGAGACCGGCACCGTAGGCCACTACAATGATGGGCAGAACCTGGAGCAGACCGAAGCCCAACTTTAGCCAAAAGCCCTCAAGCAGGCCCAGGTATTCCCCTTGTGAGACATAGTGCATATGTCCCACATTGAGAATGCCGTGCAGCAGGGCCGGCACCATGGAGATGATGACCAGGAACATGGTCCTTTTGAGGTCTATTCCATCCCGGATGTGGGCGCCGCTCTGCGTGGTGTGGGGCGGAACGAACAGGAAGGTTTTGAACGCATCAAAGGTGGAGTGCATCCAATGGAAGCGCGGAAGCTCACGGGTTTCCGGATCCGGCTTATTGGACAAATGGGGCTCCAACTTTTCGATCTGCTCCCAAAGGGGCTTGGAAATAGCGTCGCGTATAGGCTTAATGGGATCCATTTCAGTTTCTCGTCAGCTTTGGCTGCGGACAAACTCCAATCCTTCGCGGAGGATGTCCTGAACATCGATTTTACTGGTGCACACAAACTCGCAAAGCGCCAGGTCTTCGGTATCCACTTCGTAGATACCCAGACCCTCCATCAATTCAAAGTTTCTGCTCAGGATGGCCTTGAGCAAATGAACCGGGTAGATGTCCATCGGCAATACCTTTTCGTACTGACCGCTCATCACAAAAGCCCTCTCCTCACCGTGCATGCTGGAATTGACCACATAGCCCTCCTCCGGAACATCGTTGGTGATGATGGGGTAAGTGCCCGATGCACTTGGACGGGGATAGGCCGGAATGAGCCATCCCAATAGTTCGGGCTGATCACCCTCTTCGATCACGGTGATCAGATCGTCGTAGAAGCCCAGGTGGCCCTCTGCATCAATGCGCTGCCCCGTAAGGACATTGCCGCTGATGATGCGCACGTTTTCGCGTCGGATGTTGTTGCTCAGCAGCGGTTCAACCGAAGCGCCGAGACGGGTTCGGTAGTAGTGCGGCCTGAGCACCTCTGGTCCGGCAACGGCAACTATGCGCTCGGGATCGTAACGGCCTTCCTGAAACAGAATGCCCAGTGTGACTACGTCCTGGGGCTTAACATACCAAACCTTATCATCCTTGTTGATCGGATCAATGTGGTGAATCTGAATGCCGACATTGCCCGCCGGATGGGGGCCGTCAAACCAGTTGATCTGTACGTTTTGGGCTTCGTTGAGCGCATCGACAGGTCTTTCGCGGGCGCTCAGATTGAGGTGAACCTTGCCGCTGCTGAGTTTGCGTAAAACCTCCAGACCTTGCTGGAAGACTTCTTTCTTCCCCTGGAGAATGACGTTGTAATCCGGAGCCAGGGGTGCAGAGTCAAATCCGGAAACGTGAATAGCTTTGGGCTCATCAGCGGGATTGGCAACGATATTGAAAGGCCTCTGACGGATCAGACTCCATGCTCCGGAGTCCATCAGGCGTTCGATGACCGACACCCGATCCATAGAAGCGGGATCCTGGCGGGGAAATTCGCGGAAACGAAGCTCGGCATCGGCCAGGAAGATCAAATCGGTGATGGCCCGCTTTTCACCCCTTCTGATCTCGATGAGTTCACCGCTGGAGGGCGCTGTATAGACAATCTCAGGACGGGCCTTGTCAAAGAAGACCGGGTCGCCGGCCATCACCTTCGCACCCTCCTGAATCAACAGTTTGGGTATGGGGGAAAGGCCGATGAAATCGCCCGGTTTGAGCGCAAAAGTCCGGGCTTGCTGAACCTGCTCAACGATGGGGTTTGCCTTACCTACAATCTTGATATCCAGGCCCTTGCGTAGCCTCTTAACAGTACTCATTCCGTTGCCCTGATTTTTCTGCGGCAAATGTAAGGATAAACATCCTTTTATTTGGACGGCAGCATTGAAGGACCGGGCCATGTGCAAAGGTTTCCCGGATAAAAATGTTTAAACGTCAATCTTTAGAAGACCATGCTCTCCCTTCCACCTATTTCCTTGACAATCAAGCTCAGAGTTCTCTCCGCTTTACTGCTCCTGCTGCCTTTGGCCGCCTGCGGTCCGCTTCCGGAAGCCCAGCAATTGCCCCTCCCTCCTCCTATGCCGGTTCCCCCCTCTGCCACAACTCAGGTCGAGTCGGAAAAGGGGCTTTCCAGCGCCCCAAAACCGGCCACGCGAACCGAGCCCCCTTCGCCCGTAGTCCTGGAATACCGGGATAAGACCTACCGGCCAAACATTCGCAGCGCGCGGCTCTTTCCCAGCGGACAGGTGCTGGACCCTCCGGTCTTGCAGATGATGGCGCCCAACCCCCTGCAGTTGCGCTTTGACGACTTGATTCCAGCCACCCGAGCTTATCGTTTCAGATACATCCATTGCAACCGCGATTGGACCCCTTCGGGACTGGAGCCCTTTGAGTATCTGGAGGGCTTTGACCGCACTGATATCACCGACTATGTGTTCAGCTCTATATCGAACCAGCGCTACATCCAGTACCGGGCGCAGATTCCGGCCAGAGATCAGCGCTTTACCAAGTCTGGGCAATACCTTCTGCTGGTCTATGACGATGACAACCCGGACGAGCCGCTGATCACGCGGCGATTTTACGTATTGGAAAATCAGGTTCAGGTGGAGGCCGAGCTCGCCCGACCCGGGGGGACTCAGGAGCGCAACACCCATCAGTGGCTTCGCTTTAAACTCAAGACCCAAAATCTGCAGGTGAGCAATCCCTATGAGCAAATCGGGGTTCACGTCCTGCAGAACGGGCGCTGGGACAATGCCATGCTCGATCTTCAACCGCAATTTGTGCGCAACAATGAACTGATCTACGAACGTCCTGACCAAGTCTTTGAAGCCGGAAAGGAGTGGCGATTCTTCTCCATCCGCTCCCTCCGCTTTCTCACCGAGCGGGTGCAGGCCCTTGTCGGAAGCGTCGAAGAGCCTGCAGTGCGCTTGTTCGACGATGAAGTGCGGGTCTATCAGGGCTATCAGTTCAGAGCGGACATGAATGGCTCCTGGTTCGTGGCTGCTGATGAGGGAAGAGAAGACGAGACCGAGGCTGAATATGTGCGGGTGGAGTTCTTCCTGCCCTTCCCCGCTCCCATGAATGATGGAGATATGTATATTTTTGGTGGGCTTTCTGAGTATCGTTTTGAACCGCCATACAAGCTCGAATACGACTTTGACCGCAAGGGATACGGCACCTCCCTTGTGCTCAAGCAGGGGGTTTACAATTACCAATATGCTTTTGTGGAAAAAGGCAGTACGGTAGCCGATCTGAGTGTGGTGGAGGGCAATTGGTTTGAGGCGGAGAATCGGTATGAGATCCTGGTGTATTTCCGGGACTTTAACGGCAATTACGATCGCCTGGTGGGGTATCGGAGCCTTCGCTCGGTCAATTAGGTGTTTCGCCATTTCCCCGCTCGACATCCCCCCCCCCCTCGGGACTCAGCTATGCACAAATAGGAAGAGGGCGGCCTGTGAAGGCCGCCCTCTTCCGGGCTTTCGGATCAACAAACTAATGCGATTAGCGGGCCACCGTGAAGGTGTGTACGCTGGAAGTTTCATTCTGCTCAAAGCGCAGGAAGTAAACTCCGTTCTCCATACCATTCAGGCTGATGCTGACGGTATTGCGTCCTTCGCCTACGTTCAGATCGCCATTGACCAGCGTGCGACCCAAGAGGTCAACCACAGACCATACAGCCTGTCCGGCTTCGCTGGCATTCATCACGGCATTGATTTGATCAACGGCCGGATTGGGGAACAGATCAACCGTCCATTCGCTCATGTCAGCTACGCGCAGGGCGGGCACATTAAAGGTGTCCTTAACCGAGAAGGCAGATGCCAAAACCGAGGGAGTGATCTGGCATGCGCAACGCACCTGCCATTCCCATGAAGTACTCAGACCCAACACGGTGAAAGGAACATCGGTGTTCTGAATCTCTGATCCAATCAGGTTCTGTGAAGGTGAGGGACCAACAGGCACAATGCGCTTGGCTTTTACCTGACAGGCAACCGAGTTGGGAAGACCATTCCAGGTCAGTCTAACCCTGTTAGAAAGCAGGGTATGGTCGGGATTCTGAGGAGGGTTAGCCGTGCTGCAGCTCGCAACACAATTGCTGCACTGGCTGAAACAAACCGGACCTACCACAACATCCGTAGCAGGTACGGTGAATTCGCGATCAAAACCTCCAAAGCCATTGGGAATACCACAAGCGCTGTCTACTTGCTCTTCAACGCTGAAATTATCCCCATTGAGGAACTTGTAGCGGAAGGTGTTGCCAGCGACCAGGTTGTAAACAATCTGCCAGCTATTGGCGGCCGTTTGGGTCATTGCCGTGGGGGTAAAGCCGTTGAAATCACCGGCGATGTGCACACCAAGAGGGCTGTTGATGATGTTGACCGAGTTGACGCGGAAAGTCACCGCTACGGTGGTGGTGGCGGCACAGCTTACACAGCTTTCCCAACAAAAAGCAACGGTTTCATCGGCCGTGGGTGTGATGAAGCGGTCAAAAGTACCGAAGCCATTGGCCAGGCCGCATGCAGCCGGAACGGTCTCTTCATTGGCGTAGCTAGCGTCTTTGACAATCTTGTAGATCTGTTGTACACCCGCGGGCACAGAGAAAGTAAGGGCGTACTTATCGCCACCGATGGGCAACAATTCGGCTCCGGTTGGATCAAATCCGTTCCAGCTACCGGGAGCGTGGACCGTAGTAAATGTTCCGACTTCAGTGGACATATCCACTTCAATCGTGACGTTGACCTGTGCAGAAGCGACACCAGCACCCAAAAGCAGGGCCAATGCGGTTCCACTCAGGCGCTTAAAAAGCGATTGGTTGGTATTGATTTTCATGTTTAAACCTCAGTTTACGTTTGTGGAAATTATGTTAGTGTCTATTTTACACTAACCTCTTGCCTCACAAGATACGATGATGTTCTGACAGCCCCAAACAGTTTTACAAAAAGCTTAACCTGAAGTGCATAAAAAAAGCAAGGCGGACCTTTCGGTCCGCCCTGTGTAATCTGTCAACTAAGAAGTCGGATCAATGAGCAACAGAGAAACTCTGTGTCTGCATGGCACCAGCCTCCTCGATGTTCAGGAAGTAGTTACCGGTTTCCAGTGAGGAAACGTCGAAGGAAACGTTGTTAGCACCTTCAACTGACATCTCAGTGCGCGTCGTAACGATGCGACCTAACATGTCTACGATGGTCATGGTCACTTCGCC
>JBGSYF010000015.1:0-11064 GCA_041751015.1 Chitinophagales bacterium
ACGCGGATACACCAACTGGCTCAATTACTACGAACAACTGAAATTGCATTAATGAACCGCCGTATACGAGACCCGTACGTACGGTGGTGTGAGAGGCGTTCCCCGTCATCGGAAGGTGGCGGGGCCGCCTACTCGATTATACGAATCACTAGCCCGTTTGGTAAAGATCGAAAAGTTGCAGATCTTTTCTTAGTAGTTTGAAAATGAGAAGCCTAAATATATTCGCTTGAAAGACCTAGAAGGTCAGCTATTGAAGCTTGTCAGGCGACGCAAAGTCGTTTTAGTTCAATTGCTCACTCTATAATTCATCTGACCGGCTTAGGCTGAGTTTGGTTTCTACTCCATTTTGATTCCGCTACGTGATCTGGGCGTATTAAGTGGATTGGGTCAAAACTCAATCTGGCTCTTACCTGGAAATGATCCTCTTTAATAGCTGCATTCTGCTCTAACTTTCATCATGATCCAAAAGTGAGTTTCGAGGAAGAAAAACTTTATTTCGTATAACATTCAGGTAAACACCGCATCTCCAGCCCCATCCTGTACCTGGCTAATATCGTATCCCTGCTCATGCCAGATCTCGGCGAGCTCATTAGAAAGCATGTAATGTCTTGATGACGCACGAAGATGCAGGAAATTTTTTCTGTTTTGTTCAAGTGTGCGTACAAGGCCCTGATGATGGGTCACCAGGGTATGGGCGCTATGCTGGCTCATGATCTGCCGGGCAAGCGCCAGCACATCGGGTAGAGCGTTCTCTGGCGCAAAGCAATAGGGGAGCTTGAGCAGACCGTCCCGAAGGGACATGGACACCACTCCATTATAAGCCCCATGTTCATCGCTCAACAGCCAGAGCCAGGACTGAAATTGTGCGGAGACTGAGCTGAAGGGGTAGCGTTTTGCGTCGGCATCAACGATGCCTTGTTTAAGCCAGGGGTGTTGTTGAATCCATTTCAATTTGGAAGCCAGGGATACTGATTGACCCGGGGATACTGCGTTTTCTAATGAACTAAGAAGAGCCCGGTCTGATGTAGAAGTTCCCGGCTTCCAGGCTTCGAAAAGGGTTTTTCCCACCTGTAAAGTGCCGTCTACTCTAGTAGGGTTCTGACGCTCGCTCAATGAGATCAGTCCTTCGCCCAGACGGTCCAGAGTGCGCAGGAGAGGGGTTCCTGGAGCCAGCCCTGGCCAACGCCTGAGCAGGGTTCCCTCAAGGTCGGGACGGCGATAGGCCCGCCAGCCCTTGCGGGGTGGAAGGGCGCTGAACAAGCCGCTTTTCCGGTACAGAGCTTCGGCTACTGGGGTGTATTCCGTCAGGGCCAGCATACCCTTCCAAGCCTCGTTCGACATGTGCAACAAGGCTCCGGCAAGACCTTGTCCGCGGCAGGCCGGATCCACCCAGAGACAACTGAGCCAGGCGAAAGTCATGCGCTGTCCCTGCGTAGTCCAGCTATCGGGCAGAGAACCCAGAAAGCCGCGCAGAGTGCCTTTGTCATCATGGGCCAGAAAGAGAACCGGATGTTCCGGTCTGGCATCCGGATTCTGCCCATAGGAAGCCGCGCGCAGGGGCGAGATCGGCCAGACTGCCGAGCGCAGGAAGGCTTCACTGCCGATGTAGTCCCCGAGTTGGGCGTGGGTCAGGATGCTGTAGTGCATGAAAGAGATAACACTTGCAAGGATAGTTAATGCCTCGACAATCTTTTGATCATTCCCTTACCCAAGGCGGCTACATAACTCTGTCTGAGCACCGTTTCGGCCTCTGAGCGATCTTTCTCCATGGCCACTCTGGATAGAACACCTGCCGGGCAGTGCCTGAGCCCGGGCCCTCCGAAATGCAAGCGCAACCCGGCTTCAAATCCCTGTTCATAGCAGGACCAGGGCAGGCCGGCATCCGAGAAAGGAAAGGCGAATACCGCAGGGCTGCCGGGTAAATTGCTCTGCACCCAGCGATGGCTTTCCAGGGTTTGCCGCAGTTGCTCGTCTGAAGGGAGATCCTGGTACCAGGGATGATCTATTGAATGCGAACCTATATGAAAGCCCTGTTTTTGAAGTGAGTACAGCTCTTCCAAAGTTAGATAAGGGCGTTCGCGAGCCAGGAAGCCGGCCAGGTCTAAACCCAGGTGCAGGGCCAGAGCTTCCAGCAGTCCGCGTTGTTCGTAGCCCTGCGCGAGGACCCATCCTTCAAGATGCGCTGTTCTTAAAGTTTCGCCCAGCGCCCGCTCCAAAAATGCCCGCCCTTCGCCCAACAGCGCCGCTTGAGCCGCCGCAGACCGCGGAGCCCGCAGGTGCGACACAATCAACGCCGCCGTGTAGCGATACATCAAGGCGCGATTGCCGACAAAGGCACTGTTGACAAAGAAAGTGGCGGGCACGCCTTTTTCGCTGAGTATGACCGCCATCTGCTCTCCGGCGCTGCGCAGGCCATCGTCAACAGTGATGTGAAAGACGGGCTTCGCATCCGCGGTTCTGAATCGCGTGCCTGCAGCAGTAGGCTGCGGATGCCCGCACAGCTCCAGCAACTCCGGCAGATCCACCGGCTTGAAATGCCGGAGCATAAAATCCAGGTCGCGCCGGAACCGGGCGGGGCTGCGAAGGGGGTAGAGGGGATCGATATGGGGCTGAGGCTCATCACCGAGCGCGTGGTAGAGGGGCACAAGCACACGATGTCCCGTGAGCCGGATCAGATGCGACATCGAAAGCAGGGGTTGGGTTGCTCGTGCCAACCCGGACAACCACCAGCGCGAAGCGTTGCTATGCCGCGAATCGCTCATGACTTGTGCGGGGCGACAAGCCTTTCCCCCGAAAGCAAACTTTGCCAGAGCCCCTCATTCCATTCTTCCAATGAAGTCAAGACCGCATCGGCCAGACCAAAACCGGGATGAGCGGCAAATTCCCGATCCGGCACAGCGACCGCCTTCATGTTGGCGGCCTTGGCGGCAATAAGACCGGGCAGGGAATCCTCAAAGGCCAGGCAGAGCCGGGGCTCGATCCCCAATTTTTCAGCCGTGCTCAGATAGACCCCGGGATGGGGCTTGCCAAAGGCCTCAAACTCAGCGGAGCACACGACCTTAAAGAAGGACTCGGAGGCAATCTTCCTAAGTTGGGCCTCAATGACGCGCAAGGGCGAAGAAGAGGCCAGCCCGAGCGGAATTCCGCGCTGCTCAAAGAAGGCCAGAGTTTCCGCAACACCGGGCAGAGCACTGCCTTCCCGCTCAATCAAGACCAGCAACTCTTCCAGAATCGCGTTTTCCACCTCTTTGAGGCTGAGCCCGCTCCAGGCCTGCTTGCGGTAGCGAATGCGCACCACCTCATCCAGGCGAATACCGGTGGTTTCGGCCAGTTCCGTCTCGCTCAAAGACAGTCCAAGACTTCCAAAGACTTTGGCCTCCGCCCGGCGCCAGAGCGGTTCGGATTCAACCAAAAGCCCGTCCAGATCAAAGATGATGGCTTGTATCAACATCAAAATTTTGCTGAAGTTCAAAGGTAGTTCCACAGGAGAACAAGAGCGGTAAAGCGATTTTGCTCAGGTATGGAGAAATGCCCCGAACTTTGCCCCATGCTCAGAGCACTTGCCGCACTTTACTTCAGATTGACCGGCTGGAAGATCAACTGGAACCTGCCTGAAGGAGTGCATCGCTGCGTGATGATCGCCGCTCCCCATACTTCCAACTGGGACATCATCTACGCCCGTCTGGCCTTCTATCAGATGCAGATTCCCCTGCGTTTCACCATCAAGAAGGAATGGATGTTCTTTCCGATGTCGGTGCTGTTCCGGGCGGCGGGAGCCATTGGCATAGACCGCAGTCCAAAGGAGCCCGGTCAGGCCAGACCCAGCATGACCGACGCCATGGCGGCGCTCTTTGCCAGCCGGGATAAGCTGGTGGTCATGGTCACTCCTGAAGGCACGCGCAAATTGCGCACCCAATGGAAGACGGGTTTCTACTATGTGGCGGCCAAAGCTGGCGTTCCCATTGGACTTGGCTACCTCGATTACGGCAAGAAAGAAGCCGGTGTGGGAAAGATGGTTTACCCCAGCGGTGACCCCGCCCGAGATCTGCGGGAAATCATGGACTTTTACCGCCCCATAGAGGGACGCCACCCTGAGCGATTCAGTGTGGACATAAGCGTTTGATCAGTGCTGCTGGCGGTAGAGAATCTTTCCAAGTCTTACGGTGAGCGCGAATTGTTTCGCGGCATGACCTTTTACATTGCTCCCGGGCAGAAGATTGCTCTGGTGGCCCGCAACGGCACGGGCAAGTCCAGCCTGATGCGGGTGCTGGCCGGAGAGGAAGCCCCGGAAATCGGGGGAAGCATCACCTATCACCCCGATGCACGGGTGGGTTTTTTGAGCCAGGATCCCGACATGGAGCCTTCGCAAACGGTGCTGGAGGCCGTCTTTGCCGCGGGCTCCGAGGCCATGCTGGCGGTTCGCGAGTACGAAGACTGCATGGCCCGCAATGTTTCGGGCGAAAGGCTGGAGAAGGCGATGGAGGCCATGGAACAGCACCAGGCCTGGGATCTGGAAGCCATGGTTCGCCAGGTGCTCTCCCGACTGAGCATACACGATGTGGAGCGCATCGTGGGCACGATGTCCGGAGGGGAGCGCAAACGCGTGGCGCTGGCCCGCGTGCTCATTGAACAACCCGATTTGCTGATTCTGGACGAGCCCACCAACCATTTGGATCTGGACATGGTCGAATGGCTGGAGCGCGAGTTGAGCAGTCGCAATTGCGCCATCCTGCTCGTGACCCACGACCGCTACTTTCTCGATGCGGTTTGCCAGGAGATCATAGAGATCGATCGCGGCGAAATCCAGCGCTACAGGGGCAACTATGCCTACTACCTCAGCAGCAAGCTCGAGCGCGGCGATGCCCGCAACAAGGGCATAGAGAAGGCCAGGGGTTTGTACAAGACCGAGCTGGAATGGTCCAAGCGCATGCCCCAGGCCCGCACGACCAAGAGCAAGTACCGCATGGAAGCCGTGCAGGAGCTGCGCCAACTGGCCATTCAGCGCACGGATGAAGACGAACTTCAACTGGACATTCAGATTGAGCGACTGGGCAGCAAGGTGCTGGAGTTGCACAATGTTGGAAAGGCCTACGGAGATCGGGTGCTGATCAGCAAGCTCGACTACAAGTTTCGCCGCCCGGATCGCCTGGGTATTGTAGGGCGAAATGGTTCGGGCAAGAGCACACTATTGGATATGTTGACCGGTAGCCTTTCGCCCGATACGGGAAAGGTGGTGCGCGGAGACACCCTGCACATCGGCTATTACCACCAGGACGGGATGCACTTCAAGGAGGGGCAGAGGGTCATTGATGTGGTGCGGGATGTCGCTGAGTTTCTGCCCATGGGCGGGGGCCGGAAGCTGACCGCCGCACAGTTGCTGGAGCGCTTTCTTTTCGAGCGCCATATGCACTATCAGCAGGTTCACACGCTCAGTGGGGGAGAGCGCCGCCGCTTGTACTTGCTGACCATTTTGATGAAGAACCCCAATTTCCTGATCCTCGATGAGCCCACCAATGATTTGGACATTCTCACCTTAAATGTGCTCGAGGATTTTCTGTTGCGCTACAGCGGTTGTCTGGTGATTGTGTCCCACGACCGCTACTTCATGGACAAGCTGGTCGATCATCTCTTTGTCTTTGAAGCCGATGGGCTGGTGCGCGACTTTCCAGGCAATTACAGTGCTTATCGCTCCGAGCAGATGATGCTTGAAGAGGAGAAGCGGGCTCTTTCGTCGGGTGGAACGGGCGCCGCAACCCGCGCAGGCAGCGCTGCCGGCGGCAAGGCGACCAAACCCGCTGCCAACCTCGGAGAGTCCCTGCCTCCTTCGCAAAGCAGCCCTAACGAGAAAGCGCAAAAGGAAGACCCTGCCATGAAGCCCACGGCAGCCCCGGCCAAAAACCGCATGGGATTTAAAGAAAAGCGCGAGTTCGAAGCCCTTGAAGCCAGCTTGCCCAAGCTCGAGGCCCGCCGAACCCAACTCGAAGATTCGCTGAGTTCGGGTGCCCTGGCCCACGATGAACTGCAGCGCCTGAGTGAAGAACTCGGTCGGGTCATCGCCGATATTGAAGAGCAGACCGATCGCTGGCTGGAACTCTCCGAGCTGGCCTGAATGGAGCACGCGCTCGGAAGGGCTTGATATTCTTGGTATAAAAAGTGAATCCTGGCCTTCCTCCGGGCTGAACTTACCAGTCATTTTGCGTAAATTGCCCATGTGCGCGCTATTTGTTTTCCCGCTCTTTGTTCCAAAGCAGCTCAGCGGGAATTACCCCTCAACTTCAACCTTTACAGCTCCCCCTCTGCCTTGCCCGCAGCGCAATGGGACGCATTGGTCCCGGAGCAACGGCCTTTCATGGAGCGCACTTATCTGGACTTGCTGGATGCCAGTTGTCCCGGAGACATGCGCTACCTGACGGTGTTTCGCGAGAATCAACTGGTAGGCGCTTTGGTTTTTCAGCGCGTTCAGCTCCAGGGGCGGCACCTTTTGCCCTACGCTGCTTTGGAGAAACAGGAAGCTGGGCAGTTATCCAAGCTGGCACACACCCTTCGCTGCGTTGCGGTGCCTTACCTGAGTCGCAAGCGCTGGACCCTGTTGCACAGCGGAAGTCCGCTGACTGCCGAAGAGCCCGGCTACCTCTTCTCACCGGAACTTCAGCCTTCAGAACGGCAGGACATCCTCTTACAAGCCCTTGAGCTCACCGGAAGGGATTTCGGAAACATCAGCGGTTTTTTGACGGGCAATGGGGGTTTTGAATTGCCGGGCTTTCTGAGATTGCCCGCCGAGCCCGAGATGCTCATGTCTTTAGACCTGGGTTGGAAGGGCTTTGATGACTACCTCAATGCCCTGCAATCGCGTTACCGCGTCAGGGCCAGAAAAGTGCTCAGCGCTTCGGCCTCTCTGCACAAAGTAGAACTGGACGGACAGGCCATTCGCCAACAGGAGAGCAAGTTACTGGCCCTCTATCAACAGGTTGCCGATCGGGCCGATTTCAACATGGCCACGCTGGGCGAGGGGTATTTCAGCGGAATGAAAGACCGCTATGGCAGTGATTTCCGCCTGATGGCCTGGTACGGACCCGGCCAGAGTGCGGAGAATGAAGCAGATGTTCCGCTGGGATTTCAAAGCGGCATCTATCGCGGTGCAGAATTGCATAGTCATTTCATCGGTCTGAACTATGATCGGGCTCAGGACTTTCGATTGTATCACGCCATGTTGTATGAGTATATTTCCTGGGCAATTGAGCGATCCAGCCGCAACCTGCGTTTGGGCCGAACGGCGCCGGAGATCAAAAGCTCGGTCGGGGCTGTTCCCATTCAAAAGAGCTATCAGTACAGACACCGCAATGCGGTGATGCGCGCTATTCTCGGTCCGGCGTTGCGTCTTGCTCATATTCCCGCCTGGATTCCGCGCCATCCTTTCCGCCTTTCCAACCATAATGAACCCCATGTTTCTAAAGATTGAGTTCATTTAGTAAACCTGTCAATCCCATTCTCAACACCCATTCAAATTCTCTCCCAGCTTTATGAAATTCCGTCTCCATGAGCAGCGATGCTCAGGACATACCATAAAATACGGTATGTTTCTTCTGGCCGCACTGATCAGCTCGACATTTTTTCAAGGTTCAACCAGTCTTCAGGCTCAATCCGGACCTGTGCTGACCGCGCCCATCGATCCCAGCCGGATCAGCATAGCCCGCGATTCTTTTGGTGTTCCGCATATCTATGCACCCACCGATCCGGAGACCGCATATGGTCTGGCCTGGGCAACAGCCGAAGACGACTTTGAGTCCATGCAGCACAACATGTACGCCATACACGGCAGGCTCTCCGAAGTGTTGGGCAAGGAGGGGGCTATTGCCGATGTGGTCGCCTTTCTCATCGACGTCAGTGGTTTGGTCGAAAGTCGTTACGACACTCATCTGGGCAGGGAATACAAAGCCTTGCTGGAGGGATATGCCGCAGGCATCAATGCCTACGCCGCCCAGCACCCCCATGAAGTTCTGCTCAAGGATGTCTTTCCCATCGGGCCGCGAGACATTGAAAAGGGCTATGCCATGGGCGTGGCCATGATGACCGGATTGGATGTGGAATTGCTCAAGGTCTTCAACGGCAGCATCGCCAATTTTGAGTACCAGTTGCTGGACAAGGGTTCCAATGCGATGGCCTTCAACGCCCACCGCATGGAGGATGATCGAACCCATCTGATCATCAACAGCCATCAACCCCTGAGCGGACCTATGAGCTGGTATGAGGCCCATGTGATCAGTGATGAGGGCTGGAACATGATGGGGGGAACCTTTCCCGGAGGCGCTACCATCTTTGTGGGCACCAATGCGCATCTGGGCTGGGGCCACACCCTGAATTACCCTGATTATGTGGATGTGTACAAACTGGTCATGCATCCCAAGGACAAACTGCGCTATCGCATGGATGGGGAGTGGCTGGACCTGGAGGAGCGCACGATCAAACTCAAGGTCAAGGTGGCCGGGATCAAGCTGCCGGTCAAGCGCACTTTCTACCGCAGCCTGCATGGCCCGGTGGTCAAGAACAAAACGGGTTACTACGCCTTGCGTTTCCCCGCCGCTTTTGGCATAGGAGCGGGCGAACAGTGGTATCGCATGAACAAGGCCAGCAACTTTGACGAGTTCCACGCGGCGCTCAAGAGCAGCAAGCTTCCGGGCATCAATGTGGTCTACGCCGATGATCAGGACAATATCTACTATCTGGCCAACGGCCATTTCCCCAAGAGAGTAGAGGGCTACGATTGGAAGGGCGTGCTGCCCGGTGATACTTCCATCGTGGTATGGCCTCCGATCTTCGATCCGGTTGAAAGCCTGCCGGCCTATTTGAATCCCGATTGTGGATATTTGTTTAATACCAATAACTCGCCTTTCTTCGCCACCTGTGAAGAGGAAAATCTGCGCGCTGAAGACTATGACCCCAAACGCGGACACGAGCTGTGGAACAACAACCGCGCCTGGCGTTTTCACGAGCAGGTGACGGAGCAGGAGGGGGCCTTTAGCCTGGAGGATCTCAAGCGCATCAAGTACGATCGCCGCTGGAGCAATCCGGCGCGAACCGTCGTGGTCAGCAATCTGGAGCGGCTCTTTGAATTGCCCGAAGAGCAGTTTCCAAAGATTGCCGATGCCCTGGCCCTGCTCAAAAGCTGGGATCGGGGAACGGAGCCGGACAATGAGCAGGGAGCTGCGCTCTGGTCCATGTGCATCTACTACACCGTTCAGTATCTGGTGGAGAATGGAAGGCTGATCTTTCCCAATGAGTTTACCGATGAGGAGTTCGTGAACATCGTTGCTCAGGCGCGCAAGCATCTTTACAAGCACTTTGGCCGACTGGACATCGCCCTTGGAGAAGTTCAGCGCCATGTTCGCGGAGAGGAAGACCATCCTATTGGCGGAACGGCTGATGTGCTCGCTGCACTGGATACTGAACCCTGGAAGAAGGGCCGTATGAAGAGCCGGGTAGGAGATGGCTATATCCAGTTTGTGAGCTACGGCGAGGGATGGCCCCGGATCGAAGCCATGAATTGCTTTGGCGCTTCCAACAAGAAGGACAGCCCGCATTACAATGATCAGGTTCCACTCTACCTCAATCAGGAGCTGCGACGGATGACTCTGGACTGGGAGGAAATCCGTCAGAACGCCCGCGTTGTGTATCATCCCGGGCAGCGTTGAGTGTTGCTTAATGGGCTGAACGGCTTGTTCACAAGCCCTTTAAGGCGTAATTTTGCCCATCTTTATAAGGTAAAAGCCTCACATTATCAGCGACTTAACTTTTGATGACTTCGGTCTGTCTCATCGCATACACGAAGGCTTGGACGCCATGGGTTTCAGAAGCCCTACGCCAATTCAACAACAGGCCATTCCCCCCATCATGGAGGGAAGGGATATGATTGCCTGTGCCCAGACGGGTACGGGGAAAACGGCGGCTTACCTTTTGCCCTCTATGCACTCTATCATTGAGCTGGGCGGGGGCTTTTGCCACACCGTGGTCATTGCGCCTACCCGCGAACTGGCTCAGCAGATCGATGAGCAGATAGAGGGTTTCGCCTACTTTGCCGGCATCGGCTCTATTGCGGTTTACGGCGGTGGAGATGCGGCCAGTTGGGAGATCCAAAAGCGGGGTCTGACTCAGGGCGCCGATATTGTAGTGGCTACCCCGGGCCGGCTTATTGCCCATCTGAACATGGGTTACGTGGTCTTCGATCAGGTGAAACACCTGATTCTGGATGAGGCCGACCGTATGCTGGACATGGGTTTCTATGATGATATCATGAAGATCATCCAGTATTTGCCCGCCAAACGCCAGAATCTGCTCTTTTCGGCCACCATGCCCCCCAAGATCCGGGAATTGGCCGCTAAGACCCTGCACGATCCGGTCCACATCAACATCGCCCTTTCCAAGCCCGCTGCCGGTATAGACCAGGGGGCCTATCTGGTCTGGGACAAGGATAAACTGGCTCTGTTGCTGAGTTTGCTCGAAGGGGCTGATTTGCCTTCCATCATCGTCTTTGCCTCGACCAAGATCGCGGTGAAAAACCTTGAAAAGCAATTGATTCGAAAGGGCATCAATGCCAGGGCCATGTCTTCGGATCTGGAACAGAGTGAGCGGCAAAAGGTGATGAGCGATTTTGCTAACCGCAGAATTCAGGTGTTGGTGGCCACCGATATCGTCAGCCGCGGCATCGACATTGACAACATCAGCATGGTGTTGAACTACGATGTTCCC
The DNA here is from genome assembly GCA_041751015.1 of Chitinophagales bacterium. Classification (GTDB taxonomy): domain Bacteria; phylum Bacteroidota; class Bacteroidia; order Chitinophagales; family BACL12; genus WGOA01. The sequence goes on from JBGSYF010000015.1 coordinate 10,744, forward strand.
CAGGATGCAGAGGATTATGTACACCGAATTGGACGCACAGCACGGGCAGAGGCTACGGGTATAGGCCTGACCTTCATCAGCGATGTGGATCAGCAGCGTTTTGCCCGCATAGAGGAATTGATCGAACGGGAGATCGAGAAGCGCCCTTTGCCCGCAGGTATTCCTCCCGGTCCGGCCTATGAGCCGCGTCGCCGGGGTGGTGGAGGCGGCGCTTCACGCGATGGCGGTGGAGGAGGCCGCGGAGGCGGAGCCCGACGCGATGGACAGGGCGGAGGCCGTTCCCAGCAATCCCGCGGTGGCGGAGGTGGCGGTGGTCGCAGC
>JBGSYF010000016.1:0-44956 GCA_041751015.1 Chitinophagales bacterium
CAGTTCCGATTTGCTTTCAATTTTTAAGACACGTATTTTAGATCGAACCATACTTTAATGCCCGCACTTTAGCTTCCAAGTTCCGATTTGCTTTCAATTTTTAAGACACGTATTTTAGATCGAACCTATGCGCATCGGTGAAGTTGAAGAGCCACGGTTCCGATTTGCTTTCAATTTTTAAGACACGTATTTTAGATCGAACCCAATGTCCGTTATGTTAGAACGGGTATAACGTTCCGATTTGCTTTCAATTTTTAAGACACGTATTTTAGATCGAACCCAGGAGTAAACGGCGGTTGAGTTCTTGTGTGTTCCGATTTGCTTTCAATTTTTAAGACACGTATTTTAGATCGAACCTGAAAGCGACGACCAGAACTTCTTAGACAAGTTCCGATTTGCTTTCAATTTTTAAGACACGTATTTTAGATCGAACCTATCACCTAGCCGACCCGTTAACTCGCCTAGTTCCGATTTGCTTTCAATTTTTAAGACACGTATTTTAGATCGAACCCATGAGCGTTATTGCCACGGCATACTCCTAGTTCCGATTTGCTTTCAATTTTTAAGACACGTATTTTAGATCGAACCCATGAGCGTTATTGCCACAGCGTATTCATAGTTCCGATTTGCTTTCAATTTTTAAGACACGTATTTTAGATCGAACCCGGGTAGCTCGCGAAGCGCGCAGTGCCCTCAGTTCCGATTTGCTTTCAATTTTTAAGACACGTATTTTAGATCGAACCCGTTCCTACAACCTCTGTCCGTACCGTAGTGTTCCGATTTGCTTTCAATTTTTAAGACACGTATTTTAGATCGAACCCGCTCAGGAGCTCTTGCACGACACTTTGGAGTTCCGATTTGCTTTCAATTTTTAAGACACGTATTTTAGATCGAACCCAACCATTCGATTGTTAATCAGCCTTGGTAGTTCCGATTTGCTTTCAATTTTTAAGACACGTATTTTAGATCGAACCCCCGGCAAGCGTTCTCCCGGTTGCGTAGTGGTTCCGATTTGCTTTCAATTTTTAAGACACGTATTTTAGATCGAACCTCCTTGCCGGGAGCCGCCGCGCGAATCCGCTGTTCCGATTTGCTTTCAATTTTTAAGACACGTATTTTAGATCGAACCCAATAGACCAACGAGGAATGTAACGAATGAGTTCCGATTTGCTTTCAATTTTTAAGACACGTATTTTAGATCGAACCAAATCGCGCTCAGGCGCTCGGCGCAAAATAGTTCCGATTTGCTTTCAATTTTTAAGACACGTATTTTAGATCGAACCCAGGCTGCTGGAAGCACAAAGGTGCTGCTGGTTCCGATTTGCTTTCAATTTTTAAGACACGTATTTTAGATCGAACCTGTTTACAGATAATACAAGTTCGGATTTGGAGTTCCGATTTGCTTTCAATTTTTAAGACACGTATTTTAGATCGAACCGGTTTACAAAACCCAGCTGGCGATGCTTTCGGTTCCGATTTGCTTTCAATTTTTAAGACACGTATTTTAGATCGAACCCAAACGTATTAGGCACAGCTGGCGCCCAGGGTTCCGATTTGCTTTCAATTTTTAAGACACGTATTTTAGATCGAACCTAATTCATTGCACGTTTACACCAGCTGGCAGTTCCGATTTGCTTTCAATTTTTAAGACACGTATTTTAGATCGAACCAAGCCACAGGATTAGAAACAGATGCAGCCAGTTCCGATTTGCTTTCAATTTTTAAGACACGTATTTTAGATCGAACCAATTAACCTAAACCAAACCACCACCATGCTGTTCCGATTTGCTTTCAATTTTTAAGACACGTATTTTAGATCGAACCATTGGAAGCCTAATCCAAAAGCAATGACTAGTTCCGATTTGCTTTCAATTTTTAAGACACGTATTTTAGATCGAACCATTTAGAGCAGGCATACATTCTGGCCAGGTGTTCCGATTTGCTTTCAATTTTTAAGACACGTATTTTAGATCGAACCGTGGCAATTATTACGCATTTGCCCAGCACCGTTCCGATTTGCTTTCAATTTTTAAGACACGTATTTTAGATCGAACCAAAAGGGACCATCCAAACAGGGCTCGTGAAGTTCCGATTTGCTTTCAATTTTTAAGACACGTATTTTAGATCGAACCTGGGCGATAACCCAGGGGCCAGAACAAACCGTTCCGATTTGCTTTCAATTTTTAAGACACGTATTTTAGATCGAACCCAAGAGATGACGCAGGTAAATTGACACTTGGTTCCGATTTGCTTTCAATTTTTAAGACACGTATTTTAGATCGAACCATGGTGCTGTGGCTAACCTGGGCTGGTTTAGTTCCGATTTGCTTTCAATTTTTAAGACACGTATTTTAGATCGAACCTAAACAAGGGGCATGGCTATGGTGTTATAGGTTCCGATTTGCTTTCAATTTTTAAGACACGTATTTTAGATCGAACCGTCGCCCGTAGTGGTTTCGTCGGAGGGAATGTTCCGATTTGCTTTCAATTTTTAAGACACGTATTTTAGATCGAACCGACGGACTGAATCATAGGCCTTGAAACTTAGTTCCGATTTGCTTTCAATTTTTAAGACACGTATTTTAGATCGAACCTTCCCTCAGGAACAGCACTTTGTACTTGATGTTCCGATTTGCTTTCAATTTTTAAGACACGTATTTTAGATCGAACCGGTTTTTTTAAACAACAACAAGCAATTTTAGTTCCGATTTGCTTTCAATTTTTAAGACACGTATTTTAGATCGAACCTGATGAAGCTGGTCATGCTTTTTTACATTAGTTCCGATTTGCTTTCAATTTTTAAGACACGTATTTTAGATCGAACCGAAGCAAGACCAAGGACGCCCACCAGATCAGTTCCGATTTGCTTTCAATTTTTAAGACACGTATTTTAGATCGAACCTCTTCGGCTCCCCATCCCCAGAAGTCATTAGTTCCGATTTGCTTTCAATTTTTAAGACACGTATTTTAGATCGAACCACGCTGAACGGGGGGGTGTAAAGAACGGTCGTTCCGATTTGCTTTCAATTTTTAAGACACGTATTTTAGATCGAACCAGAATGGGTATAATACATTGATAATCAACTGATTACCACATAAATCAGAACAAAAAAATGGTGCCCTTATGTAGGCTTCAACTTAAATACTTAGAACATTTCCAATTGTGCTCCTTCATTAGGAGAGGGTCTGCTGTCTCTTCCTGAGTACACTTCTATCATGCCAAATTGCTTATCGGTTAAAGTAAATAGCACGATCTTCCCCTTTTTAGGCAAATAAGTACGTACCCTTCTCATGTGTTTTTCAGCGTACTCGCGGCTCATGCAGTGGCGAATATATATGCTGAATTGAAACATACCATAACCATCTTTTAGCAAATTCTTGCGAAAGGTGGCATACTGCTTTCGATCAGCAGAAGTTTGTGTTGGCATGTCAAAAAAAACCATGACCCACATAACCCGGTATTCATTAAATCGGTTGGAATGTTGCATAGCTAATGCGTCGCTTTTCCCCTTTGTAACATCTGGCCAGAGATATACATGTGCGTTCAACCGCAACCATTAAAGGAGAACGAGCATCATTTTGCACTACATCGCGTTGCAAAATTTGCAGTAGCGCTTGCTTGTTATGCTTGGTTAACTCCAATTGCGCGGGTTCGGTGCAAGTCTCCAGGATTTCGATGACTAAGGCATCGACAAAGGGTCGGTAAGGTTCCATCAGGTCATCGGCCAGACAGAATGCATTCAGACTATTGCGGTGATGAATCCCAAGCATGGGTAAAAGCCCTGCAGCGACAATAGATTTAGCCACGGTTGAACGCAGAATAGCATAGCCATAATTCAGCAGATTGTTTGGTGGACCACCGTAACGATCACGTCTGAATTTTTCCGTATATGGCTGGAAAAGGATCTTCCAGTAGAGTGCAGCAGCAGTGGCCTCTCGATTGGAACTGTCTCCGCTGCGTACCTCCGCAGCCATGCGATCTAGCCTTCTATCCGGAACTTTAAGACGATTGAGCAAGGAAGACTGATTGCCAATCTTAGCCTCTATAGTTTGCTTCCACAGTTGCTTTCTCAATGGCCTGGTACTGTCTATCTGGGCCTGTACATGCCCACTCATCAGGGTATGCCCGGTATAAGGTTGATAAATTCCACTGGGATGATGGCCATCATCGCAAAACAGCACAGTAACATTTTCCTTACTTAAATACCTGAACAAGGCCGCAGTAAAGGTCACCTGCGGATGATCGACAATGACGAGTCCGATGTCTTCGATAGGTATACGGCCACTCAACTCACCCTCCTGTTCAACCAATAGTTGACGCTCATTCAGGCGCAGTTTTGCCGGATTGCCGATATGGACGGTTCTGGAAAGCATAACTCATAAGCGGCGAATTCTACCCAATCGATCAACAAAGACTTTCACAGCGTTCAGTGTATTTGAAGTAGATCGGCGAACAATGGGATTAGCGGTCTTGTTTGGGTCGTCCTCTGCTATGTAATGTTTATGTAACACAATCTCGCCCCTAGTACCCGACCACTTCACCACATAGTACAAGCGATCAAACAACCACTCTGCATTATCCCACTGGATCTCATCAGGATGCTCATTGTATAAGACCACGCAATCCTTGGCTTTGAGCACCATCCACAGGTTAAACTCATTGCCATCTTGAATCACAGATTCTGAAAAAAAACGTTCACCAGCCTGAGATTTCTTTACAGCTTCCAAAAAAGGTACCGATCGGTAAGTGCATTTACGCTTTCCTTTCACCACGCCTTCATACAAAGCCAGACAAAAGTTGCTTCCAGTGGGCACATATAGTTCTGGAGTTTCAGTAGGTCTCAAGGAGACCATGGTAGTTGCCCTTGAAGCAAGGCGGACATGTCTCACCTTGACCATTCGGTACTCTCCATACATCTTCTTTTCTATGCGCAAGGGCGACTTCTCATGATCAATCTTGCCCTCTTCGCGCAAATGTTTAATAACCTCTTCGCGGATTTGGGGATCAATGATTCTGAGCGCCTCCTTCTCCGATAGTCCGGCTACATCCTTGCGCGCTGTGTAGACCATCTCTCCGGTGTCTGGATGACGGACAAATCCATAGAGGGTTTCTTCATGCATAGAGCCACGCGGAGCCATGGTTCGCTGTCTCACAACAGGTTTGTTTCGCTTCCAATGGATTAGCCGGTTAACAGAGGCAGACAACAAACGCTTGCGGTTTTCATGGGAAACAAAAACTTTCCCTAATGCAGTTGACACATCGCATCTAAAGTGATCATAGGGCATTTCAAGGATCATCTCCTTGACCGGACGCCCATCATCCTGAAATTGACTGTTCAAGGCCAGTTCTCTGATCATACTCCTGGAGGTACAACCTATCACAATAGCATCGAGCAGGTGATGCCGGTGATCCTGACGATTCTTCTTCAATTCCTCATTTAAGGCGAAAGCAGAATCAACACTCTCCGGGGCATGGAGCAAAGCATTCAGGCCCCACATACCGCGCAATTGGGAGGTAGCCTGACCGGGCACCTCCTCAACGTTCAGAACACAACGCGCCAGAAGGTCACGTGCAGATCTGGCAATGTATCCGGTGTCCGACAATTGACTGTTGAGAAAATCCTTCTTGATATCGGTCTCCAAAAAGCGATCGCGTTTGTTGGGTGGAAGGGTTTTGATGCGTTGTTTCAGCGCGGCAAACTCTGCATCATTCATGTATTCCCGCGGCAACCGATTGTGCTTTCTGGTATTCTCGGAGCGCTCACAAAGAGATTTATTCGCAAAAGAGTTATCCAGACTTTTGCTATAGGGAATGATGTGCTCAATCTCTATCTCAGCAGAAAATAGTTTACTCAGTGAAATGGTTTTGCCCGTATAGGGCGAAATGCGATTGCACTCCAGCCAAAGCTGGTACTTCTCCGCATGTTGCTTTCTATACCGGTCATTAAACAGGTTAAACGCCTCTATGTCATCATCATCACAACCCAACTCCAGCCAAAGTTTGAACTTATCTATAGCTGCATCCTTCCAATGAAAAGCATATCCCTGCTGATTAAGAAATTCAGCGTATTCACGCCGCTCACGTTCCCGGGTTACATTGTCCAGACGTATGCGTTCACGGCGTGTTCGTGGCATCTTCAATTTACGAGCTACCTCGATACGTATAAATTCTGGCTTTCCAAAGTCCCTGATCAAATCGTTGACCAGAGCGCGTATCTGATACATGCTTTTCAGCACAACCGGATTGCGCATCTGCTTAGGGTCCGGATTGGGTACATAGTCTTCAAGCTTTCTGTCCTTTGACTTGAGCTCTTTATCATAACTATGGTGCTCGTATCCTGCGCTGATAACTGCATCACTATATCGTTGACCTTTCTTCAAAAATGGTAGAATCTTTCTCAGAGCCTTTTGACTTAAACTGCCATAATCCGGCTCCAGAGAGATCTTTGCATAGGCTTCTGCTTGCTCTTGGTTCATACCCATACGCTGCCGGGCAACCTCTACCAGTTTTTCAATATCATCAAAAAAGTAAAGGGTATGCCAAAGGCGCTCCTGCTCATTCGGACTCAGTTTTTCATAAAATGCTGAACCCAGAGCTTTTCGCAACTTTACTTCAGTGCTCAAGCCCTTGAGTTTTCCATCCTGAACATCATTGAACTGAACATCCCGTTCGGAGAGCTTCAGCGCCTTGATGACAGCCGTGGAGTTGATATCAATCTCTCCTGTGGTTCTCAGCATATGCAACAGCACTTCCTTTTCAAAGTCCATCAAAGGTTCATTGACACGTTCGCCATGAGTGACCCTTATGTTTGCAATTTGCTGCCACATCCTGAACTCCTGATACAAGGGGTGGCTCTTGGGAGCAACCCGCTTTGAAGGTTCAAAGCGACAGGTATTGACCAGATGCTTTTGGGACTTGAGTTTGCGCTGATAAAAGATGATGCGGTTCCTGACCTCCTTGAAAAGTTCAGATGTCAATATCTCAGGATAGTACTTGCGCTGCTCATTCCAGATCAAATCAAATTCCTCCATATACTGACTCCGATCAATCCAACGGCCTAGAATGCGCTCGTCAAGGCGCTTTCCCTGTGCGTGTTCTGATTTGATCTCAAAGAAAAACTCACCTATGGTGCGCAATCCCGACTCGGCAATAGCTTCTTTAAGTGAAGCAATTCCTTTGGCTACTTCGCCCTCCTTTCCACCCGAACGTTCAACAATGGCATTGCTTTTGAACCCTCGTTTCTTGCTGAAGTAAAGCCAGATTCTGCCCAGATCGCTTAGAGATATCTGCTGATCCAGCGCCTGTGTCCTGAGTTGATAGAGGCGGAACCCGTCACTGACATGGGCCGCATCCGGAAGCATGTCGTGCTTGCGCAATACCTCTAATAACCTTTGACGGCGTTGTTTGCGGCGTTGCAATCGCCTGCGTGCGCTTCGTGCCAAAGTGCGGTCTTGTCGCCGGCTTTCCTCGCCGTGCTGAGTCACTTTGTTGCCCATCTCAAAGATGCGCACTCCGCAGTCAACAATATGATGATCGTCTAACAGAGCCCAGCCCAAAGAGCTGGTGCCCACATCCAATCCCAATCTGTAGCCCATATTTTTTGCGTCAATGTTTTCTCAATAATATACAATATGAGAACAATTTCCTAATAATTTATTTACATTACGTAAAAGGATAATGCGTTAAAATCATTCTTGTACTTTCAGAGAAATTTTTTATTTTAGTCCCGAAAGCAAATCGGAATAAAGATTATTCTGCAGGTTGCTTAACCTAAGGCTCTACTTCCGCAAGGGTGTGGAGCCATTTTCTTTGAAGAGCAACGCCGTTGAAATTAATCGCATATTTTAGCGCACCGTGCCAACTCTTCTTCCTCTCAGCTTCCCCGACGGCAGTACCAATGCCCTGAGCATCTTTGAGGGGGCTGAACCCAGAAGTCCGGTGGTGGTCATCTTCCCAGCTTTGGGGGTGAGGGCACACTTCTATCGGCACTATGCGGTGCGATTGGCGGCAGAGGGTGTGCATGTGGTTACGTCTGATCACCGGGGACATGGACATTCGAGTGTGCGCGCGTCGCGGTCCTGCGACTTTGGTTATCGGGAGCAGGTGGAGCTGGAGTATGTGGGTATACTCAGGGCGCTGCGTGTGCAGTTTCCGGACTCGGCGATCTTCTTTATGGGGCACAGCATCGGCTCGCAGATGGGTGTGTTGGTGCTGGCGCGGTATCCGGAGTTGCTGGATGGCTTCATTGTCAATGCGGGCTGTTCGGTTTACTACAAGGGTTGGGGCAGAATGGGGCCGGGCGTGTTGGCCTTTGCGCATGTGGTCAAGTGGTCGTCGCAGCTTCTGGGCTATTACCCGGGGCATATCTTGCGTTTCGGGGGAAAGGAGGCCAGGGGCATCATGATGGACTGGTTCTGTACGGCCAGCACGGGAGCTTTCAAGGCGGCCAATGAGCCCTTCGACTACGATGAGGCTATGCGTAAGGTAAATTTGCCTGTGTTGGGCCTTACCTATGAGGGCGACCGGTCTGCGCCACCCGAAGCGCTGGCTATTCTTTTGGATAAGTTTCCCTCTGCTCAAATCAGCACAGAACATATTCGAAAAAACGACAGACAGCCCTGCGACCATTACACCTGGGTGCGGGAGCCCGAGTTGTCGCTGGGGCAGGTGCTGGAATGGGTTCGGCAACACGCGCGGGGCAGAGCGTGATTCCAACTAAAAACCCCCACTCAACAGAGCAGGGGTTTTAGTTCTTGTCCACTAGCAAGTGACCTTAATTGGTCTCACTTTTCTCTTCTTTCTTCTTGCGGGAAGCCTTTTGGCGAATGACCAGTTTGTCTTCCTTCTTGTCGTGCTCCACAGCCAGAACATCACCCTGTTTGATGTCGGCGGCCAGAATCTTTTCGGCCAGCGGATCTTCGAGGTATTTCTGTATGGCGCGGTGCAGCGGTCGGGCACCAAATTGCGGATCGTAACCCTTTTCGCTCAGGAAGTCTTTGGCCTCGTCGGTCAACTCCAGGGAGAAACCGAGGGTTTCCAAGCGGCCGAGGACCTGCTTGAGGGCGATGTCAATGATGAGGTGCAGATCTTCCTTGCTCAGTGAATTGAAGATGATCACATCGTCAATACGGTTGAGGAATTCAGGGCTAAAGGTGCGCTTCAGCGCAGTTTCGATCACGCCACGCGCGTGGGTATCGCTGCCTTCTTTGCGGGCCGTGGTGGCAAATCCAACGCCGGATCCGAAGTCCTTCAACTGGCGGGCGCCAATGTTGGAGGTCATGATGATCAGCGTGTTCTTGAAGTCAATGCGACGGCCCAGTCCATCGGTGAGCTGACCGTCATCCAGCACCTGCAACAAGATGTTGAAGATATCCGGGTGGGCTTTTTCAATCTCGTCGAGCAGGATCACCGAGTAGGGCTTGCGGCGCACCTTTTCGGTGAGCTGACCGCCCTCTTCGTAACCGATGTAGCCGGGAGGCGCTCCGATCAGGCGGCTCAGGGAGAACTTCTCCATGTACTCGCTCATGTCAATGCGAATCAGGGCGTCGCGGCTGTCAAAGAGGTACTCGCTGAGCACCTTGGCCAGTTCGGTCTTACCAACCCCGGTGGGACCCAGGAAAATGAAGGAGCCGATGGGCTTGTTGGGGTCTTTAAGTCCAACGCGGTTGCGCTGAATAGCCTTGGTGATCTTCTCGATGGCCTCACTCTGGCCAATCACACCACGGGTCAGTTCTTCTTTCATGTTCACCAGGCGGTTGCCCTCACTTTGGGCGATTCGCTTGGTGGGAATACCGGTCATCATGGCCACCACTTCGGCGATATCGTCTTCGCCGACCGGGTATTTCTGCGTCTTGACCTGCTCTTCCCATGCCAGTTTGGCATTGTCGAGCTCTTCGAGCAGACGCTTTTCGGTGTCGCGCAAGCGGGCTGCCTCTTCGTACTTCTGACTCTTGACCACCTTGTTCTTCTCTTCCTTGATCACTTCGATCTTTGCTTCGAGCTGAACGATCTCGTCGGGAACGTGAATGTTCTTGAGGTGAACCCGCGCGCCAACTTCGTCCAGAACATCAATGGCCTTGTCCGGAAGGAAACGGTCGCTGATGTAGCGGTTGCTCAGCTTGACACAGGCTTTGATGGCCTCTTCGCTGTACTCCACATTGTGGTAGTCCTCGTACTTGTTCTTGATGTTGGTCAGAATGGTCACCGTCTCATCCGCACTTGGAGGATCGATGAGCACCTTCTGGAAGCGGCGATCAAGTGCGCCGTCTTTTTCGATGTACTGGCGGTATTCATCCAGGGTTGAAGCGCCGATGCACTGCAATTCGCCCCGAGCCAAAGCTGGCTTGAAGATGTTGGAGGCGTCCAGTGAACCGGTGGCTCCACCGGCTCCGACGATGGTGTGGATCTCGTCGATGAACAAGATCACATCGCGGTTCTTCTCCAACTCGTTCATGATGGCCTTCATGCGCTCTTCGAACTGGCCCCTATACTTGGTTCCGGCCACCAGAGCAGCCAGATCGAGCATGACCAAACGCTTGTCAAAGAGCACCCTGCTGACCTTGCGCTGTACAATTCTGAGGGCCAGGCCCTCTACAATAGCGGTCTTTCCCACCCCGGGTTCACCGATGAGGATGGGGTTGTTTTTCTTTCGCCGGCTGAGAATCTGGGAGACCCTTTCGATTTCAGTTTCCCGGCCCACTATGGGGTCCAGGTTGCCTTCTTCGGCCAGTTTAGTAATGTCGCGTCCAAAATTGTCGAGTACCGGGGTCTTGCTTTTGACCGAGCCGCTCTTTCTTACGGAATACGACTTGCCTTTCTCTTCGTCCTCCTCAAAGGGCTCTTCGTCCCCCTGATCATTGGACAACTCGTCTGTTATATTGCTTTTCACGAAGTCGAGTTCTTGTTTAAAAATATCGTAATCTATATCGAATTGATTCAGAATCTGTGTGGCCACATTGTCCTTATTCTTGAGAATGGACAATAAAAGGTGTTCGGTGCCGATCAGATCGGCTTTGAGCACCTTGGCTTCCAGGACTGTGATCTTCAGTACCTTTTCCGCCTGCCGGGTCAGTGGAAGGCTCCCGGAATTGAAGTTCTGACGCGAGGCCTTGTCGCGAATGGCTTCTTCAAGCGATTTGCGCAGATTGAGGATGTCCACCTCCAGAGAGCGCAACACCTTGATTGCCAGACCATCACCTTCGCGAATCAGACCCAGCAGGAGATGTTCTGTGCCAATATAGTCATGGCCAAGACGAAGGGCTTCTTCGCGGCTAAAGCTGATGACTTCTTTGACTCGGGGTGAGAATTTAGCGTCCATTAGATTGAGTGCTCAAAAATTGCGCCAATCCGCGGCCATGCAGGTTTGGCAGGTTGGTATAAGTTACCAACAACTGCGGTAAAATAACACGATTTGCCTCCATTATTCAACAGCAGTTACTAACCTGAACAACCAGCAGTGCACTCTGGTTCCGGAGCCTCTTTTCGACCCGATGAACGAGTTGGACTTAAAGGGCATACGCAGGTCTGTTGATTTTGTTGAATTCCGGGCCATGTATTTTTTAAAAAACCCATATACTTGCTCCCGTGTACACTATGCCATTAAAAGCCTGAGAAGCCTTTCCCTATGAAATTTAGCGCAGACAAACAAGATCAGTATATCGTATTCCGCCTCCTGGAACCCAAACTCGATACCCTGGTTGCCCCGGAGATGAAGGCCGAAGTGGCTGTCCTGGGCAATGAAGGCTATAAGAACATGGTGTTGAACCTGGAGGCCGTCAACTTCGTCGATTCTTCCGGATTGAGCGCCATTCTGCTGGCCAACCGGCAGTGCAAGGACGCCGGTGGCAAGCTGGTGGTCTGCCATGCCCGTCCTGCGGTGATGAAGCTGATTCAGATCTCCCAGTTAGACCAAATTCTCAACCTGAGCGAAAGTGAGCAGGACGCCATTGCCAGCATCTGATTCACCCTCTATCTCTCCACCACAGCCTGCATTCTAACGTCGTTAGCTTCTCCTTATTTTCAAAGAATTCCACACTATGAAGTTTACGGTTGACAAGCGCGAGCGCTACCTGATTTTCGAACTACAGGAAAGCCGGTTGGACACCGGTATTGCTCCCAGCCTCAAAACAGAGTTTGTCTTGCTGAGCAATGAAGGCTATCGAAATATGATCGTTGATCTAAGCAGCGTCAGTTTTGTGGATTCTTCGGGTTTGGGAGCCATCCTGATCGGCAATCGCATGTGCAAGAACGCCAGGGGGACTTTTGTTCTCACCGGGGTTCAGGAGCCCGTGATGAAACTGATCAAGATTTCGCAATTGGACGAAATTCTGATGGTGGCCGGCTCGGAAGAAGAGGCCAATGACTATATTCTGATGGAAGAAGTTCAGCGCGAGATTGAAGGCATCAATGGGGAGGAAGGTGTCTGACGGCCCCGAGAGGTGGCTTTGAGCAACATGTCCGATTTTGCCGTTACCATATTGGGGAGCAATTCAGCCCTTCCGGCTTACGGACGGCATCCATCTGCGCAAGTCCTTCAGGTAGGCGGCAGGCTCATCATGCTCGATTGCGGCGAAGGCACCCAGATGCGCCTGGCCGATTGCCACATCCGCCCCGGCAAGCTGGAAACCATCCTGATCAGTCACCTGCACGGCGACCACTACTTCGGCCTGGTGGGCCTGCTGAACAGCTTCCACCTGACCGGCCGCGTGCGACCCCTCACGGTCTATGCCCCGCCCGAGCTCCTGCCCATTCTGGACCTGCAAATGCGCTACAACAAAGGCGCGCTGAGTTACGCGCTGAACATCGTGCCCACCAAAGCCGACGCCGTTCATTTGCTGCACCAGGATGCCGAACTGGAAATCCTGTCCTTCCCCCTGCATCACGGCCCCACTCCTACCACCGGCTTTTTGATCCGCGAGCGCGCCGGTGGCCGCCGTATTTCGGGGGAAAAGGTCCGTTCGCTGGGCATCTCCCACGCTGACATGGAGCGCCTTCGCCAGGGCGAAGACGTACCCGACGCTGCTGGGAATCTTGTGCGCAACGAAGACCTGACCCTTCCGCCCTGGCAACCCCGCTCTTACGCTTATTGCTCCGACACGGCCTACCTGCCCGCGCTGTCCGAAATTCTTCAAGGTGTTGATCTCGTATATCACGAAGCCACCTACGCCGAAGCCGACGCCCACCGCGCCGCCGAACGCTTCCACAGCACCTCTCGCCAGGCAGCACTCCTGGCTGCCGCCGCAGGCGTGGGCCGTCTCCTGCTCGGCCACTTTTCCTCCCGTTACGATCAACTGGACAGCCTCCTGGCCGAAGCGCGAGCCGTCTTTCCCAACACCGACTTAGCGTTAGAAGGAGAGGTTTTTTCCGTGGAGAAGAGGGAGGGGGAATAGGGTTGGCCGCTTACTTCGCGGGGAACTACTTATGGCGCTACCACAAACTTTTGTGCCGGGCAATTTCCGTTCGGTGTTCGTAGCCGCGCGACATATACACCAGGTGTCCGGTTAGTCGTGTTTAACATACTATTTGTTGTGTTAACCTGACCTGCATAGACTTGTGCGCCAGAGCTGTTGTATAACTCTATGGTGGAATTCAGAAAGGATGGATCAATGCTTAGCGTTATGGATCCGCTGCCTGATGTTGTTATTAGTTCGAAACAGGGTTGAGCCGGAGCAACAAGGATAGGTTGAATCGCGGTGGTGGTGTCCGGATCAGAAAGGGTATCGCAGGGGCTGCCTACCAACGGACCGAGATAGTAGTTGGGGTGGTTGGGGAGGCCGATTAAGTTATTACGTGAAAGTGGGCCTATTCCTAAGGGATCAAAGCCGCAGGACAATCCTAAAGAGTCAGGGTAATTGATAACACCTAAGTGCCTGGAGTAAAAGTCACTTCCTGTAAGGTCAATCTTATAAATTGTAAAATATATTTTGCCATCAGGTCCCATTTCCATTTGTCCAGCACTAATTCCAGAATCGCTATAACCTGAGAATATCTCAATCGTGTTAAGAGTGGCAACCTCCACTTGAAATAGTTTTTCTGTATTATGATTAACATAATATAAATACTTTCCACTTGTTGAAAAAGCACACCCATAACCTTTATCTATACCCAAATTAATCGGATTACTTAAGAATCCAGAACATCTATCAAATTCATATATTTGTATTCCGTTTCCATAAATGGATCCTCTAGCGATCTTGTCACCCGAACTAGAAAAAGTCATTTCACCAGCCACGAAAGAGTTGTCGCCAATTTCTTGCTCATGCATAAACTGAATTCCGTCCTTATTCAGCAAATGAATAGCATACTCATTGTTCTCATTACTACCTCGCCTCAATGCTGATACAATCCACCAATCGCGACCGTTACCGTGTCGTACCGCCCCTACTTGCTCAGCGAATTCATTTTCAACTAGGATTGTACCTTTAGTCCAACTCTGTACATATCCCAGTTCATCGGACAAATCGATTACACAATATGCTAAGGTTGGCAATAATGCAGAAATATAATATATCGAATACAAATATATATATTTATCTACTTGACATGGAACTGGGATTGCGAGGACGCCATGCGTAGCTGATCCTGATGTTAACTTAAATGATAAGGAATCGCCACCTTCCATAACTAAACCATTTCTGTTATATACCTTCTCATTATTCCCATAAAAAAGCAAGTTTCCCGATGTATCTGATACAGATGTTGAATTCTCAAGGCTAAAAAAAGGCATAGGGGGAAGTTCTATAATACCCAAATCCGTAAATTGCAAATGCATTGAGTCACCAAAAATCCAATGATCTCGCATGTCTTGACCAAATGCCACTTGAACCAAAAACAATGTACAAAAAAACAGTAAAGGTTTCATTGCATATGTTAAATCGTTTGAACGGAAGGCTGAAACCCTCCCGTTCAAACGATGATTTTAAAAAATTAGTTAGCGACCAGAACCAGAGTGGAGCTTAGACTGCTTCCTGAGGCCAAGCGTGCTTTAACCTGGTATATTCCCGGCTCTGCAATACTCAACATGACTTGTTGAGTATTGCCTGTGCCTTGATTTGACACATGGTGGACCAACTGGCCAAATGAATCATAGACTTCCAAGGACTCAATAGACTCAGGAGCTTGAACGGTAAAGACTCCTGAAGTGGGGTTGGGATATATATCCAACTTTTCCCCTGAAGAGGTATGCTGGAAGGATAGCCTCTCTTCAAAAGCATCTACTGACCAACTATTGTGACCGAGGATGGCCTGCGCCATAAGCACAGGAACTCTTCGCCCTGATGCGTCCAGATTTGCAATTGCCTCTAACTCGGCAATTTGCGAGGACTCGATGTACGATATTACCCTGGGCGCACTTCCGTTAAATGCTGTCGCTTGGTTTTGCTTACCGTCAAGGAGAATAGCCAGAACATCCATGTGCCCCTGTTCCTCGTCATTGATTGCGCTAAGTGAAGCCAGCAAATTTGTTGCCCCAACCCAATCCTTTGCGCGAATAAACTGTTCTACCGCATCCAAAGCATCGATGTTCGTCTGCGCTAACAAATGGGAAACAATGGGATTGGATAACTCACGAAGCTTTGCCGTCTGTAAGAACGTGTAGGACTGATTAGAAACGCTGTTCGCCGCAGAATCTTGCTGAAGTGTGGTCAGAATGGAAGCAGGTATCGAAGCATGAGCAAACTGGCTTTCGGAAGATCCAGCACTGCGCATGGTTTGCCCGCAGAGATCGATAGTGGACACTATCGCAATTGGTGATATAATAGTTGATGTTGTGGTATTATTAATAGAGGCATCATGTTCCGTACCAGGTGCTGGAGTGCTAGTGAGTCCTCTATAATACCAATCAATGTCGTCTCCATCCGTCCCACTAAAGGCATGGGTCCTGTTCGCAGTACTCGCCGGGAACCAGGCATTATCGCTCGGGTCACCCGGTGAGCTGACGTATTCTACCGGACCAAACTCCTCTCCTATAGCAACACTCTGGAACCCAAAGCCTTTGTTGCAGTTGGTGATGGTGTTGCACACGGCGTTGCCCTCCAGGCAATCGTCGGCTACCAAAATACCGTAGCCGCTTAACTCTACTTCATTCGTCGTAAACAAGACACCCGGTGAGTTGCGTGCAGCGATGCCGATAATCTCAGCATTCGTGCAAGAAGAACAAAGACCACTGATGGTATTGAGGTTGATCCAACCGTTGGTGGCCCCTTCAACCCGGATGCCAAATGCCAAATCACCAGTACAACCTGACGGTTGCGTAAACGTAATGATGTTCCGACTTATCTCAATGTCTTCTGTATTTGTAGCACGAATACCCATTTGGACATCATCAATGATGTTGTCCCTGATGGCAAAAGTAACACTCCCTGTGGCGGTAGGCTCGACCAACTCGATGGCCGTGATCGTGCAACCCGTTACCGTACTGGAAAGGGTGTTGTCCCGCACGTTCATGGTTGTCGGAGCGTTGTCTTCCAGATAAATGCCCTTTTGATCAAAATCTGTAAGCGTATTGGATTCGACAATAACAGTGGTTATACCATCAAAGATGCCGATGCCACGCTTGAAGTCACCACTTACCTGATTAAACACATTGTCCCCCACCTTCACATAGTCGAAGCCTGTTAGCTGGATACCCGTCTGGCAGTCGGTGAAAGTGTTGGCTCCTGACGATGATGCACCGATTAACATATCGGCTGTGGTTACGTTCGGGCTGCAAATGCCCAAAATAGCGATCCCATTTAAAGGAGGGTTTACATCAAAAATGTCCTCAAAATCGCTGTTGCGAATCAACATGGTGCTGTTCGATGACACAATGCCCCGATCCAGGTTGGTAAACAAATTGGCTCCGCTGGAAGGGTTGCCTATGGCCAGACCTTGAGAAATGGGGGTAGCACCATCATTGACGCCGATAACTTCTATACCGATGCTGCCATAGGTAGTCGGTGCTCCACTGGGCAAGGCCGTGGGAAAGCCCCCATCAAATGTGGATGCGACAACTGTAGCAGGATGTAACCCTGCGGTATAAACGTTGAACAACATACTCCGATAGTTTTCATAAAAGAACGCACCATCTATGATCACGTCGCCACTTGCAGTGATGTTGACGGTAATTGCGGTCAGAGCCCTGCATATAATGGATGAGCCATTCACCACCAGTTCCGCACCGTTCTCTACCACTATGCCATCCCATAATTCTGCTTTTGTAGTAACCAGCGTGCCTGAGGTGATTGTCAGCGTATTGCCCGAAGTGATCGTGATGGCATCACCACCCGTTACCCCAACCTGACAATTACTCCAGGTAGCATCCTGATCCACATCAAACGGCGTTTGTATTTCCACATCCTCAGCCGTAAGTGTGGCTGGCATAGTCGAAAAAGAGGCCGAAACATCATACACAAACGTGGTCGGATCCCAGCCTCCAGGCAAATCGCACTGGGCATTTAGGGTATTCATATGAAAGAGTGAAAGAGTGAAAGAGTGAAAGAGAATGGATAAACCCGTAGTCAAAGTTTTCATAAAACAGTGTTTTTAAACAATGAATAAAAACCAACACCATGAATATAACCCGTACTCAAGCAATAATCCAAACCTTATGTGTTGTTTTTCTTCAATATTCTTCAAGCGCTTTACCCAGGCTAATGCTTAACAAACGAGCAGAATTCATGTAACATCCTGATATTCAACACCTCAGCCACTCCCTAAGTAAAGGGAGAAAGAAACAATTAATATAAAAATCAATTCTTAAAGTAAGCCACTAAGCTCAGCAGAACTTTACTCACCAAATCAACCCTTCCCCCTACCCCACCCTCTTCAACCCAAACTTTTCGATCTTGTTGTACAGGTGGCTGCGCTGGATGTCCAGTTCTTCGGCGGTTTTTGAGACGTTCCAGGCGTTGCGCTGAAGGCGGTAGGCGATGAATTCGCGTTCCATATATTCTTTAAAATCCTGGAACTTGGTGTAGCGCTCAAAGATTTCGCGCTGGCGCTGGCGGCTGTGGCCGGGGTTGGCGTAGAGCTGCACCTCTTCATCGGTGATCTTGTCTCCACTGAGGATGACCAGGCGTTCAAGGACATTACGCAACTCGCGAACATTGCCGGTCCAGTGAATCTGTTGTAGTTCAGCTACGGCTTTTGGTGTGATGACCTTGCGGGGCATTCCGTGATCTTCGCAGATCTCGCGCACAAAGCGCTCGGCTAAGACGGGGATATCCTCCAGTCGTTCATTGAGGGAGGGGACATGGATCAGAATGACGCTGAGGCGGTGATAGAGATCCATGCGAAAATTGTTGTCGTCAATCTCGCGAAGCAAATCCTTGTTGGTCGCGGCGACCACGCGCACGTCAACGCTGATCTCTTTATCGCCTCCTACACGGGTGATCTTGTTTTCCTGAAGGGCGCGCAAGACCTTGGCCTGGGCCGAAAGGCTCATATCGCCGATCTCGTCCAGAAAAAGGGTTCCACCGTGCGCTTGTTCAAACTTTCCGATGCGCTGCTTGACCGCAGAAGTGAAAGCTCCCTTTTCATGGCCGAAAAGTTCAGATTCAATTAATTCAGAGGGAATGGCGGCACAGTTCACTTCCACCAGTGGTCCTTGTGCGCGATTGCTCTGCTCGTGAATCCAAAGCGCAACCAGTTCCTTGCCGGTGCCGTTGGCTCCCGTGACCAGCACGCGTGCATCTGTTGGAGCTACCCGGCTTATGGTTTCGCGTATGTGGGTGATAACCGGACTTTCGCCTATGATATCACGGGTCTTGCTCACTTTGCGTTTGAGCACCTTGGTTTCCGTAACCAGATTGCTCTTTTCAAGCGCATTGCGGATGGTGATCAAAACCCGGTTGAGGTCAAGGGGTTTGTCGATGTAGTCAAAGGCCCCCTTCTTGACCGCTTCAACGGCCGTTTCGAGACTGCCGTGACCAGAAATCATGATGATGGGCAGATCGCTGTACTCAGCAACAGCCTTTTCCAACACTTCCATGCCATCCATCCTGGGCATCTTGATGTCGAGCATCACCACATCATAGGCGCTTTCTTCTAACATAGCCAGGCCGGCCTTGCCGTCCTCGGCTTCGTCAACCTGATACTTTTCGTATTCGAGAATCTCGCGCAGGGTGCGTCGAATTGGCTTTTCGTCGTCGATGATCAGAATCTTGGCCATGTTGCGAAGATAGGTCTTTGGCTTTGGGCAATTACAAGAACCATGCCGGAGTGCCCAATTCCAGTGCCTGGGCTGACAAGCTCTTTGGTGAACCCGTCTGCTGTCAAAACATCCGTTCCCGGCGTCGGCCTGCTCCCTCCGGTTCTGTAAGCCGGATTCTGTACCCGGTTTGAGCCGGGCTTCCATCATTTATCTCGGGACGCGGTCGCCCGCGCCCTCCAGCAGCCTACCCACTCCGGCAGCCCCATGCCCAAGGGCCGGGTCATTGAACGAGCCATTCTGTGCGCCCAGAGGCGCGCCGGAGCTTATTTGGCCTTGTAACCCGCAAGGTTTACCCGCAAATCCGGTTGCCCGGAGCTGCCGGGGGCTCTTACCCCCCATTTTCACCCTTACCTGCAAAGCAGGCGGTAATTTTCTGTGGCACTGGCTGTCGCTTCGCACTCGCGCGCGAAACGCCCTCCCGTTAGGAGGTGCGGCGCTCTGTGTTATCCGGACTTTCCTCTGCAGGCTCAAGGCTTGCAGCGATGGAACGCACCGGAGAGAGCAGGTTTTCCGACGTTAAAGAACAAGGTACAAAAGTACGATCAAGAGTTGCTCCGCCGCAAGTGCCCTTCACTTGTCCAGCGTGAGTTCTGTTGCTCCAAAACCGTACTTAGGAAAGTAAGCGTGATGGTAAGTCTGCACAAAGGGATGCTCTTGCAACATGCGATGCAGCTCGGCTCTCAACCGCCCGCTGCCCACCCCGTGGATGAGGTAAACCTTCTTGTGCGGCGTGTGCATGGCCCTTTCGACATACTGTCTTGCTCTTGACAATTGCAGGGCCAGGATCTCAGCGGGATGCATGGCGTGGATGTTCAGGCCCAGCTTGTCAGCGTGCAGATCTATGCATTCATCCAGAACCAGCGCGGGGCGCTTTCCCCTGCCGCCCATGGGCTCATCTTGCCCGAGTATCACCCTGCTGACCGGTTCATAGTTCAATGGGGGCGGCGGCGCTACCTCAAAGAGCAGAAACAACAAACCGGGACCCAGGTCAGCCTGGTAGCTGCGCTGTCGCTGGGCAAAGGCGGCCTTTCGTATGCGCAGATCCCTGGCCCAGGAGAGTTGCAGGCTTTTTGCCCGATCCAGCCAGTAGAGCCTCAGTTGCAGGGTGGATTGATGGTGCAAATCGTCCAGGGTAAACAAGCCCAATTCAAGCGCCTGTCCGCTGAGCAACGGGCTTCCCGGTAATTGATCGGGTGGAAAGGCCTTGCGATGCACTTCAGGCTTCTGGATTTGGCTACGGAGAAGGGGTTCGTCGCGCAGCCATTCCACCTGAAAATCCGTGGTGGTTTCATTGATCAGCCACCTGGAGTAGTGGCCATTCTTCAGGGGAATGAAGAGCTGGTAAAAGCCCCTTCCCTGCGCCGAACCGCCCGGCGTGCCAGAGCTGTTGGCCTGGGGCTGCTCCTTATCCCTGCTGAGTCCTGGCAGAGGAGCCCCGCTTGCACCGGCGTTCTGGAGCCAGGTGGGATCCCGGTCCGCGGCGAGCTTGCCCGCATCGGTTTCTGCCTCGCCCTGCCCGCGCTCTGCTTCGGCTGCGGGGAGCAAGTCTTCTTCGTGTACCGGAATCTCATCTCCGTCCAGGTCTACCAGCCAGGTTTCCTCATCATATCGCTCAGTAATCCAACCGTATTGTCCGGAATGAATCAGGTAAACCTCGTCGCCGATTTGGTAGATGTGCATGGTTTTTCGCCCTTTGGACCGTAAGGGCAGCCCTGAGTTGAGTTTGCTGAACCTCAGGGGGCAGATGTGCAAGTTTGCGTATTCTTGCGGGCAAACGTTTCTTTTCCCCTGTAAAGTACCTATGGCTGCCCCGACTCAGCAACCCGATGTGCTCCCTAAGGCCAGCAGGGCCGGCTGGCGCTGGTCATTGGCCCAATGGCTGGAGGAGCGCTGGTGGAAACGCTATCTGCGATCCCGGGACCCCGAAGCCTACATGGTCTGGAAACGCAATTATTGGCTCAAACTGCTCGCCGATCAATGGTCTGTGCTTGGTCTGGATGATCCGCAGTTCATTCTGGATGCGGGTTGCGGCCCGGCGGGCATCAACATGGCCCTGGATGGGCATCGCGTTGTGGCCATAGATCCGCTCCTGGACCGATACCGCTCCGGGCTTTCCCATTTTAATCAGCTTCAGGTCGAAGGGGTGGAGTACCGCTGCACCGGCCTGGAAAACTTTGAGTACGGAGAGCGCTTTGACGGAATTTGCTGTCTGAATGTGATCAACCACGTCGATGATCTGAACGCTGCACTGGACAGTCTTTGGGTCAACCTAAAGCCCCGGGGATGGTTGCTGCTCGGCATTGATGCGCATAAATCCGGCTTGCTCAAAGCTCTGTTCCGGGCTGTTCCGGGTGATGCGCTGCACCCCCACCAGCACAGCGCTGCGGAGTATCGGGCTATGCTGGAAAGCCGCGGCTGGCTCATTGAAGACGAGCGGGTGTATCAGCCGGGCCGCATCTTTGACTATGTGCTGTTTCGGGCCAGAAAGAGCAACTGAGCTACTTAGAGTCCGCTGCTGATCAGGAAGGTGGCGGCAAAGGCGACGATGGCGTAGAGTTCGGGGAACACGGCCAGCACCATGGTTTTGCCAAAGACGTCATAGCCCGATCCAATGCCTTCAATACCGTGAGCGCTGATCTCTCCCTGCTTGATGCCGGAGTAAAGACCGACAATGCCCAGGGCCAATCCGGCGGCAAAGATCATGGCTCCCTGGTTGATGCTCAGTTCAGCGATCTCCTGAAGGCGGCCGTTGATGATGAAGAATCCGGCAAAGCCGTACAAGCCCTGAGTTCCGGGTAGCGCGCTGAGCAGCATGTAGTTTCCGAAGGCCTCTTCGTTCTTCTTCAGGGCGCCGAGGGTGGCCTTGCCCCCGATGGAAACTCCGATGGCGCTACCCGTTCCGGACAGGCCGATCATCAGACCGATGCCCAGATAGGCTAAAATAACTGCAGTAATCATGAGGTAAGACTTTCTAAGGGTTGAGCTTTGGGTTGGTGTTGGGGCGCTCCGGGAGCGGGAGTCATGGGTGGTGAAGGCAGGTGTCTGAGGGGTTGGTACATCTCACCTCCCCCGTGGAAGCCTGCGTTTTTGTAAAACTCGACAAAGGTCAGTCGCATGGGGTGGACAAAGGCGCCCAAACTGGCGATGAAGATATTGAGGCTGTGTCCAACCAGCAGCATGAGCACGAAGAATATCGGCCCTATGATGCTGTGTGTTCTCAGGATCGAAAGGGCGATGTCATTGACCACAAATCCGAGGATGGATCCGGCCAGTCCCAGGGCGAAAAGGCGGATGTAGGAGAGCAGATCCCCGAAGTATCCCGTGATGCCGTAGAGTTCCCAGAGGCCTTTCCCCAGACGAGTGCCCATGCCGGCTTTGGGATCGCTGAACAGCATAATCAGGCCCACCCCGGACCAGGCTGCCACCTGAAGCCAGAGCGCAAAGCCCGTCAAGTAACCCGCGCCCAATGCCGTGAGAAGGATCATCCAGCCGACGGGGGCTATGGCGTATAAAATACCATACTGTATGGTGTTGTTGTATGCCTTTAGGGTCAGGCCGAAGAGGATCTGCACAGCGCCCAGGATGAGCGATGCGGTGAAGAGTTGATCTGAATTGAGCATATAGGGCTGCAATTGGCTCAGCCCGGGCACATAACTCTCAAACAGGTTGATGCCAAAGAAGGTGCCGCTCAACAAGCCCAAAACGGCCGCTCCGGCTTCGAGCATCAGGGCGAGTTTCCAGAGGCCGCGAAAGCGTATGGGAACCTTTCGACCTAACAACAACAGGACAATGAACAACAGAATTCCATAGCCCCCGTCACCCAGACAGAGCCCGAAGAAAAGCAGGAAGAAGGGCGCGAAGAAGGGGGTGAGGTCCAGCTCGGTGTAGGCCGGCAGATCAAAGAGTTTGGCGATGGGTTCAAAGAGCCTGGCTCCCCGCGTGTTCCTGAGCAGCACGGGCGGAGCGTCTTTGGGCTCGGGCTTGTCGCGCTCGTAGTAGATGCCGGAGGTGTCCAGCAGAGCTTCGAGGGCGGCGGCCCGCTCTTCGGGAATCCAGCCCTGCAAGTAGGTTACCTTGCCAAAACCCATGCTGAGCATCTGGGTTCGGGCGGCGCGCTCCTGCAACTGATCGGCGCACTTCACCATCTCCTCATCGAGGTATCGGCGAATGTTGTTGCGCAGCACAAACAGGGTTTGCAAAATGATGCGCCGCCGCTCGGCGATGGAGGCAATCTCGACCTCCAGCTCAGCCACAGATCGGGCCGGGAACGCTTCGATCTGCGCCTTGATGACGGGAACCTGTGCCGTGTCGCTGAGGATGACAAAGTAGCTCTTTCGACTGCTGTCAAAGATGGGCTCCAGGGCGTACTCTTCTCTCCATCGGCTCTTGATCTTGCCCAGCGCAACGGAAAACAGATGAAAATGCAGCCCTCTGCTCTCTATTTCATCAATCTTGCGTGCATTGTAGTCGCCGAACAAGCGGTAGTGGTAGCGCTCTTCTTCCAACTGAGCCAGCACTTTCTGGCTGCTCTCCAGCTCCTGGAAAAGCTCGGGCAGTTCCTGCAGGCGAAAATCATCCAGCAGGGCGCTGTCTTCGATCTCGCTCTCCGGAAGAACGCGTTCAAATTGCGTCTTGTACTGTTTGAGCTGGGTCAGACGGCGCTTGAGCAGGAGAGTTTGCTCGTCTTCCTCGCGTTTCAGCCGTCTGATGTGCACCACGCCGGCGTCCTTGAAGAGACGCAGAAGCTCGTCACCTTCCCGGTAAAATACCAAAAACTGATATTTTAACATCGGACTGATCATAGGCTTTGCTGGCGGGCTTTGATCATCTTTTGAGCCGATTTGGCCAGGTTTTGTTCGTCTTCCAGAAAGCGTTTGATCTTCTTGAGGGCATCCTCCATCTCGGGGATCTGCACTTTTTCGTATAAATTAACTTTCTGAGTGGTGCGCTTGCGCTCGCGCTCGAGGATCTCGACCTGCTGGCGGGCTATGCTCTCCTGAACCAGGGCTTCGGCATAGGTTCGCAAGTAAGTGACCAGATCGCGATAGGGGTGCGGCACTTCGTGCCAGAGCAAGGGTTTGATGGAGATGCTCAAGGATACAAACTCCGGGATGATCACCCCGGCAATCTTGCGCCGCTTAATATGCGGCTCAGCGATGTTGAACAATTTCATGGGAAAGGCGCCCATCCAGGGAAGCAGATCATCGGCCTGGGCTTTGAGAGTTTCGCTGGCTTCGGTCAGGCGATTGAACTCCTGGCGGTACCGGGCCACTTCAGCCCTCAGTGCGCTCTCTTTGTTTTTCAATACGGGAAGGGCGGCATGGCGCATCTTTAGCGCTTTGCCGATTTCGTGCAGGGAGGTTTTGTTGTATTGAAAGGAAAAGGGCATCAGTTCTGATTCGGGCGATAGTAAGCGTCCATGAATTGCTCCTTGATACCGAGCTCTTCGGGTTTGAAATGCCTGGAGAACAATTCCCAGGTTTTGTTGAGCATGGTCTCTGTGTCCAGGTTGACCTCTACGCTCAAAATGGCGCGGGAGTACTCCCGGCCAAATTTTAGGGTGCGCTCGTCGTACTCGGCCAGATCAAAGCCGTTGTCGAGCTTGGTGCGGGCGTTGGCCGCGTCGGCGAAGAGCCGCACGGCAGCGTTCATCACCTGGGGGTGATCTTCACGGGTCTTCTTGCCGATGACCAATTGCTTGAGGCGGCTGAGGCTTCGGAAAGGATCGACGATGACGGTGTTGACTTCGCTGTCTTTGCGCAGGAAGAGCTGTCCTTCGGTGATGTATCCCGTGTTGTCCGGTATAGCGTGGGTAATGTCTCCTTCAGACAGGGTGGTCACCGCGATGATGGTGATGGAGCCCCCGTCGGGAAACTGCGCTGCCTTCTCGTAGATGCGCGCCAGGTCGCTGTACAGGGAGCCGGGCATGCTGTCCTTTGAAGGGATTTGGTCCATGCGATTGCTCACGATGCTCAGCGCGTCGGCAAACAGGGTCATGTCGCTGAGCAGGACCAGCACACTTTCATTCTGCTCTACGGCGAAATACTCGGCTGCCGTCAGCGCCATATCGGGAATGAGCAGGCGCTCCACCGGGGCATCGCTGGTGGTGTTGATGAAGCAGATGATCTTGTCGAGTACCCCCTGCCCTTCGAACAGAGTTTTAAAATATAAGTAATCATCATTGGTAAGACCCATGCCGCCCAGAATGATCTTGTCGGTCTTGGCGCGAAGGGCCACCATGGCCATCACTTCGTTGTAAGGCTGGTCGGCATCAGCGAAGAAGGGGATCTTCTGCCCTGCCACCAGGGTGTTGTTCAGGTCTATGCCGGCAATTCCGGTGGCGATGAGCTGGAAGGGCTGCAGACGGCGCACCGGGTTGATGGTCGGGCCGCCGATCTGGATCTCCTCTCCGGTGCTCTCCGGCCCACCGTCAATGGCTTCTCCATAGGCGTTGAAGAAGCGGCCGGCCAGGTCCTCTCCCACCCGCAAGGATGGGAACTTGCCCAGAAAGGTGGTGGGGGTCTGGGTGAAGATGCCCTCGGTTCCCCCGAAGACCTGAAGGGTCACTTCAGAGCCGATGATCTTGACCACCTGGGCCAGGCGGCGACCGACCAGCGCCAGTTCTTCATTGCCAACCCCTTCGGCCTCTATGGTACAAGTGGCCTTGGTGATGTTCTTGATGCGGGGATAAAACTTCCTTACTTCCATAAACTGGGCTTCAAGTGCTCTGAAGTTCGCTGAGCTGCTCTTTTACCTGCTCCTCGGTTTCTCGCCGGTAGCGCTGATAGGCATCGCTTTGGTAGGCCGAATAGTTCATCTGCCGGAGCATGTTGATCAGCTTCTTGTAGAAGCTGCTGACTTGTTCAAAGTGTTCAAAACTGAAGTCGCGGGCGCAGATGTCCAGCACCAGTTCCACCATCTCCATCTGACGGCTGATGGGTGTCATGGAATCAATGTCGTCAAAGGCGTCCTGCTGCAGGATCACAAAGTCGATCAGCTCCGACCTCCAGAGCCTGATGTGGTACTCCAGCGGCACGCCGTCATCGCCCAGAATGTTGATCTGGTCGCGGGCTTCGCTGCCGCGCAACAGAAGATTCTTCATGGTACGGGCGAAGGCGGTGTAGCGGGGGTGAACATGCTCCTTGATGTAAGCCTCAAACTCCGGGTACTCCAGGTACTTGGAATAGCTCATGATGGGATCCACGGCGGGGTAGCGCTTGCTGTCGGCACGGCGCTGCGAAAGGGCGTAGAAGCAGCGGGTAACTTTCTTAGTGCTCTCGGTGACGGGTTCCTTGAGGTTGCCCCCGGCGGGAGATACCGTGCCGATGAAGGTGATGGAACCGGTCTTGCCGTTGTTCATGGTGATGATGCCGGCCCTGGCGTAGAAGCCCGCAATTACGGCGGAGAGATCCATGGGATAGGCATCCGGACCGGGCAGTTCTTCCAGGCGGTTGCTCATCTCTCTTAGGGCCTGAGCCCAGCGGCTGGTGGAGTCGGCCAGCAGCAAGACGCGCAGGCCCATCTGCCGGTAGAACTCCCCGATGGCCATGGCGGTATAGACGGAAGCCTCCCGCGCGGCCACGGGCATGTTGGAGGTATTGGCGATGATGACGGTGCGCTCCATGAGTTTTCGTCCCGTGTTGGGATCGTTCAACTCGGGAAACTCCGTGAAGATCTCGACCACTTCATTGGCGCGCTCTCCGCATGCAGCGATGATGACCACATCGGCAGCAGCCTGTCTGGAGATGGCGTGTTGCAGCACGGTCTTTCCGCTTCCGAAAGGTCCGGGGATGAAGCCCACTCCGCCCACCAGCATGGGGTGCAGGCTGTCTATGGTGCGCAGGCCGGTTTCGAGCAGATTGGTGGGTCTTGGCTTGTCCTTGAACAGTTCCAAAGATTTCTTGACCGGCCAGCGCTGGATCATGCTCACCTCAGTGCTTTGACCTTTTGCATTCTCCAGCACCGCAACCGTATCGCTGGCTTTGTAGATGCCCGTCGCTTTGATGCTCTTGATGATGAACTGGCCTTCGAGAATAAAAGGCACCATGATCTTGTGCGGCTGGTGGTTCTCATCAACCTGGCCCAGCCAGTCTCCGGCACTGACCTGATCCCCTTCTTTAGCCAGGGGTTTAAAACCCCAGCTCCGATCGGGGTCCAGGCCACGGGTTCGATCGCCGCGGCGGAGGAAAACCCCTTCGAGCTCGTCCAGATCGTTTTGCAGACCGTCGTACTTGCGCGAGAGTATACCCGGGCCGAGCTCTACTTCGAGCATATGTCCGGCAAAACTCACCGGGCTGTTTACGCGGACGCCGCGGGTGCTGTCAAAGATTTGCACAAAGGCGATGTTGTCGGCAATCTTGATCACCTCACCCATCAGGGAAAGGCCTTCGTGCTCAACATAACATATCTCATTTTGTGCTACGGAGCCGCTAAACTCAACCGTCAGCAGGTTGGAAATGATGCCGCGAACCAGGCCGGTTGAAGCTGTGCTCATTTGTAGTGCGCTTGGGTGGTTTGAAGGAGTTGATCGGAGAATTGTTTCAAGCGCCGACGCCCTTCTTCCGGATCGCGCTGCAACCAGCGCTCCATATCCAGAAACTTGAGCAACAGGGCATAGAGTCCGCTGAGCCCAAAGGGATCAAAAAAGGCGATGTAATCAAAGAATTGCCAGCGGGCTTCGAGCATCTTGCGCTCCCGCTCGTCGGCATCGGAGATGCCCAGGGTGTAGAGCACTGCGGCCAATTGGGGATGCTCTGCCTGAATGTCGGCGATCAGCAGGCGGGAATAGGCAAAGCGATCAAAGCTCCCGCCGAGCAGAAAGGCCGGCTCCTGTTCGGGATCCATTTCGCCCTGCAAAGCACCGGCAAAGAAATTCTTGATGGAGATCTCAAAGGCCAGCAATTGCCCGAGTTCTTCGGGGGCCTGGGCGAGTTGAATGTCGTAGAAGCGCTGCCAGCAGCGGTGCAGCCGGTCGGTCAGGTTGCGGTCCTGATAGTTCTGGTCCGGGTCCTCAAGGGGCCAGTTGAGGGGAAAGTCCTGCTGCAGGGAGCGCTTGAGTTCATCGCGGTTCAGGTTGCCGCCTTCGAGCCAGCGCTCTTCGCCCAGATACATCGCTTCGAGATTGATCAGGTCTACGCGGTAAAAGAAATGCTGGATCACCTGACTGTCGCGCTCGTCGAGGAAGACTTCGATCCGCTGCCTGAGCGCCCCGAGCGTGAGCCCGGTGTCCTGAGTGGGTACCGGAACCGGCAATCCGCTGATCAGTCCGTAGTACTTCATGCGTCCTGACCGGATGCGATCCAGTCGCGCGTCTCTACGCTGAGAAAATTGGAGAAATAGTCCAGGAAGAAGTTTTCGTCAAAGCGTATGCTGAAACCCCTTCCCTCGGGAATGACTTCAAATCCCGAGCCGGGCTCGGTATTGGCGGCGATGATCAATTTGCTTTTCAGGGCGTCCTGAACCCCGCTTTTCATCGCGGCCTTGACCTCTTCAATCTTCTCGGGCGAAAGGGCGATCTGCCAGTTGCCGCTTTCGGATTTGTTCAGGGCATTCATGCAGGCCTCCAGCGTAGCGGCCATCACATTGGGGTCGGCCAGGGATTTTTTGAGCGGCTTCTCGATGACTTGTTCGGTGATGATGCTGCGCAACTGCTCCTGCAGTTTACTGCTGGCTTTTCGGGCGGCCATGCGCAATTCCGCTTCAGTTTTTCGGCGCCTGGCCTGAGCCTCCGATTCGGCTTCGGCGAGTATGGCTTCCTTTTCGCGCCGGGCCTCGGCCCGAATGCGGGCGGCTTCATCGGCTGCTTGCTTGAGCACGCGCTCGGACTCCTGCTTTGCTTTATATACGCCTTCTTCGTATATTTTATCTGTAAGTATCTTCAGTTTTTCGCTCACGATATTGACCTTAAAAGGCGTTTTTTTGGCAGGCTCAAATTACGATAATTGGGCTTGTGTACAACCCTAATTCAAGTGGATTTATGCACAAAAATGCGGAGTTACGACCCTGATGGGCTCAAAGATATACCCAATGCGCTTTGAAGCCTTCGCCCTGACGGATTTCGAGGGCCGGAGCGGGTACTTTGATCAGATTGATGACGCCAAAGAGGCTGCGCAAAAAGGGCTTACGGGTGGGGATTTTGGTGAAATCCACATCAAAGGAAAGCAGGTACTGCCGCTGTCGGGCTACGTCCTGCCGCGATATGAGCAAAGCTTCGGGGCAGTTCTCCGGTTTTAGCCCGTCCTGGCTGCACCACTCGTTGCCAAAGCCGCCGTACAGACCCTCTGCCCCATAGCCCAGGGCCACGTTCAGCCAGGCGGGAAGCCAGGTGTTCCCGGGGGCAAAGGAGGCAGGATTGACGCTCAGCCAATAGGTCAGGCCGTTGTAGTCTTTGAGCAGGCGCTCGGCAAAGGCGCTGCCGTAGAGTTCAAGAGACCGTTGCTCCAGTTGGGCATCGTTGAGCGCGCCGTAATTGACCGGGGCAAAGCTGAATTTCAGGCTGATGCGCTGCTCGTCCCAGAGGGCTTGCTGCCCTATGGCCAGACCGGTTCCGGCTGTGTTGGCCGCAATATCGCCTAAGGAAAAACCCCATTCCTGCGAAAAGCCGTCAAAGACTTCTATGGTGCTTTGGATGACGGTGCTGGTCAGGGCCGCGTAGGCCAGGCTTTTGTGTTTGGGCAGGCCGGCCCACTGAAAGAGCCCATAAGACCATGTGGTCTGGAAATAGCCGCTGAGCACATGCCCGCCTTTGTCCATCTGCAGCCATTCGGCATTGTCGTTGAACAGGCGGAAAGGGCCCAGATCATAGTCCCGGTACCAGTAATTGTACAAAGCCACGGAAGCTCCCGCATAGAGTCCGGAGATGGTGGCAGCCACGCCTATGGTTCGGGCTTTGTGCGGCTCGGTGGCCTGAAGGAAAAAGCGGTTGAAGCCCGAGAGTGCTGCTGTGTCAAAGCGGGCTTGCTCGTTCAGGTTTTCTGATGATGCCGACTCCGCAGGGCTTGGCTCGCGAACCGGTTCGCACAAGGCGGCATAGGTGACTAATGAAGACGCGGGCTTTTGCAGCGCTCCCGTCCAGGGATCGGGATGCATCTCGGCCTTGAGGCTAAAAACCACGAGCCCGGTGCTCAGCAAGAGAAATAGCCGCTGCATAGGGCGGGCTTATCCCAACAGCGTCTTGCGGGCCGCGGCGAGCACCCGCTCTACTTCGGCCTGATCCGGGGCCTCTGCATAGACCCGCAACACCGGCTCCGTGCCCGATGGGCGAATCATGATCCAGCGGCTGTCGTCCAGATGGAATTTATAGCCATCAATGTTCTCGGTGCGCTGCACTTTATAGGTGCCAAAGCTCTGATAGGCATTCGCCTCACAATTGGCGATGATCTGCTGCTTGAGCGATTCCTCCAGATGAAGGTCATTGCGATCAAAGGAGAAGGCTCCGACAATAGCATAGACTTCGGCGATTAACTCGCGCAAACTCTTGCCCGTCTTGGCCATGAACTCCAGCAAGAGCAACCCGCACCAAATGCCGTCGCGCTCGGGCACATGACCTTTGACGGCGATGCCTCCGGACTCTTCGCCCCCGAGCAATACATCATCAGTGACCATCTTGCCGCAGATGTACTTGAAGCCAATCTTGGTGACTTCGACTTCCAGGCCGTAGTGCGCACAGAGTTTCTTGACTTTGTCGCTGACCGAAAACGCGATGACCACCTTTCCATTCATGCCTTTGTAGTGGTGCAGATAGTGGATCAGCAACAGGATGATGTGGTGCGAATCGACAAAGTTTCCCTCGCCATCGTACATGCCGATGCGGTCGGCGTCCCCGTCTATGGCCAGCCCCATGTCAATTCCTGCGTTGTCCCGCACCAGCGCGGAGAGCTCTAACAGATTGCGGTGAATGGGCTCGGGCGCCTGGCCCTTGAAACCCGGGTTGTCGTCGCAGTGAAGCAGCACGGCATCGGGAAGCAGTTGAGGCACAACCCGCTGACCCGCGCCGTACATGGCGTCAAAGGCCAGCACCTTGCCGGAGCTGGTAATGGTCTTGAGGTCAAAAGCCGCGCGCACCTGTTCGATGTACATGCTTTCCAGATCGACGTATTCGAGCATGCCTTTGGCTTTGTATTCTTCGACGCTTTCGTCGGGAATGCGGGCCTGATCGGGGATCATGGCTTCTACCCGCGCGATCTCTTCGGGAATGGTAGGGCCACCGTAACCGCTCTTGAGCTTGAACCCGTTGTAGGCCGGCGGGTTGTGGCTGGCCGTGATGACGATGCCGGCCTGGCAATCCAGGAGCTTGGCCCCCATGGAGATCATGGGCGTGCTCACAAAGCCCTTCGCCAGTTTAACTTTTACACCCATGGAGCAGAAGACTCTTGCAGTGACTTCGGCAAACATTTCGCCCCCGAAACGGCAATCGTGGCCAATGACGGCCTGTGGGGCATCGCTCAGGGTCTTGAGCCACTGGGCGGACGCCACGGCTACCCGCGCGACATTGTCTGTGGTGTATTCTCTGGCGATAATGGCTCTCCAGCCGTCGGTGCCGAACTTGATTTGGATGGCTTGCATGGTGTGAATGGCGATCTTAAGTGGGGCGATGAAGAAATGTCCTTCGCCCGCGAAATTAAGAAATGGACAGCAGGGGCTGATGTTGTCAGCAAAGGTGTGGAAAAAGAGTTTTGCTCCGCCCGGCCGCAGCGTATGTTTGTAGCCTATGCTGGGTGATACTTACCGCCATCAGGGAATGCGCAGAAAACTGGTGGAACATCTGCGGCGCAAGAACATCGGTGATGAAGCGGTTCTGGCCGCGATCGGGGCGGTTCCCCGCCATCTCTTTCTGGATGCGGCTTTTCTGGAGCACGCTTATGAGGACAAGGCCTTCAGCATTGGTGCGGGCCAAACCATCAGCCAGCCCTATACGGTGGCCTATCAGAGCAGTCTGTTAGACTTGCGGCCCGGTTTGAAAGTTTTGGAGATTGGAACGGGTTCGGGCTATCAGGCCAGTGTTCTGGCCGAAATGGGCGTCAAGGTGTACACGATAGAGCGGCACAGAGTGCTCTTTGACGAAGCGCGGGAGCGCCTGCGCATGCTCGGTTACACCCGCGTAAAGTGCTTCTTCGGCGATGGTTTTCAGGGGGTTCCCTCTTTTGCGCCCTATCACCGCATCCTGATCACCGCCGCCGCTCCGGAGATTCCGCGCGCTCTGCTGGACCAATTAGCAGTGGATGGATGTCTGGTGCTTCCGCTGGACACCGAAAAGGATCAAATCATGATTCGGCTTCGCAAATGTGCGGATGGCAGCTTTGAGCGCGAAGATTTTGAGAATTTCCGATTTGTGCCCATGCTGAAGGGGCGGGTGTTCTGAGCTCGGCTGCGGGCCGGGTGTTCTGAGCTCGGCTGCGGGCGGGTGTTCTGAGCCCCTGAGCTGACAGGATCAGCTCTTAAAACGCGCCTTCTCCCGATCCATTTCCTTGGCGATGTCCCGCTCTTTTATGGTGCTGCGTTTGTCGTGGGTTTTCTTGCCCCTGGCCAGGGCGATCTCCAGTTTGGCGAAGCCGCGCTGCCCGATGAACAACTTGAGTGTGATGATGGTCAGGCCGCGCTCCTTGACCTTGGCGTGTAGTTTGCGCATCTCCTGCTTGCTCAGCAGCAGTTTGCGGTCGCGCTTGGTCTCGTGGTTGTCGCGGTTGGCCCATTCGTACTCGGAGATGTGCAGGTTGCGCACCCACAACTCATCGTTGATGAACTGACAATAGCTGTCCGACAGGTTGGCTTTGCCATCCCGAATGGACTTGATCTCCGAGCCGTAGAGCACCATTCCGGCCGTATAAGTCTCCAGAATTTCGTATTCGTAACGCGCTCTTTTGTTTACCAGGGCTACCATGATGTACAGCGTGCAAATATCGGTCTTTTTTCGGGGGAAGGGTGCCTGGACTTCTGGCTGATGGCTGCGTTCCTGCCGGGCTGCGCGCCGCGTTCCTTCAGGTTGCGCTCCGCCTTCCCGCCGGGCTGCGCACTTTTAGTAGCTGATCAACACATTGCCCGTTTTCATCCCCGTTCCGACATAGTGAAAGGCATCGGGAACCTGTTCAAGGGGATAACTGCGATCAACGAGAGGCTTGAGCTGGCCATTTGCTGTTAAATCGCCTAAAAATTTTATATCTTCTTTGTTAATAGTTGGAATGGGGAAGAGCACTTTTTTGCCGGAACTGAACGAGCCGGCCATGGCCAGAAAGGGATTCTGGTAGTTGGGGCCCAACTCGGTGGACATGTACAGACCCCGTTTGCTGAGCAGAGGCTTGCATTGCGCAAAAGAACTTTTTCCCACCGCATCAAAGACCACATCATACAAGCCCCCGCTTTGGGTGAAATCAGTTTGGGTGTAGTCAATGACCGTATCAGTCCCCAGGTTTCGGATGGTTTGGAGATGGGGAGTGGCGCAAACAGCCGTCACCTCAAGGCCTAAAAACTTGCTGAGTTGTACCGCCGCCGAACCGATAGCACCCGTGGCTCCATTGATTAGAATGCGCTGACCGCGCTCTACCTTGGCGGCCCTCAGGTCGCAAAGGGCATAGTGAGCGCCCTCGGTGATGGGTGCCGCTTGCTCAAAGGTCAGGGAGGAGGGTATGATGCCCACAGCTTCCTTTTCACCGAACAGCATGTAGTCGGCATGGGCCCCGAAGCGCGAGTCGCTGAAACCAAAGACCCGTTCGCCCTCTTTAAAAAGCTGCACCTTCTTTCCCACAGCGGCAATCTCTCCGGCGAATTCACTGCCCATGATGGGAATTTTGGGCTTGGGAAAGCCGCTGAACAGGCGAACGATCCAGGGCAGTCCGCGCAGAAAACCGCAATCGGTGCGGTTCACCGTGCCGGCCCTGACCCGGATGAGCAACTCCTGATCTTTGGGCTCGGGCCTGGGAATGTCCCGGAGTTCCAGCACATCGGCGGATCCGTACTCCTTTCGGTACATAGCTCTCATAAGCACAAATTACGGTTAGGCTGGCCGGGCTCTGAAGAGCGCATCTACGGCTCGTCTTTCGAGAATGCGCTGCTCCTGTTCCCCCCGGGCAATCAAGCGCTCGCCCACAAAGGCCTGGTAGCGGCAACGCACTTTGTTACCGCTGACTTCGAGCAAGATGGCTTCAAAGGTCACCATACTTCCCAATGGAGCCGGGCTATGATGCTCCACGCTGATGAAGGTGCCTATGCCCTCTTCATGCTCCTCTTTCATCTCCAGAACAAAGAGCCGGCAGGCCCATTCCGCGTCCCGGGCCAGAGCGAAAGTGGAGTACACCGGATGCACCGGACCTGTTTCAAAGGCCGCCAGGTGTTCCTGCTCCACCAGACGTTTGAATTGCCGCTTGTCTCCGGGTTGGAAAGGGTTAATCACGCGGTTAAAATACTAAGAGAAGAAATGCAATTCCCCATTCCAATTTTTTAGACTACTCTAAATAATTTTTTTGACTACATTGGAAATGCGGCTTATCTTTACACTGTGAAAAGTTGGATTAACCTTTTGCGGATGCAAATTTTCATGGGTCGGGGCCTGATGATCGGACTTTTGTTTATGGTTGCTGCTTGTTCATCCGGCCTCCGCCCTTCGCCCGAAAAAGAGATGATCAGCATTGTGTGCAGCACGGGCATTCTGGCCGATGCGGTGTCGCGTGTTACAGGGGCTACAGCCGAAGTGCAGTCCCTGATGGGCTCAGGGGTGGACCCCCACTCCTACCGCGCCACCCAGGGCGATGTTCAGCGCCTGCGCATGGCTGACCTGATCCTCTACAACGGCTTGCATTTGGAAGGCAAGATGCAGTCGGTGCTGGAGAGCTTGGGCGAGAGCAAGCCGGTGCTGGCCTACACCGATTTTCTGGACCCCGCTGCCTTTATCCCGGTGGATGAGGACGCGCAGGTTTACGATCCGCATTGCTGGTTTGATGTCGAGCTCTGGGCTTCCGGGTTGGAGGGGCTGGCGCTCGCACTGGGCGAAAAGTTTCCGGAGCATAGCCAGGTTTTTCTGGACAATGCCCGCAACTACGAGCGCGAGTTGATGTTGCTGCATGCCGAGCTGCATGAACTTTTCGGGCAAATTCAGCCTGATCAGCGCCTCCTGGTCACCTCTCATGATGCTTTTTCCTATTTTGGAAGGGCTTATGGATTTGAGGTGATGAGCCTTCAGGGCATCAGCACGGTCGCTGAGTTTGGTCTGAAGGATGTTTCGACTTTGGTGAGCGAATTGAGTGCGCGCCGCACCCCGGCCGTGTTCATAGAAAGCAGCGTTTCGCCCCGCTCTATACAATCCGTGGTAGAAGGCTGCCGGCAGAGGGGGCATGAACTGGTGATCGGCGGGGAGTTGTTCAGCGATGCGATGGGCAGAGCGGGCACTCCGGAGGCGCAGTATCCTGGAATGCTCCTGCACAATGCCAAAGTAATTTCAGAAGCGCTGATCTCAAAAGATACCATATAGTATGTTATGTTATGAAAGAGCCCGTTTCTGATCCTGTTTTAGAGGTGCACGACCTGACGGTGAGCTACCGCAAGAAGCCCGCGCTCTGGGATGTTGATTTCAGCATTCCCGCCGGAGTGCTGGCGGCCATAGTTGGGCCCAACGGCGCGGGCAAGTCCACCTTGATCAAGGCCATCATGGAGTTGATTCCCACAGCCAGTGGCTATGCCCGTTTGTTTGGGCGTTCTCTCGATGAGGTTCGGGATAAGGTGAGTTATGTTCCGCAGCGCGAGAGCGTGGATTGGGATTTTCCCGCCAGTGTGCTGGATGTGGTGCTCATGGGACGCTACCGGCATCGCGGGCTCTTTGGTCGCATGCGCGAACGGGACAAGCGCATCGCCAGAGAGTGTCTGCATCAGGTTGGTATGGAGGCGCTGTCCGGGCGGCAGATTGCACAATTGAGCGGAGGGCAGCAACAACGGGTCTTTCTGGCCCGGGCCCTGGCTCAGGAGGCCGATCTATATCTGATGGATGAGCCCTTTGCCGGAGTTGATGCGGCAACGGAAGAGGCCGTGCTCAACTTGCTGGGCCAATTGCGCGATCAGGGCAAGACCATAGTGGTAGTGCACCACGATTTGCAGACCGCTTCTAAGTACTTCGACTGGATGATCATGCTCAACACTCGCCTGGTCGCTGCCGGTCCGCGCGAGAAGGTCTTCACCACAGAACTCTTGCAGGAAACTTATGGGGGAAAACTGACCCTGCTCAATACCCTGGCGGAGCTGGCCAGCAAACAGGAAATTCCTATCCGGGAGTGATGAGCGCACCTGAACCATACCACTGCTTTGCTTTTGCGCCATGAAAGATCTGCTCCAATTTCTATCGCTGCAGGATCCCAATGTGCGCTATGTGGTGTTGGGCACCTTGCTGGTGAGCATCTCCACGGCGGTGATCGGCAATTTCGCCTATCTCCGTAAACGAGCGCTGGTTGGCGATGCGGTGGCGCATTCCGTGCTGCCCGGCATATGCCTGGCCTTTATGCTCCAGGGCAGCCGTAGTCTCTGGGTGTTGTTGCCCGGCGCATTTATCAGCGGTTGGCTGGCGCTGATGAGCATTGAATTGATCAACAGAAAGAGCCGCCTTAAAACCGACATCGCCATCGCGCTGGTGCTCTCGGTGTTCTACGGTTTGGGCGTGTTGTTGCTGACCTTTATTCAGCAGGGCGAAAGGGGTTCGCAAAGCGGCCTGCAGCACTTTCTCTTTGGGCAGGCAGCGGCCATTCTGCCCGGGGATCTGAGTCTGTTTGCCTTCACGGGCGCGCTGCTCTGCAGCAGTGTGATCCTGCTCTACCGGCCTTTCAAGCTGATGAGTTTTGACCCCGCCTTCACCCAGGCTATGGGCTGGCCCCTGCGCCGACTGGAATGGATCTTGTCCACATTGACGGTTTTGGCCATTGTTACGGGCATACAAACGGTGGGCGTGGTGCTTATGGCAGCCCTGTTGATCAGCCCCGCACTGGCTGCGCGTTTCTGGACCCATCGCCTGCCCCGCATGATTGTGCTCAGCGCGCTCTTTGCCAGCCTGGCGAGTGTTTTGGGATGTTATGTCTCCTTTCGCCAGAGCCATATGCCCACGGGACCCTGGATCATTGTGATGATGAGCCTTCTGGCTTTTGCCTCTATGCTTCTGGCTCCGGAAAAAGGTTGGTTGTCCAGGCGATTGGCGCAGGGGCAACACCAGTGGAAGGTCAATGCGGAAAACCTGCTCAAACTGCTCTACCACAGCGGGGAACAGAGCGGTGATTTTCAAATCGGTCTGACGCGGGAGGGCATCATCGCCAAGCGCTACTTCTCGCCGCTCATGCTGCGGTTGCAATTGTGGAGCCTGTTGCGCGGCGCATGGTTGAGCAAGGAGGGTCAGCACTACCGGCTCAGCGAGCGCGGTATGGAGCGCGGTGCCCGACTGGCCCGTCTGCACCGCCTTTGGGAGCTCTACCTGACCCGCTATTTGCGCATTGCGGCGGATCACGTGCACGACGATGCCGAAGCCATGGAACACCTGATCACTCCACAGATAGAAGCCGAGCTCGAAGCGGCGCTCGACTACCCGGAGCGCGATCCTCACAACCGCGATATCCCCCGCTGATATGGAGAACATACTTTGGCAGGATGCATTTTGGATTGTGCTGACCGGCTCACTGGTTGCGGTCAGCGGCGCTTTGCTGGGCTCCTATCTCTTGCTGCGCAGGCAGGCCATGATCGGGGATGCGATTGCCCACTCGGTGCTTCCGGGAATTGCCGCGGCCTACCTGCTGAGCGGGGGTCTGCACTCCGCTCCTGCCCTGTTGGGAGCGGCCTCCGTCGGTCTGGGCTGCACCTGGCTGATTGACACGGTGCAGCGCAAGGGGGGGGTGCAGAACGATGCGGCCATGGGCCTGGTGTTCACCTTTTTGTTTGCCATAGGCGTGATTATGGTTTCGGCCTTTGGGGGCAATGTGGATCTGGATCAGGAGTGCGTGCTGTACGGCGAATTAGGTTTTATCGTATTTGATGAACGATACTGGGGTATTCCCCGCTCGACGCTTTGGCTCGGGGGGAATCTGGTACTGATCCTGCTGGTGATCATCCTGGGCTACCGGGGGCTGTTCCTGACCACCTTCGACCCGGAATACGCCCGCGCGACAGGGTTCTCTACCGGGCGCTGGCACTACCTGCTCATGGCCCTGGTTTCGGTCAGTGCAGTGAATTCCTTTGAGTCGGTAGGCGCTATTCTGGTGGTGGCCTTTCTGACCGTTCCTGCGGCAACCGCACATTTGCTGAGCGATAAGCTCAGGAACATGCTTGTGCTGGCCTCGGTGTTTTCTGTGGCCGGAAGCCTGGGCGGTTACTTGCTGGCGGCCTGGTTAAACGCCAACATCGCCGGAGCGATGACGGTAGTGCTCGGCCTGCAATTTGCCCTGGTGTTTCTCTGGCACAAGCGCCTCAGAGCTTCCGCACCCGAAGCTTCTCCCCAACTTTCTCGCTGATGCTGCGCTTGTTGCGCCCGATGCGAAGGGTGCAGGAACCGTCATAGTCTTCGGTTTCCAATACTTCAATCTCGACGTTCAGCACAAGGCCCACCCGGACCAGGTAGCGCAGAAACTCCGCATCGTCCTGCTCTACGGCAACGATCACCCCCCGATCACCGCTCTTGAGCTGGTTGAGGTAGAGTTCTTTGTGGTAGGCGATGTTTCCGTGCCGGTCGGGAATGGGGTCGCCGTGAGGATCAAATCGGGGGTTGCCGAGAAAATCAGCCAGGCGCTCAATGAGCTTGGGATGGTGCACGTGTTCCAGGTCTTCGGCCATCTCGTGCACTTCGTCCCAGGCAAAGCCCAGTTTCTGCATCAGAAAGACCTCCCAGAGCCTGTGCTTGCGCACCAAATCCTTGGCAATAGACTCGCCTTCGGCCGTGAGGGATACGCCCTTATATTTTTCGTATTCTACTAAATTCTTATCTGAAAGTCTTTTGACCATGTCGGTCACCGAGGCCGCTGCGGTATTCACACGGGCGGCTATCGCATTGGTGCTGATGCGATCTGCCCCCTCCTTTTCGGACAGGGCAAAGATGGCTTTGAGATAATTTTCTTCGGTCAGGGAAGGCATAAACAGGCTGAACTTTTCCCTCAAAGTTAGGATTTAGACGGCACTAAATCAGGGGAATTGCCCTGCGTCCCGCAGGGTTTAGGCGTTGCGCTCCGGCTTGCTCAGTACATCCCTGCGCTGAGCATCACCAGGGTGCAGGCGGGCAGAACTTCGACACCGGCCTCGTGCAGAAGAGCTGCCAGGTGTGGATTTTCGGCACCCGGATTGAAGATGACCCGCCGGGGCTTAAGCTTGAGCAAATAGTCCGTGTACTCTGCCTGATTTTGGGCGTTCAGATAGAGGGTGACGGTGTCAATTCCCTCCAGGTTCGGTTGCCCGGTCAGGATCTTCTTGCCCATGATCTTGCCGGCTTGCTTGCCGATCAAAACCACGTCTGCACCGCCAGCTATCAACCGCGATGCAGCGATAAAACTGTATCTCCACGGATGCTCGGACGCGCCAATAAGCAGTGTCCGGGGCAGAGATAGAGGAAGAGTATGCTCGGGCATCAGAGGAGCAAACGCACCGGTTCTTCCAACAGTTCCTTGAAGGTGTTGAGGAATTTGGAGCCTACAGCTCCATCCACCACGCGGTGATCGCAGGAAAGGGTCACTTTCATGCGCTGGCCCGGCACCACCGCGCCGTTCTCCACCACCGGCACATCGCGGATGGCCCCAACGGCCATGATGCAGGCATCGGGCGGGTTGATGATGGCCGTGAATTCCTCAATGCCAAACATACCCAGGTTGGAGATGGTGAAGGTATTGCCCTCCCAGTCCGAAGGTTGCAGCTTTTTGTTGCGGGCCTTTCCAGCCAGCTCGCGGGTCTCTGCACTGATGTGCGCAAGACCCTTGCCGTCGGCAAAGCGAATCACCGGCACAAGCAGGCCCTCATCCACGGCAACAGCAACGCCGATGTGCACGTGTTCGTTGGTTCGGATGCGGTCGCCCAGCCAGGAGCTGTTCACTCCCGGGTGATGGCGAAGCGCAATCGCCGCCGCCTTGACCACCATATCGTTGAAGGAGATCTTGACCGGGGCCACCTCATTCAGGCGCTCTCTGGCTTCGGATGCCCTGGCCATGTTGATGTCCATGGTCAGGTAGAAGTGAGGGGCGCTGAATTTGCTCTCGGCCAGACGGCGCGCAATGGTCTTGCGCATCTGACTGACCTGAACTTCCTTGTACTTCTCCTCTCCTGTTACGGGGGAAAGGATGATGGTCTGTGCCCCGCCTTTGGAATCGGACCCCTCGGCTTTCGAAGGAACAAAACTCTCCACATCGCGGCGCACAATGCGGCCATTGTCTCCGCTGCCTGGTATCTGGCTGATGTCCAGACCCCGCTCTTTGGCCATGCTCTTAGCCAGGGGTGAGGCTTTAATGCGGCCATTGTCTCCGTTGTCCGAGGAAGAGGCTGCCTGGGAGGCCGGGCTGGCCTGCGCGGGTGCTTTCGCTGGAGCGGAGGCTGCGGGCGCTGGTGCGGAGGCATCTGACTTTTCAGACCCGGAGGAGCCGGAGGCCGATGCCGCCGGAGCCTTGGATTCGGACTTTGTCGGAGCTTCTTCCTCCTTCGCCTCAGCCTCTTTTTCGGAAGCCTTGGCCTTCTCTGCGCTCAGGATTTCTTTGATATCCTCACCCTTCTTGCCCAGGATGGCTATGATGGCGTCTACCGGCACCGAAGCGCCTTTCTCAACGCCCAGATGCAGAAGGGTGCCCTCCTGGAAGCTCTCCAGGTCCATCGTGGCTTTGTCGGTCTCCACTTCGGCCAGAATATCACCGCTTTTGACCGCGTCTCCGACTTTTTTATGCCATTCTACCAGCACGCCCTCGGTCATGGTATCCGACATACGGGGCATACGAATAATCTCCGCCATAGAAATTCTCTTGAATTGCTTGTTTTATAATGGTTTGGGTCGAAAGAGCGCAGTCCCCGAACCAAACCCGCTGCAAATTAGGCATTACACAGCATAAGCAGCCCGTGAAGGGGGCTGGAAAAGCCGCTTCAGGCCATCAAAACCGCTGAGCGGCTCAGTAGCCGAAGATCTCTTCCAGCGTCAGTTCGCGAACCGTGCCCAGACTGTGAAGGCTGCTCATGTCCACCTTGCTCCGGTCGGCCATGACCAGGTAGTTGAACGGCTTCCCGGCAATCTCCTTCTTGAAGAAGCTGTTCAGGCCGGTAAAATTGGTCTTAGAGACCTCGCTGTAAACATCTTTGCGAATATCATATTTTATATTTCTTCTTAGATTGTTCTCCCGGCTCCAGAAAATGGATGCTTTGGTGATTCGATCGGATTCAATGCGCTTGAGCACTGATTCGCGTGAGCTTTCAAACTGCTGAGTGGCTTCTGGCATGTCCTGCAAAAGATTTTGCATGGCAGTGATGGCTTCGGGCATCTTGTCCACCTGAGTTCCGACAAAGGCTCTGAGATAATGCGATTCGCCGACATTCTGGGGCACCCCGTAATTGGCATAGGCCGAGTAGGCCAGTGCCCGCGACTCGCGAATCTCCTGAAACACGATGGAACTCAGACCGCTGCCGAAATAGTCGTTGAACAATTCCAGCATGGGCATAAGTTTGGGGTTCAGCTCTGGCCCCTTGCTCATCATCAGAATCTGTGCCTGTACCATATCAAAGTGCACGAAATAGACGATGCCCTGATCGGTGGCTTGCTCCTTGAATTTGAACGCCTCTGGCAGGTCCGTGCGCTTCGCAGGTGCTTTGTGATACTGATCCAGGAGGCTGATGACGGCATTGGTGTTTCGAGGACCATAATAAAAAATACGGTGCTCATAACTGAACACATCCTTCAGCTTGTCAACGAGTTGATCGGCCTGCAATGCCCGGAGTTCTGATTCGGGAATGCGCTTGCTGAAGGGATTGGTAGGGCCAAATCGCGCGTAGTTGTACATGGCCTGCATCAGAATGACGTTCTTCTGCGTCTTGGCATTTTCGCGCTCCTTGATGATGCCATCCACCAGATCATTGAGGGCCTGCTGATCGGGTTTGAGATGAGCGATCATGTACTCGAGCAGCTTGACGCCTTCTTCCATGTTTTCATCCAGCCCGGAAAGGCTGATGCTGATCCGGTCCCGGCTGGCCGATGCGCTGTATTCCAACCCGAGTCGAAAGAAAGCCTGGGCAATCCCGGATGCGCTGCTGGTATCTGTTCCCAGATAGGGGAAGTACTCCGTAGCCAAAGCCAGAAGCGGATCGTGATCTTGTCCCATATCCAGTATGTAGGTCAACTGGAACAGCTCATTGGTGTTGTTCTTCACCGCGCTGAAAGGAACCTTACTGCTGAGCCTGCTGTCGGAAATGGCCTTTTTGTAGTCGACGAACTCGGGCTTTTCGCGATCGACTTTTCTCTTCAGAAAATTGCTGGCATAGAAGGAAACATCATTGCGGTTGGCCGTGATGGGGGTGATGTTGGGCTTTTCGACCTTGTAAACCTCCGTGTCCTCACCCTGGCGTTTGTAAACTACCGCGTAATCAGCACCATAGTGCTTGTTGACAAAATCCGTCACCATGGTCTTGCGCACCCGTTTGAGGAAGTTGAACTGGTTGAGGTATTCCTCCCAGCTCATGCCCAGGGTAAAGGCCTCGACAAAGGCACCTGCCCTTCCCCGGTTGCCTTCCATTCGACGGGTCAGTTTGAGCATTTCATTGTTGATTACCGCCTGTAACATCCAGTCCGGATAATCGCCGCGGCGCAGTTTTTCCAGCTCGGCCATAAGCAGCGCTTCGGCCTCTTCAAGGCTCTGCCCTTCACGCGGTCGGGCGGAGAACAAATGCATGGAATGATCGGCTAAGACATAGAGATAAGAAGAAGCCCCGAGCACCTTTTGCTGCTGCACCAGGTTGAGATCAATCAGACCAGCACTGCCGTTTTGCAGCAATCCGTCCACCATTCGGGCTATGGCCCAGTCAATGGCGCTAAAGGCGGGCAAGCGATACCCGATCAGTACATTCTCCGGCTCCTGACCAAAGACCTCCGTATGCTGAACACCCTGGGGTCCTTCGCCTCCCGGCACCTCCCACTCGGCTATCTCTCTAAACTGCCACTGCCCAAAATGCCGATTGAGGATTGCGATGCTCTCATCCGGATCCATATCACCGGCCATGCAAATGGCCATGTTGGTGGGGACGTAGTACTGGTTGAAGTAGTTGTGAATGTTGACCATAGAGGGGTTCTTGAGGTGCTCCCCCTCCCCAATGGTGGTCTGTGTCCCATAGGGATGATCCGGGAAAAGCGCTGCGAACAGCGCTTTGGAGGACTTGCGCGCATCGCGGTCCTGAGAAATATTGAACTCCTCATAAACCGTCTCAAGCTCGGTGTGGAAGAGGCGCAAGACAAGGGTCTGGAAGCGATGACTTTCAAGGCTAGCCCAACTTTCGAGCTCGGTAGAGGGAATGTCGTTGGTGTAAACCGTCTGATCAAAGGAGGTCCAGGCATTCGTGCCCTTGGCGCCCATCGCCGAGACCATCTTATCGTATTCATTGGGAATGGCGTAAAAAGCCGCTTGACCGGAAAGGCGATCGATCTCCGCATAAAGTCGCATCTTCTCTTCGGGGTCGCTGGCCATGCGGTGACGTTCAAACAACTCGGAGATCTCTTCGAGCTTCATGGCCTCCATCTTGTAGTCCCGGGTGCCGATTTCATCCGTGCCCTTAAAGAGCATATGCTCCAGGTAGTGAGCCAGCCCCGTAGTTTCAGCCGGGTCGTTCTTGGAGCCGGCTCGAACGGCGATATAGGTTTGAATGCGGGGCTCGTCTTTATTCACCGACAGATAGACCGTCAGTCCATTGTCGAGTTTATAGATGCGGGTCTTGGTGGGGTCCTCCGGCACTGAGGTATAGGAAAAATTGCGAGGGGTATCCTCCTCATCGTCTTTGGGTGCGCTGGCTTCAGGGCTGGGCATGGGTGTCACCGAGACTTGCGCCTGCAGGTCGCGCAGCGGCAATAGCGTGGATAAAATCACAATGGAGAAGATTTTTTTGAATAACATAAAACTATCTGGGAAGTTTAGAATTCGAGTTCGAGACCGAGCTTGTCGCGCAGGTCGTTGAGCAATGGATTTTTCTCGCTCATCCTGGCCAGTCGATCCTGGGCGGTATAGGGAACATCCTGCTGCTCAGGATGCTTTTCGCGATTCACATCAACCTGAATGCGGTTGAAGGCCACGGAGCTGGCCAACAGCAATTCCCGGAAAGAGGGAATCTGCTCGCGAATCATCTCCTGCTGAATGCCGTTGTCCACCTGAA
This sequence comes from Chitinophagales bacterium, assembly GCA_041751015.1. GTDB lineage: Bacteria > Bacteroidota > Bacteroidia > Chitinophagales > BACL12 > WGOA01. The sequence continues at coordinate 44,508 of JBGSYF010000016.1, forward strand.
TCAGCAATTCCTGATCTGGTCCGCAGCTCAGGGTGGCCGCTTCCATAAGTTTTGCTACGGACATGCGCTTGGCCCCTGCGTGATCCTGCGCGAGCTGCTTCCAGCATCGGTTGATCCGCTCCATGTCCAGTGGAATGGGGGCTGAATCCCGATCCGATGTTGCGGATGCGGCCTGAGACTGAGCAGCCTGGAGGGCTGCCAGTTCTGCTTCTTTGCGGGCTTTCAGTGTCGCTTTGAGGTCTGCGGCCTTGGGTAACTTGATGGAGTTGCTCAGAGGACCGGCTGTTTTTTTGGGGGGGGGATTGGGCGCGGGTGCTGCTGTGGCGGCGGCGGCGAGAGTGGGTTCTGCGGGTTGGGCGGGTTCTGCGGGTTGGGCAGCTTCGGGCGCGGGTTCGGCGCCAGGGGAAGGAGAGGGCACAGGTGCGGGTGCGGCGCTGGGCACAGGTGCG